>CAVOSY010000015.1:0-125047 GCA_963698965.1 uncultured Actinomycetota bacterium
CCCGTTCTCGTAGAGTTCCCGCATCACGAACTTCGCGCCTTCGGGGTGATTGAACTCCAAGCCGATCACGACGCCGTTCTGCCGGATTCCGACGAACCAGTCGGGGTCGTCGGCCTGAATCCGGCGCAGCCCGGCCGAGAACAGATCGGCGATGTAGTGCACCATCGATCGGACCTCGGGACGGCTGGTGATCTCGAGGGTCTTCACTTCCGCGACACAGCCGAGCTCGGCGCCGCCAAACGTCGAGATGTGCGCGAACCCGTCTTCGTTGAGCCATTGGGCCGCACGATCGCTGAGCATCGCCGCCGTGATCGGGTACATCCCGCCTGACAGGCCCTTACCGGTGACGATGATGTCGGGGTCGATACCGTGTTTGGTGATCGCCCACATTTCGCCGGTGCGCATCAGGCCGGTCTGCACCTCGTCGGCGATGTAGAGCGCGCCGTACTTGTCGGCGAGGTCCTTGACGGACTCGAGGTAGCCCGGTGGTGGCAGCGGGAAACCGTATGTCGCGGGGATCGTCTCCATGATCACAGCGGCCACGTCCCTGCCGGAGAGCGCTTGCTCCATCGCGCCGACATCGCCGAACGGAACCTGGACGAAGTCGTCGGGTTGGTCGGACAGAAAGATCTTCGCGAACCGATCGTCCCCTGTGGCCAGCGCCAAGCCGGTGTGACCGTGGTAGGCCTTGACGATCGAGACGATCTTGCGGCGCTGGGCGGCATGACGGGCGCTCTTGATCGCGATATCGATGGCCTCGCCGCCCCCGGACCCAAAGGCCACTTTAGAGATCGACGCAGGCGCCGATTCGACGAGCTTCTGCGCGAGTGCGGTCCGCGCAACCGACGGGAAGTGATGGTTGCCGATGTCGAAGTATTCCGTGGCCTCTGAAATCGCCTGGACCACTTCTGGGTTGCGATGTCCGAGGCTGTAGGTGCCGCCGTTGAGGTGCATGTCGATAAGCCGTCGACCGCTCATGTCCCACAGGTAGTAGCCCTCGCGGCGGTCGATCACCAGATCGACACCTTCGTCGATCCAGAACTGTGTCTTGCCCGGGTTCCAGAACGTCTTCGCCCGGTCCAGCACCTGGGCCTTGGAGTCAAACGAGAATGTGCCGTAGTCGTACATGCGGCTCCTCCGCGGAGTTGAGGCAGCACCCACCATAAAAAGGCTGGACCATTTCTGTCAATGGTTCGTAAAGGGTCTTGCGAACGGAAATTGGTAGTGCCAAACTCCTAACGTTCGTGCTGTGGTGTGCGCCACATGGAAGCCCGTCGACCGCTCGGAAGGCTGCGCATAATGACCGACAAGGTCTTAGATCGCGACGAAAACGAAAACACTGACCAAGTTCAGCGACTGAAACCGAACGCCGTCGGCATCATCGGCGTGCTGTTCATGGCGGTGGCCACCGCCGCCCCCATCACGGCAATGGTCGGCAACGTCCCCATCGCGGTCGGCTTCGGAAATGGTTCGCACGCACCGGCAGGCTACCTCTTCGCCACCGTAGTACTGACGCTGTTCGCCATCGGCTACGCCACCATGGCTAAGCACCTCACCGCCACCGGTGCCTTCTACGGCTACATCGCCCACGGGCTTGGCCGGATCGTCGGCATGGCCAGCGGTCTGTTGATCACCATGGCGTACGTGGTTTTCGAGGGCTCGCTGATCGGGATCTTCTCGTTCTTCTTCCAGAACCTGATGAGCTCTCTGTTCGGCGTCCACGTGCACTGGGTCCTGCCTGCCCTGCTGATGTTGGTGCTGAACTCGGTACTCGCCTTCTACGACATCAACATCGCTGCCAAGGTCCTCGGTGTCTTCCTGCTGACCGAGATCTTCATGCTTTCGTTGGGTGCGCTCGCGGTGTTGTTCCACGGCGGCGGCCCGAATGGGTTTGCAGTGAGCGAGACAATCAACCCGGGTGGGACATTTCAGCCCGCCGCCGGAATCGTGGGGGCCAGCGCCGGACTGGGGCTCTTCTTCGCGTTCTGGTCGTGGGTCGGATTCGAGTCGACGGCGATGTACGGCGAGGAGTCCCGCAACCCCAAGAAGATCATCCCGCGCGCCACCATCCTGAGCGTCGTCGGCATCGGGCTGTTCTACGTCTTCGTGTCGTGGATGGCGATCGCCGGGACCGGCCCACAGCATTCCATCGACCTTGCTCAGGACGCAGGCACCGCAGGCGACATCTTCTTCGGGCCCGTCCGCCAGTACTACGGCGAGTGGGCGGTCACGATGTTCAACATCTTGCTGTGCACCGGGTCCTTCGCCTGCGGCATGGCGTTCCACAACTGCGCTTCGCGCTACCTCTATGCGCTTGGCCGCGAGGGCCTTTCGAAGAGGCTGCAGAAGACCATCGGGGCGACGCATCCCAAGCACGGTTCGCCGCACATCGCGTCGGCAGTGCAGACCGGAATCACGTTGGTGCTCATCTTGGCGTTCCTCGCGGCAGGCATGGATCCGTACGTGCACATGTATACGCTGCTGGCGATTCTCGGGACCATGGCGATCCTGATCGTGCAGGCACTGTGCGCGTTCGCGGTGGTGAGTTACTTCCACGTGCGCAAGAATCATCCGGTGAGCAAACACTGGTTCCGGACGTTGATCGCGCCGCTGCTCGGCGGAATCGGCATGCTCTACGTCGTGCTTCTGCTGTGGCAGCACAAGGAAGCCGCCGCGGGCGCCGCCTCCGGAACGCTGCTGTTCAAGTTGACGCCATGGATCGTGGTCGGGTTGTTCGTCTTCGGTGCGGCCCTGGCGATCTACTTCAAGTACCGCGATCCGCGTCGCTACGAGCTGATCGGCCGGGTCGTGTACGACGAGACCGCAGTTCGCGAGTAGGAGAACAGTCCACCAGTGCACGCAAGGGATCTCGCGCTCGGGCGGATGCGTGTCCTCGACGCGAAACCGGTGAACCTCGACGGGTTTTCCGTCACCAATCCGGAGCTCGGCCTGGTCGCGATGCGCAGTCCGCACGACCCGGAGCCATCCCTTGTCGTGCGCGACGGGGCCGTCGCCGAACTCGACGGGAAGGCTGCTGCGGACTTCGACGTCATCGACGAGTTCATCGCGCGCTACGGACTCGATCTCGACGTCGCGCCGGTGGCCATGGCGCTCGACGATGCGGTGTTGGCCCGGATGACGGTGGACGTCAATGTGTCACGGGCCGAGGTGGTGCGCCTGATCGGTGGCACCACCCCCGCCAAACTGGCCCGCGTCGTCGCGCTGCTCACGCCGGTCGAGATGCAGATGGCGATGAGCAAGATGCGCGCCAGGAGAACGCCGGGCAACCAGGCCCACGTCACCAATCAGCTCGACGATCCACTGCTCATCGCCGCCGACGCGGCCAGCGCCGTCGCGTACGGCTTCCGGGAGGTCGAGACGACGGTGCCGGTGCTTGGCGATGCGCCGTCCAATGCGGTCGCCCTGCTGATCGGCAGCCAGGTCGGTGTGCCAGGGGCGATGGCCCAGTGCTCCATCGAGGAGGCGCTCGAGCTGCGGCTCGGCTTGCGTGGCCTGACCAGCTACGCCGAGACGATCTCCATCTACGGCACCGAGCAGGTGTTCGTCGACGGTGACGACACCCCGTTCTCCAAGGCGATCCTGACCTCCGCGTATGCCTCCCGAGGGCTCAAGATGAGGGTCACCAGTGGCGGCGGGGCCGAGGTGCTGATGGGTGCGGCGGAGAAATGCTCCATCCTCTACCTCGAATCGCGGTGCGTCTCGCTGGCGCGCGCGTTGGGGTCACAGGGTGTGCAGAACGGCGGCATCGACGGCGTCGGCGTGGTGTCCTCGGTGCCCGAGGGAATGAAGGAGCTACTCGCCGAGAACCTGATGGTCATGCTGCGTGATCTCGAATCATGTGCAGGCAACGACAATCTCATCTCCGAGTCCGACATTCGCCGAAGCGCGCATACGCTGCCCGTGTTGCTCGCGGGCGCCGACTTCATCTTCTCGGGCTTCGGGTCGATCCCGCGCTACGACAACGCGTTCGCACTGTCGAATTTCAACGCCGACGACATGGACGACTACCTTGTGCTGCAACGTGACTGGGCGGCGGACGGTGGATTGCGCACCGTGTCGGCCGAGCATCTTGCGCGGGTACGTCGGCGCGCAGCGACCGCGGTACAGGCGGTCTATCGAGATCTCGGCCTTGCCGATTATGACGACGAGCGAATCGATGAAGTGGTGGTGGCCAACGACTCTCGTGACCTGTCGCCCGGCTATCCGAAGATGGTCGCCGAGGCGGCCGCCGCCATCGAGGCCAAACAACTGACCGTCTTCGACGTGATCGCCTCCTTGAAGCGGACCGGCTTCGACGACGAGGCCGAATCGATCATGCGGCTCACTCGTGAACGGCTGCGAGGCGACCAACTGCAGACGTCGGCGATCTTCGACGAGAACTTCCGGGTGCTGTCGAAGCTCACCGATCCGAACGACTACGCCGGACCTGGCACCGGTTACGCGCTCACCGAACAGCGGCGCGCCGAGATCGACAACATCCGGCAGGCGCGCACGGTCGCAGAGTTGACCGCCGATCAGGACGAGCACCGCGGCCACCTCTCGGTCACTCCTGTCGAGCCGGCTCAGCAGGGCAGCGATCCTCGCGAAGTGTGCATCGGGCTGTCGCCCGCATTCGCCCGCACCGTCTGGCTCACGCTGTGCGGCCTGACGATCGGAGAGGTGCTGCGCCAGATCGAGGCCGGTCTCGAGGAAGAAGGTTGTGTGCCTCGGCTGGTCCGGGTCAGGTCGACGATCGACGTCGGGCTCATCGGGCTCACCGCGGCGCGACTTTCGGGCTCGGGAATCGGAATCGGATTGCAAGGCAAGGGAACCGCGCTGATCCACCGGCGTGACCTCACGCCGCTGGCCAACCTGGAACTGTTCAGCGTCGCGCCGCTGCTGACCGCGAAGATGTACCGCGAACTGGGTAAGAACGCGGGCAGGCATGCCAAGGGGATGACGCCCGTTCCGATCCTGAGCGGCGGCACCGACGAGTCGATCTCGGCCCGCTATCAAGCGCGCACTGTCGCCCTCGTCGCCCTGGAGCGTGAGCTCTGCGAACCGGGGCAGCCGCCCCTGACTGTGAAGGCGACGAGGACATGACCGACGACAAGTTCACCGTGCAGGCGGCCGTCGACGGCAAGCTCCAGCTGTCGGACCTCCGGATGGATCCGGCCACGCTGGCGCATCAGGCCGTCGTCGCCGAGGAGGGCGGCAACCCGCAATTGGCCGAGAACTTCCTGCGCGCAGCGGAATTGGCGACCCTGGACGGCGAAGAGGTGATGAGCCTCTACGAGGCGTTGCGCCCGCACCGCTCCACCGCCGAGGAATTGGAGGCAGTGCGGGCGTCGCTGGACGCGCGCGGTGCCTCGCGGTGCGCGGAACTCGTGCGGCACGCCGCGGTCGTGTATGCCCGCAGGGGTCTCTTGCGTTGATCGTCGCGGGAATCGACGTCGGCAACCACACCACCGAGATCGTCATCGCCCGCGTCCGAGACGGCGCGGTGGAACCAGTCGCACATGGGCAGGCGCCCACGCGCGGCCGAAAGGGCTCCAGGGAATCGCTGGAGGGAGCGGCGGCGCTGCTGCACAAGTTGGAGGTCGAGGCCGCTGTGGCCGTCGACCAACTCCTGTTGGCCACCCTCCGCCCGGTGGATACCTCGACGGTCCCGCTGCCACCCGCTTCGTCGCCGCGCTCGCCGGTACGCAGCCTGCGAAAGCCGGACGCGAGAACGCCGGCAGGCACCGGCTCGGCCGTCGGCCGACACGTCCCGCTGGCTGATCTGGCCGGCGACGTAATCGACGGCCCCACAATCGTTTCCGTTGGCGACGCCATCGATTTCGAGGTGGCGGCGAGAGAGATCTCGGACGGTGTGAGCCGCGGGTGGCAGATCGCCGGCGTGATCGCCGCGCAGGACGACGCCGTGCTGATCCGCAACCGCATCCCGATCGACGTGCCGGTGGTCGACGAGGTCGACCTGGACGGTCTCGAGATCGGCGCAATGGTCGCGGTTGAGGTTGTCGCCGAAGGCCGTGCGTACCGCGCCCTTGCCGACCCGATAGCGCTGTCGGCCGCCTTGCACCTGGGCCAGGACCAGATTCACCACGTGGCCGAGTTCACCCGGGAATTGGCCGATTCGCCAGCGATCGCGGTGACGCCTCGAACCGGTCCGCTCGAGGCGCCGAAAGCAGACGACGACTACGTCGACTGTCGTGTCGACGGTGCGGTGACGCGGTATCGGCCTGCCCAGGCGCACAGCGTCCTGCGACTCGAGTCTCCTGGCAGTGTCGTCGCTGTGCGCATCGCGGCGATTCCGACGGCAGAACGCGGGATGGCAGTCGACGACGCGTTCTTCACCGACCTCGCGTCGATCGACAACGGTGCGTGGCTGCGTCGCGGTGTCGCGGATGCCCGCGGCACCGTCGTGGCTCTCCTTGCCGCCGAACATGTCTCGGATGCCGCCGCGATGTTGGCGGAGTTGACTGGGCGCCCGGCACACACGATCGCAACCGAACCGGAGGCGTCGGCGCGCGGCGCCCGCACGACGCCGGGCTTGCCGCCCGACTCGATCGTCTGCGACATCGGCGGGGGCACGATCGACGTGGTGGGCGCGCACCGCACGGTGATCGCGGCAGGCGCGGGCGAATCAATCACCGTCGCCGTGTCGCGGGTGCTCGGCATTCCTCGCGCCCTCGCGGAGCGGGTCAAGCGCACGCCCGCACTGCGCGTGGAGAATCCGCACATCGCGCATGAAGAGGACGGGCGGCGTGTCTTCCTGGACCACCCGGCCACCCGTGATGCGATCGGGTGGCTGTGTACGCGCGGAAGCGCCGGTCTGGTGCCGTTTTCCAGCAGACTGGCGGCAGAGGAGTGGCGCAGTCTGCGGCTCGCCATCAAACAGGAAACCGTCGCGGCGAACATCGCCCGCTGCCTGAGGGCATTCGACCAGTCACCGTCCGCGCTCGTGCTGGCCGGTGGTGGAGCGCTGGACGACGAGCTGTTGCGGACGGTCGGAGAATCGCTACGCGCGATTCCGGTCGCGGTCGGCAGGGCCGATATCGACGGCGTGCACGGCCCGCGGTTCGCGGTGGCCTCCGGCCTGGTCCACCTCTACGCAGAGGCTCGCACGGGTTAGCGCTCCCAGGGAGCCGTGTCGCCCATCTTCTTGTAGTACTTGGCCAGATGGCTTTTCACCCGGTCGATGTCGTTCTTGGGCAGGTCGATACCGCCGCGGGCGCCGTCCATGATGGCTCCTGCCGCCATTACGCCGCGGGGCACAACCTCGAGCTTGTCGGCGACCACGTCGGCGATCAGCAGCTTGTAAGCGGTGAAGTTTTCCTTGTTGTCGCCGTCGTACCACACGTGGGCGTCGCGATACTTCTGGTTGGGCTCGTCTTCCGCGCCTGCCCACTTGCGGACTCGCTTGTCCGCCGCGTCGCCGTCCCATTCACGGTCCCGATCAGCGAGCGGCAGATCCTGAAATGCTGTTACAGACATGGGTTAGTGGTGCCCGCTCGACGGGTCGTTAAACCCGATGACCGTGACAACGGCATTGCTACGCGGGCTGCAAACTCAAACTGATCGGCTGTTGAGCCTGCTGCGGGTTGGGGTCGTTACACGCCCCGGGTTTCGACGTGGAAGTGACGGTGCCCACCAGGGTGACAGGGTCGAACGAGTACAACAGATCCGCCGGGCCCGGACTGCCGTCCGGGCATGTCCACCCATTCGACATGTCACGCCGTTCCGCGGTCCAGGGGCCACCCACCACTCTGCTGATCGCCCCGACCCACCCTGTGGAGGTTGACACCGTCCCTCCGCACGTGCGGTCCGCGTTGCAGTGCGTGGTGATGGTCCATGTGTTCGTGGTCGCGCCGTTGACGAAGGTGTAGTCGCCATCGAGCCGCTCGTCCGCCCGTGCAGGGCTTGCCAATCCGACGGCGGTGCAGGTGACGGCGAGGACGACGGCCATCGCCCGGGTGGTCGCCATGGGTCGAGCATCACACGTTTCTGGCGACGACATCGCGTAACCATCGAATTCGCTTGCTCAGCCGAGGCCAGGAACGATGTCGCCGAGACGGAAGGTGACCGGATGCTCGAGCTGCTCGTAGGTACATGAGCGTGGGTCGCGGTCGGGCCGCCAGCGGTTGAACTGCGCTGTGTGGCGGAACCTTTCACCTTCCATGTGGTCGTAGCGGACCTCGACCACGCGTTCGGGCCGCAGCGGCACGAACGAGAGGTCCTTGCCCGCGTTCCAGCGTGAGCCTTCGTTGCGACGCGGCGTCCGATCACCGGCCATGTGGGCGGCCCAGTTCCACGGGTGTTCTTCGAAAGTCGTGACGAGCGGCTGTAACTCGGTCAACAGCCGCCTCCGTTCGGCCATCGGGAAGGCACCGATGACGCCCACCGAGGCCAGTGTGCCGTCATCTTTGTAGAGCCCGAGCAGCAGCGAGCCGATCGCGTCGTCACCCGACTTGTGCACGCGGTAGCCGGCGACGACGCAGTCGGCGGTGCGCTCGTGCTTGATCTTGAACATGACGCGCTTGTCCGGCTGATACGTGATGGCCAGCGGCTTGGCGATCAACCCATCGAGCCCCGCGCCCTCGAATTCGTCGAACCACCGCTTGGCGGTTGCCAGGTCCGCGGTCGCGGGCGTGACGTGGATCGACGGACCCGTGCCTGCCAATGCGTCGACGAGGGCGGCCCGGCGCTCGCTGAACGGTCGCCCGGTGTAGTCGTCATCATCGAGCGCGAGCAGGTCGAAGACGATGAACGAGGCAGGGATCTGCTCGGCAAGCATGCGTACCCGCGACGCGGCCGGGTGCAGCCGCAGCTGAAGGGCCTCGAAGTCCAGCCCGTGGTCGGTGGCGATGACGATCTCACCGTCGATCACACACCGTTCGGGTAGTTCGGCCGTGACCGCCGCAACCAGTTCGGGGAAGTAGCGCGTCATCGGCCGCTCGTTGCGGCTGCCCAGCTCCACCGCGTCGCCGTCGCGGAAGCAGATCGACCGGAAGCCGTCCCACTTTGGTTCATAGGATGCCCCGGGTGGGATCGACCGAACCGGTTTGGCCAACATCGGCGACACCGGTGGCATGACGGGTAGCCTCATCGGCTCATTGTCATGGGTGGTCGGCTTTGAAGAACATCTCGAACTGAATGCCGTCGGGGTCCTTGAACGTCAGCACCGCGCCGTATTCGCGCTCGGCGATCGGCGAGTGGGCCACGCCTAGCTGCTCGAACCGGGTCAGCCACTCGTCCAGGTCGGCGCGGGTGTCGACTTTGAACCCCATGTGATCGAACCCGGTGCGACGCGGATCGAAGGCTTCGCCCTGATTCGCGTCATGCTGTTGAAACTCGACGATGGTGCGCGACGGCGGGTGAATGAGCAAGATCGCGCGCCACCCATCGCCGCCGACCCGGTCGAGTTCGGTGAGGTCGAGAAGATTCGCCCACCATCGGGCGCTCGCCTCTGCGTCAGTTACGGAAAACGAAATGTGCGACACCTTGCTGAAGGTTGGCATGGACATTCCTCGTCAGTTCACATCTGGGCGCGGAGCAGGTGTTCTGTTGCGAGTATTTCGTATGCCTGATTCATCATCCGCTGGATGATGTCTGCGGCAGGCGCGATGGTTCTCACGGCGCCAACCCCTTCACCGGCCGGATAGGCCATCGATTCCCAATCACCGCTGGTTTCGGGTGTGGGCGGCAACGTTGACCTGATCGGCATGTCATAGGGCATGTTCGCCGAATGCGGGAACAGTCGCGTCCGACCGATCGGCCCGTCCTCGCGCAGGTCGGATCCACCGCCGCCCGCCTCCGCGCTGAGCACTGCGGGAGTGGCGAGAAGCCGGTACGGCTGGTCGGGCCACTCGGGTCCGAATGCAGTGCTGCGCACTGTTCTACCGGGAGAATCGATGAGTCGACGCTTGTACTCCGGGTGGGCGTTGGCCTCCTCGGCGGCGACCAAGGCGGTGCCCACCCAGACTCCGTCGGCGCCCACACCCAAGGCAGCCGCTGCGAGGGTCCCGTCGGATATGCCACCTGCCGCCAACACCAGCATGTCGGGCCACTTGTGTCGCATCGCCCGCAAGAACGAGTGCAACGGGATGAGCCCGCGGGCGTGGCCACCGGCCTCGCTGCCCTGAGCCACTATCCCGTCTACACCGAGTTCTATTGCAGCCGCGGCGATTTGCGGCGATGAGGCCTGCATCCACACGCGTATGCCCGCGGTACGCAGCGTGCTGACCCAGCGGACCGGCGGTAGGTCATGGTGGAAAACGACCAGCGGTACGTCCAGCTGGACACATGCGTCGATGTGCTCGTCTGTGCTGGCAGGCCCGAATCCGGTATCGGCGCAGATGAGGTCGACTCCGAACGGACCACAAGTCAAGGCGCGCAATCGCTCTACCATCACGATCAGGCTGTCTGCGGGATCGGGGGATGCTCCCAGCACACCCAATCCACCGGCATTGGTGACGGCGGCCGCAAGCTGCTCGTGCGCGATGAAGCCCATACCTGCTCCGACGAATGGATGCCGGACGCCGTACTCCCGGGTCAAGCGGGTCTGAGGGGCGGGGACGTCCGGATCAGTGGACGGGTCGGACATGGGTTCTCCTTCGACATGCTCCGATTTGGAGTATCTCCAATATAGTCCGATTCGGAGTATTGTCCACCCATGTCCCGCAGACAGCTGAGCCCGACGTCCTTTGCGATACTCGGACTGCTCTCGATCCAGCCGTTCACGACGTATGAGCTCGCGCAACAGATGGATCGCACGGTGAGCTGGTTCTGGCCACGGGCGGCGAGCATGATCTACGAGGAGCCGAAGAAGCTGGTGGCCGAAGGCCTGGCCACCTCGCAGATCACCTTCACCGGCAAGCGGCGCAGCACCGTGTACGAGATCACCGACGCGGGACGGGCATCGCTTCGAGACTGGCTGGACGCACCTGCCGCCGGGATGCGGGTGGAGTTCGAAACCATGCTCAAGGTGGCGTTCGCCGACGCCGGCGATGTGAGTCAGCTACGTGCGGCGGTGCGCGAAATCCGGGTTGACGCCGAGACGCGGCTCGCTGAGGTGCTCGACAGATCAACGCAATACGCAACCACGGGTGGGCCGTTTCCGGACCGCCTGCCAATTGCTGCGATCACCGGCAAGCTGCTCATGAGCCAATACGAGGCCGTCGTCCAATGGGCCCGATGGGCTGAAGACGTAACAGATCAATGGAGCGGTGTCACGCCGGAAACCGGTGCCACGGTGCCACCTTTCGCATTCACGCTCGGGTGGCCCGCGCAGGATACCGAGAAGATTGCCAAGGGTCACCGTTGACCGTGAGCCCGCCTACAACGGCGAAAGATAGTGCAACAGTGCAGCTTTCGGAGCTGCGCCAGGACAAAGATGGCAGGCCACCACGGTGACTCAGAAATTGCCGCGCTCATTTCAGAAGGGTAGTGAGCGTGCAGTCCCTTGCCAGGCATCCTGACGCAATTGTCAATTCCCTGCGTTCCCGCCGTGCGCGATCTGGCAGTTGTCTTTGCCGATTCCACTAGTCGGAGGACGAAGCCGATGTAGGCTCTGCCCGCACACCGATGAGTGTACTAGCTGCACAGCCGGCACCTTGTCAGTGGGAGGTCATACTCGATCGAAAGATACTTGTATGAGCACGAGGCCCAAGCGGCGAAGCAGGAGCCGAATATTCGGCAAGCTATGGCTGCCTGTGGTCGTACTCGGTGTGATCGCAATCGTCGGCTATGGCGTGAACACGGTCCGACACCTGAATGAGGCGATCACCAATCCGCCCACTGCGGGCGCGATTCCCGCCACTGTCGTACAGATCAATCCGAAGAACGTCACCTATGAGGTGTTTGGAGACCTCGGCAATGGCGGGAAGGTGACCTACGCGGACCTCAACAGTCAGCCGATCGAAGTCACGCTGGCGTCGCTGCCTTGGTCTGTTTCGGAAACGACGATGGCGTCATCGGCCTCGCTGAGCCTCGTGGCACAGGTTGACGGCAGTTCGGTGGGGTGCCGGATTCTCGTCGATGGCCAGGTCCGCGATGAGCACTCCGTTTCTCATGAGGGCGCCGCGGTGGCGTGCACGGTGACAGCCGCATGACTGCTCCAGTGGCTGAGAAATCACCACCGCCGCCAAACAACGCCGAACCAGTAGAACGCCCGCGCCTCGCGAAACTGCTACGCGTGCTGGCGATTCCGATCATCATTCTGTGGGTCCTGGTGGCTGCGGTCACGAACATCTTCCTGCCGTCCCTTGACGAAATCACCGCCGAAAACGCCGGTCCTCTTGTTGCCCGCGACGCGCCGTCGGCACAGGCGGCGATCCACCAGGGCAACGACTTCGATGAATCGAACTACACCAGTGTTGCCGTCCTTCTGCTGGAAACCAAGGGCCGCAAGCTCGGTGAGCAGGACCACCAGTACTACAACGAGTTGGTACGCCGACTGCTGGACGACACCAAGAACGTGGCGTCGGTTCAGGACCTGTGGGGCAAGCCGGTCACCATGTCGGGGCCCCAGAGCGCCGATGCCGAGGCGACCACGTTGACGATCCGCCCAGTCGGCGACCTGGGATCGTCGAAGGCGAACGAGTCGATCGCCGCGATCCGCGACGTCGTGGCGAAGGTACCGAAACCGGACGGCCTCACGGCCTACATCACCGGACCTGCACCATTGGCGGCCGATACGCTGCACGCCACGGATTCGAGCCTGGTCAAGCTGACGATCGTGACGGTCATCCTGATCGTCATCCTGCTGCTCATCGCCTATCGGTCGATCACGATCGCACTGATCCCGCTGTTCGGGGTGCTCACCACGCTGGCGGTGGCCCGAGGCATCATCTCGTTCCTCGTGCAGCAGGGAGTCATCGAGATCTCCTCGTTCGCGTCGAACTTGCTGGTGTCTCTGGTGCTGGGTGCCTCGACGGACTACGCGATTTTTTACCTCGGTCGATACCAGGAAGCCCGTCAAAGAGGCGAAGACAAGGAATCGTCCTATTACGAGTCCGTCGCCAACGTGCCGCACGTC
Organism: uncultured Actinomycetota bacterium; assembly: GCA_963698965.1. Lineage (GTDB taxonomy): Bacteria > Actinomycetota > Actinomycetes > Mycobacteriales > Mycobacteriaceae > Mycobacterium. The sequence goes on from CAVOSY010000015.1 coordinate 13,040, forward strand.
ATCTTGGGGTCGGGTATTGCGATCTCGGGCGCCACGCTGTGCCTCAGCCTGACCCACCTGGACTACTTCCGCACCCTCGGGCCGCCCTGTGCGGTGTCGATGGTCGTCGCCGTCCTGTCGGCACTGACCCTGGGCCCCGCTCTGTTGACGATGGGGAGCAAGATCGGCTGGATCCAGCCGCGTAAGACACGAGGGCCAACCCGGTGTGGCGCAAGGTCGGGACCATCATTGCCCGGTGGCCGGTGCCGATGATCGCGTTGGCCGCACTTGTCATTCCGCTGTGCATGCTGGGTCTGACGACCTACAAGGTCAGTTACAACGACCGGGATTTCGCGCCGGCGAGCGTCGAAGCGAGCACCGGCTACGCCGCCGCCGACAAGCACTACCCGAAGAGTTGGCTGAACAACGACATCGTGTACGTGAAGTCGGATCACGATATGCGCAACACCACCGACATGATCTCGTTGGACCGCATCGCCAAGGCCATCATCCGCACGCCGGGGGTCGCACTGGTGCAAAGCGTCACCAGGCCGAACGGGCGACCGCTGGAACATGCCTCTCTCCCATACGCATTGGGCTCCACGGGGACGAAAATCGGCGAGAACATCACGTTCCTCCGTGATCGCGTCGCCGATATCGACACCATCGCCGCCAAGACGGCCAGCGTCATCGACTCGACCAAGCGATTGGAGGACTCTGACCCGCCAGCTCGCCAACGGCACCCACATATCGCGGGAATCTGCAGACCAATTAAAGACTCTCAGCGGGGAGGCCCGTGATCACCTCGCCGACTTCGACGATTTCATGCGGCCTATCCGCAACTACTTCAACTGGGAGCCACACTGCTACGACATCCCGATCTGTTGGGCCTTTCGTTCGCTGCTGGAGACACTCGACAGCGTCGACGGGATAACTGACGAGTTCGGCGAACACGGTAAGGGGCTCACGATCATCGACACGGTCACCCCGCAGATCATCGACCAAATAGACGCCGTGGTATCGAATCTGGAATCAATCCAGTCATTGACTCTCACGCTGCAGAGCACCCTTCATGCACTCGTCGACCAGTTGGACCCGTTCATCAGCCCGTTGGTCGACATGGCGCAGGCATTCGACAACGCCCAGAACGACGACTTCTTCTTCCTGCCGCCCGATGCCCTCAAGACGGCCGATTTCCAGGTCGGCATGAACTTCTTCATGACCCCCGACGGCAAGGGCGCCCGCATCGTCTTCTACCACACCGGTGAGGCCCAGAGCCCGGAAGGCATCAAACAGATCGAGGACGTGACTGCCGCCGCGCAGGAAGCCGTCAAGGGCACATCGCTGTCGAACGCCAAGATATACCTAGCCGGTGCAGCGTCGAATTATCGTGACGTTCAAGACTATTCGCGCAACGACATCATCATCATGATGCTGGCGACGTTCGCCTTGGTGTTCGTCGATCGTCCTGGCTCATCACCCGGGCTCTCGTCGGCGCGATCGTTGTGCTGGTCACCGTGATGCTGTCCTTTTCCGGGGCGTTTGGGTTGAGCGTCTTCATTTGGGAGACGCTGCTGCACACCCAGCTGCACTGGCTGACCCTGCCGATCGCGTTCATCGTCCTTGTCGCGGTGGGTTGCGATTACAACCTGCTCCTGCTGTCGCGGTATCGAGACGAAATCGGCGCGGGAGTCAAGACGGGCCTGATCCGCACGATGGGAAGTTCCGGAGGCGTGGTGTTCACAGCGGCCTTTGTCTTCGCCTTCACCATGCTGGCGCTGCTGTCCAGCGACGTCATCAACATCGGCCAGGCAGGCTCGACGATCTGCGTCGGATTGATCTTCGACATGATCGTCGTGCGACTGTTCCTGGTGCTGCCGCTCGCCCGGTTGCTCGGCCCGTGGTTCTGGTGGCCGCAGAGAATTCCGAGTCGCCCCAGACCAGAACTGACCCCAGCGGCTGCATTAGTCATGCGAGGCGATGTCGCACATACGCTGACAACATGAGCGGGAAGTCCGACGTGAGAAGATTCTTGGCGGAGGAGGTCTTGGATCCCTCTGATCCACGTGTGCGCGAGGCAGAGGCCTTCCCGAGGTTGACTGCTGATCAAGTCGAGCGCGTCTGTCGGTTCGGCGTTGTGCAGCGGCTGCCGCGCGGCACCGTGCTTTTCGAGCCCGGCGCTCGACGGGTCGACTTCTTCCTCATCCTCGACGGCTTCATCGAGGCTTATGCGTCCCGCGGCACGGCCCAACAGGTGGTGCACGTGTATGGGGAGCAGCAGTTCACCGGCGAGCTCAACCTCTTCAACGATCGGGCGATACTCGTCGGCGGGCGCATGGGTGGCGATGGGCGCGTGGCGCGATTGAACTGCTCACAATTCCGTCGGCTTCTGGCTGCCGAACCCGACATCGCCAACGTGGTGATACGCGCGATCATTCTGCGCCGCGAACGCATGTTTCTGCACGCTCAGACGGGGGTGACGATCATCGCTCCTCGCCGCTCGGCGCAGTCACTGCAGCTGCAACTGTTCCTGACCAGCAACCGCCACCCGTACCGTCTCGCCGATCCCGAAGCCGACTCCGGGGCGGCGGCACAGTTGTCCGAGCTGGGCTTCGAGGTCGATGACACACCGGTGGTGGTGTGCGGTGACGATCGCGTCCTGGTGTGCCCGACACCGCGCGAGCTCGGTGACCATATCGGCATCGCCGAACCCCTTGACCCGCAGCACGTCGCCGACGTGGTCGTGGTCGGAGCCGGGCCGGCCGGACTGGCTGCCGCGGTGTATTCGGCCTCCGAAGGCCTCGACACCGTGGTTTTGGAGGCCGATGCACCTGGCGGTCAGGCCTCGACAAGCTCACGCATCGAGAACTATCTGGGCTTCCCGATCGGTATCTCCGGCCGGGAACTGGCACAACGCGCGCAGGTCCAGGCCCAGAAATTCGGGGCCCGCATCATCGTGCCGCGCACGGTGCTGCGACTGGTGACCGACTCACCCCCGTACGTCCTCGAATTAGACGACGGCACCCAAGTGCGCGCGCACACTGTCGTCATCGCCACGGGTGCGCGCTACCGCAGCCTTCCCTTGGCCAATATCGCCCAATTCGAGGGCTGTGGGGTCCACTACGCCGCCACCGCGCTCGAATCCGAGCTGTGCGAAGGCGACGACGTGGCCGTCGTTGGCGGGGGCAACTCCGCCGGGCAGGCCGCGGTCTTCCTGTCACGTCTGGCCAACCATGTGCACATCCTGGTGCGCGGCGACGGATTGGCGTCCACCATGTCCGACTACCTCATCCGTCGCATCGAGGCGGCGCCCGAACGCATCACCGTGCATCCACACACCGAGATCACCGCGCTGAGTGGCGAGCGGCACCTGGACACCGTTACGTGGCGCGACCGGGGTACCGGGCAGTCCCAGACCCGCCATGTTCCGAATGTGTTTCTCATGCTCGGGGCCGCGCCGAACACTGAGTGGCTCACCTGCGTCGCCCTGGACGACAAAGGATTTGTGCGCACGGGTATATCGGCCGTCTCCGACGACCCCGCGTCCTCCCACGCGTTATCACAACCGCTGGCTACCAGCTGTCCCGGCATTTTCGCCGTCGGTGACGTGCGATCCGGATCGATCAAACGGGTCGCCTCGGCCGTCGGCGAGGGCTCGATAGTGATCGCCTCGGTACACGAAGCACTCAGCGTCTCGTGAAACTGATTGATCAGTCCAATCGCCACCACAGCTCTGTCCCCGTGGCCGGCTGAGTCGTGTCATCTATGCGTCTTGGCTGGCTGGTATCGGTGCGACGCCACTGGTAACCCGCTTCGTCTTCGTAGTCAATGGTGATGCGTAGCTTGAAATTCGGGTCGGTCGTTGTGTAGGCCATCACGGCGTGCTCACTTGGCGGCACGGTGCGTGGCCATTCATTGACAAAGTGACCCACCATCGCGTCACGTACTGCTTGCTTGAACGCGGGCACCGCCTCGTGTTCAAATCTGCCCCGCGACATGTCGTATAGCGCCGCACGTATGGACCGATCGAAGACCTGGTCGACGGGCACCATGCCGGCGGCCCGGCTGCAACCATGTGGGACTTCAATACCGTTGGTGTCCAAAGCCGCAACATCGACGCCAAGCATCGTGGCCACCGCGTCGCTTGCGTTGTCGATCCTTACTGTCCACCACGTTTCGCCGAACATGGGTGTTCTGACGCACGAGGGCAGCACTTTTCGCGCCTGGGCCGCGATACGAGCCTGTTCGGCACGGCGAAGTGCGTCGATCTGTGCTGCGTGGTGCCTGCGTTCTGCGGCATCCTTCCTGGGCTCGCGGATGGCGGCGATGTACAGCGCGATGAGCACCCCGATAGTGGTTGCGATGCCTGCGATCGCTTGGACCTCCTGAAGCCATACCGGCGCTTGATTTGCACTGATGCGTCCGACGAACGCCAGAGCGTCATTGGTCATCGGTGTGCCTCGGTCGTGATGGTGACTGCCGTTACGGGGTGACCGGCTGCCCGGTCGAACGTGGGTAGTCGTCGTAGAAGCCGGCGCCCGACTTCACGCCCAACCGACCTTGCTGCAGGTAGCTACGCAACAGCCGACGCGGCCCCTCGGGATACTCTGGGTGCTCGGCGCAATAGTGTTCTTCGATGTCCAGCACGACATCCAGGCCGACCTGATCCATCATTCGGAAAGGGCCTGCGGAGCCGGTGTTGAGCTGGAACATCTGGTCGATGTCCTGCGGCGTGGAGACGCCTTCGGCGACGACCTCCAGCGATTCCCGCTTTACCGCTGCCCATACCCGGTTGAAGATGAAACCTGTGCTCTCCCTCCGGGCTTCGAACGGATACAGCCCGAACTGTGGCAACGTGGCCAGTACGAAATCGATGACGTCGCGGTCGGTCTGACCGCAGGACATGACGTCTACCGCGTTCTGCTTCGGCGGCATGTAGAAGTGAATGTTCAGCACTCGCTCCGGGTGGTGGACCTTGTCCAGAAACATCCGGCTGGCATACGACGACGAATTGCTGGCCAGGACGGCGTCGGCGGGTGCCAGTTCGTCGAGTTGTCCGAATATCTGCTTCTTGAGCTCGAGCCGCTCGGGGATCGCCTCGATCACCAGCCACGCGTCGTACACCGCTTCAGCCAGGTCAGTCTCAGCCGAAACCTGGCCCGGCTCAACACCGGTCAGGTGGTCCGTCAGCGCGGGAAGGTTCTGCGACACGAAATCGACAGCGGCACGGCGCTGCCGTTCAGCGAGGTCATAGATCCCTACTCGAGCACCATGTGCGGCGAACATCAGCGCGATACGCCGCCCGAGGGTACCGGCGCCGATTACGGCCACCGGACGGCTTGGAAAGTCCGCTGGTACTTTGAAACTCATCTCCTGCTCCTGATGTCGTTATGCGGCCTTGACCGCTGAATCGGTTGGACGATCCGATGCCTGCTCATGTCGAACTCCCGTCGGGCACCTCGGCGTAGGCGATGCCGGTGAGGTTGCCTTGCAGGGCGCGGACGGGCCGGTGGCCGGATCCGTCCAGCGCCGCCACATAGATGGTGCCTCCCAGGTCGGTGACGAACATGCGGTTGTGGGCTGGATCCAGTGCGATCCCGATGCCTTCCATCAGGTGGGTCGACACGATTTCAGGTTCGGTGTAGAAGATGCCATCCAAAGGCGCCCGGTTGACGGTGTTGCCGTTCGGCGGGTCGCCACGGTCGGTCCAGTAGAGCATCCGCGTGGCGTGCTCGATTTCGAGGTCGATCGGCTCGGGTAAGTCCTTGAACACCACCTCGATGTCGCTGCGGTGAGCCGCGGACTCGCCTGCGGGAATATCGATCCCGGCCCGCAGAATCCTGCCGAGTCCGGCATCGCTGGGGCCCTTCTGCGTCCAGTAGAGATGTCGTTCGACATGGTCGACGGCGACTCCGACGCACCATTTCGTCTCGTCGTGACGGTCTTCACCCACCCCGGTCTGCACCAGAGTCTCCACGTTGGACCCGTCGAGGTTGCAGCGCATAACCCGCATGCCCTCGCGATCGCCCCAGTACAGCTTGCGATCGACGGTGTCGAAATGCAGTTGCTTGGGGGTGTAGGTGCCTCCGCTGGGAACGATCGTGGTGCGGTTGCCTCCGTCGAGATCCACCCGTTCGATCGAGCCGTCGTTGACCGGCGGCATCCCCATGTTGGTCCAGTAGATGTGGCCGGCCTCCACATCGACCGCCACACCATCTGGGACAGCGCAACCAGTGACGAGTGTTGTCTTGTCGGAGCCGTCGGGGTTCATGGAGAACAGCCGTCCGGCGCCGCTGGCCTCGAGTGCGAACAGCTTCCCTACTGAATCAGTCATCGTTGTGGTCCTTTCGATCAGATTCTGAATTTGGTCAGTGGTGTGACACCAGCACGTAGCCCGCGATGGCGAAGGTCGTGGGCGTCATCGCCAACACGCCATACATCACGCTCAACATCGTTGTCTCCTTCATGCATTCGGGTCGCTGGGTGATCCCTGCTTGGCGCGCACGGCGATCAGATCGAACAGCATCTGGTCGCGCTGGGCGGCGAGCTCGTCGATCGACTGGCCGTGCGCCTCGTCGAGAACGCCCTTGACGATCTGTTGCTGGAGCTCCGGGGTGAGTTCTGGGTTGCCCAACCCTGGCCACCCGGCGGCCATGCGTGGCATCAGGGTGTCCATGAAGTGCTGGATGCCGCCCTGGCCGCCACCGAGATGCCACAGCAGATTGGGGCCCATGACCCCCCAGCGCAGCCCGGGACCCCACGACACCGCATCGTCGGCGTCGGCGACGTCGAGCACGCCCTCGCCGATCAGGTAAACCACCTCTCGATACAGCGCTGACTGGATGCGGTTGGCGACGTGGCCGCGCAGCTCCTTCTTCAGAAGGATGGGCTTCTTGCCGACCGATGCGTAAAACGCCATCGCGTCACGGATCGTTTCCGGCGACGTCTTCTTCCCGCCGACAACTTCCACGAGAGGAATGACGTGTGGCGGATTGAAGGGGTGGCCGATGACGGTCCGCTCAGGGCGCTGGCACTGAACCTGGATTTCGCTCATCGTGATGCCCGATGAGCTCGAGGCGATGATCGCGTCGGGCGGCGTGGCGTCGTCGATGTCGGCGAACAGCTTGACTTTCAGTTCTGGGCGCTCCGGCCCGTTCTCCTGAACGAAGTCGGCGTCGGTAAGGGCCGCCGGCAAATCGGAGGTGAACTTCAGGCGATCCGTGGAGGCGCCGGGAGCGAGTCCCAGCTTGGTCACGCCCTCCCACGCACCCTCGACGTAGGACCGCAGCGCCGCCTCAGCGCCCGGCGCCGGGTCGGTGGCCGTCACATCGAAGCCCTGGGCTAGATAGTGCGTCGCCCAACTCGCGCCGATGGTTCCGGTACCGACAATTGCGATGCGCTGCACTGGCTTTGGCGAATTCATGATCGTGGTTCCTTTGCTTTGTGGTCGTTAGCGCCCGCGCCAGACGGGTGCGCGCTTTTCGGCGAAGGCGAGCGCTCCTTCGTGCGCGTCCTCGGTGTCCAGCAGGCTGTGCGCGTCCTTGGACTGGCGCGCGAACGCGTCGGCGTCATTGAGGCCCTGCGTCTCTCGCAAGACTTGCTTGACCTTCGCCAGTGCGAGCGGTGCATTGACGGCGATGCGCTGAGCAAGTTCTTGCGCCCCGGCCAATGCGGCGCCGGACGCGGTGAGCTCACTGATAAGGCCGTACTGGTTGGCATCGACGGCCGAAATCGGCTCACCGGTGAGCAGCACCTTGAGGGCGACGTGGTAGGGGAGTCGCTGTGGCAGGCGGATGACGCCGCCCTCGCCTGCGATGAGTCCCCGTTTCACCTCGGTCAGCCCGAACTTGGCAGTGTCCCCGGCGACGATCAGGTCGCAGGCCAGCGCCATTTCGAAGCCACCCCCGAGCGCCCATCCTTCGACGGCCGCGATGAGCGGCTTGCGCACCACGGATTGGGTGAGCCCGCCGAATCCACGACCGGGAAGGATTGGAGTCTCGCCGTTCGCGAACGCCTTCAGGTCCATGCCAGCGCTGAACGTTCCGCCGGCGCCGGTCAACACGCCCACCGACAACGTCGGGTCAGAGTCCAGCACATCCAGGGCGGCTGCGAGTTGGACCGCGACCTCGCGGCTGACGGCGTTCTTCTGTGCCGGACGGTTGATGGTGATCGTCAGAACGCCGTCGTGACGCTCGGTGAGTACCAGGTCCGTCGATACTTCAGTTGTGGTCATCTCACTGTCTCCTGTTCTGGCGCAACGGGAATCACTTTGTGTTCCCGTAGCTGGCCGATGTCGTCGGCGCTGAACCCCAGCTGTGCGAGGACTTCGTCGTTGTGCTCTCCGTGCTCGGGCGCACGCCGAGAAGGAACCCTGGGCAGCCCGCGGAGAGAAATCGGGTTGTTGACGGTGTACTCCAGGTCCCTCGCATCCTCGATCGGCACGACGATGTCGGCGGCGCGAAGCTGCGGATCGGCCGCCGCCTCTTCAGGCGACTGGATGACGCCATAAGGCAGGCGGGCTGCGTCGAGAACCTCTTTCCAATGCGCCAACGGTTGCGACCTGAATTCGGCCTCAAGCAGATCGGCCAACTCCGCGGCGTGCTGGCCGATGGCCTTGACGTCGCTGAAGCGCGGATCGGACAACAGGTCCGACCGCCCGATCGCGTTGGCCAATGTCGGCCACGCTGACTGCCTGGCGGCCAGCATGATCCAGCGGCCGTCCCCGCTTTGGTAGGGATTGGTCATCGCGTTCACCGGCGCGGTGCGGTCATGCAGTTCATACGGCTTGGCGCCGGCCAGGGCCGCAGACACCAGTGTTCCAGTCGCCCACACCCCGGTCGCCAGCAGCGACGTGCCGACATTGGCACCCCGCCCTGTGCGTTCGCGGTGGTACAGCGCGGTGGTGATCGCCGCGTAGATCGCGGTGGCGGTGGTGTAATCGCCGCTGCCCCAAGGGGGTGACGTCGGCGGTGCACCCGCGTCGCGGGTCGAGGCGAGAAGCCCGCTGCGCGACCAGAATGCGGTCAGGTCGAACCCGGGCAGCCTGGCGTCCGGTCCGGCATCCCCGAAGCCGGTGATGTCGGCGTAGATGACCCGCGGATTCCAACCGGACACTTCCTCATAGCCCAGGTGCAGCGACTCGCGGGTGCCGTGCGGGAAGTTGGTGATCACGACGTCCGCCCATTGGACGAGACGCTTGAGGATCTCGGTGCCGCCCTCCGACTTCAGGTCGACGGACATGCCGCGCTTGTTGCGGTTGGCCAAGTGCCAGCTGTAGTTTCCCGGAGCAGCCGGGCTCGGCGGCACCGAGCTCAGCAGCCGCTGGGGGTCACCCAGGCCGGGCGGCTCGACCTTGATCACGTCGGCGCCGAAGTCCGACAGCATCGTCGCCGCGGCCGGAGCCGCGATGAAGCTCGCTATCTCAACGACTTTCAGGCCGGAGAAGACGGCTTCCGTTGTCTGCGTGGTATCTGTAGTCATCGTCATTGCCTCACACGAACGCGCTCAGGCCGGTGACAGACTTGCCGACGATCAGCGTCTGCATTTCCCGCGTGCCCTCGTAGGAGTAGAGGGCCTCGGAGTCGGCGACGAAGCGCCCGATGTTGTAGTCCAGCACGATGCCGTTGCCACCCAACAGCTCCCGTGCCCAGTGGACGGTCTCGCGCATCCGCGATGTGCAGTAGGCCTTCGCCAGCGCCGACTGCTCGTCGCGGTACACCCCGTCGTGCTGCAACTGGGCCAGGCGGGCCATCATCCCGGCGCACGCCGTGGCGTTGCCGAGCATCTTCACCAACAGGTCCTGCACCATCTGGAACTTGCCGATCGGGCGACCGAACTGCGTCCGCTCCTTCGCGTACTGCAGTGCGATCTCATAGGCGGCGAACTGGACTCCCACCGACTGCCATGCCACACCGCTGCGGGTCCGGCGCAGAATCTCAGCGGTGTCCCTGAACGAGTTCGCGTTCTGCAGCCGGTTGGCCTCTGGAACCCGGCATTCGTCGAGAACGATGTCGGCGTTCTGCACGATCCGCAGCGCGAACTTGTTCTCGATCTTCGTCGCGGTGAAACCGGGGGTGCCCTTCTCGACCACGAAGCCCAGCACCCGATTGGTCTCGACGTCGCGGGCCCAGACAACCACCAGGTCGGCGAAGGTGGCGTTACCGATCCAGCGCTTGGCCCCGTTGATCACCCACTCGTCGCCCTCGCGGCGCGCGGTGGTCTCCATGCCGCCCGCAACGTCGGAGCCGCCGTGTGGTTCGGTCAAGGCGAACGCGCCGATCTTCTCGAACCGACTCATCGCCGGCAGCCACCGCCGCTTCTGCTCGTCGGATCCGCAGGTCAGGATGGTTCCCATCGCCAGCCCGCTGTGCACACCGAAGAACACCGACAGCGACGGGTCGGCGTGCGCCAACTCCATCGAGGTGATGCCGGTGAGCAGGTTGCTCGGCGCCGGCTCCGACGAATCGGGGTCGGCCCAATCCAGTAGACCCAGTTGTGCGAATCCCTTGACGAGCTCGAACGGGAACTCGGCCCGAGCCCAGTAGTCGTCGACGATCGGCATGGCCTGGGTGCGGAAGAACTCGCGGATGCGACCGATCTTCTCGCGCTCCGAATCCGACAGAAGTTCCTCGTAGGCGTAGAAATCGGCAGGCAGCAGCCCGCTTTCCAGATACGGCTGGTGCGTTGGTGGCAGCTCTACTTTGACGGTCATATCGTTCCTCTCTTTTCATCGGTTCGTGGCCACGCCGGTCGGTCGATCGGCCAGGTCATATATCCACCATCAGCGCGCCGTGGATGAGGCGGGTATGCCGCGTCGATACGGGGTACTGGGAGGGAATAGTCAGCGACGGTCGCGTTGCGGGCTGGCGCACTGCAAAGTTGCGAGCCGCTCGCCGTCGACGTCAAGGCCGGTTGATGGCACGACCGGGAGTCCCGTCTACATTTGCTGGACTACCGGTGCAGTGCACGCCGGAGGAGGCATCGTTCCCGAGTTGGTGAGATGGCTGTGTGTCGCGCTTGCGCGGAATACGCTCGGACGATGGCGCCGAAAGCCAACGCGCTGGGTGATTTCCTGCGTGCGCGGCGGGACCAGGTCCGTCCCGAAGATGTCGGGCTGATACCCGGCGGACAGCGCCGCGCGCCTGGTTTGCGTCGCGAAGAGCTGGCAATGCTTGCCGGCATCAGTGCCGAGTACTACCTGCGACTCGAGCGGGGACGCGCCCAACATCCGTCCCCTCAGATCATCGATGCGCTCGCGCGGGCGCTAAAACTGGACAGAAAAGCCACGCAGCATCTGCACCACCTGGCTGCTCCGGCCGGAGGGGATACTCCCGATCTGGAAGCAGCGGCCTACGGACTCGCCGAAGTGATCGATCAGTTTTTGATGCCGGCCATTGTTTTCAATAGGTACCGAGATGTACTGGCGGCAAATCTGATCGCCCGCGCGCTGTCGCCAGAGTTCACACCAGGACAAAACAGTCTGCGTTGGCGCCTATTCGACCCTGCTGCCCGGGAGTTCTTTGTCGATTGGGACGAGGCGACCGCTATCGCGGTAAGTGGATTACGGGAACTGAGTGGTCTATGCCCGAAAGATACTCGTATGGAGGCGTTGATAGCCGAATTGTCTGAGGCCAGCCCACGTTTCCGCGAACTGTGGGACCGCGCCGACGTAGGTTATCGCTTGGGAATCCACCACATGCGTCATCCTCGAGTCGGCGACCTCTATCTCTACCGCCACCGGCTCAATGCGCCGTATCCCGGTGGGGACCACGTGATCATGTATCGCGCCGAGCCCGGCAGCCCCTCCGCTCAAGCGTTAGAGGAATTGCGTTCGCTATCGGTGCAGCTGCGAACCCATGCTCACGGGTTGACTGCGAGGTCTGATTGATCGTGGCGGCGAAAGCCAACGCGCTGGGTGATTACTTGCGTGCGCGACGGGACCAGGTTCGTCCCGAAGATGTCGGGCTGGTTCCCGGTGGACAGCGCCGTGCGCCCGGTTTGCGCCGCGAGGAGCTGGCGATGCTTGCAGGCATCAGCGCCGAGTACTACCTGCGACTCGAGCGGGGACGCGCCCACAATCCGTCCGCGCAGATTCTTGATGCGCTCGCGCGCGCCCTGCAACTGGACATCAAGGCCACGAGGTACCTGCATCAACTGGCCAACCCGACCACCAGCCGCTGGGATCAATCCGTCCTAGAGGTAGCGGCCGAGGGGTTAGACCGGCTGATCGATCAGTTCCCGTTCCCGGCAATCGTGGCCAGTAGATACCAAGACGTCCTGGCTGCGAATCCGATGGCCCAGGCGCTGTCGCCAGGATTCGCCCCGGGACAGAACTTCCTCTGCTGGCGCCTTTTGAACCCCGCCGCGAGAGAGCTCTACGTCGATTGGGACGAGGCGACCGAGGCCGCAGTAAGTGGTTTACGGGAACTCGCCGGTGACAATCCGAATGATCCTCGCATGCAGAAGTTGATCGCTGAAATGTCCGCGGCCAGCCCACGTTTCCGCGAACTGTGGGCGCGCGCAGATGTGGGTTACCCGTTGGGAATCTTGCACCTGCGTCATCCGAGGGTCGGCGACCTCTATCTATCACGGCACCAGCTCAACGTCCCGCATGTTCTGAACGCCGTTGGGCAGCATCTGCTTCTTTATCACGCCGATCCCGGCAGCGACTCCGCCAGAGCGCTGGAGGAACTCCGGTCCTTGTCGGTCACCCCCACGGGTTGCCGATGATATTGCCCCGGTTCGACGGTCTACGTGAGTATGGAAAGCGTGGACCTACCCGTATTGCCGCCGTTGGAGCCGATGCTTGCCAAAGCCCAGGCTACGGTGCCGCCCGAAGCCGGGGTGTGGTCCTACGAGCCGAAATGGGACGGCTTCCGTGCGCTGGTGTTCCGCGACGGCGACGAGGTCGTCATCCAGTCGCGCAACGGCAAGGAGCTCGGCCGCTACTTTCCTGAGCTCGAGCAGGCGCTGCGTGACGAGCTGGCGCCGCGCTGTGTGCTCGACGGGGAGGTGGTCGTGCCGCGCGAGATCGGCGGGCGCATCCGGCTGGACTGGGAGTCGCTGTCCCAACGCATCCACCCCGCCGCGAGCCGGATCAACATGCTGGCCGAGCAGACGCCCGCGCATTTCATCGGCTTCGACGCGTTGGCGACCGGCGACACATCCCTGATGAAGGAGCCGTTTCGGGTGCGCCGGGAAGCGCTGTCCGAATCGGTGAAGGAGAAGCAGTGGTGCCACGTCACCCGCACCACGGAGGATCCCGAGAAGGGCGCGCAGTGGCTCGACACGTTCGAGGGCGCAGGCCTTGACGGCGTGATCGCGAAGAGGCTGGACGGTCCGTATCTGCCGGGCAAGCGGGAGATGGTCAAGGTCAAGCACGCTCGCGATGCCGACTGCGTGGCGATCGGCTACCGCGTCCACAAGAGCGGTGAGGGCGTCGGGTCGATCCTGCTCGGACTGTACCGCGACGACGGCGAACTGCAGATGATCGGTGGCGCAGCATCGTTCACCGCAAAGGACCGGCTCAAGCTGCTGGCCGACCTCGAGCCGTTACGTGAGGGCGACGAAGCCGTCGACGGGGCGCCGAGCCGGTGGAACTCGGCGGCTGACAAGCGATGGATCCCCGTCCGTCCGGAGAAGGTGTGCGAAGTGGCCTACGATCAGATGGAGGGAAACACCGTGCACGGCCAACGATTTCGACATGCGGTCAAGTTCGTGCGATGGCGGCCGGACCGTGATCCGGCAAGCTGCACCTTCGAGCAACTCGAGGTCCCGATCACCTTCGACCTCTCCGACGTGCTGGAGTCTTGAAATGGCAACGCCCGCAGAAGAACTCGATGTCGACGGCGTCAAGGTCCGGTTGACCAACCCGGACAAGGTGTACTACCCGAAGCTGGGTTCCGACGGCACGAAACGCAAGCTCGTCGAGTATTACCTGGCCGTCGCAGGCGGCCCCATGCTGACCGCGTTGCGGGATCGGCCGACGCATCTGCAGCGCTTCCCCGACGGCATCGACGGCGAGGAGATCTACCAGAAGCGAATTCCGCAGCACGCCCCGGATTATCTGGAGACGTGCACGGTGACGTTTCCGTCGGGCAGGACCGCGGATGCGCTGAAGGTGACGCACCCGTCCGCGATCGTGTGGGCGGCGCAAATGGGCACCATCACCCTGCATCCGTGGCAGGTGCGCTGCCCGGATACCGAGCATCCCGACGAGCTGCGCATCGACCTGGATCCGCAGCCGGGCACCGGGTTCAAGGAGGCCAGCGGGATCGCGGTCGACGTCCTCAAGCCGGTCCTCGACGAGCTCGGCCTTGTCGGATATCCGAAGACCTCCGGTGGCCGTGGGCTGCACATCTTCCTGCGCATCCAGCCGGATTGGGACTTCATCGCGGTACGCCGGGCGGGTATCGCGTTGGCGCGCGAGGTGGAGCGGCGGGCGCCCGACGCGGTCACCACGTCATGGTGGAAAGAAGAGCGCGGCAAGCGAATCTTCATCGACTTCAACCAGAATGCTCGCGACCGCACGTTCGCGTCGGCGTATTCGGCGCGCAAGACGCCGATCGCGACTGTGTCGATGCCGTTGACGTGGGACGAACTGCGCGACGCGGACCCCGACGACTACACCATCGCCACCGCACCCGCCGTGGTGGCAGGCCGCGACGACCCCTGGGCCGACATCGATTCCAAGGCCCAGTCGATTGAGAAGCTGCTGCAGATGGTCAAGGCCGACGAGGAAAACGGACTCGGTGACCTGCCGTATCCGCCGAACTATCCGAAGATGCCCGGCGAGCCCAAAAGGGTTCAGCCGAGCCGAGATACCGATCTGAAGCCGAGAGACCAATGACCGAAATTCGGTTAACGATTGAAACGTCCGCGTTTCGGCGTGGTCCAGAAGTCTGCCGCCGGTAGCAGCGAAATGTGATGTGTGACTATGAAAGTCTATCGCCCGTTTGAGCAAAGGGGAGGTTATGGAATCCCCACGAACGAAAGCTATCGAACACTTGGTCCTCGTGCTGTTCGAGAACCGCTCGTTCGACAACCTGCTCGGCCATCTGTATCAGCCTGGCGAGGTCGAGTCGTTCGAAGGGGTCCTCGGTAAGGACCTGAGTAACCCGATCCCTGCATGGGCTGAGCATGGTGCCGAACTCGGCACAGTGCCGTACGCGATTGCCACTGACATGGACTCGCCGAACCCCGACCCCGGAGAGGAGTATCCGCACACCAACACCCAGCTGTTCAACGTGCTCGACCGGTCCAACCGTTTCAAGGCCGCCACCGAGATGGCCCCGCCGTATAACGCACCATCTGATGCCCAGCAGCAGCCGAGCATGGATGGCTTCGTCACCGACTACATCAGCTTCCTTACCGTAGAGCTCGGGAGACAGCCCCTCTACGACGAGTACCGCCAGATCATGACGGGCTGCACGCCGGAACAAGTACCCGTGCTGAGCACGCTGGCGCGGAACTTCGGCGTGTTCGACCATTGGTTCAGCGAGGTGCCGTCCCAGACGCTGCCTAACCGGTCGTTTTGGACCGCGGCGACGTCGTCGGGCTTCGTCGTGAACCGCCCGATCATGAACTTCCTGCGCCACAACCACGCCGAGACCATCTTCAATCGACTTGAGCGGGTCGGCAGGACCTGGAAGGTGTATGTGCTTGAGCCCAATCCGATTTCGTTTACCGGATTCATCCACATGGAGCGGCTCAGAGACCGGTTCGCCACCAACTTCGTTCCCTTCAGCGAGTTCGAGCGCGACGCCGCCGAAGGCACCTTGCCGGACTTCTCGCTCATCGAGCCGAATCTGTTAGCGGGACATAGCGACTACCACCCGGCCTTCGCCAGGGCTCTGCTGACCGGGGTGGACGTGTCAGCGGACCCGCCCTCGTCGATCCTGGCTGGGGAGGCCTTTCTCGGCCGAATCTACGATGCCATCCGGACCGCCGCCTCACCAGTTGGATCGAACGTATTCAACACGGTGCTTCTGGTCGGCTTCGACGAACCAGGTGGCACCTATGACCACGTGCCTCCCGGGCCGGTACCGCCCCCAGAGCCCGGTGCTCCACCAGGACAGCTCGGGTTTGCCTTCGATCGCTCCGGCTATCGGGTTCCGGCTGTCATTGTCTCGCCCTGGGTTGAAGCAGGCACCGTGTGCACCGAGGAGTACCGGCACACCTCGATGCTCGCGACCCTGCGAGAGGTATGGAACCTCGGCGAGCCCTTCACGGCACGTGACGCTGCAGCACGCAGCTTCCACCACATCCTGCGCCTAGACACACCTCGACCACCGGACTCGTGGCCGGATGTCACTCCACTACCGGTGCCGTCATACCAAATGCAGCGAGCGGAAGCCTTCGAAACACTGAGCGTATTAGGCCGTCGCCTATGCCACGGGCTGTACGACCATGCAAGGAACTCGACGGAACTCCCTACCCCACCGGAACCGGAC
This sequence comes from uncultured Actinomycetota bacterium, assembly GCA_963698965.1. Taxonomy (GTDB): domain Bacteria; phylum Actinomycetota; class Actinomycetes; order Mycobacteriales; family Mycobacteriaceae; genus Mycobacterium. The sequence goes on from CAVOSY010000015.1 coordinate 29,470, forward strand.
CCCGATGTCTCGCCCGCCCTGGCCATCGACTTCGCGATCCAAGTCGGTGCCAGGCTATTTCCCGGGCTCGCGCGTTCTCGCAGGGCTCGCTAGCCGCCGCGCGTCGTACCGGCGTAGCGGTCGAAGCGCGCCTGCTAAACCGGGCGAGTTTTCCCCCGATAACCCGTCGCATGGCAGGCCCGCCCGACCTGCATAATCGCAGCTATGCATGGCCAACAGCAGGATGGCACTCCGAAGATGCCGGGCGAACCGCCGCGCGTGCAGCCGAGCAAGAAGGTGGCGGCCCATTGGGACGACGAGGGCAATCCGGTGAGCCGCGACACCGATCGCAAGAAGTCGTGACCGCGCCCAAGACCGACGCCCGGCGCCGTCACGACCCGGACGTTCGCGGTTTTGCCAGTGACAATTACGCGGGCGTTCACCCTGAGGTGCTTGCCGCGCTGGCGCTGGCCAACGGCGGGCACCAGGTCTCCTACGGTGACGACGCATACACCGAAAACCTGCAGGGCATCATCCGAGGCCACCTCGGCGCGACCGCGGAGGCATTCCCGGTCTTCAACGGTACGGGTGCGAATGTGGTTGCGCTGCAGGCGGTCACCGATCGATGGGGTGCCGTGGTGTGCGCCGAGAGCGCGCACATCAACGTCGACGAGTGCGGCGCACCCGAGCGGATGGGCGGGCTCAAGCTGCTCACCGTGCCCACGCCCGACGGCAAGCTCACCCCCGAGCTGATCGACACGCAGGCCTGGGGATGGGCCGACGAACACCGGGCGATGCCTCAGGTCGTCTCCATCACGCAAAGCACCGAATTGGGCACGCTGTACACGCCGGACGAGATCCGCACGATCTGCGAACACGCCCACGCCCGCAACATGCGGGTGCATGTGGACGGCTCCCGGCTCGCCAACGCGGCCGCGTCACTGGACATGCCGATGAGCGCGTTCACATCCGGCGTCGGTGTGGACATCCTGTCGTTGGGCGCCACCAAGAACGGTGCGCTGTTCGGGGAGGCGGTCGTCGTGCTCAATCAGGATGCCGTCAGCCACATGAAGCACCTGCGCAAGTTGTCGATGCAGCTCAACTCCAAGATGCGCTTCGTGTCGGTGCAGCTGGAAGCGTTGCTCGCCGACGACCTTTGGCTGCGCAGCGCCAGGCACGCGAACGCGATGGCGACGCGCCTCGCCGACGGGGTGCGTGCGGTGGACGGGGTGCGGGTGCTGTATCCGGTGCAGGCCAACGCGGTCTTCGCCCGCCTGCCGCACGACGTCAGCGAGCGGCTGCAGCAGCGCGTTCGGTTCTACTTCTGGGACGAGGCGGCAGGCGACGTGCGCTGGATGTGCTCATTCGACACCACCGAGGCCGACGTCGACGCGTTCGTCGCGGCCCTCAAGGAAGAGATGGCGCGGTAGCCAGACGAAGCAGCTCGTCGGCGTTGCGGTGCGCCACTCGCGCAAGGTCATCGGCATCCAACGGCGCTGTCCTGAGGAATTCGACTGCAGGCTTGTTGTTTTCGTACGGGTAGTCGACGGCGAACATCACATTCTCCACGCCGATCGCATCGATCGCCGCCGACAGTGCGGCGTGCGAGTACACCCCCGAGGTCGTGATCTTCACGTTGGCGCCGAAGTACTGCGAAGGCAGCCGGTCCAGCGTGCGGGTGTCGAGGGCGGGATGGCGGCTGTCGAAACGGGTCAGCTGAAATGGCAGGAATTCGCCCATGTGGCCAAGGATCACCGTGGCCCGCGGGTAGCGATCGAAGACTCCGCCGTAGATGAGTCGCATGACGTGGCCACCCGTTGTTGCGCCCCACCCGAACGCGGCGCCGTTGAGTTCGGGGTAGCCGTCGAGCACCGGCCACGGCTGCGGAGCGCCCGGATGGATGTACAGCGGCACGCCAAGCGATTCGAGTTCGGCCCACACGGGAGCGTATTGGTCCTCGTCGAGCCGATGGCCCAACGAATGGTCGTTGACGAGCGCGCCCGACAGCCCGAGGTCGCCGACCGCGCGCCGTAATTCCTCGGCGGCTTGTTCGGGATCCTGCAGAGGCAGCGCGGCAAGTCCGGCAAATCGGCCCGGATGTTGACCGATGATCTGTGCGAGGAAGTCGTTGGCCGCCTTCGCATCCTCGACGGCGGCGGAGGTGTCGGGCTGCATCTGGATGCCGGGCGCGGTGAGTGACAGCACCTGGACATCGATTCCGTGTCGATCCATGTCGGGAAGCCGGTATTCGGTGAAGTCTGTGAGCCGGCCGGTATATCTGTGTACGGCCTCTGGCTTGAGGGGCGGGTGTTGCGCCACAAAGGATCCCGTCGTCTGCAGGCCGTCAACCCAGAATGCTTCTTCCAATGCCACGATGCGCATGCCTACGTCCTCTCGTCGACCCCACTAGGATCAACGCCGGCGGCCGTCAGTCGCGTCTGTCGAATGACCAGAATTCGCCTGTGAATTGACTGCGACATGGACTGCGGTCAGTTCGCCTGAACGTGCGCCCCTTCGGAAAACACCGAGTCGCGCGAATCGATTGCTGTCGGCATCCGCGTCGGCCGCGTACGCGTAGTTGGCTATGAATTCTTGCCGGGTTCCGCACGGTCATCGTCGCGATGATCCACTGATCTTTGGGCCGCGGCTCCGCGCCCCAGCGCCGTCGTGGGCCGGAGTGCCCGGCACGGCGACGGGGTCGGCCGTGGCCGCGCGTGGCCGGTCCAGGCGATGTCCGGCCCGACCGGCCACCGCCATGTGATCCCGCGTTCGGTTCATGCCCGGAGGCCCCGCGGTACCGGGGCTCGTAGCCTGATAAACCCGCCAATGCGACCCGTCCTCGGCCACGGCGCACCGCACTGCGCCTAACATTTGCCACTGTGACGATGTGTCCGGCAGGGGAGTAGATGCAGACCATCCGCAAATTGCTCGCGGCGCTTGCGGTCGTCGCGATGCTTATCGGCGGCATCAGCATCGCGGCGGCGCTGATCTTCGGGGGCCACTCGAAACCTCAGCAGCAGGCCATCACGCCCCGAACGACCCTCGCCCCGCCGCCGCCCTCGGTGCCAACGGCCAAGGAGTTCACCATCAACGTGGTCGTCACCGAGCAGAACTGTGACCCCGGTCCCGGTTGCGCCTACAAATACACGATCGAGCCGAAATACATTGGCTTCCATCCATTGCCGACCACCCCGTTCACCGTGAAGTACGAGGTGCAAGGCGGCGACCAGCCGCAACCCGGTGAGTTCACCGTCGAGGGCAATCAGGCGAGGATCCTCAAGGATGTGGTCGTCGAGGGCCCGCCTGCCGCCCGGCTACAGGCGGTGGTGCTCCAGGTGATCGGCTGAAAATTGCGATTCCGCATGCACGGTGGCCTGCTCGACGCATTGTTAGCCCTATGACAAAGGCGTCGGTGCTTCGCGCCGAAGAAGGCCTGCCCCGCGGTGTCCAGGGTGCGGCCGATTCGCGGTTTTCCAATGTCGTCCGCGTGTTCGCAGGTCTGTTCCCGGGCCGACGGTTCGGCGGCGGCGCGCTCGCGGTCTTCATCGACGGGCGGCCGGTCGTCGACGTCTGGACGGGTTGGTCCGACCGCGCGGGTGAACAGCTCTGGACCGCCGACACCGGCGCGATGGTGTTCTCCGCGACGAAAGGAATAGCGGCGACCGTCATTCACCGGCTTGTCGATCGCGGCGTGCTGGCCTACGACGAGCCCGTCGCGACGTACTGGCCCGAGTTCGCCGCCAACGGCAAGGACTCCATCACCGTCCGCGACGTGCTGCGCCACCGAGCGGGGCTGTCGCACCTGAAGGGCGTCAGGAAGGACGAACTGCTGAACCATCAGCTGATGGAGGAGCGGCTGGCCGCGGCGTCGGTCGACCATCTGCGCGGGTGGCCCGCGTACCACGCGCTGACATACGGATGGCTCCTGTCGGGGCTGGCTCGCGCGGTGACGGGCAAGGGCATGCGGGAACTGATCCGCGAAGAGGTGGACCGTCCCCTCGACACCGACGGCCTGCACCTGGGCCGCCCGCCAGCCGGCTCACCGACGAAAGTCGCGCAGATTCTCGCGCCGCAAGGCACTCGCGCCAACCCGGTGTTCAACTTCGTCGCGCCGAAGGTGGCAGGCCTACCGCTCTCCGGCGCATTCGGGGCGATGTTCTTTCCCGGCATCAAATCGTTTGTGCAGGGCGATATTCCATTCCTCGACGGCGAGGTCCCTGCCGCCAACGGTGTCGTCACCGCCCGCGGTCTGGCGAAGATGTACGCCGCTATTGCCAACGGCGGGACCATCGACGGCACCGAGTTCCTGTCAAACGACCTGGTGCAGGGCTTGATCGGACATCCGAAACCGTGGCCGGACCTCAACATCGTCGTGCCGATGCCGTTTCATCTCGGTTACCACGAGTCACCGATCCCCGGACTGCTCAAGGGTTTTGGACACATCGGCCTCGGCGGGACGCTCGGCTGGGCCGACCCGGCGTCGGGCAGCGCGTTCGCGTTCGTCCACAACCGATTGCTCACCCCGATGGTGTTGGACATGGCCTCGTTCGCGGGGATGGCCCGGCCGCTGCGCAATTCCATCACCGCAGCGCGGCATGCCGGCGCTCTCGCGGTGCCGAGATACGGCGCGCACTTTCGCGAAGCAGGCCAGCAACCACCCAAGAAGCGGCTGGCCGGGCGCCGCTAGCCCTTCGGCACGATTCCGCGGGGGAGCGTCAGCTGCAAGTCGTTGTACGTGGCAATGCCTGGCGGAGCGGCGACGACGGCAGGGATCGCGTGGATCGGCGGCATCGCGGTGATGATGTGGCCCAGCCCCATGAAGTCCTCGATGGTCTTGGCGTTCTCGACGAAGTCGGGCGGCGGTAAGAAGCCCACTTGCATTGTCACCGTGGGCAGTCCGTCGATGGTGATCTTCCAGGGGTCGCCTTCGACTTTCCAATCTGGGTCGAGCGTCTGCCCCTTGCGCCACCGCACGTTGAGGTCGACGACGGTCTTGCCGCCGACTCGGCCCTGCCAGCTGGCGAAGACGCCCGCCACACAGCCGGCCTTGATGGTCCACGAGGCCATTTCGACGTCCGCGGTGGTCTGCGCGTACTCCGCCTCACAGACAATCTCGTCGAGCTCGACACCCAGGGCGTCGGCGACCAGCCGCACCGCCTCTGCGAACACTGCCGTGCCCTGCGCAGCCATCGGCTGCAAGTCGGGATCGTCGATGGGCTTGCCGAAGCCGCAGGGGGTCTCGGTGTCGGGTGAGTCGTAGAAGGTGGTGTCGGAAGCCTCGGCGATGGTGACCTTGTCCACCCGGGCGCAGCCGTTGGCCGCGACGATCGCGAGCAACTCTGCGAATCCAGGGCTGACGCCGGAGCCGAAGAGCGTCGATCCGCCCTTCTGACAAGCTTCTTCGAGTTTCGCTCTGCCCTCGCCGAGGTTGTGGCCGGTGATGAAGGAGGCAGAGGCGACGACGTTCACGCCCGCCGACAGGATTCGCGCGAGCTCGTCGACGTCGATCCACATCGGGTTGTAGACGACGCAGTCCGGCTTCAGCGCCAGCAGCGCGTCGACGTCGTTGGTCGCGGCGATCCCCAGCGGCTCGATTCCCACGAGCTCACCGACATCGCGGCCGGCCTTGTCCTTCGACCAGGCGTAGCAGCCGATGAGCTCGTAGTTCGGGTTCTTAGCGAGCGCCTCTACGGAGCTTTTTCCGACATTTCCCGTCGTCCACTGGACGACCCGATAAGGAGCGGTGTTGTGCACTCGCTCAGCATAGGGTGGCGCGGCCAGGGGATCGAGAGCTTTGACTCAACTCACGGGCCGGAAACCAGCGTCGCCTTGCCGGTGCGCTGCTGGCCGTCGCGGTCGATCCACGTCAGGTCCACGACATCGCCGGGATAGTGCCGGTCCAGCACATAGGTCAGCGTGGTGGCCGAGTCCAGCGGTGTCCCGTCGAGCACCGTGATCACATCGCCGATGGCGAGTCCGGTCTGGGATGCCGGTCCGCCGATCATCACGTCGCGCACGATGATGCCCGGTCCCCTGCGCGCCTGGGTGCTGACGCCCACGCCGAGCAGCGACGGCTGGCCGATGTGCACGGAAGGTGACGGTGCGCCTGAGCGGATCTGACCGGCGACGGCCATCGCGTCATTGATCGGTATCGCGAAACCTTTTCCGCCTGGCCCCATTTGGAAGTTCACAGTCGCCGCGGTGACCAAGCCGATGACCTGGCCCGCGCCGTTCACCAACGGTCCACCGGAGTCGCCGGGCCGCACGTCGGCCGAGACCTCGATCAGCCCGTTGACTTCCTCGGAGCTGCCCGTCAGCGAATCTTCGGCGTTCACCGTCCGGTTGAGCGCGGCCACTGGGCCGGTTTCATGGGTGAGGGGGGCGCCGGTGCCACGGGCATTGCCGAGGCCCACGGTCGGCTCACCGACCACGACCTGAGCGGAGTCGCCGATGGGCGCCGCCGGCAGGCCGCCCGCACCGCGCAGCTGCAGCACCGCGACATCGTGCTTGCGGTCGTAGCCGACGAGATCGGCCGGGTAGTCGCGGCCGCCAACGCTTCCGGTGACGCCGTTGGCGCCCGCGACGACGTGGTAGTTCGTCAGCACTACGCCGCCCGGATCGATGACGATTCCCGTTCCGGTGCCGATCGCGTGCTGGTAGTCGATTTTCGTGGTGATCTGGACGACGGCCGGCTCGACGGCCGCAGCCGCTTCTGCGATGTCGGCCGGCGCGGCGACCGAAGTCGCCGGTGCGACCATGGCCAGAACCGCGGCGAACACCATCAGCAATGCCTGCAGCGACCGACGCAAGGAAGGTATGCCCATGTGCATATATTGCCCGAACTCGGGCCTGCTAAATCGTGGAGGGGACGTCATCATCGCTTTCGGACCACCAAGGTCGCGCGGTAGTCCTTGAACAAGACGGGATCCTCGGGGCTCTGCGGGTACGGGTCGAGTGACTGCAAGTCGACGCTGTACCGACCGACCGTCGCCTCGTTGACCGTCTGACCTGGCGCTGGGTTGGTGTTGAACTCCACCGTCGTCGAACCGTCGCCTTCGGGCTGGACGGCAATGGTGATGCGCGCCTGACCGGTCCAGAAGCATTCCACTTGCGTGGGACAGCGTGAGTCCTCCAGAACATCGGTAAACCGGAGGCGCAGATTCTCGCCCGGAATCAGCGCATCCTGGCCGCCGCCGAGGGTGAACGCCTCATTCAGGCCGAATTCGGGCACGTCGGCTCGCGCAGGTTCGTCGATGTGGCAGCTGATCAGTGCCAATCCCAGTAACGCCGCGAAAGGCCACGTCTTCATGGCAGTCGGCGGGGGTGGTGCTAGTCCTCGACGGCGACGCGGCCGAGGACGCGCCTGCGCCGGCGATTGCGCAGCCTGCCGTTGGTCGACTGCGCCGGGCGCTCGTCAGGCGGTGCGTCCTCGGTCTTGTCGTCCTCGGTGGCCGGCTCCTCGTCGGCTGTGGGCTCCGGTTCCTCGGCCGAGGATTCGGGCTCTGCGGCTTCAGCGGTGACCTCGGCGGCCTTCTCGTCGGACGCGGACTCCGAGTTGTCCTCGGCCTCGTCTTCGGCGGTCGCTTCGTCGTCCGCGGCTTCGTCAGTGGCCTCCTCGTCGGCGGCCTTGCGGCGACCGCGACGGCCCTGTTTGGCCTTCTTGGGCTTGAGCGGCTTGGGCGGAGGCGGCGGCAGCTCGGCCACGAAGGCCAGGTAGAACGCGAAGATGCCGAGCAGGGCGATCGCCGCGGCGGCCCCGTAGATGCCGAACAGCCACTGGCCGGCACTGTCGAGGCTGATCCAGATCTCGGCGATCGCGGCGCCGATGATCACCGCCCCTGCCAGCACATGCAGCGCGATCGACGAGGTGCGCAGTGTCAGGGCCAGCTGCGGTGTGCCGAACTCCGGACGGCGGGTGCGCAGCAGCGTGAACACCACCGGAAGCGCGGCAAGACCGATCAGGGCCCCGGTGACGATGCGCAGCACGGTGCCGAGGGTGTGCGAGGTGTCGCCGAGCAGCTCGGGCCAGCGCGGCAACACGAAGAAGAAGTAGAGGACACCGGCGGCGACAGAGAACGACGCGTGCCAAACCACCGCAACGGTGCGGCTCATAGTCCTCCTATTACTTATTTGGCCGGAGGCGACCGGGCCGTTCGGTCAGCCGGTCGCACCCCGGACCGAGTGCGGAGGATGCGGGATTTGAACCCGCGAGGGCTGTTAACCCAACCCGCGTTCCAGGCGAGCGCCATAGGCCACTAGGCGAATCCTCCGCGGGCTATGGTAGCCGACCGGCCTGATGTGCCCGTCGAGTCGCACAGGGCGCGGGTATTACACTCGCTACGGACCCCGCGCGGCGTCTATCCTGTGAACTCCCCCAGGGCCGGAAGGCAGCAAGGGTCAATGGGCTCTGGCGGGTGCGCGGGGTCCCCTCATTCCCGGATCCTCACGTCGGCGGAAGGCGCACGGTGTCGTTTCAGTCCCTTGGCCGTGACGAACTGCAGGCCCAGCACGAGCTGCAGACCCGCAACTACGCCGACCTGCAGGCCAAGAAGCTGAGCCTCGACCTGACCCGTGGCAAGCCGGCGCCGGCGCAGCTCGATCTGTCCAACGCGCTGCTGAGCCTTCCCGGTGACGATTTCCGCGACGGTGACGGCACCGACACCCGCAACTACGGCGGCCTGCACGGCCTGCCGGAGCTGCGCGCCATTTTCAGCGAGCTGCTGGGCATCCCCGTGCCCAACCTGATCGCAGGCAACAACGCGAGCCTCGAGCTGATGCACGACGTGGTGGTGTACTCGATGCTGCACGGCGGCGTCGACTCCACGCGGCCGTGGATCGCCGAACCCGTCGTCAAGTTCCTCTGCCCGTCGCCCGGCTACGACCGTCACTTCGCGATCACGGAGACCCTCGGCATCGAGATGATCGCCGTGCCGATGCGCGAGGACGGCCCAGATGTCGACCTGATCGAGGAACTCGTCGCATCTGATGCGGCCATCAAGGGCATGTGGTGTGTGCCGGTCTACTCGAACCCGACGGGCGTCACGTTCTCCTGGGAGACCACTCGCCGGCTGGTGCAAATGCGAACGGCCGCAAACGATTTCCGGCTGATGTGGGACAACGCCTATCCCGTGCACACCTTGACCCACGAGTTCGTGAAGCAGGTCGACGTGCTCGGCCTCGCCGAGGCGGCGGGCAACCCGAACCGGCCGTTGGTGTTCTCGTCCACGTCCAAGATCACATTCGCAGGCGCGGGCGTCAGCTTCTTCGGCGGCTCGCTGGGCAATATCGCGTGGTACCTGCAGTACGCAGGCAAGAGATCGATCGGACCGGATAAGGTGAACCACCTGCGGCACCTGCGGTTCTTCGGCGACGCCGACGGGGTGCGCCTGCAGATGCAGCGTCACCAGGCTCTGCTGGCGCCGAAGTTCGCATTGGTGCAGGAGATCCTCGAGGACCGGCTCGGCGAGTCGAAGATCGCGTCGTGGACCGACCCGAAGGGCGGCTACTTCGTCAACCTCGATGTGTGGCCCGGCACCGCCAAGCGCACCGTCGCCCTTGCGAAGGACGCAGGCATTGCCGTCACCGAGGCGGGCTCGGCGTTCCCGTATCGAAAAGACCCGGAAGACAAGAACATCCGGATCGCGCCGACATTCCCGGCGGAGTCGGATTTGCGCGAGGCCATCGACGGGCTGTCGACCTGCGCGCTGCTCGCGGCGACCGAGTCGCTGCTCAAGGGCTGACGTGTTCGGGCGTCGGTCGTTCTCGGTAGCCTGCTGAGCGTGGCGCTCTACCGCAAGTACCGGCCGGCAACGTTCGCTGAAGTAGTCGGGCAGGAGCATGTCACCGAACCGCTCTCGACGGCCCTGGCGGCCGGCCGCATCAACCACGCCTACCTGTTCTCCGGACCGCGGGGCTGCGGGAAGACGTCGTCGGCGCGCATCCTCGCCCGCTCGCTGAACTGCGAGCAGGGCCCAACGCCCACACCCTGTGGAGTCTGTGACTCGTGCGTCGCGCTGGCCCCGAACGGTCCCGGCAGTGTCGACGTCGTCGAACTCGACGCGGCCAGCCACGGCGGTGTGGATGACACCCGCGAGCTGAGGGACCGGGCGTTCTATGCGCCCGCACAGTCGCGCTACCGGATCTTCATCGTCGACGAGGCGCACATGGTCACCACGGCCGGCTTCAACGCGCTGCTGAAGATCGTCGAGGAGCCACCGGATCACCTGATCTTCGTATTCGCCACGACGGAGCCGGAGAAGGTGCTGCCGACCATCCGGTCGCGCACGCATCACTACCCGTTCCGGCTGTTGGCCCCGCGGACCATGCGATCGTTGCTGGAACGCATCTGCGCCTCCGAGGAGGTATCGGTCGACGACGCGGTGTACCCGTTGGTCATTCGGGCCGGAGGCGGCTCACCTCGCGACACGCTGTCGGTGTTGGACCAGCTGCTCGCAGGGGCCGAAGGAAGTCGGGTCGAGTACCAGCGGGCGCTGGCCTTGCTCGGCGCGACGGACGTGGCGCTGATCGACGATGCGGTTGACGCGCTGGCAGCAGGGGACGCCGCGGCGCTGTTCGGGGCGGTCGAGGCGGTGATCGACGCAGGGCACGACCCGCGACGGTTCGCCACCGATCTGCTCGAGCGCTTCCGAGATCTGATCGTGCTGCAGTCGGTGCCCGACGCAATCGCCCGCGGCGTGGTCGACGGGCCGGAGGACGTGCTGGAGCGGATGCGCGACCAGGCCACGCGGATCGGCGCCGCGACCCTGACCCGGTACGCCGAGGTGGTGCACGCCGGGCTCGGTGAGATGCGCGGCGCGACCGCGCCGCGGCTGCTGCTCGAGGTGGTGTGCGCGCGGCTGCTGTTGCCGTCGGCCAGCGACACGGAATCGGCGCTACTGCAACGCGTCGAACGCATCGAGACGCGGTTGGACATGTCCATTCCGGCCGGTGAGGCCGCAGCGTCCCAATCTGGGGCGCCGCCAAAGCAATTCACCCGCAAGAGCAAGCCAGCGGAACCTGCGCCTGCGCGCGTGCCCGAAGCCGAACCGGCGCCGCAGCCGCCGTTGGTGCCCAAGGCCGAAGCCGAACCGGCGCCGCCGCCGTCGCCCCCACCGTTGCGGCCGCCTTCCGACCCGGTGGTGGAGGCTCCGGCTGCGCCACCGGTGGGCGGCGAACTCAATGCGGCGGCTGTGCGCAGCATGTGGCCCACCGTGCGCGAGAAGGTTCGTCAGCGCAGCCGAACCATTGATGTGATGCTGGCGGGTGCGATCGTGCGCGCCGTCGAGGCCGACACCCTGGTGCTCAGCCACGATTCGGCGCCGTTGGCGAAACGTATTGTGGAGCAACGCAATTCCGATGTCATCCGGGAGGCGCTCAAGGACGCCCTAGGCGTGGACTGGAAGATTCGTTGTGAAGCGGGTGCCGCGGCACCTGCGGCCCGACCCGAACCGGAGAGCGCCGCACCGTCACCGCCGCAGCGCGACGACGACGAGGAGGACATGCTGGCCGAGGCAGGCAATGACACCTCGGAGGTCACGCGGCGCGACCCCGAAGAGGCTGCGCTCGAGTTACTTCAGAACGAACTCGGCGCCCGTCGCATCGACGGAAGTTAGTCGCTAGGGCGTCCACCACGGCCGCAGCGGCAGTCCGCCGTCATGGCCGTGCGAGTCCAGCTTGACGGCCAGAACCTGGTGCAGCTGAACGACATTGGTCTCGAAGCCCAGTCGCGACCCCGCCATGTAGAGGCCCCATACCTTTGCGGTCGGCAGCCCGACCTCCTCGACCGCCTCGTCCCAATGGTCGACGAGATTGCGGCACCAGTCGCGCAGCGTCAACGCGTAATGGTGGCGGAGGTTCTCCTCGTGAATCACCTCGAGGCCGACGTCCTGCGCCTCAGTGATGATCCGGCCGGAGCCGGTGAGCTCCCCATCGGGGAAGACGTAGCGGTCGATAAATCCGCCCGCACTCGGCCCGGTCCGGTTTTCGGGACGGGTGATGCAGTGGTTGAGGAGCAGCCCACCGTTACGGATCTTCGACTTCAGGAAGCGGAAGTACGACGGATAGTTCTGCACGCCGATGTGTTCCGTCAGACCGATCGATGACACCGCGTCGAAACCGGCTTCGCGCACATCGCGGTAGTCGGCGTGACGGACCTCGGCCAGGCCGGACAGCCCCTGCTCGGCGATCGCCTGCTGCGCCCAGGCCGCCTGCTCCTTCGAAAGCGTGACGCCGATGGTCTTCACGCCCTGGCGGGCGGCGTAGCGCACCATGCCACCCCAGCCGCAGCCGACGTCGAGCAGCCGGTCTCCCGGCTTCAGCCGCAGCTTCTCGAACACCAGCCGGTACTTGTTCTCCTGCGCTTCTTCCAGCGTGGCGTCCGGGTCCGGATAGCAGGCACACGTGTAGGTCATCGAAGGGCCAAGCACCCACTCGTAGAAGGTGTTTGACACGTCATAGTGGTGATGGATCGCGTCGGCGTCACGGGTTCGGCTGTGCCGCAAGCCTTCTACCACGCGACGCCAGCGGGGCAGCACTTCCTGTGGCGGCGGCGCGATCGGCCTGAGGTGCTCGATACCGATCGAGCGAACGATGTTGGCCAGCACCCGGGCTGGCGGACGCTTGAAGTCCATCTTGTAGGCCAGCGCCTTGAGCAACTCGTACGGGTCGCCGGGGTGCACGCCGTGCGGTTCGACGTCGCCCGACACGTAGGCGCGAACCAACCCCAGTTCGCCGGGTGCGGTGGCCAGGTAGGTGGTACCGCGGGGGGTCCTCAGGTTCAGGCCCAGTTCGGCGTCTTCGGGTCCGGCAGTACTGCCGTCGTAGGCGGTGAACTTCAGCGGAAGTTGCCCCGCCGCGAAGATTTCCAGGATTTCGGCAAGCGTCAGCTTCCTCGCCGGCGCGTTGATCTGCTCCTTGAATGTCGTCATCGTCTTTGCACCGCCTTCGCATACAGGTCTAGCAGTCGTGAGTCCGGGTCATAGGTCTTCTTGACGGTCTTGTAGGCCTCCCCGCCATACAGCTCGTCAAACTCATCGTGGGAGTAAAAAGCGTCGGAGTACAGCGATTTATGCCCGTCGAGTTCGCTGACCTTCTGCTCGATCATCTTGTTGGTATACCCATCCGTTGGCCCGACAGGCACCGACGACCAAAAGCCGACGTTGACGTAGGTGTGGTGCGGGCGGATCGGGTAGAGGGGCCAGTTGCCGTCGTCCCGTAGCCGCAGCGGACACAGCCAGATCGGTTCGATCGGCACGTTGTCCAGGAACCAGCCGAGGAATTCGGCGCAGCGCTCGATCGGCACCTCGATGTCCTGCACGACGCGCTCCAGCGGCGGCCGACCGTTGCGCTTCTCGATGCGGTCGGCGATGTTGAACCGCTGGTCGTAGCCGATCAGCTTCCAGTAGAAGCTGCTGCGTCGGTAGCGCCGCGGCCAGAACCGGCGGATCCGCGGGTCTTGCGCGCCGAACGCCCTTGAGCACCAGAACCAGTCCGTGTCCCACCGCCACAGGTAGTCGTGAATGGTGAGGCGATCGTGCTTCTCACCGTCGGGGTGCCGAATGGAGCGGTAGTAGATCTGCTGGCCGGTGTAATCGCTGACGGGCCCGGGAGTGCTTGTTTGAATGCCGACCGTCAAGTAGCACTCGTCGGCGCTGAACACCACACCGTCGAGGTAGTCGACGGGCGCGCCGTCGTGGCCGCCCGTCTCGATGATGCGGTCCATGCCCGCGACGAGGTCGTCCAACGAGTGAAACCTCAAGTGCCGCAGCGCGACGAACGGCTTGACGGACTCCAGCTCGATCTTCAGCCTCACGGAATATCCCAATGTGCCATAGGAATTCGGGAAGGCGTGGAATAGATCCGAGCACAGGTCGCGTCTTGCGGTGACCACGTCGCCGGTGCCGGTCAGGATGTCCATCTCGAGCACCGACTCGTGCGGCAGGCCGTTGCGGAACGACGCCGACTCGATGCCAAGGCCCGTGACCGCCCCACCTAGCGTGATGGTCTTCAGCTGAGGCACCACCAGCGGCGACAGGCCGTAGGGCAGGGTGGCCGCCACGAGGTCCTCATAGGTGCACATGCCTGCCACGTCGGCGGTGCGCGCATCGGGGTCGACGGCGATGACGCCCGTCAGCCCCGACGTGTCCAGGCCCTTCGTCTTGTTCTTGGTACGGGCCCGGAACAGGTTCGACGTGGGTTTAGCGAGTCGCACTGTGGCGTCCGGCGGAATGGCCCGATAGCTCGTCAGAAGCCGCCGCACGCCCGCAGCGTGTGCAGCCTGTGCATCGCTCCCCTCAACTGACACAGATATACGCTAGTCCGCGGCCGCAGCCGATGCGACCGCACAACACGACAGGAGAGCTATCTCATGGGACAGGTCAGCGCGTCCAGCACCGTCTTGATCGACGCGTCACCGGAGGTCGTGTTGGCGGCGGTGGCGGATTATGCGAACGTGCGCCCGAAGATCCTGTCCTCGCACTACAGCGATTATCGGGTGCTCGCGGGCGGTCAGGGAGCAGGCACCGTCGCCAGCTGGAAGCTACAGGCGACGAAGTCGCGGGTGCGCGACGTCAAGGCCAACGTCGACGTGGCAGGGCATACGGTCATCGAGAAGGACGCCAACTCGTCGATGATCACGAACTGGACCGTCGCACCGGCCGGGCCAGGATCGTCTGTCACCGTCAAGACCTCGTGGCAGGGTGCAGGCGGCGTCGGCGGCTTCTTCGAGAAGACGTTCGCGCCGCTGGGGTTGCGCAAGATCCAGGGCGAGGTACTGGAGAACCTCAAGAAGCAGGTGGAGACGGTCTAGCTGGTCCGCGGCTGCTGGGTACCCAGGAAGCCCGCGATACCGCGGACGACGGCGTCGGCGTATTTCTGCCTGCCCTCGGGCGTCTTCATCAGCTCCGAGTCGACGGGGTTCTTCATGTTGCCGCATTCCACGAGGATCGACGGGAACTGCGCCAGGTTCAGGCCGGTCAGGTCGGAGCGCGGGTACAGGCCGTTCGAGCCGATGTAGGTGGCGGGCACGAAACCAGCGGCCGTCAGTTGATCGCGCATGGTCTGGGCGAACTGGACCGACGGGCCCGCCTGCGCCTGGTTGAGCGGCGGCGACGAGTAGTTGACGTGGAAGCCGCGCCCGGTGGGCGGACCGCCGTCGGCGTGGATGGACACGATGGCGTTCGGGCGCAGCGCGTTGGCCATGTTCGCGCGTTCGTCGACGCACGGGCCGAGGCCGGTGTCGTTGCCGCGGGACATCGCGGTGCGCACGCCGAGGGCGGTCAGCTCCTGGCGGATGCGCAACACGGTGTCCCACGTGAAGGTGTGCTCCGGATAGCCGTCGTCGGTCGACGTGCCGCTGGCCTGGCAGTCCTTGGTGCCGCCGCGGCCGGTGGGCACTTGCCTGCTGATGGAGGCGTCGTTGGCCCCGTTGTGGCCGGGGTCGAGGAACACGACCATGCCGGCGATATTGGCCGGCGCAGCGGAAGCGGGGCTGGCGAGTGTCGACGCGGCGACAAGCAGACCGGTGGCTATCGCGGCGCCGACACGCAGGCAGGCAGGCACGGGCGCCACCGTAGCCCGTCTGCCGACTAGGCTGAAAGACCAAACCGCCGCTTGTGGATGAGCGCAACCAAGTCGAGACCAATACGCAAGGGGACTGTCATGCAACCCGGAGGCACGCCCGACATGTCGGCTCTCCTCGCGCAGGCGCAGCAGGTGCAGCAGCAGCTGATGGAGGCGCAGGAAGCGCTGGCCAATTCCGAGGTGCACGGTCAGGCCGGCGGCGGGCTGGTGCAGGTCACCATGAAGGGCAGCGGTGAAGTGGTGGCGGTTTCGATCGACCCGAAGGTCGTCGACCCCTCCGATGTCGAGACGCTGCAGGACCTCATCGTCGGCGCCATCGCCGACGCGTCCAAGCAGGTCACCATCCTGGCGCACGACAGGCTCGGTCCGCTCGCGGGTGGGATGGGCGGCCTGGGTCTGCCGGGGATGTGAGTCGTACTTAGGTGTTCGAAGGCCCCGTCCAGGATCTGATCGACGAGCTCGGCAAGCTGCCCGGCATCGGGCCGAAGAGCGCGCAGCGGATCGCGTTTCATTTGTTGTCGGTGGAGCCGCCACAGATTGATCGGCTCACCGCAGTTTTGGGCAAGGTGCGCGACGGCGTGAAATTTTGTGCGGTGTGCGGCAACGTCTCCGACGAGGACCGCTGTCGCATCTGCAGCGATCCGCGTCGCGATGCATCGCTGGTGTGCGTTGTCGAGGAACCGAAAGATGTGCAGGCCGTCGAGCGCACCCGTGAATTCCGCGGCCGTTACCACGTACTCGGTGGCGCATTGGATCCGCTGTCCGGGGTGGGACCCGAGCAGTTGCGGATTCGCGAGCTGCTCAACAGGATTGGCGAACGGGTCGACGGTGTGGACGTCGCCGAGGTGATCATCGCGACGGATCCGAACACCGAGGGCGAGGCGACCGCGACGTATTTGGTGCGGATGCTGCGTGACATCCCCGGACTGACTGTGACGCGCATCGCGTCGGGCCTGCCGATGGGCGGCGATTTGGAGTTCGCCGACGAGCTGACGCTCGGCCGAGCGTTGGCGGGCCGCCGCGCAATGGCTTGATTTCGCCGAGACTGCACTTATTGCGTGGCTCACGCGAACTATCTCGCAACAACTGCAGTTTCGCGAGGTGTCGGACCCCGCTGCGAGTATCTCGGCATGCGGAGGGTGTTTCTCGGCAGCGAGGCGGTGGAACAGGGAGCTCTGACTATGCACGAGCTGCGTCGCTGGCATCAGCGAATCTTCCGTGATGTGTACATGCCGAAACGGCATGAGGTGTCACTCCGCGATCGGATTGAGGGCGCGTGGTTGCGATCTGGCCGCCAAGGTGTCATCGCGGGAGTGGCGGCCTCGGCGCTGCATGGTGCCCAATGGGTTGACGATGACATCCCGATCGAGCTGATCTGGAACTACGGCCGCTCTCCCAGCGGCTTGATCATCCGCAATGAGACGTTGGCCGATGATGAGATCACAAAGGTGGCTGGGATTCCCGTGACAACGCGGGTGCGCACGGCCTTCGACCTTGGCCGCTACTTGCCGCGGGAAGAAGCCATCGCGCGACTCGACTCCCTCATGCATTCGCAGATCTTCTCGATTGAAGACGTATTGCTGCTCGCCAAGCGATACCGGGGCGCACGTGGGCTGAAGACCCTACGAGCTGCCCTTCCGCTTGTCGACGGCGGTGCCGCGTCACCAAGGGAGACCTGGCTTCGGTTGCTGTATATCGACGCGGGATTACCAAGGCCCACAACCCAAATCCCGATCGTCAAGGGCCGTGGCCGACTCGTTCGGATGGCGGACATGGGGTGGGAGGAATTCATGGTTGTGTCCGAGTACGACGGGGATCTTCACCGCACCGACCGCAGGAAGTACACCAGCGACATCCGATCTCTGCGCAAGGCCAGAGAGCTCGGCTGGATCGTGGATCAGGTAATCAAAGAGGACCGGCCAACGGATATCGTCGCGCGCGCCCGGACTGCGTTGGTGTTACGAGGCTGGCGACCATAGTCTCGCGAGACTTCACTTATTGAGCGGATCACCCGAACTTCCCCGCAATAACTGCAACTTCGACGTGGGGCCTTAGACCCGCCGTGGGGCGGCCAGCCGTTCGCGGCGCAACTGTGCGACCTCGTCGAGTTCCAACGGTGAAAGTTCGCCAACCACGCGGCTCAATAAATAGTCCGCGAGCTCCGGATTGCGGGCCAGACACGGGCCATGCAGGTAAGTGGCGACGACGCTGCCCTGCACCGCGCCGTCTATGCCGTCGCCGTCCCGGTTACCCGCGCCGCTGATCACCCTCGCGAGCGGTTGCGCCGTCGGGCCGAGAACCGTTCCGCCACGGTGGTTTTCGAAGCCGGTCAGCTTCTCGGTCAAGCCTGCGAGCATCGGCTGCGACACCACCTCGCCGATGGTCCGCTTCTCCTGCGGCGACGTCGTCACATCCAGCAGGCCGACCCCGTCGACCCGCTCACCGGACGATGTCTCATACCAATGCCCGAGCACCTGGATGGCTGCGCAGATCGCCAACACCGGCGCCCCCCGCGCGGCCGCCTCCTGCAAGCCGGGGTAACGCTTCAGGTGCTTGGTGGCCAGGCGTTGCGCGTAATCCTCCGCCCCGCCGAGCGTGTACAGGTCGAGCTCCGACGGCACCGGGTCCGACAGCGTGATCTCGACGATCTCGGCGTCAAATCCCCTCAACCGCAACCGTTGCCGCAGCACGACAGAGTTGCCGCCGTCGCCATATGTGCCCATCACGTCGGGCAGCACCAGCCCGATCCGCACCGCCGAATCACGCATGTCGCGCCAACGCTCGCTGTAGATGCAGGAACGCCGTGTAGTTGGCGACGACCTCGACGTGTCCGGGCGGGCAGGACGTGATCGCCTCAACTGCGTTGTGCACCAACGTGTGTTTCACCCCCGCGTACCCGAGGCGCACCGCCAGGTCCGTCCCGCGCTCACCCGCGGCCACCACGGGCTTCTCGACGAAATGCTCGAAGTTGACGTCCCACAGCCACGACAGGTCTTCGCCGTCGGGTACCTGCCCGTTGACGGAGATCACCACCGAGCCCGCGTCGGTGTCGACCATCGACAGCGCTTCCTGCCACCCGGCCGGATTCTTGGCCAGCAACATGCGAACGGTATGTGCTCCGAGTTGCATGGTGCTGTACCGGCCCGCGACCTCGTCGACACCCGACACCGCAGCTACCGCCACGGCCGGGTCGGCGCCCAACGTGACGGCGGCGGCCACCGCCTGTGTGGCATTCCCGCGGTTCACCGTCCCGGGCAGCGCCAACCTCATCGGCAGCGAAAGGCCGCTGGGGCCATAGATATTCGCATCGTCGTACCACCACTGGGGGGTGGGCCTTTTGAAGTCGGTGCCGGTCGAATACCAGTGGCTGCCGTCGCGCACGATGATCTCGCCGGACCGCGGACAACTCACCGAGTCGTTGGCCCAGCCGCCGCCCGCCGCCACCCACACCACGTGCGGGCTGTCGTAGGCCGCCGACGTCATCAGCACGTCATCGCAATTGGCGACCACCACTGTCGACGGATGACGGGCCAACCCGCCGCGCAACGTCCGCTCGATGTGGTTGATCTCACCGACGCGGTCGAGCTGATCGCGTGAGAGATTCAGCAGCACGATCACCGCTGGGTCGACGGCGTCGGCGACATGTGGCACGTGCATCTCGTCGACCTCGAGCGCGGCCAACGAAGCATCGCGGGACCCCGCCAGCGCGGCCACGAGGCCGGCGTCCATGTTCGCGCCCTCGGCGTTGGTGGCGACGCGTCCCAGTGTGCCCAGGGCCGCAGCCGTCATCCGGGTGGTGGTCGACTTGCCGTTGGTGCCGGTGACGACGACGGTGCGACGGCCTTCGCCCAGCTGACGCAGCACGGACTTGTCGAGCGCCAGAGCCACCAGGCCGCCGATCATCGCGCCCGCGCCACGCCCGGTGACCCGCGACGCCCAACGCGCGCCTGCCCCGGCCGCGAGCGCGACACGTCCACGAGTGGTGACCATCTCCGGCATTTTAGGTAGCCGACACGCACGCCAGCGATCCGGCGATGTCGGGGCTCCGTGCCATCCTCGAAACGTGAGCCAAACCTGGGGCCGGCCGGCAAACGAAACCGGTGCGGGCTGGGTGGTGGTTGACGTCGAGACCTCGGGCTTCCGCCCCGGGCAGGCCCGCATCGTCAGCGTTGCCGCCCTGGCCCTCGGCGACGACGGCAACGTCGAGCAAAGCCTCTACACACTGCTCAACCCCGGCGTCGACCCCGGACCAACCCACGTGCACGGCCTGACCGCCGAAATGTTGGAGGGCCAGCCTCGCTTCGGTGACATCGTCGGCGAACTGATCGAGCTGCTGAAGGACCGCACGCTCGTCGCCCACAACGTCGGCTTCGACTACGCGTTCCTGGCCGCCGAGGCCGAACTGGTCGGGGCGGAGCTACCCGTCGACACCGTTATGTGCACGGTCGAACTGACCCGCCGCCTCGAGCTCGATACCGAGAACCTGCGGCTGGAGACGCTGGCGTCGCACTGGGGCATCACCCAGATGAAGCCGCACGACGCACTCGACGACGCGATGGTGCTCGCCCAGATCCTCAAGCCCGTGCTGGTCCGCGCCCGGGAGCGCAAGGTGTGGCTGCCGGTGCGGTCGGTGACGCGCAGGCTATGGCCCAACGGCCAGGTCACGCACGAAGAGCTGCGGCCGCTGAAGGTGCTGGCCTCGCGGCTGCCGTGCCCATACATGAACCCTGGGCGGTTCGTCGCGGACAGGCCGCTGGTCCAGGGCATGCGGGTGGCGTTGTCGGCCGAGGTCACCCGAACCCACGAGGAGCTCATCGAGCGGATCGTGCACGCGGGACTGTCCTACACCGACAATGTCGACCCGGAGACCTCGCTGGTCATCTGCAACGAGCCCGAACCCGAGCACGGCAAGGGCTATCAGGCCAACGAGCTAGGCGTTCCACTGGTCAACGACGCTGATTTCATGCGGCTCCTCGATGGCGTCGTACGCGGCACCGACATCGAGGAGTTCACCGACACCACCGTGGCCGGCGACCAGTTCGCGCTCTTCTAGGTCGGGCGTGCCGTCCCCAGCGACACCCCGGGCGTGAACGTGACGGGAAGCCTGCCAAGACCGGTCATGCTCGGATTGCCCGAGTAGCGATGGACGCCACCGAGGTCGACCTCGTAGTCCGGAATTCGGTCGAGCACCGCCTTCACCATCACCTCGAACATCACCCGCGCCAATGGGGCGCCGATGCAGCGATGCGGTCCGAGCCCGAACGCGACGTGCCGATTGGGCGCCCGGTCGAGCATCACATCGTCAGCCCGCTCGAATTCCCGCTCGTCGTGGTTGGCCGCCAACCAACTGATGAGCACCTGGTCGTTTTGCCGAAGCTGTTGACCGCCAAGGACGGTGTCGCGACTCACCGTGCGGCTCAGGGTCTTGTTCACCGAGCAGTACCGGAGAAACTCGTCCGCCGCGGTGCGGTACAGCTCGGGTCTGTCGATGAGCTGCTGTCGCAGATCCGGGCGGGTGCCGAGGTGCAGCAGGCTCAGTGCCGTCAGTGACGTCGTGGTGTCGACGCCGCCGCCGATGAGGTTCCACAGGATGTCGATGAGCTGGTTGTCGTCCAGCCGCTTGCCGTCGAACTCGAACTGAACCAGGAAGCTCGTCAGATCGTCGGCGGGGTCGGCGCGTCGGGTCGCCGCGAACTTCAGCAGTCCGTCGATCATCGCGGGGACTTCGGCGATCACCTTGTTGTACCGGTCCGCCTCGGACGCGTCCATCACCCCGTGGAAGAGGTCGGCGTACAGCTGCCAGTTGTCGTACGGCAGACCCATCAACCTCATTGTGAGGATGGCGGGGACAGGACTGGCGTAGTCGAGCACGAGGTCCATCCGGCCGTCCGCGATCCGCTGGTCGAGGAACCACTGCGCCGATTGCTCCATGAACGGCCGCATCTTCTCGATCGCCCCCGATGAGAAGAACGGGGTGAGCGCCCGCCGCAGCGCCAGGTGGTACGGGCCGTCGACCTCGCCGATCCCGAGTGGCGGCTGGCCCTCCGGACGCGGAACACCCATCTCGCCTTGATAATTCACGCCATCGGCGGCGTCCGGTTCGTACTTGTGCGCAAAGGTGTCACCGTCGCGCGCGACCTGCTCGACTGCGTCGTAGCTGGAGACGTACCAGAAACCGCCGTACTTCTCGTTCCACGCCACCGGGCAGCGGCTGCGCAGGTCCGCGTTGACCTCGCGCTCGTTCAGGTTGAACTCGTCGGAGTGGTGATCGAATCCGACGATCACGTCGGCACTGACGTCGGGACGGCCCATTGGGCTATCTTTGCATTTTTAGGGAACTTAAGTCCCAGGGAGGTGGAACCCATCGAAGACTGGGCGGCAGGAGCGACCATCGGTGGACGGGCGATCCCGGACATGCCCGATCTCCCGCGAATGCGCACCGAACGTTTCGAGCGCTTGCAGTACCAGCTAGAAGAACAAGGCGTCGACGGTCTGGTCCTGCTCGGGTCCAGTTCGGTGGCCTATGCGACCGGGGCGGCGGCACCCGCGCAGGACGGTGACCGCGCGGCGCTGTTCCGCACGGTGGCGATTGTGGTCAAGGGAGATTCGGCACCCCACCTCTACACGCTCTACGCGGACGGGGCTCCCGCCGGCCTACCCGGCGATCATCTGCACGGGCCGCTGTTCCCGGATCTCGACGACGGCATCGAGGCCTTCGCCGCGGCGCTCGCCGACCACTTCCGTTCCGGCGCGAGTATCGGCGTCGACGACCAGACGCACGCGATGCTGCGCGCCCTACCGGGGTTCGACTGGGTCGATGGTTCCGATGTCGTCGGCGCCGCGAAGCTCATGAAGACACCCGATGAAATCGCGTGCATTCGCAACGCGCAGCGGCTCAACGAACTCGCGATGACCGACGCGCTCGCGATTCTGCGGCCAGGAGTTCGCCAGACAGACTTGAGCGCAGTGTTCCTGCGCCGAGTCTTCGAACTGGGCGCGTCGGCGAACGGGATCGATCCGATCTGGCAGGTGATGGCTCCAACTCGCGAGCTCGGCCCCTGGACGCTACACGGTGACTTGGCTTATCCGACGGTGACCACCGACCGGTTCCTCCGAGAAGGCGACGTCATCTGGGTCGACTCGGGGATCACCTGGCAGGGATATGCCTCTGACTACGGCCGAACCTGGACCACCGGAGCACGTCCGAATGGCAAGCAGCAGGCGCACTTCCGCCGGTGGCGAGCCGTCGTCGATGCCGCGCTCGACGTGCTCAAGCCGGGTGTGTCCGCGCTCACTCTCGGAAATGCGGCCATTGACGCCAACGACGGGGTCCGCCCCTGGATCGAGCACTTCTATCTGGCCCACGGAGTCGGCACCGAGAGTGCCGAAATGCCCCTGATCGGAACGGACCTGGGGAAGCGGTTCGACGAGCGACTCATCATCCAGCCGGGGATGGTGCTCGTTTTCGAGCCCGTCATCTGGGAGGACGGCTTCGCTGGCTACCGATCGGAAGACATTGTGGCCGTGACGGATACCGGGTGGGTCAAGCTCAGCGGGTCAACGTATGAACCGTACGGAGTCGAGGCATGAGTCCCGTGGCCCGCGACCGCGGGGTGTTCGTCGGCATGATGGGCCTCGAAGACGACGCGCGGGTCGACTTCGCCCGGCTGCGTGCCGAACGGCGCGCAAAAGTCCTCTCCGGCATGGAAAGCCACGATCTCGATGCGCTGATGCTCGGCGGCGTCGGCAACGTGCGGTATGTGTCGGGTGCCCGTCAGTTGGGTCGATCCGGTGTGCTGCCGTTCGCGCCGGTTGCGGTGGTGGTGCGGGACACCGGACGCGTGCACCTGCTTTCGACGTGGGACGAGGGTGTGCCGCCGGAGATCGGCCGCGACGATCTGTACCGAATGAGCTGGAATCCCGCCAATCTGGCGGCCGACCTGGCGAAGATCCCCGGCTTGCGCGACGCGCGGCGGGTGGGCACCGACGGCCTGACGCCGATGTTCGCCGCGTTGATCCCCGAGCTCGTCACCAAGGCGGACCTGGTCGATGCGGGCCTCGTGATGACGAGCACCCGACAGACCAAGACGGCCGACGAGATCACCTGCCTGGACGTCGCGTCCGCGATCGCGGAAGCTGCGTTGAGTGCGATGGAAGGTGCGTTGGCGCCGGGCATCACCGAGCGTGAACTGCTCGGCGTCTACGACGAGCGGATAGCCGGCCTGGGCGCGCCGATGCCGCCGTCGGAAAGCGTGTGCTTCGCAACGCCATCGATCGGCCCGGTCATGTTCCGGCACTTGGCATCCGAAAGGCCCATCGGAGATGGCGAATTGGTGGTGCTCGCACCCGGCTCGCTGTACGCCGGATACGAATCCGGCCTGGCCCGCACGCGGGTGGCCGGCGTTGCAGGACGCGAAGTCGCGGAGCTTGCATCGCGATGTGCGCGCGGCATGGACGCGCTGATCGCCGCCTGCTGGCCTGGCAACACCGGCGCCGACCTGTACCGCGCGTGGGAGAGCACGGGTAACCCCGATCCCGGGGTTCCGCTGGCCCATGGTCTCGGGCTGGGCGCCGAACCGCCGTTGATCGGTATGGGCCGCGGAACCGATGCTGTCATCGCTGAGGGGATGGTGCTGAGCGTGCAATCGTGGGTCACCGAGGAAGGCGTCGGCGGATACCTTGAGCGAGCCACAGTACACATCGAGGGCAGCGGCCCATCCACTCTCACGCGCTACGGAAGGTTGTAATGGCAAGCCACCAAACGGTTTTCAACCACGTTGGATTGTGCGTCGCAGATCGCGAGCGATCGCGCCGGTTCTACGAGGGTCTGCTCGGCTTCAAGTTCTGGTGGGAACTCGAACTGCCCGACCAGGGCACCGAACAACTGCTGCAGCTGGCGAGGCCGATCGGAGTGCGTGCGACCTATCTGGTGCGCGACGGATTCGTATTGGAAATCATCGACTACTCCAAGCGGGACGTCCATGCCGGCTCGGAGCGCGTGATGGACCAAGTGGGGCTCACGCACATGTCGCTGTCGGTGTCCGACTTGGGCGCGGTATTGGCGATGGTCAACGAGTTCGGCGGATCGGTGATCGAGGAGACCGTCACCGAGCAGTTCGCGATGATCCGCGATCCCGACGGACAGCTGATCGAGTTGCTCCCCGACTCGTGGCTGGCGAATCTGCCGCCGCGCCCGTAGCCACCATTGCTATCACTACATTCGTAGTGATACTGTCAGCGCCATGACAGCCACTACAGATGTAGTACACCGGTCGACCTTCTGGGGCACCTACCGGCGCCACGGCTACTTCTTCCGCGAAGTGGCGATGCTGACCATCGCGATCGGCTACTTCCTGCACCTGTACCGGGTGATCTTCGGTGACGACGCCACCCTTCAGTACGTGGTCACGCAGGCCACCGACATCCTTCTTATGGTCCCGATGACCTACGCCGCGGTCGCCGGCATAGCCGGCTGGCGCCGAATGCGGTTCGTCAACCGGGTGCACAAGCTCGCCGTCCGTGCGGCGGTCGTCTACATCACCGTTAGCGTGCCGCTGCACATCTACGTCGGGCTTGTGCTCAACGACATGGACCTGTACGTGCGCACCGCCGGGTACTGGTTCAGCTACCTGCTGTTGATCGTCGTGTACCCGCTCTTCCTGACCATGCTGTGGAAATTGAAGTACGAGGAGTGAGCGACATGACCATGACACAAGTCCAACCGCGCCAAACCTTCCGGGACGCGTACCGCCGGCACGGTTACTTCTTCAAAGAGGCGGCCATCCTGACCATCGGCCTCGGCGTTCTTATCCACCTGTTGAGGGTCATCTTCGGCGACGACTTCGCCATGCAGTATGTGGTGACGCCGACGACCGACAAGATCCTGCTCTTGCCAATGACTTACGCGGGCATCACCGGGATCCTGCTGCTGGCGCGGCATCGCGTGCGCTTCGTCAACAAGCGGCACCGGGCGCTGTTCACCGGGTCGGTGGTCTATATCGCAGGCAGCGTGCCGCTCCACATCTACTGCTCATACATCATCTGGGACACCACCCTGATGCCATGGTTCCCGATGTGGTTCAGCTATTTCCTGCTGATCGTCGTGTACCCGATGTTCCTGACGCTGTTCTGGAAGTTGCAATATAAGAACTGATGCCCACCAATCCTGAACGACGGACACAGATCCTCGACGCCGCAATCGACATCCTGTGCGACGACGGCGTCGGGGGTCTGACGCATCGGCAGGTCGACAGCCGCGCCGGTATGCCCGCAGGCACGACGTCGAACTATTTCCGGACCCGCCAGGCGCTACTTGAAGCGACCGCCGCCCGCACGGTGGAACTGCATTGGCAGCGCGTCGAGATTCTGCAGGCGGCGATCGGCCCGCTATCGCGTGAAGCCTTGAAGGCGTTGATGGTTCGCATGCTCGAGCCCGATGAGCAGTTCCGCCGCTGGACGCTCGCGCGGTTCGAGCTGTTCATGGAGAGCACCAGGCGGGAAGAGTTGCGCCCGCTGATGAAAGAGCTTCAGGCGGCGGCGGTGAAGTCGGCGACGCTCATTATCGAGGCCGCCGGCTTCACGCCGTCACCCGAGCGGATGGACGAACTCAGCAGGTTGCTCAACGGCTTTGTGTTCAGCAACCTGACCATTGCGCCCGAGGCGGGCGCGCTGGATACCGCCGGTCTTGTGGACCGGCTGCTGAGCGCCTTCCTTGATTCCTAGGCGAGCGCCTTCGCCTTCAGCGAGTCGAACTCGGCCTGGCTGATGGTCCCGGCCTCCAAAAGCGCCTTCGCGTCGGCGATTTCCTGGGCTGGTGAATGGCCCGCAGCCTCACGGATGTACGAGTCGGTTTCCTGTTTCGCGGCGGCTGCCGCCTCCCGCGCCCGTTCCGTCATCCCCTTGCCACGGGCGATGAGGTAGACCAGCGCCGTGATCCACGGAAACACGATGAGGAAGATCACCCAGATCGCCTTGACCCAGCCCGACGTCTTGTGATCGCGCCAGAACAAGTCGATGAGGATCTGGAAGAGCACCAACAGGTAGGCGATCCAGGCGAAGATGATCAGGAAGTGCCAGAGGAAATCCCACGTCGAGCCCCAGTTCACGTCCGCTCCTCGGATAGTTGGA
This sequence comes from uncultured Actinomycetota bacterium, assembly GCA_963698965.1. Classification (GTDB taxonomy): domain Bacteria; phylum Actinomycetota; class Actinomycetes; order Mycobacteriales; family Mycobacteriaceae; genus Mycobacterium. Next base: position 56,155 of record CAVOSY010000015.1, read on the forward strand.
TGCGCGAATCAGCGCGACCGACAGTTAAGCACGCGAAGCTCGGTTGACGGCGGATACCACCGCGCGAAGTGACGCCGTTGTGATCGATGTCGCGATGCCGACGCCCCAGATCGTCCGCCCGTTTACCGACGCCTCGACATAGGCCGCGGCCTGTGCTCCTTCACCGGCCGTCATCGCATGCTCGGAGTAGTCCAGCACGTGCACTTTGATGCCGACACTGCACAGCGCGTCGACGAACGCGGCAAGCGGGCCGTTGCCGGAGCCGCGGATGTCGGTTTCGACGCCGTCGATCTTGACCGTGGCCTCGATGGTGTCGGTCCCGCCGTCGACCTCTGAGGCGATCACCTTCTGCCGGATGCGTTCCAGCGGCCGGAGCGGCGCCAGGTATTCGTCGAAGAAGGCGTCGTACATCTCCTTCGGCGAGACCTCGCCGCCCTCGCCGTCGGTGATCTTCTGAATCGCCTGGGAGAACTCGATCTGCAACCGGCGCGGCAGGGCCAGGCCGTGGTCGGCCTTCATGATGTAGGCCACGCCGCCCTTGCCCGACTGCGAGTTGACCCGGATGACCGCCTCGTAGGTGCGGCCGACGTCCTTCGGGTCGATCGGCAGATACGGGACCTGCCACAGGAGGTCATCAACGTCGGCGTCCTGCTCGTCGGCCGAAACCTTCATCGCGTCCAGGCCCTTGTTGATGGCGTCCTGATGGCTTCCGGAGAACGCGGTGTACACCAAGTCCCCGCCGTAAGGGTGGCGTTCGTGTACCGGCAGCTGATTGCAGTACTCGACGGTGCGACGGATCTCGTCGATGTTGGAGAAGTCGATCTGCGGGTCGATGCCGCGGGAGAACAGGTTCAGCCCCAGCGTCACAATGCAGACGTTGCCGGTGCGCTCGCCGTTGCCGAACAGGCAGCCCTCGATCCGGTCGGCACCGGCCTGATAGCCCAATTCCGCTGCGGCGACGGCAGTTCCGCGGTCGTTATGCGGGTGCAGGCTCAGGATGATGCTGTCGCGAGGGGCCAGATGCCGGTTCATCCACTCGATCGAGTCCGCGTAGACGTTTGGGGTGGCCATCTCGACGGTGGCCGGCAGGTTCACGATCAGTGGCACGTCGGGGGTGGGCTGGATGATGTCGGCGACGGCGTTGCAGACATCGACGGCGTATTCCAGTTCGGTGCCGGTGTAGGACTCCGGCGAGTACTCGAACCGCCACAGCGTACCCGGATACTTCGCGGCTTCCTCGACGCACTTCCGTGCGCCGTCGGTGGCGATCTTCTTGACCGCCTCGCGGTCTGCGCGGAACACCACCCGCCGCTGCAGGATCGACGTGGAGTTGTAGAAGTGCACGATCGCACGCGGCGCGCCCTCGCACGCCTCGAACGTCCGCTCGATCAGCTCCGGGCGGCACTGCGTCAGCACCTGGATGGTGACGTCCTCGGGGATCGCGCCCTCGGTGATGATCTCGCGGACGAAGTCGAAGTCGGTCTGGCTGGCTGACGGGAACCCGACCTCGATCTCCTTGTAGCCCATCCGGACCAACAGGTCGAACATGCGGCGCTTGCGCGCCGGACTCATCGGGTCGATCAAGGCCTGGTTGCCGTCGCGCAGGTCCACCGCACACCACATCGGTGCGCGGTCGATGACCTTGTCGGGCCAGCTGCGGTCAAACGGAACGGGCACTGTGCCCGTCGCCGGGCTGCCGCCCGGCACCTCGTCGGCGAAGCTGCGATACCGGCTGACCGGCATCGATGTGGTCCGTTGGGTGTTCCACGCCGGCTGGCCGGGGTTCGGTGGGCCGGACGGCTGGTTGATGGTGCGTACCGACGCGAAGGCGTCGGGCGAATCTGGTGTGGGTTTCGAGAAGGTAGTCACGGTGATCGCTCCGGCAGTTCTAGACGGGACTCGACCGGCGCATCGCGAACACCCGCGACGGGAAGCCGGTCTGGATCAGACCCCGTCGCGGCTGCCGAGAAGGAGCACCCGCTGCACGCGAACACTGTAGCAAGCCCAGCTGTAAGGCCAAAACCCGAGGTCTTGCCGCCGTGATCGGCTCGGCGATGGAAGATTGGGTGCGTGAGGCGGGTGATGGCGCTTCTGGCCGTCCTGGTTGCGCTCGCGGGGTGCACCCGGTCCCTCGACGGCACCGCAGTGATGGGTCCCCGCGATGTGGATCCCGCGTACTTCTTCGCGGGCGACGTTCCCACCTACGGGCAGCGTGTCGATCCCGGCGACGTCACCGCGCTCGCCTATCTGCGTGCGGTGCGCAGGATCGACCCCTGCGGCCTGTTCACCCGAGACGCGATGGCCAAGATAGGCGAAATCGGCTCCGTGGGAACGCTTTTCGCGCTCGACGAATGTGATCTCGATATCAAGGTGCCCGGCGAGGCCGACCGCCACTACGTCAGCATCGAGGTGATCTTCTACCGCCTTGCCGGCCAGTCCGTCGCATTCCTGGCCGGTGACCTTCCCGTGTACGAAACCTATCCCGGCTCGTGCGGCTATCTGCTGCCGCTCAATCTCTCGTTGCTGCCCGGCGCGCAACCGCTGCGCCAACTCGATCAGCCGTTCGTGCGTGTCGGCCTCACCGCCGAAAACAACTGCGACTTCGCGCAGCGCTTGGCCCGCGCCATCGCACCGACCGTGGAGTCGCTGCGGCTGCCGGTCCGCGACGGGGCCGCCGTCTATCCGGACGCGCTCGCCGAGCGGGACCCGTGCCAGGTGCTGTCCGTGCTCGGCACGGAGGTCAAGCGCTGGGACGTCGCTCGATCCCGGCCGTACGACTGCACCTTCGGGATCATGCGCGGTAAGGACGTTGTGTCGATACAGCTGTCCCTGCAGCCGAAGAACTACGACATGGCGACCGAGAGCCGGCAGCACCGCGAACGCGACGGTGTCGAGTTGCTCGTCGACCCGATGTACTGCTCGGCGGTGGCGTTCGTCGGTGCTCCGATGCAGCGCAGGCTGCTCGGCGGCGACTTCGTCGGAACGGGCGAGGTCGTCATCCGGCCCGCGGTGGTGGTGGACAGTGGCGGCGAGCACTGCGACGTCGTCACCGACCTGGCGGTCGCCGCGGCCAAGCTCTACACCTGAGAATCCGGGAACGCGATCACCGATAGGAAGCGGATCGGCACCTGGATCAGATCGACCGGACCATGGGCGCCCTCGCCGTCGAACTGCAGCGAGTCGCCAGGATGTAGCCGGTAGACCGACCGGCTGTGGCTGTAATCCATGACGCCTTCGAGCATGTAGATGAACTCGGTGCCGGGGTGCTGGAACAACGGATAGGTCTGGCTCTTCTCGGACAGCGTGACGTGCAGGCACTCGAGCCTCTTGTGCTCGCCCCGCAGCGACCCGAGCAGCTGATACTCGTGGCCCTCTTTGGTGCCGTTGCGCACGATGCGGGCGCCGGCGCCCGCCTTGACGAACGCCGCGGGGCGCTCGACGTCGGCTCCGCGGAACAGGCTGGTGACGGGCACGTCGAAACCCTTGGCCAACAACGCAAGTGTGCCCAGGCTGCAGGACGTCTGCGCGTTCTCGATCTTTGACATCATCGCCTTGGAAATGCCAACGCGGGCAGCCATTTCCGCGACCGTGAGGCCGTGCTGTTGCCGCAGCTGCCGCACATTACGGCCGATCGCGGCCTCGAATTCGAGCTCCTCGGCGGGCTCGTGGGGATCACGGTCTCGCGCCGTGCCCGACTTGTTGCGAAGAAGCGGGACGTCCATCACTGCGTCACCATCATCGCATTTGCCCGGCACCGACATACGTGTATGGGCTCTTCAGCAGCTTGCCCTCGGCGAACCGCGACAGCCGGAAGTCGGAATGCGGAATCCGCGGGTCATTGCTGTGTCCGTCGACGACGAGGTCGGCGACCAGTCGACCCACTGCAGGGGCGATCTTGAACCCGTGCCCGCTGAATCCGGCCGCGACGACGAGGCCATCGAGCCCGGTCGTGGAGATCACCGGGTTCCAGTCCGGCGTGACGTCGTAGCAGCCCGCATAGCTGCTGCTGATCGCCGCTTCGGCGAACCCGGGGAAGCGCGTGCCGACCTTGTCGACGGTGAGGTCGACGAACGCGTCGGTCGCGCGGTTGAGGTAGTTGTCGGGATCCGCTTCCTCGACGTCGGACAGGTCGCTGTTGCCGAATAAGATGTCGCCGCCGACTTCCGGGCGGACGTACTGCAGCGACACCAGGTCGGAGAACACAGGTAGGGAACCGATAACCGAGCTGTCTACGCCAGGGGCGATCGTGACGATCTGCTCACGGACCACCCGGATCGGCACGTCGACGCCGTATTGGGCGAGGAACGGCGGCGTCCACACACCTATCGCCACGATGACGGTGCCCGCAGAGATCTCACCGCCGTCGGCGAGCCGAACGCCAGTCACCCTGCCGCCGGTACACACCAGCCCGGTGACCGTTGTGCCCTGGCGGATTCGGATGCCCGCCGCGCGCGCCGAGGCCGCGAATGCCTGCGCCGTCATGTATGCGTCGCCGTAGCCGCCGCGCGCCTCCCACCCGAAGGCTTCGAACGGCGAGAGGTCCGCGAACGGCCACATGCGGGCGACCTCGGATTTGTCGATCTCCTCGGTCTGCACGCCGACCGCCCGCTGGGCGGCCAGGCTCTTGCGCAGGGATTCGACGTTCGGTTCGCCAACGCCGACGACGTACCCGGTCTGCCGGAAGCCGATATCGAGTGCGTGATCTCCCAGAAAATCTTGAGCCTTCTCGAACACCTCGAGTCCGACGGTCGCCATCGCGGCAAGTGAACTGACCCCGTAGTGGCACCGGACGATCCCGCTGGACTTGCCGGTCATCCCCGATGCGACGGTATTACGTTCGGCCACAACGACGTCCGTGACCCCGCGCTGGCTCAGCGCCCACGCAGCGGCCGCACCCTCGATGCCGCCGCCGACGATGACGACGTCCGCGGTCGTCATAGGCCGGGGATCCAGTTGGTGCCGGCCAGCGGCACCCGGGCCATCGCCGCCGCCTCGATGGTCACCGCGACCAGATCCTCAGGCTCGAGGTGGCATACGTGCGCCTTGCCGCACGCGCGCGCGATGGTCTGGGCCTCCATGGTCAACACCCGCAGGTAGTTGGCCAGCCTGCGACCGCCCTCGACGGGATCGAACCGCGCGGCGAGTTCGGGATCCTGCGTGGTGATCCCCGCCGGATCGGTGCCGTCCTGGAAGTCGTCAAAAAAGCCTGCGGCGCTGCCGAACTTCTCGTACTCGGTGGCGTAGCGAGGATGGTTGTCGCCCAACGCGATCAGCGCGGCGGTGCCGATCGCCACGGCGTCGGCGCCCAGTGCCAGCGCCTTGGCCACGTCGGCGCCGGTGCGGATGCCACCGGAGACGATCAATTGCACCTTCCGGTGCACACCGAGTTCGGCGAGCGCCTGCACCGCCTGCGGGACCGCCGCCAGTGTCGGGATTCCGACGTGCTCGATGAACACCTCCTGGGTGGCCGCCGTGCCGCCCTGCATGCCGTCGACGACCACGACATCCGCGCCGGCGTGGACCGCGAGTTTCACGTCGTAATACGTGCGGGTGGCGCCAACCTTGACGTAGATCGGCTTCTCCCAGTCGGTGATCTCACGCAGTTCGTTGATCTTGATGGTCAGGTCGTCGGGTCCGGTCCAGTCGGGGTGCCTGCAGGCCGACCGCTGGTCGATGCCCTCAGGCAGGGTGCGCATTCCCGCGACGCGTTCGGAGATCTTCTGGCCCAGCAGCATTCCACCACCACCGGGCTTGGCGCCCTGGCCGAGCACCACCTCGATCGCGTCGGCCTGACGCAGATCGTCCGGGTTCATTCCGTATCGCGACGGAAGGTATTGGTACACCAGGTATTTGCTCTGGCCGCGCTCCTCGGGCGTCATACCGCCGTCGCCGGTGGTGGTCGACGTGCCCACCTCGCTGGCGCCACGCCCCAGCGCCTCCTTGGCGGGGCCGGAGAGCGCACCGAACGACATGCCGGCGATCGTCACCGGGATATCAAGGTGCAGTGGGTGTTTGGCGAACCGGTTGCCAAGCATTACATCGGTGCCGCACCTTTCGCGGTATCCCTCCAGCGGGTATCGCGACATCGACGCGCCGAGGAACAGCAGGTCGTCGAAGTTCGGTAGCGGCCGTTTGGCGCCCCAGCCGCGGATATCGTAGATGCCGGTCTCCGCGGCCCGCTGGATGGCCGCGATCGTCGGTCTGTCGAAGGTGGCGGACTCACGCAGGCCGAGGCGCGCGCGGTCATCGCTGGTATATGGCATCAGTAGCTCGAAGCGTTGTCGACGTGGAAGTGGTAGAGGTTTCGCGCCGACCCGTAGCGCGTGTAGGCAGCGGTGTCGTCGCCTTCGAAACCCGCCGCCTTGAGCAGGTATTCGAGCTCCTTGTGGTGCTCGGATCGCATCTCCTTGGCGACGCAGTCGGCGCCGAGCGAGGCGACGTCGCCGCGGACGTAGATGCGGGCCTCGTAGATCGAGTCACCCAAGGCCTCGCCCGCGTTGCCGCGGATCACCAACCGCCCGGCCTGCGCCATGAACGCACTCATGTGACCGACGTCGCCGCCCACCACGATGTCGACCCCTTTCATCGAGATCCCGCACCGCGCGGCGGCATTTCCTTCGATCACCAGGAGACCGCCATGCGCGGTCGCGCCGGCAGACTGCGATGCATTGCCCTTGACCCAGACCGTGCCGCTCATCATGTTTTCGGCCACGCCGGTGCCCGCGTTGCCGTTGATGTTGATCTCGGCTTGCTTGTTCATGCCCGCGGCGTAGTAGCCGACGTGGCCCTCGACCGTCACCTTCACCGGCGCATCGACCCCGACGGCCACGTTGTGCGCGCCGTCGGGGTGTGCGATGACGAATTCACCGGACAGCTCCTTTTGGTGCAACGTCGAATTGACTTCGCGGAGCGGAGTCGTGTGGAGGTCGTATGAGCACACCGTCGCCGTCATCTGCTCCATGCGTAGATCACCTCCGGCTCCGGCTCCCAGATCTTCGCGGTCTCGACGCCCGGAAGCCCCGCCAACGCCCGGTATTCGCTGCCCATCGCCACCCAGTCGGCGGTCTCGGCGATGACGGCGGGCTTGCAGGCGATCGCGTCGCGCACCACCGCGAACGAGTCGCGGTTGGACACCAGCAGTGTGTAGAACCCATCAAAGACGGCACACAGTTCCTTCAGTGCGCCTTCCACGTCGCGACCGTCGGCCAACTGCTCGGCGATGAACCGCGCGCCCACCTCGGTGTCGTTCTCGCTGTCGAATTGCACACCCGCGGCGCGCAGTTCGCGGCGGATCGTGGCGTGATTGGCGAACGAGCCGTTGTGCACCATGCACTGCTCTGGCCCGACCGCATAGGGATGGCAACCCGCGGGCGTCACCGCCGACTCTGTCGCCATCCTGGTGTGACCGACACCCTGCCAGCCCTGCGCCTTGGCCAGACCCCATGCGTCCGTGAGCGTGCGGGGATGCCCGACTCCTTTGAACACGGCCATATCGGAGCCGAACCCGGCGATCAGCACCTTTGGATACGCCGTCTTGACCGCGTCAAGCAGCTCCGCCGAAGATACATCTGCCGTAAGGAGATACGTGTCGGCGTGCCGTGTCACGTTGACCTCAAGGCCGATGTCTTCCGCGGTCGGAACCACCTCCAACACCGATACGCAGCCCTGTCCCGGGGGCGACAGGACGCGGTCGCCGTACACGGCGACGCCTGCTGAGTCGCTGCCGCGATCACCCATCTCGCACAGCATGCCGGTGAGTAGTTCCCCGAGTCGGGGATACAGTTCGGGGGCCCGCAGGTGTAACCCGACGATCCCACACATGGCCTGTCTCCTTCGACTTGTGACGATTCAGAACGCGGTGAGGTAGTGGTCGATCTCCCACGGTGTCACGGCGCTGTGGTAGGAGAAGAACTCCTCGCGCTTGACGTTGGCGAAGTAGCCCGCCACACCGTCGCCCATGGCATCGAGCACACCCGCGACCACGGGATCGCTCTCGAACTCGTCGACCGCGTGCAGCAGCGTCGGCGGCAGCGCCGAACGTCCTTGCGCGCCAATGTCCCCGGGGTCGGCGCTGCGCTTGATCCCGTCGATGCCGGCACCCAGTGCAGCGGCAATCGCCAGGTAGGGGTTGGCGGAGCCGTCGCTACCGCGCAACTCGACGCGCTGGGAGTCGGGCACGCGGATGTAGTGCGTGCGGTCGTTGCCGCCGTAGGTGGGGGTCTTCGGTGCCCACGATGCGCCCGACGCCGTCGTCGTCGCGCCGGTTCGCTTGTAGGAGTTGACTGTTGGCGCCACCACGGCCTGCAGCGCACTGGCATGTTCGAGAATTCCGCCGATGAACGCATAGGCGGTCTCGGACAACCCGAGACCGCGGGAGTCGTCGTCGGACGGGAAGACGGGAGTGCCGCCGCTGGTGAGTGACAAATGCAGATGCAAACCGCTGCCGGTCTTGTCGGCGAACGGCTTCGGCATGAAGGTGGCGACCATGCCGCGTTCGGCCGCGATCATCGAAAGCAGGTAGCGGAGCGTGACCACACGGTCGGCGGTGGTGAGTGCGTCGGCGAATTGGAAGTTCTGCTCGAACTGGCCGTTGCCGTCCTCGTGGTCGTTGGCGTAGTTGGACCAACCCAACGTGTTCATCGCCGCGGAGATCGCGGTCAGGTGGTCGTACATCCGCGTGACGCCCCGGGCGTCGTAGCAGGGCTGCGCGGCGGTGTCGGCAGTGTCGGCGGTGCAGAGGCTGCCGTCGGCGTTGCGGTGCAGCAGGAAGTACTCCACCTCCGCGCCGACCCACGGCTCGAAGCCGGCATCTGCGGCCTGCTGGATCAGCGCCTTGAGGATCACGCGCGGCGCGTACGGCCAGGGTGCACCGTTGACGTGCGGATCACAATGGACGATGGCGAGGCCGTCCTTGATGAACGGGATCGGCGTGAACGACGCCGGATCCGGAATCGCCATCATGTCAGGGTCTTTGGGTTCCTGGCCCATGGCGCCGACGGCGTATCCCGCGAAGCCAACGCCTTCGGTGGCGAGCAGGTCGACGGCCTCGACGGGCACCAACTTCGCGCACGGCTTGCCTCGCAGGTCGACGAACAGCGCGAGGATGAACTTCGTTCCCGACTGTTCGGCCAATGCGGCGAGTTCGGACATGCTTTTCCAATCCATGGTTGTTGAGAAGGCCGGCCGGCGCGGGCGAGTGGTTCCGCGCCGGCCGGTGCTTGTCAGGCAGGCTGCAGTTCGTACGCCGCGTCCCTGTGGAACTTGGCGTCGATGCCCTTTTCTTCTTCGTCGGTCGAGATGCGGATGCCCATCGTCTTCTTGATGACGAAGGCGATGAGGTACGCGACCACGAACGAGTACGCCATCACCGCACCGGCGGCGATCGCCTGCTTCCACAGTTGGTCCAGGCCGCCGCCGTAGAACAGACCGTCGGTCTTGTTCGGCATGCCTGCGCTGGCGAACAAACCGATAAGCAGCGTGCCGATGACACCGCCGACCAGGTGCACGCCGACCACGTCAAGCGAATCGTCATAGCCGAACCGGGATTTCAGCCCGACCGCCAGCGGGCAGATCGCGCCCGCGATCAGGCCGACGAAGATCGCGCCGATCGGGGTGACCGCACCGCAGGCCGGGGTGATGGCCACAAGTCCGGCCACCGCGCCCGACGCCGCGCCGACGCCGGTGACGTGGCCGTCCTTGAACTTCTCGACGCTGAGCCAGGCCAGCGTCGCCGCGCAGGTGGCGACGAACGTGGTCACCATGACGATCGCGGCCGAGGTGCCCGCGGCGAGCGCCGAACCGCCGTTGAATGCGTACCACCCGGCCCACAGCAGGCCTGCGCCAAGCAGCGTCAGCGGAACGTTGTGTGGCTTACGGAATTTGCCGAAGCCGAGCGACTTGCCCAGCACGATGGCGACCGCCAATGCGGCTGCACCGGAGTTGATGTGCACCGCCGTGCCGCCCGCGAAGTCAATGGCCTTGAGCTTGTTGGCGATCCAGCCGCCGGTGGCGTCCGGCGTCACCACGCCGTCGAACGCGAACACCCAGTGCGCGACGGGGAAGTACACGAGGATCGCCCATGCGGTCGCGAACGTCATCCAGGCGCCGAACTTCATCCGGTCGGCGGCCGCGCCGGATACCAGCGCAACGGTGATCGCCGCGAAAAGTGCTTGGAACAACGCGAATAGGCTCACCGGCAGGCCGTTGATGGTGGTCATCGGTTCGGTGAGATTCTTCATGCCCGCGAACTCGGTGAAGCTGCCGACGAAGCCGCCGTAGGATGTGCCGAACGCCATCGAGAAGCCGAACAACACCCACAGCACGCCGACGACTGCCACGGCGCCGAACGTCATCATCATCATGTTGGTCGAGCTCTTGACGGACACCATGCCGCCGTAGAAGAGCGCGAGGCCGGGGATCATCATCGTGAGGCCGATGATGCAACACAGCATGAATGCTGTGGTTCCTGTATCCATATACATCTCCTGGAGTGGTGCGGCTCCGGTGAGAGCCGTTCACTGTCAGTAACCGATGTTTCTGTTACGTGGACCGGCTCGAGGTGTTTCGACCGGGTTACAGTTCGTGCGATGAAGATCGATCGGCGATGGTGGCCCGCCATCGGCGTGGCGGCGATCGCAGCCGTGGCGCTCGTGTTGTCCTACACCGTGTTCAACCGTCCGTCCGAGGAATGCCGTCCGGTCAAGGACCTGCTGGACTTCAGTCGCTCGCAGGCCGAGCACATCGCGTCGAAAACGGGTGACGAGCAGGGGGTTCCCAGCGCCGCCGAGGACGCCGCGTATCAGGCGTGGGCCGACGGGCTGGCCGAACGTGCCCAGAAAGTCACGGCGCCCGAGCTGGCTCGCACCAGTACAACGGTCGCCAGCCTCGCCAACGAGTTCGCCGGCAACCTTCCCGTTCTGCGCGCTCAAACGGAGTCGCGGGCTCCCGGCGCGCCCGCGCCGCCGGCGGCCTACGAGATGATGGCGCTGAACGCACGGATCTCCGAGAACCTCAACGAGCTGGCAAAGGCGTGTTCCTGACGCGGGCCAAGCAGCTGAACCTGGGTGAGGGCGAGAAGACGGTCTACGCAGGCGACGCCGGCTCGAGCTTCGTGCAGGCCCCGCCGTTCAGATTCATGGCCGTGCCGTAGTCACCGCGACAGTGGTTGTCCCCAGCGGCCGGCGAAGGCGACTTCCTCGAGCGGCAGCCTGCCGCGGCCCTGTGCGTCGCGCTCGACGATCTCCGGCGGCGCGTTGTCGTAGTCGCCCAACGATCCGACCGCGACGACGGCGATGGGCCGCACGCCCGCAGGAATGCCGAACACCTCGCGGGCGCCGTCGGCGTTGAACCCCGCCATCGGATGCGCGATCAACCCGCGGGACACCGCCTCGACGGTCAGCTGCGCGATCGCGGCACCGGCGTCGACCGCGGCGTACCGTGCGGTCCGCTCGTCCTCACCCTCGTCGGTGCAGAGCAGGATCAGCCCCCCGGCAGCCTTTGCGTAGCTGTTGCCACGTTTGAGCAGCTCGGAAATCCCGATGAAGGTTTCGTCGCCCCGCTGTCCGACGAGGAAGCGCACCGGCTGCCGATGGCCCCAGGTGGCGGCCCACCGTGCGGCCTCGAGGACCGCGACGAGGTCGTCCGCTTTGAGCACGGCATCACCGTCGAACATCCGCGGACTCCACCGCGCGGCGATGTCGGGGTGGATGGGTACCTGGGTCTGCGCGCGGCGCGGGGCTGTGCCTGTTGGCTCCACGCGCAAGCGCTCGTCGCTGGTCTTGACCACATCTTGACGCTACCGGCGGAGTAAATGGGGTGCGCAGACCCCTTATTCTTAGTTGAACCCCGTCCAAGAAAGGTTCTGCAGTGGCGCTCGTCGTACAGAAGTACGGTGGATCCTCGGTCTCCGACGCCGACCGGATCCGCCGCGTCGCCGAACGCATCGTCGAGACCAAGAAGCAGGGGAACGACGTGGTCGTCGTGGTCTCGGCGATGGGCGACACCACCGACGACCTGCTGGATCTGGCCAAGCAGGTCTGCCCGGCGCCGCCGGCGCGGGAAATGGACATGCTGCTGACCGCAGGCGAGCGGATCTCCAACGCGCTGGTCGCGATGGCCATCGACTCGCTGGGCGCACAGGCCCGCTCGTTCACCGGGTCGCAGGCGGGCGTCATCACCACAAGCACCCACGGAAACGCCAAGATCATCGACGTCACGCCCGGCCGGCTGCGGTCGGCACTCGATGAGGGCCTGATCGTGCTCGTGGCAGGCTTCCAGGGCGTCAGCCAGGACAGCAAGGACGTCACCACGCTCGGCCGCGGCGGGTCGGACACCACCGCCGTGGCGCTGGCGGCGGCGCTCAAAGCCGACGTCTGCGAGATCTACACCGACGTCGACGGCATCTTCACCGCCGACCCACGCATCGTGCCCAACGCGAAGCGGATGGACACCGTGTCGTTTGAGGAGATGCTCGAGCTCGCCGCGTGCGGCGCCAAGGTGCTGATGCTGCGCTGCGTCGAATATGCCCGCCGCTACAACGTCCCGGTACACGTCCGGTCGTCGTATTCAGATAAGCCCGGCACGATTGTGACCGGATCGTTAGAGGACATCCCCATGGAAGACGCCATCATCACCGGAGTCGCCCACGATCGCAGCGAGGCGAAGGTGACGATCGTCGGCATCCCCGACGTTCCCGGTTATGCCGCCAAGATATTCCGTGCGGTCGCCGACGCCGACGTGAACATCGACATGGTGCTGCAGAACATCTCCAAGGTCGAGGACGGCAAGACCGACATCACGTTCACGTGTTCCCGGGAGAGCGGTCCCGGCGCGGTCGAGAAGCTGACGTCGCTGCAGGAGGAGATCGGCTTCACCAAGGTGCTCTACGACGACCACATCGGCAAGGTGTCGCTGGTCGGGGCGGGGATGCGCACCCACCCCGGCGTCACCGCGAAGTTCTGCGAGGCGCTGGCCGAGGTGGGCGTCAATATCGACCTGATCTCTACCTCGGAGATCCGAATCTCGGTGCTGATCAAGGACACTGAACTGGACAAGGCAGTCGTCGCCCTGCACGAGGCGTTCGGCCTCGGCGGTGACGAGGAAGCCGTCGTATACGCGGGAACGGGACGCTGATGGTCAATATCGGTGTGGTTGGCGCGACCGGCCAGGTCGGCCAGGTGATGCGAATGCTGTTGGAGGAGAGGGACTTTCCGGCCACCAGCGTGCGGTTCTTCGCCTCCGCGCGCTCACAGGGCAAGAAGCTCTCATTCCGTGGTCAGGAGATCGAGGTCGAGGACGCCGCGACCGCCGATCCCGCAGGCCTTGACATCGCGGTGTTCTCCGCGGGCGCGACGATGTCGCGGGTGCAGGCGCCACGGTTCGCCGCCGCCGGCGTGACGGTGATCGACAATTCGTCGGCGTGGCGCAAGGACCCCGATGTGCCGTTGGTGGTCAGCGAGGTCAACTTCGCCGACGCGCGCAATCGCCCGAAAGGCATTATCGCCAACCCGAATTGCACGACGATGGCAGCGATGCCGGTGCTCAAGCCGCTGCATGACGAGGCCGGGTTGGTCCGGATGATCGCGTCGACGTATCAGGCCGTGTCCGGCAGCGGGTTGGCAGGCGTGCAGGAGCTGTTCGGTCAGGCGCGCGCAGTGGTCGACGACAGCGAGCAACTGGTGCACGACGGCTCCGCGCTGACCTTCCCCGCACCCAACAAGTACGTCGCGCCGATCGCGTTCAACGTTGTCCCGCTTGCCGGTTCGTATGTCGAGGACGATTCCGGCGAGACCGACGAAGACCAGAAGCTGCGCAACGAAAGCCGCAAGATCCTCGGCATTCCCGACCTGTTGGTGAGCGGGACGTGTGTGCGGGTGCCGGTGTACACCGGGCACTCGCTGTCGATCAACGCCGAGTTCAACCGGCCGCTGTCGGTCGAACGCGCACGCCATCTGTTGGCCGAAGCGCCCGGCGTGAAGCTGGTCGACGTGCCGACGCCGCTGGCCGCCGCGGGCGTCGATGAATCACTCGTCGGCCGCATCCGCCAGGATCCCGGCGTTCCGGACGGTCGTGGCCTCGCCTTGTTTGTGTCCGGCGACAATCTGCGAAAAGGTGCGGCGCTGAACACGATTCAGATCGCTGAGCTGCTGGCCGCCGAGCTGTGATCCTTTTGCGCCGAAACGGACGTTTGGGCGCAAGAGTGCGAGTGGTTTGTGCCATTTCGTCGATCTCGGCGTTGGCTGCCGCGTTGCTGTCCGTGCCGGCGCACGCCGATCCGCCCGCGCCCATCCCTGAGCCTGTGCTGCCGCCGTTGGCGCCCGGCCAGGTGATCCGCATCGCTCCCGCTGCCGGAACTGGAACGCCGACAAGCGATTACGACATCGGTGCCACCGATCTGTGCGAGTTCATGGAGTTCCCCGACGGGATCCTCCAGATCTGCGGTGACAGCTTCGCGGGCCAAGGCGTCGGGTTCGGCCCATGGCATGCACCGATCGCGCTGCACGTCGACGCCGACTCGATCGACAGCCCGACCGGTGTGCGCTACGACCGCGTTTCCGGAAACATGAAGCCATTGCTTGCCGAGTCGACGCCTGCGGGCATGTCGCAACTTCCCGCGGGCGTGGTGCAGATCAACCGGGAGAACTACCTGCTCGTCACCACCGTCAAGGACCTGGTACCCCAGACCTCACGACTCGTGAAAGCCAACCCAGGACAAGGTAATTGGCCGACCGTGCCGAATTCGCAGCGGCCCGCAGGCTACGACGGCGGCAAGCAGTCGCAGATCAGCGGCTACTACGACCCGATCCCGAAGCCGGATTCGCCGCGCGGCTGGGTTTACATCGTCGCGAACAACTTCGACCGCAGCGGACCAGTGGTGCTCTACCGGGCGAAGCCGCAGACGTTCACCGACCGCGCCAGTTGGCAGGGCTGGTCTGCTCAGGGCGGCTGGGGCAAGTCACCGACGCCGTTGTGGTCGGATCGCGTAGGCGAAATGAGCGTGCGGCAGATCGAGGGCGAAACGGTGCTGTCGTACTTCAACGCCAGTACCGGCAATATGGAGGTCCGCGTCGCAGCCGACTCGACGGACCTTGGGACAGCGCCTGTTACGACGGTCGTCTTCGCAGGCGAATGGCCCGATCCCGCGGAGCAGTTGGGGCCGCCCGAGGACAACCGGCTCGCACAGCCATACGGCGGCTACATCTCGCCCGGCTCGACGCTCGATGAGCTGCGGGTGTTCATCAGCCAGTGGAAGACCGGCCCGGGCGACAACGTGCCGTACCGGGTCATCCAGTTCGCGGTGAACCCATTAAAGGCCTAGTCAGAACGGGTTTTCCCGGCCTCCGTCCGCAGCACGTCCCAGCAGAAGAGCATGAAGCGTTCCGCGTCGCAGGGCGGGTTCGTGGTCCCGTTCGGGTGTTCAAGGTCGCGATTAAATCGCCACTAAGTAAGTAATCCGCGCCGAAATCGGGCGAAATTGCAGTAGCCGACTACTCAGCTCGCTGCACCACATCCGAGCGACGATCCCACCACGGAACTCCACACCCGAGACGGTGGTCAGCGTTTCGCCACAACACGAATCCATCGTTAGGAGACACTGCCATGACCTCCATAGATCAGGACATTGTGCGCGAGCAATCGGAGTTGCTGGACAGCGTTGTGCCAGCCGCTGCAGCTGCCAAGGCCAGTCTCAACAGCTCCTCGGTTGCGACTCGGGACGAACTGGCCCGGACTTGTGAAAGCCGGGCGAACCTCTGCGACGGATACCGCAAAGCATGGTCCGCGACCGCCAACCCCGACATCGGGGAAGTTTTTGACGACGCACTCAAGGCGCTCGGGGCCATAAGTACGGTGGTCGCCCTCTAGCCAGGCCGGTATCGAATCTCTCGCCGTCAGAAAAATCGGCCCGCCTCCGAACAGTGGTAGGACGTTGGATGCTGTCAGTCGGTTCCCAACTCCAGCCGTCCGCAGTAGCTTCTCAAACGCTTGTTCGCCGCCAACACCGTCAACGTGTCTGACCCGCAACGATTTTCGTCGTCAATCGGCGTCAATGTTGCCAACGCCTAGCTCACGAACCACCGGAGCGGCGTCATCACCAACGGCGTATCCCACAGCGCCCCTGTCAACACGGCGCCGGCCAGGCCCATCAAGCCCGACATCGCAATGATCGTGTCGCTGTTCATATCTGCACCATTACCCACACCGCCGCGCAGCCAATCCTCGCGGCGTGCCACGCCGGCCGGACCGAGCCACCACCTTATTCGATGCACAAGTGATGCATGCCGACCGCTTTCCTCGTATGCGGTTTGACCAGTACGTAAACGCCATGCAAACGGCAGGTGGATTCTGCCTAGAGGGCACAGTCGGCGCCTAGTCTGGGGGAGGTGCTGGCCAAACCGCACTCACCCGATGAGTTGCGTACGACGTTTCAAGGGTTGCTGAACCAAGCTCTCACTCGTGGGCGCGCTACGCGTACCGATTGCGGTCTGGGACCGGGCACTCTCGCTGCGATCGATGTGGTCGCGTACGACCATCCGGATGCCGAGGCCGACTGCATTGCGGCCGCTTACGACGCGTTCTATCGCGAGCACGGCGAAGGCCGCGAAGAGGTTGAACAGTAATGACTGATGTTGCGGTACACCTCGTGAATGGTGAATGCCTAGCCCGAGCGGGACCATAGGGCCGACAAACGCCGGTCCAGCGCGGCGATCAGGCGATCCAGTTCGCGCAGGAGGTCGTCGGCGAGCTGCTTCCGCTCGTCTGCGAGGAACCTCCGAAAGTACGTCGCTTGCAACGCATCCGCAGCATGTGCCGCTCCGGCCCACTGCGCCTCGACAGTCACGGAGGTAACTCAACGACTTTCTCAGACGACTGCCGTGGATCAGAGGAATGGGTTTGGGGCGTGGCCGACAGCAATACGCCTAAACTGCCGGCCACCCCAACGCGGAACGCTGAACCCGCGCCAACCTGGCGCTTACCCAATATTGGGAGTAGTGAATCAATTCCGGGAGATCCGCCGTGCTCTTACCGTAGCGGAATCGCCAAGGCTTCTTAGCCGGAAACATCGTCAACGCCGTTGAACTGCAAGATTTGTAGCGATGGTCATTCATCAACGTTGCTAATCAGCGAGGGCGCATTTGCGGTGTAGCCGATAAGCGTCTGCCTGTAAAGGTGATTGCTGCCCGTCTCAAAGGGCTGCGATGAGACTTGAGGCAACAGCCCGCGCACGCGAGCGGGTGGCTCGTCGGCACCAAGATGCTCAAGGACAGGGCGTCGGCCTCACCAGGCGATATCTTTCACAGCGGATTCATAACTGATTCAAGACAGGCGCATCGCCACCGCTTGCATGCTCGGGTTCATGAGCGAAACACCGTCGTCCTCTGAACCTGCGACTGGCCCCGTGGCCACGGCCGCACCGCCTCCCGAATCCGCGCCTGCCGCCCCGCCTCCCGTCTACGCCGAGCCGCCACGCCGCAACCGGCTGACGGCGGTGGCTGCCTGGGTCGGCATCGTGGCGGGCGTCGTCTTCATCGTCGCCGTCGTCTTCTTCTCCGGCTTCTTCCTCGGCGCGCACTCCGGTGGCGGCCACGTCGGCTGGGGCCACGGTCATCGCCATCACGGCTCCATGATGCACAGAGGCGGCCCGCCGATGTTCCCGATGGGCCCGCGCGGCGATTTCGACCGGCCTGGCCCGGGTATGCAGCCGCCGTTCGGCCCGGGCGGCCCGAACTTCGGCCCGCAGCAGCCCGGCGGTCCCACCACGACAGCGCCGCGTCCCTAGCGCGCAAACCACGGGATCGACGTCTCGCAGGAGAATGGAGGGCACGCCCGCGAAACGTCGATCTCGACGAGTTTTTTGGGTACCCGCGGGGTATGACCGAGAAATTCACTACGACGGACGCGGGCAACCCGGCGCCGAGCGACGACCAGTCGTTGACCGTCGGACCGGACGGCCCGATCCTGCTTCAGGACCACTACCTCATTGAGCAGATGGCCAACTTCAACCGGGAGCGCATCCCGGAGCGGCAGCCCCACGCCAAGGGCGGCGGCGCCTTCGGCCACTTCGAAGTCACTCAAGACATCAGCCAGTTCACGAAAGCCGCGGTCTTCCAGCCGGGTACGAAGACGGAGATGGTGGCCAGGTTCTCGACCGTTGCGGGCGAGCGCGGCAGCCCGGACACCTGGCGTGATCCGCGGGGCTTCGCGCTGAAGTTCTACACCAGCGACGGCAACTTCGACATGGTCGGCAACAACACCCCGGTGTTCTTCGTCCGCGATCCGATGAAGTTCCAGCACTTCATCCGCTCCCAGAAGCGCATGCAGGCCACCAACCTGCGCGACCACCACATGCAATGGGACTTCTGGACACTCTCACCAGAGTCGGCACACCAGGTCACCTACCTGATGGGGGACCGCGGCATCCCGCGAACCTGGCGGCACATGAACGGATACTCCAGCCACACGTACAGCTGGCTGAACACCAAAAACGAGTTGTTCTGGGTGAAATACCACTTCAAGACCGACCAGGGCATCGAGTTTCTGACCCAAGAGGACGGCGACCGGCTGGCCGGTGAAGACGGTGACTACCACCAGCGCGACCTGTACACGTCCATCCAGGAAGGCAACTTCCCGAGCTGGACGCTACACGTGCAGATCATGCCGTTCGAGGACGCAAAGACCTACCGCTTCAACCCCTTCGACCTGACGAAGGTGTGGCCGCATGGCGACTATCCGTTGCACGAGGTTGGCAAGATGACCCTCGACCGCAACGTCACTGACTACCACGCCGAGATCGAGCAGGCCGCGTTCGAGCCCAACAACATCGTGCCGGGCACCGGCTTGAGCCCGGACAAGATGCTGCTTGCCCGCGGTTTCTCGTACTCCGACGCGCACCGGGCCAGGCTCGGAGTCAACTATCGTCAGATCCCCGTCAACACACCGAAGGTCGAGTTGCACAGCTACTCCAAGGACGGTGCGATGCGGATCCGCAACGTGACCGATCCGGTGTACGCGCCGAACTCGATGGGTGGCCCGCAGGCCGACCCCAAGCGCGCCGCGGAGGTGCGCTGGCATGCCGACGGCGAGATGGTTCGCGCCGCGTACGCGCTGCGACCCGATGACACCGACTGGGGCCAGCCCGGCACGCTGGTGCGTGAGGTGCTCGACGACGGGGCCCGGGACCGCTTGGCGCACAACATCATTGGTCACGTGTCCAAGGGTGTGCGGGAACCGGTCCTGTCGCGGGTGTTCGAATACTGGAAGAACGTCGACCCCGATCTCGGCAAGAAGGTCGAGGAGGGGGTGCGCGCCAGTCTCGACGGCAACGGCAAGTAGTTCGCTGCCCGCCAAGGCGCCCCTGTCCGAGCCCGACCGGGGCGTCTTGCCGTGGACGGCGGGACTGGCATGATCATGGCCATGAGCATCGAAGTCGTTTACACCACAGAGTCAACCGCAACCGGAGGCGGCCGCGACGGCCATGTGAAGTCGTCGGACGGCAGGATCGATCTGGACACCCGACCGCCCAAGGCCGCTGGCGGCAGCGGCGAGGGCACCAACCCCGAGCAGCTGTTCTCGGCCGGCTACGCCGCATGCTTCCTCGGTGCGATTCGTCTGGTGGCGCGCACCGAGAAGATCGACCTCGATGACGCGACCGGCGTCACGGTCCAGGTCGGGTTCGGCAAGGATTCCGAGGGCGGTTTCGGCATCAACGCGAACCTCATCGGTTACCTCCCCGGCCTGGAGCAGAGCGCAGCCGACGAACTAATGACCAAGGCGCACGGGGTCTGCCCCTACTCGAAGGCAACGCGCGGCAACATCGACGTCACGCTGTCGGCGAAGGTCTAGTTGGGTGCGGACCGCCGCAGCGATAGGCGTCGGTCTGGCCGTTGGCGTGTCATTGGCGGTGCCGGCGCAAGCTCGTCCGTCCGACCCCGGCGTGGTGAACTACGCCGTCCTGGGCAAGGGCTCGGTGAGCAATATCGTCGGCGCGCCAATGCGGTTCGCGTGGACGTACACCGATCCGTTCCAGTCCTATTACGTCGACATTCCGGTCTGCAACAACTGGGCGGACATCGGACTGCCCGAGGTGTATGCGGACCCGGATCTGGCGTCGTTCAACGGCTCGGTCACGCAGACGGCGGACAACGACCAGACGCACTTCGCCAAACAGGCGGTCGGGGTGTTCGCCACCAACGACGCGGCCGACCGCGCGTTCCATCGGGTGGTCGACCGCACCGTGGGTTGCAGCGGCCAGACGTCGGCGATGCACCTGGACAACTTCACCACGCAGGTGTGGACCTTCACCGGCGGCACCCTCAGCGCGACCGACGCGGACTGGGTGAAGCAGGAAGCAGGCACAGACCGACGCTGCTTCACCACGACCCGTAGGCGGGAGAACGTTCTGCTGCAGGCGAAAGTCTGCCAATCTGGCAACGGCGGGCCTGCGGTGAACGTGCTGGCTGGGGCGATGCAAAACACGCTGGGGCAGTAACCGGCAACGTTTTGGGGTACACGTCACCAACGCGTCACCCAAAAATCGCGGGACTTTGTCGGTGCGCTCTGGAAGATGGAGTGAAGGCCGCGATCGTTCCCTACCCGGAAGGGGCCGGAAGACATGACCTTCGCCGTTACGCCCGAGGTGGACGACGCGCACCCATGGCAACCCGCTACAGCCGAGTTGACCAGCGCATATAGCGCCGCCGAACACATCGGCCAGACCTGTCTGGCCGACGGTCCGGTGGGGCGGGTCGGCCTGGAGGTCGAGGCGCATTGCTTCGACCTGACCGATCCGATGCGCCGCCCTGACTGGGACGAGCTGACCGACGCCATTGCGGGTGTGCCGCCGCTGCCCGGTGGCAGTGCGATCACCGTCGAACCCGGCGGAGCGGTCGAATTGTCCGGCCCCCCGATGGACGGGCCCGTCGCGGCCATCGCCGCGATGACGGCCGACCGGGCTGTGCTGCGGGCCGCGTTCGCGCAAGCCGGCCTCGGTCTGGTGCTGGTGGGCGCGGACCCGCTGCGCCCGGCCAAGCGGGTAAATCCTGGCGACCGGTACCGCGCGATGGAGCAGTTCTTCACCGCCAGCCAGACCGGAGACGCAGGCGCGGCGATGATGACATCGACGGCGTCGGTGCAAGTCAACCTGGACGCCGGGCCGCAGGACGGCTGGGCGGCGCGGGTGCGGTTGGCACATGCCCTCGGCCCGACGATGATCGCGATCGCCGCCAACTCGCCGTTGCTCGGCGGCCAGTTCTCCGGCTGGCAGTCGACGCGGCAGCGGGTGTGGAGCCAACTGGATTCTGCGCGATGCGGCCCGATTCTCGGCGTGAACGGTGACGACCCGGCCAGCGACTGGGCGCGGTATGCACTGAAGGCGCCCGTGATGCTCGTGCACAGTTCGCCGGAAAACACAGCGGCGCCCGTGACCGATTGGGTGCCGTTCGCGGACTGGGCCGACGGCCGCGTGTTGCTCGGTGGCCGCAGGCCGACGCACGCCGATCTCGAGTATCACCTCACCACGCTGTTCCCGCCCGTTCGGCCGCGCCGCTGGTTGGAGATCCGCTACCTGGACAGCTTGCCGGATGCGGTGTGGCCGGCCGTCGTGTTCACGCTCGTGACGCTGCTCGACGATCCGGTCGCCGCTGACATTGCCGCGGAAGCCACCGAGGCCGTGGCCACGGCGTGGGACCGCGCCGCGCAGATCGGCCTCGGCGACCGACGGCTGCGCGACGCAGCCACGCGCTGTGTGCAAACCACCGCCGAACGCGCGCCCACCGAACTCGTGGAATCGATGGATCAGCTGGTGCGTTCGGTCGAGAAAGGGCGTTGCCCGGCCGACGATTTCTCCGACCGAGCCGTCAAATATGGGATCGGCATAGCTGTCACCCAACTGGCACAAGGGGAAATGTGACGGCACACGACACATTTGCACGTGAGCTGACGAAGGCCAGAGAGCGCACGCTGCGGCTCGTCGACTTCGATGACGCCGAACTGTGGCGCCAGTACGACCCGTTGATGAGCCCGTTGGTGTGGGACCTCGCGCACATCGGTCAGCAGGAAGAGCTGTGGCTGCTGCGTGGTGGCGATCCCGGTCGGCCGAGCATGTTGGCTCCCGAGGTGGAACGCCTCTACGACGCGTTCGTCCACTCCCGTGCGAGCCGCGTCGATCTGCCGTTGCTGCCGCCCACCGACGCCCGAACGTTCTGTAGCACCGTGCGCGGCAAGGCGCTCGACAGCCTCGACGCGCTGCCCGACGATCCTGATGTCCGCGCGGAAGCCGAGTTCCGCTTCGGGCTGGTCATCAGCCACGAGAATCAGCACGACGAGACCATGCTGCAGGCGCTGAACCTCCGGTCCGGGCCGCCGCTGTTGAACACCGGATCGTGGCTGCCGCCAGGACGCTCCGGTGTCGCCGGCACCGCCGTGCTCGTGCCCGCCGGGGAATTCATACTCGGCGTCGACGCGGTCAGCGAGCCGCAGTCGCTCGACAACGAACGGCCGGCGCACACGGTCGATGTGCCGGCCTTCCGCATCGGCCGCGTGCCCGTGACCAACGGGGAGTGGCGGCAATTCATCGCAGACGGTGGGTACCAGCAGCAGCGCTGGTGGTCGGACCGTGGCTGGACCCATCGGCAGGAGGCGGGGCTGACCGCGCCGCAGTTCTGGAATACAGGGGATTTGCCGGGTACCCGCACCCGATTCGGGCACGTCGAGGAGATCCCCGACGACGAACCCGTGCAGCACGTCACGTACTACGAGGCCGAGGCGTACGCGGCGTGGGCGGGCGCGCGCCTGCCCACCGAGGTGGAATGGGAGAAGGCCGCCGTCTGGGATCCCGAGGCGGGTAGGCGTCGCCGATTCCCTTGGGGCGCATCAGAACCCACCGGACACCTCGCGAACCTAGGCGGCGACGCGCTGCGTCCGGCCCCTGTCGGGGCCTACCCCGCAAGTGCCTCCGCGTACGGCGCCGAGCAGATGCTGGGCGACGTGTGGGAGTGGACCACGTCGCCGCTGCGGCCGTGGCCCGGCTTCACACCGATGATCTACGACCGGTATTCGCAGCCGTTCTTCGAGGGCTCTGGGGCCGGCGACTACAGGGTGCTGCGTGGCGGCTCGTGGGCGGTCGCGGCGGGCATCCTGCGCCCGAGCTTCCGCAATTGGGACCATCCGATCCGCAGGCAGATCTTCTCGGGTGTGCGCCTGGCCTGGGACGCCTGATGTGCCGACACCTCGGCTGGCTCGGCGAACCGCGATCGATCGCGTCGCTGGTGCTGGAGCCACCGTCGGGACTGCTGGTCCAGTCGTATGCGCCTCGACGCCAGAAGCACGGCCTGATGAACGCCGACGGTTGGGGTGTCGGCTTCTTTGACAACGGCGTCGCGCGACGGTGGCGCAGCGCCACGCCGCTGTGGGGCGACTCGTCATTCGCCTCGGTGGCGCCCGCGTTGAGCAGCGAATGCGTTGTCGCAGCGGTGCGTTCGGCCAGCACCGGTATGCCGATCGAACCCTCGGCCTCGGCCCCGTTCACCGACGGGCAGTGGTTGCTGTCGCACAACGGGCTCGTCGACCGCGGCGTTCTGCCGCTGTCCTCCAAGGCGGAGTCGACCAATGACAGCGCACTGCTTGCCGCGCTGATTTTCGAGCGTGGCCTCGACGCGCTGGGCGACATCGTCGTCGAGGTCGCCGCCGCCGATCCCAATGCCCGGCTGAACATATTGGCGGCCAACGGCTCTCAACTGCTCGCCACCACGTGGGGTGACACCCTGTCGGTGCTGCGTAGAGACGACGGCGTGGTGCTGGCCAGCGAACCATACGACGACAATCCCGGCTGGCAGGAAATTCCGGACCGCCACCTCGTCGTGGTCGAGGACTCTCGTGTAAGCCTGATCCCCCTGAAAGGATCGTCATGACTTTCTCGCTGGCCAACTACCTGGCCGCCGACTCGGCCGCGCATGCGTTGCGCCGGGATGTGCGGGATGGCTTGGCGCATACGCCGAAATCGTTGCCGCCCAAATGGTTTTACGACTCGGCGGGTAGCGACCTGTTCGATCAGATCACCCGGCTGCCCGAGTACTACCCGACCCGCGCCGAGGCGCAGATCCTGCGTTCGCACTCGGCGGACATCGCTGCGGCGTCCGGCGCCGACACGCTGGTCGAACTCGGCAGCGGCACCTCGGAGAAGACTCGCATGCTGCTGGACGCGTTGCGCGACAGTGGATCACTGCGCCGGTTCATCCCGTTCGACGTGGACTCCGGGGTGCTCAACGCGGCCGGATCCGCCATCGAGCGTGAATACGCGGGTATCGAAATCGATGCGGTGTGTGGTGATTTCGAGGAGCATCTCGGCAAGATACCGCGCGTCGGCCGGCGTTTGGTGGTGTTTCTCGGCTCGACGATCGGCAACTTGACACCGGGTCCGCGAAAGGATTTCCTGACTGCGCTGTCGGACACGTTGCAGCCGGGCGACAGCCTGCTGCTCGGCACCGACCTCGTCAAGGACGCGGGTCGGTTGGTACGCGCCTACGACGACAGTGCCGGCGTCACAGCGCAGTTCAACCGCAACGTGCTCGCGGTAGTCAATCGGGAACTGGACGCAGATTTCGATCTCGGCGCGTTCCAGCACGTTGCGCGGTGGAACACCGGCGAGGAGCGCATCGAGATGTGGCTGCGCGCGTCGAGTCGGCAACGGGTCCACATTGCTGCACTGGACCTGGTCGTCGACTTCGCCGACGGCGAGGAGATGCTCACCGAGGTATCCTGCAAATTCCGGCCCGAGGGGGTGGAGGCTGAGTTGGCGGCAGCCGGTCTGCGGCGCACGCATTGGTGGAACGATGCCGCTGGTGACTTCGGGCTGTCCCTGTCGACGAAATGAGCCTCGCCGACCAGTGGCGGGCGGCTCGTCCGAAGGTCGCCGGACTGCACCTCGACAGCGCCGCATGCTCACGGCAGAGCTTCGCGGTCATCGACGCGGCGGCCCGGCACGCCAGGCATGAAGCGGAGGTCGGCGGGTACGTCGCCGCCGACGCGGCTGCGCCGGTGCTCGACGCGGGTCGTGCAGCTGTCGCGGCATTGACTGGCCTGCGCGGCTCCGACGTCGTGTTCACCACCGGCTCCAACAACGCACTCGACATCCTGCTCAGCAGCTGGCCAGGCGACCACACCCTCGCGTGCCCGCCCTGCGAGTACGGCCCCAATCTCGCCGTCATGGCCGCCAACGGATTCCAGATCAGCGTGCTGCCCGCCGATGACCTCGGCCGGCTCGCCGTCGACGACGCCGCGCGGCAGATGGCCGACAATCCGCCCGCGCTTGTCCACCTCACCCCGCTCGCCAGCCATCGCGGCGTGGCCCAGCCGCTGGCCGAGTTCGCCGAGGTGTGCCGCGATCTCGGTGTGCCGCTGGTGGTCGACGCCGCACAGGCACTGGGACATCTCGACTGTGCGGTCGGCGCCGCGGCGATCTACAGCTCGTCACGCAAATGGATGGCCGGTCCGCGTGGTGTCGGAATGTTGGCGATACATCCAGACCTCGCACAGCGGTTGAGGCCGCGGCTGCCGCCGCCGGAATGGCGCCTACCGATTCCGGTGATGCAGTGCCTGGAGCTCGGTGAGGCGAATGTCGCTGCACGCGTGGGCTATTCGGTGGCGCTGGGGGAACACCTGGCCGCGGGACCCGAGCAGGTCCGCGAGGGGCTCGCGCAGCTCGGCCGGATGACCCGCACCGCGCTGGCCGACGTCAAGGGCTGGCGGGTGGTCGAACCGCTCGACGAGCCGACCGCGATCACCACATTGACCCCTGTCGACGGCGCCGACCCACGAAAGGTGCGGGCGTGGCTGATCGCCGAGCGCGGCATCGTAACGACTTACGCCGAGGTGCAGCGTGCGCCGTTCGAGATGACCACGCCGGTGCTGCGGGCATCGCCGCACATCGATACCACCGCTGGTGATCTCGAACAATTCGCCGAGGCGCTTGCGATCGCGACGCAGGCGAGCTAGCCGGCTTTGTGGGCTGTCAGCAGATAGGCCGGGAACTTGATTCGGCCCATCTCGTCGAAATCGTGGGACGGCATCGAAACACCGGGGATCTGAGGCACTTTGGCATGGATGAACGCGCCCCGGATGTCATCGACGATCCAGTATTTCGACACCGCTTTGCGCAGTTCGTCCTCGGTCACTTCGTTGGGCTTGGTGAGCGTGTCCATGTCCGGCGGGAACGCGCCTTTCGCGAACACCAGAACGAAGTATGACGCCCCCGGAGCAGCGGCGCGGTGCACCGAGCGCAGGTAGCCGTCACGGTCCTCGACCGGTAGCGAATGGAACAGTGTGCTGTCCGCGACTGTGTTGAAGGCTTCGTCGAAGCCGGTGAACGACGTGATGTCGTCCTGGACAAAGCTTGTATTCGACAGCCCGCGGTCCTCCGCCGCCTTCGTCGCCGCGGCGATCGCGGTCGGGGTCAGGTCGATCCCGACCACGGTGTAGCCGTCCGCCGCCAACGCGAGCGACAGTTCGGCGAGTCCGCAACCGGCGTCGAGCACAACGCTGCGGAACTTCCCTGCCCGTATCAGCGCGGCGAGCTCGGGTTGTGGCTCACCGATGTTCCACGGCGGCGGTCCGACGAAGTCACCTTCCTCGCGGTAGGCGCTGTCCCAATTCATCACCTCAGATGCCATGCAATGTACAACGGCTCGATCCGCCGATTTGTTCGCTGCGCGGCAACCGATTCAGTCCGGGCCGTCCCAGGTGTGGACAGGCTCGTTGCTGTGCATCCGGTCGCAGTACAGCCGCAGCATCTCGGCCAGCGCATTCGGCCGGGTCAGGCCACGTTCCTGCAACGCTTGCACGGTCGACACCTGCCACGCGGCGCCGTTGCGCCCGGTCTTGGCACGGCCCTCGATCACACCGAGGTACCGGTCACGCACGTCGCTCGAGACTTCCCAGCGACGCAGACCCTCATCGGCCATCGGCAGCAACTGGCGCAGCACCAGCTCGTCGGGTGTGACTTCGCCCAGGCCAGGCCAGTACAGTCGGGCCTCCATGCCATGCTGTGCGGCCGCGAGGAAATTATGTTGTGCCGCAGCGAAACTCATCTTCGTCCACAGCGGCCGATCCTCTTCGGACAGCGTCCGCAGCATGCCGTAGTAGAACGCCGCGCTCGCCAGCATGTCCACGACGGTGGGCCCCGCGGGCAGCACCCGGTTCTCCACCCGCAGGTGCGGCCTGCCGTCCACTACGTCGTAGACCGGCCGATTCCACCGCCAGATCGTGCCGTTGT
Source organism: uncultured Actinomycetota bacterium (assembly GCA_963698965.1). Taxonomy (GTDB): domain Bacteria; phylum Actinomycetota; class Actinomycetes; order Mycobacteriales; family Mycobacteriaceae; genus Mycobacterium. The sequence goes on from CAVOSY010000015.1 coordinate 83,417, forward strand.
GCAGTCGCAGTTCGGCAAGCTGCGGGGTGCGGCCATCGGCGAGCACGGCGACGGGATCCTCTTCGGACAGTTCGGGCAGCAGCGACGGGAAGTAGCGGACATTCTCCTCGAACAGGTCGAAGATCGACGTGATCCACCGCTCGCCGAACCACACCCTGGGGCGAACGCCCTGGGACTTGAGTTCGTCAGGCCGGGTGTCGGTGGCCTGGGCGAACAGCTCGATGCGCGTCTCGGGCCACAGCCGGTGACCGAAGAAGTACGGCGAGTTGGCGCCCAGCGCAATCTGCGGCCCGGCGACCACCTGGGCGGCGTTCCAGTTGCGGGCGAACTCGTCGGGGGAGACCTGCAGATGCAGCTGCATGCTGGTACACGCCGATTCCGGTGCGATCGACGCCAGCTGCAGGCTCAGCCGTTCAGGACCGGCGATATCGATGTGGATGTCCTCGCCGCGCGCGGTGAAGATGGAGTTCTCGAGCGCCTGGTAGCGAGTCGAGTCGCTCATCCAGCTGCCCGAAAGATGTTCGGGCATCAGTGTCGGCAGGATCCCGACCATCACGATGTGTGCGCCGTTGGAGTTGGCCTTCTCCTCGGCAGCATTGAGACTTGCCCGCACATCGGACTCCAATTCCAGCGCGGCGCGGCCGGGCAATCGTCGCGGTGGAACGTTGAATTCGATGTTGTAGGCACCCAATTCGGTTTGATAGGCCGGGTCGGCGATGGACGCCAACACTTCCTGATTGCTCATCGCGGGCTGATACTCGGCGTCCACCAGATTGCATTCGATCTCCATACCGGTCAGCGGCCGATCGAATTCGAAACTGGACTGGGCGAGCATCGTTTCGAACACGTCGAGGCACAACTGCACCTTGCGCCGGTACTCGCGGCGCTGTGCGCGAGAAAAGTCGGTCTGCTTCACCTCTTCGCCCACAACGCCGATGGTTCAGCGTTGTTGACGACCGCGCAAGGAAATCGCGTTATCGGCCTCGGCTGGCCACCGCGACTTGCGGGCTCATCAGCCCACCGCGCAACTCGACGTCGATTCCGGAGTCGGCGTACGCGGCCAGTGCCCGCAGCGCCGACGGGCTGTAGCAGCGCAGCGAACTGATCACGCCGTCGTGCACGAACGGCACCACCGGCGCCAGAGGCAGCATCACCGCCAGCCGCACCAGGTGCAGCGGTGACGGCGGCCGCGGCAAGTCGATGATCAGAAGCTTGTCGGCTACCCGTGTGCCTTCGGCCAACACCCGCGACGCCAGCGGCGGCGGTAGGTGATGAAACGAGAACGCGAACACCGCAAGGTCGAAATGCCCGTCGGGGGCGTCGATCGCCGTTGCGTCCATCTCGCGCACTGTTGCCCGCGGATGCTCGCCGAGATCGCCGTCCTCGATCGCCTTCACGGATCGCGGCTCGATGTCGGTCACTGTTAGCTCGGCTGTGGGATGCCATTCGAGCAGCTTGCGGGACAACCCGCCGTGGCCCGAGCCCAACTCCAGGATCTTCGGGTCGGGCACGTCGGCCACCTCGTCGAGCACGATGCGCGCGAACCTCTCGGTGTTGCCGAAGAATTCGCCCGTCCACTCCAGCGCGCGCATCACGCTGCGCTTGCGCGCCTCGTTGACGGCATCTTCGTCGGAGTCGCGATCGAGGTATTCCGGACGATCGGTCTGCAACAGCCGGTCGAGGCACGAGGCGTCCGGCCCCCCGCGCGGCATGCGGTCAATATCGAATGTCGCCGGCGTTCCGGCTCCGATGTCGCCAGTCTGCGAACCCATGTAGACCATGATGGTCGATTGGAGTCGCCATCAGGAGGGAGCGTCAGTGGCCGAGTTCGTAGCCGCCATCGACCAGGGCACCACCAGCACGCGGTGCATGATCTTCGACCACGACGGCGCCGAGGTAGGGCGCCACCAGCTCGAGCACGAGCAGATAATGCCGAAGGCCGGCTGGGTGGAGCACGATCCCGTCGAGATCAGGGAGCGGACCGCGTCGGTCCTCGCCTCGGCGCTGAACAAGACCAAACTGTCGACCACCGACCTGGCCGCTCTCGGCATCACCAACCAGCGCGAAACCGCGCTGGTGTGGGACCGGCGCACCGGTCGGCCGTATCACAACGCGATCGTCTGGCAGGACACCCGGACGGACCGAATCGCGTCCGCCCTCGACCGCGACGGCCGCGGCGACGTCATCCGGCGAAAGGCCGGACTGCCGCCTGCCACGTACTTCTCTGCGGGCAAGGTGCAGTGGATCCTGGAGAACGTCGACGGGGTCCGCGCCGATGCCGAGACGGGGGACGCGATATTCGGTACCCCCGACACCTGGGTGCTGTGGAATCTCACCGGCGGGCCGCGCGGCGGCATTCACGTCACCGACGTGACGAACGCCAGCCGGACCATGCTGATGAACCTGGAGACGCTCGACTGGGACGACGAGCTGTTGTCGTTCTTCGGAATCCCGCGGAAGATGCTGCCGGAGATCAAGCCGTCGTCGTACCCCGAGTCGTACGGCATCACCCGCGACGATGGACCGCTGTCCGGGCAGGTGCCGATCACCGGGATCCTGGGCGACCAGCAGGCGGCCATGGTCGGGCAGGTCTGCCTGGATGCGGGCGAAGCCAAGAACACTTATGGCACAGGAAATTTCCTGTTGCTCAACACCGGCGAGAAGATAGTTCGGTCCCAGAACGGGTTGTTGACGACGGTATGCTATCAGTTCGGTGACGCGAAACCCGTTTACGCGCTGGAGGGTTCGATCGCGGTCACCGGCTCAGCCGTGCAGTGGCTGCGCGACCAGTTGGGCGTCATCAGTGGTGCAGCGCAGAGCGAGGCGCTGGCCCGGCAGGTCGAGGACAACGGCGGCGTGTACTTCGTGCCTGCGTTCTCGGGATTGTTTGCGCCGTACTGGCGTTCGGACGCCCGCGGCGCCATCGTCGGGCTGTCCCGGTTCAACACCAACGCACACCTGGCGCGCGCGACGCTGGAGGCGATCTGCTACCAGAGCCGCGATGTCGTCGACGCTATGGAGGCCGACTCCGGGGTACATCTGGAGGTACTCAAGGTCGACGGCGGCATCACCGCCAACGATCTGTGTATGCAGATCCAGGCCGACGTGCTCGGCGTGGATGTGGTCAAGCCCGTCGTCGCCGAAACCACCGCGCTGGGCGCCGCCTACGCGGCGGGCCTGGCCGTGGGGTTCTGGGAGAACCCCGATGACCTCCGGGCCAATTGGCAGGAGGACAAGCGCTGGACGCCCGCGTGGGGTGAGGACCAGCGTGCCGCCGGCTATGCCGGTTGGCAGAAGGCGGTACAGCGCACGCTGGACTGGGTCGACGTCGACTAGCTGGGCCTAGGCCGCGCCGTACAGCTTCCGCACGCCGAGTGTGGGCTTGTGTCACGGGTTCGGTCGGGAGGCGTGACGGTAACCCACGTTCGGCGAAAATTAGGCGTTGGTCGACTGACTAATCGACCGCGTCGTCGAGCTCGCGCTTGGTGTCGTCATCCAACTCGATGTCGGCGACCGCGGTGTTCTCCTCCAGGTGCTGCACAGACGAGGTGCCCGGGATCAGCAGCACGTTGGGCGCCACCGACAGTGTCCACGCCAGCGCGATCTGGGCGGGCGTGCGGCCGAGCTTCGACGCCTCGCGCTGTACGGCGGGGTGGCCGAGCACGGGGCTGTCGGGGGCGAAGGCCGAGCCGAGTGGAAAGAACGGCACGAACGCGATGCCGTGTTCGAGACATGTGTCGAGCAGCGGCTGAGACGTCCGGTCGACCAGGTTGTACGCGTTCTGCACGCACACAATCTCGGTGCGATCGAGCGCGATCTGCAGGTGCTCGAGGCTGATGCTGCTCAGCCCGATGCCAGCGATAAGCCCTTCGTCGCGGGCCTTGACCATAGTGGCCAGCTGGCGTTCGAACAGCCCGCGGTCCTCCACCACGGCCGGGGCATTGGGGCTCTCCCCGGCGAAGACGCGGAGATTGACTGCGGCCAGTCGGTCGGTGCCCAGCGTGCGCAGGTTCTCCTCGATCTGCTCACGGAGCTCATCGGGCTGCTGTGCCGGCACCCAGTTGGCCTGTTCGTCGCGCGCACCGCCGACCTTGCTCACCAACGCGAGGTTCTCGGGGTACGGGTGCAGTGCCTGGCGGATCAGTTCGTTGGCGACGTTCGGTCCGTAGAACTGTGCGGTGTCGATGTGGTTGATGCCCAACTCAATTGCGTGGCGCAGCACCGCAATCGCCTGATCGTGATCGCGCGGCGGACCGAACACTCCCGGTCCGGGTAGCTGCATGGCGCCAAAACCGACGCGGCCAACGGTGTACGAACCAATCGAGTAGGTATCCATAACGCAATTGTGGAGCCCGAGCGGCGCTCACCGCCGCCCAGGCTCCACAAATCGCCGGTTAGTCGGACTCGCCGAGGATCCCGTAGATCTCACGACGGGCGTTGTTGACGATGTCGACGATGCGCTCCTGCTGCTCCTCGTTGGCGGTGTACGCCGACTGTGCGACAGCGCCCATCAGCTGGGTCACCGCGGCGCGCAGGTTCACATGTCCCGGCTCGATACCTTCGGCGATCTCCTCCCACGGCGGGGTCTCGACCTTCTCCGCGGCGCCGCGGCCTTCGTCGGTCAGCTCGAAAAGCTTCTTGCTGCCTTCGCTTTCGGTGGCCGCGATCAGTCCCTCGTCGACCAGCAGCTGAAGCGTCGGGTAAACCGAGCCGGGGCTTGGCCGCCACAGGTTCTGGCTGCGCTCGGCGATCTCCTGGATCATCTCGTAGCCGTGCATCGGCCGCTCAGCTAGCAGCGTGAGAATCGCGGCGCGGACGTCGCCGCGCTTGCCGCGCCATCGTCCGCCACGGCCACGGCCGCGCGGACCAGGACCGAAGCCGAAGCCGAAACCGCCACGGGGATCGAATCCGAATTCGAAGCCGCGGCCGGGACCGAAGCCGCGATTGCCCTGGAATCCGGGGCCGGCGTCGTGCTCACGCAGATGGTCACGAAGGTGTTCGCGGAACTCGCGGCGGGCCTGTCGGCGCTGCTGATGAAGGGCGCGCCGATCGCCAGGGCCGAAGCCGAAGGGGCCGGGAGGTGGGGTGAATGGGTTGGTCATGGATGTTTCCTTAACGTTCGGGGGGAAGCACCTCGCGTGCTTCCGATACGTTGACGATATATCGGAAACTATCGCGATGCAACGATTATTTCATCGAGCGTTTGTCGATCTCCCTGACCAGCCAGTTCGCCCAGTCGGCCTCCATCCCGTTCATCCGCAACCCGTGCTCGAGCGCGGCGAGGCCGTAAAAAGAACCGTCGTCGTCGGTCCAGTCGATCGAGTCGCGCAACCGTTCCAGGCGCTTGACTTCGACCTCGGCCTGCTCTGCCATCGCCAGCGCGTGGTCGCGGGCCTGCTCGGGCGGCACTTCGCCGAGCAGAAACACGCGCAGCAGTCCGGCGCTGCGAAACGGTGGATCGTCCTGCGGGTTTGTCACCCAACGCTGCAGTTCGGCACGCCCCGCATCGGTGATGCGGTACTCCTTTCGGCCGCGCGGACCGATGTCGGACACCTCGATCAGGCCGGCCTCGGCGAGCTTGTTCAGTTCGCCGTACAGCTGGCTCTGCGTCGCCGGCCACACATTGGCCATCGACTTCTCGAAGTGCTTGAGCAGGTCGTAGCCGCTGCCGGGCGCCTGGGCCAGCAGGCCGAGCGCCGCAATTCGCAAACTCACGCGGTGATCGTACCTCCACTATTGACATGTCACTATCGACATGTCACAGTTGACATATGACTGAGACCACCTCGTCCCTCATCGGCACCGGCGACTTCTTCCAGAAAGACAACTACGCGCCCGTGGCCGATGAACTGACCGAATTCGACTTGCCCGTCGACGGCGCCATTCCCGCGGAACTCGACGGGTGGTACCTGCGCAACGGGCCCAACCCGCGGCAGGCGACCGCACACTGGTTCAGCGGCGACGGCATGATCCACGGCGTTCGCATCGAGGGCGGCCGCGCCGCGTGGTACCGCAACCGCTGGGTGCGCACCGACAGCTTCAAGCAGGACTTCCCGCTCTACAACGCCGACGGCACCCGCAACCTGCGGGCCAGCGTCGCCAACACCCATGTCGTCAACCACGCGGGCAAGACGCTTGCGCTGGTCGAATCGTCGCTGCCGTACGAGATCTCAAACGACCTGGAAACGTTGGGTGCCTACGATTTCGGCGGAAAACTGGTCGATTCGATGACCGCACACCCGAAGATCTGCCCGAAGACAGGTGAGTTGCATTTCTTCGGTTACGGCAGCATCTTCGCGCCGCACGTCACCTATCACCGCGCGGATGCGAACGGCGAGCTGACCATCAACCGCCCGCTTGACGTTCCTGCGCTGACGATGATGCACGACTTCGCGCTGACCGCGGAGCACGTCGTGTTCATGGACCTGCCGGTCGTGTTCAACCTCGACGTCGCCATGGCCGGCAACCGTGACATGCCCTACCGGTGGGACGACAACTACGGTGCCCGGCTCGGCGTGATACGCCGCGACGACCCGTTCGGGAAAGTGCGCTGGTTCGAGATCGATCCGTGCTATGTCTTCCACGTTGCCAACGCTTACGACAACGGGAATTCGATTGTGCTGCAGGCGGTCCGCTATCCCGAGCTCTGGCGCGGCACGAGCGGATTCGAGACCGACGGGGTGTTGTGGAGCTGGACCATCGATCTGAACACCGGCACGGTCGCGGAAAGACAGCTCGATGACCGCGCGGTGGAATTCCCGCGCATCGACGACCGGTTGGCCACATTGCCGGCCCGATACGCGGTTACAGTCGGCGACGGCCGTCTCGTCCGCTACGACATGACCACCGGCGATGTTGTCGAGCACACTTTCGGTACCGCGGACTCGCCGGGCGGCCCGGGCGAGGCGGTGTTCGTCCCGTCGGCATCCGGCGCCGCGGACGAGAGCAGCGGCTGGTACATCGGCTACGTCTACGACCCAACCCGCGACGGCAGCGACCTTGTCATCGTCGACGCGTCGGATTTCTCCGCACAGCCAGTTGCCAGAATCAAGCTGCCGCACCGTGTTCCGTACGGTTTTCACGGAAACTGGATAAGCGTCTAGTCAGAAGGTGTTTACTCGGCTTCCGTCCGCAGCATGCCCGAACGCGAGGCAGTTTGACTTGGCCAGCGACATCGCGGGCGACGATTCGGTCCCGAACCGCGGCGCGAATCACCGTGCGCGCGGTGGTTGGGGGCGCGGCTCAGTGCAGACAGACGTGGCAGGCCCGGCCACTGATGGTGGACAGTGACCGGGGCCGCGCGGGGAACTAGTCCGGCGTTGTCGCGCGCACTTTCTGGCGCAGGGCGGGGTGGTGTCCCTCGCAGAACCTGTTGGTGCACGCGCGGATCGTCACCAAATGCGTAGCGGCTTCTGACCATCCGTCCTCGATCGAGACCTGCACGACTTCAGCTGCCTCGCCGCAGATCGGACACCACGCCGCTGAATCGTTGGTGTCATTCATGGCGATAGATTGCCCAAATCGGACGGTCGTTATGCCTGACCTACGATCTTGCTCGCGATGCGGCTGCTGGCCTCTAACGGGTTGTTGCGACGAAGAAGTGCTTGCCGCATTCGGCGCACTCCCAGCGTTGCCCCGCCGCGCTTTTACTGCCGGGCATGGGGTAGGTGCCGGCACTCGCGCAGCGTGGGCATTTCGGTGACATCTGCTAACCGTAGGCCCATGGATGCAGCCCGCAACGGCCAGGTGCGCCCCGGCAACCTGGTGGCTCTGGCTGTCTCCGCGTTGATGGTGTCGCGATTACGCATCACGACCGACGCGGTTGTGGGCCGTTAGCAGTAGTTGGTCGAACATTGAGCGTTGGGGCAGGGTGTCGTCATAATTGAGTGCCCGAAAATCGGACAGGAGCTGTTCGGCAAGCGTGCGCAATTTGATGTTGGCTTCCTGCGACCGCCACTTGAGAAGGTCGAACGCCGCGTCGGCGTCGATGCGGTACACCATCATCAAGATGCCCTTGACTTGCTCAATGACGGCGCGGTTCGCCGCGATCTCGGCGACGGCGTCGGTGATGAACGCTTCGCGATCCTCGGGCGGGAAGGTTACGTCGACATAGAAACCGTTCGTGCCGATCACTTCGCCGCCCTCGTCGCGTAAGAGTTCGGCGACCACGATGACCTCGTGGATGCGCCCCTGGACATCGATGATGCGGTGGCGGGTGCTGAACGCGCGGTGCGTTCGACGGATGTCGTCCAGTGTGGCGGCTACCTGCTCGTAGTCCTCTGGATGTTTGTGTGACAGCACCATGCTGGTTGTTGGTTTTGCGGCGCCGGGTTCATAGCCGTGCAGTTGTTCGACTTCGGGTGACCATTCCCAACGCTCGTCCTCGAAGTACAGCCGGAACCATCCGGTGGGATGCGGTTTACCTCCGGCCAGCGCCCGCTCGAGTTGAGAGTCCCCGGTGGCCATGCCCGGGAACCTATCCGATCGCATGCACTGACCTGCTGCCTTTGTCACAAGTAGCGCCGACAGGCGGCGAACCGCCCGAAAGAGCCAACGACTTACGTGAGGTCTTCCACCAAACCCAGCAATCGGGCCCGCCACCGGGGGAGCGGGTGGCGGACCGTCGCTCTCCAAGGATCCTCCAAGACGTTCGTCGCTTACTCATGTCACTGGCCAAACGGGGCTGGGCAGCAGTGAAGGGAATCAACCATGAACCGAATCTCGCGGTTGGCAACGACGGTGCTGGTGTCGGGCGCCTTGGGACTGGCCGGTCTTGGTGCAGGTACTGCACATGCAGACCCTGGCTTCATAGAACCTATCGGGCCGTACCACTGGTGCCCGGGGGGACCGCCCATAACTGTCAATTGGGACTATGGTGTCTGCCACACCTACTGGATAGTCGCCCGCGGGCACGGGAACCTTGACGGAACGCCCATTGTCAGTGACGGTGCGCCCCTTGACAATATGTGGGAGGGACCCAACCCGCCGCGGGTGCCTGAAGGTCCGTGCTTCGCCATGTGGATTCCGGCCCCGTGCCCCAACGGCTAGAAGGCATCGATTGCTAGATCAGACGTGTGTCAGCACGGTTCAGTTCCCGGCGATTTGCGTCAAATGGTCGATCTGGCCGGCCGGCGCGATCAGGTGGCACCGCGCCGGCGTTCGACCTTAGAAGCCGTTGGGACGAGGCGCTTTCATAGTTGGGCTGGCGTTCGCCGTCGGTGGCACCGACGGCGGCGTCGTTGTCGTGGCGGTTCCTCCGATAGTCATCGGGCTTGCGGTGACGGTCCCTGTCTGTTGCCGACCGACCGCCACGGCAGCCACCGTGCCGATGGCGACCAAGCCGCTCGCGGTTACCGCCGCAATCAGCAACTTGACACGTTGGTGCCTGATTGATTCCACTGTCACCCCTCCAATCGGCCCTCGCCGCTCCCCGAAGCGACACGTCACCTTGAACCTGTTGGGCCAACAGACGTAATACGCCTACATCGCTGAGGGGACGCTGAACGCGAACGCGAGGCCCTCCCGGACCGAAGCTGTAGCGGTGCCCGCCCGCTCAGTTGCCGGCGTCGACGGCTCCGGGCGAAAGCGATGTAACGGTCATGCTCTGCCTTCCCGAGGCAGGCTTGATGGCCGATGGGACTCGGCTGGCGCCGAGCTGGTGCCCGTTCGGGCATCGCGTTGGCGTGCGGCGAACCCGAACTGTAATACGACGTTGGGATGCCGTCAGTCAGTGCCCAACTCGGGGCGTCCGCATTCTCAAAGCCAAGTTCGCTGCCAACAGAACCAACGTTATTGAACTGCTAAAACTCGCACAGTCAACTCACATCAACTTTGCCAAACACGCTGGAACGGTTTTCACGGAAACTGGATCGCCTGCTGAGTAACGTGTCCGGCCATGGCGGTGAAATGGCTGGACCTACCTGAGGATCACGACTACGACGCTGCGGCGGCGTATCTCAGCATGTTGGCGGAGAAGGACGTCGTCGACAAGACGGTGGCGGCGCTGAAGGCCGCTAAACCGGTAAATCAGAAGGCCAAGGACATTTTGCGCGCCGCCGGACTGCAGCTGTTGCCGGAGACCAACGCGCACGTCCGGTCGGATCTGGTGAAGATCAGCGACGCCGAGAAGCTCTCGCCGATCCTGCTGGTGCGTGGCAGTGCGGTCGGCGGTTATCCATTGCAGATCGCCGACGGCTATCACCGGGTGTGCGCCAGCTATCTGACCGACGAAAACACCAGCATCCCTTGCCATTTGGTGTCCTGGCAGTAGTCCGCCGAGATGGCTGGGTTCGGCTTCGAAACGCTGGCGCTGGTTGCCATCATCGGCATGGCGGGGCCGCTGCTGGCGTCGATACCGCGCTTCGGGATCCCGGTGATCATCGGCGAGTTGCTCGCCGGGCTGCTGGTCGGAAAGACCGGCTTCGGCATCGTCGACCACACGGATCCGACCTTCACGCTGCTGGCCAACATCGGGTTCGCGTTGGTGATGTTCGTCGTCGGCACGCATGTCCCGGTGCGGGACAAGACGTTGCGCTCGCAGATCCCGAAGGCCTTGCTCAGGGCGGTCGCCGTCGGAGCGGTGGCGGCGGTCCTGGGAGTGGTGCTGGCGGAGGTGTTCGGCACCGGACATGCAGCGGTGTACGCCGTGCTGATGGCCTCGTCCTCGGCGGCGCTTGCCCTCCCGGTGATCGACTCGCTGGGGCTTGACGGTCCGCCGGTGCTGTCGGTGACGACACAGATCGCGATCGCTGATGCCGCGTCGATTGTGTTGCTGCCCTTGGTGATCAACCCCGGCCAGGCGCCGCGAGCCGCACTCGGCGCCGTGGCGGTCGCGGGCGCCGCGGTGGTGTTCTACTTTCTGCTGCGCATCGTCAACCGGCGTGGCTGGCGTAGGCGGCTGCACCGCTATTCACGCAAGCACCTGCTTGCACTGGAACTACGGGTGAGCCTGATCTGTCTGTTCATCTTGTGCGCATTGGCGGTCACCACGCACGTCTCGATCATGCTCGCCGGTTTCGCACTGGGCCTGGCCATTTCGGGCGTCGGCGAACCGCGCCGCTTGGCGCGCCAGCTGTTCGGCATCACCGAAGGGTTCTTCGGCCCACTGTTCTTCGTCTGGCTGGGCGCGTCGCTCCAAGTCCGTGAGCTCGGACAGCATCCTGCGCTGATCCTGCTCGGCCTCGGCCTCGGCGTGGGTGCCCTGCTCGCCCACGGCATCGGCCGGTTGTTCGGTCAGCCGCTGACGCTCGCGGTGCTGTCGGCCGCACAGCTGGGGGTGCCGGTCGCCGCCGCGACGCTAGGTACCGAACAGCATCTGCTTGCTCCTGGTGAGCCCTCCGCGTTGATGCTCGGCGCGCTGGTAACCGTGGCGACCACGTCGATCGCCGGAGTGCTGGCGGCTCGTCGTCAGAGCGCAGACGAGTCCAAGGCCCCATCCGGATAGGCGGCGTTGGCACGGTACGTGTTCGGGCTGACCCCGTAGGCCCGCTTGAATGCGCTGCTCAACGCGAACGGGGTGCTGTAGCCGACCTGCCTGGCCACCGCGGCGATGGTGGACTGACTGGTCCGCAACAGATCGGCGGCGAGCGCCAGCCGCCAGTTGGTCAGGAATGCGATCGGTGGTTCGCCGACTTGTTCGGTGAACCTGCTGGCGAATACGGCCCGCGAACTTCCCACGGCCGCAGCGAGGTTCGCGACCGTCCACGGGTGGTCGGGGTTGTTGTAGATCAGCTTCAGTGCCGGGCCGACCACCGGGTCGTGTTCGGCGTGCCACCAGGTTGGGGCGTTCTCGTCGCGGTCGAACCAGGTGCGCAGTACGGCGATCAACAGCAGATCGAGCAATCGGTCGAGGTACGCCTCCTGGCCGGGACCCTCGTGGCCGGCTTCCGCGGCAAGCAGATTCACCAGCGGCGTGTCCCATTCGTCGGTGTGAAGTATCAGCACGGGGGGCAACGCGTCGAGCAGCCGCGTGCTGACCTCGCTGCGGCCCTCATAGGCGCAGATCACCGAGCGCGTCGCGCCTGACTGGCTGTTTCCCCACGTGCGCACCCCGAGGGACATCTCGAAACGGAGGTCGTCGCCGGACAGCGTGGTGCAACGCTGGCCCGGATGGATGACGACCATCGGCTTGGTGGCGGGGTCGTCGGCGAAGACGTAGTGCTCGGTTCCGCGGGTCAGCGCGACGTCGCCGGGTCCCAGCCAGACAGTCCCGCTGCTCTCGCCGACGATCGCGGCGCGGCCGTGGGTCTGGCAGATAAGGGTCAGCGGCGCCTCGTCCTTGATGCTCATCGACCACGGCGGGTCCATCATCATCCGCAACACGAATGCGCCTCGCGCTCGCACACCGTCGAGCAGGCCGACCACGGCGTCCACGCCGGCAGCCTAACGCGTGTGTATCTGATAGGCGGCTAGAAAAACCCGGACGCCTGCGCGGACATGGCTGCCGACGTCGACGGATGCCAGGACATCCGGCCCGCCGCAGAACAAGGCCTGATCGATGCACCGTCCGACTACCAGGAATGCGAAATGTTCTGCGGCATCGGCAGGTTCGGGCACGCGAAGAAGGCCGCGGTCATGCAGCACGGAGAAGCATTCGGCGAACGCGGCGAGCGTGCGGGCGGGTGCCTGGTCGTAGTAGAGCTGGGCCAACTCGGGCACCCGGTTGGCCTCGCCGACGACCAGTCGCCGCAATTGCACGACCGGCTCTTGCAGGACCGCACGCAGGTAGTCGGCGGCCAACGCGGTCAGGTCGGCCTCGAGGTCGGCGGTATCGGCGAGTGCCCTGATCCGCTTCAGGAACGGCGTCACCGTGCTCTCCAGAGCGTGGTTCACGATCGCGAGCAGCAGCTCGTGCTTGTCGCCGAAATGCTTGTAGACGGTCTGTTTGGAGACCTCAGCCGATGCGGCGATCTGGTCGACGCTGGTGCCCTGGTAGCCGTTGCTCAGGAACAGGTCTCGGCCTGCCGACAGGATGGTCTGGCGCTTGCGCGCCGAACGTCCGAGCGCCTGGGTCATGCCGCCTCCCCACTTCAGTACTGGACAGTCTAGTTCCGACATCGCTAGAGTACTGGACAGTCTAGTTTGATTTCAGCGAGAGGTGTGTCATGACTACGACCGATTGCCCGCCGCTGCCGGTGCGGATCACCAAGTCGCTGCTGGGCTACGGCGTCGTCGCCGGGCCCATCTACGTGCTGGCGGTTGCGGGCCAGATGGCCGTGCGCGACGGGTTCGATCCGACCCGGCATGCGGCCAGTCAGCTCGCGAACGGGGAGTTCGGCTGGATCCAGGTCGCGACCTTCCTGGTCACCGGCGCGATGACGATCGCCGCGGCTGTGGGCGTGCGGCGTGCCCTCGGACCGGGCCGTCTGTCGGCGTGGGCCGCTGGCCTGCTCGGGGCATACGGCGCCGGTCTCGTCGCTGCGGGGATCTTCCGGGCCGACCCGTCGGACGGGTTTCCACCGGGTACCCGGCCAGGGATGGGTGCGGTCAGCTGGCACGGCCTGGCCCATTTCGGGGTGGCGGGCATCGCTTTCGCTTGCCTGGTCGCGGCGTGCTTCGTGCTCGGTGCCTGGTTCGCCCGCGCCGGGCGGGGTTCGTGGGCGTGGTTCTCCCGCATCACCGGTGTGGTGTTCGCGGGCAGCTTCCTGACGCTGTCGTCCGGATCCGGCGGAGCGACAGCGATTCTGGTGTTCACCGCGGCCGTGGTGCTGGTGTGGGCCTGGCTGACAGCGGTGTCGGTCAAGCTCTACCGGGGTGTGGCGTCGGTGTAGACGCACGCGTATGCAGTCGGGACGGTCAACGATGGAGCGTCTCCGCCGTCCCCGGTTGACTCCTGGACATGAACACAAGCCCGTTCGTCGTCCTGACCTCCCTCGCCGCCCTCACAAGTGCCGCAGCCGGCGGAATGATGTACGTCTTCTCCACATTCGTGATGCGCGGTCTGGACCGCACGGGTCCGATCGATGCCATCACCGCCATGCGCGGCATCAACGCCGAAGCCAATGCCAATCCCGTGTTTCTCCTGGGGTACTTCGGTGCGACGATCCTGGCCCTGGTAGTCGGTGTGATCGCCGTGGTGCAGCTGAATCAGCCCGGTAGCTGGTGGGTTCTGATCGGCGCGATCTTCGGAATCGTCGGCGCGATGATCACCGTGATTTTCAACGTCCCACTGAACAATCGCCTCGATACCGTGAACCCCGACGGCCTGTCCATGGCCGACGCCGCCCGCGATTGGCAGGCGTACTTCTCGACCTGGACCGCATGGAATCACGCGCGCACGGTCACCAGCTTCGTCGGAGCCGCGTTGATGCTGGTCGGCCTGCGCTACCGCTGATGGGGTGAACCGTCATGCACCCCCGCCGCGTACCTAAGGTATGACCATCGGCGGACCGCGGGAGGTCGCGATGACGGAACGCATGATGCGCGGTGGCGTCCGGCTGGGCGGGGTCAACAAAACCTACGGCGAGGGTGCTGGGGCTGTGCACGCGCTGCGGGATGTCGATCTGGACATCCCTGCGGGCGCGTTGATGGCGATACTGGGGCCGAGCGGGTCGGGCAAGACCACGCTGCTCAACGTCATCGGTGGTATCGAGTCGGCCACGTCCGGGACGATTGTGGTTGCCGGGCGGGATATTTCAGGACGCCCGCCGCGCGATCTGGGTGCCTTCCGGCGTGCACACGTCGGCTTTGTGTTCCAGTTCTTCAATCTCGTTCCCACGCTCACCGCATACGAGAACGTGCAGGTGGTGATCGAGCTGACAGGACGGGGTGATCGCAGCCGCGTCATGGATCTGCTTGCCGTGGTGGGCTTGTCGGATCGTGCCGATCATTTCCCAGCCCAACTGTCGGGTGGAGAACAGCAGCGGGTCTCGATCGCCCGAGCGCTGGCCACCGACCCCGACCTGTTGCTGGCCGACGAACCGGCAGGCGCGTTGGATGTCGCGACGGGGCGTCGCGTTCTGGAGTTGCTGCAACAGACCAGCCGTGCCGGACGCGGCGTGATCATGGTGACGCACAACGAGGCCACGGCCGAGATCGCAGACCACGTCGTGCGGATGCGCGACGGCGCCATCGTGTCCACCGACCGAAACGACGCGCCGGCCGACGCCGCAACGATCCAGTGGTGACCCGCCGTGAGTAGGAGTGCCCTGCAGAAGAAGGCCCTGCGCGACCTGCGAAGGCGGCTGCCACAGGTTGCCGCGATCGGCGCGACGGTGATGCTCGGGGTGCTGTTGTTCGTCGCAAGCTACGATTCCTTTCGCAACGTGCAGGCGTCCTACGACCGCACCTACGTCAGAACACATTTCGCCGATTGGACCGTGACAGGCGGCGACCCGGAAGCGATCGCTGCCGCGGTCCGCGGCGCCGCCGGTGTCGAAGCTGTCGCGACCCGCACGCAAGCCGATCAACCGATGAGGATCGGCGATACCAAACTCGTCGGCCGCGTCGTCGGCATGCCGGCAGGCGGCGAGATCAACCAAATCGACCTCGTCGCAGGACAACTACCCGATTTCACACACCCCGGCCAGGCTGTCGTCGAACGCCACACCGCCGACACCTTCGGTCTCGCCGCGGGCCGGCGCGTGCAGGTGTTCGACGGCACCGCGTGGCACGACGTGACCATCTCGGGCGTCGCGGAATCACCCGAATACCTCTGGCCCGCGCGGAACCGTCAAGACGTCCTCGGCGACCCCCACGCGTTCGCCGTGCTGTTCGCACCCGAGCCGCTCGCCCGCGCATTGTCGGCGCGTACGAGGCCAAACCAGATATTGGTCGAGATGTCAGGCGTTGCAACGCAATCCGACCGGGACCGGGTGTTCCAGCGGCTCCGTGGAGCCGGCGCCGCGGACGTCCAGGACCGCGGCGATCAGCCATCCAATGCCTCACTTCGGCAGAACTTCAACGGGTTTCGTGCCATGGCGATCGGGTTTCCTGCGATGTTCCTATCGGCCGCAGCGATCGCAGAATACGTGTTGATCACCCGCCTCATCCACACCGAACGACCGGTCATCGGCACGCTGCTTGCCCTCGGTGCCCGACGAAGCAGGGTCGTCCGGCACTACCTGTGGTACGGCGCGGTCGTCGCCGCCGTGGCCGCACTTGCCGGGGTGCTCGTCGGGGGAGCGGCGACGTCGGCTTACACCCACGCCTACGCGGCCATCCTGAGGCTCCCCGATACCGTGATCGAGCACCGAATCCCCACCGCCGTCATCGGTTTCGTCCTCGGGCTGGCCGCAGGGGTGGTCGGTGGGCTCGCGCCCGCGATCGCCGCCGCCCGAACCACGCCCGCGGAGGCGATGCGCGGCGATGCTGTTCACCCGATACGAAGAGGTCCGCTGACCCGGCGCTCCGTCCGATGGACGCGGATCCCCGTCGTGGTACGGATGGCGCTACGTTCCCTGAGCCGGAGCCGACGCCGCACCGCCGCCACCATGATCGCAGGCGTGCTCGCACTCGTGCTGATCCTCGCCTCGGCGGGCATGCTCACCAGCGTGCGCGCGATGCTCGACATCGAATTCGGCCGGGTCCAACGTCAGGATGCCAGCGTGGTAGTCACGCCGGGAGCGAACGATGTTGCCGCACAGTTGCAATCGCTTCCCGGCGTGGCCGTCGTCGAGCCGGCAACCATCACACGGGTTACCGTCGCTGCGAACGGGCACACGTACCCGACGTCACTCACCGGCCTCGAACCCGCCACGGTCATGCACGGATTCCGCAACCCAGCCGGCACAGCCGGGACACTGTCAGCCGACGGTGTGCTCGCCGGCGCCGCACTCGCGGACAAGCTCGGCGTGCGCGTGGGTGACGACGTGACCGTCATCCCCGCGACGGGATCGGCCCGGGAGGTTCGCCTGGCAGGGTTGGTGGACGAACCGCTGGGCACCGCGCTTTACGCGACGAACGCGGTTGCTCAGTCGATCACCGACGCCGGACCCGACGGGTACTTGCTTCGCTTCGACAAGGACGCCGACCGTGATCGAGTGCGTGCCGCGGCCACCGGCCTGACCGGCGTCGTCGCGTATACCGACTCGCGGGCGGTCGAGAAGCAGATCGAGAGCTACCTCGTCATCTTCTGGGTGTTCGCGGGCGCCGCGCTGGTGCTGGGCGCACTGCTTGCGTCCACCGTCATATACGTCACGATGACCGTCAACCTGGCCGAACGGGAGGGCGAACTCGCCACCCTGCGTGCGACCGGCGCACCGATCCGCCGACTCACCGCAACGGTGGCCATCGAGAATCTCGCCGCGACCCTGCTCGCCGTCCCGATCGGCCTCGCCGCAGGCGTCGGCGTTGGATGGCTGTTCCTGCGCTCGTTCAACAACGACCTGTTCAACCTCCACCTGTCCGTCGGCCCGGTAGTACTGATCCTCGCCACCTTCGCCGTCACTACGGCCGCCGCTTTCTCGCAGCTTCCTGCGGCCCGGCTGATCAAACGGATCGACGTCGCCAGGGTTGTCAGGGACCGGTCGCAATAGACGCGGTCGTGCCCAGCACCCGCGGGTAGGCGCGCACGATGTTCGCCCACTCGAGCTTGAACCATGGTGTGAAGGACTCGGGCGCGCGAGCGATCTCGGCTTGCAGTGCCTGCGGCGTGATGTAGCGCCAGGCCGCGACCTCGTTGACGTTCGACAGCGGCCGCTCGGCGCTGCGTCCCGCGTAGACCCAGCACAGCTCGTGCTCGGAGCCTTGCGCGTCGTACCGCGTCTGATAGTGGAGCTTGAACAGGAATTCCAGCTCCGCCCGCAGACCGAGTTCCTCCTTCAGGCGGCGGCGGATGGCGGTGTCCATCGTCTCGCCCCGGTGTGGATGCGAGCAGCAGGTGTTGGACCAGTAACCCGGCCACAGCCGTTTGCCCTCCGCGCGCAGCTGCAAGAGCAGTTCGCCTACGGGGTTGAACACGAACAGCGAGAAAGCGCGGTGCAGCGTTCCGCGGCCACGGTGGGCATCGGCCTTCGCCAGGTAGCCGATCTCGCGGTCATGGCTGTCGACCAGAATCAGCTGCTCGTCGTCGCTGGAGACGACTCGGTTATTTGGCTCCGGCTTCAATGCGCACCCGGCCGGTCAGCGCCCGAGAAGCGTCGGCAGTGCGAGCGCCGAATCCACCGCGACCGCACAGGACACCACCGTCAGGTATGTGTTGGAACGCTTGAACAGCCGCATCGATTCGGCCGGCTCGCCGCGACACACCCGCGCGTCGAGCCGATACGCCATCACCAGCAGCCACACTGCGGCGAGCATCGCGAACGCGTCGTAGAGCCAGCCGGTGGCGAGCGTGAGCATGAGCGTCGCGCACGCGGTCATCCAGGTGTAGCCGACGATCTGTTTGGTGACCTTGGATTCGGTCGCCACGGCCGGCAGCATCGGCACACCTGCGACCCGGTAGTCATCCACGTTGCGCATCGCCAAGGCCCAGCTGTGCGGCGGTGTCCAGAAAAAGATGATCGCAAACATCACCAGGGCTTGCCACCCGATGGTGCCAGTGACCGCCGACCAGCCGATCAAGACCGGCATCGCGTTGGCGGCACCGCCCCAGAGCACGTTGTGCGAGCTGCGCCGCTTGATCCACAGCGTGTAGACGAACACGTAGAACGCGACCGTGGCCACCGCCAGCAGACCCGCCAGCAGGGTCGTGGTCCACCACAGCCACCCGAACGAGCCTGCGGTGAGCGCCAACCCGAACACCAGCGCAAGGCGGGTCGAGATCGCACCGCGCGCCAGCGGCCGGCCCGCGGTGCGCTTCATCTGCTTGTCGATGTCGGCGTCCGCGACGCAGTTGAGCGTGTTGCCTCCTGCGGTCATGAGCGTCAAGCCGATCAGTGTGTTGAGGATCAGCAACCAGAGGACGACACCGCGGTCTGCGAGCAGCAACGCGGGAACAGCGCCCACCACGAGGTGGATGGTGCGCGGCTTGGTCAGGGCCAGATAATCCGACAGTGTGGTGCAGACGCGACCACGCATCGACAGGCCAGCCCGTTCGCAAATGCTCACTTTGGTACTCCAAGGCTCCCCGACATTAGGGACACGAATGGCAAGCAAATCCAGTTCAACGAGTTGCCAAAGTCGCTGCCCTGCGCGCCTTGTGACTATCGATTGGGAAGAACGAAGCGTCGGTAGACAGCCGTTGCCCTACAAGGGTTCTGACACACGACCAACAACCGGCTAGCTCGGCGGCGTGAAACCACCGGGATCGGGTGTGGGTGGCGAAACAGGTTGGAGCGCGTGTGGCTGGTAGGCCGGCGGCGTTGGCCATTGCGGCCACTGAGGTGGGGGAGCGATCGGTGGCGGCGGCCGTAACCGGGCGAGTTCACGACGATGGCGCTCGGCCAGCACCGCGGACAGCACGAGTTGGGGCGGTACACCGGGCGGGGGCGGCGGCGAGATCTGCGAGACGACCTCGCTGGCGATCCGGTAGGCCATCTGATCGCGGATACCGGAATCCAATTGCGATGCGCGGGAAAGGAACTGGCGTGCCAGCTCGGCCTGGTCGGGACGGAGGCCCGACAACTGCAGCGACGACGCCCACCACGCCAGCTGGGGCGGCATCGGCGGTGGTGGGGTCAGCCGCGGGGCGCGTTCGCTGATCACGACGGTGCCCGCGAAGATATCGCCGATGCGTTTTCCCTTGGGCGACAGCAGGCTACAGATCACCGCCGGGCCGCCCGCGAATATCCAGATCTCGATCACGCCTGCCAGCGCGCGAAACAAAGCCTGGCGGAACCGTTCCGGCCCACCGTCCTCCGACACCACCCGCAGTCCCAGCGCCATCTTGCCCAGCGACCGGCCCCTGGTCGCGGTTTCGAACGCGATCGGATAACCCACCATGGACAGCACCGTGAAGATGATCAGCACCGCGGCCGACAACGCGTTGTCGAACTGCGACAGCGTGCTCGCCCACAACAGCACGCCGATCAGGTAGGCGATGAACACCACGATGACATCGATCATCGCCGACAGCGCGCGAACCGGTAACTGGGCGATCTGAACGTCGAGGACTACGGCGTCCCCCGTCACCACTGGTTCTTGCTGGCCGACCATATCGACCCACGCTACTAGGATTTACTGCGTGGATGTCGATGCGTTCGTGCTGGCGCACCGCCCGACGTGGGACCGGCTCGAGGTGCTGGTGAAGCGGCGTCGGCGATTGACGGGCGAAGAGGTCGACGAGCTTGTCGACCTCTACCAGCGGGTATCCACGCACCTGTCGATGGTGCGGAGCGCATCGACAGATTCGGTGCTCATCGGCCGCTTGTCGGGTCTGGTGGCGCAGGCGCGGTCCGCGGTGACGGGCGCCCACGCGCCGCTGTGGAGTGAGTTCATCCGGTTCTGGACGGTGTCGTTCCCGGTCGTCGCGTACCGGTCCTGGCGGTGGTGGCTCGGCACGGCGGTGGCGTTCTTCTTCGTGACCGTGCTGGTCGCCATGTGGGTATCCGGCAATCACGAACTGCAGTCCACCCTCAAAACCCCAAGCGAGATCGACGAATTGGTCAACCACGATGTCGCCTCCTACTACAGCGAGAACCCCGCAGGGTCGTTCGCGCTGCAAGTGTGGGTGAACAACTCGTGGGTCTCGGTGCAGTGCATCGCCTTCGCGATCCTGCTCGGCATCCCGATCCCATATCTGCTGTTCCAGAACGCACTCAACCTCGGGGTCATCGCCGCGTTCATGTTCGATGCGGGCAAGGCCGACGTCTTCCTGGGCCTGCTCACCCCGCATGGCCTGCTCGAACTGACAGCGGTGTTCCTCGCGGGCGCCTCCGGGATGCGGCTGGGCTGGTCGGTGGTCTCGCCCGGTAACCGGCCGCGTGGGCAGGTGCTGGCCGAGCAGGGCCGGGCGGTGGTTGCGGTGGCCGTCGGGCTGATCGGTGTGCTGCTGGTGTCTGGTCTGATCGAGGCCTTGGTCACGCCGTCGCCGTTGCCGACGGCGGTGCGTATCGGCATCGGTGTCGCGGCCGAAATCGCCTTCCTCGGTTACATTTTCCATTTCGGGCGCAAGGCTGCGAGGGCGGGGGAGACCGGCGACGTCGAAGACGCGCCCGACGTCGTCCCGACCGGCTAGAGCCGACCGCTCGCCTTCATCGCCAGGTAGTGGTCGGCGAGTTCCGGGGCCAGTTCCTCGGGCGGCGCGTCCACCACATCCACGCCGGACCGCCTCAACCGCGACGCGATCGCGCGCCTGTCGTTGCGCGCCCGTTCGGCCGCGGCGGCGTCGTACACCTGGGCCGCATCGGCGCGCCCAGCGGCAAGCTGCTCGACGCGCGGATCCGAGACCGCCGCGAGCAGCACTTGATGCTTGGCGGACAGCTGCGGCAGCACCGCCATCAAGCCCTCGTCGAGCGCCGATGCGTTCAGATCGGTCAGCAGGACCACGAGGGCCCGCCGCCGGATCCGCCGTTGCACCGCGGCCACCATCGCCCGCGCGTCGGATTCCACCAGCGCGGGTTGCAGCGGCGCCATCGCGTCGACCAGCTGCGCGAGGAGTTCGGTGCGCGACGCGTTGTAGACGCCCGTACGGGTCACCCGGTCGTGGGCGATGAAGTCGACGTGGTCACCCGCACGCGCCGCGAGCGCGGCGAGCAGCAGGGCGGCGTCCATCGACCAGTCCAGCCGCGGCCAGCCGCCCGGATCGCTGGCCGTCGGGTCGACCCCGACACGGCCCGCCGAGGTGCGGCCGGTGTCGAGCACGATGACCACCCGGCGGTCGCGCTCCGGGCGCCACGTCCGCACCACCACGTCACCGCGCCGGGCGGTGGCGCGCCAGTCGATGGATCGCACGTCGTCGCCGATGACGTACTCGCGCAGCGAGTCGAATTCGGTGCCCTGACCGCGGATCAGCACCGGCGTCATGCCTTCGAGTTCCCGCAGCTTCGCCAGTCGGGATGGCAAGTGCTTGCGGGCCAGGAACGGCGGCAGCACGCGGATCTGCCACGGCACCCGATGCGAGCTCTGCCGACCGGCCAGCCCCAGCGGGCCGATCGACCGTGCGGTGACAAGCGCGGAGCGCTGATCGCCGCGGCGTATCGGCCGCAATTGTGTGACGAGTCGAACTTGTTGACCCGCAGCGAGATTGACGGCATGTGTACGTGGCTCTGCGCGGGCGCTTGGCGCCCAGGCATCACGGACCTCGCCGCGGAAGCGCCTGCGGCCGGCGTTCACGACCACCAGCACCGCGTCGATGGGCTGGCCGAGCCGCGCGGCAGTCTCGCCGAGACGGCTGCAGATCAGCCTGCGTGTGCTGGCCGCAAGCCCGACGTCCACGGCGACAATCGCGACCAACGCCGCCAGCAGGACGGCGAAAGTGATTGCGGGCCATGGCGAAATCGTGATCGGCAGGACGCAGATCAGCGCGATCAGGCCGGCGCGGCCGGTCAGGATCACTAGCGCGGCACCGGCACGGCTGCGAGTATGCCGTCGAGGACGCCATCGGGGTTGGCGCCCTCCAGTTCGGCCTCCGGCCGAAGCGACACCCGGTGCCGCAGAGTCGGGCGAGCCATCGCCTTGACGTCGTCGGGTGTCACGTAGTTGCGGCCCGAGAGCCATGCCCACGACCGTGCCGTGGCTAGCAGCGCGGTCGCTCCGCGCGGCGAAACACCCAGCTGCAAGGACGGTGAGTGCCGCGTCGCCGCGACGATGTCGACGATGTAGCCAAGCACCTCGTCGGCCACCAGGACCTCGCGCACCGCCTCCCGACCCGCGGTCAGCTCTGCCGCGCCCGCAACGGGTTTCACAATGGAAAGGTCGCGAGGGTCGAAGCCGCGGGCATGACGGTCCAGGATCGCGATCTCTTGATCGCGTGGCGGCAGAGGCACGTTGAGTTTCAGCAGGAACCGGTCCAGCTGGGCCTCGGGAAGTTGGTAGGTGCCCTCGTACTCGATCGGGTTCTGGGTCGCGGCGACGATGAACGGGTCAGGCAGGGGACGGGCCTCGCCTTCGACGCTGACCTGACGCTCCTCCATCGCCTCCAGCAGTGCGGCCTGCGTCTTGGGCGGGGTCCGGTTGATCTCGTCAGCCAGCAACAGATTGGTGAACACAGGTCCGCAGTGGAACTCGAATTCTGCTGTGCGGGCGTCATATACGAGCGAGCCGGTGATATCGCCGGGCATCAGGTCCGGTGTGAACTGCACTCGCTTGAAGTCCAGCTGCAACGCCGCCGCGAGGGTGCGGACCAACAGGGTCTTGGCGACACCGGGAACGCCTTCCAACAACACGTGGCCACGGCACAACAGCGCGATCACCAAGCCGCTGACGACGGCGTCCTGGCCGACGACCGCCTTGGCGATCTCACCGCGCAAGGCCAGCAGGGCATTTCGTGCGGAGTCCGATGTCGCGGCGGTCTGCGTTGTTGGCTGAGTCACGATTGGGCGACCTGCCTTTCGATGTTGTCGAGTTCGTGAGCGAGGTTGACCAGATCGGGATCGCTGGCCGGCGGCGGACCGAACAGAATGTGGGCCACCGCCTGTGGGGACGACCCGCACCGCTCCGCGACCGCCGTAACGACGGCAGGAGGCTCGGCATCATGGCCGAGACCGATGCGGGGCATCATGCGTTGCAGTGCCGCCGTTCGCAGCGCATCTGCCGCACGGTCACGTGCCCGCCGCGAACGGTACAGGCGTCCACGGCCCTCGACGGTCTCGGAAGCCCGGACCACGACCGGTAATCGCTCGGCGACCAGGGGGCCGATGCGCCGCCCCTTCCACAGCGCCAAGAGTGCGACGACCAGACACAGCTGCAGGACGACCCATATGACTTGGTCAGGGATGAGGTCGGTGATCCTCGCGCTGCCACCGGATTCGGCACCGGCTTCGCTGTGCTGCGGTGCGTACCAAATCAGTCGCGGATGCGACCCCGCGAGGTTCATCGCCAGCGCGGCATTGCCTTGTTTGAGCAGACCGGAGTTGGTCATGAAGTCGGAGGCGCTGACGACCGTCACCTCACGGCCGTCGTGGATGTACCGGACGAGGGCGCCGCCGTAGCAGCGCGTCACCGGCACGTCGCCTGCAGCCTCGTAGGCATCGCCAAGACCGAGCTGCACCGCGCCCGCGCGTGTCGCCTCCCGCAAGTCGCAATCGGGTTTGGAGTCACCGAAAGTGGTGGTGCCGCCGATTTTGACCTCTGGCGCAAGCGCTTCGCGGGTCCGAGACACCGGCGCTATAAGCAGTCGGTCGCCGGGAAGCGTTGCCAATCTGCTCAGCAGGTCGTCGTCGAACAGATAGAACGTCTGTGCCACCAGGATGAGCGTGTCGGGCCGCGCCGCGTTCTCCACCGCGGCGATGTCGTCGGCCGCGATGACGTCCACGCCGTGCTCGCGCAGGATCGTGACGAGCGCGCGAGCGCCCTCTGGTGACGTCGATTCCGGATCCATCGGGCCACCCGGCCGCGGCGCTGTCAGGTAGGAGGCGAGCGTGGCAACCCCGACTATGACCGCCAACGCAAGCAGGACCCACCGGGCGCTGCGCCACCGCTGCCCGACGGTTGGCCCGACGGCCGTGTCGGTCGGCGTCACCGGACTTCTGCCCAGCCGTCGGACGTGGCGGACAGCGCGGCGGTGCCACCAGACCCCGAAGTGCGCGCCCGCAGATGGTCGTCGAGGTCGGCGACCATCCGATACGCAGCTTCGGTTCCGGGCCGTTCGCCGTAGGTGACGTCGTTGAAAGCCTCTACTGCCCTGGTCAATTCGGTGGCCAGATTTGGTATGGCCCGCCCAGCGTCGCGGGCCAGTTCGGTCGCGGTTCGGCCAGGAACCGGGTCGAGGACGGCGCTCTCCTCCAATTGCCGCGCAACGGCTCTCAGCCGGTGTCGGATCGCGGCCGCCCAATTACCCTCCGCCGCAAACTCTTCGGCGATCTTGCGGTACTCAGCGGCGCTCAGCTCGTGCTCGCCGAACAGAGCGAAATCGCCGCCGCGGTTGGTCCGCATGGTGCGTCGGGCGATGCGTACCGCCACCACTATCGCGATCACCAGCAGGATCGCCAGGACGCTGATCGTGAGCCAACCGCCGGGCATCGATGAGCTCGCGTCGGCCAGCCGGTACAGCAGTTCGTCGAGCCAGGCGACGAGCCGTTCGGTCAGGGATGCCTTGGGGTAGATCGGCTTTCCGAGTTCATGCTGCGCGGCCTCGTGCGCGGCATCGCGGTCGATGTCTATCGTCGGCACGTTAGGCTTGGCGGGTCAGCCAGAGGTGGTCGGTGGAATCGGCGGGAGCGCCGGGACCCCATGCCGCTCCTGTCTGCAGTACCAGGTCGAACGCCTCGGCGCGGATGCGGCGGTCGGTGTAGAGGAGCACGACGACGCCTGCTGAAAACGGTGCGGTGATGATCTGACCGATTGCGCCGCCGATAGACAGCAGGACCAGCGCTACGAATGCCGCCACCGTGGATGACGCTGAGATGAGCAGCATTTGGCCACCGAAGCTGAACGGGACGGCGACGGCCCCGGCGACCACCGCTGCGACGATTCCGCCGAGCAACCAGATGCCGAGCACGCGCCAGAAATCGCTGCGCACCAATTTGAACGATCGCGAGACCGCGGCGGCGATGCCGAGTCGCTCCAGCACGATGATCGACGGCGTGAAGCTGAGCACGGTGACCCCATAGACCAGAACGACTATCAACGCCAACACCAACGGCACCCCGACGACGCCTGCCGCGACACCGCCGGCGGCGACTGCGACGCCGGCGATGATGAGCACCACGATCGTGACCAATACGATTGCAGCGATCACCTCCAACACGGTGAAGCCGATCAACGCCCAGATCCGGGGCCGCAGCCGGCGCCACGCCTCGCCGACGGTGATAGTCGTCCCGAAGACGGCCCGTCCGATGACGACGGTGAGCATGCCACTCAGCAGGAGGGACGACAGCCAGGTGGCGACGGCTCCGGCAATGCTTGACGCCGACGAACCCAGCAGCGCACCCGTCGACACCTCCTCGCCGGCCAGCGAGGGCCGCAGTTCCCCGGTGACGGCCAGCGGACCCACCGACAGGATGAGCGCAAGTAGCTGAGCTGCCACCACGACGACGGTGGTCAATCCCAGCGTCGCTTTGGGATTCGCCCGGATATAGGCGACGGCGCCGTTGAAGATGTCGGACAGGCTCAACGGCCGCAACGGAATGACGCCCGGTTTGAGGGCCTGCGCAACCGGCGGCGGACCATATCCGGGCGCATACCAGGGAGGCGGGTATCCCGCCTGAGGATAGCCAGGCGGCGGATAGCCCCCTGGGTAGCCATAGCCGGGTGGCGGGCCGCCGTATCCTGGCGGCGGTGGATAGCCGGGCGGGGAATAACCGGGCGGAGGGTAGCCGCCCGGCGGCGGGTAGCCCTGGTAGGCGGGCGGCTGATAACCCTGGTAATCCGGTGGCGGATAGCCGGGGGGTGGATAGCCCGGCGGCGGCGGACCTGCCATGGGGTATCCGCCGGCGTCGTTGCTCATGGTCACCATCCTGTCGATGACTGTGCGAATTGACAACGTGGTCGACCGCGGTCGTTACGGTGGCCACATGTCGACCGAGATCACTGTGCGTGGATCCTTCGCCGCGTTCGAGCGGCCCGAGCGGGGGACGGTCCACGCCACGATCGCCTACGACGGGCCGGCGCCGGAACCGGTGTACGGCCGTGTGGCTCGTGATCTGGAGGTCGTCAAGTCTTCGATTGGTCGACTGGACGACAAGGAGAATGGCGCC
The DNA here is from genome assembly GCA_963698965.1 of uncultured Actinomycetota bacterium. Lineage (GTDB taxonomy): Bacteria > Actinomycetota > Actinomycetes > Mycobacteriales > Mycobacteriaceae > Mycobacterium. Next base: position 110,092 of record CAVOSY010000015.1, read on the forward strand.
GTCACGTGGTGGTCCGCTGACCAATTGCGCACCTGGTCGAACCGGCCATGGAACAAAGACGGCAAGCAGCTTCCGCTCGTGCATCACGCGAGCGTCGACCTCGAGGTGAAGTTTCGGGACTTCAGCGCCCTGTCCCGCTGGGTCGGCGAGCACGTCGCGAACACCGAGGGATTCCGCGTTGCGCGCGTCGAGTGGGCACTGACGGCGAAACGTCGGGAAGCGCTGGAGAAAGACGTTCGCGCGCGTGCCGTCCTGGACGCTGTCACGCGCGCGCAGCAATACGCGGACGCGCTCGGGCTCGGCCAGATTCGGCCGGTCGCGATCGCCGATGCCGGGATGCTCGGCACACGACCGGAAAGCGGTCCCCAGGGGGCCCTCATGCGGGCGGCCGCCGTCGGCGGAGCGCCGGAAGTCGAACTCGCACCCGAGCACATCGAGGTCTCGGCTGAGGTCGACGCGCGCTTCGTAGTCGGGACCGAGTGACCCGCCCCGGCGTAGCGTTTGCGTCATGGCCGAACTCAAAGACCAGCTGCGTGCCGATCTGACCGCCGCGATGAAGTCGCAGGACAAGCTGCGCACCGCGACGCTACGAATGCTGCTCGCGGCGATCCAGACCGAAGAGGTCGCAGGCGACGCGGCACGTGACTTGTCCGACGCCGAGGTGATCAAGGTGTTGTCCCGCGAAGCGAAGAAGCGCAGCGAGTCGGCCGAGATCTACACGCAGAACGGGCGCGGTGAGCTGGCGGCGAACGAACACGCCGAGGCGCGCGTCATCGACGAGTATCTGCCCACGCCGCTCACGGAGGCGGAGGTGGCCGATGTCGTCGACACCGCGATCGCGCAGGTTGCCGAAGATATCGGGGAGCGGCCGGGCATGCGGCAGATGGGCCAGGTGATGAAGGCCGCCACCGCGATCGCCGAAGGCAAGGCCGACGGCGCCCGACTATCCGCGGCGGTCAAGGACAGGCTGTAGCCGTTTCGGTGCCAGGCACTCGGGTACCCGAGTGCCATGACGCGTTTCGGCTACACCCTGATGACAGAACAGAGCGGACCTAAAGAGCTTGTCCGGTATGCCATTTCGGCGGAACGCGCGGGCTTCGACTTCGAGGTGTCCAGCGACCATTACTTCCCGTGGCTGGCGTCCCAGGGCCACGCGCCCTATGCGTGGACGGTGCTCGGCGCCGTCGCGCAGGCCACAGAAGAGGTCGAGTTGTTCACCTACGTCACGTGTCCGACCATGCGGTACCACCCTGCCGTCGTCGCGCAGAAGGCGGCCACGCTGCAGATCCTCGCCGACGGCCGGTTCACCCTCGGGCTGGGCAGCGGCGAGAACCTCAACGAACACGTGGTCGGCGGCCGCTGGCCGACGGTGTCGCGACGCCAGGAGATGCTGAAGGAGGCCATTCAGATTATTCGCGAACTGTTCACCGGCGATCTTGTCGATTGGAAGGGCGAGTACTTCGAGGTGGACTCCGCCCGGATCTGGGACGTCCCCGATACGCCCGTCGCCATCGCGACCGCGGTGTCCGGCGAACGCTCGGTCGACGTGTTCGCGCCTCTGTCCGACCACCTGATCGCCGTCGAGCCGAACAAGGACCTCGTCGACGCGTGGCACGACGGGCGACGGGCGACAGGACTGCCCGGTGAAGTCAGGGTGATCGGGCAGATACCGATCTGCTGGGACCCCGACCGCGACGCCGCCGTGCAGCGCGCACACGACCAGTTCCGCTGGTTCGGCGGCGGCTGGGCGGTCAACGCCGATCTGCCGACCACCGCGGGCTTCGAGGGTGCGACGCAATTCGTGCGTCCGGACGACGTCGCCGAGTCCATACCCTGCGGACCGGATCTCGATGCGATTGTCGATTCGGTCCGTGATTACTGGGATGCCGGCTTCACCGACATCGCGTTGGTACAGATCGGCGACGACGGTCAGGATCTGTTCCTCAAGGAGGCGGCGGGCCCGCTGTTGGAGAAGCTCCGCGTCGAATCCCATTGAGAGGAAACGGCTACTCGGTCACTCGCCGTCTCTGCCGTCGCGGCTGTGCCGGTACGCGGCGCGACGGAAGCCACGCAGCCATCCGGGAACCAGCTCTACGTCCTCGTCGCAGTGCAGCGCGGGATCGAATGCGATGTCGTCTCTGCTGGGATCGAGGTGACGAAGGGTCAGGCGCGCGAGTGGCTCGAACCGTCCAGTGCCCAGGGCCTGCTCAATATCGAAATCGAGTTCCCCGCTGTCTATTTGATTCCTGATCGGGTCCAACGACAAACCCGGTTCGTCGATCTTCGTGATCAGCCGGGCGCGCACCCACCACACGCCGCCGCGGAAGCGAAACGGCGTAAGGCTGGAGAAAGTTGAACTCGACCAGGATCGCATGGGCGCGAGAACGACGCGGCTGTTGGCGACCGTCGACGCCAGCAGGACGTCCCACGGCGTGCACGACCGGAGGTCCGGCGTCGGCGGGATTCGCCATGCGAGGCTCGCTATGTCGGGCAGCGCACCCGGCAAGCCGATGCCCTTCGATACGCGGCTGATGACGTCGCAGGAATTCATCGGCAGGCCCTCATCCGGTGGTGCGATCCGCTCGAGGATGCCCTCGGCAAGGACGCCATTCGGATGAAACAGGCGACGGCGGCGGGCTGCCACGCCGACCCGGATGGGCAGCGCGGCGATGTCGGAAGCATGCACGAAGTAGGTTTGCCCGAAACGCGGCAGGGCAAAACCGGACCCTCGTGCAACCGGGTCAAACGATCTTTCGGGCACACGCATCGATGAGGTCCTGCCGGTCGATGGTCAGTGTTTCAGCCCTAGGCCGAACGGCACGGAGAGAGTCAAGAACCACCGCTGGTACCGCAAAATCCGTAGTCGCGCTCGCGAGGCTCTATGTGATGGGACTTTGTTTAGCACGAGAGGAGACGGGGAACAGAAGCTGACAGTGTTGGTCGGTAGGGAGGGTACGTCGTGGTCAGCACACTGATAGTCGTCTACCTGATTGGCGGGCTAGCCGTGACTTTCGCGGCCTATGTCGCGAGTAGTCGCCTTGTCGATCCCCCTGACGATCGCCTACTGGTGAGCGCGGTCGCCGGTGCACTGTGGCCGCTGCTCGTTGTCGGCCTGGTCGAGCTGGGCCTGGTCGTGGTTTGCGCCGAAGTCTTGTCGTCGAACACCGAAGACGCCATCGGCGTCTTCGGCTAGCGGCACCAAGATTGCCTCCTGACTAACCTCCGCCACTGGTCTGGAGTGCATTTCGCATGAGCGGACCGATCTGCTCAGCCAGGTATTTTTGCCCTGCATCGTTGGGATGCACCCGGTCAGATCCGATCAATTCGGGGTCTGTGGCCAACCAACCCTCGGCGATGGGGTCGACGAACACCGCGCCCACGGCTAGTGCTTCGCTGCGGAGAATGCCGGGTATTCGCGCAAGCCCAGGGCCCGGCGTGGGGTTCGTCGCCACAGGCCCGATCACCAGCAGCTTGGCGGCAGGTGCGGCGGCCTTCGTGTTGGCAAACGCGACGTGGGCGGCTGAAGCCAGCACGCTTGCGGATGCGACGGAGTCGTTGCTACTGCCAAAGAAGACCACCAACTCATCCTTGGGGTTTACGTACATGGTTGCTCTTTCACCGAAGGTGCTACCTGCGTTGCCGGGATGGACGTAACCGGAAGCACCCTCGCCGGCGATGACCGGATCAACGATCCCGACGCTGGCTGCCAGGGTGGGCCAGACCAGCGCCGGCCATGTGACAGTGCTTTCGGGGCTGCCCTGAGTCAAGGAGTCGCCGATTACCAGAATGTGGTGTGTCACAATGGGTTTCGGTGACGGAAGCATTGTCGCCGGCGTTGTCGCCACCGTCGCCGCGGGCTTTGGTGGGGGAGGTGGTGGGGCTTCCTCGCAGCCAGATACCAACAGCACCGCGGAAACGAGCACCGCAAAGAAATACTTCATAGCTCCCCCGAGCATGGTCCGGCACTGGCTGCTGAGCATCGTAACCGTCCGGGCCTGCGGGGCTGATCAAGTTGAGCATTAAACGCAGGTGGCAGCGACGAAGAAACGCGATCTGCGCGGCTACCCGAGCGGCGGGTGAAGCGGCTCGAAATCTACGCCGAAGTCGGACGCAATCGCACCATGCCGGGACAGATGGCGTAACTGGATGGCTAACTGGTTACCAAACCCCGTGATGCTTTGGTGGAGTGGTGCCGTCCACCCAACGGAGGTGGCCGCCCAAAGAAATAGCTGTGAACCCAACCGCAGGTTCACAGCTATCCGGATGTCTTGAGACATCACAGAGTCGGGGTGGCGGGATTCGAACCCACGACCTCTTCGTCCCGAACGACGACACCAGCGCGTTTGATCGAGCTGCGTTGGCTGCAAATAGATGGTCCTGGCCAAGGCGTTGACTAGGTTGGCCGATTAGAGAGCGGGTCTGCTGCGGACTGACTGCGGACTGGCTGCGGACTGACCTATCGGCCCGCCCCAAAAAACGCGATTCGTCAACCGGCCATCACCTCCACCCGCGTGCCGGGGGGTCAGCTGGAAAAATGACCTGCAGTCGCCTATAGGAATAGTGCAATTAAATCCGACGAATCGCGGTCGCGCGGTGCGCGGCGCTTCGGCGTCGGCGCTTCGTCTCGGCATCGCCCCATGTTTCCGGCGGAAGTACGGCGAAGTACCGCATAAACACCGTACGTACCTGGCGGCATCAGCGATGGCTAGCTGGAAGACTGTGTGGGAGAGCCGATAGACCAAGGACTGATATGGAGTTGCGCCATGACGGTAACGGAAGCGATCACCGAGAGTGTCAGCGCGCCAGTCGAGTCGATTGAACTGCCCGCATTCCTCCACCGATTCCCCCTCGAACCGCGCTGCCGTATCTGCCGAAATGACCAGCTGCGCACGAAGGTCAATGACATGTTGGCCACCGGCGTCAGCTACGCCATGATCCTGCGTGCGTTGCAAGAGGACAACGACCACCTCGATACCCCCGACCGGGTCACCATCGATTCGATCCGCAACCACACCAGGCGGCACTTTCCCGTGCAGAACGTCGCGAAGGCCACCTACCGCCGCATCCTCGAGCGGCGGGCGCAGGAGAACGGTGTGGACTTCGTCACAGGCGTGGCCACCGCGATCACCCCGATGGCGTTCTACGAGACCGTGATGGTGAAGGGCTATGAGACCCTTGTCGATTCGGGCACCAGGGTCGAGGTGAACACCGGCATGAACGCCGCTGCTCGGCTGCAAGCGCTGATCGACTCCCGGGCCGGCGGTACCCGCATCGCCGACCTCAGGGTGCAGATGGGTCGCATCATCGACGCGATCCATTCCTCGGTGCCAGAGGAGCTGTGGCCGGAGATCCTGCGCAAGATCGATGGGCCCGTCGCGGCCGACACACCGGCGGGTGAGTTCGAAGGCTGTGACATCGCGGAGGACAAGTACGACCGATGAGTTCCTACAGTCGTTGGGGCGGTACCTATTCCTGATGGAACCGAGTCTGACAGCGCTTCTGGCGGTGGGCCGTGCGCTCACCGATCAGGCGCGCGGCCTAGATCAACGCCGTCGGAGGTTGCGTGTCATGGTCCACCGAGCGTTCTTTGCGCACGGATACCAAGGGCGCCAGCAATTCTTCATCAAGGTGACAAACCTCTCGCCCCAGCGAGAGGTCGAGCTCACTCATCTCTGGTTTGAGACCGATCCTCCGACCCAAATTCTCAATAACGGTCAGGCCGCTCCCCGCGCGACTTCGACTCGACGAGACATTCGAGACATGGATACCGGTAGCTGATGTCCCCACCGTGGATGATCTCGAGCGGATGGTCTGCGTGCAGTTGTCCAATGGCAAGGTGGTGAGGTCTCGGCTGAACAATGGTTCGCCGCCTACGGGCTATATAGCCGGGCCCGGAAGTTCATAAGCAGACCGTTGCCAGCGCCGCGTGCTGCAGTGGTCACCGCTGCGAGCGCCGTTCCACGGCGCCGAGCGGCGGATCGCCAATGTGAGGAGCACGGCGTGGATGCTTTGGTTCCGCGGCTTGACTTCGCCGCCCTTGCGCAGTCTGTTTACCTTAACCAGGCCGCCCTGGGCCTGATCCCTGCCCAGTCATTGGAGGTGATGCTGCAGCACCTCACCCAGACAGCCCAGCACGGCAATCTCCGACTGAGCGATGAGCAGGAGCTGCGGATTCTCGACGAACTCCGCGCCGCCGGCGCAATATTGCTGGGCACGGAGCCTGGCGCGGTGGCCGTACTTGGAGGGGCCAGCGCGGGTCTAGCAACAGCGGCGGCGCTGGTGCCGGCTGGCGACGTCGTCCTGGTCGCGACGGATTTCCCCAGCGTGACGCACCCGTGGCTTGCCGGTTCGGCAAGTGGACGATCGGTGAGGTGGGTCGAGGACCGAGCCGGTGTCCGCCTTACTGAATCCGTCGTTGACGCTGTACGGCCGGGCGTCGCCGCTGTGTGCGTGAGCGCAGTGATGTATGGCACGGGCTCGCGGGTCGACTGCGCGGTGCTCGCTGACAGCGCTCACGGGGTCGGTGCTCGACTGATTGTCGACGCTACTCAGCTTGCCGGCGCCGGCGAGGTCGCAATGGCCGATTGGGGCGCCGACTTCGTGGTCACCAGCGGATACAAATGGTTGTGCGGACACGGGGGAGTCGCGTTGTTCGCGGTCGGTGATGATCTGCTGGACTCGATCCCGCCGCATCCCGGTTGGATGGGGACTCCGAACCCGTTCGCCTTTGACGCGACTCGCCGCGAGCAGGCACCAGGAGCTCGCCGGTTCGAGCAGTCAACTATTGCGTATGCGTCGGCGTTGGGGCTTACTGAGTCGATCACCCGGCTGAACGGTCTCGGCTCGGGGACCATCGAGGCCCACGCGCGCCTCCTTGCGGCCGAGCTGGTCGAAGCTGTTGAGCCACTTGGCTGGCATCCGTTCCGCAACCTCGACGACCCGTCCGCCAGCCCGCACATCATCGCGCTGCAGCAGGCCGACCTTGACGCAACCGCTGTTCGGGCAGCGCTTCGCCGAGATTACGGAATCGTGACTAGCGCACGGATGAATGCGATTCGAGTGTCACTGCACGTCTACAACGACTCCGGTGACATCGAATCGCTGGTCGGCGCGCTAACCATGATTGGTAAAGCGCAATGTGAATGAACGAGCGTCGATTCGTGGCAGGGTCCCGGCACAGGCGGTATCCGATACCAGCCCCGGCGTGCACCTCGATGAAGTGCGCGCAATGGGAATGGCCGTGACGTGGAAATGCGCGCTCATCGACGTGCCTTTCGGCGGAGCAAAATGGGGCGTCATTGCCTACCCGCGTAACTACCCGCAGTCAGACCTGACTTCCGCAGATAGTGGGCACACGGACCGCCGGATTTGGGCGTTGACCTGCGTAAACGTCCGATGAGCGGGTTTGGGTCGTGTCACTACACGGACCGGGTGCTCGTGAGTGGGGTTGTCAGTCGGCGGCAGCGTCGTTGCCGGCTGTGAAGTCGAGGTAGCGGGGCCGTCCGGCCACGGCGCCAGCGCGGGCCAACGCCACCGTGTGGTCGGAGATCGTGGCCCGCCTCGACCAGGCTTCCTGACGGCGTCGGGGGCTCAGCCGGAACGGAGCTCGTCGAGGCGGCGTCGGTCCCGTTTGGTCGGACGTCCGGTGCCCGGGTCCCGCCGGAACACCGCCATCCACGCCAACACCTCGGTCAGCAACCGGCTCTTCCCGATACCCGGCGGGCCCTCGATGACCAGCACACCCCCGCGCCCCTGCACCAGCGCCGTCACCAACGCGCCGATCACCTTCAACTCGCCCGCCCGGCCCCGAATCGGCGGAGTCACCAGAGGCTGGCCGCCGACATCAAAAAGGCCGGTTGAAGGCCCCACGGGGTGTCCTGTCTACCGTTTACTGCACTGCCACTGCAGTGCAGTGCACGTCATTCTAGGGGTCCGCCCATCCACGCGGAACACACATCGATGCTGCTCAGCGTGCACTGTCACCGCTGTGGGTGTCACGTCCGCTGGCCGGCCTGGCCAGGCTGTCGCCCGGCCCGCTGCGGGATTCTCAGGGGACTTGCAGTTCGGCACTGGGGTATAGACGCCTACCGTTGAACGAGTGGAGGCGACGCCGAAGGCTGATCTGGTGTCCGAGGGCGGGGGTATCCGGGGCATCGGTTTAACGGGGGCCGTGCACACACTGGCCGCCGCCGGCTATCAGTTCCCCCGGGTGGCGGGCTCCAGCGCCGGAGCCGTCGTCGCCTCGATGATCGCGGCCCTGCAGGTGGCCGGTGAGCCGTTGTCGCGGCTCGACGACCTCGCGGCCAGCATCGACTACACCAAGTTCGCCGATCCGACTCTGATCGGGCGGGTGCCGCTCGTCGGGCCGGCGCTGTCGCTGCTGATGACCGACGGGGTGTATCAAGGCGACTATCTGGAGAAGCTGCTCACCGGGCTGCTCGGGGATCTGGGCGTGCGGACCTTCGCCGATCTGCGCACCGGTGAACAACCCCAGCAGTATGCGTGGTCGTTGGTGGTGACCGCGAGCGACCTGTCGCGGCGGCGACTGGTCCGCATCCCGTGGGATCTGGAGTCCTACGGGGTCAACCCGGACGAGTTCTCGGTGGCGCACGCGGTGCGCGCGTCCTCGGCGATCCCGTTCGCCTTCCAACCCGTCCGAGTAAGCGGTGCGACGTGGGTGGACGGCGGGCTGCTGTCCAATTTTCCGGTGGAGTTGTTCGATCGCTCCGACGGCCAGGGGCGCTGGCCGACGTTCGGGATCCGCCTGGCGGCCCAAGCCGGTATGCCGCCCACCCGCACCGTGCGCGGTCCGCTCTCGTTGGCGTTTGCCGCGCTGGAAACACTGATCAGCGATCAGGACTCCGCCTACATCGAGGACCCATGCACGGTGCGGCGCACCATATTCGTGCCGGCCGATTCGGTCCTACCGATGGACTTCGACCTCCCCGAAAAGGAGCAGAAGGCCCTCTACGACCGCGGAGTGCAAGCGGCGCAGCAGTTCCTGGAAACGTGGAACTACACCGACTACCTGATCGCCTGCCGCGGTGCGGCTTCCCCTTCGCCACCGGTGTGACCCACACAATTTCCGGTGCAGTCACGGGTGGTGGTTTTGTCGCCGACGTGTGTAGCGGTAGAGGTTGTGGATCGGTGTGGTGGCCCCCGCGCATGGCCACACCGTTTCCGCAGATCAAACTGTGACCGCGTAACGCCGACATAGACTGACGCGGTGTCGCAGACGGTGATGTTTCCCGCGCGATTCAACGGACCTCCCGGCAGTGCGAACGGCGGGTACGCGTGCGGCGTGATCGCTCAACAAGTCCCTTCACACCTTGTCGAGGTGACGTTGCGCCGCCCACCGCCGCTCGACACGACGCTGTTCGTCGAGCGCACGGCCGCGCAGTACTCGGTGCAGCTAAACAGCGACGACATAGTCGCTGTCGCCCAACCGGTCGGCGAACCGATCACCGCGGATCCCGTGATCATCGACATCCCAGCCGAGGCGCCGCCGGCTCTCCCCGACGACCGGCACCCGTTTCGCACCTGCTTCACCTGCGGGCCGGATCGCGCGCCGGGCGACGGGCTTCGCATCTTCGCCAAACGCATTCGAGGGCAGGCCGTCCTGGCCGATCGGTGGACGCCTGACCAGTCGCTCGCCGACAACGATGGGTCGGTCCGACCCGAGATCGTCTGGGCGTCGCTGGACTGCCCTGGCGGGTGGGCGGCCTTCGATCGGATTTCCGGCGGCGTCGCTGTTCTCGGTCAAATGACGGCCCGGGTTGATCGGACCCCCTTCGTCGGCGAGCCGTGCGTCATCGTCGCATCGTCGCGCTGGCGCGACGGCCGCAAGATCGACGCGCATTCCGCGCTCTACAGCTGCGATGGGGAGTTGCTGGCTGCGGCGCGTGCGGTGTGGATCGACGTCACACCGGGAGGGCCGCGGTGAGCGACCGCATCGGTGTGGCGCTCACGCCGATGGAGACCAGGCGCGACGTGATCGTGGACACCGCCCTGCTCGCTGAAAGCCTTGGTTACGAGGTCTTTTCGCTCGCCGAGGGCTGGGCCTACGATTCCACGGCGATGCTGTCGTTCATCGCGGCACGAACGCAGCGCATCCGGCTCCTTCCCGGGGTGCTCTCGGTCTGGAGCCGGACACCGGCGGTGCTCGCGATGGGCGCCGCGACCCTGCACGAGATCAGCGGCGGCCGAGCAATCCTGGGCCTGGGCCCGAGTACTCGGGCACTGACGGAGGGCCTACACGATGTCGCCTTCATGCGTCCCGCCGACCAGCTCCGCAATGTCGCGACGCAGGTTCGTTCCCTGCTCGATGGCCAACGAGCGACCACAGCTGTCACCGGTGCCCGCCCGCTGCGCCTAGGATTGACCCCGACACGTGAGCTGCCCATCTGGATCGCCGCGACCGGCGACCTGACCACCCAGGTGGTCGCTGAAGCGGCCGACGGTTGGTATCCGCTGTTCCTGACGCTGCCGAACCTACGGTCACGCGGTGACGAGATCGCAAGTGCCCGTGGCGAAGGCAAACCCGTGACCGTCGCGGCCGGGCCGTTCGTCGTCGCCGGACCCGGTGCGCGAGACATCGCGGCAAGCTGCCTGGCGTGGTACATCTGTGCGATGGGGGAAGGCTACGCCAAGCTCATCGCCGACCAGGGCTACGGCGATGCGGTCGAGGCCGTCATTTCTGCCAATCCGCGTCCGACGCCAACGAATTCGACGGTCCCCGAGTCTGCGAACGACGCACTCGCGGCATTCATGGTCTTTGGCACGCCGGAGGAAGTGCGTCGCAACCTCGAGCCCTGGAAAGTGGTCACAGACGTGCTCATGGCTGTCATCCCGGCCGGAATGCCATGGGAGAACATCGAAGCAACGCTGCGTGCAGTCGCCGACTAACAAACTGAGGCGGGCACCTCAGGCTCCGCCTGCTGCCGTCGGCCCAATGAAACACCAGGTAGAAACTGGCGTCACTACTTGGCATTTGGCGGTTGTGAGGGTCGAGTAGGGTCCCGTTCCAACACATCCCGCCGATGTGCAGGCCGATCGAAATCCCGACCACTCCGGGTAATCGTTCGTCGGAAGGGGTTGGCCGTTCCGGATCTTTTTTGAACCCTGTTAGTCCTAGACTCAATCCGCCGCTTGGCGGGCACTCCGGACCCCAACCCAAAGGTGGAAAGTGCGCGCCTCGATGACATCACTGAAGTGTCCTGCCGGATGGAAAGGGTCAGATCGACGGGCGCGTCGTCATCGACTATCGCTGACGATCACCGCATCGGGCTGGGCCGGCGGTGGCGCACGAGTGATCGCGCCGTCGCCGGCCCATCGCAGCAGTGGGTCACGAGCCTTGTGCAGATAGGTCCAATGGTCGGCGAGGCGGCTGCGCTCGTTGCGGTAGTGCGTGTGCAGCCACGCCGCCTTTTAGACGTCGCCGGTGATCTCGGCCCGGCCGACACGATGGCGTTCGCGATCGTCGATGTACGACAACTGCACTCTGAAAAACGGGCCCAACACGTACTGAAGCAGCCAGTCGTAGGATTTAGCGGCGACGTCAGGCCATGGGCTTCCGCGGTTTTGGCAGGGGAGCGGAACTCGTGCCATGGCATCCGGTGAGTGTGCGCCCGGATGTCCCACTGGCCCGGCGAGTCGACGACGCGGCGGCCCTGTGCCTGGCATCCTGAGTGCCTCGCCCACCCGGGCTTGCCGGTTGCTCCTTATGGGCTGCGCACCGACCTGCGGCTGGGTGAGTGTCCTTGGCGGCCTGGGCGGTGTTGGCGCGGCAGTCCACGACGGTGGCGGTTGTGGCGGTCATTGCGCTTCGTCTGGTTGGTGTGGTGATTTCCTAGCGCGCTTGGGATTATGTACCAACGTAGGGTCATGAGCAAACTAACTCCAGACAAGAAGCGCTGTGCAGCGTGCTGTTGCGCCAGTGCTGGCGAATGATCATTATCCACAGTGTGGATGGTGCCTGTGGATCACGCCCAGTAACTGAGCGACGTAGCAACAGCCGAGATGAATAGGCCGATGATCGTCCATCGCCGGTCGAGTGCCTGCCCTTTGTCGAGTTGAGCCGCGAGCCGTTCGAAGGTGCGTGCGTGTGAATGCGGCGGCCCGCCACCGCGTCGCGGTCGTAACCGGCTTCGGCCGCCGCGGCCGCCACTTTGATGACGAAAAGATCGCCCGTGGTTTGTAGCCGTCGTGTGCGGCCACGTCCCCCAATGGTTCGGCTGTCGCTAGGCCGATTCGTCGGTGGCCACCCAGTTGTCTTCGTGTGGGTCGTCGAGGACGGTGAGCGGTGGGGCCAGCAGGAGGCGATATTGATTACCACCGGCTCGGCGTGCCTCATACATGGCGCTGGTGGCGAGATTGAGCAGCTCGTCGAGGACGTCGGGCGGTGGGTGGTTCGCCAGCGGGCGCAGCGCAGTGCTGACCACGCCGATGCTGGCGGTCAACCGGAACGGTGCAGTGAAGATACAGCCGCGAACACGTTCGGCCAGCGCAGATCGATCGGGGGTGGTGAACGGCTCGGCGATCAGAAATTCCGCCTCACCGACGTGCGCGATCGCGTCGCGTCGGACGGTCTCGCGCAGGTGTTGACCGATCGCGACACGGGCGCGGTGGGCGCCGGCTGCACCGGTCATAGCGGTCAGAAGCGAGAAGCCGTCGAGATTGACCACGATCACGACAAGGTGGCGGTCATCGCCACGGCTGCGGGTCCCGATCAGGTGTCGACCCGGTCATAGAACGCGTCGCGGTTGAGCAGCCCGGTGAGCGGCTCGATGTCGCCGTCGAGGATTTTGGTGTCGAGCAGCAGGACCATCCGGCCGGCGAACGCGACGAAGACATTGATCAGCGCGACGAGGACGACACTGCAGGTTGCCAGGGCGGGATCGATGGCGGCCAGTCGCACGGCCAGCACGCCCAGGGTGCCCGCGCCGATCGACCAGGTGAACGCCAACAACCGGCCGGAGTGAAACAAGACGGTGAAGGCGGACACGACGACGAATGTGGTGGACCCCAGCAGCCCGACCACCGGATCCGCCGCGATCAGAGCTGCCAGCGCGATGCACACGGTTCCCACCACAACGCAGAGCTGCGATTCGGTTCGGGTGGGCCAGCGCTGCCGCAACCACAGCGCCCCCATCGCCAGGCAGCAGATCGCGACACCCACGGCGAGAGCCTGATTTGGCAAACCCTGCGGGCCGACCGAGCTGGCCATTAGCGTGGGCGGGATCGCACCCAGGCACAGAATGATCGCCGCGACCACACGACAGGCTTTTTTCTGCATGTCGTGTGCCGCCAAATACGCTGTGAGCCAATAGTAATGGTCTAACTTACTTGGCCAGCGTTGCCGTATCGCCCGCACCTGTCATACCCCTGCCGGGCTGAACGTTCCTCACTGCACGTTGCCGGAGTGTTCGCCACCGAACTACCGATACATACCCGACCGTATCAAGTAGCAAACCAGCGAGGCATGGCCACTGCCACTGTTCAGCGACCGACGATATCGTCACTGCTGTGGGTTTGTCGGCGGCACGGGCAGCCGAGAGGCCGGGTTGGACACACCACCGTCAGTAGGCGTCGGTGGCGGACGCATACGCCACTGGTTGGCCTTCGGCGCTCATCTGCTGCACGGAAAGCTCCGTTGGCGATCGTGGTCTCTGTTCGGTACTGAATCGTGCTCTGCGATAAAACGCTTTCAAGGTCTCATGTCTTCTTTTTCAATCGCGGCTTTGTCGGGGCTCGATGATCACTGGAAGCTCTGATGGACCGCGCCGCCGCCGCGGCGTGCGCCGTCGACGGCCGCGTATCCGATCGCCGGCAGCCGCGCCAGACGGTCTCGAGCAGGTCGTGCAGCGCCGCGTCATCCAGCGGCGATAGCGCGAACAACAGGCGGTAGTAGGGCGGCGAGACCAGCGCGTCAATAATCACGTCAATGTCGGTGCCAGCGCGGGTCTCACCCGCAGCGACCGCCTGGCGCACGATGGCGGCCAGCGCCGCGCGACGGGGGTGCAGCCATTGATCAAGCACGGCGCGGGCCATCGCGGGGTCGGAGGCCGACGCCGCGACCACGTCGCGGAGCAGCGGCCCGGTAGTGGTGTCGGTGAGGATGGCGTTCAGTGCGCGCAGGTGGTGCTCGAGCGCCTCCTTGGAACTGCTGCCCGGTGGCGCGATGATCGGGTCGCCTACCGAGTCGAGCAGCCCTTCGAGCACGATGGCCGCCGACGAGGGCCACCATTTGTAGATCGTGGTGCGGCTGACGGCCGCCCGCTTGGCGATGGCATCCACGGTCGCGGCGGCCGGCCCACCGGTCGCGCTCAATTGCGCGGCGGCGCGCACCACCGCGGCCCGCACCCGCGCGCTGCGGGGTCTGCCCCTGCGCCCCGGCTGCACCGTTTGGTTTGCGGTGGCACCCTGTGTACCATCATTTATGGACACGATGTCCAGTATATTGCTCTTCCGCCGTGCAGCCATCGCCGACTGGCACTGCCATGAAAGGATTGGGCCAGGCCAGTGCCGACGCGATCGCACAACTTCGGATTCGCGATAGCCACACTCCTGGTGGCCGCCGCGGCCACGGCCACCGGCTGCACCGCGACGAGTTCCACCTCGTCGGCTGAATCGCCCGACACGTCAATCGCGTTGTCCAGCCCGCCGCAGTCAACGCCGGCGGGCCGGGTAGCGCCCGACTATCGCCGGGCTGCTGATCGAGCCCGGCGACATCAACACCGGCACAGACACGTTCGCGACCCGATCGTCAACCACCAACCCCGGCGGATCAGACGGTGTTGCAGCTCTTCGTCAACCAACACGACACCCGGGCCATCGGCGACACCATCGTGGTCCTGCCCGACAGCGCCGCCGCGACGACCACAGTCAACACGACGGTGTCCTCCATCGGGACGATCATCACCGGTGGTCGTCCTCAACCGTCGCCGGTGGGCACCGG
>CAVOSY010000016.1:0-198707 GCA_963698965.1 uncultured Actinomycetota bacterium
ACTAGATGAGTAATTCCAAGGGGTGTTACTGGTGTGTCTGCTGTGATTTATGGGTGAGGGTGTCCAGGATTGGCGTTGCTTAACCCAACCTGGCACTGGAGGCCGAAGTGGACGCCGACCTGGACACCCTCGCTACCGGACTGTACGTGACAAGTGATGATTTTCTCGCCGACAATCCGCAGTATCGACCGTTGCGGCCGCGCGTCGGGCTCGCTCCGCGGCTGACTGACGCCGAGCTGGTCACCCTGGTGGTGCTGCAGGCGTTGCTCGGATTCACCTCCGAGGCCCGATTCCTGCGCTACGCGAACACTCATCTGCGCGGTTTATTTCCTTATCTGCCAACACAATCGGGTTACAACAAGAGGATCCGCGCGGCGATCGGCACGCTGCGGGCGGTGATCGCGCACCTGGTCGCACGGACCAGCAGCGTCAGCGATGACGTGTGGGTGGTCGACTCGACCCCGGTCGAGTGTGGGCGCTCGCGAGAGACGGCGAAACGGTCGGATCTGGCCGGGTGGGCCGAGTACGGCTACTGCGCTTCGCATTCGCGCTTCTTTTGGGGGCTGCGCCTGCATCTGGTGTGCACGCTGTCGGGTCTGCCGGTGGCGTTCGCGCTGGCCGGCGCCAAGGCCGACGAACGCGAGGTCCTGCTCGGCATGCTCGACGCCGACCCGAATCTGGTGGCCGCCCACCCGAATCAGAAGTTGATGGCGGACAAGAACTACTACGGCAAGGCATTCGAAGGAGCACTCGCCGACGCCGAAGTCGAGCTGCTGCGGCCTGCGCGCAAGGGCGAGAAACCACGGCCGGGCCACCGGTACTTCAAACCGTTTCGGCAGGTCATCGAGTCGATCAATAACACGCTCAAGACCCAACTCGACCTCGAACGCCACGGCGGGAGGACGATCGCGGGCGTCACATCGCGAGTACTGCAACGCATCCTCGCCCTCACCGCCGCGATCTGGCACAACGACCAACTCGGCCAGCCCACGCTGCGATCGCTAACCGCCTACGACCACTGACCCCTTGGAATTACTCATCTAGTCGGGACCCGTGGTGGTGTCACAGCGGTACGGCTGATGCCTCGACTCCGACGACCGCGACACCATGCAAAACTGCTGAACTGCCGGTGAGCGTTCCCGTGCGATCGGGCGTCTCAAACCGGAACTGGCGTACTGCCCTCGCCCGCGTTCGGATAAGCACGATCGCGAGGTTGGCTTCTGTGTTGAGCCCTGACAAGCCTGCGGCAGAGTCCTCGCGTCGCTCGCACCCTCGCCTGCGTCGTCAGGCGACCGCGCGTTTAGCGAGGTTGTTGCGGCGCTCGATACTTGCATTCCGTGACGGGAGACGCCGAAACGCGACGTCGTCCTCGCTAGTGACTCGCGCCGCTTTGGCTACCCCGCCAACATCGCCGAGGATTGCGAGGATTGCGAGGGACGAATCGTGATTCGATCTTCAGACGTAGGCGGTTGGATCGTCCAGAGCAGAACGTTGCGATGGTTGCGTGCGCCGTCATCTTCGATCTGCCAGCCCGAGGTCCCGCAGTGCGGTGGCGTTCCGCTTGAGCGCTGCCGTGACGTCACGACCGTTTCTTGGCCAGCCTTTCGGAGGGCGGCCAATCTCTGAACACGTCGTCACGATCGACAGGAGTTCCGAACCAGTCTTGCCGACGATGGGCTCTGTGCATACGTCCCGCAGCGACTCGATGAATGGGTCTGACTGCAGGCTGTCCTCGGATAGCTGACTCGCTCGGGACATGTACCTCGCTAGGCCGTTCGGTTGCCGAGTTCGGCGTCGACGGCAGCCAGAACCCGTGCAAAGTCGGCCATGCGTGGTGTGAAGCCGACACGCGTCGTATCTAATCGGTTGTGAACTGCCGCAGCCAGATCGAGTAGGCCGGTCCAGATTGTCCGACGAGCGTCGCGCCAATCGTCGAAGATTTGAGATTCCGTGCGCCGCAAGCGGCGGTCGATGCGCTTGAGATCAACAACGGCCAAGCGCTCGCCGAGATCTGGCCGCACGGCACCGACGTCGATGCCGTTTACGATTACGCATCGCCGGAAACTGACGATGGACAGACCCGCGTCGGTGTACAGCGCACGCTTCACGCTTCCGTCGCCGGTGACGGCTCGGCACAGCGAATCTGACAGCCACGGCGGAATGCCCGAGAGGTTATCGAGTGCCACAACCCAGGAACCGGCCGCGGCTGTTACCCACGATTCCGCATCACGCGGCGCTTGCCGAAGCGGAACGGGCGACGGGTCAATGAGATCCACGATCATTCGTGTCGTGGTGCTCTTGGCGCTACCCTGCTCGGCGAACAACGCAAGTACGGGGTGTGGGGCGTCACATTGCACAAGAGCGGCCACCATCACTGCGAGCAGAACGGGTCGATCCTCATCGGCAACGTTGATGAAGTTCCATAGCAAGTTCAGATCTCCTTCGGTAGCCGGCAAGGCGCTCTCGCCCGTCAGCTTTGTGCGCAAAAACCGCACTGGCGCAGACGGAATCAGCGACCAATGACCGTCGACCACTCGGATTACCTGCCCATCTAGTCGGCCGGTGTCGATGTAGATGGTCTTGGATTCCTCGGCCACGCGAAGAAATAGGCGTTCAGGCGTCTGACGGGCTGCAAGCCCTTCGAGAATTGAGGTGGCATCTGTCAATGACTGGCCGCTCGCTGCATTTCCCGTTTCCGGAGAAGTACCGCGCCGCTAGGTCGGCGCGAAGTCCAGCGCGCCCGCCGCGGAGGAGCATGGCGAGGTGGGGGAGCGCTTTGGTGGCGCCAAATGGTTCTCCCTCGTCCGTGCACCCAAGCAGTAGCGCTCGCGGGCCATCTCGACCAAGCGTGCTGCAGCCGATTTTCGTTGTGGCGCAGCCGCATCGTCAGCTATTGCATGGAACATTCCATCTGCTCAGGTGGGCGGTGTGAGAGACCTCGGATCGCACCCGAGGTCTCTCTTTCTGTGGGTCAAGCTGCGTCGCCTCCTCCTCGCCGGGTGGCGGCTTCCTGTTCGGCGATCCAACGCTCGACTTCAACGCGTCTGTAAACGACTCGACGCCCAAGCGTGAAGCTCGCTGGGCCTAGGTTAGCGTGTCGCCAGTAGCGGAGCGTTCCCACGGGACACCCGTCAGCTTTGAAACCTGACTGGCCAACATCAACTCCATTGATGCTCCTTTCGCATCATCATGCTGAATCAACATGATCCAACCGTCTCACTTTGGCTTGATGCGCGTCAAGCACTAAACTGTGATTTATGCAGGACTACACCGCGGCTGAGGAGGAGGCCTTTAGCCGATTGTTCGGGCAGAACCTGCGTCAGGCACGAACGCGAAAGGGCTGGAGTCAGCGGCGTCTGGCCGAAGAGCTTGACTCGCGAGGGCTCAAACTTGACCCGTCGGCGGTCACACGCATCGAACTTGGGTCCCGAGTTATCAAGCTGCAAGAGGCAGCAGTCGCCGCAGAGTGCCTGGGCGTCGACTTGCAAGAGTTGATGAAACCTGCCGGGGCTGACCCGCTGGCCATAGCTCTTGAACTTCTCAAGAACGCGGAGATCAAGGTCAATGCCGGCCGCACTGCGTTCGCGGAAATGGCGCTCAATGTCCGAAGTGCCGAGGCCTTCCTTCAGATGCATCCCGAGTTAGTTGAAGAGCTGTGTCGCCTCCGCGGTCTCGACGAGACGCGAGATGCCCAAACATTCCTCGTGCAGCAATTGCAGGCAATAACGTCGGCAAGTCCTGCGATCGAGGTGCCCGATGCGGAGGACCGACTTCTGAAGCTGCTGCAGCAGACCGTCAGCGCCGCTGTCGAAGACATGTTTATAGGAGATGACCCGCCTGGAACTGTCGTTGACGAGCGCTCCGAGCATGGAAGCGATGCAGAGGCGTAATCGGCGCGGCGGCGTCGAGGACCGCTGGCGCCGGGCAGACGGCAGTCCGACGGCGCGGGCAGGGAAGGGACGTCGGTGGTTAGCGCGGTATGTCGATGACGAAGGCCGTGAGAACAGCCGCTCGTTCGATCGGCGCGTCGACGCGCAGGCGTGGCTGGACGAGATCACAGCAAGCCGGGTCACGGGCACGTACGTGGCGCCGAAGGCCGGCCAGATCACCGTCGCTGAGCTTCATGCGAAATGGGTTGGTACACAGGGTCATTTGAAGGAGACAACAGCATCCACGCGCGGATATACGTGGCCAGCCTACGTAGAACCCCGATGGGGTACCGTCGCGGCAGCGGACGTGCAGACCACAGCTGTGAAGGCCTGGGTGCAGAAGCTCGTGGAGTCAGGTACCGGAGCTAGCGACGATCGAGAACGCTGTCAGCGTTCTCCGTCAGGTGCTGGCGATGGCCGTCGAGGACCGGCGGATTCCGCGCAACCCGTGCGCGGGCGTCAAGGTGCCACGCGGCAAGCATCGGCCGCGCGGTTATCTGACGCACCAACAGGTGGAGGCACTGGCCGCAGGAAGTCGAGACTACGCCACGGTCGTTCGGTTCCTGGCCTATACCGGGCTGCGCTGGGGCGAGATGGCGGCGCTGCGAGTTCGAGTCCTTCGACATGCTGCGCCGCCGGGTGCACGTCCGCCAAGCCGTGGCAGAAGTGCGGCGGCCAGCTGGTGTGGTCCACCCCGAAGTCGCACGAGCGTCGCTCGGTGCCGTTCCCGGCTTTCCTCGCCGACGACTCGGCCGCCTTGATGGTCGGCAAGGCTCGCGACGATCTAGTGTTCACGTCGCCGGAGGCGGCGGTGGTGCGGGTGTCGACCTGGCGGCCCCGGGTCTTCAAGCCGTGGCCGTCGAGCGAGCTGAGTGAACAAGAGACCCAGAGTTTCCCGACCGTCACGCCCCACGACCTACGCCACACCGCCGCGTCACTGGCGATCAGCGCCGGCGCGAACGTTAAGGCCGTCCAGACCATGCTGGGACACGCTTCGGCGGTGCTGACGCTGGACACCTACGCGGACCTGTTCCCGGACGACCTGGAGCTGGTTTCGGCTGCCTGGACGACGCTCGGACGCGAGTCGCTGAAATCTGCTGCGGACCAGCTGCGGACTGGAACGCAAGAAGGCCCCGACCAGAACGACCAGTCAGAGCCTCTGACCTGCGATGACGCGAGTCGGGGTGGCGGGATTCGAACCCACGACCTCTTCGTCCCGAACGAAGCGCGCTACCAAGCTGCGCCACACCCCGCGTGAAGCCACGACAGCGTATCGCACCGAAGGCCGGTGAAGCCAAACGCATATCGGAGCCCACGCGGGGTGAGCGGGGTCACTAGCGGCGGGTTTCCTTCAGCACGGCCAGCCGTTCGCGGTATTCGGCCTCGTTGACCTCGCCCTTGGCGTACGCGTCGCGCAGCGTGCGGATGCCGTGGACGCCGCGCCGGGCCCGCACGATGAGCCAGATGGCAGCGATCACCAGCGCCAGGAACACCAGGCGGGCGACCAGGAACCACGGCGACCATGCGTGATGGCCCCAGCGCTCGTACTCGTCGGCAAGAAAAGTCGTTGCGGAGGGAGTGATTTCGTAGATGGTCATGTCTTCGAGTGTGCGTATCGCTGACGCTCGCCGCATCGGCCTTCAGTCGTCAATGTCGATACGCCGTCGTGCGTATCAGCTCCGCCATCCGGGGCGTACCAGCCCGCTTTCGTAAGCCATGACGACCAGCTGCGTGCGGTCCCGTGCGCCCAACTTGGTCAGGATCCGGCTCACATGCGTGCGGGCCGTGGCGGGGCTCATGAACAGCCGTTCGCCGATCTCGGCGTTCGTCAGCCCCTCGGCGACCAGCGCCATCACTTCGCGTTCCCGCGAGGTCAGCTCCGCCAGTGCCGGCGACGGTCCCGCCGACTGCTTGGTGCGGGCGGCGAACTCCGACACCAGCCTGCGGGTCACGGACGGCGACAGCAGAGCCTCGCCGTCGGCGACGACGCGTACCGCGCGCACCAGCTCGGCGGGTTCGGTGTGCTTGACCAGGAACCCGCTCGCACCCGTGCGCATCGCCTCGAACACGTACTCGTCGAGCTCGAACGTCGTCAACACCACGACCCGGACCTCTGCAAGCGCAGGGTCGGCGGCGATCGCCCGCGTCGCGGCCAATCCATCCATTTCGGGCATCCGGATATCCATCAGCACTACGTCCGGGCGCAGCTCGCGGGCGGCCGCCAGCGCTGCGGTACCTGTGTCGGCCTCGGCGACCACGGTGATACCGTCCTGCGCATCGAGCAGCGCGACGAATCCGGCCCGCACCAGCGCCTGGTCGTCGGCGACGAGAACGCGAATTGTCATGAGGCGGCGTTACTTTCGATGGGCAGGGTGGCTCGCACGCCGAACCCGCCGCCGGGATGCCGTCGCACCGACAGATCTCCGCCCAGAGCCCTCGCGCGTTCTCGCATCCCGGTGATGCCGCTGCCGCCGGACGACGGGCCTGCGTTCAGTGGCCGCCCGTCGTTCTCGACGGCCAGGGTGAGCAGTTCGGCACTGTAACTCACTGTCACTGTTGCGTTTCGGGCCGTCGAGTGCCGCACCACGTTCGTCAGCGACTCCTGCACGATGCGAGCGGCGGCGACGTCGATCACCGTCGGTAGCGGTCGCGACTCGCCTTGCACCGCCGTCGTCACGGTCAGCCCCGTCGCCCGGGCCGTGCCGACCAGGGTATCCAGATCGGCGATGCCTGGCGTTGGCGCGGTGGGTTGTCCGGCGTCGGCACGCAAGGCCGTCACGAGCGAATGCACATCCGAAATCGCCTGTCTGCTGGCATCTTTGATGGCCGCCAGCGCCGGTCCTGCACGCTCCGGTTGATCGTCGAGCAGCTCGAGCGCCACCGAGGATTGCACGTTGATCATCGACAGGCTGTGTGCGAGCACGTCGTGCAGCTCGCGGGCGATGGACAGCCGCGCCTCCGAGGCCTGACGCTCCTGCTCGAGCCGTGACTCGCGAGCCATCGCGGCCTTGCGCTGACGCCTCGCGTCGAGCACTGCGCGGCGCTGCCGGATACCCTCTGCCGCGGCCAGCAGCACCAGCAGCCACGCCGCGATGCCTGTGCTGACGACGGCCGGCGGCGGATCCTCGCCGCGGATCAGCGGAACCAGCCACACCACCGCCACCCACCCGAGCATCGGCAGCGGATACGTAAGCCACCGCGACCCGCGTGCCGCCGCCGTCAGAAACGCGACAATCAGTGAGACGAATATCGAGCCGTAGCCGAAGCCTGCCGACGTGTAGACGACCGTGATCGCCACGACCGTCAGCAGCACCGCATACGGGTACACCGTCCGCAGCAGTAGCACAACCGGCCCGGCAACCAGCAGGAGGTAGCCGAACCAGTTCAGCGGCGCCAAATACAAGACATGGCCTGCGCGGTGCCGCGGTCCGAGGCTGCCCAGCAGCTGGATGGCCAGCACTACCGGCGGAACGAGCCACACGGCGGGCCGCCGCAGCGCCTGCCGAAGACCATCCATACCCGCAACGTAGTAGCGGCTGGGACACATCCGCGTCCGCTCAGAGGCGTAGATCACGACACGCCCGGGGATGGATGTGACTTGTCGGTGGCGTTATGCACACTGACGGCAGTTGCCGAGTAATTGAGAATCGAGGCACGAAATGACTGGGCTTGGAGCCTCCATCTACCTGGGATTCTTCGCCCTGGCCGCGTTGTGGCTGTTTCTGACCTCCGATGGGCCACTCACCGGCGGATCCGACGATCAGGACCAGCGCCCCGACCGCTCGAACTCCACCAACGCCTCGGCCGACGCCGACGGGTCGAGCCCCTGGCTGGTCAGCCACTCGTCGCAGAAGTAGGTGTCCGCGTAGCGGTCGCCACTGTCGGCGAGCAGCGTCACCACCGACCCGCTGCGTCCCTCTTCGATCATCTCTGCCAGCACGCCGAACGCTCCCCACAAATTGGTGCCCGTTGATGGCCCGACTCGTCGGCCAAGCACCGCGCTGACATGTTGCGCCGCCGCTATCGACGCCGCGTCGGGCACCGAGACCATGCGGTCAACCACGTCCGGCAGGAATGACGGCTCCACCCTCGGCCGCCCGATGCCTTCGATCCGCGACGACATCCCCGTCACGACGTCGCGGCGACCCTGCGCATAGGACGGGAAGAACGCCGAGTTCTCCGGGTCGACGACACACAACCGGGTCGGGTAGCGCCGGTACCGGATGAACCTGCCGATGGTGGCGCTGGTGCCGCCGGTACCCGCGCCGACCACGATCCAGTCCGGAATCGGATGCGCCTCTTCATGCATCTGGTCGAAGATCGACTCCGCGATGTTGTTGTTGCCGCGCCAGTCGGTCGCGCGCTCCGCGTTGGTGAACTGATCCAGATAATGGCCGCCAGTCGCCTCCGCCAGCCGTTCCGCCTCCGCGTACACCTGCGACGCCTCGGCGACGAAATGGCAACGGCCGCCTTGAGATTCGATCAACGCGATCTTGGCGGCGCTGGTCGATGAGGTCATCACCGCGATGAACGGCAGGCCCAGCAGCGCCGCGAAGTAGGCCTCCGAAACGGCCGTCGATCCGGACGACGCCTCGATGACGGTGGTGCCCTCGCCAATCCACCCGTTGCACAGCGCGTAGAGGAACAACGACCGCGCGAGCCGGTGTTTGAGGCTGCCGGTGATGTGTGTGGTCTCGTCCTTGAGGTAGAGCTGCACATCGCAACCGTCACACCATGCCGCGGGCAGCGGATACCGCAGCAGGTGGGTGTCGGCGCTGCGCCGGGCGTCGGCCTCGATCAACCGGACTGCGTTGTCCACCCACGACCGTGGCTGGCTGCGAGCGGCTGTCGCGGCCTTGTCGGTCACCGTGCCGATACGGTCGGGTGGGACTCCGCCCGTGTCCCGCTGTCAC
This sequence comes from uncultured Actinomycetota bacterium, assembly GCA_963698965.1. GTDB lineage: Bacteria > Actinomycetota > Actinomycetes > Mycobacteriales > Mycobacteriaceae > Mycobacterium. The sequence continues at coordinate 8,843 of CAVOSY010000016.1, forward strand.
GGCCGCCGATGGGGGTCGCTACCAGCGTCAGCAGAGTGGCCTCGGGCCTGCAGCAGAATCGCACCGGCGCGAATGGCGACGTGCCGATGCCCGCCGAGACGTACAGCTGCGTGCGTGCGCCCCACCGCGATGCGCCTTTGGCGCGGGACCGGTCCAGGTCGCAGTTGGTGACGATCGCGCCGTAGAACGGCAGACAGAGCTGGCCGCCATGGGTGTGGCCGGCCATCACCAGCTGGTAGCCGTCGGCCGCGAAGCGATCCAGCACCCGTGGCTCGGGTGAATGCGTCAGGCCGAGCGTCAGGTTCGCGGCTGGGCTGGCGGGTCCGGCGATGGTGTCGTAACGGTCCCGGGACAGGTGCGGGTCGTCGACCCCGGCCACCGCGATCCGCAGGCCCGCCACCTCGAGCTCGCGCTTGGTGTGCGTCATGTCGAGCCAGCCGCGCTCGGTGAACGCCGCTCGCAGGTCCTGCCACGGCAGCGGCTCGCCGTGCACGCGATGCCCGCGATTGGTCAAGTAGTTTGCCGGGTTCTTCAGCCGCGGCCCGAAGTAGTCGTTGCTGCCGAAGACGAACACGCCCGGCACCGAAAGCAGGTCGCCCAGCGTCTGGACCACTGCCGGTACGGCCTTCGGGTGGGCCAGGTTGTCGCCTGTGTTGACGACCAGGTCGGGCTCCCAGCCGGCCAGCTCACGCAACCACGCCTGCTTGCGCCGCTGCTTGGGCAGCATGTGGATATCGCTGATGTGCAGCACCTTCAGCGGCGACGACCCGGGTGACAGCACCGGCATGGTCACCTCGCGCAGCACGAACGCATTGCGCTCGATCAGCGACGCGTATCCGATCCCGGCAACCACCGAACCGACGGCTACGGCGGCAGTGTTCTTCAGGACCGTGGCAGGGGCAGGCATGCAAAGAGCCTACTGCCAGTCGCCCGAAGACACTGACTTCCACAGGCGCAGCGTGCCCACAGCCTGATTATCACGGCGGTGGCGGCGGTGGTGGCGGTGGTGGGCCGAGCACCGGCACGGTGATCGGTGGCAGCCCTGGGATCTCGACGACCGTCGAGCCGATCTCCGGCAACGGCCCACCGGGCAACCCGGGGATGGCACCGGGCGGCGGCGGAGGCGGTGCTGGTGGGATGCCGTTGGAGATCTGGATCGTGATGATCGAGCCGGGCACCGTCTGACCGGACGGGGAGGTTCCGACGACAGTGCCGTACGACGCGCCGCTGTTGACGGGGGTGGCCTGGTCGGCGACCTGGAATCCCGCTTCCTTGAGCCGCTGGCGCGCGGTGTCCTGCGTCAGACCGGACACGTTCGGCACCCTGGAGCCGGGGGCGCCGTCGACGTAGCGCGGGTCGGTGGGCGGCAGCGCGACGGGGCCATAGTTGTTGGCGATCGGCTTCATCGCGGTGAACCAGGTGCGGGCGGGCTCGTTGCCGCCGAACAGGTTGCCTGAACCGCACTGCCGCAGCGGGAACGAGCACAGATCGCCCGGCGTCGTGGAGTCGTCGTAGATGTAGCTGGCGCCGGCCAACGTGTTCGTGAACCCGAGGAACGCCGACGAGCGGTGCGCCTCGGTGGTGCCGGTCTTGCCCGACATCGGGAGGTCCCACCCCGCCGCGCCCGCCGACCCGGCGGCGGTACCCCCGCCCTGGTCGTCCTTGCTCATCGCATTCGCCAGCGTGTTGGCCAGGCCGTCCGGCACCACCTGTTCGCACGTTTCGGTGGTGACCGCGACGTCCTTGCCGTGGCGGTCGTACACCTTGTCGATCGGGTTCGGCGGGCACCACACGCCGCCGGAGGCGAGCGTGGCGGCCACGTTGGCGAACTCCAGCGGGTTGATCTCGAACGGGCCCAGCGTGAACGAACCCAGGTTCTGCCGCTTGATGAAGTCGGCCAGGCTCTCGTTGCTCTGCGGGTCGTAGTCGCGGGCGGTGCCGGGCAGTGCGTACGACCGCATGCCCAGCCTGACCGCCATGTCCACGGACCGCTGCACCCCGACCTGGGTAATCAGCTTGGCGAACGCGGTGTTCGGCGAGGTGGCCAGTGCGTCGGTCACGTTCATCGACCCGCGGTAGCCACCGGCGTTCTTCACGCACCAGGTCTCCTTCGGGCAGCCCGGCGTATCGCTGCTGCCCAGACCCTTGGCCTGAAACTGACCAGGCACGTCCAGCGTCGCGTTGATGCCCATGCCCATTTCCAAGGCAGCGGCGGTGGTGAAGATCTTGAATGTCGACCCTGCGCCATCGCCGACGAGCGAGAACGGCTGCGGCTGCATGGTCTCACCGGCGTCGGTGTTCAAGCCGTAAGTGCGGTTGCTGGCCATCGCCAGTACCGGGTGCGACTCCTTGCCGGGCTTGATCACGCTCATCACGCTCGCGACGCCCTGGAGGTCGGGGCTGGCGATGCCGTCGATCGCAGACTTCAACGGGATCTGCACGTCGGGATCCAGCGTCGTCTTGATCAGGTAGCCGCCCTTGGCGACCTGCTCCTTGCTGATGCCTGCGCGCGCAAGGTACTCGAGCGCGTAGTCGCAGAAGAACGCGCGATCGCCCGCGGCGATGCAGCCGCGGGGCAGCTCGTTCGGCTGCGGCAGGATGCCCAGTGGCTGCTCCTTCGCCGCGCGCAGCTCGTCGGCGTGCTCGGGCAGATTATCGATCATGGTGTCTAGCACCAGGTTTCGGCGTGCCAGCGCACCGTCGGGGTTGGTATAGGGGTTCAGCGTGCTTGTCGACTGCACCAGGCCTGCCAGCAGCGCGGCCTGCTGCCAGTTCAACTCTGAGGCGTTGATTCCGAAATAGGTCTGCGCCGCGTCCTGGATGCCGAACGCGCCGTTGCCGAACGACACCAGGTTGAGGTAACGGGTCAGGATCTCCGGCTTGGTGAACGTCTTGTCCAGAGTCAGCGCCATGCGGATCTCGCGCAGCTTGCGTGCGGGCGTCGTCTCGATGGCGGCGCGTTTCTCGGCGTCGGTCTGCGCGATCACCAGCAGCTGGTAGTTCTTCACGTACTGCTGTTCGAGGGTCGAGCCGCCGCGGGTGTCGAGGTTTCCGGACAGATAGCCGGATAGGCCGGTCAGCGTGCCCTGCCAGTCCACGCCGTTGTGCTCGGCAAACCGCTTGTCCTCGATCGAGACGATCGCCAGCTTCATGGTGTTTGCGATCTGGTCGCTGGGCACCTCGAATCGGCGCTGCGAATAGAGCCAGGCGATGATATTTCCCTTGGCGTCGACCATCGTCGACACCTGCGGCACCTCACCCTCGACGAGTTGCGCCGAACCGTTGGCCACCACGTCCGAGGCACGGTTGGACAACAACCCGAACCCGCCTACCACGGGAAACATCAGGGCGGCGGCGACCACGCTGGCCAATAGGCAGCACCAGGCGAGCTTGATAACCGTGACTGTCCTAGGAGGCTCAGTCGGCGGTCGGGTCGGCGGCTCCTCCGGCATGCGTACAGAGTAACTAGGCTATTCAGGTCGCAAAATGTCAGCTTCGGTCGGCCGATTGCCGGGTTCGCTGGACACGCCTACCTGCTGTTGCGTCAATTTTGCACTCTGACGGCACGGTCGTCCCAAAAAAGTAGGGTTTCACCTATTGCGCACAACCGCCGTGACCACCTACGTTTGGCAGACAGTGCGATGCAGGTCACACTCGAACCGCGCACTGTGGCGTAGATCGCATCAGCGTTCTACACCGGAGGACTGAGCCGTCGCTGGGCTAGCCGGGCGGCTGGAACGAAGGGATCGCTGGTGTCAGGTACAAGGCCCGCCGCTCGCAGGACAACCCCGAATTCGTCAGCCCACGTCTTTGTCCAGGGCGCAGAAGCCGAGGCCCGTATCGCTTGGGTATCCCAAGCCCGTTGCCGTCAGGCCGATCCCGATGAACTCTTCGTACGCGGCGCAGCGCAGCGCAAAGCCGCCGTCATCTGCCGTCACTGTCCGGTGATTCTCGAATGTGGCGCCGATGCCCTCGACAACCGCGTCGAATTCGGTGTCTGGGGCGGCATGACCGAACGCCAGCGCCGCGCCCTTCTCAAGCAGCACCCCGAGGTCGTTTCCTGGGCCGAGTTCTTTGCCGCCCAGCGCAAACACCGCAGCGCGGTTTAGTGGACCACGCCGCTTCGGCTTGATCCGCCGCTACGCCGCGGCCGCCTCGCCGGTGATCTGATCGGCGATGGCGCGCAGCGCCTCCAAATCCGACACGTCGAACGGCAACGACGGCACGCCCACTATCGCCACGTGCGGGTTGGCGCCGGTGAACCGCGATAGCAGCCGGATCTCCCGCTTGGCCGTCATTGCCCGGTCGGCGTGGATGCGTAGCACCGCCGCCGCCAACACGTCGGGATCCTTCTTCTCCAGTTCCTCTGCCGCTTCGTCGGCCTTGTCGGCGTGCAGGTCGCTCAACGTCGGGTGCGTGCGGTTGAGGATCAGCCCCGCCAACGGCATGTGCTCCTGGGAGAGTCGGTCGATGAAGAACGACGCTTCCCTCAGCGCATCGGGTTCTGCGGCCGACACGACGACGAACTGGGTGCCGCGCCGCTTGAGAAGCTCGTAGGTGCGGTCGGCCTTCTCCCGGAACCCGCCGAACGTCGCGTCCAGCGACTGCACGAAAGCTGCTGCGTCGGAAAGCATCTGCGAACCCAGCACGGTGGACAACGCCTTCATGGCCAAGCCCACCGCGCCGGTCACCAGTCGGCCGATGCCCCGACCGGGCGCCAGCAGCAGCCGCCACAGTCGGCTATCCATGAAGCTGCCCAACCGTTGTGGCGCGTCCAGGAAGTCGAGGGCATTGCGCGACGGCGGGGTGTCGACGACGATCAGATCCCACTTGTCTTGGGCGAGAAGCTGACCCAGCTTCTCCATCGCCATGTACTCCTGTGTGCCGGCCAGCGAGGTGGCCACGGTCTGGTAGAACTGGTTGTCCAGAATCGCGTCGGCCCGGTCGTGTCCGGAGTACTGGATCACCATTTCGTCGAAGGTGCGGCGCATGTCGAGCATCATTGCGTGCAGCTCACCGCTAACCTCGGGCGCAAGCGGTACCCGCTGCGGCGTGTTACCGAGGTCCTTGATCCCCAGCGCCTGGGCAAGCCGCTTGGCGGGGTCGATGGTCAGCACGACGACGGTGCGGCCATATTCGGCCGCCCGCAATGCCATTGCCGCCGCAGTGGTGGTCTTGCCGACCCCGCCCGCGCCGCAGCACACCACGACGCGGTTGGAGGTATCGGTCAGGATCGAGCCCATGTCGAGGGCCGGCGGTGTGGTGCTCATCGGACGCCCTGGTGGGCTAGCTCTTCGGCGAGTTCGTAAAGGCTGCCGAGGTCGACTCCGTCGGGAATCTGCGGCAACTCCAGCCGCGACACGTCCAGCTCGTCGAGTTGCTCGGCGCTTTCGGCGCGCGCCTTGATGCGCGTCGCGTGTTGGATCGTCTCGGTCAGCAGACCGGCAAAGTCACTGTCGGACAGAGTGATTCCGACGCTCCCGAGCCCCGTGCGCACGGCATCGGCATCGATGTCGCCTTCCGCGGCCTTGGCGAGGTCGTCGGCGGACAGATAGGCAGGGATGTTGCGGTTGACGATCACGCTGCCGATCGGCAGGCCCAGTTCCCGCAGTTCCTCGATTGCTTCGAGCGTCTCCTGGATCGGCAGCGCCTCCAGCAGGGTGACGAGATGGATGGCGGTGAGGTCGGAATGCAACACCTTGACCACGCTTTCGGCCTGCGAGTGCACCGGGCCGCCCTTCGCGAGGTCCGATACGGCCTTGGTGACGTCGAGGAACCGCGCGATGCGGCCCGTCGGCGGGGAGTCCACCACGATGGCGTCGTAGGCCGGTTGCTTGCCCTTCTCGGCGCGGGTGACGATCTCGCGGATCTTGCCGGTCAGCAGCACGTCGCGCAGGCCCGGCGCGATCGTCGTCGCGAACTCGACTGCGCCGATGCGGCGCATCGCGCGTCCGGCCAGCGCGAGGTTGTAGAACATGTCGAGGTATTCGAGGAACGCCGCCTCCGTATCGATCGCCAACGCGTTGACCTGACCGCCACCATCTGCGGTGGCGATCTTGACCTCCGCGTACGGCAGCGGCGGCACGTCGAAGAGCTGCGCAATGCCTTGGCGCCCTTCGACCTCCACCAACAACACCTTGCGGCCACCGGCGGCCAGGGCGAGCGCCAGAGAGGCCGCGACGGTCGACTTGCCGGTGCCGCCCTTGCCGGTGACGAAGTGCAGACGCGCCTTGGTCAGGCGTGACGGCCAGCCGACCGGTCTACCGCTGTTCGCTGAGGTAGCCACCCCTGCATGCTAGCCAAGCCGGCACAGCCGCCCGATAAGCTCAGCCACATGAGCGAACCGACCCGTTGGGAATACGCCACGGTCCCGCTGTTGACGCACGCAACGAAACAGATCCTCGACCAGTGGGGTGAGGACGGCTGGGAACTGGTTTCCGTGCTGCCCGGCCCGACCGGCGAGCAGCATGTCGCGTATCTGAAGCGTCCGAAATGAGCGCCTCGGACCGGCTGGCCGAGCTGGGCATCGAGTTGCCCGACGTCGTCCCGCCGCTGGCCGCCTACGTGCCTGCGGTGCGCACGGGAAACCTGGTTTACACCGCGGGCCAGCTGCCGATGCAGGCGGGAAAGTTGGAGCAGACCGGCAAGGTGGGCGCCGAGGTGAGCCCCGAAGAGGGCAAGGAGCTGGCCCGCACATGCGCGCTCAACGCGCTGGCTGCCGTGCATTCGCTGGTCGGCATCGACAGCGTCACCCGGGTGGTCAAGGTCGTCGGGTTCGTGGCATCCGCGCCGGGATTCCACGGTCAGCCAGGCGTCATCAACGGGGCCTCGCAGTTTCTCGGTGAGGTGTTCGGCGACGCAGGCAAGCACGCCCGTTCCGCGGTGGGGGTCTCGGAACTGCCGCTCGATTCACCGGTGGAAGTCGAGATCATCGTCGAGGTCGTGTGACAGCGTTGACGCACCCGGCGTACGGGCTGTTGCGTCCGGTCACCGATACCGCATCGGTACTGTTGTGCAACAACCCCGGCTTGATGACGCTGGACGGCACCAACACCTGGGTGCTACGCGGCCCTGGCAGCGACGAGATGGTGGTCGTCGACCCTGGACCGGAGGACGACGAGCACATCGCGCGGATCGCCGAGCTCGGCAAGATCCCGCTCGTGCTGATCAGCCACAGGCACGACGACCACACCGGCGGCATCGACAAGATCGTCGACCGCACCGGCGCGGTGGTCCGCTCGGTCGGCAGCGGCTTCCTACGCGGCCTCGGCGGTCCGCTCACCGAGGGTGAGGTCATCGACGCGGCGGGCCTGCGCATCACCGTGATGGCCACACCGGGGCACACCGCCGACTCGGTGTCGTTTCTGCTCGACGACGCTGTGCTGACCGCCGACACCGTCCTCGGCCGGGGCACGACGGTCATCGACAACGAGGACGGAAATCTCGGCGAATACATGGAGTCGCTTCGCCGCCTGCACGGCCTCGGCAGTCGAACGGTGTTGCCGGGTCACGGCCCGGACCTCGACGATCTTGAAGCCGTCAGCGCCATGTACTTGACGCACCGCGAGGAGCGGTTGGATCAGGTGCGTGACGCGCTCCGTGCGCTCGGTGACGACGCAAGCGCGCGACAGATCGTCGAACACGTATACACCGACGTCGACGAAAAGCTTTGGGACGCCGCCGAATGGAGCGTGCGGGCTCAACTGGACTACCTACGCGGGTGAGTGGTTTTCAGAGTCCATGTCGCGCTCACAACCAAGAGATGGCGAAGGTTGCCACACCGCGTGCGACACCGCAGTAAGGTGCCGTTCGTGGGCAGAAACCTGTTAGCCAACGGCCGGGGCCGGTTGTTGGCGATCGCGGCCTCGGTCGTGGTCTCTGCCGCGATGATCTACGCCCAAACCGCAGAGCGTCCGTGCTGCACAGAGAAGCCCACAGCGGCCCCGTCAAGCCAGGCACCCGCGCCGACCGGTACGCCGAACGCCGCCGCTCCCGCGGAGGCTGAACTGCTGGCGGCAAGCGCGCCTGTCGTCGCCCAGAATTTCCAGTTCGCGTTACCTCCCGGCGTTGCGCCGGAGCAGGGTTTGCAGGTCAAGACCATCTGGGTGGCCCGCGCCATCAGCGTGATGTTTCCGGAGATCAAGACCATCGGCGGATACCGGCAGGATCCGTTGAAATGGCATCCCAACGGGCTGGCGATCGACGTGATGATCCCGAACTATCACAGTGACGAGGGCATCGAGCTCGGCAACCAGATCGCCGGGCTCGCCTTGGCATACGCGAAACGGTGGGGCGTGCTCCATGTGATCTGGAGGCAGGGCTTCTACCCGGGCATCGGCGCACCGAGTTGGACGGCGGACTACGGCAACGAAACCGCCAACCATTTCGACCACGTTCATATCGCCACCGACGGCGGCGGATACCCGACCGGGCGCGAAATCTACTTCATCGATTCCATGCGCGTTGGGCCGGCAAACTGAGCGATCGCTATCGCGCTCGGCGAGCGAGCCGTTCGGAGTCGGAGATCAACACGCTCTTGCCCTCCAAGCGAATCCAGCCGCGGTGGGCGAAATCGGCGAGTGCCTTGTTGACCGTCTCGCGAGAGGCGCCGACCAGCTGCGCGATCTCTTCCTGTGTCAGGTCGTGCGTCACGCGCAGCGCGCCGCCTTCCTGTGTGCCGAACCGCTGCGCCAGTTGCAGAAGCTGTTTGGCCACCCGGCCCGGCACGTCGGTGAAGATCAGATCGGCGAGATTGTTGTTGGTGCGACGGAGCCGGCGGGCCAGCACTCGCAACAGTTGTTCAGCGATCTCAGGGCGATCGGCGATCCACGCGCGCAGCGCGTCGCGGTCCATCGACACCGCGCGCACCTCGGTGATGGTGGTGGCGCTCGACGTCCGTGGGCCCGGGTCGAAGATCGAGAGCTCACCGAACATGTCCGACGGACCCATGATGGTGAGCAGATTCTCGCGGCCGTCGGGCGAGCGGCGGCCGATCTTGACCTTCCCTGAAATGATGATGAACAGCCGATCGCCGGGCTCTCCCTCGGCGAACACGGTGTGCCCGCGTGGGAAGTCGACGGGCTGCAATTGCTTCGTCAGCGCGGATACGGCGCTGGGTTCGACCCCCTGGAAGATTCCGGCCCTCGCCAGGATCTCGTCCACGTTGCCCCTCTTAAGCTGTTGGGTGATATGACATGCGTAAGCCGACCTCTTCCTGGTTAGCGAGATCAGTCTAGAGGTACGCCACGCCGACATTGTCGGCATTCTGCCTCCAGTGCGACTAGCCCACGCTACACACGATTGGCATGTCGAGTCGGCTGAAATTCAGGATTCGATCGGTGATGCACGTACAGCCGATTCGGCAAACTCGCCGTGTCGCGGGCCGCAGTTCGGCGGTCAAGCGGCGAATCACGTTCGCCCAATCGCTGATGCAGGCCGTCCAAAGCGCGGCTCATGCCTTCTCGCGCCAGCGTGTTCACGTCATCGGCTTCGGCTTGGTCGAGAAAGTCGGCTACGTCGGAGGCCGACACGGTGTCTTCGTCGAGGCTCGATTCGAGCCGCTGCAGCCCGAATGTTGCCAACATCAGCAACGCCGGAATAAACGCAGCGAGCAACCAAGACACAAGGGTGAAGTAAACACGGCCAAGGTCTCAGTGGGATCACGAAATGTCACCGGTCCGCACAGGTCTGCTCCCAGAAGAGTCGGACCCCCTCAGTACGCTGTCATTCGTGACCGTGGGTGAGACTTCAGCCGAAAAGCCGGCAGCCGCCAAGCCGGCTCGTCGCGCCTCATCGCGGAAGTGGGACAACGAAACCCGCGTCGGCCTGGTCCGCCGCGCCCGCCGGATGAATCGCACACTGGCGCAGGCGTTTCCGCATGTTTACTGCGAGCTGGATTTCACCAATCCGCTTGAACTGACGGTGGCCACCATCCTGTCGGCCCAGAGCACCGACAAGCGGGTCAACCTCACCACCCCTGCGTTGTTCAAGCGCTACCGCACGGCGCTGGATTACGCGAAGGCCGACCGCACCGAACTCGAAGAGCTGATTCGACCCACTGGTTTTTACCGCAACAAGGCCAACTCGCTGATCCGTCTCGGCCAAGAACTGGTAGAGCGCTTCGACGGCAACGTGCCGAACACCATGGCCGAGCTGGTAACGCTGCCGGGAGTCGGCCGCAAGACCGCTAACGTCATTCTGGGTAACGCCTTCGACATACCCGGGATCACCGTCGACACCCATTTCGGCCGTCTGGTGCGCCGCTGGCGCTGGACGGCCGAAGAGGACCCGGTGAAGGTCGAGCACGCTGTCGGCGAGCTCATCGAGCGCAGCGAGTGGACGCTGCTGAGCCACCGGGTGATCTTCCACGGCCGCCGGGTGTGCCACGCGCGTAAACCCGCCTGCGGAGTGTGCGTCCTTGCCAAGGACTGCCCGTCGTTCGGCACCGGCCCGACCGACCCGCTGATCGCTGCGCCGCTGGTCAAGGGGCCGGAGACCGAGCACCTGCTGGCGTTGGCCGGCCTCTGATCAGCATTCTCGAGCATGAGCACGTCGACCCGGTGGACCGTCGCGGTGTTGGTCGTCGTGGTCGCGTTGGGCGTGGCGTTGTGGACGCAGCTCGGGGACACCGGTTCGCCGCCCGGGTCGATCGGGCCGAGCCAGGCCCGCGATCGCCGGGACGCCGATACCGCCGAAGCCCTCGCAGGACCACGGGCCCGTGCCGACCTCCCGCCGTGTCCTGGCGCGGGGACGGAGCCTGGACCCGGGCAACTGCACGGGATCACGCTCGAATGCGCCGGCGACGGCACGGTCGTGGACGTCGCTGAGGCCGTGGCGGGCCGACCGACGGTTCTCAACCTCTGGGCGTACTGGTGTGCGCCGTGCGCAGAGGAACTGCCCGCGATGGCCGAGTACCAACGCCGGGTCGGACGCGACGTCACCGTGCTGACCGTGCACCAGGACGAGAACGAGGTGGCGGCATTGCTGCGGCTGGCCGAACTGGGGGTGCGGCTACCGACACTGCAGGATGGTCGCAGGCTGGTCGCTGCGGCATTGCGCGTACCCAACGTGATGCCCGCGACCGTGGTGCTGCGCGCGGACGGTAGCGTTGCCGAAGTCCTGCCGAGGTCCTTCGCCAGCGCCGACGAGATCGCCGCGGCGGTGGACCCCAAGATTGGAGTGCCGGGGTGAGCTGGGGCAGCGCAGTGGGCGAGCTGAGCCCCGACGCCGCCCCGTCCTGGCTGAAGCCGCTGACCGACAACTGCAGGGATGTGAAGCGGGCTTATCGCAGGCGCGTGCCGCCCGAGGTGCTGGCGCTGGTGACCGCGGCGAACACCAAGGCGGCGGTCACCGGGGAAAAGCGCGACGCCGCGGTGCTGGTGCTGTTCTCCGGCCCTGCGGACTCTGCGTCCGGCGGCCTGCCCGACGACGCCGACCTGCTGGTCACCGTGCGGGCGTCCACGCTGCGGCACCACGCCGGCCAGGCCGCGTTCCCCGGCGGGGCGGCCGACCCTCGGGACGGCGGACCCGTGCACACCGCGCTGCGTGAGGCCAACGAGGAGACGGGCGTCGACACCAGCCGGCTGCAGCCGCTGTGCACGCTGGAGCGGATGTTCATCCCGCCGTCTGGGTTCCACGTCGTTCCGGTTTTGGCATATTCACAGGATCCGGGGCCGGTGGCCGTTATCGACGAATCGGAAACCGCGATCGTCGCGCGTGTCCCTGTCCGTGCGTTCATCAACCCGGAGAACCGGATCATGGTGTACCGCAAGGAAAATACGCGCCGCTTCGCCGGTCCGGCGTTCCTGCTCAACGAGATGCTGGTGTGGGGCTTCACCGGTCAGGTCATCTCGGCGATGCTCGACGTGGCGGGCTGGGCAAAGCCATGGAACACCGACGACGTTCGCGAACTCGAGGATGCAATGGCCCTCGTTGGGCACGAGGGCAGCTACGGTGAAGCTCAACAATGACATCGTCACAGTGGCTTGACCTTGCCGTCCTCGCGATCGCGTTCGTGGCTGCCGTCTCCGGGTGGCGGTCCGGCTTGCTCGGCTCCCTGCTGTCCTTCGTTGGGGTGGGTCTCGGCGCGGTCGCCGGCGTCCTGTTGGCGCCGCATGTCGTCACCCACATCGGCGGCGCCCGCACGAAGCTGTTCGTGACGCTGTTCCTGATCCTCGCGCTGGTAGTGATCGGTGAGATCGCAGGCGTGGTGCTGGGCCGCGCGGTGCGCGGTGCGCTGCGCAACCGCGCGCTGCGCACCTTCGACTCGATCATTGGCGTCGTACTGCAGATGGTGACGGTGCTCGTCGCGGCGTGGATGCTGTTCACGCCGCTGACGTCCTCGGACCAGCCGAACCTGGCCGCTGCCGTGCGCGGCTCGAAGGTGCTGGCCCAGGTCGACGAGGTGGCTCCCAGCTGGCTGAGGTCCGTCCCGACCCGGCTGTCGGCTCTGCTGGACACGTCCGGCCTGCCCAATATGCTCTCGGAGTACGGCCGTACCCCGATCGTCGCGGTCGACGCCCCGGATGCCGCGCTGGCCAACGACGCCGTAGTGGCCGCCACCCGGCCGAGCGTCGTCAAGATCCGCGGCGTCGCCCCGGGTTGTCAAAAGGTGTTGGAGGGCACTGGTTTCGTCGTCGCGCCGAACCGGGTGATGTCCAACGCGCACGTGGTCGCGGGCTCGGACAGCGTCACGGTCGAGGTCGACGGCCAGACCTACGACGCAGGCGTTGTCTCCTATGACCCCGAAGCCGACATCTCGATCCTCGACGTGCCGAACCTGCCGTCACAACCCCTGTCGTTCGCCGAGGGCGCCGCGCCGACCGGCACCGACGCCATCGTGATGGGCTACCCCGGCGGCGGCGACTTCGCCGCCACGCCCGCGCGTATCCGCGAGATCATCGAGCTGAACGGCCCCGACATCTATCGCACCGGCACCGTGACCCGCGAGGTGTATACGATCAGAGGCACTGTGCGGCAAGGTAATTCAGGCGGCCCGATGATCGACCGGACCGGCAAGGTGCTGGGTGTGGTGTTCGGCGCCGCCGTGGACGATGCCGACACCGGCTTCGTGCTGACCGCGAACGAAGTCTCGAGCCAGCTCGCGAAGATCGGCAACACACAACGTGTTCCGACGGGCGCCTGCGTCGGCGGCTAATCGTAAACCTGCGCCAGGAACCGCATCAGCTGCTCGTTGACCACCTCGGGTGCTTCCTCGTGACCGAAATGTCCTGCGCCTGCGATGGATACGTAGCGGCCGTGTGGGGCGTAGTGCTGTGTGCGGTACACCGGATCGGCGAGCACGTACTGGTCTGCGTCCCCGCGCAGGTGTAGCACCGGGACCGCCAGCGGCCGCTTCATCGCGCGCATGAATCGCCGCCCCTCACCGCGCAGCTGGCTGCGCACGGCCCAGCGCTGATACTCCAACGCCGAATGCGCGGCCGACGGAATCTGGATGGCGCGTCGCATGTGTTGAATGGTCTCGGAAAAGTCTTCTGAGGCAAGCCATTTGGCGCTGGCCCGGCTTCGCACCAGGTGCTCGAGCTCCTCGGCGTTGTTGCGGGTCAGCGACCGCTCCGGCCACATCGGTACCTGATAGCGCAGCATCCACGGCAGCAGCGCGCGGCCCTGGTCGCGCCGGGTCAGAGCGGAGGCCCGCAGCGCGACGGGATGCGGCGAGCTGACAACCGCGATCGCCCGCACCATCCGCGGGTGCAGGACGGAGGTCGCCCAGCACACCAGGCCCCCGTCGGCGTGCCCCACCAACGTCGCAGCCTTGTGGCCGAGCGCACGCACCAGCCCCGCCGTGTCACCGGCGAGTGTCCAGCCGTCATAGCCCCGGGGCGGTTTGTCGCTGCCGCCGTAGCCACGCAGGTCGACCGCGACCACCCTGGCGCCGGACAAGCCGCGCAACTGGTGTCGCCAGGACCACCAGAACGAGCCGAATCCGTGCAGCAGGATCACCAGCGGCCGATCCGTGACCGGTGTGGATGACGCGTCGGCCGACTCCGCCTCCACGACGTGAAAGCGAATCCCGTTGGCGTGCACCTCGAGATGGCGCCACGGACCGTCGATGCGCACCACCGACGGGTCGGGTGGGGCCATTACCAGCCCGACGGGTCGGTTTGCGCCCGAGGTCGTTCGCCGTTCGGCGACGTCAGCGCCTTGTCCTTGTCGTGTCCCGGCGTGAGCGCCTCGCGGGTTTCCTTCACCGACTCGATCGTCTGCTGTGGCCCGCGGATGCGGCGCACCTTCAGATAGCCGAACAGTGCCAGCGCAGCGGTGGTCAGCACCATGATGCCGAAGACGATCAGGAAGGCCACCCACCGCCACAGCCAGGTGTCGAGCAATTCGGCGAGGAAGAAGAAGAAAAAGAACGTGGAGTAGAACAGCACCACCAGCGCGAGGATGAAGTAGACGCTGCCGGTGAGGCCCTTCTTGAGGTCGCGGGTTATTTCGGCTTTCGCCAGTTCGACCTCGGCCCGCACCAGCGTCGACACCTGCGTCGTCGCGTCTTTGACGAGGTCACCGATCGACGGATTGTCCTTGGGGGCATGGGGGTCGACCAGCGGTATCGAGGTCACGGTCGTCGGCACGCCATCCCTGCGATCACTCACGGAACACTTCCTCCCCACATCCGGTGTCTAGTCGCGTTCATGTTGCCACGTGGCGTCCACGGAAACGATCCCGGCCGACGTTAGACTGGCCCGGTTGGATGGTCGGGCGGCATGTCGATGGGGGTTTGGAACTTGAGGACCAGCGTCCGCTGCCTGACGTTTTGCGTAGTCATCGTGGCGCTGTGCGCGGTGTTCTCGCCGTCCGCCTACGCCGACGGACTCATCCCGCTGGGCGGCGGCTCCGGCATCGTGGTCGAGGCCGACACGTTCTGCACACTCACCGCGATCGGCAACGACAACCGCGGCAACCTCATCGGCTTCACCTCGGCGCACTGCGGCGGGCCTGGCGAACGGGTGGCCGCCGAGGGCGCCGAGTCCGCGGGGGTGCTCGGCACGATGGTCGCGGGCAACGACGCGCTCGACTATGCGGTGATACAGTTCGACCCGCAGAAGGTGCAGCCGGTCAACAACGTCAAGGGATTTGAGATCGACGGCCTGGGGCCCGATCCGAAGCTCGGAGACATCGCCTGCAAACTCGGTCGGACGACAGGCTATTCGTGCGGCGTCACATGGGGACCGGGCGAGCAGCCAGGCACGATCATCAACCAGGTCTGTGGGCAGCCGGGCGACTCGGGGGCGCCGGTGACCGTCAACAACCTGCTCGTCGGGATGATTCACGGTGCCTTCTCTGAGGATCTGCCGACGTGCGTCGTCAAGTACATCCCGCTGCACACGCCGGCCGTGACCATGTCCTTCAGCACCCAGCTGGCCGACATCACCGCCAAGAACCGACCGGGCTCGGGCTTCGTCCCGGTCGGTGCGCCCTCGGCCTGATTTCTCTCTACTTGCTGGCTCGAATCGCCTCAAACACGCTGGGGTCCACCAACGTTGAGGTGTCGCCGAGATCGCGTCCTTCTGCGACATCACGCAGCAGTCGGCGCATGATCTTGCCGCTGCGCGTCTTGGGCAGCTCCGGCACGACGTGAATCTCGCGGGGACGGGCGATCTTTCCGATCTCCTTGGCGACCTGCTCGCGCAGCTCGTCGACCATGTCGTCCGTACCGCCGTGGGCGCTGGCCTTGAGGATTACGAACGCGCAGATGGCCTGCCCGGTGGTGTCGTCGGTGGCGCCGACAACCGCGGCCTCGGCTACCCCGGAGTGGCCGACGAGGGCGGACTCCACCTCGGCGGTCGAGATGCGGTGGCCCGACACGTTCATCACGTCGTCGATGCGACCCAGCACCCAGATGTTTCCGTCGGAGTCGACGCGCGCCCCGTCACCGGCGAAATACCAACCCTTTTCGGCGTAGCGCGACCAGTAGGTCTCCTTGAACCGTTCCGGATCACCCCAGATGCCGCGCAGCATCGACGGCCACGGCTGATCCAGCACGAGGTAGCCGGTCACGTGCTCGGCCTCATCGGCGCCAGGCACCAGTTCGTTGCCCTCTTCGTCGACGATCTTCGCAGAGATGCCTGGCAGCGGCTTCATCGCCGACCCCGGCTTGGCGGCCGTCACGCCCGGCAGCGGGGAGATCATGATCGCTCCCGTCTCGGTCTGCCACCAGGTGTCGACGATCGGGGTTCTGTTGCCGCCGAAGGCTTCCCGGTACCAGCGCCATGCCTCTGGATTGATCGGCTCACCGACCGTGCCCAGCAGCCGCAGGCTGGACAGATCGTGTTCGGCCGGAATCTGACGGCCCCACTTCATGAACGTGCGGATCAGTGTCGGGGCGGTGTAATAGATGGTGACGGCGTACTTTTCGATGACCTCGAAATGTCGGTGCTCATTCGGCGAATTCGGAGTGCCCTCGTAGACGACCTGCGTCGCGCCGTTCGACAGGGGCCCGTACACGATGTACGTGTGGCCGGTGACCCAGCCGATATCGGCTGTGCACCAGAACACGTCGGTCTCCGGCTTGATGTCGAACACGTTGAAGTGGGTATAGGAGGCCTGCGTCAGATACCCGCCGGAGGTGTGCATGATGCCTTTGGGCTTACCGGTCGTACCCGAGGTGTAGAGCAGGAACAACGGATGCTCGGAGTCGAAGGCTTCTGGCGTGTGTTCGGTCGATGCCGCATCGACCGTCTCATGCCACCACAGATCGCGGCCCTCAGTCCACGGTGTGTCAATTCCGGTGCGGCGCACCACCAGAACGTGTTCGACGGACTTTTGCCCGTCAACCGCCTCGTCAACGGACTCCTTCAGCGAAACCGCCTGACCGCGCCGGTATTGCCCGTCGGTGGTGATGACGAGCTTGGCCTCGGCGTCCTCGACACGAGCGGCCAGCGCCGTCGCCGAGAAACCGGCGAAGACCACGCTGTGCAGCACACCCAGACGTGCGCACGCCAGCATCGACACGATCGCTTCGGGCACCATCGGCATGTAGATCGCCACCCGATCGCCCGCCACCAGCCCAAGCCCGGTCAACGCATTGGCGGCCTTGCTCACCTCGGCAAGCAGATCCGCATACGTCAGCTCACGGCTGTCGCCGGGCTCGCCTTCCCACTTGATCGCCACCCGATCACCGTTGCCGGCCTCAACGTGGCGATCGACGCAGTTGTAGGCGACGTTCAGCTTGCCGCCGACGAACCACCTGGCGACCGGGGCATCCGACCAATCGAGCACCTCGTCGAACGGCGTGTCCCAGGACAACCGGTTGGCCTGCTCCGCCCAGAACGCCGACCGATCGGCCTCGGCCTCGCGGTAAAGCGCCTCACCGGCATTGGCCTGCGCGGCGAACTCCGGCGATGGCGGGTAGACGGACTGAACTTCGGTGTGCGCGTCGGACATGACTGTGAGCGTAGTCACCGAACGTTGCATTGACGTTGGCATGTCACACGCACACTCTGCGGGCGGCACGTGCGGCGCGACGAACGTCGTGGCCGACGGGTCCAGCGGTTGCGGACAATGTCCACATGGGCGTCATCTCAAAGGTGGCCGGGGCGTTCCGCATGAGTGACGAGGCCTGGAAACGGCATGCCAACCCCTGGAGCGTCTGGACGCGGTTCGCCGCCATCCCCCTGATGATCCTGGCGATTTGGAGCCGGCTCTGGCTGGGCTGGTGGTGCCTGGTGCCGGTCGCCGCGGTGGTCGTCTGGCTGTGGCTGAATCCGCATGTCTTCGCGCCTGTCGAGACGCCGACGAGCTGGGCGGCCAAGGGTATCTACGGAGAGAAGCTGTGGCTCAAGGAGCGTGATCGGGTGCCACCCAGCCATCTGAAGGTGCTACGCCTGCTCATCCCGATCGGCGCCGCCGGTTTCGTGCTCCTCGTCTATGGCCTGGTGACGCTCGAGGTGTGGCCGACCGTATTCGGAGCCACCCTGATCGTGCTCGGCCAACTGTGGCGGATCGACAGGCTGGTCGTGCTCTACGAGAGCACGCGCTAGCGTGTGCTGCCGTGACGAACGCGGCTGATCCGCTGGCTCCGCTGGCCGAGCTGCCGGGCGTGGCCGTCGCAGGCGAGGAAGCCCGCGAGGCGCTGGGCCGTGCCCATCGCCACCGCACGAATCTGCGGGGATGGCCGACGACGGCGGCCGAGGCCTCGCTGCGGGCCGCACGCGCGTCGTCGGTGCTCGACGGTGGTTCATTGCAGCTGTCCGAGGACGGTGACCCAGACCCGGTGCTGGCGGGAGCGCTGCGGGTGGCGGAGGCATTGGAGGGTGGCGCAACGTCGTTGGTCGGCGTATGGCAGCGCGCCCCACTTCAGGCGATCGCACGATTGCACGCACTGGCGGCGGCCGATCTGGCCGACGACGACTCGCTCGGCCGTCCACGTGGCGACGCGGAGGTCGGCAGGCGGCTCGCACTGCTCGCTGACATCGTCACCGGCGGCACGAAGGTGCCCGCGCCGGTGCTGGCCGCGGTCGCGCACGGCGAGCTGCTGACGCTCGAGCCGTTCGGCACCGCCGACGGTGTCGTGGGCCGTGCGGTGTCGCGGCTGGTGACGATCGCCAGCGGTCTGGACCCGCATGGCCTCGGCGTGCCGGAGATGTATTGGATGCGCCACTCGGGCGACTATCGGGCCGCGGCGCGGGGATTCTCGTCGGGTACACCGGACGGTCTTGCAGCGTGGCTTGTGTTGAGCGCGCGCGCTTTACACGCCGGCGCCCGGGAGGCGCTGACCATCGCGCAGGCTCAGTCTTGAAATCGTCTCAGCAACGCGAAGCGGGCGACGTTCCGAATTGATTCGGCTCGCCGCCCGCTAGCACGGACTCCGGTTACCATGCGTGCTTTGTGGGTTACGTGGGATGGCCTCGGCGTCCTTACGATGCGCTTCGTCTGCAACCCCACCCAAAGGGTCGTCGTGGTCGTCCGCTTTTCGCAGTTACGCAGGCCCGCAACACTTTTACCTATTCCGCGGCATGTGCTCCGCGTGGGTGCCGGGATCCGTGCTGGGTAGCCTGGCTTGGGAGGTCGAACCTTCTCTTCCGGTTCGGCCTTGGCCGCCCCAGGTTTCCGTGGTTCCTTTGTACTACGTGACTACGGTCACATCAAGGCCCAATTGCGGGCGTCGCACGATCGTTATTCAGCGGTGCTAGCTACTACGCGAAGTAGCGCTCAGAAAGCGAAACGGCGAAGCAGCGAGTACGTCAACGCACCGGCGGCAAGGGCGCTCACTCCGACGGCCGCGGTGGTCGCGACGGCCGCGCCGGACGGGGCAGGGATGCGGTCGCGCAGCGACACCGGCTTCGAGAAGGTGAGCACCGGCCAGTCGCGTGCCGATGCTTCTTTGCGCAGTGCGCGATCCGGGTTCACCACCGTGGGATGGCCGACGGCCTCGAGCATCGGCAGGTCGGTGATGGAGTCGGAGTAGGCGTAGCAATGCTCTAGCGCGTAACCCTCGCGGGCGGCGAGCTGACGGATCGCCTCGACCTTCCCCTCGCCGTAGCAGTAGAAGGCGATCTCGCCGGTGTAGCGGCCGTCCTCGACGACCATCCTGGTGGCCATTGCATGGGTGGCACCCAATGCGCGGGCGATCGGCGCGACGATCTCCTCGCCGGAGGCGGAGACCACGACCACGTCACGCCCGCAGATCTTGTGACCGGCGATCAAGTCGGCGGCCTCCGCGAACACCAGTGGGTTGACGATGTCGTGCAGTGTCTCGCCGACGATCGACTTCACCTGTTCGACGTCCCACCCGGTGCACATGTTCGTGATGTACGACCGCATTCGGTCCATTTGGTCATGATCAGCGCCCGACATCAGGAACAAGAACTGTGCGTAGGTCGACTTGAGAACTGCGCGTCGGTTGATTAGCCCCTGATCGAAGAAAGGTTTGCTGAAAGCCAATGTGCTCGATTTTGCAATGACCGTCTTATCAAGATCGAAGAAGGCGGCGGTCCGAACAGGTTTGCCAGGCGGCATCGGTGTTTGCTTCGGGTTCGACACGCTAGCCGCCGGCTCGGATGCGGTCACAGCGCCAGCATAGGGGTCGGTGCGTGACAAGTGGCGAAAGAGTGTACAAATTGGCAGTTCACGACAGGTGCCGGTGACTGCAATCTTTCCTGCTATCGGGTGCTTTCTCTGGCAAGCAGCACTTGCGCCCATCCGCAGTGCCGTGTGTATAGTGAGCATTACTCGGCTTATGCCGGGTGTGCATCAGCCCGACCCCCCGGGGCTGATACACGACGACCTCCGCCTCCTCCCCCCCTGGCGGGGGTCGTCCCTTTTTGGGGGTTTCTTTCGCGCCAGGGATAGGTTCTTCGTTCCGCGGTGGTTGCGGAACGTGATTTTCAATAAGACATACCAAAGGGTTTGTTTGGTTGTCCCCAGACGCGCATTCATCCACAGATGTCATTGCCGCGATGGCGGGGTGTCGGTAGGCGGCCGCAGGCTGACGTCATGACCGCAGCCAACGGGATCCTGTCGCTCGTCGATGACCATGCGCTTCGAGACGACGTCGACCGTGTCGCCGCGGCTGTCGGATTGCCCGTCGTGCACGCGACCGACCCGTCTGGTCGCAATGCGTGGACTGGCGCCGTGGCCGTATTGCTCGATGCGGCGGCCGCTCGTCGCTGCGCCGACCGTGCGCTGCCGCGGCGTGGCCGCGTCGTGCTTGTCGTTCGCGCCGAAGCTGAGGCTGCTGATTTTCAGGCCGCCATCGCGGTGGGTGCGCAGCGGGTCATCGCGCTGCCCGAGCATGACGGCGAGTTGATGGCCGAGATGTCCAACGCCGCCGACGCGTGCCGCGACGAGGACCGGCGCGGCGCGGTCGTCGGTGTGATCGCCGGCCGCGGTGGGGCAGGCGCTTCGGTCTTCGCGACCGCGTTGGCACACACGGCCGACGATGCTCTCCTGGTCGACGCGGACCCGTGGGGTGGTGGCATCGATCTCGTTCTCGGCTGCGAAGGCCAGACGGGTCTGCGGTGGCCGGACCTCACGTTGCAAGGCGGCCGGCTGAGCTATTCCGCGTTGCGGGACGCATTGCCGCAACGACACGGGGTCCGCGTGTTGTCTGGTAGTCGCACCGGCAGCGACATCGACGCCGCTCCGCTGGGCGCCGTCCTCGACGCCGGCAGCCGCGGCGGCGCCACCGTGATTTGTGATCTTCCCCGGCGATCCACAGGCGCGGTCGAGCTGGTGCTCGACGTGGCAGACCTCGTCGTCGTGATCGCTCCCGCCGACGTCCGCTCGTGCGCGGCCGCCGCGGCGATCACTCCATGGGTGTCGTCGGCCAATCCCAACGCCGGCGTTGTCGTGCGGGGCCCGTCTCCGGGTGGCCTGAGATCAGCCGAGGTCGCACAGATCGTGGGACTGCCGCTTCTGGCCGCGATGCGCGCCCAGCCGGGTGTCGCGGATGCGCTCGAGCGCGGCGGGTTGCGACTGCGTGGGCGATCGCCGCTGGCAGTCGCGGCGCGACGTGTGCTCGCGGTGCTGCGCCAGCATCACGCGGCGGCCGCATGAGCGCGTCGCTGATCGACCGCGTACGTGAACGTCTCGCTGCCGAATCGGGGCCGCTGCGGCCCAACGTGGTCGCCGACGCGATCCGCGCCGAGTCCGGTGGCGTGCTCGGCGACAGCGAGGTGCTGAGCAGTTTGCGGGTGCTCCAGACAGAGCTGACGGGAGCGGGCATTCTGGAGCCGCTGCTATGCGTCGACGGCACCACTGACGTGCTCGTCACCGCGCCTGACGCGGTCTGGATCGACGACGGAAACGGTTTGCGCCGCAGTTCAATTCGATTCGCCGACGAAGCGGCTGTCCGGCGGCTGGCGCAGCGTCTGGCGCTGTCGGCCGGGCGCCGCCTCGACGAGGCGCAACCATGGGTTGACGGCCAGTTGACGGGTCTCGGCACCGGTCAGTTCAGCGTCCGGTTACATGCGGTGCTGCCGCCGATCGCCGTGGGCGGCACCTGTCTGTCGCTGCGCGTGCTGCGACCGGCCACCCAGGACCTTGCGGCGCTTACGCGCTCAGGGGCGATCGCACCTGAAGCGGCAGCGCTACTCGAAGGCATCATCGCGGCGCGGTTGGCCCTCCTCATTTCCGGAGGAACGGGTGCGGGCAAGACCACGTTGCTGGCCGCGGTGTTGGGCGCGGTTGCCGCGGGCGAGCGCATCGTCTGCGTGGAGGACGCGGCGGAACTCGCACCAGCGCATCCGCATCTTGTCAAGCTCGTGGCGCGCTGCGCCAACGTCGAAGGCGTCGGCGAGGTGACTGTTCGCGATCTGGTGAGACAGGCGCTGCGGATGCGGCCGGACCGGATCGTGGTCGGCGAGGTGCGCGGAGCCGAGGTGGTGGATCTGCTCGCCGCCCTCAACACCGGCCACGACGGGGGCGCAGGGACGGTGCACGCCAACAGCGCCGCGGAGGTGCCAGCTCGCCTCGAGGCGCTTGCGGCTCTCGGCGGACTCGACCGCGCCACGTCGCACAGCCAACTGGCAGCTGCGGTACAGGTGGTGCTGCACGTGAGCCGAGACCGAACCGGCGCGCGTCGGCTGACCGAGATCGGTGTACTCGAGCGTGGCGATGACGGCCGTGTCCGGGTGGTCAACGCGTGGCACGCGGACACCGGATCCGGCTGCGGTAGAGAACGTTTGACGACTTTGCTACGCAGCCGGGGACTGAAGTGAGTGCCGCGCTGCTGGCGCTGGTAGTGGCGCTGCTGTTGTTCCCAGTGGGATCACGCAACCGGCTCGAAGCACTCGGCGTTCTGGCGCAGCCGCGACGACGGTTGCCGTTGCTGCCGTGCGCGTGCGTCGTCGCTGTGGCATTGATAATCGCGCTGCCGGTCAGTGTTGTCGCGGCGTCCTCGATCGTCGGTGTCACGCTGTGGGCGCGCAGGAGGCGGGATCTCCGGG
The DNA here is from genome assembly GCA_963698965.1 of uncultured Actinomycetota bacterium. GTDB lineage: Bacteria > Actinomycetota > Actinomycetes > Mycobacteriales > Mycobacteriaceae > Mycobacterium. Next base: position 31,753 of record CAVOSY010000016.1, read on the forward strand.
CCCGACGTCGCGCCACTGAATCCGCAGCGCTGCAGGCCGCGTTGGATGTTCTGGTCGCCGAATTGCGCGTGGGCGCGCATCCAGTCGCGGCGTTCAGCGCCGCTGCCACTGAGATCGACGGCCCAGTGGCGGAATCCTTGCGGGCGGTGGCTGCGCGTGCGCGCCTGGGCGCCGACGTCGCCGCGGGCCTGCACAGCGTGACCCGGAGCTCGTCGATGTCTGCGCACTGGCGGCGGCTCGCCGTGTGTTGGCAACTCGCGCAGGATCACGGGCTTTCGATCGCAACGCTGATGCAGACGGCACAGCGTGACATCGTTGCGCGCGAACGCTTCTCGGCCAAGGTCGATGCCGGGATGACCGGCGCGCGCACCACTGCCGTGGTGTTGGCAGGGTTGCCGCTGCTCGGTATCGGCCTAGGTGAGTTGATCGGCGCCGAACCCGTGAGCTTCCTGTTGTCGACCGGGGCCGGCGGCTGGTTGCTTGTAATCGGCGTCACGCTCGCCTGTGTCGGCCTGCTGTGGTCGGATCGCATCACCGGCCGGGTGTTGACATGAGCTGGGCGGCTTTGCTTTTGGCTGCGGCCATGTTGATCGGGGCGGATGCACGGCCGCGGGTACGGGCTGGGTTGACGACCGTCGAGCCGCGGCGGGCGTCGCCACCGGGCGCGAATGATCCGTTGGCCGCGGCGTCCAGCCTCGACGTGCTTGCGGCGTGCCTGCGTTCTGGGATGGCGGTGGCGACGGCGGCGTCGGCGACCGCGCCGTCTGCGCCGGCCGCCCTGGCGCGGGCGCTCAACCGTGCCGCCGATCTGTTGGCGTTGGGTGCCGAACCTGCGACGGCGTGGACGAATCTCACGGGATCGGCGGACGACCATGTCGACGCGTTGTTGCGGATGGCGCGGCGGTCGGCGTCGTCGGGAGCGGCGCTGGCGCAGGGAGTTGCGGAGTTGGCCGACCAGTCACGCCACGAGGCCGCCACTGCGGCGAGCGCAGCCGCTGAGCGGGCCTCGGTGTTGATCGCAGGGCCGCTCGGCCTCTGCTATCTGCCGGCCTTCGTGTGTTTGGGCATCGTCCCCGTGGTCGCCGGTTTGGCCGGTGACGTACTGGGGTCGGGAATTCTATGACGGATGACGACAGATGAGGGGGAACCATGATGGTAGGGAACAAAATTCGGGTGTTGTGGGCTCGGCTGACGTTGTTGGCCGTCGACGACGACGGCATGTCGACCGTCGAGTACGCGATCGGCACCATCGCCGCAGCGGCGTTCGGCGCCATCTTGTACACGGTGATCACCGGCGATTCCATCGTCAGCGCACTGACGAACATCATCAACCGGGCGTTGAACACAAGCGTCTAGCCGATGACACCGGCTGCGGTTGGATTGCCGGCTCAGCCGGCGGTGGTTGGATTGCCGGCTCAGCCGGCGGTGTCACTGTCGAGGCGGCGTTTGCGATCGCCGCGCTGGTCGTCGTGCTCGTCCTGTGCGTGTCGGGGCTCACCGCGGTGTCGATGCAGGTGCGGTGCGTCGATGCGGCGCGTGAGGCCGCCCGGCTTGCGGCGCGTGGTGACGGCGGTTCGGCTTCGACCGCAGCACAAGGTATTGCGCCCGACGGCGCAGCCGTGCGACTGCGGCGGGACGGGGAGTTGGTTGTCGCCACGGTCAGTGCAAGGTCGGCGCTGTTGCCGGGTATCACCATCGCAGCGGAGGCAATCGCCGCAGCCGAACCGGGCTGACGGCGGCTCCGCCAGCCTGGTGGCGGTCGCGATGATGGCGGTGTTGTTGGCCCTCACCGCCTGCGGCGGGTACGTCGGGTCCGCGGTGATCGCCCGTCACCGAGCACAGGCGGCGGCCGACCTGGCCGCGCTCGCGGCTGCGGTGCACCTCGCCGAGGGCGTCGACGCCGCGTGCACGCAGGCGTTCGCCTTGGCGCGTGCGATGCGCGCGGTCGTAACCCAGTGCGTAGTCGAGGATCTCGATGTGGTCGTCAGAGTGGACGCACCGGTGGCATTCGGGCGACTGGCTGTCGGTCCGGCGCGCGCCAGTGCCCGCGCCGGACCGGTTGATCCGCCTAGCTAGGACTTGGCGGCTTTCGTCTTGCGCGACCGGCCTTTTCGCTTGTCAGGCTTGGGCGCCTTGGCGACTCCTTCGATGCCGGCGGCGACGATCTCGTCGTCCGTCGGCAGACGCAGGGCGAGCAAACCTGCGTACGTGTCCTTTCCCAGCTCGACGCGATTGATGGTCATGTGGACCGGCACCCATCCGCCTCCGATGGCGGGCAACCGCAGTACGCCGGAAGTAGCGCCTGAGCCGAACTCGATTGTCATTCTTGCCATGTGCGGCGCGTCTTCTGGGTGGACGATCGGATCGCCGGACTCACGGGCTCGCCAGTCGAAGAAGGGTGCGGGTTCGTCAAGCCACTTCAACAACTTCCAGTGCTGTAGGTCAACCAAGACCCGGTGCACACCAGATTGGGCCAAACCGTTGAGGATTCGCTGTGCGAGATTATCGTGGGATTCGGTCACGTCTTCCCGTTCGCTGCGCCAGTTCATCGCTCGGCAGATCAGTCGCTCAGTGCCGTCGTCCTCGTCTTCTTCCAGCACACGGGAGACGAAGCTGATGGTGATCGGCTCACCCTTGAAATCCGTTACGTCCCAAGTGCTGCAGAACTTCGTGCCCGGCTCGGGTTTGATCGCCATGGACAGCACTTTGGCTTCGCTCGGATTGAGGTCGCGGCGCGGCAGATCGTCTGCGAACGCCCTGCCGTGGGTGGGCTGCTTGTCGGGGTCCCATCCGCTGTTCCGCAGCGACTCAGGGGTGTCGGTTGCGACGCCGTTCGTCAGGTCCCAGATCAGCGGTCCGGGTATCGGCCGCTCGGGCGGTTCGAGGTCGGGCGGGCCGATCCAGACATGCACGCCGTGGATGCGCCCATCGGACATCTTGACGACTTCGGTACGGATTACGCGGTCGTTCTTCGGCGTGATGCTGCTGAGGCCGACACCGGCGCGCACGGTCTCGCCGATGGCCGTCTGGATTGCCATCAGGTTGGGATTTCGGCGCAAGAACGCGCTGATTGGGACCAGGTTCTTGGTGCGAAGACCTTGTGCGACCACGGCGGGCTCGCTGCCCAGTGTTTCCACGAGCAGCCAGTCGTGGGTCATGGCGGCAGTTTACCGTCGAGCCGGTAGCCGCCTTCCAAACGCGGTGGTCTACGGAATCCGTCGTAGATCTGCGCTGCCAGCGGGCCTCAGCCAGCGGTCACTAAGGCACCCCTGAGTTGCGGCGCCCCCTCCCACGAGGTATTTTGCCCTTGCGCCCGACTTCCGGGATTGAGAACGGATCGCGTTGTCCGACCGTTCGCCGCACCTGTCTGCGTGCTCGGCGTGCTTGATCACTGCACCGTCTGGACCGCGGATCCACGGGGGCGACCGTCGAGGGGTCGGTCGCCCCCGTGGGCGGATTACGACGCGCGCCCCTCCAGTGCCGCCAGCACCAGGCGTAGCACACGCACCGCGCCCTCCTTGTCGAGCGGATCATTGCCGTTGCCGCACTTCGGCGACTGAACGCACGACGGGCAGCCGAGCGGGCATTCGCAGGCCTCGATCGCCGCCGCCGTCGCGCCCCACCACATGTCAAGCCTCCGGAAGCCGCGGTCGGCGAAGCCGGCCCCGCCTGGGTACCCGTCATACACGAAAATCGTCGGCAAGCCCTGTACCGGACCAACGGCTGTGGACACGCCACCAATGTCGCCACGATCGCAGCTAGCGACCAGTGGCAACAGGCCGATCGCCGCATGTTCCGCGGCATGTAGCGATCCCGGCACGCGTAGGAAATCTATTCCATACTGTTGCAATGCCTCAGGCGTGATCGTGCACATCACCGCGGTGGTGTCCAGTGTCCGGGTCGGCATGTCGAGTTCCACGAAGTCGATCACCTCGCCGTCCAGGCGGCGCCGCAGATAGCCGGTCACGGTATTGGTCACGGAGACTGGAACGAGGCCGACCGTCACCGGGCCGTGAGTCGTTCGCTCACCGTGGCCGGTGACCACGATGTCGGTGAGTTCGCGCGCGAACGTCGTGTAGCCGGGATCCTCCGCGTGCACGAACGCGACGCCGTCCTCGAAATCCAGCGAGTCGACGACGTAACTCTCGCCCTGATGCAAATACACCGCGCCGGGATGAACCGACGCCGGCGCCTGGCCCACGCCTGCGCTGCCGAGCATTCGCCCGGTATCGGCCTCCAGGATCGCGATCTGGCCCCCGGACGAGCCGCGGATGTCCACCGCCGGATGCGGATCGACGCCAGGGGTAGGGAAGTAGCCGCTGGGCCGGCGTCGCAGCAGCCCGTCGTCGACGAGTGTTTCCGCCACTGCCTCGGCGTTCCACATCCTCACTTCGGCGTCGGTCAACGGAAGTTCGGTCGCCGCGCAAAGTAGTTGGGGACCAAGCACATACGGGTTGTCCGGATCGATCACCACACGTTCGATCGGCTTGTCCAGCAACGCGGCCGGGTGGTGCACGAGGTAGGTGTCCAGCGGGTCGTCACGGGCGATGAGCACGATCAGCGCGCTTTGCCCACGACGGCCCGAGCGGCCCGCCTGCTGCCAGAACGACGTGACGGTGCCCGGAAAGCCTGCCAGCACCACGGCATCCAGGCCCGCGATGTCGACGCCCAACTCCAGGGCGTTGGTGGTTGCCATGCCGCGCAACTCGCCATCCGCCAATGCGCGTTCCAATGCCCGGCGGTCCTCCGCCAGATAGCCCGCCCGGTAGGACGCCACCCGCTCGCCGAGTTCGGGAGAGATGTCCTCCAGTCGTGCCCGTGCACCCAGCGCTGTCAACTCCGCGCCGCGTCGTGACCGCACGAACGTCAGCGTCCGTGCGCCCTCGGCGATGAGGTCGGCCATCACACGCGCGGCCTCGGCGCCCGCCGAACGTCGTACCGGAGCACCGTTTTCGCCGACGATGTCGTCGCGCAGTGCGGGCTCCCACAACGCGACCGTGCGTGCACCGTGCGGGGAGCCGTCGTCGGTGACCTCTGCGACGGTCTGTCCGATGAGCTCTGACGCGGTGGCCGCCGGCTGCGCGGTGGTTGCGCTGGCGAAGATCACCGTCGGCGAAGAAGAGTAGCGGGTGCACAGCCGGAGCAAGCGTCGCAGCACCATTGCCACGTTCGAGCCGAAAATCCCTCGGTAGTAATGGCATTCGTCGACGACGATGAATTGCAGATTGCGCAGGAACACCGCCCAGCGGGCGTGATTGCGCAGCAGCGACAGGTGAATCATGTCGGGATTGGAGAAGATCCATCGCGAACGCTCACGCGCGAAGCGCCGCACCTCGCCGGGACTGTCGCCGTCGTACGAACTCGGTGCGACGGCAGCCAGCGCCGGTATGGCCTCGGTAAGCGCGATCGCAGACCGCAGTTGGTCGTGGCCGAGCGCCTTGGTCGGCGACAGATACAGGGCGCGCGCCCGCGGATTCGCTTTCAGGGTCGTCAATATCGGCAATTGGTAGGCCAACGACTTGCCCGACGCGGTACCAGTGCTGAGCACGACGTGACGGCCGTCGCGCGCGAGATTGGCGGCCGCGAGTTGATGCGACCAGGGGGCCGCGATACCGTGATCAACAAACGCCCGCACTACATCTGGGTCGGCCCACTGCGGCCAGGCCTGTGGCCTGCCGTGCCGCGGTGGCAGGTCTGCGACGTGGCGCAGCGGCTGCTCGTCGGGATCGGTGCCGTCAATCGCACAGGCGAGCAGTGCGCGGCCGAAATCCGACCCCGGATTTGACACTTCCTGCCTCCTGAAACCCCGCCGTAAGTGAATTGTTCCCCACTTGATCCTGCCGAGACTGTCGCAGTAGGCGCGAACATGATTGACTTAGCGCGGTCGCAGCTTCTGTGTTCGTGTATTAGCACTCGCAGGATCGACGTTGCGATCGCGGTTCCTGCGAGGGTTGTAGGTCGGGTCGAGTTCCGATTACTCCGCGAAGGTATGGCGGTCGGAACGGGCCCGGTGTACCGAAACAGGTGGACCGCACCCGGTAACAAGAGAAGGAAACAACAGGAAATGCCACAGGGAACTGTGAAGTGGTTCAACGCGGAGAAGGGCTTTGGGTTCATCGCCCCCGAGGACGGCTCCGCGGACGTGTTTGTCCACTACACGGAGATTCAGGGCAGCGGCTTCCGCACCCTGGAGGAGAACCAGAAGGTCGAGTTCGAGGTCGGCCAAAGCCCCAAGGGGCCGCAGGCCACGGGTGTTCGGGCCGTCTGAGCAATCGAATCTGAATAACTCCCCGCGTCATCCACCACCGGACGGCGCGGGGTGTTTTCGTTTTAGGGCGGCCCGCGGCCCGGCGACGCATCCGCGAGGCACCGCTGGCCTACTGTCGGTTACGTGAGCCAGCTGTCGTTCTTCTCGGCAGAGTCGGTGCCGCCCGCAATCGCCGACCTGACCGGGATCCTCGCCGCACCGGGCCAGGTGGTGCTCGTCGGGGATGGTGCGAGGCTGTCCGTCGTCGTCGATCGGCTGTGGCGCGCCGAGGGCCTCGCGGAAATGATGACCGAGGCCGGTCTGCAGGCGGAGATCGCACGCACCGACGAGAACACCCCGCTGGTGCGCACCACCGCGGACCCGCGGCTGCTGGCAATTGCCCGCGACTGGACCCTCGGGGCGGTCAAGACCATCCCCCCGCAGTGGCTGCCCGGTCCCCGCGAATTGAGGGCCTGGACGCTGGCGTCAGGCACCCCCGAAGCCGACCGCTACTTGCTCGGCCTGGATCCGCACGCTCCCGACACGCACGCGGCGCTTGCGTCGGCGATGATGCGGGTGGGGATTGCCCCGACGTTGATCGGCACCAGGGGGTCGCATCCGGCACTCCGGATCAGTGGGCGACGACGGCTATCGCGCCTGGTAGAGAACGTAGGGGAACCACCTGGCAGCGTGGAGGCGTTTGAACTATGGCCACGCACCTGACAGGCCGTGACAGGGGGGTCAGTTTGCGTCGGCTGCCGCGGAGTGCGAAATTGTCAGTTGCCAGGGGGGCCGGATCGATCGCCGCGGCGTACGTCCGGCATCCGGTGGCAACAGGAGAAGTGGAGCGTAGACAGAGGTGGCAGAAGGGGACCGCAGCAGCGGCCGCAATGGGAGTGTGCGGCGGCTCGTCATAGTCGAGTCGCCTACTAAGGCACGCAAGATAGCTAGCTACCTGGGCGCCAACTACATCGTCGAATCCTCCCGAGGGCACATCCGCGACCTGCCCCGCGCTGCCGCTGACGTGCCCGCCAAGTACAAGTCCGAGCCGTGGGCGCGTCTCGGTGTGAACGTCGACGCCGACTTCGAGCCGCTCTACATCATCAGTCCGGATAAGAAGAGCACCGTCGCCGAACTGAAGGACCTGCTCAAGGACGTTGACGAGCTCTACCTGGCCACGGACGGTGACCGCGAGGGCGAGGCGATCGCCTGGCATCTGCTCGAGACCCTCAAGCCGCGCATCCCGGTCAAGCGGATGGTGTTCCACGAGATCACCGAGCCCGCCATCCGGGCGGCGGCCGAGGACCCGCGCGACCTGGACAACGACCTGGTCGACGCGCAGGAGACCCGGCGCATCCTGGACCGGCTGTACGGCTACGAGGTCAGCCCCGTGCTTTGGAAGAAGGTCGCGCCGAAGCTGTCCGCCGGCCGTGTGCAGTCGGTGGCGACCCGCATCATCGTGTCGCGCGAGCGCGAACGGATGGCGTTCCGCAGCGCCGGCTACTGGGACGTCACCGCCGAACTCGACGCCAGCGTCTCCGACCCGCAGGCCTCCCCGCCCACGTTCTCGGCGAAGCTCAACTCGGTCGACGGGCGCCGGGTGGCCACCGGGCGTGATTTCGACTCCCTTGGCGCGCTGAAGAAGCCCGACGAAGTGCTGGTGCTCGACGAGGTCAGCGCGGGCGCGCTGGCCACCGGATTGCGCGGCGCGCAGCTCGCGGTGTCGTCGGTCGAGCAGAAGCCGTACACCCGCAGGCCATACGCGCCGTTCATGACCTCGACCCTGCAGCAGGAGGCGGGACGCAAGCTGCGGTTCTCCTCGGAGCGCACAATGAGCATCGCGCAGCGGCTCTACGAGAACGGCTACATCACTTATATGCGCACCGACTCGACCACGCTGTCGGAGTCGGCCATCAACGCGGCCCGCAACCAGGCCCGCCAGCTTTACGGCGAGGAATACCTGCACCCATCGCCACGGCAGTACACCCGCAAGGTCAAGAACGCCCAAGAGGCGCACGAGGCCATCCGCCCAGCCGGAGATGTGTTCCAGACGCCGGGTCAGCTGCACAGTGCCCTGGACACCGACGAGTTCCGGCTCTACGAACTGATCTGGCAGCGCACGGTGGCCTCGCAGATGGCCGACGCGCGCGGCACCACGCTGTCGCTTCGCATCTCCGGCGCCGCACGCACAGGCCAGCAGGTGGTGTTCAGCGCTAGCGGGCGCACCATCACGTTCCCGGGCTTCCTGAAGGCGTACGTCGAGAGCATCGACGACCTGGCTGGCGGTGAGGCCGACGACGCCGAGAGCCGGCTACCGCAACTCCAACAGGGCCAGCGCGTCGACGCCAAGGAGCTGACCGCCGACGGGCACACCACCACGCCTCCTGCTCGCTACACCGAGGCGTCGCTGATCAAGGCGCTGGAAGATCTCGGCATCGGCAGGCCGTCGACCTACTCGTCGATCATCAAGACGATTCAGGACCGCGGCTATGTCCACAAGAAGGGCAGCGCGCTCGTGCCGTCCTGGGTGGCCTTCGCGGTTACGGGCTTGCTGGAGCAGCACTTCGGTCGGCTCGTCGACTATGGCTTCACTGCGGCCATGGAGGACGAGCTCGACGAGATCGCGGCTGGCAACGAGCGACGCACCAACTGGCTCAACAACTTCTACTTCGGCGGCGAGCACGGCGTGCCGGACTCGATCGCCCGATCGGGTGGGTTGAAGAAGCTTGTCGGTGTGAACCTCGAGGGCATCGATGCTCGAGAAGTCAACTCCATCAAGCTCTTTGACGACGAAGAGGGCCGCCCAATCTACGTACGGGTGGGTAAGAACGGTCCATACCTGGAGCGCATGATCGTCGGCGATGACGGCGAGCCCAAGCCGCAGCGGGCCAACCTCAACGACTCGCTCACCCCTGACGAGTTGACGCTGGAGCTGGCCGAAAAGCTGTTCTCCACACCGCAAGAGGGGCGGTCGCTGGGTGTCGACCCGGAGACCGGCCACGAGGTCGTCGCCAAGGACGGCCGCTACGGCCCGTACGTCACAGAAGTGTTGCCCGAGCCGGAGTCCGATGACGACGACGGGGCGGGCAGTGGTGCCAAGAAGGGTAAGAAGCCGACGGGTCCCAAGCCGCGCACCGGCTCGCTGCTGCGGTCGATGACCCTGGACACCGTCACCCTGGACGATGCGCTGCGACTGCTATCGCTGCCGCGGGTTGTCGGCGTCGATCTCAACACGGGCGAAGAGATCACCGCCCAGAACGGCCGCTACGGCCCATATCTCAAGCGTGGCAGCGACTCTCGCTCGTTGGCGACCGAGGAGCAGATGTTCGACATCACGCTGGACGAGGCGCTGAAGATCTACTCGGAGCCGAAACGCCGTGCCGGGCAACGCGCGTCGACGCCGCCGCTTCGTGAGCTCGGCAACGATCCGGCGTCCGGCAAGCCGATGGTGATCAAGGACGGCCGGTTCGGGCCGTACGTCACGGACGGTGAGACCAACGCCAGCCTGCGCAAGGGCGACGACGTGTTGTCGATCACCGACGAGCGCGCCGCCGAGTTGCTGGCCGATCGTCGGGCCCGCGGTCCCGCGAAGCGGACGACGAAGGCGGCCGCCAAGAAGAAGGCGCCTGCCAAGAAGGCCGCGAAGAAGAGCTAGCGCACGTCGCTCGGGACGTCGTCGATCTCGTCGGCCTCACTGACGTCGGAGGGCGACACCAGGTTCAACGGTCGGGCCAGCTGGGTGGGCGCGGTGCGGCCGCGCAGTTCCACGATCTCGCCGACGTCCCAGCACAGCGCCTCCGCGTCGAGCGCGCCGCTGACCGCGATGGCCGATGCCAGCACGTGACCGGGTTCCAGTTTCGCCAGCTCGGTAAGGCGGGCGGCTTCGTTGACCGGGTCACCGATGACGGTGTACTCGAATCGGGCTTGCGCGCCGATGTGCCCTGCGATGGCCCGGCCGGCGGAGACGCCGATCCCGAATTCCGTCTCGCCGAGGACGCTGATCAGGTCGTCGTGCAGCTCACGAGACGCGGCCAGCGCGGCACCGCAGGCGTCGGGGTGCTCGATCGGCGCGCCGAAGATGCACAACGCCGCGTCACCCTGGAACTTGTTGACGAACCCGCCGTGACGGTTGACGGTGTCGACGACAACGCGGAAGAACTCGTTGAGCAGGCTGACGACGTCGGCGGCGGGGATGGTCTCCGCGAGTTGTGTCGACCCCACCAGATCGACGAAAAGCACTGCGACGTCGCGCTCCTGGCCGCCGAGTTCGGTGCCGCGCTCCAAGGCGCGGCGGGCCACGTCCTCACCGACGTAGCGGCCGAACAAGTCACGCAGCCGTTGCCGCTCGGCGAGTTCGCGCACCATGTCGTTGAATCCGGCCTGCAGCAAACCCAATTCGCTGGCGTCGTAGATTTGCATGTGCGCGTTGTAGTTACCCCGCTGCACTTCGCCAAGGGCCCAACGCAATTGGCGCAGAGGGTCAGCGATCGACATCGCGACCAGCACGGTGCCGAACAGGCCGATCACCAGTGCGGTGATGGCCAGCAGCAGGATCGGTGTGGTGAGACGGTCGGCGGGCGCGGTGAGAATCTCGACCTTGCTGGCCACCACCGCCAGCACGATCGCCAGGATCGGCACGGCGGTGGACAGTACCCAGGTCAGCACCTGCCGCTGAATCACGCCCGGCGCCTTGAAGTTCTCCGGCACACCGCCGCGCAAGGCGGCGACCGCCACCGGCCGCAGCACCCGTTCGGACTGCAGATAGCCGATGATCGCCGTTGCGGTCGCACCGAGCGCGGTGGCGACCGCAACGACCGGCGCGGACTTACTGGCGACAGGCCAGCTGGCGACGATGAAGACGATGGAGCCCAGCAGCCAGTTCGTGACGTTGATCACCGAGCGGTAGAACGGCATCTTCAGAGCGCGGGTGCGGGCCATTTCGGTGGCGGTCGGGTCGGTCTCGCCCAGCAGCGTGTCGCGTCTTTGCCAGCGCATCACCGGGATGAGCATGCGCAGGGTCAGGTAAGAGCCGATGGTGAACGACAGGAACAGATAGCCGAGGAAGATCGCCAAGTTGAAGGTGGGCAGGTCCTGGAGCTGGATGCGGTCCTCGGGTGGTAGCCCGAACCGGAGAAAGCCGAGCACGAGCAGCGCGCCGATGATGTCGGCCTGCAGCATGCCCAGCGTGAACACCGGCCACGGCGTGCGCGCCACCCAGCGGACGAATGCGCTGATTCGCCCGATAGGAATGGCCTCGGTGGTCACGGGTCAACCGTATCGGGCCGGGCGGACGGAAAAGGGCGCTGTGGGACGGACGTGTCGGTTCGCAGCATTACTGTTATCTCGATGGCAACTGTGTTCTCGCGTCTAGTGGGTCAAGACGCCGTGGAAGCGGAATTGGTTGCAGCGGCGCAGGCGGCACGCGGTGATTCGGCTCACACCCGCGCTGCGACAGGGACTATGACACACGCGTGGCTCATCACCGGGCCGCCGGGATCGGGCCGCTCGATCGCGGCGCTGTGCTTCGCTGCGGCGCTGCAGTGCACCTCCGACGGCGTCCCCGGCTGCGGTGAATGCCGGGCCTGCACGACGACGATGGCGGGCACTCACGCCGATGTGCGCCGGATCGTCCCGGAGGGGTTGTCGATCGGCGTGGACGAGATGCGCAACATCGTGCAGATCGCATCGCGACGGCCGGGGACCGGGCGGTGGCAGATCGTGGTGATCGAGGACGCCGACCGGCTGACCGAAGGAGCGGCGAATGCGCTGCTCAAGGTGGTCGAGGAGCCGCCGCCATCGACGGTGTTCCTGCTCTGCGCGCCGTCAGTGGACCCGGAGGACATCGCGATCACACTGCGCTCGCGGTGTCGGCATGTGGCGCTGGTCACGCCGCAGGTGGATGCGATCGCCCAGGTGCTGATCGAGACAGATGCGTTGCCGGAGGAGGACGCCCGGTGGGCGGCCTCGGTCAGCGGCGGCCACGTCGGCCGGGCCCGGCGGCTGGCGACCGACGAGCAGGCGCGGGAGCGGCGGCAGCGCGCACTCGGCCTGGCGCGCGACGCGGCGACGCCATCGCGGGCGTACGCCGCGGCCGAGGAATTGGTGGCGATGGCCGAGGCCGAGGCGCGGGCGTTGACAGAAGACCGCAACGAGGCGGAGACCGAGGAGTTGCGTACGGCGTTGGGTGCGGGTGGCACCGGCAAGGGCACGGCAGGAGCGCTGCGCGGCGCGACGGGTGCGATCAAAGACCTTGAGCGACGGCAGAAGTCGCGCCAGACGCGGGCGTCGCGTGACGCGCTGGATCGGGCATTGATCGATCTGGCGACATATTTCCGCGACGCGCTGCTGGTGTCATCCGGGGCAGGGGAGATCCAGGCCAACCACCCGGACATGACGGATCGGGTGGCGGCGATGGCCGCGCACGCGTCGCCGGAAAAGCTGCTGCGCTGCATCGAGGCGGTGCTGGAGTGCCGCGAGGCGCTGGCAGTGAACGTGAAGCCGAAGTTCGCGGTGGATGCGATGGTCGCCACGGTCGGGCGGGCGCTCCGGAACTGACTTGGGCTGCCGGTGGGGCCTGTCGTAGACTCGTCCCGCCCGGCAGAGCACTTGGCTCCTCGCGCAAGCGCTCGTCGGCCCGGGTGCGCCACCTTAGCTCAGTCGGTAGAGCGATTCACTCGTAATGAATAGGTCGGGGGTTCGATTCCCCCAGGTGGCTCCATGTGATGAGTCGCGTCATGGGTTACACCTGAGTCGCGTCATCGGTTACAGATCGCCCCGGCCATCGGCCGGGGTGTTTTTGTTGGTTGTGCCAGTAGTTGCGGTTGGGGTCGATGGTGTGGCTCCCGACCAGAACTTGATTCGGGCCGAGGGGGTGCCCATTTGGGCAGCGCGTCGGCGGGCGGGTGATCCACTTGCCGTCCGTCGTCTGCACCAGCTCATCCAGCACAACTACAAGCCTGTGCCGCGGCCTGCTCGGGCGAGTATGGCTAATTCTGCGGTCGTCGCTAGATCCCCACAAGTGGGTGTCAGAACCCCCTGGGCCGGACTGCCTTCAGGGTGGGGTGGGCCATCGGAGCCGGGATCTTGGTCGGTTCTGCCGTTGTCGTCGCCGCCGATTGAGTCACGGTTTGCGCAACAGTTTGTGACATACTTTCCATGGAGGTGCCAGTACGTTCTTGGGCTAACGCGATGGCCAATACGCCGGTGACGACGATGGCGGTGGCGGCTATCACCGCGGATGGCAACTTGACACTTTGGTACCGGTTTGGTTCCACTGGGCCCTCCCATTCGGCGCGCTGCGCCGCCCCTGACGGACGTTGCTTGAACGTGCTTGGCAAACAACGATACATCCGGCTGTGGATTAGGCGGAGCGATCGACTGGTCTCACAGCTAATTGGCAACCGATCGCACAGTTACTTCGCAGTCGGCCCCCCACCCAAGCAAGGATGGCGGGCCGAACGTGTACATGCCTTCAGACAGGCGGGGCAGTCAGGCGTCTCGCTGCATAACTTTTAGCCGCGCCACGGTGCTCAGGTCACGAGTGGCTGTGTGAATGTCTCATCTGAATCCTCGAACACTCACCTGCGTGGTACTCGGTACTAGTCAGGTCAGTTGGTTCCGTGAACGAGTCAATGGCCAGCGCTGCGAGCGCCGAGGTTGGTCGACCTGACGGAACGACGCTATTTCGGAGAGGGAGGAACGATGGCTTGCCCTTCATGCGGTGGCAGTTGCTACAGGACGTGCCCGGAGCTGCGGCGGCAACGGCTACCACTATGGGAACAGCGGCAAACGCGATCAGGCGTGCGTCACATGCAATACCAGCGGCAGAGGTCCCTGCCAAAACCATAGGCCCTGATCGCCGCCGGTGATCTGACCGTGGAAGTCCGGACCAATAGATCGGACGTCAAACATTGTGAGACGGTTCCCGGTCCGCCCGTCCGTAGTACGTCCGCACGAGCCTCCACTTTCCTGATGCAAACGCCCGCAATTAGCGCCGGATTGCTGCGCACGCGAGCGGACGCCTCGGCACGAAATTAGGTTGCAGCACAACACGATTACGGACCATCACGGACGCACGAGTGTCGGGCGGTAATGAATAGGTCGGGAGTTCGATTCCCCCAGGTGGCTCCATCTGTGGCGATCACGAATCTGGGGCGAGCATCTCCCGCGCGATCCGACATGCGGTGTTGGCGGCAGGGAAGCCGGCGTAGCCGCTGGCGTGGTAGATGACTTCGGCGATCTCGTCCTCCGTCAGCCCGTTGTTGCGGGCGATCTGCACGTGAAACTTGAGCTCGTCGGTGGCGCGCAGCGCAATGAGGATGCCGAGCGTGACAAGGCTGCGGTCGCGACGGCTCAACCCGTCGCGGCCCCAGAGTCGGCCGAATACGTTGTCGATGCCGATCTCGAGCAGCTCGTCGCCGAACTTGCCGTCGCGCAAGTTGTCGTCTGGCACTGCACCCGGCAGCAGCTCGCGGAAGACTTGAAGACCTTGTTCACGCACATCTGTCATGTACCCAGATTGGCACGCGCGTCCGGTCAACCTCACTGGGCTTTTGCGGGCCAACCTGGCACCGCTTCGCCGTGTGGTGGAGGTTGGTTTTTGAAACCGGTCATCAGAGCGAGGCGTTCGGCCTTCGGCGTCGGCATGGCAGCTTCGCACCGTTGCTTGAGGTCGGGAGGCGGAAAGTCGGCCGACTTGCGGTCATTCGAAGGACCCCAATACGACGAACTCGCACCGGTGAAGAACCAGTTTCCGAACACATCCTGATCGGGTGCGGGCGCAGGTCCACGTTGGGGAGCCGTGACGGGTGCGGGCGGGTTTGGACCTAGGCGAGGATCGTGCTGAGTGAGTTCGATTTGGTACGGGAACACGCCGTTGTCACCATCACGATACGGTTGCGCAGTGTCTTCGTTGTCGCCAATAGAGACGAACTTGCCTGGCCTAGCGGTGCTTTCGACGAAGTGGGCATATACGCCGCTGCATACGATGGCACGGTAGCCGTCGCCAAGGGGCGTTAGCTCCAGGAAGTGAAGTTCCTGGAATCCGAAATGAGGCCGAGCATCCTTTGTGGTCTTGGTATATCCGCTACCTAGTGGTCGTATGTGCACGAGTTGCCACAGGAAGTCGCCCTCCGGTTTCTGGTTTTCGGGCGTGACTCTGTGGAATCCTGGGAAAACGTTGTCGGGGTTCAGCGTTAACGATGCGGTGTCGTACGCCTCCATGTAGGCACGAACGGCCATGGCGGGGCCGGTGGTGACGTCAATCCCCGGTTCGGCGCTCCAGTGGAATCGGAAGTCGTTGAGTAGCGGCGGCCAATTCGGATACAGCTGTGCGGACGAGGTTTCTGTCGTCGGCGGCGATTCGGTCGTCTGTGTTTGGCAGGCACTGATACCTGCCGTCGCCGCGATCACCGCAACGATCAATGAGATATTGCGCATCATGGCGTTGGAGGTGTCGCGTTGATGATCGCTTGTGTGTAAGTGTTCCAATAGTTCTGGGTCATGTCATTGATCACGCCAGGACGGCCAACGGAACCCAGATAGTTGTTGATGTCGTTCTGAAAATTCCCGTATGCCGGTCCTCCATCCTGCGACGGGATCATGAAGTGACCGTTGGAATCAAGATGGCTGCGAACTACTTCGAGAAAGTGTGGGTCACCTGCGCCTGTCTGAGCGAGCGTCTCCGCCATGTGCAGTTGCACGGGGAACATATCGCGACCGGCTACGTTCTGAACTCCCGGCATCACTGGTTCCGAACCGACGATGAAATCCTTCATGAGCCCGCCCATCCCGCCGACGGTAGAACCGCCCGGGAATTCGCCGACAACGTCCTTTCCGAGGTCGAACAACTTGGAACGCAATTCGTACGACTGCTTCTGGGCCTGGAACTGGTCATGAGTTGCATCGAAGCGCTCATCGTATGCACCCAAATCCATTGCGGCTTGCAGCTTACCGGCCGACTTCATCGCAAAGTTGTCCTCGCCGGGGGTGGTGTCCGCGACCGAATGCGAACCGATATCCAGATACTTGTTGATATGACCTTGTGAGCTCTCACTCAGTATTTGACTGGCTGTCTGGGGAGCGTTTGGATCCAGCTCTGCACCGAGCGGCGGATGATCGGAATACAGGACGCTCATCAGATGACGCGTGTTCGCCGGTTCCACCGAGGTGTCGAGGTCGAGCGGGGCAAACAATCCGTTGCTGTCACCGGTGTTCTTACCGACCATGTCGTCCATGTACGGCGAGAAGGCTCGCGCCCAGTCACGCATTAGTTCCGGATTCACCTGGCCGAGCGATTGACCTTGTGCATCAGGAAGATTCAACAACTGGTTTGAGTGGCTGCTGGTGTAATCCGCCAGTGCATGCGCGGTGTCGGCAGCCCGCCCGGTCGAGTCGTGAGCCGCGGATTCACCTACCCAATCGAACAGACCACCGGCCGCCAGCCCGTCATCCTGCCATTGGTGTTGCGTGAGGTTGTTCAGGAACTTTTCCCCACCCGATCCAGTCGCCGCATCGTGGATCACCATGTCGTCGGCATTGACCGCGTTGAACATGTTCTGCAATGTCGGGTCAACCAATTGGTGATACCAGCGTGGACGATCGGACATCGGATCGGTTCCTGGCACCGGCCAGCCATTTGATTGTTCGAGCAACTGCTGGCTCTTGTCGAAGAGACCGGAATCCAGCGCGCTGCCAACCTGGAGATCCCGGTTGCCACGCTGAATGATGTCCGCCAGATCGTTGAGGCCGCTCGTCGGTTGCGACGCCGTGGTGATTTCAGGCAGGCCGATGGAGCCGTCTTCGTGATGAACCGGTTCGCCGATACCCAGTGGCGTCAGGACCGGTCCGTCGAGCACCTTCTGGATGCCGTCAGGTAGCGCGTACTTTCCACCACCCGACGGGTTGGTGATGGACGGCGGCTGAGTATCCGGCAGCCCAGTCTTGACGTTCGGGTTCGATGCGAGTTGGAACACGTCTGCGGCTCGGCTGCCATCTGGGCCGGCCTGGTCCATGATGGCTTTGATCTCGGCTGGCGTCTTGTCGCCAAACGCGCGCGAGAAGCCCTGCAGGTATGACATCCGCTCAGGCGGAAGCGTGAGATTCCCGTTGTGCAGGGCAGTCTGTTGTTCGGCGGTCAGCGTCGTGTTCGCGACTAGTCGCTCGTGCTGCTCGGGCGTCAGCTGCCCGTTTTGCAGAGCCTCGGAATCTTCCTTACCGACCTCGTCCGCCGATTTCTTCTTGCCTTCTTCGTCGTTGCCGCCGTCGACTAACTGTGGTCCGTCCTTGATGCCGAACTTTTGGTTCCCCAGCGCCTGGTATTCGTCGCCGAGGCCGCGGATCTTGGCGCCGATGGAGTTCAGCTCGCCGTTGGACCGCTGGATGATCTCCTGGACCTGACCGATCCCCTTCTGCACGATCGCGAGCCGCATCTGCTCGCCGGCCTGGCCTTGCGGAGAGCTCGCAGCGGCGTCCACCACCCACTTACGCACCGAATCGAGGTCGCGCCGCCCCGCCGTGACGACCTCCGCCGACTGGTCCACGTGAGCGCTCAGCCGCTGGTCCAGCCCGGCGACCTGACCGATGACCCGACCGTGTTCGGTGTTGGCCGCGCCGTAGGCGTTGGCTGCGCCGCCCGTCCACCGCGACCCGGGCGCCGCCGACTCGACAGTGGATTGCGCCTGGCGCAGGGTGGCGCTGTTGTCGTATTGCGCGCCGGACTGTGGGGTGCCCTCACCGAATGTCTGCCGCGCGTTCGACCACGTCGCCAAGAACGCATTGAGCACACTCACTCGCCCATTATCCCAACCCTCGGACTACCTGGGCGCCACGAATCCGACGGGCCCCGCCGCGAGGCATACCGACAGCGCCGCCGTGTTCGCTCGCACGTTGATCGCATCACCAGCTCCCGGCAGGCGCACGAAGACTCGGTTGAGCCCGGGGTGCACCGGCACCTTCGTCTCCGTGCCCTCCGAAAGCGACATCGTCATCGAGCCATCGCTGTTGGCGAGGTAATTGATCTCCGCTGTCCAGTCCGCAGGCAGCAGCGGGCCATCCAGCCGCATCGTCACCGGGAAGTCCGGCTGCACCAGGTAGCCGCAGTTCGGCGCCGGCCCGGGAACGATCGACCGGACCCAGGTGACCTTTGCGTCAACCAAGCGACCACTCACGTCGAGCATGCGCAAATCGGTTGTTGCACCGGCGAACTCCGGCCGGTCGCGCAGCAGCGCGAACATGTGGCTGGCCAGATTCTCCGGTCCGACTACCCGCTGCAACACGAGCGGGTCGACCTCCTGATCGAGAAGTGGGGCGCTCGAGGCCGCGTGCGCCGCCGCCAGCCCCGCCCTGGCGTTCTGCAGATACGGCTGCGCCGGGTTCTCCCGCCAAATCGTCATGAACGTCGCCGTCGAGTACAGGCTGCTCACCACGAAAACGGCTGTAAGGCCGGCAATTACCGCCGTCCGCACCCGCGACGCACTCAACCACGTGGATCCCTCGCGATTGGGCGCGCACAGGCCGACCGCCAGCAGCAGCGCCAACACGACCACAAGGTCCGGCAGGTAGCGCAGCGTCTGTGCCAATTCGAGCGCGGTGAACCGCGACGAGCGCATCAGGTAGATCGGGATCTGGCACGCGACCGCATACCCGACAGCCGCCAGCCACAGCGGGCCGATCCGCTGCTTGCGGATGAACGAGATCGCCACCACGGCCGCGAGCGCCACCCAGCCCAGCACCATCACCGAAACCGGCGGCGTCGCCCACGGTGACGCTGGCGCCCAGCGCTGCCAATCCCACGGTCCGCCAACCAGACCCGGCACGATGCCGTGAGTCACCGAGCGGCTCAACAGGTCCCACGTCATTCCCACGTCGAGGCTCCACCGCTTCTGGTCGACCACAACCAGATAGACCACGATCCATGCCGCGGTCGCCACCAGCGCCGACACCCACAACCGCAACCCCCGCCGCCACACGGTCGCCACCGAGCCCGACGATGTGACATGGGCGTACAGCGCCGCTATGGCGAACGCCACGAACGGAATGACGGCCGCTTTTTCGAAGAACAGCAAGCCGCCGAAGTACACCAGTAGGCCCGTCACCGCATACCGCCGGTTGCCGGTGCGCACCAACAGCACCGCGTCACCGCACACCCACGCCATCGCCGCCAGCATCGGCAGCGAGTTCAGAGCCGCCGCCCACCACGCGAATGCCGGCACCGAAAGCGGGGTGAACAACGCGAACGTCAACGGCAGCAGCAATACCGGCCGCCAGCCGAGAATGACGTGCAGCGCCCGCAACAGCGCCAGTGACGCCAACAACTGCAGCACCACCAGGCTGATCGCCGGCCCGATCCAGTTCAATGGCGCCAGCCTGGTGATGCCACCCGCCACCAGGAACGCCCCCGGCATCACGTGGCCATCGTGGTCGTCGAACAGGTACCCCGGTGACAGCAGGCTCTGCGTGCCCGCTCGGCCGATCAGAATCAGGTCGTCCCAGTAGAAATAGCCGCGAAGCGCGAGCACCGCCCGAACCACCAGTTGCACCGCGATCAGCGCGGCGGCGGTGCGGGCGACCCAGTTCATCGCTCGCCGAGCCTACGGTCCGAGCGAGCGCGCAGTGGTCCTCGGTATGGTGGGGCGATGCGCACACTGGTGACGGGGGCAGCCGGTTTCATCGGATCAACGCTGGTAGACCGCTTGCTGGCGGACGGCCACAGCGTCGTCGGGGTCGACGACCTGAGTTCCGGCCGTAGCGAGAACATCGTGGCGGCCGAACGCTCGGGCGACTTCGAATTCGCGAAGGCCGAAATCGTCAGCGCCGACCTGGTCGGACTGCTCGCCGACACCCGGCCCGAGGTGGTGTTCCACCTGGCCGCTCAGATCGACGTGCGCCACTCCGTGGCGGATCCCCAGTTCGACTCGATGGTCAATGTCGTCGGCACGGTGCGACTCGCCGAGGCGGCACGGCAGGCAGGCGTCCGCAAGGTGGTGCACACGTCGTCGGGCGGGTCCATTTACGGGACGCCCAACACGTTTCCGACCAGTGAGGATGCGCCGGTCGACCCGGCCTCGCCGTACGCGGCAGGCAAGTACGCGGGCGAGGTGTACCTGAACATGTTCCGCAACTTGTACGGGCTAGAGTGTTCACACATCGCGCCGGCCAACGTGTACGGGCCCCGTCAGGACCCCCACGGCGAGGCAGGCGTGGTGGCGATTTTCTCGCAGGCGCTGCTGGCGGGCCGGCCGACCAAGATCTTCGGCGACGGCACCGACACCCGCGACTACGTGTTCGTCGACGACGTCGTCGACGCGTTCGTGAAGGCTGCAGGCGAGGCGGGCGGAGGCCAGCGGTTCAACATCGGCACCGGAGTGGAAACCTCGGTGCGGCGACTGCATTCGGAGATCGCGGCGGCTGCCGACGGTCGCGACGAACCCGAGTTCTATCCACCGCGGCTCGGCGATCTGCGGCGCTCCAGTCTCGACAACAGCCGCGCGAAGCAGGTGCTCGGGTGGGCACCGAAGGTCGATCTCACCGACGGCGTCGCCCGAACGGTGGACTACTTCCGGCAGTCGCTCTAGCGTTCCTCGGGCACCCTGGCGTTTTGCAGCGCCACGGCACGTGCCAGCCGGGCGTACTTCAGCTCGAGGTCTTTGAACCGCATGTAGGCCGACAGCGTCGTGAACACGAACGCAATGATCAGCATGTACTCCATCAGGTCCGCACCGCGGGCCACGCCGAGCCAATTCGCTACGACAGTGGTGTCGTCTGGGCGGAGGATCGCATAGATCCCCGCGATCACGAACAGCACGTAGCCGACCTTCACCCACGCCTTGGACCGCGCGCTGCGGCGTGACCGCAGCAGGTAGACGAGCAGCACCAACACCGACACGATCAGCATCAGCTGGATCCAGTTCATCGCGACATCCTCCCTCGCAGCCAACCGTCGAAGATGATGTTGACGCCGTTCAGCAAGGGCTGTCCCTTCGACATCGAGTATTCGGTGTAGAGAATCTCGACCGGTTCTTCTGTTACGCGCCAGTGGTTTTCGTAGGCCAGGGCGATGAACTCGTCCGCGTGGCTCATTCCGCTCATGGTGAGGTTCAGCGCGTCGGCCACCTTCTTGTTGAACACCCGCAGGCCGTTGTGCGCGTCGGTCAGCCCGAGCTTGCGGCTGCGTCGGCTCACCGCAGCCGCCGAGCGCAACACCAACCGCTTGAGCAGCGGCGTGCGGCTCACCACACCCGGGTCGGCGAACCGGGTGCCGATGACAAGGTCGACGTCCTCGGCGGAGAGCCGATCGACCATCCGAATGACGTCCTTGACCCGATGCTGGCCGTCGGCGTCGAACGTGGCGAACACCGCCGCACCCGGCTGCCTGCGGGCGTACTCGATTCCGGTCTGGATCGCCGCGCCCTGGCCGAGGTTGACCGGATGCCGCACCGAGTGCGCGCCCGCGCGCAACGCCACCTCGCCGGTGTCGTCGCTGCTGCCGTCATCCACACAGACCACGTGGTCGAAAATGGAGCGAACGTCAGAGATGACGTCGCCGATGACGCTCGCCTCGTTGAAGGCCGGGATGACGATCCAAACGTCGTGGTAACGCGTGTCGATGCAGAACAAAATACAGGGTCACCCAGGTGACATCCTGGCAAGCGCGGCCAGGTGCACAGCGATTCCGACCAGCGGCCCGCACAACAGCGCGATCACCGTGCGCGTCTCCAGCCCCAGCGGCAGCAACAGCAGGAACGCCGACGCCACCGTCGCCGACACCCAACCCACCGAATATGCGCGGTGCAGCGCCGCCGCGACCGCCGCGGCACCCGTCAGCGTCAACAGCGCGATCGCGACCGCCGCCGCGGTCAGCCAGGCCAGCAGCTCGCCGTCGGCCCGGTACTCGGACCCGAACCCCTCTCGCAGCAGCCACGGCCCGAAAACCCCCGCGAGCAGCACCCCCAGCAGGCCGAGTCCGGTGACGACGAGCGCTGGCTGCAGCAGCGCCCGCAGTCGCTCCGCGCGCTGGTCCACGAAATGCGCGATCAGATTGCCCTGCATGGCGGTCAGCGGCACCAGCAGCGGCGCCCTGGTCAGCGTCACCGCCAGAATCACCACGCCGCCTGTGGCACCCAGATCACCCGACGTCGCCTTGAGCAGCACCGGGAAGCCCATCACCAGGATGGCGCTGGCCCCCGCGGCGGCGATCGAATGCGACGCGCCGCGCAGGAACGTCACCGTGCTCCCCGGTGTCAGCAGCCGGGCCGCCGCGCGCGTCGCCGGAGACGCGACGAGCAAGATCAGCCATGCGACCGAACCGGCGACGGTCGCCCACAGGTAGCCGACCAGCCCCCACCCGATCAGGAACGTCGCTGCGGCCACCGCCACCCGCAGAATGGCGTCGGTGACCATCAACGACCCGTACTGGGTCCACCGATTCACCCCGGCCAGCATGCCCATCAGCGTGGCGTGCAGGCAGAACCCGGCCAGCCCGACGCTCAGCAACGCGACACTCAGCCACTGCGACCGTACGAACACATGCGCCGACCACAGCGGCGAACTCGCCGCGATCACCGCGGCAGCCACGACGCCGACCATCGCCGCGACCCGCATCGGATGCGTGCGCGGCCCTGTGATGACCTCCGTGTAACGCGCCGAGCGGACCTCGCGCGTGGCCTCCTGCAGCAGTCCGAACGCCGCGCCGGTGACCAACCCGAACGCGCCCCAGAACACACCGAACACCGAGAAGCCCGCAGGCGCGAGATCGCGCGCGGCCAGATACAGCACCGCGTACCCGCACAGCGCGGACAACACGGTTGCCGTGCCGACCCTTGTCACGCTCGCGCGCGTGATCGGGCCCGTCGGCGATGAGCCGCTTGCGCGAAGAGGATCAAACGGCGTTGCCGCCTCCGTCACGGCGGCCCTTCCAAGGCTGGCACACGAGTCGAATACAGCCACGCATCCCACAACGGACGCAGCGATTCGTGTGCGTAATTGGCTGCCAACCCGGTGAAGTCGTCGGTCACCGCAGAGCTGTGCCGGTAGCGCGTCGTCCAATCCCGCAGCAGCGCAAAGAAACTCTCGTCGCCGATGCGCCCGCGCAGCGCGTGGAGCGTCAGCGCGCCGCGTTTGTACACGCGGTCGTCGAACATGTCGCGCGGTCCCGGGTCGGCCAGCAGCAGATCCTGTGGCGACCCGGCCAGCCGCTGGTGGAAGTAATGCGCCCAGTCGTCGGCGCTGCGCCCACCGGAGTGCTCGGACCACAGCCATTCGGCGTAGCAGGCGAAGCCCTCGTGCAGCCAGATGTGCCGCCAACGTTTGGCGGTCACCGAATTGCCGAACCACTGGTGGGCCAGCTCGTGGGCGATCAACCGTTCGGCGCTGCCCTGGCCGTCGCAATGGTTGGCCCCGAAGATCGAAATTCCCTGAGCCTCAAGGGGTATCTCAAGGTCGTCGTCGGTCACCACCACGGTGTAGCCAGTCGACAGCGGGTAGGGACCGAACAGCTTGACGAACAACTTCATCATCTTTGGCTGGTCGGCAAAGTCCTGTTCGAAGTTGTGGCGCAACCGGTCCGGCAGCACGGCGTGCATCTGGACACCGTTCTTGGCCATGCGGCGGCGGTTGTAGGAGCCGATCTGCAACGTGACCAGATACGTCGACGTCGGCTCCGCCTGCTCATACGTCCAGGTCGTCATGCCCGCCCGGACCCGGCGCGACAGCAACTCGCCATTGGCCAGCGCATAGTACGGGCTGTCCGTGCTGATCTGGATGCGGAAACTGGCCTTGGCGCTGGGATGGTCGTCGCAGGGAAACCAGGACGCGGCGCCGTTGGGCTGGCCCGCGACGAGCACGCCGTTGGTCAGCTCCTCGAAACCGACTTCACCCCAATAGGAGCGGATCGGTCGGGGGGTACCGCCGTAGCGCAAGCCGATCGTCATCGCCGCACCCGCGGGCAGCGCGTCGGCCAGCGCAATGTGCAACTTGCCCGACGACAACCGAAAGTGGGCCGGGCGCTTGCCGTTCACCGACACCTTCGTCACCGAGAGGGCATCAGACAGGTCCAATGTGAAGGTCTGCAATGCCGCGAGCGTAACGGCCGTTATGGTGGCCGCTCCGGACAGCCGGTTGATCGTCACTTTGTATTCGAGCTCCAGCTCATAGCGGGATACCCGATAGCCGAAGTTGCCGTTGGCAGGCAAGTAAGGGTCGATGACCGGAGAGGAGGCTTTCTTCGCCGCTTTCTTGCTCCTCGTCACGCGGCGCTTGCTTCTGTCTTCTTGGGCGGCGGCTCCGGCGCATCGCCACGCTTCTTGCGGAACAGGTTCCACGGTGCGATCGGGTTTCCCTGCCAGCGGGTGGACGGCGGTACCTCGTCGCCTCGCATTACCAGGGAGGCCGGACCAACGGTGGCGCCGGCACCGATCCGTGCGGCGGGTAGCGCGACGCAATGCGTGCCCAACGTCGAACCCTCTTCCAGCACAACGGTGTCCATCCGCATGATGCGGTCGTGGAACAAGTGGGTCTGCACCACGCAGCCGCGGTTGACCGTCGCGCCCTTTTCAAGGGTGACGAGGTCGGCCTCGGGCAGCCAGTACGTCTCACACCAGACGCCGCGGCCGATCTTGGCGCCCAGCGCGCGCAGCCACAGGTTCATCACGGGAGTGCCACTTGCGGCGCGCGCGAACCACGGCGCCGCCACCGTTTCGACGAACGTATCCGACACCTCGTTGCGCCACACGAACGACGACCACAGCGGGTGCTCGACGACCTGGATACGTCCGACCACAAGCCATTTCGCAAGCACTGCGATGGTGCCGGCCAGTGCGCCCGCCGCCAGCAGAACAACGCCGCTGGCCAGCGCGGCCCAGGCCCAACCGATTTGGATCGCCAGCCACTGCAATGCGAACAGCACGGCCACACCGATCGCGAACGTCACGATCAGCGGGATCACCCGGCACGTCTCCACCAACCCGCGTAGTACCTTCAGCCGCACAGACGGGTGGAACGTACGCAGCACGTCGGCCGCGGTCGTCTTGCGGCGCAACCGAACCGGTGGGCTGCCCAACCATGATGAGCCGGCCTTGGCCTTGTGCGGTGTGGCCGACAGCACCGCGACCAACCCGTCGTCCGGGACGCGCCTGCCAGGCTGGGTAATGCCAGAGTTGCCGAGGAACGCCCGCTTGCCGATCGTCGCCTTGGCCACGTGGATCCAGCCGCCGCCCAGCTCGTAGGTCCCCACCATGGTGTCGTCGGCCAGGAACGCACCGTCCTCCACGACGGTGAACTTGGGCACCAGTAGCGCCGTCGAAATCTCGGTTCCCCGCCCGATTTTCGCCCCGAGCAGGCGCAGCCACCACGGCGTCAGCAGGCTCGCATAGATCGGGAACAGGTAGTTGCGGGCGGCGTCCATCAGGCGTTCGGTCGCCCACATCTGCCAGCCGACGCGGCTTCGCACCGGGTGATAGCCCTCGGGCATCCACAGTGACAGCGCACGCACGCCGATCACCGTCAACGACGCATACGTCAGCACCGCTGCCAGCGTCGCCGCGGGTATCCACAGGGCGGCGGGCGCGATCGCCTCGGTGAGCGAACCGGCATCGCGTACGGCCCAACCGATCACGGCCAAGCCGACGGCGAGTGCCAGCAGCGGAACGCCGCCCAACAGGATCGATGTCACGCCGTAGATCGCCACCCACAGTGGCGCCCGCCGCGGGCGGTGGTCCGGCCACGGGTGCCGGGCCTTGCCGGATTTCACCGCGGGCGAGCCCTTCCAGTACTGCCCGTTCTTGACCTTGCTCACCACGCCTGAGCCGGGCGCGACATCGGCGTCCTTGCCGACGACCGCACCGGGCAGCAGCGTGCTGCGTGCGCCGATAGTGGAGTCGTTGCCGACGGTGATCGGACCGACGTGGAAGTGGTCGCCGTCGATCCAGTGCCCCGACAGGTCGACCTCGGGTTCGATGGAGCAGCGATGCCCAAGCTTCAGCATCCCGGTCACGGGCGGGGCGGAGTGCAGGTCGACGCCCTTGCCGACCTTGTTGCCCAGCATCCTGGCGTAGTACACCAGCCACGGCGCCCCGGCCAGATTCTCCGCGCCGCTGGCATCCGTGAGCCGCTCGGCCAGCCACACCCGCAGGTGCACCGGGCCGCCGCGGCGGTAGGTGCCGGGTTCGAGGCCGCCCAGCAGGATCCGCGCGCACAGCGCGGCGATGGACATGCGGCCCAGCGGGGTGATGAACAGCACGAAGCCGACCGCGATCCACCACCAGTCCACCGGCACCAGCCACGGCATCGGATGTAGTTCGCCGACGACGTTGTTCAGCAGCGCGAGCCACACCACCCACTGGAGCCCGGTCAGCGTGGCCAGCGGCAGCGACAGCAACACCTGCGCGGCCTGGGTCAACCCGGGCGTCGGCTTCACGATCCGGGTTTCGACCACCGGCGGCGGGTCGAGCTCGTCGAGATAGCCCGCCAGCGACCCGAGCCTGGGATGGTCGTAGAGATCGGCGACGGTCACCTGCGGGTAGCGCTGGCGCATGGCCGCGACCAACTGCGCCGCGGACAGCGACCCACCGCCGAGCGCATAGAAGTCGGCCTCCGGCCCCTCGATCGGCGCGGCGAGGACGTCGCGCCACAGCCCGGCCAGCCACCCCATCGTGCCGCCGAGATCGGGTTCCTCCTCGGCAGCGCCTTCGCCAGGCGGCGGCCACGGCAGCGCGTCGCGGTCGACCTTGCCCGACGTGCGGGTGGGCAGCTCATCCACGACCACGAGCCTCGGCACCAGGGCGGCGGGCAGCGTCTCGGCCAGTGTGGCGCGGGCCGTGGCGATGTCGAAGGTCGGGTCGGCGCTCGCGACATAGCCGACCAGCAGGGGAGTGCCACTGGCGGTCCGTCGCACCGCGGCGGCGCCGCCACTGACCCCGGGCAAGTTCACCAAGGCGGCGTCAACCTCGCCGAGTTCGATGCGCCTGCCGCCAACCTTGACCTGGTCGTCGGCCCGTCCGACGAAGTACAGACCATCGGGTTCCAGCCGCACCAGATCGCCGCTGCGGTATGCCCGTGGCCATCCGAGCGTGGGCATCTCGGCGTACTTCTCGGCGTCTTTGGCCGGATCCAGGTAGCGGGCCAGGCCGACGCCTCCGATGACGAGTTCGCCGACCTCGCCGATGTTCACCGGCAGACCCTCTTTGTCCACCACCGCCAGATCCCAGCCCCGCAATGGTAGGCCGATGCTCACCGGCCCCGTGCCGTCCAGCCGGGCGGCGCACGCCACCACCGTTGCCTCGGTGGGACCGTAGGTGTTCCACACCTCGCGGCCCTCGACGGCAAGTCGCTCGGCCAGCTCCGGCGGGCATGCCTCGCCACCGAAGATCAGCAGCCGCACCGCCTCGAGCGCCTCGGCGGGCCAGAGCGCGGCGAGCGTCGGCACGGTGGACACCACCGTGATGTCACGGGACACCAGCCACGGTCCGAGGTCCATGCCGCTGCGCACCAGCGAGCGCGGTGCGGGCACCAGGCAGGCGCCGTGCCGCCAGGCCAGCCACATCTCCTCGCACGAGGCGTCGAACGCGACCGACAGTCCGGCCAGCACCCGGTCACCGGGCCCAATAGGGTTGTCCTGCAAGAACATTTGCGCTTCCGCGTCGACGAATGCGGCGGCGCTGCGGTGTGTCACCGCGACGCCTTTCGGGGTGCCGGTGGACCCGGAGGTGAAGATGATCCAGGCGTCGTCGCGGCCCAGCGGTGCCCCTGCCCGCCATCCGCGCGACGCGCCCTGCGTGCGGATCAGGCCCCGGTCGGTGATGACCCCCACCACGTCGGCCTCGCCGAACACCAGCTCGGCCCGTTCGTCCGGGTCGTCGGCATCGACCGGCACGTATGCGGCCCCGGCGGCCAACGTCGCGAGGATCGCCACATACAGCGCGTAGCTGCCCGACGGCATCCGGATGCCGATGCGGTCCCCGCGTCCGATGCCGCGGGCGGCGAGCCACTGGACGCTCTCCTCGATGTCAGAGATCAACTCCGAGTAGGTGAGCTGGACACTTCCGTCGTCGAGTGCGGCCGCGTCGGGGTAGCGCTTCGCCGTGTCGTGCAGGATGTCGACCAGCGTTCGCGGTTCGGGCGCGGACGAAGACAACAGGTACTGCGGAGGTACTTCAGGACGGTGCACTTCCCGCTCCTCGCGTCCGCGGTCAGCCGTTGTCACGAGTTCAAACTACTAAGCCGTGCGCTCGGCGCGACGGTGCCGCACGCGATGCGTGATCACAATTGCAACAACGAGGACCACGGCCGCGACCACGTACCACTTGTACCGCTCGAACGTGTCGTAGATCTCGACGATGTGCTCGCCCGCGAGGTATCCCAGCGCACACCAGGTGCCCACCCACAGCACCGCACCCAGCGTGTTGTAGGCGAGGAACTTCAGCCAGTGCATGCCCGCGATCCCGGCCAGCAGCCCGTTGATCTGGCGCAACCCGTCGATGAAGCGGGCGGCGGCGACGACCTTGCCGCCGTGGCGGTTGAAGAAGGTCTCGGCGCGGTCCAGCCGCTGCGGGGTCAGGAAGATGTAGCGGCCGAACCGCTCCGCCAGCGGGCGACCGCCGAAGTGGCCGACGACGAAGCCGATGTTGTCGCCGATCACGGCGGCGAGCACGGCGACGAGAAACACCACGGCGATGTTCATCTGACCGGCGCCTGCGAACACCGCGGCGGCGATCAGCATGATTTCCCCTGGCACCGGCACGCCGAAGTCCTCGAGGAACAGCATCCCGGCCACTCCGAGGTATCCGTACTGCTCGAGCAGCGGTTGCACGTCGGAGAAAACACCAGGCAGTTGGGTGTCGGCCATGGGTGTAACCGTAAGTTCACCCGCCCAGATTTCGATCGGCGGCACGCGCCTGGCAGAATTGGTATCGGAGGGGAGTATTCCTTCGCCGCGGTGTCGTCATCACGTCGGCCGTAATCGGACGACCGGCACAGCGGGCCTGCCGCGGATTCTCGTGGCGGTGGAAGAGACCTCCGGCGTTTTTGACGACGACCGGAGGCCGTATCTATGCAAGTAACCCAACTCGAGTGGATCATCACGCTGGGCGTGACGATCGCTGTGCTGCTGTTCGACGTGATCGTGATCGGACGCAGGCCGCATGAACCATCCAAGCGCGAGACGGCGACGTATCTGACGATCTACGTCGGGCTCGCGGTGGCGTTCGGGCTTTGGGTCTGGTTCTTCCACGGCAGCCAGTTCGGGCTGGAGTTCTTCGCCGGCTGGCTCACCGAATACAGCCTGTCCGTGGACAACCTGTTCGTCTTCCTGATCATCATGGCCAGCTTCAATGTGCCTAGGAAGTATCAGCAGCAGGCCCTATTGGTCGGCATCATCCTGGCGCTGATCTTCCGCGGTGTCTTCATCGCGCTGGGCGCGGTGGCCATCGACGAGTTCTCGTGGGTCTTCTACGCCTTCGGTGCGTTCCTCGTCTACACCGCGATCAACCTTGTTCGCGACACCGACCACGACGACGACGGGGAGAACTTCGTGGTCCGGGTCGCGCGCAGGCATCTGAAACTCACCGACAAGTGGGACGGTCTCAAGCTCTACGTCCGCGAGAACGGCAAGCGCCTGATGACGCCGATGTTCCTGGTCATCGTCGCGCTGGGCACCACCGACCTGCTCTTCGCACTGGATTCGATCCCTGCGATCTACGGCCTGACCCAGGAGCCGTACCTGGTGTTCACCGCCAACGTGTTCGCGCTGATGGGCCTGCGGCAGCTGTACTTCCTGCTCGGCGATCTGCTGAAGCGGCTGGTCTACCTGTCGCAGGGGCTCGCGTTCATCCTGGCCTTCATCGGCGTGAAGCTGATCCTGCACGCGCTGCACGAGAACGAGCTGCCGTTCATCAACGGCGGTGAGCACGTGCCGGTGCCTGAGATCCCGACGCTGGCGAGCCTCGGCGTGATCGTGGTGACGCTCGTAATCACCACCGTGGCCAGCCTGTACAAGACCCGCGTCCACGACGTCAAGAAGGAAGCCGAGGAAAAGGCCTTGGATTCGGCCTGAGCGGAATCGTCGACGCCGTCGGCTTGTTTTCCTAGCGTGACCGAGGTGCGGTTATTCGTGGCGGATGCGCCGAGCGGCGACTGGAGTGAACTGACGGACGGCGATCAGCGCGCGGTGCGGGTCGCCGCTTCCGACTTGCAGCAGGCCCGGCGGGCCCGGGCGCGGATCCGGGCCCGCGGCGAGGACGTGGCGGTGATCCTCGACGTCACCGTGGCGGTGGCGGGCGACTTCCGTTCCGCGCGAAGCGTTCTGGGACCCGCCGATCACACGGTCCACTACGCGGGCACGATCGACGGGCTGGCGGGTTTGATCTCCGACATCGCCAGGGCTGACGTAGCCGACGGCGTCACGCTGATTTCGGCCTCACCACGCCAGAATCCGCGAGACCTCGGCCGTGACGTGCTGCGCCGGCTCGCTTCGCGCGATCAACCAAAGGCTTCGTAGCCCGGCTCGAGCCGACAACGATTTCAGTCCAGCGCCTCGTAGATCAGTTCGGCGTAGCGGATGGTGCGCGCTGTGCCGGTCGTTCCGGGGCCCATCTTGTTCATCACGTAAGTCATCGTCGCGCGGCGATCGACGTCCATCACCGCCATCGAGCCGCCCCAGCCGCCCCAGAAGCAGATCCTCCCCTCGGGAATGGCCGGAACGCTTTCCGGACAAGGCAATCCGAAGCCGATACCGAATCGCAGGGGGATCATGATCACCATGTCCATGCCGTCGGATTGCTCTTCGAAGATCAGGTCAATGGTGTCAGGGCCCAGCACCTGCACACCGTTTGCGGTGCCGCCCAATGAAATCGGCGATAGGGCCCGCGCCAACGCGCGGGCGTTGCCGTGACCGTTCGCGGCACCGATGTCGGCACGCCGCCATGCCGTGGTCTCCGCGATCGCGGCGCCGTTCGCGTCCGGCGGGAAGGACGCAAACGTCTTGATCATCGGATGGTCCGCAGGGAAGGCGTCGAGCGGAATGTCCAATGGTGGCGGAGGAATCAATTCGGCGATCCGGGAATAGTCCGCGTCCCGCGCGCCGATCTGGACGTCGGCACCGAGCGGTTCGGCGATCTCGGCGCGGACGAACTCCTTGAGCGTCGTGCCGGTGGCACGCCGGATCACCTCGCCGATCAAATGCCCGTAGTTGACCGCGTGATAGCCGGAGGCCGTCCCGGGTGGCCACCACGGCGCCTGTCGCGCAAGATGGCTGGTCGACCGCTCCCAGTCATATATGTCCTCGATACCGAACGGTGGCTCCCATCCCGCTACGCCCGATGTGTGCGAAAGCAGGTGGCGCACCTCGATGTCTTGTTTGCCGTTGTCGGCGAATTCGGGCCAGTACTTCGCCACCGGCGCGTTTGCATCGATCAGACCCCGGTCGATGGCGATCAAGGCGGCGAGGGCGGTGAGTGTCTTGGTGCAGGAGAAGAAGTTGACGATCGTGTCCTGCCCCCACGGGACAGTCCTCGCGCGGTCGGCGTGACCTGCCCAGATGTCGACGACGAGCTCGCCGTCGACATCAAGGGCGATCGAGGCGCCGAGTTCTTCACCTTTGGCGACTTCGTCGGCCAGCGCGTCGGCGACCTTCGAGAAGCGGCTGTCGCAATGTCCCTGTACGGCTTTGTCCACCCCGACATCATGCGCCGCGGCGGGTCGTGTTCGGGCCGCTTCGAGTCGACTGGGTATCAGCTGGTGCCGCTGTCTGGCCGCTCGGGCCGCTGAGTCGGCTTGGCGCACGGCAGGTTTGATTGTATGTCAATTCGAGCGAACCGGAATTCGCCCACTACTGCCACCACCGTCGAATTCAATTGCGCACCAAAGGATCCGGCTCCCACCGATCTGGTGCTCGAGCTCGGACGTAAGCAGGACACCGCGATTCGAGGCTGGCAGGCCACGCAGGCGGCTACCACCCGCTGCGATGCCGCATCACCAGTTGTCGTAGCCGCCTTCGGGTCCGAGCATGCGCTCCAACCGGGTGCGATTGATCCGGGCCAACTCGTTGCGCACCACCTTGCGCTCGGTCTCCAGATCGTTGAGTAGACGGTCGGTCATCGTCGCGAGGACGTCCTGGGCGCTGTAGCCGTTGACGAACATCACGAAGCCGAAGCCGAAATGCTCGAGGTAGCGCTTGGACGCCGCCGTCAGCTGGTCCATCACGTCGGGCTGATCGCACCACACCGCGCACTGCTCGGCTTGCGACTTCTCGCTGCCCGGCCGCCGTCCGACGTCGGGATAGGCCTGCACGATCGAGTCGATCGAGTCCTCGGAAAGGCCGAACAGCAGACTGTCGGCCTGGCGGAACAGCTGATCGTGGTTGTCGTACGGCCGGCCGCGGCACAGATCAGCGGCAAGGGGCACGCTGTAGCAGCACTCGTACACGGCGTGCACGGACCGGCGCATCGGCATTGCGTTGAACGCCTCCAGGCCAATTCCTTGATGCATCAACACACAGCCATCATCGGAAACGCATGGCACGCGCACGTTACCGCTTGTTACGGCGATGAAAAATCAGTGCCCGGAGGTTTTATACCGTTCAATCGACCGGTTGACCTCGGCTTCGGCAGCCTCGCGCCCGACCCAGTCGGCCGCCTTGACGAACTTGCCCGGCTCAAGGTCCTTGTAGTGCACGAAGAAGTGCTTGATGGCCTCCAGTTCGAACGCCGGCACGTCGCCGAGGTCCTTGATGTGGTCCCAGCGCGGATCGCCCGCGGGTACGCACAACACCTTGTCGTCGCCGCCCGCCTCGTCGGTCATCTGGAACATGGCGACGGGGCGGACCTCCACGAGCACGCCCGGGAACAGCGGTTCCGGCAGCAAGACCAACGCATCCAGCGGGTCGCCGTCCTCGCCGAGAGTGTTCTCGATGAATCCGTAGTCCGTGGGATAGGCCATCGGGGTGAACAGGTAGCGGTCCAGCTTCACGCGGCCCGTCTCATGGTCCACCTCGTATTTGTTGCGTGAACCCTTCGGGATCTCGATGACGACGTCGAACTCCACCGCCGCGGCTCCTTACCCATGTGCTCCAGTCTTCAGTGACGGCCTCACCCTAATGGAGCGATACCCTGCACTACAGAGGGGCGGTCAATAGAGCAGGAGAGTTATGCGGCCGACGCGGTGGCGCCGATCCACGCATGTGGCGGTCGGCGTTGCAGTGCTGCTGCTCGTCGCCGTCGTCGTCGGGGTGGCCGCCGTGATCACCACCGGCAATTCGGCCAGTGACGCTCAGGCCGTCAAGCCGGCGCCCGCTGCGGCGACAGCCGCGCCTGGGATCGTGCCCGTCACCGACTCTGCAATCAAGCCGACGCCCGACCGGCTGGCTGCCACGCTGGCACCGCTGGTCGCCGACCCGAACCTGGGCGCGCTGACCGGCAGGATCACCGACGCGCTCACCGGCGCGCAGTTGTGGGCCCACGGCGCCGACGTGCCGATGCAGCCGGCGTCGACGAACAAGGTGCTCACCGCCGGCGCGGCGCTGCTGGCCCTCGACCGAGACGCGCGGCTGACGACCCGCGTGATGACCACCGGACAGCCAGGCGTCGTGGTGCTGAAGGGCGGCGGCGACCCGACTTTGTCGGCGGCGCCTGCCGGCCAGGACACCTGGTACAAAGGCGCCGCGCGGATCAGCGACCTGGCCGACCAGGTGCGCCGCAGTGGCGTCGATGTGACGACGGTGCAGGTCGACATCGGCGCCTACAGCGGACCGACGATGGCTCCGGGCTGGGATCCCGCCGACATCGACGGCGGCGACATCGCGCCGATGGAGGCGGTGATGCTCGACGGCGGCCGCACCCAGCCGGTGAGCGTCGAGTCGCGACGCTCCACCACGCCCGCCCTGGACGCCGGTCGCGCGCTGGCCGTCGCGCTGAAGGTCGACCCTGCCGCGGTCACAGTGCTGCCGTCGGGGTTGCGCGGGGGCCAGGAGATCGCGTCGGTACAGTCGCCGCCGCTCATCGAACGGCTGCGCCAGATGATGAACGAGTCCGACAACGTCATGGCCGAATCGATCGGGCGTGAGGTCGCCGCTCAACAGAACAGGCCGCAGAGTTTCGACGGAGGCGTGCAGGCAGTGCTGAGCCAGCTCGACAAGGCGAAGATCGACACCGGGAACGCGCGGCTGGTGGACTCCAGCGGGCTCTCCGTCGACGACCGGCTCACGGTCGAGACGCTCGACGGTGTGGTGAACGCCGCCGCCGGAACAGATGAGCCGAAGTTGCGGCCGCTGCTGGATCTGTTGCCGATCGCTGGCGGCAGCGGCACGCTGTCCAACCGCTACCTCGATACCGACGCGGGCCGGGCCGCCGCCGGCTACCTGCGCGCCAAGACCGGCTCGTTGACCGGAACCAATTCGTTGGCAGGCATCGTCACAGACGCGAGCGAGCGGGTGCTCACGTTCGCGTTCATCTCCAACAACGCGGGGCCGACGGGCCGCACGGCCATCGACGCGCTGGCCGCCGCTCTGCGATCGTGCGGGTGCAGCACATGAGCACCCGAAGACAACCGCGAGTGAGGATCGCAGCGAGGGACGAGCGAGGACCGGAGCGAGTGGGAGTCGAGGCATGAGCCCAGCCACCAGGTCCAGGCTCACCGTAGGCCGCGCTGTCGACTGGCAGTTCGCCGCGACGGTCGGCGCCAAACTGGCCCGACGTGGACCCGCGGCCACGGATTACACGCGCAACCAGGTCATCGATCAGTTGGCGGAGGCCGCGCGCAACGCGGAGCTGCCGGTGCGCGAGGTCACCGGGCTCATCGAGGGTGGTGAGATTCCCGAGGCCCACATCGTCGATCGGGTCGAATGGATCCGCGCCGCAACCCAATCCATGCGGGTGATGACCGGAGGGACCGAGGGCCCGCGGGGTTTCATCACGGGCCGCATCACAGGTGCGCAGACCGGCGCGGTGCTTGCGTTCATCTCGTCGGGCATCCTCGGTCAATACGATCCGTTCGGACCGAACGGCGGCGAGCTGCTGCTGGTGTACCCGAATGTGATCGCCGTCGAACGTCAATTGCGGGTGTTGCCCGCCGATTTCCGGCTGTGGGTGTGTCTGCACGAGGTCACCCACCGGGTGCAGTTCCGCGCCAACCCCTGGCTGGCCGATCACATGTCGCAGTCGCTCGCGGTGTTGACGGAGGACGCAGGTGAGGATGTCTCCGCGGTGGTCGGGCGGCTCGCCGAGATGGTCCGCAACAAGCGTGACGGCGTTGCGCCGGAACCGAATTCGACTGGGGTACTGGGATTGCTCCGGGCGGTGCAGTCCGAGCCGCAGCAGCGAGCGCTCGATCAGTTGCTGGTGTTGGGCACGCTGTTGGAGGGGCACGCCGACCATGTGATGGACGCGGTGGGTCCCGCGGTGGTGCCGACAGTCAGCACCATCCGGCGCCGGTTCGACGACCGCCGCAGGCGCAAGCAGCCACCGCTGCAGCGCATCGTGCGCGCGCTGCTGGGCTTCGACGCCAAGCTCAGCCAGTACACCCGCGGCAAAGCGTTTGTCGACCACGTCGTCGGACGAGTCGGGATGGCCAGGTTCAACACGATCTGGTCCAGCGCTGAAACCCTGCCGCTGCCAACCGAAATCGATGTGCCGCAGCGATGGATCGACAGGGTGCTGTAGCGACGCTGACGGCGGCCGTCGCCACATTCGTCGGCGACCATGCCGCAGGCGACGAACGCTGGTGCGCCGCGCTGTCCGGTGGAGCAGATTCGCTGGCGCTGACGGCCGTGGCGGCTGCGGCCAAGCCGACCACCGCACTGATCGT
Organism: uncultured Actinomycetota bacterium; assembly: GCA_963698965.1. GTDB lineage: Bacteria > Actinomycetota > Actinomycetes > Mycobacteriales > Mycobacteriaceae > Mycobacterium. The sequence continues at coordinate 67,787 of CAVOSY010000016.1, forward strand.
CGATCATCGGCTGCAACCCGACTCCGGCCGGGTGGCGGCGACCGCGAGGGCGCAGGCGCTCTCGGTGGGATGCGTTGACGCGCTGGTGCTTTGCGTTGAGGTGGGCACCGCCGGCGGACCAGAAGCCGCTGCACGCACGGCCCGCTACCGTGCGCTCGAGGACGCCCGCGGCGGTGCCCCGGTGCTACTTGCACACACTCTCGACGACCAGGCCGAGACAGTGCTGCTCGGGTTGGGCCGTGGCTCGGGCGCACGGTCGATCGCTGGCATGCGCCCGTGCGATCCGCCGTGGTATCGCCCCCTGCTGGGCGTCCGTCGTGCGCTCACCCATGCCGCGTGCGACGAGCTGGGGCTCACGCCGTGGCAGGACCCGCACAACGCTGATCGCAGGTTCACCCGGACGCGGCTGCGCACCGAGGTGCTGCCACTGCTGGAGGAGGTGCTCGGCGGCGGGGTCGCCGAGGCGCTGGCACGCACCGCTACCGCGCTGCGTGAAGACACCGAGACGCTCGATGAACTGGCCAGGCAGGCGCTGGCCGAAGTCGGCACTTGCGGTGAGCTCGACACCGCCCGACTGGCGGCACTGTCGGAGGCGGTCCGGCGAAGGGTGATTCGGGGCTGGCTGCTGGCAGGCGGCGCCAGCGGGCTGACCGACAAGCAGATCCGCGGGGTGGACACTCTGGTCACCGCCTGGCGCGGGCAGGGCGGTGTGGCGGTCGGGTCGCCGCTGCGCAGCCAGCGGCTGATCGCCGGGCGCCGCGACGGGATGCTGACGCTGCACACCGAGCCGGTGTGAAGATATGGCACGCTGTGGACGTGGCTGAGCGATCTGCCGAGCTGTATCCCGGCGACATCAAGTCCGTGTTGCTCTCGTCTGAGGCGATCCAGGGCAAGGTCGCCGAACTCGGTGCACGGGTCGGCACGGACTACCGCGACATCCTCGCAGAGAACTCCCAGGATCTCCTGCTCATCACCGTGCTCAAGGGAGCGGTCTTCTTCGTCACCGACCTCGCGCGGGCGATTCCCGTGCCCACACAGCTGGAGTTCATGGCCGTCAGCTCGTACGGTTCCTCGACGTCGTCGTCGGGCGTGGTGCGCATCCTCAAAGACCTCGATCGCGACATCAACGACCGTGACGTGTTGATCGTCGAGGACGTCGTCGACTCCGGCCTGACGCTGTCCTGGCTGCTGCGCAACCTCGCGACGCGCCGTCCCCGCTCGCTGCGGGTCTGTGCGTTGTTGCGCAAACCCGACGCCGTGCGCGCCGATGTCGACATCTCCTACGTCGGCTTCGACATTCCGAACGAGTTCGTCGTCGGCTACGGCCTCGACTACGCCGAGCGCTACCGCGACCTGCCCTATATCGGCACGCTGGACCCCAAGGTGTACGAGCAGGCCTAACCTGCGCCGATACCCAGCACCCTGTGCTCAAACAGGTCGGCGCCGCGGGCTGTGCCGCCCGTGGCGGCGAACCCCGCTGCCACCCGTCGCGCACCGTTCTGCATGGTCATCGCTTCCCGCACCTTCGTGCGCAGTAGCGACGGTGACAACTTCTTGGCGGGCAGACGGGTGCCGCACTGCGCCACCTCGACGCGTCGCGCGACCTCGAATTGGTCGCGCCCGTACGGCACTGCGCAGACCGGTACGCCATGCGCGAGTGCGTTTTGCGTCGCCCCCATCCCCCCATGCGTGACCGCACAGATTGCACGGTCCAGAACCACGCCATGCGGGACGAACCGGCACACCGTCGCGTTGCGCGGTGTCACCAATCCGTCGGCCTGCGTGGCCGGCATCGTCGCAACGATGTGCACCCGCTCTTCGGCCAATGCTGTCATCGCTGTCGCGGCCAGATCGGTGTCGGCCTGCTTCTCCGAAGACGTCGTGACGAGGACGATGGGCAGTTCGATCGCGGTCAGCCAATCGGGAACGGCGTCCGGCCCGGGATCCAGCACGCAGGGTCCGATCATCTGCACCGCGTCGCCCCAATCGGTGTTCGGATACTGAAACGGCTTGGCACTCGCGAACAGGATCAGCGGCGCCCGGCGCAGAAACTCGCCCATCGAGGAGACCGGCGGACCACCCACGTCCGCGCGAATCGCGTTGATCGGTGGCAGCATCACCCTCTCGAGCATGCCGAGCACAGCAATCCGCACAGCGGTGTCACGCACCCGGCCCAACACACCGGACAGTGGTTTGAGACCAAGCCCGAACGGTGGAACCCCCGGAGCTCGGAGCGGTGGCGTGTACGGCGCAAAACACGCCCACGGGATGTCGCCGGCGTCTGCCGACGACAGTGCACCCCAGCTGTTCACGTCTACGAGCAATGCATCCGGATTGACCCGCGCCACCGCATCAGCGAAATCGGGCACCTCGTGTGCGGCGCGCCGTGCGAATGCCGCGACCGACAGCTTCAGTGCGGCAAGAGGATTGGTTCCCTTCCAGTCGTCTAGTTCGATCTGTTCGATCCGAGGATCGATCGCGTCGGTGTGGAAGCCGAGTCGTTGGCCGACCTCAGCACCAGTGGAAAGTGTGCGCACATGGATCGTGTGACCGCGGGTGGCCAGCTCCGACAGCAGTGCGCTGATCGGCAACAGGTGCCCAAGTGCAGGCGAGGTGTAGGCCAGTATCGTCGCCATTTTCATTCGACCATTCGAGAGGTATTCCTTGGCCAGCTCGGCGTATGCGTGGGAGTTGCCCGCCGCCTTGGCCAGTAACGCACGTGACTTCAGCCACCACAAGTCCAGCGCGGGAATGCCCGTTTGCGCGCGCATGCGTCGCCCACACTCACGTTCGGGCGCAGAAGGGCGAGAAGGATTCGGCAAAACGTCGATCTCGGGGCAAGATTGGGGCGCGGACGTGAGGAGCAAGAATATGGCCCAGACAGTGACTGCGCTGCGGATCTGCCCACTGTGCGAGGCCACCTGCGGTCTGACGCTTACGATCGACAACGGCCGCGTGACCGGAGCGCGTGGCGATCGCGACGACGTCTTCAGCCACGGGTTCATCTGCCCGAAAGGCGCCAGCTTCGCCGAACTCGACAACGATCCCGACCGGCTGAGCCGGCCATTGGTCCGCCGCGACGGCGAACTGACCGAAGCCACGTGGGACGAGGCCTACGCCGTCATCGCTGAGCGACTCGGTGCAGTCATTCGTGACCACGGCGGTACGTCGGTCGGCGTGTACCTCGGCAACCCGAATGCGCACACGATCGCGGGCAGCCTGTATGCGCCACTGATCGTCCGTGCGCTGCGCACTCGCCACATGTATACCGCCAGCACCCTTGACCAGATGCCCAAACACGTCGCGTTGGGCTACATGTTCGGCAGCCCTGTCGCGTTCACCGTGCCCGACCTCGACCGCACCGACTACCTGGTGATCATCGGCGCGAATCCCCTTGTATCCAACGGTAGTTTGGCGACCGCTGCGGACTTTCCCGGCAAGCTTCGCGCCTTGCGCAAGCGCGGTGGCCGGCTCACCGTCATCGACCCGGCTCGCACCCGCACCGCCGAACTGGCCGATCGTCACATCGCACCGCGTCCCGGCACCGATGCCGCCCTGCTCCTCGCAGTCGTCCATGCACTGTTCGAAGAGGGCCTTGTCGCGCCGGATCTCGGGGGCCTTGCCGAACACGTCACCGGCGTCGAGCAGGTCCGCGAACTGGCCGACGGCTTCTCGCCGGAGGCCGTCGCCGCACATTGCGGCGTGGCCGCCGACGAGATCCGCACACTGGCCCGCGAAATCGCTGCGGCGCCCTCCGCGGCGGTCTACGGCCGAATCGGTACCTCCACAGTTGAATTCGGCACGATCGGCAGCTGGCTGGTCGATGTCATCAACGTCCTCACCGGAAATCTCGACCGGCCGGGCGGGGCGATGTTCGCGCTCTCGCCCGTCGCACCGGCGCCGCGACCGTCGGGACCCGGCAAGGGTTTCGTGACCGGGCGCTGGCACAGCCGCGTGTCGGGCTACCCCGAAGCGCTTTCCGAACTGCCCGCCGCCGCGATCGCCGAGGAAATCGATACCCCAGGCGACGGCCAGATCAAGGCGATGATCACGATCGCAGGTAACCCCGTGCTGTCGGCGCCCGACGGTGATCGCCTCGACCGTGCGCTCGACAGCGTGGATTTCATGCTCAGCATCGACCCGTACCTCAACGAGACGACGCGCCACGCGAACGTCATCCTGCCGCCGCCACCCCCGTCGCAGGCCGGCCACTTCGACTTCGCGTTGAACAACCTGGCGGTGCGCAACAACGCCCGCTACTCGCCGCCTGCGCTGCCGTTGGATGGCCGGCCTGACGAGCCCGAGATTCTGTCCCGGCTGGCCCTGATCCTCTACGGCGTCGGCTACGACTCTGATCCCGCGCTGGTCGACGACCAAGTCATCGCGACCACGCTGGAAAAGGCGACCGCCGACCCGAATTCACCCGTTTCCGGGCGCGCGGTCGACGAACTGACCGCGATGCTCATCGCCGGGCCAGGGTATGAACGCCGGTTGGACATGATGCTTCGGCTGGGCCCCTACGGCGATGCGTTCGGGGCCGATCCCGACGGCTTGACCCTCGAGCGGCTCAAGGCCGCACCCCACGGCATCGACTTCGGCCCGCTGCAGCCGAGAGTCCCCGAGGTCCTCAGAACACGTTCGGGCCGAATCGAACTCGCGCCCGATGCGCTTATCGCCGATGTCGCCAGGCTTCAGGAATCCCTCCGCCGCGGCGACGACGGCTTCGTCCTGATCGGTCGCAGGCATCTGCGCTCGAACAACAGCTGGATGCACAACCTGCCGGCACTCGCGGGCGGTACGAACCGCTGCACACTGCAGATCCATCCCGACGACGCCGCCGAACTGGGGCTCACGGACAACGCCGCGATCAAGGGTCCCGGCGGCGACGTGGTGGCGCCGGTCGAACTGGCGCCGGGGATGCGGCGCGGCGTCGTTTCGCTGCCTCACGGGTGGGGTCACGACCGCGGCGGCACACGCCAAGGCGTCGCAGCCGACCAACCCGGCGTCAACGTCAACCAGCTCAACGACGGCGGCCAGCTCGACCCTTTGTCGGGCACTGCCGTCCTCAACGGGATTCCGGTCGACATCGCGCCCGCGGGCTAAGACAGTTCGAAGATGACCGTCACCGAGAAACTGACGGTCTGCTGGCCGGGCTCCAGCGGCACTGCGGCCGCCTCGGCACCCCTGAAGCTAGGCACCGGCGTAGGTGGTGTGGGGCCTGCTGACTCGGTGATCGACATGACCTTGCCGAGACTCAGCCCGGACAGCTGCGCATACTGCTGGGCGCGGTCCTTGGCGTCGTTGAACGCCCTGGCCCGTGCATCCTTTACGAGCTGCGAGTCGTCCTCGATCGAATAGTTCACCGAATTGATCCGCGTGGCGTCGCCGCCCGTGCTGACGATCAACGCCAGTGCCTGCGAGGCGGTGTCGAGCTTGCGGATCTTCACGTCGATGGAATTGCTCGCGCGATAGCCGACGATCGTGGTGCTGTCGCCGCCCGCGAACTGCGGCTGCAGGCTCACTTGCGTGGTGCTGATGTCCTTGCGGTCGATGCCGAAGCCCACCAACGCGTCGATGACCGCCTTTTGCCGGTCGCTGGTCTGGTTCATCGCACCGCTGACGTCGGGCGCGACGAACTCGATCGACGCGTTGACGGTCAGCGTGTCAGGCGCGCCCTGTACTTGTCCTGCGCCCACGACGGTGACCTGACGGGTCTCCTTGTCGGCGGTGCCCGTCGGCCCAGATGAGGAGTCGCAGGCCGAGATTCCAACCGCAGCAAGTGCCGCCGCGGCGAGAAGAAGGAACCGGTGGGACATCTTCGCTCTCGCTGCGATCGGCATCCTCGCACCCTACCGTCTGGGCGCGCCGGCCTTCCGTGACTCATCGAGGAGCTTCAGAAGCAGCGGCGAAGCGAGGCTAAACCCGCCACCCTCTCCGCGGTCCTCGACTTCGCGGTTCCGGCTCGCTCAGGACCTCACACCGAGGCGATGACGGAGTCGTACCGGGCGGTCACTGGCGGTGGCGCGCGCTCGCCTCGGCGGCTAGACGAACCGCTTCACGAACGACAGCGCGGTCTCGGCGACTTCCTGCCAGCCATGATCGATCACCAGTGAGTGTCCCCGTCCCTCGATTCGCGCGATCTCGGTGACGCCTGGGTTCTTCGCCTGAATCTTGTAGCTGGCCTCGGTGATTGCCAGGGGCACAGTGTTGTCGGCTTCGCCGGCAACGATGAGCAGGGGTCCGCGCTCGGGGTTGGCATGGTCTACCCGGGTCTCACCGCCGAACAGGTTGAAGTTGGCAACCGCCGCCTGGAAGAGTGGTGCGCCCGACGCGGCCACGTGATAAGTCTCGTAGAGTTCCTTCGCCTCCGCGTCGTCGAGGTTATTCGCCCAGCCGTACTTGAACTGGTCGAGCGTCAACGCGATCGCCTTGCCGTGATTGGTCGGATTGCCCAGCACCGGTGACGCGGACTTCAATGAGGAGATCGGCAGCGCAAGCACGCCTTTGAAGGGAGCGTTGTCGATCGCCACCGTCGCCGCGGAGGCGCCCTCGCCCGCGATCTTCTGGGCGATCAGGCCGCCGAATGAATGGCCAATCACGGCGGGCTTCTTGGCCAACTCGGATATCGCGTTCAGGTAGTGGTCGGTCACGTCCTGAACCATCTTGTGCGCGAAAACCTCCGGATGCTCACGCGCATCCGCCACCGACGAGGGGTCATCCGGCCAGCCGGGAGCGATAGTGGTGTACCCGTTGGCTTCAAATAAGTCCCGCCACCGCTGCCAGCTGCTCGACAGTAGCCACAAGCCGTGAATGAACATCACCGGGGTGAGCCCAGATGCGTTGGCGCGGTCGATCTCTGCCCGCTCCCAGTCCGTGATCACAACGCCTGCTTCGTGTTTTCCAGCCACGGGGCGACCCTAGCGTGTGTTGTCAGTCGGTCACGGCATAACGAGGATCTTGCAGTGCGCATCGGGATGTGCGAGTTCGTCGAAGGCGTCGCCGACCCGGTCAAGGCCTACCTCACCGGTGATCATCGGCGCGACGTCGATCTCGCCTTCGGCGATCGCCCGCAGGCAGTCGGTGAACTCGGTCTGGTCGTAGGCCAACACGAACTGCACATTGATCTGCTTGGCGATGGCGAAATACGGATGGAAGGCGTCGGCTTGCATACACACGCCTGCGACGACGACTCTTGCGCCGACCGGTGCGCGGCGCAAGATGTCGTCGATGATGCCCGGCACACCCACAGCCTCGAAGACGACGGCCGGGCTGGTGCCGTCGAAAGGCGATCCGTTCGCGGGATCGACGGTGGTGGTGGCGCCCATTCGTTCGGCCAGCTCGCGTCGCGTGGCCGAATAGTCAGCTGCGACAATCGTTTCCACCCCACGATGGCGCAGCCCGGCGATGATCGCGATCCCGATCGGGCCGCAGCCCAACACCAGTGCGGTCTCACCACGCTGGATCGTCGACTTGTTCACCGCGTGAAGGCCGACGGCCATCGGCTCGGTCAGTGCAGCGTGCCGCGCGTCCAGCCCATTGGGGATGGGTGTCAGGAGCTGCGCCGACAGCAGCATCCGTTCGGCATAGCCACCGATCGTCTTGTTCGAGTACACAATCGGTTCGATACCGGTGCCGGAAAGCAGTACCGGTAGGGAGGTGACGAGCGTGCCCGGCTTCGGGGCATCGGTGTCAGGCCCCGCCTCGAGAACCTCGGCACTGAACTCGTGTCCCATGAAGATGTCGCGGTTCAGGTCGATGTTCATGCCACCAGAGCCGCCGAAGCCTTCGATCTGGTCGTTGAGCTCAAGCACGTCCGCGCCGTGCTTGGCGAAATGCAGGTCGGAGCCGCAGATTCCGCATGCCTTCACGTCGACGAGGACCTGCCCGGGGTCGGGAACCGGCTCGGCCACGTCCTCGCGCAGCACCATGCGACCATCGCGAAGGACCGAGGCGCGCATCAGCTTTCCGGTCCATCTGCCCGTTCGGCGGCCATCTTGAGTTCATCGGTGTGCTCGTTGATGGCCTTGACGATGGCCTCACCGGCGCGACCGAGAAGCTGATCGCGCATGTCCTTGGCCCAATCGTGCGACGCGCGGGGTGCGACCAACTGACCCTTGAAGTGCGGCATGACCTCGCGGGCGAACAGTTCGTACGAGTGGTAGGTCGCCTGCGGCGACGCCCAGTCGTGGCCGAGCAACAGCAGGGTACCGAACCCGCCGGACTTATCCAGCAGATCCTGGATGTATGCCACCGCGTCGCCAGGGGTGCCGATGCAGCAGTTGCCCTGACCCGCATAATCCGCCACGAACTCCCGCGGGGACTGAGCTCCCTCAACGGAATTCGACAACGGCACGAAACCCGCCGCGCCGAAATAGTTCGCGAAGTCCTGCAGCCCATAGGTGCAGTCGTCGATCGCCTTGTCCCTGGTGTCGGCGAGGTGCATGATGGCCAGCACCCGCCAATCGGCGCGGTCCGGCTCCTCACGGCCGGACTTCTCGGCTTGGTCCACGACGACATTCCAAGTGTTCTCCAGCGCGGCGTAGCCGCCCGGCACCGACATCGACAACGAGAGCAGCGATGTGCCCAGTGCCCCGGCGAGGCGGGGGCCGGACGGGGAAATCATTGCTGCCGTCGAGATTTCGGGGTACGGCCAGGTGTACGGCCGGATGTGCAACTGAGCATCGCGCAGCGTGAACCAGTCGGAGTGCCGGTTGATCCGCTCCTCCGGTGAGGCCCGGAACAGCGCGAGGATCGCTTCGAGCGACTCCTGCATCATCCGGCGCTGCTCGACCGGATCGATGCCCATCATGTACGCGTCGGAGGGCAGTGCACCCGGTCCGGTGCCGAAGATCACCCGTCCACGCGTGAGGTGGTCGAGAAGCACCCAACGGTCGGCGACCATCAGCGGATGGTGATACGGCAGCGACACCACGCCGGTGCCCAGCCGGATGTGCTTTGTTCGCTCGGCCGCCGCGGCGATGAACACCTCAGGGCACGCGATCAGCTCGTATCCGCCCGAGTGGTGTTCTCCGAACCACACCTCGTCGTACCCGAGTCTGTCCAGCGCCACCGTCCGGTCGAGGTCGTATTCCAATGCGACGGTGGGGGATTGGCCGACCGGGTGGAACGGCGTGATGAACACCCCGAAGTTCATTGGACGTTGCATCTAGAACTCCAATCTGGACAGGAAGTCGAGCAGTATCGTGTTCACCTCGGCGGGCTGTTCCTGCTGAAGCCAGTGGCCCGCGCCTTCGATCATCACCTCGCGATAGTCACCGGAGACCACATCACGAACCCGGTCGCGCGGCGTGTAGGCCAGCGTCGGGTCGGCGGCTCCGCCGACGAACAGCGACGGGACATCGATCGTCGCGGCCGGCGTCGTCGCGGTCAGTTCCCAGTTGCGGTCGAAGCAGCGGTACCAATTCAGCGGCGCGGTAAACCCGTTGCGGGTGAATTCGTGCACGTAGTGGTCGAATTCGTGCTGGCTTATCCAATCGGGCAGTCCACCAGGCTCCGGAATGCGGTCGATGAATCCCTCAGGGCCGGGTTGCAGCATCCGCAGCGCGGCGGTCTCGTCGGTCGTGGTCAGCGAACCCATCAGCCGCCGCATCGTGGTGGCAGGATCGCGGTTCAGTTCCGCGTCGGCCGGACCGGGTTCCTGGAAATACAGGATGTAGAAGAAGTTGTCGCCGAACATCTTCCGGAACGCTTCCGTCGTCGGCCGTTTCGGCCGCGGCAGCGGCGGAACACTCAGCCCTGCGATGCCTGCGAATCGGTCCGGGTGCAGCAGCGGGGCACCCCATGCCACCACGCTGCCGAAGTCGTGGCCGATGAGCGCCGCCCGGTCCGCACCGACGTCATCGAGCAGGCCGACGATGTCGGCGGACAGCTCGACGATGTCGTATGCCTCCACAGCGGCGGGCTTCGAGGAGCCGCCGTAGCCACGCTGATCGGGTGCCAGCACGCGGTAGCCGGCCTCGGCCAGGGCGGGAATCTGGTGCCGCCAGGAGTAGGCCAGTTCAGGAAAGCCGTGGGCCAGGACCACGACTGGGGCATCCGGGTCACCGGCGTCGATGACCCGAAGCTGGACCCCGTTCGTCTCAACTAACCGTTCGGTCGACATGAGCACGACCACAGCCAAGCACAGGGGGCTTGATGCGGGGAAGGGGCACGGCGCCAGAAGCGACCAGTGGGCAAATCAGCAGACTGTTCATTCAATTGGTTGTTATCGTCTGATCACCGGTTCGACAAATCATGGCGAACCGGTGACGGCGAGTGTCAAGGGGGTCGCCGTGGCGGCATTGGGTGAGCGTGCAGTCGTCCTCGGGGCGAGCATGGGCGGGTTGCTCGCTGCCAGAGTGCTTGCCGACTTCTACGAGACAGTCACTGTCGTCGAGCGTGACGCGTTACCTGATGAACCGGCTAACCGGCGGGGCGTGCCGCAGGGTCGACATGTCCACGCTCTGCTGCCGCGCGGTGGGCAAATCCTGGACGGCCTGTTTCCCGGCATCCTGAACGATCTGGTCGTCGGCGGGGCGCCCGTGTTGGACGATGGTGATCTCTCAAAGCTGTACTTGTCCTATAGCGGGCACAAACTTCTCCGCTCCGGCAAGGTACCCGTCGATGATGACGCAACGGCGATGCACATGCCGAGCAGGCCGTTCCTGGAGTCGCATGTGCGTCGGCGGATAGCCGCGCTCCCCAATGTCACGATCCTCGCCGCCCACGACGTCACAGAGTTGACGGCGACTACGGACCGCGATCGCGTCACCGGCGTACGGGTGGTCAACCACGAGGGCGGGGCGCAGCACGAGTTGACGGCGGATGTCGTCGTGGATGCGATGGGCCGCGGTGCGCACACGCCGGCTTTTCTGGAAGGCCTCGGGTACGGCCGACCAGTCGAGGACCACATCGTCATGCGCACGACCTATGTCAGCCAACACCTGAGGATCCCCCCCGGCACTGTCGAGGAGAAGCTGGCCCTGATCAGCCCCGCACCCGGCCGGCCAACCGGGATGTTCCTGACCGGCTATGAGCACGACAACTGGATATTCACCGTCTTCGGGATGCTGGATCACGAGCCGCCGCGCGAGCTCGCGGGCATGCTGGCGTTCGCCGGCGAGTATGCGCCTGCGCATCTGCTGGCAGCGGTGCAGGCCGGCGAACGGATCGGGCCGGTGGTGCAACACCGCATGCCGTCCAGCCAGTGGCGGCGCTACGACAAGATGCGGCGGTTCCCGGACGGCCTGCTCGTCTGCGGCGACGCTTTCTGCAGCTTCAATCCGATTTACGGGCAGGGAATGTCGGTGGCGGCGTTGGACGCTGTGGCACTGCAGGAGACGTTGCAGCGAGGTGCCACGAACCTGCCCCGGCGGTACTTTCGTGCCGCGGCGAAGGCGATCGGTGTGGCCTGGCAGATCGCGGCTGGTTCCGACTTGGCTTTCCCCGAGGTCGAAGGGCGACGGACGACTGCGATGCGGGTCAGCAACCGTTTCGTCGAATGGGTGCTGACCGCATGTGAGTCCGACATCCAGGTCGTCAACCAGTTCTTCAGGGTCACCGGTCTTGTCGATCCACCCGCGCGCCTGCTCAGTCCGCCTTTCATCGCCAGGGTCGCGAAGGTCAATCTGCTTCGTCGGCAACGTGATTCGCAACCCCGGCCGGCTGAGGTGGCTGACCGAATGGACGATCGGATGCCGCTGCCGGATGCGATCTCCGAGTAGTGGTGGTCAGGCGGCGGCGATGAGTTCACCGCCTGGCGGGTTCGCGGTGACAGGATTCAAACCATGACCTTGGTTCTCGTGCACGGCAATCCGGAGACTGCAGCTCTGTGGGGCCCACTGGTGGATGCACTCGGACGCGACGACGTGGTGCGATTGTCCCCACCGGGATTCGGCAGCCCACTGCCCGACGACTTCGCCGCGACCTACCTCGCCTACCGCGACTGGCTCGAGGGCGAACTCGAGCGCGTCGACGGACCGATCGACCTGGTCGGACACGACTGGGGCGGTTGCCACGTCATGAACGTGGTGATGCATCGACCCGAGCTGGTGCGCAGCTGGGCCAGCGACGTCCTCGGGTTGTTCGACCCTGATTACGTTTGGCACGACCTCGCGCAGGTCTGGCAGACCGCGGGCGACGGCGAGCAATTGGTGGACACCATGATGGGCGGAACCGTTCAGGACCGCGCCGAGCAAATGCACGCGCTCGGCATACCGCTTGACATCGCCGCCGAGATCGCCGCTGCGCAGGGTCCGGAGATGGCCCGGGCAATCTTGGCGCTCTACCGGTCGGCGGCCCAACCCGTGTTGGCTGAGGCGGGCCGTTCGCTACCGGTTGCCGCGGCCCGCCCAGGGTTGTCGTTGTTGGCCACCGAAGACCATTACGTGGGCTCTGATGAACTCCGCCGGCGGGCGGCCGACCGCGCTGGTGCACGTACGGACGTGCTCGAAGGACTTGGGCACTGGTGGATGGTGCAGGACCCTGCTCGCGGCGCGGCGGCCCTCAACAGCTTCTGGGAAACGCTCTAGCCACGTAGATCGAGGACCGTCGGGAACTGCTGTTCGTTGGCGTAGCGGTAGCCTTGACTATTCCAGCTGCGCGTATTGGAAGGACACTGGCCGTAGGCGGCCGAAAAAGATGAAGTCGACGACGGATATTCGATGAACCGGAAAAATGTGATCCGCACGCTCACCGCGATCGCCGTGGTGCTCTTGCTGGGCTGGTCGTTCTTCTATTTCAGCGACGACACCCGCGGCTATAAGCCCGTCGACACGTCGGTGGCGATGGCCCAGATCAACAGCGACAACGTCAAGAGCGCGCAGATCGACGACCGTGAGCAGCAGCTGCGGCTGGAGCTGAAGAACGGCAATGCCGACACCGACAACAGCGACAAGGTCATCACCAAGTACCCGACTGGGTACGCGGTGCCCCTGTTCGACGCGCTGAATGCGAAGAACACAAAGGTCAACACGGTCGTGAACCAGGGCAGCATGCTCGGCTCGCTGCTGATCTATCTTTTGCCGCTGCTCCTGCTCGTCGGGCTGTTCGTGATGTTCTCCCGCATGCAGACCGGCGGCCGAATGGGCTTCGGCTTCGGCAAGTCGCGGGCCAAACAGCTCTCCAAGGACATGCCGAAGACCACCTTCGCCGACGTGGCAGGCGTCGACGAAGCGGTCGAAGAGCTCTACGAGATCAAGGACTTCCTGCAGAACCCATCGCGCTACCAGGCGCTGGGCGCCAAGATCCCCAAGGGCGTGCTGCTCTATGGCCCGCCCGGCACCGGCAAGACGCTGCTCGCCCGCGCCGTCGCGGGTGAGGCGGGGGTTCCGTTCTTCACGATTTCCGGTTCGGACTTCGTCGAGATGTTCGTCGGCGTCGGCGCCTCCCGGGTGCGCGACCTGTTCGAACAGGCCAAGCAGAACAGCCCCTGCATCATCTTCGTCGACGAGATCGACGCGGTCGGCCGCCAGCGCGGCGCCGGCCTCGGCGGCGGCCACGACGAACGCGAGCAGACCCTGAACCAGCTGCTGGTCGAGATGGACGGGTTCGGGGACCGCCAGGGCGTCATCCTGATCGCCGCCACCAACCGGCCCGACATCCTCGATCCCGCGCTGCTGCGGCCCGGCCGCTTCGACCGGCAGATCCCGGTGTCCAACCCCGACCTCGCCGGCCGCCGTGCCGTGCTGCGTGTGCACTCGCAGGGCAAGCCCATCGCCCCCGACGCCGATCTGGACGGTCTGGCCAAGCGCACCGTCGGCATGTCGGGTGCCGACCTGGCCAACGTCGTCAACGAGGCGGCGCTGCTGACCGCGCGCGAGAACGGCACCGTCATCACCGGCCCGGCGCTGGAGGAGGCCGTCGACCGCGTCGTCGGCGGGCCGCGCCGCAAGAGCCGGATCATCAGCGAACACGAGAAGAAGATCACGGCCTACCACGAAGGCGGCCACACACTGGCGGCATGGGCGATGCCGGACATCGACCCGATCTACAAGGTCACGATCCTTGCCCGCGGCCGCACCGGCGGGCATGCGATGGCGGTGCCCGAGGACGACAAGGGCTTGATGACCCGCTCGGAAATGATCGCCCGGCTGGTGTTCGCGATGGGCGGACGCGCCGCCGAGGAATTGGTGTTCCGCGAGCCGACGACAGGCGCGGTGTCCGACATCGAACAGGCCACCAAGATCGCCCGCGCGATGGTCACCGAATACGGCATGAGCTCCAAGCTCGGCGCGGTGCGCTACGGCACCGAGCACGGCGACCCGTTCCTCGGTCGCACGATGGGCACCCAGGCCGACTACTCACACGAAGTCGCACAGATCATCGACGACGAGGTTCGCAAGCTCATCGAGGCCGCGCACACCGAGGCGTGGGAGATCCTCACCGAGTACCGCGACGTGCTCGACACGCTCGCCGGCGAGCTGCTCGAGAAGGAAACTCTGCACCGCGCCGAACTGCAGGCGATCTTCGCCGACGTGAAGAAGCGTCCGCGACTGACCATGTTCGACGACTTCGGCGGGCGCGTTCCGTCCGACAAGCCGCCGATCAAGACGCCTGGTGAGCTGGCCATCGAGCGGGGCGAGCCGTGGCCCAAGCCGGTTCCCGAGCCGGCGTTCAAGGCAGCCATCGCGCAGGCGAGCCAGGAGGCCGCTGCGCGGCAGGCTCACCAGAACGGCACAAATGGCGCTGGCGGCAACGGAGTTCCCGCAAACGCGTCGACACAGCCGGACTACGGCGCCCCAGCCGGTTGGCACGCGCCCGGTTGGCCGCCGCAGGGACCGCCGCCGGCGCAACAGCACCCGCAGCAGGGGTACTGGTACCCGCCGCCGCACTGGCACAACCCGAATGTCCCCGCCGGAGCGGCTCCGCCGCCTTATCCGCCGTATCAGCCCTATCCGCAGCCCGGACATCCCGCCCCGCAGGGTGGCGCGCCCGCGCCTAACCCGAACGAGGACCCTGGGCAGGACAACAGCCGGACCTAATCCGCCGGCTCATGGCTGATAACTGAACGGAGGCATCGATGACGCGGTCGCTCAACAATTCGGCCACGTTCACCAAACCCGCATTCGACCAACCCCGCGCGGAAGCTGCGGTGCGAGAGTTGTTGATCGCAGTCGGCGAAGATCCCGACCGACACGGCTTGGAGGACACTCCGGCGCGGGTCGCGCGGGCGTATAAGGAGATGTTCGCCGGCCTCTACACTGATCCGGATACCGTGCTGGACACCACGTTTGACGAACAGCACGACGAGCTGGTGCTGGTCACGCAGATCCCGCTGTACTCCACCTGCGAACACCACCTGGTGGCGTTCCACGGGGTCGCGCACGTTGGCTACATTCCCGGTAAGGACGGCAGGGTCACCGGACTGTCGAAGATCGCGCGACTGGTCGATCTGTACGCCAAGCGGCCGCAGGTGCAGGAGCGGCTGACCGCGCAGATCGCCGATGCGCTGATGCGCAAGCTTAATCCGCGCGGCGTCATCGTGGTCGTCGAGGCCGAGCACCTGTGCATGTCGATGCGCGGCGTGCGCAAGCCAGGAGCGGTGACCACCACGTCGGCGGTGCGCGGCCAGTTCAAGTGCGATGCCGCATCGCGGGCCGAGGCGCTGGATCTCATCTTGCGAAAGTGAGCCCGACGCGAGTGCAGGTCATGGGGGTTGTGAACGTCACCGACGACTCCTTCTCTGACGGGGGACTGTTCCTCGACCGTGACCGCGCCGTCGAACATGGCCTGACGCTGGCTGCCGAAGGCGCAGCGATCGTCGACGTCGGCGGCGAGTCGACCCGTCCCGGCGCGACCCGCATCGACGCCCGGATCGAGTCGGCACGTGTGCTCCCTGTCATCAAAGAGCTTGCCGGGCAAGGCATCACGGTCAGCATCGACACCATGCACGCGGAGGTCGCGCAGGCGGCGCTGGAAAACGGCGCCCAGATCGTCAACGACGTGTCCGGCGGGCGCGCCGACCCGAACATGGCGCCGCTGATCGCGGATGCGAAAGTGCCGTGGGTGCTGATGCATTGGCGCTCGGTGGGCGCGGACCGACCCCACGAGGTACCGGCCTACCGGGACGTGGTCGCCGAGGTGCGCGACGAACTGCTGGCCGCAGTGGACGCCGCCGTGCACGCGGGTGTCGATCCGGCCAGGCTGATCATCGATCCCGGCCTTGGTTTCGCCAAGACCGCAGAACACAATTGGGCGCTGCTGCGCGCACTACCCGAATTCGTCGGCACCGGCATCCCGGTGCTCGTCGGGGCGTCCCGCAAGCGTTTCCTCGGTACGTTATTGGCCGACGAGGACGGCGAACCGCGGCCACCCGGCGGCCGGGAGACCGCCACAGCCGTGATCTCGGTGCTGGCAGGCCTGCACGGGGCGTGGGGTGTGCGGGTGCACGACGTCCGCGCCTCCGTCGACGCGTTGAAGGTGCTCGAGGCCTGGTCCGGCGGAAGCGACCGGGGGATCAGCATTGGCTGATCGAATCGAATTGCGCGGCTTGACTGTTCGCGGATATCACGGTGTGTTCGATCACGAACGACGCGACGGCCAGGACTTCGTCGTCGACATCACCGTGTGGATCGACCTGGCGACCGCAGCGGCCAGCGACGACCTTGCCGACACGCTCGACTACGGCAAGCTCGCTCAGCGGGCCGCCGACATCGTCGCCGGGCCGCCGCGCAAGCTCATCGAGACGGTCGCGGGCGCGATAGCCGACGACGTGATGGCGGACGAACGCGTACACGCCGTCGAGGTCGTCGTACACAAACCGTCGGCGCCCATTCCACTGACCTTCGCCGACGTCGCTGTGACGGCGCGACGTTCGCGGCGGGGCGGTACGGCATGACGCGAGTGGTGTTGTCGATCGGGTCGAACCTCGGTGATCGGCTGGCGCGGCTGCAGTCGGTGGTCGACGGGCTCGACGGCGCGGTGCGCGCACTCTCGCCGGTGTACGAGACGGAGGCATGGGGCGGAGTCGAGCAGGGCCCGTTCCTCAATGCGGTTCTGATCGCCGAGGATCCTGCTGTCGACTGCTACGGCTGGCTACGTCGCGCGCACGAACTCGAAGCCGCGGCTGACCGGATCCGCGCGGAGCGTTGGGGCCCGCGCACCCTCGATGTCGATCTGGTCACTTGCCATGACGGACAGCGCGAGGTGACCTCGGGCGACGATGACCTGACGCTGCCTCATCCGTCGGCGCATCTGCGGGCATTCGTGCTGATTCCCTGGTTGGCGGTGGACCCAGCTGCCACGTTGACGGTCGCGGGCGAACGGCGTCCCGTCGCGGGCTTGCTCGACCAAATGGAGCCGGCCGATCGTGACGGCGTGCGCCTTACCGAGTTGGCGCTGTGCTGATGGGACCCACCCGCAAGCGTGACCTGACGGCCGCGACGGTGCTGGGCGCCGTCGTGGGCTACATGATCGTGGTGCTGCTGTACCGCTACTTCCCGCCGATCGATGTGTGGACCGGCGTGTCACTGCTGGCTGTTGCGATCGCCGAGGCCGCGTGGGCGTTCTATGTGCGGGCCAAGATCAACGACGGCGAAATCGGTGACGCGCGCGGTTGGCTGCATCCACTGGCGGTGGCGCGGTCGGTGTTGATCGCAAAGGCGTCGGCGTGGGTCGGCGCGCTGGTGCTCGGCTGGTGGATCGCGGTACTTGTTTATCTTTTGCCGCGTCGCAGCACGCTGCGGGTGGCAGGCGAGGACACCGCCGGTTCGGTCGTTGCCGCGGCAAGCGCCCTCGCGCTGGTGGTTGCTGCGCTATGGCTTCAGCATTGCTGCAAGTCGCCACAAGAGCCTCCGGACAACGCCGACGGGGCGACCGAGTAGCTGACCCGCAGCGCCGTCGGCCGAATCGCCGAAGTGGTCGACACGCGAGATGACCTGTGGCGGGTACAGTCGCCCCATGACCGATCTGTCCCGCGGTACGCGCGCTCGGCGCAGCGGCCGCAGGCCGGGTTGGGTGCTGCTGACGGTGTTGCTGGTGCTCGCTATCGGGGCGAGTTCCGCCCTAGTGTTCACCGACCGGGTGGAGTTGCTGAAGCTGGCCGTCATCCTGGCGTTGTGGGCCGCGGTGGTGGCGGCGTTCGTGTCGGTCATCTATCGCAGACAAAGCGACGTCGACCAGGCCAAGATGCGGGATCTCAAGCTCGTCTACGACTTGCAGTTGGACCGCGAAATCTCGGCGCGGCGTGAATACGAGCTGACGGTGGAGACCCAGTTGCGCCGCGAGTTGACGTCAGAGATTCGGGCTCAGGCCGCCGATGAGGTCGCGGGCCTGCGTGCCGAATTGGCCGCGCTTCGGGCCAATTTGGAGATTCTGTTCGACGCCGACCTGTCGCACCGGCCCGCGATCGAAACCGATCGCAGCCGGGCCTACGGTGACTGGCCGCGCGGCGCAGCATCCACGGGCAGGGTGACCGCGAGCCGGATCGACACCGAGGACCGTGACGACTTCGATGCGAATACCGAGGAAAGTCCGATCATCGACGTGCCTGCCGAACCTCATCCGTCCGAGTCCGACTGGGAGCAGGCGTCGAGTTTCGGTGGTGCGCACCGCAGACCTTCGGAGACTGAGCAGGAGGAGCGAACCCATCGCGTGGAGGAGCAGCCGCGCGCGTGGGCGCCATCGTCGCCCCCTCAACCGGTCGCGCAACCGGTGCCTGAGTCCCAATTCGCTTGGCAGCCACCGCAACAGGAGGGCCCACCTGTTCCACCTGTTCCGCCTGCACCGCCGCCCGAGCCGGAGCCCGTCGCGCAGGCACCCGAGTGGCAGCCTGCGCCCGCCGAGGGCGAGTGGATACCCGCGGGCGCACCGGGCAGCAACTGGGTGTCGCCTGAGATGGCTGATTCGCCGACGTCGCCTGACATAGCTGATTCGCCGACGTCGCCTGAGGTGCCCGATTCGTCGGCGCCGCCGACGGGAGAAAACGGGTCCGCCGCCGAATACGTCGGCAGGAGACGGGCACCCGAGCTCGCCATGCAGGCCCCGTCGGCCGAAGGCCTCCGCGGCCGCCACTCGGCGCCGCCGGACGCCGTCGATCCGGGCCGACCGCCTGCGCTACCGACCTTGGCCACCGAATCCGGAGAGTTTCCGCCGCATCCGGAGCCCGAGCAACCAGGCGAACCGTCGCCTGCCGAGCCCGAAGGCCGGCGACACCGCAGCGCCGAGGACACCGGCGGCCAGTCGGTTGCCGAACTGCTGGCGAGGCTTCAGGCCTCCCCGACCGGCGGCGGCCGTCGCAGGCGCCGCGACGAGTGAGTTAGGCTCATGGCGACCGTCCGGTACCCGCAACGCAGGACCGGAACGAAGAAACCACGACAATTTGCGAGGTCGTCTGCAATGGAGCATGTCGACGGACTGCGTCCGGCGCGGCTCACGATTGGCATCATTTCCGCTGGTCGGGTCGGCACGGCGCTGGGTCTAGCGCTGGAGCGCGCCGATCATGTGGTCGTCGCGTGCAGCGCGATTTCGCACGCGTCGCGGCTGCGCGCCGAACGCAGGCTGCCCGACACCGCCGTCCTGCCGCCAGACCAGGTCGCCGCCCGCGCCGAACTGTTGCTGCTGGCTGTCCCCGACGCTGAACTCGCAGGTCTGGTGTCGGGTCTGGCGGCCACCTCGGCCGTGCGGCCGGGCACGATCGTCGCCCACACGTCGGGTGCCAACGGCGTTGCGGTGCTGGCTCCGCTGACCGAGCAAGGCTGTATCCCGTTGGCCATTCATCCCGCGATGACGTTCACCGGCTCAGACGAGGACATCGCGCGACTGTCCGAGACATGCTTCGGTATCACCGCCGCTGACGAGGTCGGCTACGCGATCGCACAGTCGCTGGTGCTCGAGATCGGCGGTGAGCCGTTCCGGGTCCGCGAGGATGCCCGCACGCTGTACCACGCGGCGCTGGCCCATGCCAGCAACCACGTCGTCACCTTGCTACTCGACGCCGTCGAGGCACTGCGGGCAGCGCTGTGGGGTCAGGAACTGCTGGGGCAGGAACTGGTAGGCGACGCGCCGGGCGGCATCGCCGAGCGGGTGATCGGGCCGCTGGCGCGGGCATCGCTGGAGAACTCGCTGCAGCGCGGTCAGGCGGCGCTGACCGGCCCGGTTGCCCGCGGTGACGCGGCTGCTGTCGCCGGCCACCTGCGGGCACTTGCCGAAGTGGATCCGCAACTTGCACAGGCGTATCGGGCCAACTCGTTGCGCACCGCACAGCGGGCTCACGCCCCAGAAGATGTCTTTGCGGTACTCGCAGTGGGCCCACGCGGCAGCCGGGGAGCGGGACAATCATGACCGTGTCCAAAACGCAGTTCACCGCCGGTGACCTCAACGTCTATTCCAGTCCGCGCGACGTCTCCGATGTCACCCGAGCGCTGCGAGCGACCGGCCGCAGGGTAATGCTGGTGCCGACGATGGGCGCGCTGCACGAGGGTCACCTGACGCTGGTCCGGGCCGCCAAGCGGGTCCAGGGGGCCGTCGTGGTGGTGTCCATCTTCGTCAACCCGTTGCAGTTCGGGGCGGGGGAGGACCTGCACGCCTACCCGCGCACCCTCGACGAGGATCTCGAGGTGCTGCGTGCCGAAGGCGTCGAGATTGCGTTCACGCCGACGGCCGCCGACATGTACCCGGACGGCGAGCGCACTTCCGTGCACCCGGGGCCGCTGGGTGCCGAGCTCGAAGGCGCCGCCCGCCCAACGCATTTCGCGGGTGTGCTGACCGTCGTGCTCAAGCTGCTGCAGATCGTGCGCCCGGATCGCGCGTTCTTCGGCGAGAAGGATTACCAGCAGCTCGTGGTGGTGCGGCAGATGGTCGCCGACCTCAACGTCGACACGCAGATCGTCGGGGTGCCCATCGTGCGGGAAGCCGACGGGCTGGCCATGTCGTCGCGCAATCGCTACCTGAACGACGACGAACGTGAGCAGGCGGGCGCGCTGTCGGCCGCACTACTTGCGGGCATGTACGCCGCATCGGGCGGCACCGCAGCGGCGCTGGACGCCGCCCGCGCCGTGCTGGACGAGGTGCCCGCCATCGACGTCGACTATCTCGAGGTCCGGGACCCGATGCTGGGTCCCGCACCTGCCGAGGGCATCGCGCGCATGGTCATCGCCGCGCGGCTCGGCGGCACCAGGCTCCTCGACAACATCGCTATCGACATCGGAGCAACCGCCGGCACCGACGGACATCCACGGGTCGGGTCCTACGAAACCCACGAATTGCCTTGGAGGAATTGATGCTACGGACGATGCTGAAATCCAAGATCCACCGCGCCACGGTGACCCGAGCCGACCTGCACTACGTCGGCTCGGTGACCATTGACGCAGACTTGATGGATGCTGCCGACCTGCTCGACGGCGAGCAGGTCACGATCGTGGATGTCGACAACGGCGCCCGCCTTGTCACTTATGCGATCACCGGCGAGCGCGGCAGCGGTGTTATCGGCATCAACGGTGCCGCAGCGCATCTCGTCCATCCGGGTGACCTGGTGATCCTGATCGCCTACGGCACGATGGAGGACGCTGAGGCCAGGGCATATCAGCCCAGGGTGGTGTTCGTCGACGCCGACAACAAGCAGATCGACCTGGGTCACGACCCCGCCTACGTGCCGGCCGATGCGGCCGAGCTGATGTCACCGCGGTAAGCCCGTGCTTCTCGCGATCGACGTCCGCAACACGCACACCGTGGTCGGCCTGATTTCCGGATCGGGTGACCACGCGAAAGTGGTGCAGCACTGGCGGATTCGCACCGAACCCGAGGTGACCTCGGATGAGCTGGCGCTCACCATCGACGGTCTGATCGGTGACGACTCCGAACGCCTGACCGGGGCGGCGGGACTGTCGACGGTGCCGTCGGTGCTACACGAGGTCCGACTGATGCTGGATCAGTACTGGCCGTCGGTGCCGCATGTGTTGATCGAACCCGGTGTGCGTACCGGTATTCCGCTCTTGGTCGACAATCCCAAAGAGGTGGGCGCAGACCGCATCGTCAACTGCCTGGCCGCATTTCACAAGTACGGCACCGCTGCGATCGTCGTGGATTTCGGCTCGTCGATCTGTGTGGACGTGGTCTCGGCGAAGGGCGAGTTCCTCGGCGGGGCAATCGCTCCCGGCGTGCAGGTGTCCTCGGACGCCGCGGCAGCGCGGTCAGCGGCGCTGCGCCGTGTCGAGTTGCTCCGGCCCCGATCGGTAGTGGGAAAGAACACCGTCGAGTGCATGCAGTCCGGCGCCGTGTTCGGATTCGCCGGCCTTGTCGACGGCTTGGTCAGCCGCATCCGTGAGGACGTCGACGGCTTCGGCGGTGACGACGTCGCGGTTGTGGCCACCGGTCACACCGCCCCTCTCGTGCTGCCCGACCTGCACACCGTCGACAAGTACGATCAGCACCTCACCCTCGACGGCCTGCGGTTGGTGTTCGAGCGCAACCGCGACAGCTCGCGCGGCAGGCTGAAACAGGCCCGCTAGTGTGTCGCGCCGTACGAGCGCGCCGAGACTGCAGTTATCGTGTTGGCTACTTGCACGTTTCCGCAACAACTGCAACTTCGGGCGAAGTTTGGCAAGTGCCGCGAGATTATTGACTCAGGCCCGCTAGTTCCTGCCGCCGAGCTGGGCCCACGTGCTGGGCCTACGCGCAAGCTGGGGACTGGGGAACGCAGAGGGTTCTCTCTCGGCGGCGATTCGTGGCCTTCGGCGTCTGCTCGCGTCAGGAAAAGCATCCGAAAACGGGTAGCCGAATACTCGTTCCGTGCACCCACGACCAGTCACACAATGAAAGCTGCCGACGGTAGCGGTGCGAACGGTGGGAGTTCGGGGGTCTATGCGCAATCACGCAACGGTTGTCGATAACCTCCGCCGCACATCGGCTGCAGTGGCGGTGGGAGCTGCGGTCTCCCTGATGGTGTTGTCTGGGAACGCTGTCCCGGCGAATGCCGCATGCACTGAGCTGTCACCGACAGTTACTACGACTTCGCCACCGACAGTCACTTCGCCACCGACGGTCGCCAACGACGACGGTTCCGCCAACGACGACGGTTCCGCCAACGACGACGGTTCCGCCAACGACGACGGTTCCGCCAACGACGACGGTTCCGCCGACGACGACGGTTCCGCCAACGACGACGGTTCCGCCAACGACGACGGTTCCGCCAACGACGACGGTTCCGCCAACGACGACGGTTCCGCCAACGACGACGGTTCCGCCAACGACGACGGTTCCGCCACGACTAGCTATCCCGCCTCCTCCACCGTTAGTTAGCCTGCCGCCTACCACGGTGTCGGTCGCTGGGTTCTTTTCGCCCGTGCTCGCTTCGTCGGCCGACACATGCCCCTTGTCTTCAAATCCCAACGCGATCGTGGCGCTGGTTTTCCTGCTGGCGGCCGCCGCCGTGGCGGTGCTGGCGGCATATCTGCGTTACCGACGCCGTGGGCCAGCGTGGGTGAAAGCTCACGTCGCAGTCCGGCCAAGGCACGGGCCTGGTGCGACGTTCCGGTCATGGCCCGGCAAAGGCCCCGACCGCGACCACGCTTTCACCGTCGTACCCGCCGAAGTCGGCCGTTCCACAACAGTTCAGGAGAACGGGTCATGACACTCACAAGCGCGCCGCCGACCGCGACTACGTCCGTCGGAAGTTGGCTGCTGCCGCCTTCGACAGAGCTCCGAAGGCAGCTCAAGCAAGTGGTCCAGCACGCAAGTACAGCGGATCAAAGGCGCGCCCGGCCACTGCGACGGCTCAATGACGTGGCACGGACGGCTCTCAGCGAGGAGATCGAGGCCAAACTGCGGATGGTCATGAGTGAGACGCTCGTCGATCTCATTCTCGGCGGATGGCGATCGTATGCCGCCGTCACACAGGCGATGTGGAGATCCCGAAACCAACCGGGGGTTGAGCTGATCGTCGCCATGCGCAGCCACACGATCTCAGCGGAGCAGCAGCACGACCTCGACATCGAGGTCGACAGTGTGCGGGTGATGACGTTGTCGACTCGGCTGGCCATGCACATCGGGGTGAATGGCGCGGTGGCGGTCGTCAAGGACGGGCGACTTCTCGCCATCCGCTCGGGGCATGCCGAGGCCGACGGCAAGGTGACACTCGAGGGCGTGCAGATCGCCCACACGAGACGAGCGTTCCCGCTCACCACGCACCTTGCCCTGCACTCATTCCGATAGCGAAGATAGTCGACCAAACACGCAGTGCAGGAAGGCTTTTCGACCGACCGGCCGGTCGTTAGAAGAACGTGCGGATCATGCCCACCACGCGGTCGTCGGCATCGAGCTCCGGGATGAGCTGCCACTTGTCGAACACCGTGCACGGATGCGAGATACCGAATCCGAGCCAGTCGCCGACCTCGGCGTTGTCACCGCCGCCCAACCGCAGATACGCGTGCTGATCGTTGAGTTTGGTGACCACGCTGTCGGCTAACCGCAGCGGCACCGGCAGATCCTGGTCGAACGACACGTCGCGGCGCCCCATCGTCAGCACGGCGAGCCCCGGATCAGGACGCGACACGACCTGCGCCCACACCTGCAACGCGGGCAGCAGGGCGGCACGAAGCGGCGAGGTGCGTGCGTACAACCCGTCGTCATGGGTGAGGTACGCCCCGCTACGGACTATCGTGCGCACTGCCAATCCCGCCGGCCAATCTCCGGTCAGCACTTCGGCGACCGCGTCGAAATAGGTGCTACCGCCCGCGGTCACGAGAACTTGATCCGCCTCGAACAGCGGGCTCAGTCGCAGCACCGCGGCGCGCATCTCCTGTAAGTAGGCGGTGACGACAGCCAGTGCGTCGGGTGCGATGTCGTGGCCGAGTGCCGCCTCATAGCCCGCGACCCCGACCAGCCGAAGCCGCGGCGACGCGGCGGCCGCGCGCGCCACCTCGTCGACTGCGACGGGCCCGCGGCACCCGGTGCGCCCGCCGGGCATGCCGACCTCCACGCAGACATCGACCGGTCTGTGCGCCCCCGCAACGTCCAGTGCTGCGGTCATCAGCTCCACACCGCGCACCGAATCAACCCAGCACACCATCGAAAAGTCGGGATGGGCGTCCAGTTCAGCTGCCAGCCAGCGCAATCCGGCCCCATCGACCAGCTCGTTGGCCAGCACGACGTCCCGCACGCCAAAGGCGCGGTAGGTGCGGACGTGGCTCAGCGTCGCGGCGGTGATCCCGCAGGCGCCCGCGTCGAGCTGGCGGGCGAACAGCTGTGGCGCCATGTGCGTCTTGCCGTGCGGCGCGAGCTCGACGCCGCGGTCGCGGCACCAGCCGGCCATCGCGGTCAGGTTGTGCGAGAGCGCCTCGGCGCGGAGCACGCAGACCGGCCCGACGACGCCTTCTTCGAACAGGTCGGGTGTTTCCGTGCAGACCTGTGCGGGGGTGCGGCCCCACCAGGTCGACGGCACACCCTTGAAGCGCCAGTCGACGACCTCGTCGGCCAAGGCGGCCACCGCTGCGGCATTGATCGGAGTGGTCATGCGTTCATTTAAGCTGGCTGGTCGTGACCTCACCTGATCAGCCCGGCTCCGAGCCCGACGTCCCCGAGCAGTTCCGGATCCGTCAGGCCAAGCGGGAGCGGCTGCTTGCCGAGGGTCGTGATCCCTACCCGGTCGAGGTTGCCCGCACCCACACGCTGGCCGAGATCCGGAAGGCCTACCCAGATCTGGAGGCCAACACGGAGACCGGCGAGATCGTCGGTATCGCAGGTCGGGTGATGTTTGCGCGTAACTCCGGGAAGTTGTGCTTCGCGACACTGCAGGAGGGCGACGGGACCCAATTGCAGGTGATGATCAGCCTCGATCGCGTCGGACAGGAATCACTCGACGCATGGAAGGCGGACGTCGATCTGGGCGACATCGTGTATGCGCACGGCGAGGTGATCAGTTCCCGACGCGGTGAGCTGTCTGTGCTTGTCGATTCCTGGCAAATTATTTCCAAGGCGCTGCGCCCGCTTCCCGTCGCCCATCGAGAGATGAGCGAAGAGTCCCGTGTCCGACAGCGTTATGTCGACCTGATCGTTCGTCCGGAGGCCCGCACCATTGCCCGTCAACGGGTAAAGGTGGTGCGCGCGGTCCGCTCAGCGCTGGAACGGCGCGGCTTTCTCGAAGTGGAAACACCAATTTTGCAGACCCTGGCGGGCGGCGCCGCGGCCCGCCCGTTCGTCACACACTCCAACGCCCTGGATGCGGACCTGTACCTTCGGATCGCGCCGGAACTGTTCCTGAAGCGTTGCTTGGTAGGCGGATTCGAGCGGGTCTTCGAGTTGAATCGGGTGTTCCGAAACGAAGGTGCGGATTCCACGCATTCGCCCGAATTCGCGATGCTCGAGACATATCAGGCCTACGGCACCTACGACGATTCCGCCGTCATGACGCGTGAGGTTATTCAGGAGGTCGCCGACGAAGCGATCGGGACCAGAAGGTTGCCGTTGCCGGATGGCACGGTCTACGACATCGACGGTGAATGGGAGACGATACAAATGTATCCATCCCTGTCTGAGGCGCTCAGCGAAGAGATCACCCCGCAGACACCGGCTGATCGGTTATGGCAGATCGCCGATGGGATCGGAGTCGAGATTCCGCGTGACCGTGGTTACGGACACGGGAAATTGGTTGAGGAACTGTGGGAACACACCGTTGGTAACAAGCTTTGGGCACCAACCTTTGTGCGCGATTTTCCAGTCGAGACCACGCCGCTGACCCGCTCACACCGCACCATCGAGGGAGTCACCGAGAAGTGGGATCTCTACCTCAGGTCGTTCGAACTGGCGACCGGCTACTCCGAGCTGGTCGATCCCGTAATCCAACGGGAAAGGTTCGAAGCCCAGGCTCGGGCCGCCGCGGCGGGCGACGACGAGGCAATGGTTCTCGATGAGGATTTTTTGGCAGCATTGGAGTATGCGATGCCGCCCACTACTGGCACTGGAATGGGTATCGATCGGTTGTTGATGGCATTGACGGGACTGTCGATTCGGGAGACAGTTTTGTTCCCGATTGTTCGCAGGCACAGCAACTGAACTGCTTCGCTTCGCAACTTGTTGAATGGTGTGCGTTACTATGGCACATTGGGGCCCGGGGTTCGAGGTCTAAACTACCGATCTAGTTCTCAAGCAGAAGGGCAGTGTGGGCTAATGGCGAAGAAAGTGACCGTCACGCTGGTCGATGATTTCGACGGCGAAGGTGCAGCAGATGAGACGGTCGAATTCGGGCTCGACGGGGTGAGCTATGAGATCGACCTTTCTTCCAAGAATGCCGCAAAGCTCCGGAACGACTTGAAGCAATGGGTCGATGCAGGCCGCCGGGTTGGCGGTCGTCGGCGCGGGCGTTCGGCGGGATCTGGTCGCGGACGCGCCGCCATCGACCGCGAACAAAGCGCGGCAATCCGGGAATGGGCTCGGCGTAATGGGCACAACGTGTCCACTCGCGGACGCATCCCGGCCGACGTCATCGACGCTTTTCACGCGGCAACGTAATCGGCAGTTGCCAGAACTTCGCCTCGGCGAATAGGTTGCTGACTTGCTTTCGCTAGCGGCGAACTCGGTCTGCCGCGGCCCTGGAAACGATTTGTGCGACGGTGGCGTTGCTATGAGCAGCGCCGGGCACAGGGCCTATGGCGTTCACGGCCCCCGCGACGTGGCTTTCTCGACAAGGTCAGGAGGCAGCGCAGCGGGGGCAGTCGCCCACTAGACTTGGGTGACGGGTACGGGCGCGGCATGCCGCGCAAAGAACCCGGCCTATTTGATGGAGAGCAGGTAACGACCGATGTTTGAGAGATTTACCGACCGTGCCCGCAGGGTCGTCGTCCTGGCGCAAGAAGAGGCCCGGATGCTCAACCACAATTACATCGGGACCGAGCACATCCTGTTGGGACTTATTCACGAAGGCGAGGGCGTCGCGGCGAAGTCGCTAGAGTCGCTGGGCATCTCGCTGGAAGGCGTTCGCAGCCAGGTCGAGGAGATCATCGGCCAGGGCCAGCAGGCGCCGTCGGGTCACATCCCGTTCACCCCACGCGCCAAGAAGGTGCTCGAGCTAAGCCTGCGCGAGGCGTTGCAGCTCGGCCACAACTACATCGGCACCGAGCACATACTGCTCGGCCTGATTCGCGAGGGTGAGGGCGTCGCCGCCCAGGTGCTTGTGAAGCTGGGCGCCGAACTGACCCGGGTGCGCCAGCAGGTCATCCAGCTGCTGAGCGGATACCAGGGCAAGGAGACCGCGGAGGCCGGCACCGGCGGCCGCGGCGGCGAGGCGGGCAATCCGTCCACTTCGCTGGTCCTCGACCAGTTCGGCCGCAACCTGACCGCGGCAGCGATGGAGGGCAAGCTCGACCCGGTCATCGGCCGCGAGAAGGAAATCGAGCGGGTGATGCAGGTACTGAGCAGGCGCACCAAGAACAACCCGGTGCTGATCGGCGAGCCCGGCGTCGGCAAGACCGCCGTTGTCGAGGGGCTGGCGCAAGCCATCGTCCACGGCGAGGTGCCGGAGACGCTCAAGGACAAGCAGCTCTACACGCTTGACCTCGGCTCACTGGTGGCCGGCAGCCGTTACCGCGGCGACTTCGAGGAGCGCCTGAAAAAGGTGCTCAAGGAGATCAACACCCGGGGCGACATCATCCTGTTCATCGACGAACTGCACACGCTGGTCGGTGCGGGTGCCGCCGAGGGCGCGATCGACGCCGCTTCGATCCTCAAGCCGAAGCTGGCCCGCGGCGAGCTGCAGACCATCGGCGCCACCACACTCGACGAGTACCGCAAGTACATCGAGAAGGACGCCGCCCTGGAGCGGCGGTTCCAGCCGGTTCAGGTCGGCGAGCCAACGGTGGAGCACACCATTGCGATCCTGAAGGGTCTGCGCGACCGCTACGAGGCCCACCACCGGGTGTCGATCACCGATGGCGCGATTGCCGCCGCGGCCACCCTGGCCGACCGGTACATCAACGACCGTTTCCTGCCGGACAAGGCGATCGACCTGATCGACGAGGCCGGTGCCCGGATGCGGATCCGCCGGATGACCGCGCCACCAGACCTGCGTGACTTCGACGAGAAGATCGCCGAGGCGCGCCGCGAGAAGGAGTCCGCGATCGACGCGCAGGACTTCGAGAAGGCGGCCAGCCTGCGCGACAAAGAGAAGCAACTGGTCGCGCAGCGTGCTGAGCGCGAGAAGCAGTGGCGCTCAGGCGATCTCGACGTCGTCGCCGAGGTCGACGACGAGCAGATCGCCGAGGTGCTCGGCAACTGGACCGGTATCCCGGTGTTCAAGCTGACCGAGGCCGAGACGACGCGTCTGCTGCGCATGGAGGAGGAGCTGCACAAGCGGATCATCGGCCAGGAGGACGCCGTCAAGGCGGTCTCCAAGGCGATCCGGCGCACCCGTGCCGGGCTGAAGGATCCGCGGCGCCCGTCGGGCTCGTTCATCTTCGCCGGCCCGTCCGGCGTCGGTAAGACCGAGCTGTCCAAGGCGCTCGCTGAGTTCCTGTTCGGCGACCAGGACGCGCTCATCCAGATCGACATGGGCGAGTTCCACGACCGCTTCACCGCCTCGCGGCTGTTCGGTGCCCCTCCGGGGTACGTCGGCTACGAGGAGGGGGGCCAGCTCACCGAGAAGGTGCGGCGCAAGCCGTTCAGCGTGGTTCTGTTCGACGAGATCGAGAAGGCTCACCAGGAGATCTACAACAGCCTGTTGCAGGTCCTGGAGGACGGCCGCCTGACGGACGGTCAGGGCCGCACGGTCGACTTCAAGAACACCGTGCTGATCTTCACGTCGAACCTTGGTACGTCCGACATCAGCAAGGCGGTCGGCCTGGGCTTCACCCAGGGTGGTGGCGAGAACAACTACGAGCGGATGAAGCAGAAGGTCAACGACGAGCTGAAGAAGCACTTCCGGCCCGAGTTCCTCAACCGCATCGACGACATCATCGTCTTCCACCAGCTGACTCGCGACGAGATCGTGCGGATGGTGGAGCTGATGATCGGCCGCGTCGGCAAGCAGCTCAAGGGCAAGGACATGGCCATGGAGCTGACCGACAAGGCCAAGTCCCTGCTGGCCAAGCGCGGGTTCGACCCGGTCCTGGGCGCGCGGCCGCTGCGCAGGACCATCCAGCGCGAGATCGAGGACGCGCTGTCGGAGAAGATCCTCTTCGAGGAGGTCGGACCCGGCCAGCTCGTCACGGTCGACGTCGACAACTGGGACGGCGAAGGCTCCGGCGAGGACGCGGTGTTCACGTTCGTCGGAACCAAGAAGCCGGCCGAGCCGACCGAGCCGGAACTGGAGAAGGCAGGCGCTGCCGGCGCGCCCGGCGCGGCAGCTTCGGAGTAGCAACTACCAAGAAACGGGCGGTTACCCTCACCGGGTAGCCGCCCGTTTCATGTCAGTAGAGGAGCGCTCGCGGTGCTTGTTGTGACCACCAACGACCTTCCCGGATGGGAGATTCAGCGCGTCTGCGGTGAGGTATTCGGGCTCACCGTCCGATCCCGCAACGCGTTCTCGCAAATCGGTGCCGGGTTCAAGTCGATGTTCGGCGGCGAACTGCAGGGCATGACCAAGAACCTCACCGACAGCCGCAACGAAGCGATGGCCAGGCTCATCGCCGAAGCCCGTGCCCGCGGCGGGAATGCCATCGTCGCGATGCGGTTCGACACCACCGAACTCGGCGACGTGTGGACCGAGATCTGCGCCTACGGCACGGCGGTACAGGCCGTACCGGTCACCGACGCCGCCAAGTACACGGCGCAGCAGTTGGGTTATGGTGCCGGAGGCTAGACGGTTCGTTTAGGATCGCTTCCGAAAGAACATGTAATCGACGGGCGAAGGAATCCTGGTGAAAATCCAGAACGGTCGCGCCACTGTGCACAGTCAGACCCGACGCCTGTCGTCGACCTGAAACTGGGACGCTAGATCCCGGAAAGGAATTCGACATGACCTCCCCCGAGGCACGTAAAGCCGTCGCTCCCGCAGTCGACATCTCGGTGGCGAAGGCGGCGGTTTGGCTGACTCTGACGGCCTTTCTGGCATTGATCGTGCTCTATTTCGTGGGAATGGACCAGGGCGCGACATCCGTTTTCGGCAACAACACGTACGTGCACGAGTTCGTGCACGATGCCCGCCACCTACTCGGCTTCCCCTGCCACTGATCTGCAGGGTGTAGCAGAAACAATGGAAAAGCAGATCATCGGGCGTGGCCTTGTGGCCGGCGCCCTCGCTGGAGTGCTCGCGTTTGTCTTTGCCCGGATCTTCGTCGAACCTGTCATCGACCGAGCGATCGGCTTTGAGGACGGCGTCGGCGCAGCCCACGAGGCCATGCACGGCGGTGGCCACGAGCACGGTGGCGAGGTGTTCACCCGCGGCGTGCAGGCCAACATCGGCATGGGATTCGGAGTGCTGGCGTTCAGCGTCGCCATGGGCGTTCTCTTCTCGGTGGTGTTCGCCGTGACCTACGGGCGCGTCGGCAGTGTCTCGGCACGCCTGTTGTCGCTCTATATCGCGGGCGGAATGTTGTTGAGCCTGTACGTCGTTCCCGCGCTGAAGTACCCCGCCAACCCGCCTGCCGTGAGCCTTGACGAGACCATCCGGCAACGCACGATGCTCTATCTGCTGATGGTCGTGTTGTCCGCCGCGTTGTTCGTTGGCGCGGTCTACCTCGGTCGGCAACTCGTGGCGCGGCTGGGCACATGGAACGCCACGCTGGTGGCGGCCGGCTCGTACATCGTCGCGATAGCCGTTGTGATGCTGATCCTTCCGACCATCGACGAAACACCGGGACCGCTGCGCGATGACGCGGGCAACATCGTCTACCAGGGTTTCCCGGCCGACGATCTGTACGAGTTCCGGCTTCTCTCACTGGGCACGCAGGTAGTCATGTGGGCCACCATCGGGCTGGTGTTCGCGGCGCTGGCATCGCGGCTGTTGGGCGAGAAGCGGCAGGACGTAGTACCTGCGTGAGTGAGGTCGTCCGGCTCACCCTGGTGTCGCATGCCATGACCGATGCGATGGCTGCCGGACGATTTCCCACCGACGAAGCGCTCAATGCCACTGGCCACCGTCAGGTCGACGCGTCGATCGAGCTGGGCGTCACCGAACGCGCCTATTGCGGACCGGAGAAACGAACCCGGCAAACGGCCGAACTGCTCGGGTTGCACGCCAGCGTCGACAACAGGCTGGCGGATCTGGATTGCGGCCGCTGGCGTGGCCTCGTGGTGGGCGGGGTACGGCCCGACGATCTGTCGATCTGGCTGACCGACCCGACGCGGGCACCTCACGGTGGTGAGTCGGTCGTCGAGCTGATCGACCGGGTGTGCGGATGGATGGACTCACTGACCACCCGTCGCACCCGGCTGGTCGCCGTCACGCACCCGTCGGTGATCCGTGCCGCGATTCTGGTGGCACTCAATGCTCCGCCGAAGTCGTTCTGGCGCATCGATATTGCACCGGTGAGCCGCACGGTGATGCACTTTCGCGGGCACGCGTGGACACTGCGGTCGGACCGCTGATCAGACCTCTGCGCTCCAGCCTGTGATCAGGCCACCGGCGCCAGGTCGAACGCCTCATGCGCAATCGACAGCAGCCATGACGCCGCGGTCGCACTGTAGAAGTGCGGCCAGTTCAACTGGAAGCTGACTACCCACGGCTGGCCCGTATGGTCGACGGCGTACCAGCTGAAGGTCAGGTCGCCGGGCAGGTTCCCGGCCTTGGCGCCGACGTAGGACCACTTCGCCTTGTCGAGATCTATCCCCGGAACGGTGGAGAGTATCTGCTTGACGGGGGCCGCGCTGCCGACCGCCGCAGCTTGCAGGGCGGCGTGCACCCGGCAGATGTCGGCCGCACTGCCATACCACTCGACACCATCGGGAGATGCCGGAGTGTGCGTGCGGTTCGGATCAGGTTGGTAGGGACGGGAATTCGTCTGTTGCAGCAGCTGCACCCGGCCCTGTCGCGACGCGTTCTTCCACTGCTCACGCAGATCCGGCTCGCCCCAGCCGACGGAGAACAACTCATGCATGGTCGGAAACGGGGTCATGCTGGCGGGGTCGTGGTGCCCGGCCGTCACCAGCGCACGCTCGACGGCACCCGGGCCCAGCCGCGCTATCAGCAGGTCGGTCGCCATGTTGTCACTAGCTGAGATCATCTGCTGTGCGGCCGTGCGCACCGATACCTGCGCGCCCGGGGGCAGTTCTTCGAGGCCTGCCGATCCGACAGCCTTGGCCTCCTCGGTGATGGTCAGCTGATCGTTCCAGCTCACCGTCCCCGCCTTGACCGCATCCGCAACCGCAAGCAGCACATACAGTTTGAAAATCGAAGCGAGTGGCAGCGACAGGTCGGTGTTGGTGCCTGCGACCTTTTCGCACTTGCCGTCCGTCACCTTCGACACCTGATACGAGTACCGCGCGCCCGATTTGCTCAGCGTCGCGTCGATGTCTGCCCATTTCTTGATCACCGGCGGCCGCAGCTCCACCGAGAACCGGTCGACCATGTTCGCGTCATTGGTGCGCAGTTCGATGTCCTGTGCCGCACCGTAGGGAGTGAGCACGTGCAGGGTCGCGACGCGGGCGCCGACGTCGATGCCGGCGACCGTGATCGGACGGTCTGCCCACAGGTTGCCCATCGCCGAGGTGATCGGGTTCACCTGATCGGGCGCCGCCATCGTGCGAACACCGACCGTGCCGATCGGCCAGTCCGAATTGAGCATGTCCATGGTCTGCTTGGCTCGCAGGCCCTGGGGGGTATTCGTATCAATGTGGACGCCGTACGCCACCTCGGCGGGCGCGGGCGCCGTTTTCGCACAGCCGCAAGACAGGGCACTGACGAGGGCGACCGTCAGCGTGAGCCCGGCCGCGGTACGTCGCGCCCGGCCCGCGCTACGCCTTGGCGCCGGACCCTGCAACGTCCAGCACAACCTCGAACTCGAGCAGCGACGCGCCTGTGGCTACCGGGTTGGCGCGCTGGCCGGCGTGTGCCTCCACGGCCGGACCCGTCGCCCACGCCTGGAATGCCTCTTCGGACTCCCACTGCGTGACCACGAAGTAGCGGTCTTCGCCCTTGACCGGGCGCAGCAACTGGAAACCGAGGAAACCTGGCTGGTTGTCCACGGCATGTGCACGGTTCGCGAACCGCTTCTCGAGCTCCGGGCCGGCGTCGGGCGGAACCTCGATTGCGTTGATCTTCACCACGGGCATGTCGTTAGGCTACCGTGCGCTGCCATGGCCCCCGACCCGCTGACGCCCCGCGGCGGTGAGGGCGATCCGCTGGTCCTGGTGCATGGGCTGATGGGGCGGGGCAGCACATGGTCCCGTCAGCTGCCGTGGCTGACGAGGCTCGGCGCGGTGTACAGCTACGACGCGCCGTGGCACCGCGGCCGCGATGTCGCCGACCCGTATCCGATCAGCACCGAGCGATTCGTTTCCGACCTCGGCGACGCGGTCGCCGCGCTCGGCCGGCCCGCTGTCATGGTCGGCCATTCGATGGGCGCGCTGCATTCGTGGTGTCTGGCCGCGGATCGGCCCGAGCTTGTCACCGCGTTGGTGGTCGAGGACATGGCGCCGGACTTCCGCGGCCGCACCACGGGCCCGTGGGAGCCGTGGCTGCACGCGCTTCCGGCCGAATTCGGTTCGGCCAAAGAGGTTTACGACGAGTTCGGGCAAGTGGCGGGCGAGTACTTCCTCGAAGCGTTCGACAGGACCGCGACGGGCTGGCGGCTGCACGGGCACACCAGCGACTGGATCGAGATAGCCGCCGAGTGGGGCACCCGCGACTACTGGAAGCAGTGGGAGGC
The DNA here is from genome assembly GCA_963698965.1 of uncultured Actinomycetota bacterium. Lineage (GTDB taxonomy): Bacteria > Actinomycetota > Actinomycetes > Mycobacteriales > Mycobacteriaceae > Mycobacterium. The sequence goes on from CAVOSY010000016.1 coordinate 102,517, forward strand.
GGCGCGGGTCCCCGCGTTGCTCCTCGAGGCGGGCAACTCCGTCACCCCGCCGGGGCAGATGCGCAGAATGCAGGAAACCGGCTACCGGTCAACGTATTTGCACGTTCCCGGAGCCGGTCACCTGATCCACGACGATGCGCCGCAGATCTATCAAGAGGCGGTCGAGTCGTTTCTAGCGACGCTCGCCCGTGGCGCCTGAGGCGGGCCAGAACGGCTGCTTCTCAAAGCGTGAGCGGATCGCGTCGACGTCGTGTGCGACGCGGAAGCCGTCCCGGTCGTCCTCGAACAGCCGGCCCATCATCGGGGCGGACCAACGGAACTGGTCGAAGCGAATACGAAGCGAGTCAGAGCGATGGGCGGCCCAGCTGAGCGCCGCTGCCACCGCGAACGGGGCGATCAGAATGAGAGATGCGAGTGCAGTGGTCATGGCAGTAATACTCCGCTGATAAAGATCCCGCCAACAGTGGCAGGAAGGACACCTTGCGATAAAATGCTGCCATGGCATTAAGAAGCGTATCTGCGCTGGTGCTGGACGGTCTAGCGATTTTTGAGTTCGGCGTGATCTGCGAAGTCTTCGGCATCGACCGCTCCTCGGACGGTGTGCCCAACTTCGATTTCAAGGTCTGCGGACCCGAGCCGGGCAAGCCGCTGCGGACGTCGGTCGGCGCCACCATCACCCCGGACGACGGCCTCGACGCCCTCGTGGGAGCCGACCTCGTTGCGATTCCGGCGATCAGCAGCCAGTACGGCGGGTATCTGCCGGAGGCCCTCGAGACTATCCGGAAGGCCGCCGACTCCGGGTCGATCATCCTGACGGTGTGCTCGGGCGCATTCGTGGCCGGTGCCGCGGGGCTGCTGGACGGCAGGCCGTGCACCACCCACTGGATGCACGCCGACGAACTGGCCCGGATGTATCCGACGGCGAAGGTCGATCGCAACGTGCTGTTCGTCGACGACGGCAACCTGATCACCAGCGCCGGTACCGCGGCAGGAATCGACGCCTGCCTGCACCTGGTGCGTCGCGAACTTGGCAGCGAGGTCACCAACAAGATCGCGAGGCGGATGGTGGTGCCGCCGCAGCGCGACGGCGGTCAGCGTCAGTACATCGACCAGCCGATTCCGGTGCGATGCTCGGAAGGGTTTGCGCCGCATCTGGATTGGATCCTGACCAATCTCGACAAGCCGCACACGGTCGCGACGCTGGCCACCCGTGCGCACATGTCGGCGCGCACATTCGCCCGTCGATTCGTCGAGGAAACCGGTCGCACCCCGATGCAATGGGTCACCGACCAACGGGTGCTCTACGCACGCCGGCTGCTAGAGGAGACGGATCTCGACATCGACAGGATCGCCGACCGGTCCGGTTTCGGAACGGCCACCCTGCTGCGCCACCACTTCCGCAGGATCATCGGCGTGACGCCATCGGATTACCGCCGCAGGTTCTCCTGCAGCGGACCGTGCGAAGAGGCCGCCGCAACGGCTTGAGTGTCGGGGCACCTCGTTACCGAGTTGCAACGCCGCAGCGGAGTGTGGATTGGGGGGCCCAAGGTTGACTGGCTACGTTGCATCGGTGCAAAGCAACGTGTCCCGCCGCGATGTGCTCAAATGCGCCGCGGCGGCACCGGTTTTCGTCAGCCTGTCGGGTCTGGCGGCGTCGCTGGGTGCGCCCAGGGCCAGCGCCGCGCCCGGTGTCGCAGGCGCGATCGTATTCCTGGACCCCGGACACAACGGCGCCAACGACGCCTCGATCAATCGGCAGGTTGACAACGGCCGCGGCGGCACAAAGGAATGCCAGACGACGGGGACGACCACCGACAGCGGCTATCCCGAACACAGTTTCAATTGGGATGTCGTGCTGCGCATCCGAGACGAACTCGACGGCCTCGGCGTGCGCACCGCCATGTCGCGGGGCAATGACGATGCGCTCGGCCCCTGCGTCGACCAACGGGCCGCGATGGCCAACGCTCTACGCCCCGACGCAATCGTCAGCATCCACGCCGATGGCGGGCCGCCCGGCGGTCGGGGCTTTCACGTCAACTACTCCGACCCGCCGCTCAACGAAGCCCAGTCCGGCCCCGCCGTGCGGTTGGCACAGGTGATGGCGAGCCAACTGGCGGCCGCCGGGCTGACGCCTTCGACGTACCGAGGCGCCAACGGCCTCTACGGTCGCGCGGACCTCGCAGGACTGAATCTCGCGCAATACCCGTCGATCCTGATCGAGCTGGGCAACATGAAGAACCAGGAGGAGGCCGCGGCGATGGCCACACCAGAGGGCCGTGCGAAGTACGCCGCCGCGGTGGTGCAAGGCATCAACGCTTACCTTGCGCAACGCTAGCCGTTTCGCGCACGAGCGCGTGCACCCGCCATTGGCCCGGCACCCCTTTGAGGTCGTACTCGCCTCGCTCGGTGAACATGCGCCTCGATCCGGTGACGATCTCACGCACGGTCGATGACACGAGCACCTCGCTCGGTCCCGCAAGTGCGCAGACGCGTGCCCCGATGTGCACGGCCATGCCCGCGATGTCGTCGCCTCGTACCTCGACCTCGCCCGCATGGATGCCGACCCGGACCTCGATGCCGAGCGGACGGACGGCGTCGACGATCGCGTCCGCGCAGTCGATGGCGATGCTAGGGCTGGTGAACATCGCGACGAATCCGTCGCCGACCGTGTTGACTTCGCGACCGCGGAATCGCTCGAGCTCATGGCGGACCACGTGGTCATGGTTGTCAAGCAGGGCGTGCCACCGGTCGTCACCAAGCGCGGCCGCGCGTTCGGTCGAGCCGACGATATCGGTGAAAACGATTGTGGTGAGTACACGTTCGGCCTCAAAGCCGCGCACGCCGGTAATGAACTCCTCGACCTCGTCGAGCACCGGTGCCGCGTCACCCGTCCAATACAAAGAGTCTGGGCCAGGCAACTCGACGTAACGAGAGCCCGCGATGTGCTCGGCGAGGTACCGGCCGTGTCCGACCGCGATAAAGCGCGACTGATCGCGATGGACGATCAGCGTCGGAACGGTGATGTTCGCAAGTGTGTCCCGAACGTCGGAATCGGCCACCATTTTCGTGACAGCACGCGCCATCGTGGGCGACGCGGCCCGGTTGCCCGCGAGATCCCACCACGTGCGAAACGCATCGTCGCGGGAGACGGTCGGTGCGACGATCTCCAGCGCGTCGAACCCCTTCTCGACGGCATCGGGTTCGAGGCCGACCGTCATGAACGGATCGGTGAGGCCGATATCGACACCGGCTGGATAGTCGGGCGCCCACAGCATCCGCGCGGCGCCGTTGACGATCACGAGGCTTCGCACCCGCTGTGGCGATTCGGCCGCGAGCACCAGCCCCGTCATCGCGGTGAAGCTCGGTGCAAAGATCGTCGCCTGCTCCGATCCGGCCGCATCCATGACCGCGAGTGCGTCCTGCGCCCAGAATTCCGGGCCGATCATCTCCGCGGAAGGGACGCGCGACGATAGTCCCAGTCCGCGGGGGTCGAAGCGGATCACCCGGGCAAAAGATGCAAGGCGCCGGTGGAAGCGATACATCGACGGCTCGGCATCGACCGCGTCGATCGGGATCGAGGGGCCCGACAGCACCAACAGGTCAACCGGGCCGTCGCCGAACACCTGGTAGGCGATGTCCATCTCGCCGCAGCTGGCGTAGCGAGTCCGCGGAGCCTGCGCCACAGCTTCAGGCTAGCGCCACTGATGACACAATCGAACCGTGTCGGGCAATTGTGCTGCGGCTTATGCGCGTTCAGCAGTAGAGCGTGTCCGGGACGACCCGACGGCACGCTTGGCGCTGCTGCGCCGACTGTATGAAGTGCCGCGCGGTGTGGATCGTGGATACCTTCCCTACCGGCGGGCGGCATCTGCCTTCATGGGTTGGCAGCTGCGGCGAGGGCTTCTCAACCCGCAAAGCGATCTCCGGCCGGGCAGCCCATGGTGGCGTGCCCTGAATGAAGGGCTGCTGCGCGATACGGCCGAAGCCCGCGCGTTCGCCTTCGGCTATGCCGGTGAGCCCAGCGGTCCCGGCGTGACGGCGCACCTCGACTTCATCCGGTGGCCCACCGCACGCAACTGGTACCGAGCCCACAATGTCAGCATCGTCGGCGGGTATTTGGCCAACGAGCACCTCGCCGTTGGCGAACGTCGTGTCGAGCGGTTCTTCATCAATGTGGTTCTTCTTCGCGTGCTGTTCGCGCACGCCTTGGTGGCCGCGCCGCGGCTGGCATTGGGTTGGCTTGCCCCGCTGGGCCGTCCGGCAGGCGATCCGCGGGTGGGCATGACCGGCATCTTCCTTTCGCTGTCGCGCGTTCTCCCGGATCGCTATCCACTCGGTGACGACGTCGACACCTACGTCGCGGTGGAGCACGGCTTCGGCCACATGTTGGACATCGGCGTCATCCAGCCGAGGCTTGGTCACCTCTACGCCTGGTCTGCCGAAGAGCTTGCCCTGCCTGGACTCAGGGCGCTGTTGGACGGCCAAACGCCAACGTACGCATGGGATGTCGCAGAAGCCGACACATGGCAGTTCGAGCCTTCGCCGCTCGCGCGGGCGGCGCGCCGGATCGTGCCTGCGCCAACCGTTCGACGCTGAGTGCTCAGCCAGATCTCAATCGCGCGAGCCGATCAATCAGGACGTCGAGCAGCGTATCGCCTGGAGGCCAAGGGAAATCAGCGACGGCGGTACGCAGACCCACGTAGCCGTGCAGTGCGACCCAGACAGCTATTGCGTCATCGACGGGCTGCGTCGACTCCGAAACGCCCGCGTCGATGCACTCCCTGATGGCACTAAGGAGAATCGCGAAAGCCTCACCGCCCTCCAGGTTTTCGAGTTCCTTCGGAGAATCGGCCGGACGGAGTTCGACGGCACGGCTGAACAAGATTGCGTACTGAAGGGGCCGATCCCGGCCGAATGAAACGTACGCGTGGCAGTAGGCCCGCAACCGGTTCACCGGATCGTTCTGCCCGACGCCGGCTTCCCGCAAATGGTCGGCCAGCGCGTCGAACATGCTGTCGACAACGGCCTTGAGCACGTCGTCGAGACTCTCGAAATGCGCGTAAATGGCGGGCGCGGTAACCCCAACCCGGCGGGCGATCGCGCGCAGCGTCAAGGCGCGCGGACCGTTCTCTGCGATCAGCGCGGCGGCGGCGTCGACGACCTCGTCGCGAAGTCGGTCACCCTCGCCGCGAGCATTCCGGGGGCGGGGCTTCCGCAGTGTCATGCAGATCACTTTACAACTGTTTACTTATGTAGTAGAAACTGAGCCGTAAGTAAACATACGTTTAGTTATCCCTCGCGAACAGGAGAGACCCATGAAGTTCAGTCACCAGGCCGCCATCAATGTCCCCGTCGACCGCGTCGACCTCGAAGAATGGCTATTCACGCTGTCGGATTCGGAGTACCAGGCCGCAGCGAAGGGACACCGCGCAGCGGGCACGTTCACCGAGAACGGCGTGCGGGGCACCGTCAACGTCGAGAGCATCGGTGGCACGCTGATGGTGCAGCACTACCACGCGGTGAGTGCCGAACCGACCAGGGTCGAGATGCTATCCAAGCGCAGCCGCGGCTATGTCATGCATCTGATCCCTGTTCACTTTCTGGTGCGCTGGACGATGACCGCCGCGTCGAGGACTGGCGACACCACGACGTTCGATTGCACGGTCGAGATCGAGATGCCAACCCTCGTTCGCTTGGCGGCGAAGTTGACCGGTGCGCCGTACTTCGTCCGCAAGCATGTGGAAGAGGAGGCGCCGAACTTCGCCGCAGATATCGAGCGGAAGTTGCGGGCGCGGGTGCGGTCGGTGTAGCTAGTCGCCTTCGCCCGCAAGCGCATACCGGCCGTCCGCCGTCTGTTCCACCAGTCCGTCGACGAGCAATGAGTCCAGCGCACGGTCCCGCTGCGCGGTGTCGGACAGCCACGCCACGTCGAGCTGCGCACGCGTGACCGGAGAGTCGTTGCCGCGCAACACATCCAGCAGCCGGCCGCGGACCTGGCGATCGGTACCGGCATACCGCTGAACGCGGCGCGCCGCGGTGCCGGCCGGGTAGCCGCGCGACCGCCATGCGCAAGCGGTCAACGGACACAGGCCGCACCGGGGTGCCCGGGCTGTGCACACCGTCGCACCCAACTCCATCAGGGCGACCGAAAACCTCGGCGCTTCAGCATCATCGGGCAGCAACGCGGCGACGTCGTCTCGATCATGCGGTGACGATGACGCCGGCGCGTCGGCTCGACCGTGCACGGCCCTTGCGACCACGCGACGGACGTTCGTGTCGACAACAGGCACCCGCTGCCGGTACGCGAAGCAGGCGACCGCGCGGGCGGTGTAGGCGCCGATTCCCGGCAGCGTCAGCAGTGTCTCAACATCCGATGGCACCTCATCGTCGAACTGCCCCGCGATCACCGTTGCGCATTCGTGTAGCCGCTTGGCCCGCCGTGGATAACCGAGTTTGCCCCAAGCCCGCAGCACGTCCGCCGCGCTGGCGGCGGCCGTCGCGGACGGTGTCGGCCAGCGGGCCACCCAGTCAAGCCAGATCGGTTCAACGCGGGCCACCGGCGTCTGCTGAAGCATGAACTCGCTGACCAGGATCTGCCACGGCGTCACTCCCGGTCGGCGCCACGGCAGGTCGCGCTGCGCGTCCTCGTACCACCGCGATAACTGATGTGAATCGATCACGGCCGCAGACTCCGGCACAATGTCGGCCATGCCGAACACGAATCCGGTGGCCGCGTGGAAAGCACTCAAGGAGGGTAACGAGCGCTTCGTTGCGGGTAAGCCCGAACATCCAAGCCAGAGCATCGAGCACCGGGCCAGCCTTGCCGAGGCCCAGAAGCCGACTGCGGTCGTGTTCGGCTGTGCTGACAGTCGCGTGGCGGCCGAGATCATCTTCGACCAGGGTCTGGGCGACATGTTCGTGGTGCGCACGGCGGGCCACGTCATCGACTCCGCGGTGCTGGGTTCGATCGAATACGCGGTCACGGTGCTGAACGTCCCGCTGATCGTGGTGCTGGGCCACGACAGCTGCGGCGCGGTGAAGGCCACGCTGTCGGCCATCGATGACGGGGCGGTGCCAGGTGGTTACGTCCGCGACGTGGTCGAACGGGTGACACCGTCGATTCTGCTCGGCCGCCGGGACGGGCTGACCCGCGTCGACGAGTTCGAAACCCGCCACGTCAACGAGACCGCCGCGCAGCTGGCGCGCCGCTCCACGGCCATCACCGAACGGCTCGACGCCGGCACCGTGGCGATCGCCGGCGTCACCTATCACCTGGCCGACGGCCGGGTGGTTTTGCGGGATTATCTGGGCGATATCGGCGAAGGCTGACCGGCGACACGCCGAGTCACCTCGGACGAGGCGGCGTGACCAGCCCTTACCGTGAAGTTGTGCTGGATATAGAACCGCATGGCCCGCTACCGACGCAGATTTACTGGCGCCGCAGGGCACTCGCGCTGGGCATCGCGGTCCTCGTCATCGGCGTCATCGCCGCGGTCGTGGTGATGGTCGTGATGAACAGCACGGGTACCGAGGGCAAGACCGCCGGCAAGCCGAATCCAACGCAGGCCGCCACACCGACGCCGCTTCCCGGGGAGAACCCCGAGATCAAGACCCCGGTCGTGCCGCCCGCTCAGCAGGCCCCGCCGCCGACGCCCACCCCGACGGCGGCCGTGATGCCGCCGCCGGTGCTCAAGGAGGGTGACGACTGCCCCGACTCCACCCTGGCGGTCAAGGGCATCACCAACCAGCCTCAGTACGTCGTCGGAGACCAGCCGAAGTTCACCATGGTCGTCACCAACATCGGACTGGTCGCATGCCAGCGCGACGTCGGCGCCGCGGTGCTGGCCGCTTACGTGTACTCGCTGGACAACACCCGGCTGTGGTCGAATCTCGACTGCGCCCCGTCGAACGAGACGCTGGTGAAGACGTTCCAGCCGGGTGAGCAGGTGACGACCGAGGTCACCTGGACGGGCATGGGCTCTGCGCCGCAGTGCCCGCTGCCGCGCCAACCGATCGGGCCGGGCACGTACAACCTCGTTGTGCAGCTGGGCAATTTGAGGTCTGCGACGGTGCCGTTCATCCTCGCCCCGCCCGCCGCATCCGTTCCGGCGCCGCCCGCCGAGGGCGCGCCGCCCGCCGAACAGGCGCCCGCGCCGCAGGGCGGCTAGGCAGCTGGTTTCCGGTTAGCCGGCGTTTTCGCCGACGAGGTCTTCGTCCCACCCGTTGACGTGTGACTCTGCGGGCTCCTCGGGCTCGTCGTCGGCCTCTGGCTGACGAGGTTGCAGGTGTTCCGTGCCGGGCACGCCGCCGAGGGCGGCGATCGCCTCCAAGATCTTCGCCGCTTCCTCGTCGGTGGGAGTTGCGCCCCCCTCGAGGTCATCGAGGAGGCCTTCGCGAACTCCCGCGCCGTTCTCGACCTCCCGAGCGGACAACCTGGCCTGAATGCGGGTGGCGTACACCTGTTGGCCCACGCTCGATCCCGGCGCAGCGGCGGTGTGCTCCATCAGCGCGTCATAGCGTCGGCGGACATTGCTCAGTGCCACGATGACCGCGGGTGAAGGCCTGCTGGTGCTTGCTGCGTCGGTCAACGCGGCGCGCAATTTCCGCATGCCCGACAAAACGACATCCGCGCGCTTGTGGAACTTCTTGTCCTCTGCGAAAGGCAACGCGTCGATTGCCGCCGTGTACATGTGCATCGCCGCCTCGGAGAGGTCGACGATGATCGACGAATCACCTTCCAGCGACGCGGGTTGTGCCATGAGCCCTCAATTCTCCAGCGGGTCAATTCGGTAGCGGTGAATACGGGATGACACTAGCGGTCCGCGCTGTCACGCGTGCACCGCCGGGGAGGTGGTGGCGCGACGGCTCGAATGGGGTTCCCTAGGCTGAACCCGCATGGCCGCAGGTTCGGATGAACGGAGGTCGGGATGACCGAACTAGTGCAATCCACTAGGGCCGCTGAGGTTTCGGAGCGCAGCGATGTGAGCGGCGCACAGCCGGCGCCAATGGCGGTGCCACATCGGTTGGGCTGGCGCGGAGTCTGGTGGTTTGCCTGCGGTGTCGCCGGGACCCTGGCGATCGTCTGGTTCATCATCTTCAGCCGAGGCGAGATCGGGTCCAAGGCGGAGTGGTTCTTCGGCGCGGTCGTCTTCTGCGTCGTGATGGTGACCATGTGGCAGACCCTCAACATTCAGCGGCAAGCGAACCAGCACGCCGCCGAGGCCGCCGAACGACTATGCACGGAACTGGTGGCCGCCGAAGAGCGAGCGGCGCGCGAACTGGCGATGACCCAGGCATTGCACAGGGTCGAAATGGAAGCGCGGGAGAAGGTGTTCCGCGCCGAGGTGGAGGCTCAACGCGAGCTGGCTCGCGTCGAGCGCGGCCACCTGATCAATCAGCTGCAGAAGCAGGCGATGGTCGAGGTGTCGCGCGCGGTCAACGCGCATACCCAAATGCTCGCCAACCTGTGGAACGAGGGCGCCCGTATCCTGCGCATCGAGGACCGCGACGAGCGCGAGCAGGCGATGAACCCTATCTTCGAGCAGATCAGCCGAGTCGTGAACGACTTTTCGGTCGAGGTCAGCAACGCCAACGTCCTCATCGAGGACGATCGCCTGCATCGCGCGCTGAATCAGGTCAACGAGGCTGCCGTGATGGCGATCCGGGTAGCAGAGGATATGCACGACGCGGTCGTTGACGGGCGCACACCGAAACCGGATTCGATCCGGACCGCGCAGCGGCTCATGCACACACGGGCGGCAGAAGCTCGGAGGCTCGCATGGGAGTTGCTCCGAAACGGGCTCGACGATACCGGCGGCGCAACGGAATAGCGACTATGCCAGCCGGTCGGCGATCGTCGACTCGGCGAGCTGCGACAGGCCTTCCCGGATGTGGCGGGCCCACATCGAGCCGATGCCTTCCACCGATTGCAGATCGTCGGATGTCGCGGCCAGCAGGCCCTGCAACGAGCCGAATGAGCGCACCAGCAGGTCGACGTGCGCGAATTGCAATCGCGGGATGCCTGCCATCGCGCGGTAGCCGCGCGAACTCATCGCCGAATCCTGCGCTTCGGCCGTCGACGGGTAGCCGAAAACCCTTGCCAGCGTGGTGAAGTCGAGAAGCTCGTTGTCCGAGAGCGAGTCGAGCTCTTCGAGCGTTGCGCTGACCTGATCGGCTGTCGGCGGGTCGGGGTTGGCGTGATAGTCACGCACGATCAGCTCGCGTGCCGTGTCGTTGTCACCGACGAGTTCCTCCAGCTGCAGTTTGAGCTGGCGTCCATCGGTGCCCAGTTCGACCACGTCGGAGTCGATCTCGAGACTGATCCGGCGCACCATCTCCAGTCGCTGCACGACGGTCATCACATCGCGCAGCGTCACGAAGTCCTCGATCTCGGCGGTCGAGAGCTGCCTGCTGACCTCGTCGAGACGGGTCTTGTACCGCTCGAGCGTGTCGATTGTCTGGTTGGCCCGCGACAGGATGGCCGCTGAATCGGGGATCACGTGGCGCTCGCCCGCGACGTAGACCGTGACGATGCTCATCGAGTGGCTCACCGAGATCACCGGATAGCCGGTCTGGATGGCGGTGCGCTCGGCGGACCGGTGCCGGGTGCCAGATTCCTCGGTGGGGATCGACGGGTCGGGCACCAGTTGCACGTTCGCCCGCACGATGCGGCCGCCGTCGGTGGACAACACCACCGCACCGTCCATCTTGGACAGCTCCCGCAGGCGGGTCGGCGCGTAACGGATCTCGAGTTCGAAGCCGCCGTCGCAGATCGCCTCGACGCTGTCGTCGTAACCGATCACGATCAGCGCGCCGGTCCGGCCGCGCAGGATGCGCTCAAGGCCGTCCCGGAGCGCGGTCCCCGGCGCCAGCCGCGCGATGGTCTCCCGCAGGGTCGGCCGTGCCAGCTGCACCACGTTGCGGCTCGACCTGCCGCTCGCCTTGACGGCCATCGCCCCCTCCTAGGATCGGCCGCCGTCAGTCTGACTGATTTGCCGGAGCACCCGCAACGCCGCCTGAATGTTGTCAGCCGGCAGGGGCCGCAGCCCCGTGGGCACGGCCGTGACGCCCGCAGGCACGACGGCGCAGCCGAAGCCCAGCCGCGCCGCCTCCGCAAGCCTGCGGTCCATGCCGCTGACCCTGCGCAAGTCCCCGGCGAGCCCGACCTCGCCGATCGCCACGGCATTGATGGGCATGGGCAGATCGGTGTAGGCGGACGCGATGGCGAGTGCCACCGCCAGATCCGACGAAGGGTCGGTCAGCCGCATACCGCCGACGGTGGACAGATAGATGTCGTTGGTGCCGACGGGAAGCCTGGCGCGCTTCTCCAGCACCGCGGTGATCATCGCGGCGCGGGACGAGTCGATGCCGCTGACCGCACGACGCGGCGAACCGCTCGCGGGTGAGCCGATCAGAGCCTGGACCTCACCGATCAACGGTCGTTTCCCGTCGAGCGTGACCGTCACCGCCGTACCGGACACCGGCTTGGGCCGCTGGTCGAGGAACAGGCCCGACGGGTCCGCTACACACTCGATTCCGTTGTCGTGCAACAGGAAACAACCCACCTCATCGGCGGCGCCGAAGCGGTTCTTGACGCCGCGCACCATGCGAAGCGCCGACGTGCGGTCGCCCTCGAAGTGCAGCACGACGTCGACGAGGTGCTCCAGTGAGCGCGGCCCGGCGATCGCGCCGTCTTTGGTGACGTGGCCGACAAGGAGCATCGCCACCCCGGAGGTCTTGGCGGTCATGGTCAACGCTGTCGTCACCGCCCGCACCTGGGTGACGCCGCCCGTAACGCCGTCGGCCTCGGTGGTGGACATGGTCTGCACCGAGTCGACGACCACCAGGCTCGGCCGCACCTCGTCGATGTGGCCGAGCGCCATCTGCAGATCCGATTCGGCGGCCAGGTAGACCTCGTCGTGGGTGCAGCGCGTGCGTTCGGCCCGCAACCGGATCTGGCCGGCCGACTCTTCGCCGGACAGATACAGTGCGCGCCTGCCGGCCTGCGCCCAGCGATGGGCGACCTCGAGCAGCAGGGTCGACTTGCCGACGCCGGGGTCGCCCGCGAGGAGCGTCACCGACCCGGGGACCAGCCCTCCGCCGAGGACGCGGTCCAGTTCACTGACCCCGGTGTGGAAATGACGGGTGCTGCCGGGGTCTATCGAGCTGATCGGCACCGCGGGTGAAGTCGGCGCGACCGCGCGCCGTGACGGCGAACCGTTGACCGCGGCCAGCACCGCGACCTCGTCGACGGTGCCCCAGGTGCTGCAATCCGGGCAGCGGCCGACCCACTTGGCGGTGACGTGGTGGCATTCCGAACAGCGGTACTGCGAACGCGCTTTAGCCACGTCGTGACCGTAACCGGTCGGACCGACAGCCCGCCCGAAAAACCTAGTGATGACCGCCCGTGTCGCCGGCTTCTGCGGCCGCTTCGCGACGCGGTTGCTCACCGGCCGAGATCGGCACCGCAACCGTGGTCTCGCCGGCCTTCTCGAAGTCGAAGGTGAACCGGTACGTCAGTCCGTTGGTGATCGGCTTCGACAGCGCAACCTTTGCCTGGACGGCGTCGGCCCTCTCGGCGGACTCCAACGGCGCGATCTGGCCGTCGGGCTCACCGACCACCAGTACGCCGTTTGCGGGGAGCGAGCTGTCACCCGAAATGCTGACGGTGCCGATGTCGGAGGTGACCGATACGAGCTTGTCGTTGACGTCGGGCGAGCCGTTCACCGCGACGAACAACAGCTCGGCGTCGCCGCCAGGCTCGACGTAGTCGGTGGACTGCGCAGCGCGTAGGTGAACGTTGCGCAGCGAAATCGGGCCGACGGTGGCGCTCGTGCCGTTCACCGCGGGTTCCTGCGTGGCCATCTGCGACACCTGACCGGCCCCGCAGCCGCTCAGCGCGACCGCTACTGCCAGCCCACAGGCGGCCAGCCCGGCGGTCACGACAGAAGTGCGTGGTTTGAAGCGTTCCATCCAGGCCTCCTGCTCGCCGACGACGCGACCGTGCTGGCGGTCGCGGTGATTCGACTATGCAGAGTAGTAGGTGGCGGTTGAGCGCGGTAGCTGAGGGCTGGCGGCGTCTCGGCAGCTACCTCGAAGCGGTCCGATAGCTGGAGCAAAGGGCGCCGAAAACAGCTCGCGCAATGCACGTATTCGTCACCCTGTCAACCCCTGCTCTTCACCGACTGTGCCCCTGACCTGCACCGTTGATCCGCGCCTGTCTGGCCCCGTGCTAACATTGAGTCGTGAAAGGGGCTCGTATCTGATGATTTTTAAGGTCGGAGACACCGTTGTCTATCCACACCACGGTGCTGCGTTGATCGAGGCGATCGAAACCCGGACCATCAAAGGCGAACAGAAGGAATACCTCGTCTTGAAGGTCGCCCAGGGAGATCTCACCGTTCGAGTACCCGCCGAGAATGCCGAGTATGTGGGCGTGCGCGACGTCGTCGGCCAGGAGGGCCTCGACAAGGTTTTCCAGGTGCTTCGCGCCCCGCACACCGAAGAGCCGACCAACTGGTCGCGCCGGTACAAGGCCAACCTCGAGAAACTGGCCTCCGGAGACGTGAACAAGGTCGCCGAGGTCGTCCGTGACCTCTGGCGCCGGGACCAGGAGCGCGGCCTGTCCGCCGGCGAGAAGCGGATGCTGGCCAAGGCGCGTCAGATCCTGGTCGGTGAGCTCGCGCTTGCCGAGAACACGGACGACGCCAAGGCGGCGACCATCCTCGACGAGGTCCTGGCCGCCGCGTCCTGAAGGCAGTGATGTCGATCCCGAGAGTCGGGCTCGGCACCGACGTACACCCAATCGAAGCCGGTCGGCCGTGCTGGCTGCTGTGCCTGTTGTTCGAAGACGCCGACGGTTGCGCCGGCCATTCCGACGGTGACGTCGCCGCTCATGCGCTGTGCGACGCATTGCTGTCGGCTGCCGGGCTTGGCGATTTGGGCGATGTGTTCGGCACCGGCCGCCCGGAATGGCGGGGTGCGGGCGGTGTGGACCTCCTCCGCCACGTCAAGGGGCTGCTGACCGCGGATGGTTACCGCGTCGGCAACGCCGCCGTTCAGGTGATCGGCAATCGGCCCAAGGTGGGCCCGCGACGCGCCGAAGCGCAGAAGGTTCTTTCCGAATTGCTGGACGCCCCGGTTTCGGTGTCCGCTACGACTACCGACGGCCTCGGCCTGACGGGCCGTGGCGAAGGTTTGGCGGCCATCGCGACCGCATTGGTAATTCGCGCCGAATAGTGCCGGTAAGCTGGCACGTCGTGACCGACGGCCCCGCATTGCTTCCGCGCACGCGAGGAGCGCAAGAGCCACTGCGGCTGCACGACACCATGACGGGTGCCGTGCGCGATTTCGTGCCGCTGCGGACCGGCCACGCATCGATCTATCTCTGTGGCGCCACCGTGCAGGGCCTGCCGCACATCGGGCACGTCCGCAGCGGTGTCGCGTTCGATGTGTTGCGGCGCTGGCTGATGGCCAAGGGCTATGACGTGGCGTTCATCCGCAATGTCACCGACATCGACGACAAGATTCTCAACAAGGCCGCCGACGCTGGCCGGCCGTGGTGGGAGTGGACCGCGACCTACGAGAGGGCGTTTTCGGCCGCCTACGACGCGCTGGGGGTGCTTCCACCGTCGGCTGAGCCTCGGGCCACGGGCCACATCACCCAGATGGTCGAGCTGATCGAGCGCCTGATCGAACGAGGGCACGCCTACGCCGGAAACGGTGACGTCTACTTCGATGTGCTGAGCCTGCCCGACTACGGCAAGCTGTCCGGCCACAAGATCGACGATGTGCACCAGGGCGAGGGCGTCGCGAAGGGCAAGCACGACGAGCGCGACTTCACGCTGTGGAAGGGCGCGAAGCCCGGTGAGCCGTCATGGCCGACGCCGTGGGGCCGGGGCCGCCCCGGCTGGCACACCGAATGCGTCGCGATGTGTGAGGCATACCTCGGACCTGAATTCGATATCCATGCCGGCGGGATGGATCTGGTGTTCCCGCACCACGAAAACGAGATCGCCCAGGCCGAGGCCGCGGGCGACGCGTTCGCCCGGTTCTGGCTGCACAACGGCTGGGTCACCATGGGCGGCGAGAAGATGAGCAAGTCGCTGGGCAACGTGCTCGCGATTCCCGCTGTGCTGCAACGGGTTCGGCCCGCGGAGTTGCGCTATTACCTGGGCAGCGCGCATTACCGCTCGATGCTCGAGTTCTCGGAGAGCGCGCTGCAGGACGCGGCCAAGGCGTATGCGGGGATCGAGGACTTCCTACACCGGGTGCGCAACCGGGTCGGCGCTGTGGTGCCGGGGGAGTGGACGCCGAAGTTCGCCGCGGCCCTCGACGACGACCTTTCGGTGCCGATCGCATTGGCCGAGGTGCACGCCGCCCGAGCGGAGGGCAACCGGGCGCTGGACGCCGGTGACCACGAAACGGCCCTGACGAAGGCGATGTCGATCCGGGCGATGATGGGAATTCTCGGCGCCGATCCGCTCGACGAGCGCTGGGAATCCCACGACGACACCTCTGCCGCCATGGCAGCGGTCGACGTCCTCGTGCAGGCGGAGGTGCAGCGCCGCGAGGATGCCAGGGCGCGACGGGACTGGGCGGAGGCCGATGCAATCCGCGATCGGCTCAAGGAGGCCGGCATCGAGGTCACGGATACCGCCGACGGACCGCAGTGGGCGCTCCTCGACGGGTACACCAAGTAGAGATGGCTGGAAACTCACGGCGCAGGGGTGCGGTACGCAAAGCCGGCACCAAGAAAGGGCCGACGGTCGGGTCTGGCGGGGTGCGCCGGCGCGGGCTCGAGGGCCGCGGCGCTACCCCGCCTGCACACATGCGACCGAATCACCCCGCCGCCAAACGTGCGGCGAAGGCCCAGCAGCGGCGGCCCGCCCGCAAGACCGATGACACCGAGATCGTGTTGGGCCGCAATCCGGTGGTCGAGTGCCTGCGGGCCGGGGTGCCCGCCACCGCGCTGTATATCGCGCTCGGCGCCGAGGCCGACGAGCGGCTCACCGAATCCGTGAAACTGGCCGCCGACTCCGGCATCTCGATCCTCGAGGTGCCGCGTCACGATCTGGACCGCATCGCCGCCAACGGACTGCATCAGGGCATCGCATTGCAGGTGCCGCCGTATCGATACGCGCATCCCGACGACTTGCTCGCGGCTGCGACGAAGGACAGCGTGCCCGCGCTGATGGTCGCGCTGGACAACATCTCCGATCCACGCAACCTCGGCGCGATCGTCCGCTCTGTTGCGGCGTTCGGTGGCCACGGTGTGGTGATCCCGCAGCGGCGCTCGGCGTCGGTCACTGCGGTGGCGTGGCGCACCAGCGCTGGTGCGGCCGCCCGGATACCTGTGGCCAGGGCGACGAATCTCAATCGGACGCTGAAGGATTGGGCCAACGCGGGCGTTCAGGTGGTCGGGCTCGACGCGGGCGGCGACACCATGATCGACGATCTCGACGGCAGCGGGCCGACGGTCGTGGTGGTCGGCTCCGAGGGCAAGGGATTGTCGCGACTTGTGCGCGAGAACTGCGACGCCGTGGTGTCGATCCCGATGGCCGGTGCAACGGAGTCGCTGAACGCTTCGGTGGCCGCGGGCGTGGTGCTGGCCGAAATCGCCCGCCAGCGCCGGGATTAGCTGTCAGTCCGGGGCCGCGTCAACGTGAACTTGTCGACCGGTGTGACCTCGCCGAACGGCCCGTTCACCGCGTAGTACGTGGCGGCCATCGACGTGTTGCCGCCGGGCTGGCCCGGGTCGACGTCGAATGCCACAAAGCCACAGGGGTTGTCGCGGTCCCGGAACACCGACCACGGTGCGGCCTCTTGCACGTACCGTGGCGCCTTCTTTCCGGTGTCGGGGGTGACGTCGCCCACCGACATGAGGACCCGGCATCGCGGCTCGGGAAAGAACATCCTGTTCGACGGAATCGATGTGCCCCCACCGCCGATGACCAGATGAACGGTGCCCTTGCTGGTGTCGATTTGATCTTGTTGCGCACCGACCGGATTCGGTGTCAGCGTGTCGGTCGGCAGGGTTCCGCGAATCGCGTGGCTGCGTTCGTAGTGGTGCTCATGCCCGCAGACGACGAGGTCGACGTTGAAGCGGTCGAAAAGTGGCAGCCAGTTCTCCCGGATGCCGAGGTCGGCTCCGTTGGTGCGGTCGCCCGTCGAGACCGCGGTCTGATGCATGCACACCACGATCCAGTCAATCCCTTTGTCGCCGCGAGAGCGTTCGAGTTCCTGTTCGAGCCAACGCTTTTGGGCGCCGCCGGAGTAGCCGCGGACGTAGGAATTGCCGCCGTCCTGATAACACACGTCGTCGTTGGCCAAGCTGATCACCCGGACCGATCCCGCCGTGAACGCGTACCACAGTCCTCGCAGCTCCTGGTCTGAGGCGGAGTCCGGCAGCGCGAAGTACGCCTGGTATGCGCCGTAGCCGATCGGGCCGTTGCCCAACTCGTTCTCGTGGTTGCCCGCCGCAGGCATCCACGGGCGATGGCGCGCGGACCTGGAATTGTTCTCGAACCAGTCCGACCACGTCCTGACGCGGTCGTGGGACAGGTTGGCGTAGCACAGGTCGCCGTTGACCAGGTGGAACAACGGCTCAGCGCGCTCGACCGCGGTCGTGACGTCACCTGCCAAGGGCGATCCGAGGTGGTCGCTGCCGAACGCCTTCGCGACCATCGCATCCAGCGTCGGGGTGGACTGGTCGCCGAAGCTGGTGAAACGCACGGCCGCGCGGCCGCGCGGCGCGGTGCGCATGGTGCCCAATTCGGGACTGGCGCCGTCGTGCACGGCGGCGTACACGTAGTCGGTGTCCGGAGCGAGGCCGGTCAACCTGGTGTGGTGGACGCGGATCTCCGTGCCAGAAGCGGCGTCGCGGTAGCTGACGGTCTCTGCGGCGGTGGTACGGCCAAACCCATCGTCGGGCGTGCCCACCATGACTCGCGGGTTGTTCACCGCCGAGGCGGTGTGCCACGACACCACCACCTCGGATGACGCGTCGGCACCGTACTGCAGATGCAGCCCGCCGACGCGAGGCGCGTCGCTCCGGTCGCCGCGCTGCCACAGGGTGGGACCCGTCCGATCGCTCGCGACGAACCCGGCGACCCCGGCCCCGACTCCCGCACCGACGATCGCCGACGTTCCTCCGACGATGAGTGTTCTGCGACTGACGTCCATATCGGCCTAAACGATTTTCGTCAGTGTCGGGTATTTCGGCTTGACACCTGCGCCCGGCGTCGCCCGGCGTAGCCGTTTTGCCAGCCACGGCGCGGCGAACGCGAACGTCCATTGCAGATTCTCCCAGAAGCTGCGCACGGGTGGCGACGCGAGGAGCGCAGCCGACCGCGTCGGCAGGTTGTGCGAAATAGTCAGTGTGTCAAGAACTTTCGCTGCCATCCGCTCATGGCCGAGCGGCGAGAGGTGAATGCGATCGCCTGCCCACAGGCGCGGATCTCGAAACTCGGTGAAGCGCCAGAAGTCGACCAGCTGCAGTCCGAGGTCGTCGGCGATGGCGCGCAACAGCTCGTTGTAAACCGCGGCGCGGCCCCGCAGCCGGCGAAACAGCGGCACCGTGCCCAGATCGCCCGCCGTGAACGCCAATACGTGGGCCCCGGTCTGCTGCAGAGTCTTCAGCGCATCGGCGTATCTGGCCATCATCGCGTCGATGTCGTTGCGCACCAGAAGCAGGTCGTTCATGCCTGCGTAGACGATGACGAGGTCCGGTTCGAGCATGACCGCGGTCTGAAGCTGATCCACGAGGATCTCGTCCATCCTGCGGCCGCGCACCGCGAGGTTGGCGTAGCGAAGGTCCGGGTTGTGCTGGGTCAGCGCAACTGCAACGTGGTCCGCCCAGCCGCGCAAACCATTGGGGCTGGTGGGATGTGGATCGCCGACACCCTCGGTGAACGAGTCGCCGAGCGCCACGTATCTGCTGAACAACATGGCCACGACACCAATCTTGCCGATGCTATGGCGAATTGCTCGCCCGCAGCGCCATCGGTGGGCGAATCGACGTCAGCCGTCCCACCGCTGTTCGCGTCGATGTAACCGTCGCTTAGGCCTACGCCGTCGATGATGTGGCCGAACCGAATGAGGAGACGTCATGGCGGCCCTGAAGTCGGACACCCACGTCGAGCTTTCGTTCCGCGGCCGATTCAGCTTCGGCATCGACCAATGGGCCTACGTGCCCTTCGACGTGCCCTCCGGCACCCAGCGGATCGACGTCAGCACGTCGCATGACCAGTTCTCGCTGCTCGGCATCGGCCGCAACGTGCTGGATCTGGGCATCTTCGGGCCCGCGGGCCACGAACTCGGCAACGCCGCGGGGTTCCGGGGCTGGTCGGGCGGGGCCCGCGCGGGATTCATGCTGTCCGCGGTCAATGCGACGCCCGGCTACCTCGCGGGCCCGATCGACCAGGGCCGCTGGGCGTTGGCGCTCGGGCCGGTGGTGCTCAACCCGATGGGCATGGACTGGCAGGCTCAAATCACCCTGACGCGGGGCGTGCAGCCGTCGTTGCGGCCGGTTCCGGACTACCGCCACGCCGTGCGCCCCGTCAGTCAGCCGGGCTGGTATCGCGGTGACTTACACACGCACACAGTGCATTCCGACGGCCGACGGCGGATTGTCGAGATGGCGGACGCCGCCACGTCGGCGGGCCTGGATTTCATCGTCTCCACCGATCACAACACCAGTTCCGCCAACCGGGCCTGGGCGGCCGCCGCAAGCGACGGCCTGGAGGTGATCGAGGGTGAGGAGGTCACCACTCGCCACGGGCATTGGCTGGCGATCGCGCTGCCTCCCGGCTGCTGGGTTGACTGGCGGTACGCACCGCGTGACGGTGTCTTCGCCACCTACGCTGAACGTGTCCGTGCGGACGGCGGCCTGGTGGTGGCCGCGCACCCGTCGGTGCCGCTGCCGGGATGCGCGTGGGAGTTCGGCTATCGCGACGTGGACGCGATGGAAGTCTGGAACGGGCAGTGGAACGTCGATGACGAACTGTCGCTGCGCATCTGGCAGCAGTTGCTGCGGCAGGGCAGACGGATAACCGCGGTCGGCGGCAGCGACTCGCACGCGTCGACCCAACCGCTCGGGCGACCCCAAACCGTTGTGTACGCGCAGGGCCTGGTGACCCGTGACCTCGTCGATGGCCTCCGTCGCGGGCGCTGCTACGTCGCGGAGTCGAGCGCAGTGTCGTTGGTTCTCAGCGCATCTCGCGAAGGCAGCAGGTCCACGGCGGGGCCCGGCGAGACGTTGACCGTGCCGCCTGGCGCTGACGTAGCGGTGACCGCCGAGGTCAGCGGTGCACCCGACGCGAATATCGCGCTGGTGACCGACGGCGGTTGCGTGGGTCGGGCGAAGACCGATGCGTCAGGGGACGGGCGGCTGACGTGGACCACTTCGGGTGGCGACGCGCCGTTCGCCCGGGTCGAGGTGCGACGCAGGGCGAGGTTTCCTTCGATGGTGGCGTTGTCGAATCCGGTCTGGCTGCAACCGCTCTAGACGCCGAAGACGCGGATCCCCACCCACAGTGCGAGCACCGCGATGACCAGGGTGAGCGGCGTCGTGAGCAGGCCGACGCGGGTGAACTCGAGGAAG
Organism: uncultured Actinomycetota bacterium; assembly: GCA_963698965.1. Classification (GTDB taxonomy): domain Bacteria; phylum Actinomycetota; class Actinomycetes; order Mycobacteriales; family Mycobacteriaceae; genus Mycobacterium. The sequence goes on from CAVOSY010000016.1 coordinate 123,119, forward strand.
CCGGCCCGGATATCGCGGCGCACGACACTGCGCCAGAGCAGATTCGCCAGCGAGCCGACGTAGGTCAGGTTGGGCCCGATGTTGACACCGATGAGCACTGCGAGGACGGCGGCGGGACCCGACGCGGTCACCAACGGCAGCAAAACAAGGACCGCAGGCAGGTTGTTGACGACGTTGGACAGCAGCGCCGCAATCGCCGCTGTCCCGAGCAGTGCGGGTAACGAGTCGCCTGCCGGCAGCACGTCGCGCATCGCGCCGTCGAGACCGTTGACCATGACCGCGGCGACGACCACACCCAGACACAACACGAACGCCAGGAACGGCACGTCCAGCGCGTCCGCGATGCCGGCAAGGGTGCTGCGGCCACGGGCCAGGCCGTGTACGCCGAGCACGACCGCGCCGGCCAGTGCGGCCCATGCGGGCGACAATCCGAACAGCGAAGTGACGGCGAACCCTGCAAGCGTCAGTGTCAGCACGACGAGCACGAAAACCGGCACCTGCACATCGTCTGAGCGGTCGTCGTGTCTGGGTCCGACCGCCAGCTCCCGTGCGAAAAGCCAACGCAACAACAGGAATTCGAGGCCGACCGCGGCAAGCCACGGCAGCGTCATGACCGCCGTGAAGTGGAGAAACGACAGCCCCGCCGCTCCGAAGGCCAACAGGTTGGTGAGGTTCGAAACCGGAAGCAGCAGCGAGGCACTGTTGGCAAGGTGCGCGGTGGCGTAGGCGTGCGGGCGGGCAGGCACCCGCAGCGTGCGGGCGGTGGCGAGCACCACCGGCGTCAGCAGTACCACGGTCGCATCCAGGCTCAGGATCGCCGTGGTGGCCGCCGCGATCACGAAAACCGTTGCAAGCAAGCGCTGCTGGTTACCCGAATTGGACCGGGCCATGGCCGCGCCAGCGGCGCGGAACAGGCCCTCGTCGTCGCAGAGCCGGGCCAGCACGAGGACCGCGGCGAGAAACCCGACGACCGGCAGCAGCCGGCTCACCTCGGCCGCAGCCTCGTGCCAGGAGATCACGCCGAGTGCGATCAGCAGGCCTGCCGCAGGCACCGCGGCGACGGCCTCGGGCCAGCCGCGCGGGCGGAGCATCGCGAATCCGAGCACCACGGCCAGCGCGACCAGCGCCAGCGTCAACTCCACGGGTCGCAGCGCTGCCACAGCGTGGGCAGGTGCAGCGAGACGCCGTCCTCCTCGGCCAGCCGGGACAACACCCGCATCGACACGTCGAGATCGTCGCCGGCGTACGGCAGCGCGCGCAGCGGCTTGTGCAGCGGGCGGAAGAAGTCGTCCCAGTGGACGAGCACGACACGGCGCGCGCCGACAGTGCGGACGGTCTCCGTCCAGTAATCGACGATGTATTCCTCGGGTTGGAGCCCGAGCTGCCCGACGCCCAGATAAACGACCTCGGCATGCTGCCCGACGAGCGCACCCCTGACAAAGCCTGCGCTGCCGACGATCAGCATCCGCCGGTCCGACGGCCGGTGGTGCACCAGCGTCGACCAGGCCTCGCCGCACTTGTACGCGGATACCTTGACCGGCGGGACGATCGGCTCGCGGATGACGCCCGGAAAGCGGTCGGGCGGGCAGTGTTCGGCCTCGATCAGGGTGATGTCGTATGCGCCGAGCGTTATCGGCTCACCCGGTGTGACGACAGTAAGCCGGTCGTCTGACAGGCCGGCGCCGCGGCCGATCTGCACCGCAGACGTGCCGCCGACGATGCGGGCGCCGGTGCGTTCGGCGACCGCCGCCGAGTCCATCGCGTGGTCGAAGTGCGTGTGCACGGGCAGCACCGCCTCCAATCGGTGCACGCCGAGGCGGGTGAGGCAGCCGTCGATCCGCGGCGCCGACGGCGTCAGCCGCTTCACCCCGACCTCGAACAGGCTGGGCCGCGAGAAGAAGCCGTCGGTCATCACAGCGGACGCGCCGTCGTCGATCAGCAGCGTGGTGACGCCTGCCCACGTCACGGTCAGCGGTGCATCCGGTCCGGCCGCAGGCGTGTCGAAGCCGCCCGCATAGTCCCTCAGGTCCGGCCTGCCGAGTTTGAGGCGCATTTCGCCAACCTTAGGTGCCCCGCGGAAATGACCCCTGGACTAACGTATAGTTGAAAACGATAATCATTTGCATTACGCGCGATGGTTGGGAGGCACATGTCCGCGCACTGTCAGGTCACCGGCCGGGGTCCAGGTTTCGGCAACACCGTTTCGCATTCACATCGGCGCACCCGCAGGCGGTGGAATCCCAACATTCAGACCAAGTCGTATTTCCTGCCCTCGGAGGGGCGCCGCATCAAGTTGCGGGTCAGCGCCAAGGGCATCAAGGTTATCGACCGCGACGGCATCGAGGCGGTCGTGGCCCGGATCCGCCGCAACGGAGGGAAGGTCTGATGGCGCGCAACGATATTCGGTTGACGGTGAAGCTGCGCTCCACTGCGGGCACCGGATACACCTACGTCACCACGAAGAACCGCCGCAACGATCCCGATCGGTTGGTGTTGCGAAAGTTTGACCCCATTGCCCGGCGTCACGTCGACTTCCGGGAGGAACGCTGATGGCGACGGCATCGAAGATCGCAAAGAATGAGCAGCGTCGAAAACTGGTGGCACGCTATGCCGAACGTCGATCCGAACTCAAGGAGATCATCCGTCGCACGTCCGGTACGCCGGACGAGCGCGCGGCGGCTGTGTCTGCGCTGCAGCGACTTCCACGCGATTCCAGTCCGGTTCGGGTGCGTAACCGCGACGCGGTCGACGGCAGGCCACGAGGCCATCTCCGCAAGTTCGGGCTGTCCAGAGTCAGGGTGCGTGAACTGGCCCACCGTGGTGAGTTGCCGGGCGTCTTCAAGGCGAGCTGGTGATGCGCACAACGACCGCTCACCGCCAGGTGGCGGCCTCGAACGGCGTCGAGGTCGACGAGGGCATCAGGGACTTGCTCGAGGCATTGTGGTCGCGTGGCATGGCGACCGAGTTCTCTTGTCAGGGGGAGCATGGCGAGCTGGCCCACATCTGTTTCGCCCGGGCCGCCGATGCTTCGCGGTTCATGGAAGCTCCCGGTGATTTCCTAATCACGCTCGGGGAATCTCGTGCTTGGGTAGACTTTCCGGCACACCTGATAGGTGAACTCACGCGCTATTGGAGTACCTGATGGCAGGCAAGAAGTCACGGATGCGGCGTCCGCCACTGCCAGAGCTCAAGCGGCAGAGGAAGAATCCGCTCAAGGCGCTCGGCGTCGCGACCATTGACTACAAAGACACGCATCTGTTGCGCACGTTCATCTCCGATCGCGGCAAGATCCGGTCACGCCGGGTGACAGGGCTGTCGCCCCAGCAGCAGCGTCAAGTCGCGACGGCGATCAAGAACGCGCGGGAGATGGCGCTTCTGCCGTTCGTCGAGACTAAGTAAACGCCTTCAATTCGACGCCGTCGGCGACCAACCGGTCCCGCACGGAGTTGGCGATCTGCACCGCCCCCGGCGAGTCGCCGTGCACGCAAACGGATTCCACGGTCACCGGGATCGTCGATCCGTCGGCCGCGGCGACCCGGCCCGCGGTGACCATCGATGCCACCCGATCGGCGATCTCCGCTACGTCGTGCAGCACCGCGTTGCGTTCGCGTCGTGAAACCAGTTGGCCGTCGGAACGATACGCGCGGTCGGCGAACGCCTCGGGCACCGTGCGCAGGCCGAGTTCCTGCGCCTCGACGAAGAACACCGAACCGGACAGTCCCAGTACCGGAAGACCGGGATCGACGGCATGCACGGCCGTCGCAACGGCACGGGCCTGACCGTGGTTGTTGACGATCGTGTTGTACAGCGCGCCATGGGGTTTGACGTAGCTGACCGTCGAGCCGGCGGCATGAGCCAGCGCCTGCAGGGCGCCGATCTGGTAGATGACATCGGCCGTCAGGTCCTCGGCCGTCGTGTCGATGAAGCGACGGCCGAACCCGGCCAGGTCGCGGTAGCTCACCTGCGCGCCGATCCGCACCCCCCGCTCCGCTGCCGCGCGGCACGTCCGCGCCAGCGTGGCGGCGTCCCCGGCGTGGAAGCCGCAGGCCACGTTGGCGCTGGTGACCACGTCGAGCATCGCGTCGTCGTCGCCGAGCCGCCACACCCCAAAGCTTTCGCCCAGATCCGCATTGAGATCCACAGTCACCACGAACGCCAGCCTATGCCGGTGTAGGCGCCGTCCAGCCGTTCTCCGAGACGAATTCGCTCAGCGGACGGCCGAGCGTCCAGTGGTCGAGCTCTAGCTGCGGCCGGGGCGGGAAGTCCGGGACTGGGCCGAGGCAGAGGATCGCCACGGGTTCCGCGCCGTCGGGCATGGCCAGCAGCGTGCCGAGCGCGGCGGGATCGAAGATCGACACCCAACCCATCCCAAGGCCTTCCGCGCGGGCGGCCAGCCACAGGTTCTGGATCGCGCAGGACACCGAAGCAAGGTCCATCTGCGGCAGGGTGCGTCTGCCGAACACATGGCTTTGCCTGCCGTCGCACAGCGCCACGACGAACAGTACGGCGCAGTCCAGGACGCCCTCGACCTTCAGCGCCAGGAACTCGTCACCTCGGGGGCCCAATGCCTCCGCGGTGCGCAACCGTTCCTCGTCGACAAGCGCGTGAATCCGCGTGCGCAGCACCGCGTCGGTGATCCGGATGAACCGCCAGGGCTGCATCAGCCCGACGCTGGGGGCGGAGTGTGCGGCGTGCAGCAGTCGCGCGAGCACGTCGTCGGGCACCGAGGCGTTCGGGACGAATCTGCGCATATCGCGGCGCTCGGCGATCGCGCGATAGACGGCTCGTCGCTCCGTTGCGGTGAAGGCGTGCTCGGTCACGCCGGACAGCCTAGGTGGCACCATCGATGTGGTGAGCCGCGACGAGGTATTGATCACCACAACCGAATTGGCCCGGCGCCTGGCCGCCGATGAACCGCTGACGATCCTGGACGTGCGTTGGCAGTTGGCTGAACCGGACGGCCGCGACGCGTACGAGCAGGGCCACGTCCCAGGCGCGGTGTACGTCTCGCTTGAAGACCAGCTCAGCGATCACAGCGTCCCAGGACGCGGGCGCCATCCGCTGCCGTCAGGACGCAGTGTCCAGGCCGCCGCTCGGCGATGGGGTGTGCGTCAAGGCGTCCCAGTCGTGGTGTACGACGACTGGAACCGCGCCGGTTCTGCCCGGGCGTGGTGGGTGCTGACGGCGGCGGGCATTCCCGACGTGCGCATCCTCGATGGTGGCCTGGGCGCTTGGACGGGGCCCCTGGAGACCGGCATCGTCACACCGGAACCTGGAGACGTGTCGGTGCCGCACGCCGATCTGTACGCCGGAGCGCGTCCGACGCTGACGGCGGAGCAGGCCGCGACCGCGGATGTCCTGCTCGACGCGCGCGCGCCCGAACGCTTCCGCGGTGAGGTGGAACCGGTGGATCCGGTGGCCGGGCATATCCCCGGCGCCACGAACCTGCCGAGCACCGGGTTGCTCGCCGAGGACGGAACCTTTCTGCGCGATGACGATCTCACCCGGCTGTTCGACGAGCCGGCGAGCGGTGTCTATTGCGGCTCCGGTGTCACGGCTTCGGTGGTGGTAGCGGCGCTCGCTGTCGTCGGCGTCGACACGCCGCTGTATCCGGGCTCGTGGTCCGAATGGTGTTCGGACCCAGCCCGTCCGGTGGCACGTGGAGCCGCACGGCCGGCGACATCAAGCCAGGGCATGGAATAGGTCGACGAGTCCATGGTTGGTCATTGAGTGCCCAACAACGAAGCCGAAATCACCGGCAAGGTCATCGCCATCACGGGGGCAAGCAGCGGGATCGGTGAGGCGACGGCGCTACTTCTCGCCGCCCGCGGCGCGAAGGTCGTGCTGGGGGCGCGTCGGAGTGACCGTCTGGACACATTGACCCGTCGCATCACCGGCGCAGGAGGCGACGCTATCGCGATGGCGATCGACGTCAGGCGCCGTGCGGATTTGCGTGCCTTTGTGGCGGCCGCGCAGCAGAGCTACGACCGGCTCGACGTGCTCGTCAACAACGCGGGTGTGATGCCGGTGTCACCGCTCGACGCGCTGCGCGTCGACGATTGGGAATTGATGGTCGACGTGAACATCAAGGGAGTGCTGTACGGCATCGCCGCGGCGCTACCCGTGTTCCGCAGACAGGGTTTCGGGCACATCATCAACACGGCCTCGACGGCGGCGTTTCGTGTCGTGCCGAGTCAATCGGTGTACGCGGGCACGAAGATGGCGGTGCGCGCGATCTCCGAGGGGCTACGCCAGGAAGCCGGCCCCCACTTGCGGGTCACCATCGTTTCGCCGGGGATCACGTCAACGGACTTCGCCGATTCGATGACCGATCCCGACGTGCGCGCGCAACTCGAGCAGGCTCGTGATGCGATCGCGATGCCGCCGGACGCCGTCGCCAGAGCCATCGCCTTCGCCATCGAGCAGCCGTCGACGGTCGACGTCGGCGAGATCGTTGTGCGTCCGACGGCACAGGGTTGACTAGGCGGGCACCGACGAGCGGTCGCGGCGTCCGATCAGCCAGCACACCAGGAAGATTGCGAACGAAATCGTGGTGACGAACACCGACACCGGCACGCCGGGCGCCAGGGACAGCACGATCCCGCCGACCGCGGCGATCTCCGCGAAGACCACCGACGCCGCGATCGTCGCGACAGGTGAGGCGAACACCCGCACCGCGGCGGCCGCAGGCGTGATCAACAGCGACATCACCAGCAGCGCGCCGACGATCTGGACGCCTTGCGCCGCCGTCACCCCGACCAGCGCGGCGAACACAATGCCCAACGCGCGCACCGGAACTCCGCGGCCCGCGGCCACCTCCGGATCGACGGTCGCGAACAACAGGGGACGGTAGGAGACCGCCAGCACCGCGACTACGAGCACGGCCACCACGGTCAACAGCGCCAATCCTGAATAGCCGACACCGACGATCTGACCGGTCAGCAAGGCGAAGCTGGTGCCCGTGCGGCCCGGGTACAGATGGATGAACAACACCGCCAGGCCGAGCCCGAACGCGAGCACGACGCCGATCGCCGAGTCCCGTTCGCGGGCGCGCTGACCGAGGATGCCGAACAGCACGGCCGCCAGCCCGCATCCGACCAACGCCCCGATGCCGACGTTGAAACCCGCGAGCAGCGCGAAAGACGCACCCGTAAGCGACAATTCACTCGAGCCGTGCACGGCGAACGACATCTGGCGCATCACGATGAACGGCCCGATCAGGCCGGACACCAGCGCGAGCACGGCGGCGGCGAGCAGCGCCTGCTGAACGAAGTCACGGCCCAGCAGATCGGCGGTGACGTCGAATGCGAAGAGATTCGACAACAGGTCGGAGAGCCGATCACTCATGGGCATGTCCGCTCGCGTGACCCGAGTGGTCGAGGTGCTCGCCGACCACGACGTAGCGGCCGCCGACCTTCACCACTTCGATGTCTGCGCGGTACAGCTCGGACAGCGTTTCGGACGTCATCACCTCTTCGACGGCGCCGATGCGGAACCTGCCGTCGACCAGATACAGCACCCGGTCCACGAACTGCAGAACGGGATTGACTTCGTGGGTGACGAACAGCACCGCGGTGTCGGCCTCGCGACGACGCTGGTCGATCAGCGCGGACACCAGCCGGGCGTTGGCAGGGTCGAGGTTGAGCAGCGGCTCGTCGCACAGCAGTAGCACCGGATCGGTTGCCAGGGCCTGCGCGATCCGGACCCGCTGCAGTTCGCCGCCGGACATCACGCCGACCGGCACACCCGCGAGGTGCATGCCGTTGACCTGATGGAGCGCCCGCCGCACGGCGTCACGTTTGGCGGAGCGGTCCGCTGGTCGCAGGCTGACGATGCCCCACCGGTGCCCGTCATAGCCCAGCCCGACGAGGTCCTGGCCGCGCATGGACAGCCCGCGCTCGACCGAGCGGTGCTGCGGGACGTACCCGATCCGCTCGCTGCCGGTGCGTACCGGATGCCCTGCGACATTCACGGTGCCAGCGGTGAGCGCGAGCTGTCCGAGCAGCACCTTGAGCAGTGAGGTCTTGCCGGTGCCGTTGGGTCCGAGCACGGCGACGAACTCGCCTGCATGCACGGTCAAGTCGAGGTGATCCCACAGCACGCGGTCGCCGAACGCCAGCCTGGCGCCGGTCAGTTCGGCGACGACGTCAGCAGCCACAAAGAGAACCTAGCGGTTCGTCTGCGGGGCCTTGTCCAGCTGGCTCGCCAACCGGTCTACGGTCTGCCGTTGCCAGGTCAGGTAGTCGGTGCCCGCGGGAAGCGTCTCGGTCACGGTGACGATGGGCACCGAGGCGCCCTCGGCGGCGTCCTGAATCTGCTTGGTGACGTCGGTTTGGGTCTGCGAGTTGTACACCAGCGCCGACACCTGACGGTTCTTGATCAGATCGAGCAGGGCGGCCAGGTCGGCAGGCGACGGGTCGGTGTCCTGCTCGATCGCCTTGCTGAATCCCTCTGGGGTCTTGTCGACGATTCCGGAGTTGACCAGCAGGTAGTGGGCAACGGGCTCAGTCGCCACCACTGAAGCACCGGGGTGCGCGACCCCGATCGCCCGTTCGGCGGCGCCGATGGTGTCGGCGTCGTCGACGAACTTGGCGGCGTTGGCCTTGTAGTCGCCGGCGTGCTCGGCATCGGACTGCGACAGCTTGTCGGCGATCTGATTGACGACCGCCTTGGCAGTCTCCAGGTCGTAGAACACATGCTCGTTCGCCGGTTGCGGGACAGAGCTCGGCAGGAGCGAATAGGCATCGACGCTCTGGACGTCCTTGTGGCTGGACAGCACGTCGTCCACCCAATGGTCGTAGCCGCCGCCGTTGTAGACGACCAGGGATGCATCTGCGATCGCGGCGGCGTCGGCCGGAGTGGCCTCGAACGAGTGCGGATCGTCGGCGGGGTTGGAGATGATCGACTTCACCGAGGCATGGTCGCCGGTCACGGCACTGGCCACGCTGCCCCACACATTCGTCGACGCCACGACCGACGCGGTCGCATGTTGATGGTCGGACGCAGCCTCGTTGTGCTGGCCGCAGGCCGTCACACCGGCGATCAGACCCGTGCTCAAAGCCAGACCAGCCGCTGCTCTGATCGCGTGCATCGTGTGCTCCTAATACAAATGAAAACCGTTTCCAATTACATTAGCGCATGGTTACCGGGGTTTATCAACTCGATCCGCTAACCTCCTGGAGCATGTCGAGGAGTCCCACGCCCAGACGGCGTGCGACCCTTGCCTCGTTGGCGGCCGAGCTCAAGGTGTCGCGAACCACCATCTCCAACGCGTACAACAGGCCGGATCAATTGTCGGCCGACCTCCGCGAGCGCGTCCTTGCCACCGCCAAACGCTTGGGGTACCCGGGGCCCGATCCGGTCGCGCGGTCGCTGCGCACCCGAAAGGCCGGTGCCGTCGGCCTGATGATCACCGAACCGCTGAACTACTCGTTCTCCGATCCGGCGGCACTGGATTTTGTTGCCGGACTTGCCGAATCGTGCGAGGAGGCCGGTCAGGGCCTGCTGCTGGTGGCGATCGGACCCAACCGCAGCGTCAGCGACGGGACCGCGGCGGTACTGGCGGCGGGTGTCGACGGGTTCGTCGTGTACTCGGCCTCCGATGACGACCCGTACTTGACGGTCGTGCAGCAACGACATCTGCCGGTGGTCGTCGTCGACCAACCCAAGGACGTCCCTGGCACCTCCCGGGTCTCGATCGACGATCGCGGCTCGATGCGGCGCCTGGCGGAATACGTTGTGGGGCTCGGCCATCGGGAGATCGGCTTGCTCACCATGCGGCTGGGGCGCGACTGGCCGCACGGCGGCCCCCGGCCGGCGGTGGCCGACCCGGAGCGGGTGCAGACACCGCACTTTCATGTGCAGCGCGAACGCATCCACGGCGTCTACGACGCGATGACAGCGGCGGGCCTGAATCCCGAGTCGCTGACCGTGGTCGAGAGCTACGAACACCTGCCGACGTCGGGCGGTGCGGCCGCCGAGGTCGCGCTCGATGCGAATCCGCGGATCACCGCGTTGATGTGTACGGCCGATGTGCTCGCCCTCTCGGCGATGGACTACTTGCGCGCGCGGGGGATCTACGTGCCGGGCCAGATGACGGTCACCGGGTTCGACGGAATTCCAGAGGCGCTGCGGCGCGGCCTGACCACCGTCGTGCAGCCGAGTATGGAGAAGGGCCGTCGCGCCGGACGGCTGCTGCACCACCCGCCGCGCGACGGCCTGCCGGTCATGGACGTGCTCGACACCGAGGTGGTGCGCGGCCGCACAGCGGGCGCGCCCGCCTGAGGTTCTTTCCGCGAGCGACCGTGTTTGCACGCGACACGCCGCGAAACTACGTACAAAAGTGGTCGCTCGCGCGGGTTAGGCGTCCAGTAGTTGCGCGCAGCGCAGCAGCCCGATGTGGCTGTAGGCCTGTGGATGGTTGCCAAGCGCGCGCTCGGCCACCGGGTCGTACTCCTCGGACAGCAGCCCCGTCGGCCCCGCCGCGGCGACCAACCGGTCGAACAGCGCTTCGGCCTGCGACCGCTGATCGGTCAGCAGATACGCCTCCAACAACCACGCCGCGCACAGGTGGAAGCCGCCCTCGGTACCCGGCAGCCCGTCGTCGCCGTGGTACCGATAAACCGTTGCGCCGCTGCGTAGTTCGGCTTCAGTCGCGATGACGGTGGCCGCGAATCGCTCATCGGCCGGATCGATCAGCCCCGACAGGCCGATGTGCAGCGTTGCCGCGTCCAGGTCGGTGCCGTCGTACGCGGCGGTGAACGACTTGACCTCGTCGTTCCAGCCGCGCTCGCACACCTGCTCGGAGATGGTGTCGCGCAACCGGGCCCAGCCCTGTGGTGCCTCACGGCCGAACTCCGCGGCCAGTTTCAGGGCGCGATCCACCGTCAACCAGCACATCACCTTTGAGTAGACGTGATGGCGCGGGTTGCCTCGAATCTCCCAGATGCCGTGATCCGGCTCCACCCAACGACTTTCGACGGCGAACACCATCTCGCTGACCAGATTCCAGTCCGAATCCGTCAACGCGTCGGGCACGCCGTCGGCCACCCGACGATGACACAGATCTGAGATCAGCTGCACGACGGGGCCGAAAACGTCAAGCTGCACTTGGACATTGGCGGCATTGCCGACCCGTACGGGGCGCGAGCCCGCGTACCCGGGCAGCGAGTCGATCACCGCCTCGGGGCCGAGGATCGCCCCTGACAGCGCGTACAGCGGATGCAGTCGCTCGGGCCCGTGCATCGTCTCGATGACACCGTGCAGCCAGTTCAGATATCCTTCGGCCTCGGCGACCGAGCCCAGCGACACCAGCGCGGAGGCCGTCATGGCGGCGTCGCGGATCCAGCAGTAGCGGTAGTCCCAGTTGCGGACGCCGCCGATCTCCTCGGGCAGCGACGTCGTGGCTGCGGCCATGATCGCGCCGGTGTCGGCGTGCACCAGCGCGCGCAGGGTCAGCGCCGACCGCTTCATCAGCTCAGGTTTCAGCGACGGCAGTGCGAGTGTGGAAACCCAGTCGCTCCAGTAGCTCTCGGCGCGGGCACGCCGTGACCCATCATCGACGGGGCTCTCAGCCAAATCCTCAGTGCCACAGCGTAATTCCAAGACAACGGGCCCGCTCGACGGGTCGATGACGGCCCGCGCGGTCTGGTGGATCCCGTCGGGCACGATCTGCCACTCCACGCCGGGAGAGCGCAACACCATCGGATCGTTGGTCGCGAACACCCTCAGGCCGCCCTCGTCGACGCGCAGGTGGACTGGCGCCTGTGCGAACTCGGGCCGCGGCGCGAACTCGACCACCGCCTTGGCCTGCCCGCTGATCACACGGATCAGGTCGGTGCGGCCCGCGCCGACGTCGTGGGACAGATAGTCGGTGACAAGCAGACTGGCCCAACGCGTTTCGACGGTCATCGTGCCGGTGACGTAGCGCTGAGACAGCGGCAGCGCCTCGCGTTGCGGACCGATCGCGAAGTGCCCTGCGGTCGCATCGCCGAGCAGCCGGGAAAACAGGGCAGCACAATCGGCCGTTGGATGGCACATCCACACCACATCGGCGTCGGGTGTCAGCAGCGCGACCGTGCGGGAGTTGGACAGCATCGTCAGCCGCTCGATCGGCGTGCTGTGTCCGCCCAACAGCCAGGTGCGGCGCGCCTCGAGGAGACACTCCAGCACGGTGGCCACTTCTTCGGGCGACTCGATGCGGTAGCCGGCCAAGGTGTCGCCGTCGCCGACCTTGATGCCGATGTCGGGCCCGTGCAGCCGCCGGAACGCCTTCTCGTCGGTGACGTCGTCGCCGACGAAGACCGCCGCTGAGGCGGCCTCCTGGTGCCGCAGGATGTCGAGCGCCTGCCCCTTGTCGGTCTGGATGACCGCGAACTCCAGCACCGCCTTGCCCTCGGTGATCTGCGCGTCCCAGTGCTGCGAGGCGGCGTGGGCCTTCCTCAAGGCCTCCTTGCCGTCGGCGGGATCAGCGTTGCGCACGTGCAGGGCGACGCTGGCCGGCTTGATCTCGATGGCGACGCCGGGGTACTCCGCGGCGATCGCGCTCAACGCGTCCTTGATCTTGCCCAGCAGCGCCTTGGCCGCGTCGTCGATGGCGTGCACGAAGCCGGTGTCGAACTCGGAACCGTGGCTGCCGACCAGATGGACTTCGGCGGGCATCCGCGAAAGCGTCGCCAGGTCACGCAGCGCCCGGCCGGAGATCAGCGCCGCCGTCGTCGACGGTAACGCGGCCAGCGACCGAAGGGCCGCCGCCGACTCGGCGAGGGGGCGCGCATCGTCGGGGTTCGCGACGATCGGCGCCATGGTGCCGTCGTAGTCGCAGGCCACCAGCAGACGCGGGACCCGCGCGACAGTGGTCAGCGCGCGCTGCAGTTCAACCGGTAGCTGGGAAGCCACCCGCTAAATCTTAGGGTGCTCCCCGTCTCCGATGAGCAGACGCACAGCCAGATCCAGCCGCTTGCTGACGTCAGTCGCCGACGCGCGCCGGGTCAGCCAGGCCAGCAGGTTGGACAACCAGACATCGGAGATCACGCGCGCGATGTGGTACTGGTCCTCGGTCGGCTCGCCCTCGCTCATGGCGCGGGCGAACATCGAGTCCATCAGCTTGCCGACGTGATCGACCTCACCGGCCGCCGACGCGTCGGCGAAGACGAACGCGCGGGTCATCGCCTCGGTCAGCAGCGGGTTGCGTTGCATGGCCCGGTTCAGCTTGCTCACCATCAGGTTGAGCCGCTGGTACGGCGTGCCGCCGGACAGCGCGGCGCGGTCGGTCTTGGCGTCGATGCGCTCGAACTCGCGGCCGAGGGCCGACACCAGCAGGTGCACCTTCGACGGGAAGTAGCGGTACAGCGTGCCAACCGCGACGTCGGCGCGTTCGGCGACCGCACGCATCTGAACCGCCTCGTAGCCGCCCTTGGAGGCGATGGCCAGGGTGGCGTCCAGAATGCGCTTGCGGCGCTCACGCTGGGCTTCTGACCCGAGCTCGGATTCCGCCAACACGGCCACGTTCATCACCTGACGTGGTCGCGAGTCAGATCCCGAAGCCGGGTTGGTGTTGGCTGGCTGGGACATGCCGGACATGCGGCGGGCAGCTCCTTCATCTTGCGCTCTTGGTGAAAACGATACGCATGTCGATCTCTAATTTCTCACCTCCGCGCCCATTAAGACACCGACGTGTCCTGCTCTAATGGCGGTCGACTTGACGGTCGAACGCTGGCACTATTAGAACACGTTCTAGTGAGAAGCACGCCCTTCTCGCCCAAACGGTAGGAGTCACGGTGGCAGTTTCTTCCCCGGGGACCAGCACTTCCGAGCAGTTTGCCGCACGTGAGCTGGTTCGTTCCTGGGCATCCAGTTCCGCTGCGATCGAGGCCGCGCGCGCGGTGGAGCGCGGCGAGGCCGACGCATGGCGCGCCGCGTACCGGGGCATGGCTGAACTAGGGATCTTCGGCGTCGCGCTTCCCGAGGAGCACGGTGGTGCCGGTGGCACCGTCGATGACCTGTGCGCGATGGTCGACGAAGCCGCCGCGGCGATGGTCCCCGGCCCTGTCGCCACCACGGCGCTGGCGACACTGGTCCTCGGTGCATCCCATGCCGAGCTGCTCGACGCGCTGGCATCGGGGGAGCGCACCGCGGGTGTCGCCGCATCGGCCGACGTGCGGTACGACGCGGGTCGGGCCTCCGGAAGTGCCGAATACGTGCTCGGTGCCGATACGCAAGGGGTGCTGCTGCTGCCCGCGGCCGACGTGGTTCTGCTCGTCGACGCGACCGCCGACGGTGTGACCGTCGAACCGCTGAAGGCCACCGACTTCTCGCGCCCGCTGGCGCGGGTGCTGCTGGACTCCGCACCCGCCGAGGTGCTGCCCGTATCGGCCCAGCGGGTCCGGGATCTCGCCGCGACCGTGCTCGCCGCCGAGGCCGCGGGACTGGCCCGCTGGACACTGCGGACCGCCACCGAGTACGCGAAGGTGCGCGAGCAGTTCGGTAAGCCGATCGGCAGCTTCCAGGCCATCAAGCACATGTGCGCCGAGATGCTGCTGCGGTCGGAGCAGATTTCGGTAGCCGCGAGTGACGCTGCCGCCGCCGTGGCCAATCCCGATGAGCGACAACTCTCTATCGCCGCGGCGGTCGCGGCGTCGACCGCGATCGAAGCGGCGAAGGCCAACGCCAAGGACTGCATTCAGGTGCTCGGCGGCATCGGGATCACGTTTGAACACGACGCACATCTGTATCTGCGCCGTGCGCACGGGATCGCGCAGTTCCTCGGCGGCCTGCCGTATTGGCTGCGACGAATCGCGGCACTGACGGGCCAGGGCGTACGCCGCGAACTGCATGTCGATCTGGATTCAGTTGCGGATCTGCAGCCCGAAATCGCTTCTGCGGTAGCCGAAGTCGCCGTGCTGCCCGCCGAGAAGCAGCAAGTGGCGCTTGCCGAGACCGGGTTGCTGGCGCCGCACTGGCCGCGACCGTACGGACGCGAAGCCGGTCCGGCCGAGCAGCTGCTGATCGATCAGGAGATGGCCAAGGCCGGCGTAGTGCGGCCGGACCTCGTCATCGGCTGGTGGGCCGCGCCGACGATCCTCGAGCACGGCAGCCCCGAGCAGATCGAGCGGTTCGTGCCCGCAACATTGAGCGGTGAGCTGTTCTGGTGCCAGTTGTTCAGTGAACCGGGCGCAGGCTCCGACCTTGCCTCTCTGCGGATGAAAGCCGTTCGCGCCGAAGGGGGTTGGAAGCTCACGGGGCAGAAGGTGTGGACGTCGCGGGCGAACTGGGCGCAATGGGGAGTCTGCCTGGCACGCACCGACGCAGACGCGCCGAAGCACAAGGGCATCACGTACTTCCTCGTCGACATGAAGTCACCGGGCATCGACATCCGGCCGTTGCGCGAGATCACCGGCGACAACCTGTTCAACGAGGTGTTCTTCGACGAGGTCTTCGTGCCGGACGAGATGGTCGTCGGGCAGGTCAACGACGGCTGGCGGCTGGCCCGCACAACGCTGGCCAACGAGCGCGTCGCGATGGCCCATGGCACCGCCTTGGGCAATCCGATGGAAGAGCTGCTTCGCACGGTCGCCAAACTCGAACTCGACCCCGCCGTGGCCGACCGGCTCGGTGAACTGATCCGCTCCGCGCAGGTGGGGTCGCTGCTCGACCAGCGGATTGCGCAGCTGGCCCTCGGCGGTCAGGACCCTGGCCCGCAGGCCAGCGCGCGCAAGCTGATTGGCGTCCGGTACCGGCAGGAGCTCTCCGAGTTCCGGATGGAGCTGTCGGAGGGCGCGGGCGTCGTCGAGAACAAAGAGGTGCACGACTTCCTCAACACGCGCTGCCTGACCATCGCAGGCGGCACCGAGCAGATCCTGCTCACACTGGCCGGTGAGCGGCTGCTCGGGCTGCCGCGCTAGCGTCGTGAGTCCTTAATTCATCGGCAGTAGTTGCGACGGGTCGCCCCATACGAGCGCGCCGAGACTGCAGTTATCGTGTTGGCTACTTGCACTTTTCCGCAACAACTGCAACTTCGGGCGAAGTTTGGCAAGTGCGCGCTAGGTCCGCCTCCCGAGGCGCTCACGAATGGCGGGAGCTTCTCAGAGTCGGCCCCTACTACGTGGCCCCTTGGCCGTCGGGCTCGCAGCGGACAGCAAGCCCACCAGTTCCGAGACCCGGATGTGGTCGAGATTACCGACGGCGGACACGATGTCGGCGCGTAGCGCATCGTCGGCGAACGGCTCGGCGAGCCAGTCGAACTTCTCGACTACGCGATCCCACGACATCGGCCGCGTCGGCGAGCCCTCGAAGTCCGACTGTTCGCGGGACAGTGTCCGCCCGTCGTGCGTCACGATGTGCACGCGGGCGGACGTGCGTTCGGGATAGGCGGCCGTCAGATCGGGCGCAGGCTTGACGTCGACGCGCGACAGCAGATCCTGGACGTCGGCGCGATTGATGCGCTCGGTCTCCACCTGTTCGGGACCGACCTGACCGTCGAGCAGTGCCACCGCGCTGAGGTACTTCAGGTTGTAGTCGGCCTGCTCCTTCGTCGACGGGTGGTCCTTGCTGCCGTAGCTGCCACCACCGGCGAAGTCGTAGGCACCCTGGAACACCTCGAGGGTCACCGACGCGACGTCGCTACCGGAGACATGATGATCGTCGCGGAGCGCCAGCGTCGCATCGATGATGGCCTGCCCGTGGATCAGTGAGCAGTATTGCTTGAGGTAGGTCTGCCCGACGGCGGTCAACGAACGGTCGCCGGTGCGCATGTCGATGCTCTGGTCGAAGAGCTGCTCGAGGCCGTTGGGGCCGTCGAAAAGCGCTCGCGGCCCGGTGATTCCGCGGCCGGCCAGCAAGGTGGTGTACACCGCGCGCATGCCGGTGATGGCAGGGGAGATGCCCTTCCAATTCGAGACCGGTTCGGCGTGTACGGCGGCAAGCGACACATTGTCCGCTGTCGACGCGGCAATGGCTGATGCGGTTCGCGCGGGGTCGAAGTCGAGCAGCTTCGCCGACCCGGCGGAAGCCGACATCGCAAGCTGTAGCGCGTGGTTGAGACCGCGGGCCATGACCGGAACCTGGGCGCTGAACCGGCACTGGACCTCGTATGCGACCGCAAGTGCGAGCAGGAAATCCGAACCGCTCGCGCCGACGTGCTCGGCAACCGCCAGGATCGCGCCGAAGTTGTCTGCGGGATGGCAGAGGCCGCCCGGCGTCAGGAAAGTATCGAGCAGGTCGGGATAGCGCACCAGCACGGCGTTGAAGAACGCGGCTTGATCCACCGAGGCGCGTCCGCCACCGATGAATGTCGCGGTGGGGCGGCCGCTGAACTGCTCGGCGTGCGCGCGGATCGGTTCGATGAGCTCTCCATCGAGTGCGCCCACGGCACAGGCGATGCTGTCGAGCACGTTCCGCTTCAGCGTCCGCATAGCGCCGGCACTGATATCGGCGGTAGTCGCCCCGACCACGAAATCGGCGACCTCGTCAACAATGTGCTTGTGTGTCATGGCTTTGGCCCTTCCCCATTCGACTACCGTCGAGTCAAACGCGAGAGAGCAGCGGCGTCCACGACCAAACGCCTACCTGTTGGTTGGCCGAACCTCTCACCGCAGTCAGGGCCCAAGGATGGGGCGGCTAGCTGAATGTCGTCTGAGCGCAGGCGGTCGGCGTCGTGAGATTCACGCCGCCGTAAACCACCTGGATGACGGAGCAAGCGATGAAGTTGGCGCGGGTGTTCGGCTGGCCGGTGCTCCAGTCGGTGGGTACCGAGTCGCCGTCGACCTGAAAGCGTTCGATCGGTCCACCGCCAAAGGTGGTTACCGAGATCTCGACGTCGCTGAGTGACTTGTACATCTTCGAAAGCACGTTGTCGTGGTTCGCGCCCTTGTCCGCCCTCGGCGTGCCGGAAGGTGCGCTGTACCCGGCTTCCTGCCACACGTTGCGGTCCGAGCTGCGCACCGTGATGGTCTGTCGTGCCCATGTGTCGCCGGGGAATCCGGTCGGGCCGTCCGGCGTCAACAGGTTGGCGGTGGTGTTGAACGTGCACCTGGTTCCCGCGCAGTTGGCGGTGACGTGCATTTCTATTTGGGTCGCCGGATCGACAGGGATCGAGGTGACGGCCGAGTTGGACGCAGCCGAGGCCGACGCGGTGGGCGCGAGCGCCGCGGCCAGCATTGCCGCCGCGCCCGCTGCCGTGAGCCGGTTCATCGTCACGAAGTTAGCCGTCCCCTATTCGTCGTAAGTGACTTCGACGGAATCGGACCGCGGCCGGGCCTGGCAGCCGAGGATCAGACCCTCGTCGAGATCCTGTTGCTCGAGCACATCGTTGACCTCCATCTCTACGTCGCCGCTCTTCTTGAGCACCGCGCAAGCGCCGCAGTGGCCCTCGCGGCAGGAGAACGGGGCGTCGAGACCCTTGTCGAGCAGGACGTCGAGAAGCTTCGCGCTCCGTGGCCAGCGCACCTCATGCCGCTCACCGTCGAGCGTGACGATCGCGGTGGCCGGCCCCTCGTCGCTGTCGTCCTCCTCGATGACGACCGCAGCGAACGGATCGGACTCCAGCGACTTGAACACCTCGATGTGGATCTTGTGGGCAGGCGCGTCCGAGTTCTTCAGCGCTTCCTCGGCCGCCGCCATGAACGGGCCGGGTCCGCAGATGTAGGCGTCGCGGCCGATGTACGGCCCGGCAAGGCCGGCCAACGCCGCCGCAGTCGGCAGCCCCTGCACCGTCTCCAGCCAGTGCACGACGGTGAGCCGGTCGGGGTACTTCGCCGACAATTCGCGCAGTGCGCCAGCGAAGATCACCGAGTTCTCGTCGCGGTTGGCGTAGATCAGTACCACCTTGCCGCCGCCCTCGGAGAGGGCGGACTTGCAGATCGACATCATCGGCGTGATGCCGCTGCCTGCCGCCAGAAGTAGGAAGTCTTGGTCGAGCGTTCTCGGCACGAAGGTGCCCGACGGCGCGAGCACGTGGATCTTCATCCCCGGATGGGCGTTGTCGCACAACCAATTCGACGCATACCCGTCGACCGTGCGCTTGACGGTGACGGTCAGCTGGTCGTCGGTGAAGGGCGAGCTGCACAGCGAGTAGCAGCGGGCCACCGAGCCGGTGCGGTCGCTCGGCACACGCAGAGTCAGGAACTGTCCGGGCGAATAGCGCAGCCGGTCGGCAGGAATCTCGACACCGTCGGGCACGGCGAACACCAGCGACCGCGCGTCTGAAGTCTCCTCCACGACGTCGGCCACCTGCAGCTCGAGCACGTGGCTACCGAGTGGCTCGTCCGTCACTGCTTCGCCCTTCCGTGTGCCGATAACTAGAACAGGTTACAGAAATGCATGTTCCCAGGTCCAGCCGCCGCAGGAATGCCCTGCTCGACACAAATCGTAACGTGTTCTAATCTTCCTTTAGGTCCGAACTCCCGGGAGGCAAACCAGTGACGTCCATTGAACAGGGTGACGTGCAGTCGGTCTTAGCCGGCATCGACGACCTGTTACCGCTGATCGCCAAGCGAGCCCAGGCGACGGAGGATCTGCGGCGGCTGCCCGACGAGACCGTTGCCGAGCTCGACGAGGTCGGCTTCTTCAAACTGCTCCAACCCGAGCAGTGGGGCGGCCTGCAGTGCGACCCGACCGTGTTCTACGAAGCCGTGCGCCGCATCGCGACGGCGTGTGGTTCGACCGGGTGGGTCAGCTCGATCATCGGCGTGCACAACTGGCACCTGGCGCTATTCGATCAGCAGGCACAGGAAGAGGTGTGGGGCGACGATCCCGCCGTGCGCGTCTCATCGTCGTACGCGCCGATGGGCGCGGGCACCGTGGTCGACGGTGGCTACCTCGTCAACGGCTCGTGGAACTGGTCGTCCGGTTGCGACCACGCCACATGGGCGTTCCTTGGCGGCCCCGTCATCAAGGACGGCAGGCCAGTAGATTTCGGCAGCTTCCTGATTCCGCGCACTGAGTACCGCATCGACGACGTATGGCACGTCGTCGGCCTGCGCGGCACCGGCAGCAACACCATCGTGGTCAAGGACGTCTTCGTGCCGCGGCACCGCTTCCTCTCATACAAGGCCATGAACGACCGCACCGCGGGTGGCCTGCAGACCAACACCGCACCGGTATACAAGATGCCCTGGGGCACTGTGCATCCCACGACCATCTCGGCGCCGATCGTCGGCATGGCGTACGGCGCCTACGACGCCCATGTCGAGCACCAGGGCAAGCGTGTACGCGCCGCGTTCGCGGGGGAGAAGGCCAAGGACGACCCGTTCGCCAAGGTCCGTATCGCGGAGGCCGCCAGCGACATCGACGCCGCATGGCGCCAGCTGATCGGCAATGTCGGCGACGAGTACGCGTTGCTGAAGGGGGACAGGGAGATCCCGTTCGAGCTGCGGGCCCGCGCCCGTCGCGACCAGGTGCGCGCCACCGGCCGCGCGATCGCGTCGATCGATCGTCTCTTCGAGGCCTCCGGCGCCACCGCATTGAACAACGATGCTCCGGTGCAACGGTTCTGGCGCGACGCGCACGCGGGCCGGGTACACGCGGCCAATGATCCCGAACGTGCCTACCTGATCTTCGGCAACAACGAGTTCGGGTTGCCGCCTCAGGACACGATGGTCTAGATGACTCAGCCTGTTTTGACGGCCGACGGTATCACCTTCGAATCGACGTCACGCTTTGCCGCGGTACACGGCAAAGGCCCTGCCATGCGGCTGCACTACCACGAGGCGGGTGTCGGCAACGATCAGACGGTCGTGCTGCTGCACGGCGGTGGCCCAGGTGCGTCGAGCTGGTCGAATTTCGGACGCAATATCGGCGTGCTGGCGCAGCATTTCCATGTGCTTGCCGTCGACCAGCCCGGCTACGGCCACTCCGACAAGCACACCGAGCACGAGCAGTACAACCGCTACAGCGCGACTGCGTTGCTGAACCTGTTCGACCACCTCGGCATCGAACGCGCTGCGCTGGTGGGCAATTCGCTCGGCGGCGGCACCGCCGTGCGGTTCGCGCTTGACAACCCGGACCGGGCAGGGCGGCTGGTGCTGATGGGTCCTGGCGGCCTCTCGGTCAACCTGTTCGCGCCCGACCCGACTGAGGGCGTCAAGCTGCTCGGCAAGTTCTCCTATGAGCCCACGCGCGAGAACCTCGAGGCGTTCCTGCGGATCATGGTGTACGACCAGAAGTTGATCACCCCGGAACTGATCGACGAGCGCTTCGCAATCGCAAGCACGCCGGAGTCGCTGGCGGCAACCCGGGCGATGGGAAAGTCGTTCGCCGGCCCTGACTTCGAGCTCGGCATGATGTGGCGTGAGGTCTACAGGCTGCGCCAGCCGGTGCTCCTGATCTGGGGGCGGGAGGACCGCGTCAACCCGCTCGACGGCGCACTGGTGGCACTCAAGCAGATCCCGCGAGTGCAACTGCACGTCTTCGGCCAATGCGGGCACTGGGCCCAGGTGGAGAAGTTCGACGAGTTCAACAGGCTGACTGTCGATTTCCTGAGGAACGTTTCTGGGAAGGGCGCGTCATGAGCATCCGGTCACTGGGCTATCTGCGGATCGAGTCGACGAACGTTGCGGCCTGGCGCGAGTACGGCCTGAAGGTGCTCGGCATGGCCGAGGGCAAGGGGCTGACCGACGGTGCACTTTATCTGCGGATGGACGAGTTCCCCGCGCGTCTGGTGATCGTGCCTGGCGAGAGCGACCGGCTGCTGGAGTCCGGCTGGGAATGCGCCAATGCCCAAGGACTGCAAGAGATCCGCAAGCGGCTCGATGTGGAGGGCACGCCCTACAAGGAGGCCGCTGCCGCTGAGCTTGCCGACCGTCGCGTCGACGAGATGATCCGGTTCCAGGATCCCTCCGGCAACTGCCTCGAGGTCTTTCATGGCGCGGCGCTGGAGCACCGTCGCGTCGCCAGCCCGTACGGGCACAAATTCGTCACGGAGGAGCAGGGTCTCGGCCACGTGGTGCTGACCACTCGCGACGACGTGGAGTCGTTGCACTTTTACCGCGACGTCCTTGGCTTCAGGCTTCGCGACTCGATGCGGTTGCCACCACAACTGGTCGGCAGGCCCGCCGACGGCGCGCCGGCTTGGCTGCGCTTCTTCGGGGTCAACCCGCGCCATCACAGCCTGGCGTTCATGCCGGGCGAGACGCCCAGCGGCATCGTCCATTTGATGGTGGAGGTCGAGAACGCCGACGACGTCGGGCTCTGCCTGGACCGCGCGCTGCGCCGCAAGGTGCCGATGTCAGCGACCCTCGGCAGGCACGTGAACGACAAGATGCTGTCCTTCTACATGAAGACGCCCGGCGGCTTCGACGTCGAATTCGGTTGTGAAGGGCTTGAAGTCGAGGACGACAGCTGGGTGGCCCGGGAGAGCACTGCCGTCAGCCTGTGGGGCCACGACTTCAGCGTAGGCTTCAAGAGCTAGTGAGCAAGCCACCGCTCGACCCTCGCACATTCCGAAATGTGCTGGGGCAGTTCTGTACCGGTATCACCGTGATCACCACCATGCACGAAAGCGCGCCGGTAGGCTTTGCGTGTCAGTCGTTCGCCGCGCTGTCACTGGACCCGCCCTTGGTGCTGTTCTGTCCGACCAAGGTGTCGAGATCCTGGCAGGCCATCGAGTCCAGCGGGCAGTTCTGCGTCAACGTCCTGCACGAGAAGCAGAAGGACGTCTCGGCGCGTTTCGGATCCAAGGACCCAGATAAGTTCGCCGGAATCGACTGGCGACCTTCTCAACTCGGCTCGCCGATCATCGAAGGGACCCTGGCGCACATCGACTGCACCGTGGACTCCGTGCACGACGGCGGCGATCACTACGTGGTGTTCGGTGCCGTGCACTCGTTGTCGGACGCGCCGCACAAGAAGCCGCGTCCGCTGCTGTTCTACCGCGGCGAGTACACCGGCATCGAGCCCGACAAGAACACCCCGGCGCAGTGGCGCGATGACCTTGAGGCCTTCCTCACCGCGACTACCGACGACACCTGGCTTTGAAGCGTGTCACACAACCTAGTTGGTGTGTGACACCGCCCTTCTCGGGCGTCCTCTGTTCAGGCCACGGGTGTGGCTTGAACGTCGGTTCCCACGTCTTCCGAGGTGGTTTCACCGACACGAGTGACGTGCCGGTCAGCGCCATCTCGTCGGCGGACATTGGTGACCCGGCCTCCGTGCTTGGGGGTCCGGGGTTCGAGATGATGTTGCTCCGCCCATCTGGCAAGGTTGGCAGCGGCGTTACGGTCACGATCGTCCGAATACCCGCAGTCGCAGATAAACACCCGATCACTCAATGTCATTCTGTGGTTACGGTTGCCGCACCGTGAACAGACTTGGCTCGACGGATACCACCGGTCCGCGATTGCGAGCTCGCCATTGCGCCAGTCAGTCTTATAGCGCAGCTGGCGTGCGAATTCGGCCCAGCCAGCGTCTCCAATGGCTTGGGCGAGGCGGTGATTACGCAGCATTCCGGACACATTCAGATCCTCAATCACGAGCCTGTCGTGGGTCTTGGCGAGCTCGTTAGATACCCGATGCAAGAAGTGCCTGCGAATGTTGCGGATATGGTTGTGGTGACGTGCCAGGCGGGCAGCACACTGGCGGCGGTTGTGCGATCCTTTCTTCTTGCGAGACAACGACTTCGCGAGTCGACGCTGTTGGCGCATACCGGCACGCAGCGCCTTGGGCGCGTCCTGGATCCGTGCGACTTCATGACCATCGGCACTGGCGGCGACGACAAAGGCTGCCAGACCTCGGTCGAGTCCCACCCAACCGCCGCGGTCGCTGTCCGTGCGGGCCGGGTGACGGAGGGACGGATGTAGGTCAGCGGCCGCCACATTCAGTGCTACCCACCAGCGTCCACCCTGTTGGATGACAGTGGCGGACGGAATCTTTGCGCGGTCTTTGGCTAGCATGTGCCGCAACCGGCGGGTGTCGTCGCGTATCCGAACAACGCCAATACCGGGGAGTGTCACTGATCGTGGATGTGTCTCGCCCAAACGAATCGTCGGCTGGCGTCCCTTGGGATGTTTGTTGCGCAGCCGAAACGTCTGCCTTCCTCCGGCAGCCTTTTTCTTGAACCGCGGAAACCGAACGTGGGGGCCACGACGGGTACCTCTGCGGGACTGCGACCAGGCGGCTAGTGCCCGCCCGCAGTCGACGGCGGCCTCTTCGAACACTTGCTGGCAGATCTCCCGTCGCCACGGCAGCCCCGTCACGACCATGGAGGCAACGCCCTCTCCGTCGATAGCAAACAGCCGTCCGGCGGCCTCGCTTCTTTTCCAGATGTTGAAGGTGTTGATCAGGTCATAACCAGTCCACGGCACGTTGACATCCGGGTCGGTTCGGTGTTGCGCGAGCGCACTCCCCACCATGTGGAGGCACTGGTTGAACGCGAACCGGGCGGCGCCGGCATGCCGAGCGAGGATGCGCTGCTGCTCGGCCGTTGGGTTGAGGCAGAATTTGAACGTTGAGTGCCGCTTCATCGCACCCGCACTTTCGCACGCCCTACCGACAAGACGGCCTCACGTCGTGCGTTGGACCGGGATTAGGACGGTTAGTGAGAGCCGGGCACGAGCCGTGCGCAGCCACAGTTGGTCTGATCGGCTGAGGGCATGCTCGCCGATGGACCTTTGCGGCCGATACGCCTTCTAGATGCAGCCAGCCGCGCAGGGGTCGACAACAGGAAGCGATTCCGGCGGCGGCGCGTTGGGATCGGCCGGCGGTTGGTCCGTCGTGAGGTCGACGTCGCCCTCGAGGTCCGGCGCAATCGGGATGAACTTGCAGAAGTAGTTGATCGCGAACTCGCACGGGTTGTCTCCGGGATCGGCGCTGGTCGGAGTGGCGAGGTATACCCCCGCTGCCAGCGCGGCCGCGGCGGCGATCACCGGCCTTCTCAGCACGGGGACACCCTACGGCGTGCCCGGGGCCGCGGCGACTGCATCCTGGATCGCGACCACACGGGCCGGATCGAGACCACGGCCCAACCACACCGACCCGTGTATCCAGACCCCACAGGACGCACTTCTCGCCAGGGTTCGCGACGAGCTCCCCTGCGACGACCGTCCTCCGGAGTTGCTCTCCGACCGAGTCGACGGCCGCGGGCAGGCCCTCTGGTGCGCCGCCCTCGGGATGGCGGTGGAGACGTTGACCTTAGGCCTTGTTGCAGAACGCCGCATACCGCGCCGTGCAGAGAATCAGGCCGTGCCGCCGTTCGTCGACGCCGCGCGACGGCATGCCGACCACCTGGTTGTCCCACAGCGCGGGTGCACAGCAGCGCGGCCATTGCCGCAAACCCTGTCTCGATGGGCTCGCGCGGTTGCCACGGACATGTCGTGAAAACGGCCGGGGGCAGCTCGAGGTCGTCCACCGTGGCGGACATCCGGGTGAAGCGATCCCCGCGCCTGAGCTTCACGGTTCAACTGGCAGCTGCCGAGGTCTCAAAGGATGGCGACCGCCACGACCAGCCCGAGCGCGAACTGCGCGGCAGCCACCATCAGCGACTCGTGGGAGAAGCTGTCGGATTCCAAACAGCCGGACATATTGACGCCGAGCACCATCGTCGCGACACGCATCATGACAACCTGCGCGACGATGCCGACGAAGCCGAAGATCGCCGCGGCGGTCAGTCCCTCGGCAAGCCTGCCGCCGGACGAATAGATCGCCAGCACCACGATGAACGCCATGCTGACGATGCCCGCCGCGGAAATGACGACGGCATTCGGCTTGCCCTGCTTGACCATTTGGCGCAGCGGACCCGGCGTGGTCAGGTCGATGGCGTAGAACCCGATCACCATCAGCACCAGCCCGACAGCGGCATACAGCCACATGGCGCCGACGCCGCGCCCGATCGTATTCCAGAAGTCAGACTGCAGCGCCATCACGGTGGTCGTCATCATCAACTTTCTTTGGTCAATGGGATTCGATGCGGGACAAAGGCTGCGCGGTCATTGGTCACCAGTCCGCCGGCCTCGCGGATCCCCAGACCCGCAGACGAGTCGCCGACCACCCACGCACCCAGCGAGGGCCGGACGTCGTCGAAAAGCGGCAGTGGATCGAAGAGTTGGTAGACGTAGCCCTCTTCGCCGTAGATGCCGCCGGTGGCCAACTCGATGCCGGGCCCGACGATGGTGATGTTGCCACCCTCGCGCCCGAGCTTGGGTTTGCGGACATACTCGGTGAGCTCGTGGGGATCATCGAGGTACGCAGGCAGCAGGTTTGGGTGGCCGGGATACATCTCCCACAGGATCGCCAGGATCGCCTTGTTCGACAGCAGCGTTTTCCAGAGCGGCTCGATCCACATGGTATGCGGCAGGCTCGACACCACGCGCTGGCCGAACGCGTCGTCCAACACCCACTCCCAGGGATAGAGCTTGAACATCGCGGCAATCGGCGCCTCTTCCAAGTCGACGAAGCGCTCCAGCACGGTGTCCCAGCCGACGTCCTCAATTTCCAGGGCTATGGTCTCGAACCCGGCCTCAGCCGCAGTCTCCTGCATGTAGGTCGTCGTGATCTGGTCTTCGCCGGTCTGCTCGGCACCCGACCAGGAGAAGTGAAGCTCATTGCTGGGCAAGCTATCCCGGATGACCTTCCACCGGTCGACAAGCTGTTCGTGCAGCGAGTTCCATTGATCGAAGCCGGGGAACACGTCCTGCAGCCAGTGCCACTGCAGGACGGACGACTCCAACAACGTGGTGGGGGTATCGGCGTTGTACTCCAACAGTTTTGCAGGCGAGCGGGCGTCGTAGCGCAGGTCGAAACGACCGTAGACGTGTGGATCGGACCGTCGCCACGACTCGGCAATCGGCTGCCAACTCCATTCCGGCAGACCGAAATCCGCATATCTCTCCATGACAACGACCTGTTCGACGGCATGTAGGCACATCGAATGGAGCAGTTCGACGTCGGCCTCCATGGCCAGTACTTCATCCATCTCGAACTCGTAGTACACCGACTCGTCCCAATACACGCGGTCCGCGCCCGACGGATCGAGCGCAGGTGTCCCGAAGACGAGACCCTGGTTCTCCACGATCGACAACCAGTCCGGCCGTCGCTCTGTTCTGAGGCGTTTCACGAGTCGCTGCTCTAGCCGCCGCCGCTGCCCGAAAACTTGCTGCCCAGACCGCCGCGTTCAATGGTGCTACCCGACGAGGTCTTGACGGTGGTGTCCTTTGGCTTGATCGTGGTGCCCCCCACCGGCCTTGCCCCGACGGTTCCGCTGCTGCCGTAGTAGTAGCGGTACTGATGGCCGCTGTAGATGAAGAGACCGCTGGAGTTGCCAGTGTGGCCGGTGCAGTAGCTGTCGGGCACGACGATGGGTCCGCCCGCGGTGTCCTCCTGGACGCACTGCGCGGTGACCGTCCGCGGCGACAACGCCCAATAGCCCAGTGCTGCAACAACACCCACCACACCGACAGCCGCGGCACCACCTTTCAGCCGCTGGTTGCGTTGATGCCGCTTGAGTTCGGCCTCGACCCGTGCCTTCTCGATCTCTCGGCGCTTGCGCTCGGCCTTCTCGCGGGCCCGGGTCTCACCGACGGTAGGCGGGCGCGGTCGTGCCTTTGCGGGATCCTGAAACCGCATGCTGCCACCGGGCGAGGGCTGGCCGGGCTGCCGGCTCTGCTCGTCACCGGGTGAGCCGGTGTCTTCCCCCGACGGACCGCTTCCCTGCGGTGGAAATTCCTCCGACCCCACTCATGGCTCCTCGTCGTCGCTGCGGTCCGGTCCATGTCGAAACGTCCCTGCAGGTCCAACCTCGCAGGCAGTCTGCCACAGCACACGCCGTCGATATACGACATCGCGCACGGTGCAGCCGCTCCAGGTCGGAATGACCCTATCGTCCTGCCTGTCTGTCGACGAAGTCGATTACGGCCGCCGCCACTTCGCGATGCACAGTCTCGTTGAGAATGTCGTGGTGCGCGCCGGGAAACTCCTTGAGCTGCAGCGGATCGATCTGTTCGGCGTAGGCGCGCACCGGATCGATCGGCGCGATCGGATCATTGACGCCGTGCACCGCCAGCGTCGGCACTGTGAGCTTGGGCAGTTCGGCGCCGAACCGGTCCCACGCCTTGTCCAGTTCTCGCGCCAGCGGCAAACCGTCGGCATCGACGAACGCCAGTGGGTCGTTCTCCAATGAATCGAGATAGAACGGGTCACCGGAGAGCCAGCTCGGGTCCAGATCGAATGAGCTGTCGGCGTCGAGCATTTCGGGGATCGGAACCAGTGGGGCGCCGGAGATGACGCCCGCCCGGTAGCGTTCGGGCTGCCCCAGCAGCCGGAAGAGTGTGACGACCGAGCCGAACGAATGCCCCTGCGCGATCAGCGGCAGTCCGGGACGCTCGCGTTCGGCGAGTTCGGTCAAGGTGTCGGCCAGCGCCGAGCTGTCCTCAATCGACCCGAAGTCTCCCCGGTCCCCGGGGCTGAGGCCGTGGCCGAACTGATCGACGGCCCACAGGTCGATGCCCGCGGCGTTCAGCGCGAAGCCGTACCGGTGATAGACACCGGTGTGCTCGCCGAAGCCGTGCAGGAAGATGACGGCCGCGCGTGGCTCGGCGGCAGCCCAGTGCCGGTAGTAGGCGTGCCCCTTCGGGTGATCGATGAACGGCATGCCATGACTGCAGCAAGATGCGCGTCCAACCGCAAGCGTTCAGATCAGGATGGGTGTCTTTTCTCGCCTTCGTGGCGGATCCTGGAACCATGGGCGGTGTGTGCCGGGCCATCGTCGCAAGCGGCGCAATTTTCGGCGTCGCGCTGCTCAGCGCTGGTATTTCGAGTGCCGCTGAGCCGGTCCAGCTGAAGAGCCGATTGGGCGATTGGTGTCTGGACGGCCCGAACGGGAACAACGCGGCGACGGTGGTGAACCCCTGCAATGGGTCAAACTCCCAGCGCTGGGTCCTCAACTCCGCCGGTCAGATCGAAAGCGCCGCATTCCCCGGGCGCTGCGTGAGCATCAGCGACGCAGCGGATAACACCCCGGCGATGCTCGCGCCGTGCCAGGCGAGCGCGAACAACATGCGTTGGGCTGCTCAGGGCAACGGCCAGGTCACCAGCGCCCTCGGTCCCTGCCTCAACGTTTTCGGCGGCGTGGCCCAGCCGGGGACTCCGGTGATCGCATACCACTGCATCGCCGATGTCGATGACGAGAAGTGGGACAGCGTTCCGTGACCTCTCTTGGTCACTGACGCCGGCCGAGGAGGACGTCGCGCTGTTCGTGCACGCGGTCGCGGATCGCGTCCACCACGGCGGCGACTTCTGGCCTGCGCAGGGTCTCGGCACGGGTGACCAGCCAATAGGTCAACTGGATCGCCACGGCGTCGGGCAGCACGCGGACCAGGTCGTCGTGGCGGTCGGCCATGAAGCACGGCAACATGCCGATGCCTGCGTCGGCCCGGGTTGCTTCGACGTGCACGAAAACATTGGTGGACGTGACTGATTCGCGCATCGCAGGCGCGAAGCTCGTGGCGATGTCCAGGTCGTCGACCTGCAACATCGAGTCGATGAAGTAGACCAGGGGATAGCGGGCGAGATCCGCGATGCTCGTCGGCATCCCGTGCTCGGCGAGATAGCGGCGGGAACCGTACAGACCGAGGCAATAGTCGCCGAGCCGAATCGCCTTGGCGCGATGGACCTTCGGCTCACCGACGACCACCTCGACATCGAGGCCCGATCTCTGCTGGGTGGCCCGTCTGGTGGTGGCGACGATCTCGACCGCCACGTTGGGGTGTCGGCGTTGCACCTGTGCGGCCGCAGGCGCGGCGATGTACGCGCTGAATCCATCGGTGGCCGATATCCGCACCACGCCTTCGAGGGTGCGCATGCCGCCGGGGTCCACGGTCAACGAGCGGACCGCCGATTCAACGACCTCCGCTGCAGACAGGGCCTCGCGGCCGAGCTCGGTGAGCTCCCAGCCGCCGCCGACGCGCGCCAGCACCCGGCCGCCGATAGAGGATTCCAGCGCGGCGATACGGCGCGAGATCGTGGTGTGGTTGAGGCCGAGCTCCTCGGCCGCGGTGTTGTACCGCCCGGACCGGCCCACCGCGAGCAGCACCAACAGGTCATCGGCGCTCGGGCGGCGGCCTGACGATGGCGCGGTCATATCTGCATTTTTGCAGATGGCTGCTGCAGTTTTGGCCATTGCGTGGCTGTGAATCTGCATGAATACTCACTTCAGATCTGTGTCCGCTATCACATCTGAGGCAGGAGTGTGCGATGAGTGTCCGCGACGACCTCGCCAAGCCGGGTGCGGCATCGACCGCCCTCAACGGTCGCACGGCACTCGTCACCGGTGGTGCGAGCGGGATCGGTGCGGCGTGCGCCAGGGAGCTTGCGGCTCACGGCGCGACGGTCACGGTCGCCGACGTAGACGAAGCCGGCGCGAAGGATCTGGCGCAGGCCATCGGCGGGCAAGCATGGACGGTGGATCTCCTCGATGTCTCATCGCTGGAGAACCTGCGGCTGGAGGCCGACATCCTGGTGAACAACGCCGGTGTGCAGAGCATCAACTCGATCGTCGACTTCGCACCCGAGCGATTCCGGACCCTGGTGGCACTGATGGTGGAGGCGCCGTTCCTGCTCATCCGGGCGGCGCTTCCGCACATGTACCGGCAGAAGTTCGGCCGCGTCATTAACATCTCATCGGTGCACGGCATTCGCGCTTCCGAGTACAAGGTCGGCTACGTCACCGCAAAACACGCGCTGGAGGGCCTGTCGAAGGTGACGGCGCTCGAGGGCGGCCCGCATGGCGTGACGAGCAACTGTGTGAATCCCGGATACGTCCGCACGCCGCTGGTGACCAAGCAGATCGCCGACCAGGCCCGCACCCACGGCATCCCCGAGGATCAGGTGGTGGCCGAGATTCTGCTGAAGGAGAGCGCGATCAAACGGCTGGTCGAGCCGGAAGAGGTTGCCGCGCTGGTCGGTTGGCTGGCCTCGCCGGCGGCAGGGATGGTGACCGGCGCGTCGTACACGATGGACGGAGGCTGGAGCGCCCGATGACACATGCCTCAGAGGCGCTGGTTGCTCCGCAGTGGCAGCCGACGGAACGCGATATCGCCGACGCACGCGTCACCGATTTCGCCCGGTTCGTGCAGCAGCGCACCGGTGCACCGATAGCGGATTACCGGGCGTTGTGGCAGTGGTCGGTCGACGACCCCGCCGCGTTCTGGGGTGCGCTGTGGGAGTACTTCGACCTCGGTGATCCCCCCGACAGCGTGCTGGAAAGCGCCGAGATGCCGGGGGCGCGGTGGTTCCCCGGTGTGCGCCTGAACTATGTCGACCAGATCGTGCGCAATGCGCGTACCGACCGACCCGCCATCCTGCATGTCAGCGAAGGCGACGAGGTCACCGAGCTGTCATGGCACCAATTGCTCGCCCGCACTGCGGCATTCGCACAGACGCTACGATCGCACGGTGTGACGGCAGGCGACCGTGTCGTCGGGTATCTGCCCAACATCCCCGAGGCCGTCGTCGCGTTCCTCGCCAGCGCGAGCATCGGCGCCATCTGGAGCGCCTGCGGGCAGGACTATTCCGCGAAGGCGGCGCTGGATCGGCTCGGCCAGCTGGAACCGGTCGTCCTCGTCACCGCCGACGGATATCGCTACGGCGGCAAGACCCATGACAAGCGCGATGACGTCGCCGCGCTGCAGGCAGGTCTGCCGACGCTGCGGGCGACCGTGCTGGCATCCGAGCTCACCGCGGAGGGCGCCGATCAACTCGAGACGGTCCCGGTCGATTTCGACCATCCGCTGTGGATTCTGTTCTCGTCCGGCACCACGGGGCTGCCGAAGGGAATCATGCACGGGCACGGCGGTGTCGTGCTCGAGCATTTGAAAGCCATTGCGCTGCAAGCAGATATCGGTGCCGACGATACGTTCTTCTGGTACACCAGCCCGAGCTGGATGATGTGGAACTTCCAGGTCGCGGGTCTTCTGGTCGGTGCGACGATCGTCTGCTACGACGGCAGTCCGAACCATCCGAAGCCGGACGCGTTGTGGGACATCGCCGGCCGAATCGGCGCTACGGTGTTGGGAACCAGCCCTGGCTACGTATTGGGTTGCGCCAAGGCGGGTGCGGTCCCGCGCACCGAGCACGACCTGTCGGCCCTTCGAACGGTCGGCATCACCGGCTCGTCACTGCCGCCTTCGTCGTCGCTGTGGCTGCGTGACAACGTCGGGGAACGGGTGCAGGTCGCCTCGATCAGCGGCGGCACCGATGTGGTGTCGGCGTTCATCGGCGGTGTGCGCACCGTGCCGGTGTGGCCGGGGGAGTTGTCCGCGCCCTACCTTGGTGTCGCGATGGACGCCTGGGACGAGTCGGGCAAGCCGGTGCGCGGCGAGGTCGGCGAGCTGGTCATCACCAAGCCGATGCCGTCGATGCCCGTGTCGTTCTGGAACGACGCCGACGGTTCCCGTTATCGCAGCGCCTATTTCGAGATGTTCCCGGGAGTCTGGCGGCACGGCGACTGGATCACCATCACCGGCCACGACAGCATCATCGTGCACGGACGCTCCGACTCGACGCTGAACCGGCACGGCATCCGGATGGGCAGCGCCGACATCTACCAGGCCGTCGAGAGGCTGCCGGAGGTTGCCGAAGCGTTGGTCATCGGCGCAGAACAGTCCGATGGCGGTTACTGGATGCCGCTGTTCGTGGTGCTCGCTGACGACGCGGAGCTTACCGACGAGCTACGCGAACGGATCAAGCGCACGATTCGCGACGAGGTGTCCCCGCGGCACGTGCCCGACGAGATCATTGTCGCCCCAGGCGTTCCGCACACCAGGACCGGCAAGAAGCTCGAGGTGCCGATCAAGAAGCTGTTCCAAGGCGCTGACCCCGCGCGCATTGTCGAGAAGAGTGCCGTGGACGATCCCGCGTTGCTCGACTGGTACGCCAACCTGAAGCGTTAGTAGCGTTACGCCGCATGAGGTCGATTGCGTCTGTGGTCAAGGGTGGGGTTTCGACGGCGGTATCCGCTGCCCTGCTTGCCGGCTCTGTCGGTGTGGCGGCTGCCGACGGCCCTGGCGAATTGACCGTGTCGGGCGATGTCCGAAACCCGCTGACCGTCACCATGACTGCGCTGCAGGCGTTTCCGTCCAGGAGCCAAGCGGTGGCCTTCGAAACCAGCGCGCGGACGGAACATCACACCTATACCGGTGCCGTACTCGACGATGTGGTATCTGCAGCGGATCCGGTCGTCGACGCCGCCGCGAAACATCCGTCGCTGTCGATAGTCGTCCTGGCGACCGGAGCCGACGGCTACCGTGCAGCGCTGGCGTGGGCCGAAGGCTCGCCCGATCTTTCTGCCACCCCGATTCTCGTTGCGTATACAGAGGACGGCCTGCCACTCGGGCAGCCCAGGCTTGTCGTCCCAGGAGACTTGGAGGGCGCCCGCTACGTTCGGGACCTCGTCGACCTACGCGTCGCCAACCTCGCTCCCGCTTAGCCCAGCCAGGACCCGATGCGGCGCAACGCTTCCTCGATGTCGCCTCTAGGGCCCGCGAACGACAGCCTGACGAATGATCCGCCGCGCACCGTGTCGAAGTCGATGCCCGGCGCGATCG
Organism: uncultured Actinomycetota bacterium; assembly: GCA_963698965.1. Classification (GTDB taxonomy): domain Bacteria; phylum Actinomycetota; class Actinomycetes; order Mycobacteriales; family Mycobacteriaceae; genus Mycobacterium. The sequence continues at coordinate 156,646 of CAVOSY010000016.1, forward strand.
CAACACCGGTGTCGTTCAACAGCTTCGAGCAGAACGACAGCGAGTCCGTGGTCAGGTGCGACACGTCGGCGTACACGTAGAACGCGCCGTCGGTGGGTGCAAGCCGGTCGATGCCGATCGAGCGAAGCCCGTCCAACAAGAGCTGGCGGTTCGCCGCGTAATGATGCAGCAGCGCATCCGCCTCGGCGACCGATTCCGGTGAGAACGCGGCGACGGCGGCGTACTGGGCCAGCACCGGCGGGCAGATAGTGAAGTTGCCCGTCAGGCAGTCGACCGCGCGAAGCAGTTCGCGTGGTACCAGCAGCCAGCCCAGCCGCCACCCGGTCATCGCGAAGTACTTCGAAAAGCTGTTGACCACCACGGCATCTCGCGACGTCTGCCACGCGCAGCTGGTCGCAGGCGCGCCTTCGTACACCAGGCCGTGATAAACCTCGTCGCTGATCAGCCGAACGCTCCTCGATTCACACCATGACGCGATCGCCGCCAGCTCCTCGGGTGGAATCACCGTCCCAGTGGGGTTGGCGGGGCTTGCCACGATCACGCCCTGCACCGGCGGATTCAGGTCGGCGAGCATCTGGGCCGTCGGCTGGAACCGGGTTTCCGGTCCGCAGGGCATCTCGACCACCTCACAGCCCAGCGCCGACAGGATGTTGCGGTAGCAGGGGTAGCCGGGACTGGCGATCGCCACGCGGTCGCCGACATCGAAGCACGCGAGGAACGCCAGCAGGAATCCACCGCTGGAGCCGGTGGTGATCACGACCTCGTCGGGGTCGACGACGAGCCCGTGGCGCTTCTTGTAGGAGCCTGCAATCGCGGAACGCAACTCGGGGATGCCCAGCGCCACGCTGTAGCCTAGTGGCCCGCTGTCCAAGGCGTCCTTTGCCGCTGCCCGCACGGCAGCGGGGGCGCCGGCGCTCGGCTGGCCCGCCGACAGGTTGACCAGGTCGCCGTGGGAGCGCTGGCGCTCCGCGGCCGCCAGCCACACGTCCATCACGTAGAACGGCGGAATACCGGCCCGTAGCGCAACACTCATCTGAGCCAGGCTAACAAGCGGGCTCTTTGCGATGGCTGGAAACCCCGACGACGGCGTTCGTCTAAGTCGCGATGCTACGAACAGTCCAAACGGTAGTCTCGTCTGAGCCGGCCACCGGCGAACTGGGCGTCGCATGAACAATGTGCTCAACCGAACAGATCCGCACTGCGCTGTATGCGGGAACAGTCTGCGTGCACTCGCGCGGTTCTGCGATGCGTGCGGCTCAGCTATTGCTCCGCCGCAGGCGGCCCTCGAACGTAAACAGATCACGATCCTTTTCGCCGATGTCGTGGAGTCGATGGGTCTCGCTGCCACGTTGGAATCCGAGCGATTCCGCGAAATCATGCACCAGCTGCTCAATCGGTCCGCGGCAGTGGTACAGCGCTACAGCGGTACAGTCGACAAGTTCATGGGCGATGGGTTGATGGCGTTGTTCGGCGCGCCCCTCGCCCTTGAAGACCACGCTTTGCGTGCATGCATCGCGGCCGTGGAGATCCAGTCCATCGTACGTGGACTCGCCGATGAAATTCATCAGCGCGACGGTGTCGAGCTACAGCTGCGCATCGGGCTCAATTCCGGTGAGGTGATCGCAGGCGAGATGGGCTCGGGCCCAGGTAGTTACACTGTATCGGGGCACACCGTCGGGATGGCTCAGCGGATGGAGTCTGCTGCCGGGGCCGGTGGGATCCTGTGCTCCGAGCCCACAGCTCGACTTGCTGGATCCTCCGCCGTATTCGGGCCGATCGAGTCCGTTTCAGTGAAGGGCGGCAGCCATCCGATCCAGGCCCGGCGGCTGCAGACGGTCGAGTCGGAGCGCTTGGTATTAGGGCGCAACGACGGGCCGCTGGTAGGCCGCCATACCGAGATCGCTCATCTGCTAAGCGTGTTCGACGCACAACAGCTGAGCGCAGTGAACATTGTCGGCGATGCCGGCGTCGGCAAGAGCCGAATCATCCGCGAATTCACAGCACGCGTCCACGGTCGCGGTGCCACGACCGTCATGACGCGGTGCGAATCGCACGCCGAACACGTTCCCCTACGCGTTTTGTCGCGCATGCTGCGGGGGATGTTCGGCCTGCGTGGGTTGGACGGTCTCACGGCCCGGGCCCGCGTTGCCGAACGATTGAAGGGCGTACCCGGGATACGACACGCCGATCGCCAGCTTGTGTTGAATCTTCTGTCGATCAGCGACCCCTCTGCGCGAGCCCCGGCGATCAGTGCAGATGCGCGTCGGGCCCGGCTGGTCGAGGTGATGGCGAGACTGGCCAACGCCGGGCCCGGCCGGACGGCGTTCATCGTCGAGGATCTTCACTGGATCGACGCTGCCAGCGAAGAGGTGTTGGCCGCGTTCGCGGCGATGCTCACCGCGGAGCAGGCAATGTTGTTGGGCACCACGAGGCCAGGGCACGACGGGCCACTGCACCACACGGCGCAGGCTTCTATCGTGTTGTCACCTCTGGACGACACGGCCACGGCGATCCTGGCGGCGGCGCTGGTCGGGGAGCATCCGACGACGTCGACCATTGCGGACCGCGTCGCCGAAGCATCGAGCGGCAACCCGTTCTTCATCGAAGAGATTGTGCGCGACCTGGTGGGCCGAGGCGTGTTGGAAGGCAGTCGCGGCCAGTATCGCCTCGTCGGTCGGCTGACATCGATTGCCGTGCCGAGTACGGTGCAGTCCGTCATCGCCGCGCGCATCGACCGGCTCCGCCCTGATGAGAAGTCGGCACTCAACGTGGCCTCCGTGGTCGGTTCCGGTTTCGACCTCGATGAGCTGCGAGCGCTCTTGCCGGATACCCGCGCCGTGACGCTGGACAGCCTCGTCGCGACCGAGCTGATCGACCAAATCCAATTTCTCCCCGTACCGCGCTATCGGTTCCGGCATCCATTGGTGCGAACGGTGTGCTATGAGTCGCAACTTCGGTCAACCAGGGCGTCCATTCACAAGCGGCTGGCCGTATCGATCCGGGAGCGCAACGGCGAAGCAGCAGAACAAAATGCGGCGCTGATCGCCAGGCACTTTGAATCGGCTGGGGAGCTCGGCGAGGCCTACTCGTGGTACATGCGTGCCGCGACCTGGCTGTATCAACACGATGTGGGGGCCGCTCGCGACAGCTGGCAGCGGGCCCGCGCGATCGCCGACCGGCTGCCCGTGGAGGAGGGCGACACCGACCGGCGCATTGCACCACGTGCACGGTTGAGCTTCTCCGCCTGGGTGGTCGGTGGGGATGATGAGGAAGAGAACTGCTTTGACGAATTGCGCGCGCTGACAGCGCAATCCGTCGACAAGATGCCGTTGGCGCTGGGAATGGCGGGCCGGGTGTATTCCCTCATCACCAACCAGGGCCGTTTACGCGATGCCGCGTCCCTGTCGGCGGAGCTCGATGAGCTGTCCTACACTATCGACGCGTCGACTGCGGACCGGGCCGAAATCTTGACTGCCATCGCGCTCGCGGAATACATCACGTGCCGGTTCGACAAGGCCCTGCAGACGATCCGGCGGCTCCGCGAGATCGGCGAAGATCTGACGGCTTATGACCAGGCGCCGGTGATGGGCATGTCTGGTGTCATCAAGGTGATGAGCGGGAACCGCCTGGACGGGCTGCGTGATCTCGAAGTCGCTCGCCGATTGGGTCTGGAATCCGATCCGGTTTCGTTGGCCGGCGCGGTGGCGTACTGGGTTGACCTCGTGGTGTTCGGATTCGAACTCGTGAGTGACGCGATGATGACCGAAACCGAGCGCGCCCTTCGTCTCGCCGAACAATACGGCGACGGCTCAGGGTTTGCGGCATACGGGCTTTCCCTCGCGCGCTGGGCCCGCGGCACGGCACTGCTCCATTGTGAGCCCGCGCGCCGCTCCGAGGCGCTCGAGTTGTTGCGCCTGTCGCGTGAGTTCGGCGGCGATGTGGCCGTCGGCCCCATCGACGCGCAGATAGCGGCCGCAATGCGGCGGCAAGGCGACATTGATGATGAACTCATCGACAGCCTTGCAGCGAAGGTGGCGTCCGAGCTGGACGCTGGCGACCTCACCTACTTCGGCTACGGCGCTACAGAATTGGTCAAGCTTCTCATCGCCCGCGCCCGCGAGGACGATTTGAAGTCCGCGCATCGGGTCGCAACTCGGCTCGCAGCTGAAATTGGTGCGATATCGCAACCAGCGCTTGAGCTTTGGCCGCTGCTGTGTCAGATACTGCTGACCGATGTGCAGGGCGACACCGTCGGTCATGCGGCGGCGCTGGCACGGTACCGTGACATTGCCGAGGCACTGGATGCCCGGGGCCATCTGGTCACGGCCGCAATAATATCCAAAGCCGGCGCATCGTAGCGAGGAAATGCCCATGGACGAGGACCACTACGCGGTCAACAGAGCCTGGTGGGACGAACGCGCTCCGGCACACGCCAATTCGCCGGATTACGCTGTGCAGGAACTGATCGCAGACCCGACGCGGCTGTCCGACGTCGTCCGCTTCGACCTACCCCGGCTCGGCGATGTCAACGGCCTACGCGGAATTCATCTGCAATGCCACATCGGCACCGACACGATCTCACTGCACCGCCTCGGTGCCGCGATGACAGGCCTCGACTTCTCGCCGGAATCGATCGCGATCGCGCGCGGCATCGCCGCCGCCGCCGGCGCCGACGTCGCCTTTGTCCAGGCGGACGTGTACAGCGCGCCTGCTGCCGTCGGCAGTGGATTCGATTTCGTCTTCACTGGAATCGGTGCACTGGGCTGGTTACCCGATGTTGCGCGATGGGCAAGAACCGTAGCGGAACTACTGCGCCCGGGTGGCAGGCTCTTCATGCGTGAGGGACATCCGATGCTGCTGGCCTTCGATGTAGAGCGGACGGACGAATGGGTGCTCCGCTACCCGTATTTCGAGCAGCCGGAACCGGGACATTTCGACCTGGCCGGAACGTACGTCGACGCCGAAGCCGAGTTCAACCACACCCAGCTGAGGGAGTGGAGCCATGGGGTGGGCGACGTCATCACCGCGGTGCTCGCGGCGGGCCTGGAGCTCACCATGTTCGTCGAGCACGATTCCGTGCCGTGGGAGGCGCTTCCCGGCCGCATGCATCGGGACGACGGTGAATGGCGGCTCATCGAGCACCCCGAGCGACTCCCGCTGAGCTACACGCTGCAAGCGGTCAAGCGCTGACAGCGGTGGCTAGAACACTTCGGATTCGAGCCGGCGCAGGTGATCCCGCGGCGGGCCCAGTAGTTGCGCGCTGCCGTGCGCACGCTTGAAGTACAGCTGGATGTCGTGCTCCCAGGTGATCGCGATCCCGCCATGCATCTGGATGGCTTCGGCCGCCACCTTCGAGAACGCCTCGCTGGCCGCCACCCGCGCCAGCGCCGCGGACGTCTGGGACGGCTCGGCGATCGCGTCGTTGACGACCGCCCGCGCGGATTGCACCGCGACGTACAGGTCGGCCATCCGGTGCTTGAGCGCCTGGAAGCTGCCGATCGGACGGCCGAACTGCACGCGGTCCTTGGTGTATTCGACGGTCAGATCCAGACATTTTGTCGCCGCGCCGATCTGCTCGGCGGCCAGCAGGATCGCCGCCCTGTCGGCGAGCCCGGGGTCGGCGCCGATGTCCGCGGAGTCCTTGGCTTCGACCCGCGCCAGCCGACGGGTCAGGTCCATCGTGTCGACACGGTGCGCGGTAACGGTCGTCCAGCGTGTCAGCCGCGTGCCATCCGCGGCGACGACGACGTCGGCGACGTCGCCGTTGACCACATAGCCGGGGTCGAACACGACGGTTCCGATCGAGGCGCCCTCGGCCAGCCGCTCGATCGCCTCGGCGTGTGGTTCGTCGGCGGCGAGCAGAGCGAGTTCGGCGAGCGTGGTGCCCAGCAGCGGCGTCGGCACCAGCGCCTTGCCGAGCTCTTCCAGTACAACCGCGGCGTCAGCGAGCTTGCCGCCTGCGCCTCCGAGTTCTTCTGGCACGACCAGTGCGGCCGCGCCGACCTGCTCGCACAACAGCTTCCATAGCGACTCGTCGTAGCCGCGTTCTGACGCCATCGCCTGACGCACCGCCGCGGGCGATGCGTGCTTGTCGACCAACGCCGCGACGGTCTCGCGCAGCAGTTCCCGTTCTTCACTCATCAGAGGGCCTCCAAGAGCCTACGACGATGCACAGTCGGGTCGCCCCAAGCCGACCGCAGGGCCTGCACTCGCAACAGCCACAGCGAAAGGTCGTGTTCCTGCGTGAATCCGATCGCCCCATGTGTCTGCAGCGCCGACCGTGCCGCGAGCAGGGCCGCATCGGACGCGGCGACTTTCGCGGCGCTGACGTCACGCGCGGTGTTCCCCGAGTTGTCGGCCAGCGACAGCGCCGCGCCGTAGACCAGCGGCCGGGCCAACTCGATCGCGATGTGCACGTCGGCCAGCTTGTGCTTGATCGCCTGGTAGGTGCCGATCACCTTGCCGAATTGACTGCGCTGCTTGGCGTATTCGACCGAGGCGTCCAACAGCGCCTGGCCCGCGCCGACCAACTGCGCGGCGGTGGCGAGCGCACCGAAGTCGTAGGCACGTGCGATGTCGGCAGGCCGAGGATCGCCGGAAGCGATGACGTCGAACAGCTTTCGGCTCGGGTCGACCGACTCATGCCGTGCGCCCGCAACCCCCTCACGGACGGATCCTTCGCTCGCGACCAGGATGAGTCCCGCCGAGTCGGCGTCGACGGCCCGCGGCACGTGTGGCGGCAGCGCGACGGTGGCGATCAGCTCGCCGGTCGCCAGTGCGGTCGATCGGTCGTCGTCGGCGAGCAGAACCGGTGCCACCGCAATTGATTCGGTGACCGGGCCGGGCACACACCAGCGGCCCAGCCGCTCCGCGGCGACCATGAAATCGACGGGGTGCGCGTCGATCCCGTCGTATTTCTCGGACACCGTCAGCGCGGTGACGCCGAGGTCGGCCAGTTGCGCCCACACCTTGCGGCCCGGGGCGGTATCGCCCGCGGCCCAGGCCCGCACGGCAGCGGGTAGATCGGCAGCGCTCAACGCTGCGTCGATGCTGGCGGCGAAGTCGCGCTGCTGTTCGTCCAAATCGAATCTCATGGTTACTTCCGGGGTAGGCCCAGCAGGCGTTCGGCGATGATGTTGCGCTGAATCTCATTGGCACCCGCGTAGATCGGGCCACCGAGCGCGAAGAGAAGCCCGTCGGTCCACGAGCCTGCCAGCTCACCGTCCGCACCTCGCATATCCAACGCGGTCTGGTGCAGCGCGACGTCCAGCTCGGACCAGAACACCTTGGTCACCGACGACTCGGCACCAAGCTCGCCGCCCGCCGCAACCCGCGTCACGGTCCCGAACGTGTGCAGCCGGTACGCCTGCGCCTTGATCCACGCGTCGGCCACCCGATCGGCGAAGACGGGATCGGGATTGGTTTTCCACTGTTGGACGAGACGTTCGGCCGGTGCGAGGAAGCGGGCGGGGCTGCGCAGCGACATGCCGCGCTCGTTGCTAGACGTGCTCATCGCGGCGCGCCAGCCGTCGTGCACCCCGCCGATCACGTCGTTGTCGGGGACGAACACGTCGTCGAGGAAGATCTCGCCGAAGCCGGTGTCACCACCGAGTTGTGCGATCGGCCGGACGGTGACGCCGTCGGCGCTCAGGTCGAACATGAAGTAGGTCAGGCCACGATGACGCTCGGCCTCGGGATCGGAGCGGAACAACCCGAATGCCCGCTCCCCGAACGGAGCCCGCGAACTCCAGATCTTCTGGCCGTTGAGCAGCCAACCGCCATCGGTCTTGGTCGCCGTCGATCGCAGTGACGCCAGGTCACTGCCCGACTCCGGCTCCGACCACGCCTGCGCCCAGATCTCCTCACCGCTGGCCATCTTGGGCAGCACCCGATCGAGTTGTTCCTCGGTGCCGTGTGCGAACAACGTCGGCGCAAGCATCGACGTGCCGTTAGCGCTGGCGCGTCCCGGCGCGCCGGCGCGGAAGTACTCCTCTTCGTACACGACCCACTGCAGCAGGCTGGCATCACGGCCGCCGTACTTCTCGGGCCAGGTGATCACCGACAGGCCCGCGTCAAAAAGCACCTTGTCCCAGCGCCGGTGCTGCTCGAAGCCCTCGGCGGTGTCGTACGACTTCGTCGGGAACGAATCCTTGTTACTCGCGAGGAAGTCGCGCACCTCGGCCTGGAACGCCAACGTCGCGTCGTCAAAGTTCAGGTCCATCAAACTCTTTCCCTAAGCAGTGGTTTGACCACCTTGCCGCCCGGATTGCGTGGTAGCGCGTCGAGGAACTCCACCGACTGCGGCGTCTTGAAATTCGCCAAATGCTCACGCGTGTAGGCGATTACCGCCTCTTCGTCGAGTGTGGCGCCCGGCTTGGCCACGACGAATGCCTTACCCACCTCGCCGAGCCGATCGTCGGGCACACCGATGACCGCGGACTCTGCGACACCGTCCAGCCGGGCCAGCACCTGCTCGACCTCGGCGGGGTAGACGTTGAATCCGCCGCTGATGTACATGTCCTTGAGCCGGTCGGTGATGCTCAGGTTCCCGGCGTCGTCGACGCGACCGACATCACCGGTGCGCAACCAACCGTCGGCATCGATCGCGGCGGCGGTGGCTTCAGGATCGTCGAGATAGCCCAGCATGACGTTCGGCCCACGCAGCAGCACCTCGCCGGTGCCGTCTTCGGTGGGACTGTCGATCCGCAGTTCGAAGTCTGCGATCGGCCTGCCACACGTGGTGGCGACGGTGGCCGCGTCGTCGTCGGCGCGGCACATCGTTCCGAACCCGTTGGCCTCGGTCAGCCCGTAGGCGGTCAGCACGATGTCGAAGTCCAAGTCGGTCTGCATGCGTTCGATCAGCACGACCGGCACCACCGCCGCACCCGTGACCGCGAACCTCAGCGAGGACAGCTCGTAATCGCCGCGCTTGGGATGGTCGAGCAGCACTTGGTAGATCGTCGGCGGCCCCGGCAGCACCGTGATCCGCTGCTCCTGCACGGCCCGCATGGCGCCCTCGGGGTCGAACGTCAGCTGCGGGATCAGCGTCGCCCCGGTCTGCAGACACGCGAGAATGCCGGCCTTGTAACCGAAGTTGTGGAAGAACGGGTTGATGCAGAGGTAGCGATCCTCGCTGGTGATCTGCCCGCACTCGGCCCACGCCGCCGAGCCCGCGAGCGACTGCCGATGCGCGCACAGTGCGCCCTTGCTTCGGCCGGTGGTGCCCGAGGTGAACAGGATGTCGGAGACGTCGTCGGGTTTGACCGCTGCGGCGCGGATATCAACGGAACCGAGAGCTTCATTCTTCTCGCCGCCGCCCATGAACTCGTCCCAGGTGCCGTCGTTCTTCTCGATCGGGACGCGGACGATGTGCCGCAGGTCCGGCACGGTGTCGCGGTCGATTGACGCGGCCTTGTCGGCGCCGAGGAACTCGCCGGACGCGAACAAGAGCGGGGCGCCCGTGCGCGCGAGGATGTCGACGGCTTCAGTCGCGGTGTAGCGGGTGTTGAGCGGCACAAGCACCCCGCCGGCGTAGGTGGTGGCCAGGCACGCCACCACCCAGTGCCAGGTGTTCGGCGACCAGATCGCGACCCGGTCCCCGGCTTGTACGCCCATGTCGACCATCGCCGCGGCCGCCCGGCGGACCTCGTCGCGCAATTCGGCGAAGGTCAGCCGCCGATCCGGTGTGACCAGCGCGTCATGCTCGGAGAATTGGTCGGCAATCCGGTCCAGGACCTGCGGAATGGTCCCAGGCAGGCTCGTCATCGATGCTCCTCTAACAAAGCAAGTGCTTGGTAGGTTAGCCTACAAGGGCTACGAACTGTAGGGCCAGTGGCGTGTGAATGTGGGGTTTTGAGCGAGAGTGAAACCGGTTCATGTTGTGAACTTGGTGGCTGGGGCGCGGTGGAAGAGTGTGCGTCGGCAGACCAAAAATGCCAGAGTGCGGGCGAATGGGAGGCCAGCGCCGGTCCTTTCGTTGCCGGCGGACACCGTCGTAGTTGACGGCGGGCGGCCAGCTGGCGAACGGAGTCGGGTGCATTCGAGGGCATCCGGTCATGATCGGAGAGCTGATCTGTGTCGCGATGTCGCGCGCTTCACCCGACGTTCGGTTGACGGCGAGCTGCAGATCGATCACGTCGCAGCCGAGATCGATTTTTCGTTTGACGCTCGGCGCCCGCAAACGGTGTCGGCTTTGTCGGCCCCATCTGCCAGTGTGATTTCTGTGGACGTTACCGGTGGGCGGGAGAGGACCACAGCGCGGTTCGAGGTTCCTGACGGCGCAGTGGCGCAGGGGTACCGTTTCGCGTTGGATCCGTCATCGGCGCAGATAAGCATGCTGGAGTCGCATTGCGGGGCGGCGCGTTTCGCATTCAACCACATGCTCGATGTGGTGAAAACAAACCTTGATCAGCGCAGCGCGGAGCGCTCCTACGGCATCGCTGAGCAGGATCTGACGCCCCTGCAGGGCTGGTCCCTGGCCAAACTGCGCAAGACCTGGAATGTACACAAGAGCGAGGTGGCACCATGGTGGCCGGCCAATAGCAAGGAGGCCTACAACTCAGGTCTGGATGGTTTGGCCCGCGGACTGCAGAACTGGTCGAAATCGCGTTCTGGTGACCGGGCAGGCGCGGCAATGGGATTTCCGAGGTTCAAATCCAAGCATCGCTCGCCGCAGTCGGTTCGGTTTACTACTGGCGCGATCCGAGTCGAAGCGGATCGACATCACGTGGTGCTGCCACGGATCGGGCGAGTGCGTACCCATGAGTCGACCCGCAAGTTGGCCCGCCGACTGGAGGCTGGCACGGCCCGGATCCTGTCGGTCACGGTGAGTTTCACCGGTGGGCGTTGGCAGTGCGCATTCCAAGTCCTCGTTGTGGGCAAGCTCCGGCCAGCGCACAGTCGTCGATCACTGCATCGGTCAGTGGGTGTCGATGTCGGGGTCAAAGATCTGCTGGTGGTGGCCACAGCTGGCGGAACGGAGATCGACCGCATACCCGCGCCGAAACCCTTGACTCGGGCACAGTCTCGGCTGCGCTCAGCGCAACGGCAGGCGGCGCGCCGGTTTGGCCCCTACGATCCGCAGACGAAGACCCGTCGGGCGTGCTCGAAACGGTGGGAGCGCGCCAGTGCCCGAGTCGGCCGCATCCACGCACACGTGGCGGCGATTCGCGCCCACGAGATTCATAAGGCCACCACCGAGCTCGCCACCCAGCATGAGGTCGTCGCTGTCGAGCAGCTGGCGGCGAAGAACATGGGTCGACGCGGCGGGCGCCGCAAGCGTGGCCTAAACCGCGCGCTCGGTGACGCCGCGGTGGCCCGCATCCGCACTCAACTCGAATATAAGACCACCTGGTACGGCACTGAGCTGGTGACCGCGCCACGGATGTTCCCGTCTACTCAACTGTGTTCACGCTGCGGGGCGAAAACCAAACTCCGATTGCGTGACCGCTTCTACCACTGTCGCAACGGATGCCCGCCAATCGATCGGGATCTCAACGCGGCGATCAACCTCGCCCGCCTCGGCGACCCCAAACTTGGGGGCACGGGGACCGGTACCGGCAGTAGGCCGGCCGCCAGCGTCACGGCTGGAGATGGACGTGGAGCCACCCACAAGTCCAGCCCCACCACCGCTACGGCGGTGGGGACGGCAGGAGGCGATGAAGCGTCAACCCCGCAAACCACCACCGTGGATGCGGGGACCGCTGCTCCGCAAGGAGAGGCTGCCTGAAATGTCAAGCGTCAGAAAAGCAGTCGCATCTCAGGCAACGGTGATAGAGGTCCAGGAGTTCAGGGCCGAGGTCCGCGACTGGCTCGCCGACAACCTCGTCGGCGAATTCGCCGCGCTCAAGGGCCTAGGCGCGCCGGGGCGCGAGGACGAGGCGTTCGAGGAACGGCGGGCATGGAACCAGCATCTGGCGGCTGCAGGGCTGACTTGTCTGGGCTGGCCGGTCGAGCACGGCGGTCGAGGCCTGTCGGTTGCCCACCGCGTCGCGTTCTACGAGGAGTACGCCCGCGCAGACGCGCCTGACAAGGTCAATCACTTCGGTGAGGAACTACTTGGGCCGACGGTGATCGCGTTCGGCACCGAAGAGCAGAAGAAGCGTTTCCTGCCGAGGATTCTCGACGTGACCGAGCTGTGGTGTCAGGGCTACTCGGAACCCGGCGCGGGAAGTGACCTGGCCAATGTGTCGACGGCGGCTGAGCTCGACGGCGACCAGTGGGTGATCAACGGCCAGAAGGTATGGACATCGATGGCACACCTGGCGCAGTGGTGCTTCGTGGTGGCCCGGACAGAGAAGGGCTCCAAGCGGCACGCCGGCCTGTCGTACCTGCTGGTGCCGCTGGATCAGCCCGGTGTCGAGATCCGCCCGATCGTGCAGCTGACCGGCGCGGCCGATTTCAACGAGGTGTTCTTCGACGACGCGCGCACCGACGCCGATCTGGTGGTCGGTGACCCCGGCGATGGGTGGCGGGTCGCGATGGGCACCCTGACGTTCGAGCGCGGCGTGTCGACACTGGGTCAGCAGATCCGTTACGCACGTGAGCATTCCAACCTGGTGGACGTCGCCAAGCGCACTGGCGCCGTCGACGACCCGCTGATCAGGGAACGGCTGACCCGATCGTGGGTGGGCTTGCAGACGATGAGGTCCTACGCGCTGGCGACCATGGACGTCGAGCAGCCGGGCCAGGACAACGTGTCGAAACTGTTGTGGGCCAACTGGCATCGGGACCTGGGCGAGTTGGCGATGGATATCGTGGGGATGGCCGGCCTGGTGGCCGAAGACGGCGAGCTCGACGTCTGGCAGCACCTGTATCTGTTCACGCGCGCGGACACCATCTACGGCGGGTCCAACGAGATCCAACGCAACATCATCGCCGAACGAGTGCTCGGTCTACCAAGAGAGGTTCGCGGATGAGCCTAGCGGAAGCGCCGAAAGAGATTGACGGACATGGCCTTCTGAACGGCAAGGTCGTCGTGGTGACGGCCGCTGCGGGCACCGGCATCGGGTCGGCGGTCGCGCGTCGTGCACTCGCCGAAGGGGCCGACGTCGTCATCTCCGACCACCATGAACGCCGGCTCGGTGAGACCCGCGACCAGCTGACGCAGCTCGGGCTGGGCCGGGTCGAAAGCGTGGTGTGTGATGTCACATCGACCGCGCAGGTCGACGCGCTGATCACGTCGACCACCGCACGTATGGGCCGCCTGGACGTGCTGGTGAACAACGCAGGCCTGGGCGGCACAACGCCGGTAGTCGACATGACCGACGAGGAATGGGATCGCGTCCTCGACGTGACGTTGACCTCGACGATGCGGGCGACCCGCGCGGCGCTCCGGTACTTCCGCGACGCCGGGCACGGTGGGGTGATCGTCAACAACGCCAGCGTCCTGGGCTGGCGGGCCCAGCATTCACAGTCGCACTACGCGGCAGCCAAGGCCGGTGTGATGGCGTTGACCCGGTGCAGCGCAATCGAAGCCGTCGAGTATGGCGTGCGCATCAACGCGGTGTCGCCGAGCATCGCGCGGCACAAGTTCCTCGAAAAGACCAGCAGCTCCGACCTTCTCGACCGGTTGTCGGAGGGCGAGGCGTTCGGGCGGGCCGCAGAGCCTTGGGAAGTCGCCGCCACGATCGCGTTCCTGGCCAGTGATTACTCCAGCTATCTGACTGGAGAAGTGATTTCGGTGTCGAGTCAACGCGCATGAGCACGGACGGTCCTGCCTCGCAGGCACCAACCCGCCGCGAGGAGCTTCTCGAGCTCGCCGCGACGATGTTCGCCGAGCGCGGGCTGCGGGCCACCACTGTGCGCGACATCGCCGATTCGGCGGGCATCCTGTCGGGCAGCCTCTATCACCACTTCTCGTCCAAGGAGGAGATGGTCGATGAGTTGCTGCGTGGCTTTCTGGACTGGCTGTTCAGCCGGTACCAGGAAATCGTTGCGACGGAACCGAATCCGCTGGAACGGCTCAAGGGTCTGTTCATGGCGTCGTTCGAGGCGATCGAGGACCGGCACGCGCAGGTCGTCATCTACCAGGACGAGGCGAAGCGGCTATCCGGGCACGAGCGGTTCTCCTACGTGGAGGAGCGCAACAGGGAACAACGCAAGATGTGGGTGGACGTGCTCAACCAGGGGATCCAGGAGGGCTACTTCCGGCCCGACCTCGACGTCGATCTGGTGTACCGGTTCATCCGCGACACCACATGGGTTTCGGTCCGCTGGTATCAGCCGGGCGGACCGCTGACGGCTGATCAGGTCGGCCGGCAGTACCTCGCAATAGTTCTTGGCGGCATCACGAAAGAAGGAGTCTGACATGGCTATGTCTTCGGAGGCGTACGTCGTTGACGCTGTACGCACCGCGGTTGGCAAGCGCAACGGGTCGCTGGCCGGCGTGCATCCGGTCGACCTCGGGGCGGCGGCGTGGCGCGGCCTGTTCGGGCGCGTGGACGTCGATCCCGGCGCGGTCGACGACGTGATCGCGGGCTGCGTCGACGCGATCGGACCACAGGCCGGAAACATCGCGCGGCTGTCCTGGCTGGCCGCCGGCTATCCGGAAGAGGTGCCCGGTGTCACCGTTGACCGTCAGTGCGGTTCCAGTCAGCAAGCGGTTTCCTTTGGCGCACAGGCGATTATGTCTGGCACAGCAGATTTGATCGTGGCAGGCGGCGTGCAGAACATGAGCCAGATCCCTATCTCGTCGGCGATGATTGTCGGCGAGCAGTTCGGGTTCACCTCGCCCACCAACGAGTCGAAGAGCTGGCTGCACCGCTACGGCGATCAGGAGATCTCACAGTTCCGTGGTGCGGAGCTGATCGCCGAGAGGTGGAACATATCCCGCGAGGAGATGGAGCACTACGCGCTGACGAGCCATCAGCGGGCGCAGGCGGCGATTCGCGGTGGCGACTTCGAGAACGAGATCATCGAAGTCGACGGCTTCAAGACCGATGAAGGCCCCCGAGACACGTCGCTGGAGAAGATGGCGGCGCTGCCGACACTGGTCGAAGGTGGACGGCTGACCGCTGCGATGGCCAGCCAGATCTCCGACGGCGCCAGCGCGGTCCTGCTGGCGTCAGAGCGGGCGGTCAAGGACCACGGCCTCAAGCCGCGGGCACGCATCCACCACATCAGCGCTCGCGGTGCAGATCCGGTGTTCATGCTGACCGGTCCGATCCCCGCGACGCGCCACGCGCTGGAGAAGACCGGGCTGTCGATCGATGACATCGACACGGTCGAGATCAACGAGGCGTTCGCACCCGTCGTCCAGGCCTGGTTGAAGGAGATCAAGGCCGACCCCGAGAAGGTCAACCCGAACGGCGGGGCGATCGCGCTAGGTCACCCGCTCGGCGCGACGGGCGCCAAGCTGTTCGCCACCATGCTCAACACGCTCGAGCGAACCGGCGGCCGTTACGGTCTGCAGACGATGTGCGAGGGCGGCGGCACAGCCAACGTCACGATCATCGAACGCCTCTAGGCCGCAAGGAAATTCGTCACCTCGGTGGCGAAGGCACGGGCGTGCTGAAACAGGAACGCGTGCCCGGCGTCGCTGTAGAGCACGAGGATGGCCGAATCCAGGTGCTGGACGGCGACATACGACGCGAGGGCTGAGATCATCACGTCGTGCACACCGTTGGCGTAGAGCACGGGCTGCTTGATTGCCTCCAGGTTCGATCGCACCTTGTCGAATGGAACCGACGAGACCTGCCCGATCGCTGCGAGCTGGGCCATTGCCGCCTCCTGTGACACCGCGGGGCCACCCGCTGCGAGCCGTCTCGAGACCTTGGCGAGATGGTCGAAGCCTGCGGCGCGAGCCGAATCCGTCGCCGGGTAGAACAGGTACAGCAGGTCGTCCGCGTCGGCTTCGGCTTTGGTCATGATGCCGAGCACGTCCTCACTGAGGCCTGGCGCATCCGGGATCTGACCGCCGGGAGCGCTGCCCGCCACCACGAGTTTGCGCACGAGTTCTGGTCGGCACCGCGCGATCTCTTGGGCCACGATGCCGCCAAGGGACCAGCCGAGCAGGTCGACCGTAGAAAGGCCCAGCGCCTCGATGAACTCGATGGCGCCTTCGGCGAATCCCTCGATGGAGTCGCGAGGCTCGCCGCTGGAGTATCCGATCCCGACGTTGTCGAACACGATCACGTCGTGGTGGGCGGCCAAGTAGTCCAGGAATTCGGGATCCCACCAGTCGATGGTCCCGCGGAACCTGTTCAGCAGGACCAGCGGAACACCTCCCTGCCGACCGAACCGCCGGTAGGTGAAGGCGGCGGAAGGACCGCCCACTGAAACGTTTTCGGCCGTGTCTGCCAGGTATGTGCTCAAGGTTGTCAGCTCCGATCGGGGTTTGTATTATGGTCGTAATATTAACGTATGATCGTAATATCATGGACTGACGAATGGCAAGGGGCGTGAGGGGGCACACATGGCGCGGTACGCCAAGGAGCACAAGGACGAGACGCGGCGTCGCATCATCGAGTCGGCGGGTCGTCGACTCAAGCGCGACGGTATCGACGGCTCGGGGGTTGCGACCCTGATGAAGGATGCGGGGCTGACCAACGGCGCTTTCTACGCCCACTTCGCATCGAAGGAAGACCTCGTCGCCACCGCGGTCGCCGATCAGTTGCGCCGGCAGCGGACGAGCGTCGGCACGGATTCGGCCGGGACGGCCGGACTAGAACAGTTCGTGCGCGAGTACCTGTCGATCGAACACCGCGACAGCCCCGAGGACGGTTGCCCTTCCGCCGCGCTGCTCGACGAGATCGGGCGCTCGACGGATGCGGTCAAGCAGGCGTTCACCGACGGCCTGCTCGTCGCTATCGACGACATGGCCGCGCGCCTCGCGCCGGATGATCCGCAGTCTGCACAGGTGAAGGCGCTCACCGTGTTCGGCATGATGGTCGGGACGATGCAACTGTCGCGCGCGCTGACCGACCGGCGACTCGCCGACGCTGTGCTCGAGCAGGGCGTCCAGAACGCCCTGGCGCTATCTGCGCTAGCGCCAGGCCGCCGAGCGCCAGGATCCAGCTGGCGAAGCTGCCGACGAGAAAGTATTCGGTCACGTCGTCGATGCCGATATTCCCGTTCTCTCTGGCCTTTTGCGCGTTGATCTCGGGGAACCGGATGATGCTCTTGGCGGCGATGACGGCGGTGGCCGCGGCCAGCTGACCCGCCAGGCCGAGGCCGAGGATCAGTAGTCGCTCCATCGGACCGAGCAGCCTGCCGCCTTTCAGCTTGTCGGACGGCTGCGGCTCACCGACGGGTTTGACCGCGCCGACGGACCCAAGCAGCAACCGCACCAACTGATTTCCCGTCACGAGTTGCAGCAACACGACGCCGGTGATCATCAACAGCCGATCCGGAGCGACCCGAATTCCAACCCAGGGTGGCCAGCGCGCAACAAGCCCCGCGACGCCAGAATCCCAGCCTGACAACAGAACAAGCAGGCCAACGGCAACTCCGAACAGCGTCAGCGGCGCCCACTCGCGGTCGCCGGTTTCCTCGGCGCGTGCACAGAGCATCAGCCAGCCGACGCTCGCCGCCGCGGCGATCAGCAGCGGCGCAATGTCGCCGAGGTGCCACAGCCCGGCGAGCGCCGCGGTGCCCACCACGGCAATTGGCGCGAGCATCACCGGAATCCACAGGAAGCGGGTGAGCCGCCGGCAGGCGTCGGCGATGCCCATTGCCACCAGCATCACCGCCAGCGCGCTCACCGCACACTCCGCAGGTATTGCGATGCTCGCACAAGCAAGTCCAAGCCGTCGCGGCCGGCCCGCTGCGACACCGCCGACGCGCTGATGCGCTCGGCCGCCGCGATGGCCTTCTTCGTGTGGTCGCTCAACAGGCCCTTCAGAATCCGTAGCGATCGGTCATCGAGCGATCCAATCAGATGGTCCCGACACAACAGGGCCGCGTTGATGGCATCGACGTCGCTGCGGTCGCCGCTGCGGAACGACGTGCGCACCATCGTCAGGGCGGGTTGCCGCTGCGCGGACGCCGTCCACTCGATGGCCTCGCGCGCCGCCCACCAACCCGGGCCGTCTTGAATGCGTGCCTTCGCGTCGAGCATCGTCACCGCGCCCCAGCCGATGCCGAACCTGACGTCGATGCCGGGTGCGACGGCTAACCGCAGTTTCAGCGCCGCATCGATCGCCGCACCGACCGTCGGATAGCTGCCCTGGAACTCGTCGCCGACCGTGAATGCCGGCGGATCGATCGCGCTGGACGCGACGTCTCGCAGTGCGCTGTTCAGCGCCCGGTGCGCCGCGCCGCGGTCGGCGACACGGCGTGAGCCGACGATGTCGCCGATCAGCGTGGCCCTCGGCGGTGATGAAGCGGATCGCTTACCGCGAGCCATATGAAGATTATAGCTTAACTAGACCGAACTGAAGCTTTATGCTTCACTCGACTCCTTCTCCCAGAAGCCGCTGAGCTGCTCGCGGATGAAGTCGGTCTTCTCCTCGAAGACCCAATGTCCACATTCCTCGATGACGCCGCCTTCGGCGGAATCGGCGATCGCCTTTGCGGAGTTGAAGCAGTGCTCGCCGAAGGAAACGCGGCCACCCCAAGCGAGCATTGGCACAGTCAGCGTGTCCTTGGTCAGCTCCGCGGTTTGTGCGGCCATCTGCGGAATGTAGCCGTAGTGGTTCAGGCTCGCGCGGAGGCCGCCCGGCTGCCGCATCTGCATGACGTACTGCTGCACTTCACTTTCTGGCACTGCCGTCGGGTTATAGGCGAAATCGCGGAAAAAGTGCCGTAGGTACTGCTCCTCGCGGCCTTCAACGAGAAGACGGGTGATGTCCATGTTCATGTGCATCCCCAGATGCCAGTACGGAACACGCGGATCAACGTATCCGGGATAGTTCAGTCCGAAGAACGGCGTCTCGATTGTGGCAAGTGACATGGCACGGTCAGATGCGGCGTAGGCCAGTGCCACAGCCGGCGGGCCACCGAGATCGTGACTGAGGATGTGGAAGCTCTGCACGTCTTCGACACGGAGCAGCGCGACCATGTCCTGGGCGATCGTCTTCGGCTCGTAGCCGTCGTAGGGTTTGTCGCTGTCGGCGTATCCGCGTAGGTCAGGCGCGATGAAGGCATACTCGTCAGCCAGGTTCTCGATCACCGGAAGGAATTCACGATGGTTTTGCGGCCATCCGTGCATGCATAGGACGGTCGGACCTCTGCCTGCCGTGACGTAATGGAGCGTAACGCCATTGACTTTCGCCCGTTTGTGGGTAAGGGAGGTCATAGTTGGCTCCTTTCACAACCAGATCGCGACCGTTCGGGCTGGTGAAAGAGGCTACTCCGCGAGCCAAGCCGATGGATGGCATTGCGGTGGTTATGGTTTGGCGCTAGCTCACTCGACGAGTGCGGCTGCAGCCTGAAGATGCTTCACGGCGTCGCTGACGATCCGCTCGATCAGCTCGGCACACGACGGCAGATCGTCGAGAATGCCCGCGACCTGACCGGAGGCGAGCACGCCGGCATCCGTGTTGCCTTCGACCAGGCCGGCCTTCAGCAGCATCGGGGTATTGGCCGCCATCACCACCTGCGACCAGGTCAGCTCCTTGCCGTGCCGCATCTCGAGACCGTCGCTGATCATCGACCGCCACGTCATGCCCGACATCTTCTTGAACTTCTGTGCATTGCGGATCGCCGCGGAAAAGCCACGCAATCGCGAACCGCTTTCGAGCTTCTCGACCAGTCCGGTGCGCAGCACCCGGTGCGGCATCCCGTCGACGCGGGTCGACACCACGGTGCCGTCGAGCCCGGCTTCGAGATACCGGTGTTTGACGGCGTCCGGCACGGTCGAATCAGACGTCAGCAGGAAGCGCGTGCCCATCGCCACACCTGCGGCGCCGTAGGACAGCGCCGCCGCCAATCCGCGGCCGTCGAAGAATCCGCCCGCGGCGACCACGGGAATGTCTGTGTTCTCCAAGGCGTCGAGCACCGACGGCAGCAACAGTGTGGTCGCCACCGGGCCGGTATGGCCCCCGCCCTCACCCCCCTGCACGATGACCGCATCGGCGCCCCAGCCCGCGACCTTCTTCGCATGTTTGGCCGCGCCGACCGACGGAATAACCACGACCCCAGCGCTTTTGAGCTTCGCAATCAGGTCGGGCTTCGGCGCCAACGCGAACGAAGCGACCTTCACGCCCTCGCGGATCAGCAGGTCGACGCGATCGATCGCATCGCCCGCGTCCGCCCGGATGTTGATGCCGAACGGCTTGTCCGTCGCAGCCTTGACCTTGGCGACCGCGGTCTGCAGTTCGTCGAGTGTCATGGTTGCAGACGCCAGGATGCCGAGGCCGCCGGCGTTGGAGGTCGCCGACACCAGCCGCGCACCCGCCACCCAGCCCATCCCGGTCTGTACCACCGGATGCTCGATGCCGACCAGATCAGTCAAACGAGTGCGCAACCTGGACATTTCGGTCACACCCGTACTTCTTTGTCCCGCAGTGACTTCGGGTCGATCACCTCACGGAGCAACTTCAGCTCGTCGGCGGTGGGCAACCGTGTCGGCTCGGCGTCGTCCAGGTCGTGCACCTCGAACGAGGTGTTCTCGGCCACCTCCTCTGGCGTGATTCCGGGATGCAGCGACACCGCCCGCATCTGACGATTCGGCCCGTTGAAGTCGAACACCCCGAGGTTGGTCACCACGCGGTAGACATTGACGAATCGGAACGCCGGGTTAGCGGCGTCGACCTTGTCCCAGCCGATGCCCGACACCACGTCCACGGAATCGCCGAACACGCGCTTGGAGTGGTTGCCGACCCAGTAGCTCGTCGCGTGGTTGACGGTGTTGCCGGGTGCGCCGCGGACACCGAACATCTGCCGCGTGGGGTGCTGCAGTGGTCCGAACGCCGACAGGTTCTGGTTGCCGTAGCGGTCAATCTGGTTGGCGCCCATGACCACATGGCGGCGACCCCAGGCCAGCGTCTCGAAGACCCGGCCGAACGGCATCCATCCTTCGATCGCCCCGACCGCGCCGATCGCAGGGGTGTCGGCCAGCAGTTGCGCCTCGCCGTCGGTCAACAGAATGTCGGGGGAGAACGTGAGCCGCGCCAGCCGCGCGCCGATCGACACCATGGTCGCCATCGGGCTGACCATGATCTCGCCTGCATCGCGGAACAGCTCCGCGCACGCGACCGCACACACTTCCGGACGGCTGACGGAAATCACAATGCCTCCTCGTCTCCGCTCCTCGTATGCGCGGCCTGAAATTTCCGCACCGCGGCCTGATAGTCGGCCTCGCTGCCGGACAGATACGTTTGCACGAACTGCTGCCACGTCTCGTCGGACGCGGCCGCTTCGGCGTAGTGCCGCTGGAACGTCTCGTCGCGGCCGTAATCCGGTGCGGCGGTGGTGAAATGCGCACCGTTGGGCGCCTCGACGACGGAGTCCACCATCATCCGGTTGATCAGCAGCGCCTGCGGCGGCACCGCCTTGACCAGCTCCTCGGTCGACACCACCCGCTCGACCGACAGGAAGCGCCTGCCGGCGGCCATCAGATACAGGTCGTCGAAGTAGGGGTCGATCCCGGTGTACGCGGCATTGCCTTGCGCATCACCGATATTCATGTGGACG
Source organism: uncultured Actinomycetota bacterium (assembly GCA_963698965.1). GTDB lineage: Bacteria > Actinomycetota > Actinomycetes > Mycobacteriales > Mycobacteriaceae > Mycobacterium. The sequence continues at coordinate 178,222 of CAVOSY010000016.1, forward strand.
AACGCCGCGTCGAGGCGCAGCGCCGGCATCGCGATGAGCTCCTCGAATCCGCCGTCGGTGGGATACGGCGAGCGCACCGTCTTCAGCTCGTCACCCCAGAAGGTGCGCACGTCGCTGCCGAGGCCCGCGCGGATCGGCAGGAACGGCAGTCGCTGGGCGGCTGCCTGCAACCCGCAACGCAACATGCCCTCGTCCATCTCGCGTGCCTCGACCGAACCGCCGGTGCGGGCCTTGGCGAACCACGGGTCGTAGAACGGCGGCGAATCCAGCGACACGAAGCCGTAGTAGACGCGTTTCACCTTGTCCGCCGAGCACAGCAGCCCGATGTCCGGGCCGCCGTACGTGACCACGGTCAGATCCTTGACCCCGGTGCGCAACAGCGCCCGCACGAACGCCATCGGCTTGCGCCGCGATCCCCAGCCGCCGATGCCGATCGTCATGCCGCTCTCGATCGACGAGACGGCCTCGTCCAGCGTGGTCCGCTTGTCGGTCATGCCTTCTTGTCCGATCCCTTCGCGGTGCCTGCGAACGCGTCGCGGTGCTCGTCCGCAACGCCGGCCAAGTTGAGTTCGAACGTAAAGCCCTGCTCCATGCGGTAACTCGAGTTCACCTTCTGCACGTCGATGAGGTTCAAGGCCTCCTTGGCCGCCCGGATCACCCGGGTGTCCTTGGCGGCGATGTCGCGTGCGACCCGCAGCGCGGCCTCGTCCAACTCGGCGCGTGGCACGACTTCGTGCACCGAGCCGAAGTGGTGCAGCGTGGCCGCGTCGACGGTCGCGGCGGTGAAGAACAGCCGGCGCATCATGTGCTGGGGGACCAGCCGCGACAGGTGTGTGGCGGCGCCAAGCGCGCCCCGCTCCACCTCGGGCAGCCCGAATCTCGCGTCGTCGGACGCGACGATCACGTCGGCGTTGCCGACCAGGCCGATGCCACCTCCCACGCAGAAGCCGTTGACGGCGGCGACCACCGGCACCGCGCATTCATAGACCGCGCGGAAGGCCGCGAAGCACCCGCGGTTGGCGTCGATGAGCGCGGTGAAGCCCTCGGTGTTCTGCATCTCCTTGATGTCGACGCCTGCGTTGAAACCCCTGCCCTCGGCACGGAGGATCACGACGTGCGTCTGGGGGTCTTCGCCCGCGTTGGTGATCGCATCGGCAAGTTCGAACCAGCCGCGTGACGGGATGGCGTTGACCGGCGGGTAGTCGACGGTGACCGCGACGATGCCCGGTTCGGTGGTCGTGGGCGTGATTGGCATTGCACTTCCTGGGGTCGGTACCTAAGCAAGCACTTGCTTGGTACGCTAGCACAGTGACCGACGCCGCTGACATCAACCTCGGACTCAAGGACAGGGTCGTTCTGGTGACCGGTGGGGTCCGCGGCGTCGGCGCAGGCATCAGCGCCGTCTTCGCCGACCAGGGCGCCGCGGTGGTGACGTGTGCGCGCCGCGAGGTCGAGGGCCTGCCCTACGAGTTCCACTCCTGCGACGTGCGCGACGACGACGCCGTCGCCGCGCTCATCGGGACGATCGTGGAGCGGCACGGGCGGCTGGACGTCGTGGTCAACAACGCGGGCGGCTCGCCGTACGTGCTCACCGCGGATGCGAGCGCGAAGTTCAACCGCAAGATCATCGAGCTCAACCTGCTTGGGCCGCTGTCGGTTTCACAGCACGCGAATACCGTGATGCAAACACAGGACACCGGCGGCTCGATTGTGAACATCGCCAGCGTCAGCGGCCGTCGGCCAACCCCAGGCACAGCACCCTACGGCGCGGCGAAGGCTGGCGTCGAAAGCCTCACCAGCACACTGGCAGTCGAGTGGGCGCCGAAGGTCAGGGTCAACTCGGTCGTCGTGGGGATGGTCGAGACCGAACAGTCGGAGCTGTTCTACGGCGACGAGGAATCGATCGCGGCGATCTCCGCGAACGTGCCGCTCGGCCGGCTCGCCACACCCGCCGACGTCGGCTGGGCCGCAGCTTTTCTGGCATCGGACGCCGCGTCCTACATCAGCGGCGCCAGCCTCGAAGTGCATGGCGGCGGCGAACCGCCGCACTATCTGGCGACAACGAATGCAATCAAGTAAGGAGATATAGGCATGGGTCTGCTCGACGGTCGGGTGGTCATCGTGACGGGTGCGGGCGGCGGCATCGGACGCGCGCACGCGCTGGCGTTCGCCGCCGAGGGAGCCCGTGTGGTGGTCAACGACATCGGTGTGGGGCTTGACGGCTCGCCCGCCGGCGGGGGCAGCGCAGCGCAGGGCGTCGTCGACGAGATCACCGCCGCCGGAGGAGAAGCCGTCACCAGCGGGGCGAACGTCGCCGACTGGCAGCAGGCCGAAGGCCTGATCCAGGCCGCGGTCGACACGTACGGCGGGCTCGACGTTCTGGTGAACAACGCCGGCATCGTCCGCGACCGCATGTTCGCCAACACCAGCGAGGAAGAGTTCGACGCTGTCGTCGCCGTGCATCTCAAGGGCCACTTCGCCACGATGCGGCACGCGGCGGCGTATTGGCGGGCGCAGTCCAAGGCGGGCGACACCCCCGACGCCCGGATCATCAACACCAGTTCAGGCGCCGGCCTGCAAGGCAGTGTGGGACAGGCGAATTACAGTGCCGCCAAGGCGGGCATCGCGGCCATGACCCTGGTAGCCGCCGCTGAGATGGGCCGCTACGGCGTCACCGTCAACGCGATCGCACCGTCGGCGCGAACCCGGATGACCGAGACGGTATTCGCCGAGATGATGGCGACCCAGGACAACGACTTCGACGCGATGGCACCGGAAAACATTTCACCGCTGGTGGTTTGGCTCGGCAGCGTCGAGTCCAAGGATGTCACCGGCAAGATGTTCGAGGTCGAGGGTGGCATCGTCCGTGTCGCCGAGGGCTGGGCCCACGGACCGCAGGTCGACAAGGGCGCCCGGTGGGACCCGGCCGAACTCGGTCCCGTGGTCACCGAGCTACTCGCCAAGGCGCGACCGCCGGTCCCGGTCTACGGGGCGTAACTCCCGCACCCCAGTGGGCCGCGTCAGGCGGCCTTCTTGTCGGTGCCGTCGCTCGCGTCGTTGTCGGCCTTCCGACTCTCGCCTTTGTCCGACCCGGTCGTGTCGTCGCTTGTGGCAGCGGCATCGCCCGGGTGAAACTTGTTTCCGCGCCTCAGATTCCTGGCGCCATTGGGCTTTTCGGTCTTCTTCGCAAGCCTCGTGGTCTTCGGCGCTTCCGCCGCCGGCTCGTCAGCCGATCCCTTCACGGACCGGAATGAGCGCTCGTTGGTGGCCGCGTTGAGCGCCGTCTGGGTGGACGGCGCCTGCTCATCGGATTGCACCGCGGCCGAACCGCGCACGTCGTTGACCACCTTCGGGACGAACGCCTGTCGAATTCGATAGGCGGCGGTTTGGGGCGCAGTGACGACGTTGCGGACGTCGACGAACAACTTCGTCGGCAGCGACGGGTCAGCGGAGACTTCCACACCGTCCCAGTTCTCGAGCGTCCAGCCGTCTTCGGGATTGCCCGTGACCACGACTACTGAAGTGTTGTCCAGAGGGTGGCTGAGAATGAGTCCGAGCTCGGGGTTGTCGACGTTCATCATCGTCCAGAACATGATGGTTGCGCCGTGCGAGAACACCACGGCGTTGCGATCGCCGCTGTCATAGATCGTCTGGACGGCGTCATCCACCCTGGCGTCGAAGGCATTTCCGTCGGTCGACCCGAGCACGGGAACGAAGCGTGCTCCCAGCGTCCAGGCGACCGGTGCCAACACATATCCGATACGCCCGAGGCCGGAGTCCTCCGACTGGCCCTCGAACACGCCGGCGTCGATCTCCCGGAGACCGGGCAGTACCACGACATCTTGGTGGAGACGAGTGGCCAGGGGCTGCGCGGTTTCCTGCGTCCGGATCATCGAGGACGCGTAGACGCCGTCGTAGTTGTTTCCGACGAGCTCGTCGGCCACCGCCTCCGCCTGCTGGCGGCCCAGGTCGGTGAGATGCGGGCCGGGCACCGAGGTGTCGATCACGCCCGCGGCGTTGGCTTCTGACTCCCCGTGCCGCACGAACGTCAGCGTCATCGCCTCCGCCGCCCAAGCGGGCAGCGCCGTTCCGAGCGTCACCACAATCGTGGCCAATGGCGTGGCAGCAGCCCAGAACAGTCGCCAACGTAGGGCGCGGTCCCGCATCAGTCACTCCCTCTGTAGACCGGTGGGCGCTCACAGTACAAGAAGGCGTCCGGAGCAGGTAGACAGATTTACAAAACTGTCTACAAGCGTTACGGCGTTTCATGCGTTCGCGGCAGGCCACAGCGGAATCACAGCGAATTCCGAGCGAACCGCCGCTGAACCCTCCCGGTTCGGCCCATGATTGACCGATGAGACAGCGACGTTTTTCGGTTCTTGTCGCCGCAATCTTGTTGCTACTGACCGGGTGTGGCGGTCAACGTGGTGGGGACAACGCAGGGTCGGCGGCCCAGCCGACCTCGTGCGAAGTGACCGCCGACGCGCGGCTGAGCATCGCCACCGGGAACACCACCGGCGTTTACTACACGCTCGGCGGCGCCTATGCCGAGGCGATCAGCCAACAAACCGGCGGCAAGCTCAAGGCCACCGCGGCGGAGACGTCCGCGTCGCTGCAGAACATCCAGCAATTGGTGGCGGGCACCCATCAGATCGCGTTCTCGCTGGCCGATACCGCGGCCGACGCCGTCAACGGCACCGCGTCGTTCGACGCGAAGCAGCCGATCTCAGCGCTCAGCCGGTTGTATCCCAACTACACCCAGGTGATCGCCCGTACCGGCGCCGGCATCAACTCGATCGCTGACATGCGTGGCAAGCGGGTGTCCACCGGGGCGCCGAACTCCGGCACAGAGGTGATCGCCAACCGGATGCTCCAAGCGGCGGGACTCGACCCAGCCAAAGACATTCAGGCTCAGCGCACTGAACTCGGCAAGACCGTCGAGGGAATGAAGGATGGCTCGATCGACGCCATGTTCTGGTCCGGCGGCCTGCCGACGAGTGGCATCACCGACCTCTTCGTCAGCCGGCGCGATCAAGTCAAGTTCATCGACGTGACCGACACCCTCGCGAAGCTGCAACAGATCAATCCCATTTACGAGCGGGGCGTCATACCGGCCAGTACCTATCAGACACCTGCGGATGCGCCGACGGTCGTGGTGCCCAATGTGCTTCTGGTCAAAGACGATATGGACGGGAACACCGCCTGCGTGCTGACCAAGGCGCTGTTCGACCACAAGCCCGATCTGGTCAAGGCCAATAAGGCGGCTGACGGCATCACGCTCGACATTGCCCGTCAGACCAGCCCGGTTCCACTGCATCCCGGCGCCAAGAAGGCGCTCGACGAACTGGGCGCAGCCAGCTGACCGAGAGCAAGTCCGACAGCAACGCTCCGGCGCAGGCCGGGGACGTCTCGATGTCGGCTGCCTATGAGGACGAGAAGCCGACCCGCGAGCTGACGGGCTGGGTACGGCACGTGGTGGCCGCCGGCTGTGTGCTGGTGGGGCTGTTCGCGGTCTATCAGGTGTTCTATCCTCTCGCGCAAGGCAATCAGGTTTCGCTGATCCTGTTTCTGGCCGCGGTGCTGCCGCTGACGCTGTTGTGCTACCGATCCGGACTTCGGCTCCGACGTCATGCGGCGTCACAACCGTCACGGGACACCCCGACGCCGATCGACTGGTTGCTCGCGGTGGTGGCACTTGCGGCATGCCTGTACCCGGTTGTGCCCTTCGAATTCGCAGGCGGCGGAGGTGGATTCGACGATTTCCTGAGTCGGCAGGGCATGCCGGCAACAGTCGACGTGATCGTCGGGACGGTCGTGATTCTGCTCGTGCTGGAGGCATGCCGACGGACCACGGGGGCCGCACTGCCGATCGTGTGCCTCCTCGCCCTCGGCTATGCCTATTACGGGGGCTACCTGCCGCAAGGCGCGGTGATCGCGCACGCCGGTGTGGACTGGGACCAGATCGTCAGCGCATCGTTCATCCAGTCGACCGGTCTCTACGGAGTACCACTGGACGTCGCCGCCACCTACATCGTGCTGTTCACCATCTATGGCGCGGTACTGGACGCGTCCGGTGCGAGCAAGTTCTTCATCGACTTGTCCTTCGCCGCCTTCCGGCGCTCCAGGGCAGCGCCGGGCCGGACCGTGACCCTGGCAGGGTTTCTCCTTGGCAGTGTTTCGGGGTCGGGCACGGCGACCACGGTCAGCCTCGGGTCGGTGTGCTGGCCGGTCTTGCGACAAGCCGGCTACCCGAGGGAGAACGCGGGCGGAATGCTGGCGGCCGCGGGCATCGGCGCGATCCTGTCCCCGCCGACATTGGGCGCCGCGGCCTTCATCATCGCCGAATATCTCGGCGTGCCTTATCTGACGGTGTTGGTTTGGGCGATCGTGCCGACCATCCTGTACTACCTCGGCATTCTCCTGGCCGTCGAGATCGACGCTCGCAGGTATGGGACACGCGAGGTCGAGGTGACCGCGCAGTCGACATGGCGGCTGCTGGGCAGGTTCGGCTATCACCTGATCTCGCTTGTGATGATCGTCGTTTTCCTCGCCATGGACATGTCGGCGGTCAGGGCAGTGGTCTACGCGACCGCCGTGCAGATCGTGTTGTCGTTCCTGGACCGCGAACATCGGTTGACCCCACGTCGGCTGTACGACGCGCTGGGCACCGGGGTTCGGGGCGTCCTTTCCGTGGCTGCGGTATGCGCCGCCGCAGGCGTCATCGCCGCGATGATCACCCGAACCGGGCTTGGCCTGCAATTGAACTCCATCCTGGTGAACGCCGCGCGCTCGATCACCGAAAACCCCACGGCGGTATTGATTCTCACTGCGGTGTTCGCCGCACTGGCGGTGTCCGTCCTCGGCCTGGCGGTACCGGTCACCGCGTCGTTTGTGATCAGCTGGGTGATCATTGGACCGGCCCTGCAGGATCTCGGGGTTCCCGCTCCCGCCGTTGCGATGTTCGTCTTCTATTTCGCGGTGCTGTCCGAAGTGACCCCACCCACCGCACTGGCGGCCGTCGCCGCATCTGCGATCACCGGAGGCCGGGTGATCGCGACGATGTGGCAGACGTGGAAATACACACTGCCCGCCTTCCTCGTGCCGTTCGCATTCGTCCTGACCGACAACGGCGAAGGCCTACTCGGGCTGCGGTCACTGGGGGCGATGGTGTGGACGGCGGTGGTGGCCGCGCTGGCCGTGGCGGCTCTTGCCGTCGTCACCGGCGGATGGCTGGTCGGTCGCGCGGGTTGGCCGGAGCGGCTGCTGTGCGTTCCTGCGGCTGGACTGCTGCTCTATCTGAACCCGGTGACCATCGCGGTGGGGGTTGGGCTGCTGGCTGTGGCCGTGGCGGTAAATCTCATCACTCGCAAACCACCAGCGGAATCACCCGATCAGCCGCTTCCCGATAGCCCCGGTACGGTGGGTAGATCCGGATAAGCCTGGGCCAGTAGCGGTTTCGCTCCTCGTCGCTGGCATCACGAGCGATGAGGTCGAAGTGCTCATCCCGAATCTGTATGTGCACCTTGGGATTCGCGCGCAGATTCCGGTACCACATCGGATGTTCGTGGCGGCCGCCAAATGAGGCGGGCAGTACCACGCGGTCTCCGTCTCGCAGATACAGAGTCGGTGTGGTGCGTGGCTGTCTGCTCCTGCGGCCTACGGTGGTCAGCAGAGCAGCGGGGAACCACAGCAGTTTGGCGCCGAGGCGCCCGTTGGTGCGCTGATAGACCCAGATATGGGCACGTGCGAAGTACTTCAGCAGCAGCGCGAGAAGCTGGGAGTTCCGTATCCATCGGCGCTGCGTCATGTCCACTGATTTGCCGCGGCGGCCGATCCGCAAACTACTTCTTGAGCCGACGGCTTCCGCCGTGCCAGTCCTCCTGGATACCAACGGATTCGGTGTCGACCCCGAAACTGGCCAGCTGAGGCCGCTCCCGCAGGCTGCGCTTGATCTCGGCGAAACCGGGGAACGCCGCCAGCGCGATCACGTGATCCCAGAGCGGGCCGGCGTCCGCCGGTCTGGGCAGTCTGCTGATCACGGGCCCGAAGAACGCCGTCCCGCCCGGCGGCTGAAAGTGCAGGATCGGTGTGCCGACGTCACGCCCCGTCAGTATCAGCGCCTCCTCCGTCTCCGTCCGTACTTCGTCGTCGACCGCGGCGTCATCGAGGCCGGCTGCCAGCTCGACAGGGAGCCCGGCGTCACGCAGAAGCGGCTCGAGCAGCCGGGGCGTACCGAGGTCTGCGGCCGAAAGGCCGTCGCGCGGAGTGTCAAACAGGCGTGCGCCGATGCGCGAGTAGAGCGGTTCGATCGCGGCCCGTCCGTGGTCGCTGCGCACCCGCGCGAAGACCCTCAGCAGCCTCAGTCCCGCGGTGTGCTCGTCCTCGTAGTGCTCGGGGAAGTGCGTCGCATAATCGACGTTGGCGTTGAGGATCCGCAGCGAAATGAATCGCCAGTCCACCCGGTAGTCGCGCTGGGCCGCCACCATGCGCACCCATCTGCTGGTCATCCATGCGAACGGGCAGACGGGGTCGAAGTAGAAGTGCAGGTCGTATTCGGGGGTCATACCCCCGATTCTGCTACGGCTCGCAGATCACCAGCGGGATCGTCCGATCAGTCCAGGACTGGTAGTCCTCGTACGTCGGGTACATCTGCACCAACTGCGGCCAATAACGTTCTCGCTCTTCATCGTTGGCGTCGCGGGTGGTGAGGTCGAGCACCTCTTTCTTGATCTGAACCTGGACCTTCGGATTGGCCTTGAGGTTCAGGTACCACATGGGGTGCTTGTCGCTGCCGCCCTTGGAGGCGGCCACGACGACCTTGTCCCCGTCGCGGACAAAGTACAGCGGGCTGACCCGCGGCTCTCCGCTCTTGCGGCCGGTCGTCGTCAGCAGCGCCACGGGAATGTTCTGGACGGAACCACCGAGGCCTTCCCCGTTGTTGCGGCGGTACAGCCAGGTGTTGATCTTCGACGACCACTTGATGAAGAAGTCCATGGACTTCGTGTCCAAGAAGCGAGGACGAGGCTTCGGCATAGGCCGATCCTACGTGGTCAGGAAGGGCCTGATGCTTGCCCGGATGTGATGGATTTGGCCGTCCACGGCGGGGATGACGAACGTCTCGTCGATGTGCGCCCCCACCCGTCGTCCGGCGACCGACGGTTTGGTCACCAGATCGAACCGGGCCCGGACCGTGTCGCCGTCCACGGTGAACTCGGGCACCGTCGTGGATTGGATGACTCGATACTGCGGCCCGCGATCCAGGCTGCGGCGCAGGTGATTTCCCGAGAATCCGGTCTTCAGGCCAACCTCTATGCGGGTGCAACCGGGCGCGAACGGAACCTTGTCGGCATCGTGACTGACCAATGCGTCGATGTACGCCTGGGCCGCCGCGATCCGTTCCGCGTCCGACGCCGGCACTAGATTCGCTCGATGATCGTGCCGGTGGACAGCGCTCCGCCGGCACACATCGTGATCAGCGCCGTGCTCTGATCGGTGCGCTCCAACTCGTGAAGAGCGGTGGTGATCAGCCTGCTGCCGGTGCTGCCGACGGGGTGACCGAGGGCGATCGCGCCGCCGTTGACGTTCACCCGCTCCATGTCGGGCTCGTGGACGCGCGCCCATGACAGCACGACCGACGCGAACGCCTCGTTGATCTCGACGAGATCGATGTCGCCGATCTTCATGCCCGCCTTCTCCAGCACCTTCGCCGTCGACTGCACCGGGCCGTCTAGGTGGTAGTACGGCTCCGCGCCGACCAGCGCCTGGCTGATGATCCGTGCCCGCGGCCGCAGGCCCAACGCCTTGGCCTTGTCTTCGTCCATCCACAGCACCGCGGCGGCCCCGTCGGAGATCTGCGATGACGTGCCCGCGGTGTGGATGCCGTCCTCGAGCACGGGCTTGAGGGACGCCAGGCCCTCCAGCGTGGTGTCCCGCAGCCCCTGGTCGCGGGTCACGGGTGCGCGCTCGGACGTCGGCATCTTGTTCTCGTCGAGCACCGGCGCCTCGATCGGGCTGATCTCGCGGTCGAACCGGCCCTCGGCCCACGCTTGCTTGGCCTTGCGCTGCGAGTCGTAGCCGAACTGGTCGATCTCCTCGCGAGTGATGCCGCGGCGCTTAGCGATCCGCTCGGCGGCCGTGAATTGATCGGGCAGGTCGATATCCCACGACGCGGGTCGCAGCACGCTGCGATCGGGACCGGCGTTGGCGCCGAGGCCGACGCGGCTCATCGCCTCGATGCCGCAGGCGATGCCGATGTCGATGGCTCCCGCCGCGATGAGGCCGGCGATCAATCCGTTCGCCTGCTGGCCGCTGCCGCACTGGCAGTCGACCGTCATCGCGCCGACGTGCTCCGGCAGTCCGGCGACCAGCCAGCTGACCCGGGTGATGTTGTTGGACTGCTCGCCGAACTGTGTGACACAGCCGCCGACGATCTGCTCGACGTCGCCGGCTTCGATGCCGGCCTTCTCGACCAATGCCTTCTGTGTGGCGCCCAGCAACTCGGTGGCGTGCAGGCCGGACAGCCATCCGTTCCTCTTGCCGATGGGGCTACGGGTGGCTTCAACGATGACAGGGTTACCCATTCCGTCAGGCTAGAACACGTTTCATTACTCTGACAAGCGACGATGCCACCACGCCTTTTATCTGCTAAGAGGTCATGTTTTACTGGAACTAGAACACGTTGCAATTGAGGAGCGCACCTGCATGCCAACCCCCAATATCCCAGCTGACTTCGACTTCCTCGACCCGGACGTCAACCTCGCGGGCCTGCCTGTGGCCGAGCTCGCGGAACTGCGCACGGCCGAGCCTATCCACTGGGTCGACGTCCCCGCCGGCACCGGCGGCTTCGGGGACAAGGGCTACTGGCTCGTCACCAAGCACAAGGACGTCAAGGAGGTCTCGTTGCGCAGCGACGTGTTCTCCAGTTGGCAAAACGGCGCCATCCCGGTCTGGCCGCCGGAGATGACGCGGGAGCAGGTCGACTTGCAGCGCAGCGTGATGCTCAACATGGACGCGCCCCACCACACCCGGTTGCGCAAGATCATCTCCCGCGGTTTCACCCCGCGCGCGATCGGACGCCTGCAGGAGGAGCTCAACCAGCGGGCGCAGAACATCGCCAAGAGCGCCGCGGCGGAGGGCACGGGTGACTTCGTCGAGCAGGTGTCGTGTGAGCTTCCGCTGCAGGCCATCGCCGGTCTCCTCGGCGTGCCGCAGGAGGACCGCGACAAGATCTTCCGTTGGTCCAACGAGATGACCGGTGGCACGGATCCCGAATACGCCGACGTCGACCCCGCGCAGTCGTCGATGGAGCTGATCATGTACGCGATGAAGATGGCCGAGGAGCGCCACCAGAACCCGACCGAGGACATCGTCACGACGCTCATTCAGGCTGACGTCGAGGGGGAGAAGCTCTCCGACGACGAGTTCGGGTTCTTTGTCATCATGCTGTCTGTGGCGGGCAACGAGACCACACGCAACTCGATCACGCACGGGATGATCGCGTTCGCGAACAACCCCGACCAGTGGGAGCTGTTCAAGAACGAGCGACCCGAGACCGCAGCCGACGAGATCATCCGCTGGGCCACCCCGGTGTCGGCGTTCCAGCGCACCGCCAACGAGGACACCGAGCTGGCAAGTGTGCAGATGAAGAAGGGTCAGCGGGTCGTGATGTCCTACCGCTCGGCCAATTTCGACGAAGAGGTCTTCGATGATCCGCACACGTTCAACATCCTGCGCGACCCGAACCCGCACGTCGGTTTCGGCGGCACCGGCGCGCACTACTGCATCGGCGCGAACCTGGCGCGGATGACGATCAACCTGATCTTCAACGCCGTCGCGGACCAGATGCCCGATCTCAAGCCGATCGGCGAGCCGGAGCGGCTACGTTCGGGGTGGCTGAACGGAATCAAGCATTGGCAGGTGGACTACACGGGCGTCGGCGAGCCGGCGAAAAGCGCTGGGTGCCCGGTCGCCCATTAGTCGGCTCGAGACTTGAGGAGGAGTCGGGTGGATTTCACACCGGACCCGGAACAGCAGGCTGTCGCCGACGTGGTGACGGCGGTGCTGGACCGGGACAACAGCTGGGACGCACTGGTTGCGGGAGGCGTGGCGGCGCTAGCCGTCCCTGAACGCCTCGGTGGTGACGGCGTCGGACTGCCCGAGATCGCAACGGCGCTGACCGAAATCGGCAGGCACGGCACCATCAGCCCGGCGCTGGCCACGCTCGGTCTGGGCACGGCGGTGCTGCTCGATCTGGCGTCCGAAGAACAGCAGGACCGCTACCTCGCAGGCGTCGCGAAAGGTGCGGTCCTGACGGCGGCGCTCAACGAGCCCGGCGCGCCACTGCCGGATCGGCCGGCCACTGTGCTTTCTGGTTCAGCCGGCGGATACAAGCTCAACGGCACCAAAATCGCGGTTCCCTATGCGGAACAAGCGGAGTGGATGGTCGTCACCGCCGACAGCGCTGTCGTGGTGGTGTCGCCGAAGGCCGACGGTGTGCAAATGGTCAAGACCCCGTCGTCGAACAAGGGCGACGAATACACCGTGACGTTCTCCGATGCCGAGGTCGACGGGATACTCCAGGGCGCTCAGGCCCATCGGGTAAATCAGTTGGCGCTGGCTGCGATTGGTGCGTTCGCATCCGGTCTCGTCGCAGGTGCGCTGCGGCTGACCGCCGACTACGTAGCCAACAGACATCAGTTCGGCAAGCCGCTTTCGACGTTTCAGACGGTCGCCGCCCAGCTTGCGGAGGTCTATATCACCTCGCGCACACTGACATTGGCGGCGACATCGGTCGTGTGGCGGCTCGCTGAAGGGCGTGACGCCGATGATGATCTCGACGTCCTCGGTTATTGGCTGGCCTCGCAGGCGCCTCCGGTGATGCAGATCTGCCATCACCTGCACGGCGGCATGGGTATGGACATCGACTACCCGATGGACCGCTATTACTCCACGATCAAGGACCTGACCCGGTTGGTGGGCGGGCCGTCGCATCGCCTCGATCTGGTGGGAGCGCAATGTTCATCGAACTGACCCCCGAGCAGCGGCAGCTGCAAGCCGAACTGCGGCAGTATTTTTCGGGCTTGATCTCGCCCGAGGAATACAAGGAGATGGAGGCCGACCGGCACGGCAAGGCCTACCGCGCGGTGATCAAGCGGTTGGGTTCGGACGGCAAGCTGGGTGTCGGCTGGCCCAAGGAGTTCGGCGGGCTCGGCTACGGTCCGATCGAGCAGCAGATCTTCGTCAACGAAGCCCACCGAGCCGACGTGCCGCTGCCGGCGGTCACGTTGCAGACCGTCGGCCCGACCCTGCAGATGTACGGCAGCGAGGCGCAGAAGAAGAAGTTCCTGCCCGCGATCCTGGCCGGAGATGTGCATTTCGCGATCGGGTACACCGAGCCGGAGGCGGGCACCGACCTGGCGTCGTTGCGCACGACCGCGGTCCGCCAGGGTGACGAGTACATCGTCAACGGGCAGAAAGTCTTCACCACCGGTGGTCACGACGCCGACTACATCTGGCTGGCCTGTCGCACCGATCCGGAAGCGGTGAAGCACAAGGGCATTTCGATCCTCATCGTCGACACGAAGGATCCTGGCTACTCCTGGACCCCGATGATCCTGTCCGACGGTGCGCACCACACCAACGCCACCTATTACAGCGATGTGCGCGTGCCTGCCGACATGCTCGTCGGTGAGGAGAACGGCGGCTGGCGGTTGATCACCACCCAGCTGAACAACGAACGCGTGATGCTCGGCCCCGCAGGCCGGTTCGCCAGCGTCTACGACCGCATTCACGCGTGGGCATCCAAGCCCGGCGGAAACGGCGTGACGCCTATCGACCACGAGGACGTGCGCCGTTCGCTCGGTGAGATCCATGCGATCTGGCGGATCAACGAACTGCTCAACTGGCAGGTGGCGGCGGCAGGCGAGGACATCAACGTGGCCGACGCCGCGGCGACGAAAGTCTTTGGTACCGAGCGCGTTCAGTACGTCGGGCGGTTGGCTGAGGAGATCGTGGGCAAGTATGGCAACCCCGCCGAACCGGAGACCGCCGAGCTGCTGAAATGGCTGGACAGCCAGACCAAACGGAATCTGGTGATCACGTTCGGCGGTGGAGTGAACGAGGTGATGCGTGAAATGATTGCGGCGTCGGGTCTGAAGGTGCCGAGGGTTCCCCGGTGAGTGCGGTCGAACAGATCCAGGCCGCGGCCGAGAGGGTCAAGGCCGAGGGCAAGAGCAAGCCGCGTGTCGCGCGCCATCCCGTCAACCAGCCGATGGTCGACCACTGGCTCGACGCGATGGGCGACGAGAACCCCATCTACGTCGACGAGGACGCAGCGAAGGCCGCAGGCCACCCAGGCATCGTCGCCCCGCCGGCAATGATCCAGGTGTGGACGATGATGGGCCTCGGCGGGGTCCGGCCCGACGACGACCCGCTGAGCAAGATCCTCGGATTGTTCGACGACGCAGGCTATATCGGCGTCGTCGCGACGAACTGTGAGCAGACCTACCACCGGTACCTGCGTCCCGGTGAAGAGGTCAGCGTCTCGGCAGAGTTGACCGACGTCGTGGGACCGAAGCGGACGGCGCTGGGCGAGGGTTTCTTCATCACCCAGAAGATCACCTGGCAGGTCGGCGACGAGGACGTCGCCGAAATGATGTGGCGCATCATGAAGTTCCGGCCCGCAGACACAGATCAGCCAGTGGCCGCGGCCGTTCCCGAAGACCTGGACGCCGATTCGATGATGCGTCCGGCGTCGTCGCGGGACACGAAGTTCTTCTGGGACGGCGTCAACGCGCACGAGCTGCGGATCCAGAAGCGGCCCGACGGTAGCCTGCAGCATCCGCCGGTGCCTGCGCTGTGGCAGGACAAGCAAGCGGCGATCGAATATCAGGTGGCCAGCGGCAAGGGCACGGTGTTCAGCTTCGTCGTGCACCACGCCCCGAAGGTGCCCGGCCGCACGCTGCCGTTCGTCATCGCGCTGGTCGAACTCGAAGAGGGGGTGCGGATGCTCGGTGAGCTCCGCAATGTGGATCCGGCCAAGGTGGAGATCGGAATGCCTGTTCGCGCAACGTATATCGATTTTCCAGAGAGTGCTTCGGGTCCGGCGTGGACGCTGTACGCATGGGAGCCGGAGCGCATGAGCGCACCGACAGTCGAGGTGGGGACCAAGCTTCCGGAGTTGTCGCTGTACGGCGACCCGACGTTCATCGTGTCGACGGCGATCGCAACACGCGATTATCAGGACGTCCACCACGACCGCGACAAGGCACAGGCCAAGGGTTCGAAGGACATCTTCGTCAACATCCTCACCGACACCGGTCTGGTGCAGCGCTATGTCACCGATTGGGCGGGACCGAACGCGGTCATCAAATCGATCGCTCTGCGGCTCGGTGTGCCGTGGTACGCCTACGACACCGTCACGTTCAGGGGTGAGGTGACGGCAATAGATGACGGCTTGATCACGCTGAAAGTCGTTGGCAGCAACAGTCTTGGCGATCATGTGATCGCCACCGCGACGTTGGCGCTCGGAGGGAACGCCTGATGCCGGGTGAGCTGTCAGGGAAGGCGGCGATCGTCGGCATCGGTGCCACCGACTTCTCGAAGAACTCCGGCCGCAGTGAGCTTCGGCTGGCCGCGGAGGCGGTGCTGGACGCGCTCGACGACGCCGGGCTGACACCTGCCGATGTCGACGGCATGGTGACCTTCACGATGGATTCCAACACCGAGGTGGCCATCGCGCGTGCCACCGGGATCGGAGATCTGAAGTTCTTCTCCAAAATCCATCACGGCGGCGGCGCCGCCTGCGCGACGGTGCAACAGGCCGCCATCGCGGTGGCGACCGGCGTCGCGGATTGCGTTGTCGCGTATCGGGCTTTCAACGAACGCTCGGGTCAGCGGTTCGGTCAGGTGCAACTGCGGCTGGTGGAGAACGCCGACTCGACGGGAGTGGACAACTCGTTCTCGTACCCGCACGGCCTTTCGACGCCCGCGGCGCAGGTGGCGATGATCGCCCGCCGATACATGCACCTGTCCGGGGCGACGAGCAAGGACTTCGGTGCGGTTTCGGTGGCCGATCGCAAGCACGCGGCCAAGAATCCGAAGGCGTACTTCTACGAGAAGCCGATCACCATTGAGGACCACCAGAATTCGCGGTGGATCGCAGAACCGCTGCGACTGCTGGACTGCTGCCAGGAGACCGACGGCGGTGTGGCGCTGGTGATCACCTCCGTCGAACGCGCCAAGGATCTCAAGCACCGGCCCGCGGTGATCGAGGCCGCGTCGCAGGGCTCCAGCCCGAACCAGTATTCGATGGTCAGCTACTACCGGCCGGAGCTGGGCCTGCCCGAGATGGGGCTGGTCGGCAAGCAGCTGTGGCAGCAGTCGGGCCTGAAGCCGGCCGACATCCAGACCGCGATTCTGTATGACCACTTCACCCCGTTCACGCTGATCCAGCTGGAGGAGCTGGGCTTCTGCGGCAAGGGTGAGGCCAAGGACTTCATCGCCGACGGCGCGATCGAGATCGGCGGCAGGCTGCCGATCAACACCCACGGCGGTCAGCTCGGCGAGGCCTACATCCACGGCATGAACGGCATCGCCGAGGGCGTGCGGCAGCTGCGCGGCACGTCGGTCAACCAGGTCGACGACGTCGAGCATGTGCTCGTCACCGCCGGCACCGGCGTGCCGACCTCGGGCCTGATCCTCGGTTAGGTCCATTCCTTCACAGACAAGTAGGTGAGTTCAACCAGGAGGTCCGTGACATCCATCCGAGGGCACGGGCAGCGCCTGTGAAGCTGTGGTTTCCTAAACCCACGACAATTCGAAGGTGGTGGCGGCCATGGCTTTGGAGACCAACCCCGGCTGCAAGCACCACCGAGGGTGGTGACCTAGCAGCGATGGGTGATTCAAGGGGCGGACGAGGCGTCGTCGTGGTGGTTCGGGTTCGGCGAGGAATCAGGCGCGCTGCACCTGCGGCTGGATCGGCAAGGCCAGCTTGCTGCTCTCCTCGGCCAAGGTCGACGCTCTGCTGCATGCCGCACGAGACGACTGTGAACCAGCTATCCCCCTGTTCCAGCCGGGGGCAGTTGTGCCCGCCAAGCTGCCGGGCGTTCTCTAGGCCGACAGCCCAATGGACCCGACGTCAGAGGGTTGACGCGCGCAGCTCGTTTGTGGACGCCCCCACCTCAGCCGGATGAGCGATCGTCTGCAGGCTTGACGACGAGGAGCGGTGTCGAATCTCGTGTGGCCGCTATGGCCCAGGTGATGGAAGTCGATCGACGTCGACCACGATCTTGAACCGCCGCGAAGCGGGCCTGCATAGTCGCTCCGGCAAGTTTCCAAAGTGGTTTGCCATCTCTCACACCGCGACATTCAGGCCACTGCTGCCACACATCTGACGTCCCATTAAAAGGTGGCCAGGGACGAGCCGCGAGACGCCGCCGTCAAATATTGCTATGCCTGACGTTAACACTGTACCGGTTGCCATTTGAACGGGATTATGGCAGGCTCACAGCACCGATGAGTTAGCGGATTGACATGGTAGATACGTGAATTTGGGATGATATAGCAAACTAATGAGGTTATCTTAATGTTGATTTCGCAAAGATCTGCAAGATGTTGCTCATTTTCGGTTGCTGGATGCGGTTTTCCGATGATAAGTTCAGCGCATCGCGGGCGAGATGCGTCCCGCATGAGAAGCTGGAGCTAATCCAGATAACTTTGCGACCGCTGGTGTGACTCGGCGCCGCGGCGATGTCGTGCGAGGACGAAGGGGGATGGTTCGTTGTTAGTCACGGGGGAGGGGGTCCGGGGCGTGAGCGTTGCCAGAGCGGGCGCGAGCCGGACGATACTGAGCCAGCCACTCGTGGTCCGCTCCTCGCGCAGGGCGTGGGAGCGACGTTACGTCCGCACGGTGATCGGGATCGATGCCGTCGCCTCCCTGGTGGCCGGGGTGACCGCCTACGACGTCCGTTGGGTGATCCTCGGCGCAGGATCCGCGGTGGGAGTACGTGGCGCTCAGCGCGGGTCTGCCCCTGCTGTGGCTGGCGGCGATGGCGGCCGCTCGTGCCTACGAGGCCCGCTTCCTGTCGGTCGGATTCGAGGAGTTCCGTCGCGTCCTCGTGGCCGCGGTCGTCGTCATCGCGACCGTCGCCACCGCCTCCTGGGCGACGAAGGCGGAGATCGCGCGCGGCTACGTCCTCATCGCTCTGCCGATGGCGACGGCCCTGACGCTGCTGGGGCGCTACCTGGTCCGCAAGTGGGTGCACCGCGAGCGTCGCCGAGGGTACTCTTCATGAGCGACGTCCTTCTGGTGGGCCACGGGCGAACGGGTGCTGAGCTGGTCCGGCAGATGCGCGACGACACCCACCACGGGATGCGGATCGTGGGGGCGTGCGTCCCCGACGGGGGAGGACTCCACGGACCTGATGCGCTGGGTGTGCCGGTCCTGGGCGGCTTCGAGGACGTCGACTTCGCGCTCCGGGTGACCTCCGCCGACGCCGTGGCCGTGCTGCCGTGCCCGGAGATGGACGGTCCCGCCCTGCGGATGCTGTCCTGGAGTCTGGCCAAGTCGGGGATCGACCTGCTCGTGGCCCCGGCGCTGATCGACGTCGCCGGTCCCCGGATCGCCATCCGGCCGGTCTGCGGGTTGCCGTTGCTGCACGTCGACGAACCACAACTGGCGGGTGGCCGCCGCGTGGCGAAGGCGCTCCTCGACCGGCTGGTGGCGCTGATCGCGCTGATCGTTCTCGCGCCGCTGCTGGTGGCGATCGCGCTGGCCATCCGGCTCAGCAGCCCCGGGCCGGCGATCTTCCGGCAGACCCGGACCGGGTGGCAGGGGCGCGAGTTCACGATGTGGAAGTTCCGCACGA
The DNA here is from genome assembly GCA_963698965.1 of uncultured Actinomycetota bacterium. Classification (GTDB taxonomy): domain Bacteria; phylum Actinomycetota; class Actinomycetes; order Mycobacteriales; family Mycobacteriaceae; genus Mycobacterium. The sequence goes on from CAVOSY010000016.1 coordinate 197,088, forward strand.
TGGTCCGCAACGCCGAGGAGCTGCGGTCCAGTCTCGACGAGCTGAACCGGCACGCGACCGGGGAGCTGTTCAAGATGGCCGTCGATCCTCGGGTCACCCGGCTGGGGCGTTGGCTGCGTCGCACGTCGCTCGACGAGCTGCCCCAGTTGGTCAACGTGCTGCGCGGTCAGATGTCGCTGGTCGGCCCGCGTCCGCTGCCGGTCACCGATCGGCCGTACGACGGCGAGGCACGACGACGATTGTTCGTGAAGCCGGGCCTGACCGGTCTGTGGCAGATCAGCGGTCGCTCCGACCTGGACTGGGAGGAGTCGGTTCGTCTCGATCTGCGCTACGTCGAGCAGTGGTCGCTCGCGCTCGACGCTCTGATCATCTGGAAGACCGTGTTCGCGGTCCTGAAGGCGGGCGCTTATGACGCACGACCTTTTCGACGCGCTGACGAGGGCGACGCGGTTCGCCCGACGGCTGGACCTGGGTGTGATGACTTTCGTGACGCCGAGGACTGCGGCCGCGGCGACTGCCGGGCCGATGACGCGACGACAGACAACAGTGACAGGACTACGTGAGCACGGCACCTGCACCGGAAGGACGGCTGCGATGAAGCGAGTGTGTGTCACGGGAGCGGGGGGTTTCATCGGACACCACCTCGTCACCTTCCTGAAGCAGGAGGGGTACTGGGTCCGCGGAGTCGACCTGAAGTACCCGGAGTACACCGAGGTGGACGCCGACGAGTTCGAGCTGCTGGACCTGCGCCGGTGGGACGCCGCGCTGCAGGCCACGCGCGGCGTCGACCAGGTGTACGCGCTCGCCGCGGACATGGGAGGAATCGGGTACATCTCGACGCACCACGCGGAGATCCTGCAGCAACAACGCGCTCATCAACCTGCACACGCTCGAGGCCGCACGGATCAACGGCGTGCGGCGATACCTGTACAGCTCCTCGGCCTGCATCTATCCGGAGTACCGGCAGACCGAGCCCGACGTGGTGCCGCTGAAGGAGAGCGACGCCTACCCGGCCGAGCCGCAGGACGCCTACGGGTGGGAGAAGCTGTTCACCGAGCTGCTGTGCTCGTACTACGCCGAGCGAGTACTCGATGCAGACACGCATCGTCCGGTTCCACAACATCTACGGGCCGCTCGGCACGTACGACGGCGGCCGGGAGAAGGCTCCGGCGGCGATCTGCCGGAAGGTCGCGCTCGCCGAGGACGGCGGCAGCATCGAGATCTGGGGCGACGGGGAGCAGACGCGGTCGTTCTGCTACATCGACGACTGCGTCGAGGGCATCTACCGCATCATGCAGTCCGACTACGCCAAGCCGCTCAACCTCGGCACCGACGAAATGGTGTCCATCAAACGAGCTGGCGCACCTCGTCGCCGAAGTGGCCGGCAAGCGGGACATCGGCCTGAAGCACGATTCCGGGTCCGCAGGGGGTGCGCGGACGCAACTCCGACAACTCGCTGCTGCGCAAGGTCCTCGGGTGGGAGCCGACGACGTCCCTGCGCGACGGGCTCGGCCCCACCTACCGGTGGATCGAGAAGAGGCTGACCAGCCGTGACCACACCTCATCACCACGGCCCAGTCCGGCGGACGGTCCACCGCGGGTCGACGTGCTCGGGGTGGT
>CAVOSY010000017.1:0-85336 GCA_963698965.1 uncultured Actinomycetota bacterium
TGCCATTCCGACAACCGACGCACGATTTCCCTGGCTTCCTGTCGGGTTGGGCAAGGATTGCCGGAGTGAGTCCCGACGGTCCCGGACCCATCCGGCTGGCGGCTCAGCACGCCGTCGCTGGCCGGTTCCACCTCGAAACCCCACTTCGCCCCGACAGGGTCGGGGCCGATGACGCTCCAGACCCCAGCGGCGTTGGTCTTCGACTTCGACGACCTCGCACACGGCCTTCCAGTCGCCGAACGCTTCATGGCTACTGCGGCCACGGAAACGGGCGCCGACCGTGACGCCGTCTGTATCGCCCAGCCAGTCCACCGCCTGCAGCTCCATTGAGCACTGTGCCGGCAGGTCGATACCGGTGACATATGTCCAGGCCGTGCCAACATCGTCGCCACAGACCATCGTCAGCACCGGCAGCTGTTTGTCGGGTGCGCATCTGCCCAAACCAGACGGGCACCTCGACATCGGGAAACCAGAAGTCGCAATCCGTGACCTGGCCACGTCCAGGTGTCGGTCCGCACGACCCAGGTGATGTTCCGCCGAGGGCAGTTCACGAATCAGCGTCAGGCGGTTGACTCCGCGGACGCGGCGAAAAGCCGACCCCATTCGCGGCGTGCCGCAGTTCGAGCGGAACAGCTTTCCATCGTCTTGTCGCCGTGGCTGGCGAGGTGGACAAGCGCCCATGCCATCGCGAACACCGTTACGCGATTTCGCTGGGCAGCGCCCAGCAGCTCATTGAACGCCGCCTCTGAATCGCACCGGCGAATGCCGATCAAGATGCCCTGTGCGGTGCTCAGCATGCGACTGCTGTTCGAATCGGAGGGAATCTGAGCAGGGGTCCAATCTGCCGTCATGGTGCGCCTACTTTCTGTGATGCGGTGCGAGATCTTTGATCGGCGCGGCGATATCAACGATGGTCGAGCGGCGTGGCGCGGTCTGCTTCGTCGACAACCGCTACACGCTGCTTCGCCATCATTTGCGCCCGACTGTTTTTGCGCCACGCCAGCATTAGTTTCGGTATCTAGTTGTGATGGCCTTGATATGCGGCCACCTGACTAGCAACGCGTGAGAGGGCTCGGCGGGGAGATCGCGAAAACGCCGTACCGCTCATGCGTGCCGCCGTCGACAATCTGGTCCGCGGGGGACACCTGCTGGGGTGGGGCGTTCATGCGTCATCGCAGCGGAACCGGGGAGACTTGGTTTTTCTTGCCGCGATGTTCGTGGTCGAGCATTCCGGGCATCGGCTGATCTTCTTCGTTCCCGCCCTCTGGTCGATGCTCGCCAATGTTGACGCACCGATCAGGCTCACCTCGTCCCAGAACACCAGGCGGTCTCCGACGGCCACATGGCGTGAGTTCGCCACATTGCTGTCGTAGCTGTAGTGGCTGGATGGGTCGCTTCCAGCCGCTAACCGAAGGAGTGGAATGACTGTGCCGCCTGCATCCTGTGCCGTCCCGCCAATGGCACCCATGAAATGTCGCCGGTGTTGTCGGATTCGAGGTCATGGTTTGTCGTCTCGAACCACTCCTCGACCGCTCGTTGAGACGGGTGATCGTACACGCTGCGTCGCCACGCCATTTGTCGTTCTGTCTCCCTTTGGGTTTGCGCAAGCTAAGTCACAGTGAGTGCACAGAAACGTGCCGGTCGTGCCAGCACGCTCGGTATGCGTCCGACCGGCGGCGTTATCGTCTGCTGGCGTCTGACCAATTCCCCTGCCGCACTTGCGGCGTCAATATGCCCAGCCGACGCCCCGCACCGGATCCCGTTCTGAAATCGTTGAGAACCGCAATTGATTGACCATCATGGTGGTAGAACGTAGGCGTGCAGCACGACCATTTGGGTCCGGTCGATTATGTCGTGGTTGAGTTCTCGACTCCCTCGAATCTGCGCGACGGCTTCGACCGTCTGCTCGGCCTCGTTGACGCAGGTCTGATCCGAGTCCTGGATCTCGAGTTTGTGACAAACACGGACGGCGGGGGCCGCACGATCACGGCAAGCGAGGTTAGTGCCGACCTGGCGGGGTTCGATGGCGCGTCGTCGAGGCTGCTCGATCGCGCCGATTTGGAAACAGTCGCGGCCGGCTTGGCGCCAGGCGCTTCCGCCGCGGTATTGGTCTACGAAGAGTTATCGATTCTCGGCATCATCGATGCGTGGGAACGGGCGGGGGCACGAATTGTTCTCGAGGGACCGGTTGCTGTCGATGACCTGGACGCAACGCTGGAGGAGGTCATCTAATGGGCTTGCTAAAGACCGCCGCGCGCGCCGCCGTCGCCAGCTCTGTGCACGGCCGGGTGCAGCGACGACAGCAGGCTCGGTGGGCGGCCCCGGATCAAGCGGCAACGCATAGCCCGTCGACACAAGCCGCTGCGGCGCCTGGGACTGCCAACCCCACACATCCCTCAATGCCGCCGCCGACTTCAGCCGTATCCACCGATGAGATGCTCGTTCAGCTGGAACGGCTCGGCAAGCTTCGCGATAGCGGCGTGTTGACCGAGGCGGAGTTTCAGACGCAAAAAGCGCGCATCTTAGGCTGAGCGTTAGTCCCGCAATTCGATGATCTTTATTGCGGTCAGTACGTGATTCGCATGGCAATTTAGTTGCTAACTCACAGCCGAAACTCCTTGCGCCTGAACCCTTTAGAGTACTAGGGCGTCCCTCGCATCGACTGGATGCATGATGATGCGTCATTGATCCGGAGGGGAAAGCACTCAAGACAAAGTCGGTGTGGGTCGCCTGCGTCGCCGGCGTCGCGATCGGTATGCCGAGCGCGTATTACGTTGCCGCGATAGCCGCAATCCTCAACGCAGGGCCTGGAGCTGCGTCGGCAGTCGCAGCACTCATCGTCTTCAATGTCGTAGCGTTCCTCCTCACCGAGATCTTCTTGGTGAGCTTCTTGCGAGCCCCGGAGGCGACGCGCCAGCGCGTCGACGAAATTTACCTGTGGTCAACCAACCATCATCGGCTTGTGGTTGCCGGTACAGCCGCGATTGTCCGCGTCTATCTTCTCATCCTGGGAACGAGCAAACTGTAATGGTGCTGACTCCCCACGTGACTGACCAGCAGCCTCAACGGGCGTTGCGTGAACGCCTGATCGATCTCGAAGTCCCAAGCGAGGACATGGCGCGGGGTCGGGCGCTCCGAAAGACGCTCCCACGGCGCGCATTGGCCCAACTGACTGCTTCCCCGCGAACGGCCACCGAGATTCTGGTCGCCCAAAACGCCGACCGGCTAAGCGAACTCGTCCCGCTGCGGTTTGCCCGGATGCTCACCGACCCCTTCTCGTTCTACCGCGGCTCCGCCGCGGTCATGGCCGCAGACCTGGCCGCAAGCCCGTCGAGTGGGATCGAAATCATGTGCTGCGGTGATGCGCACGTGTCAAATTTCGGCATGTATGCCGCGCCGCACCGCTCACTGGTCTTCGACCTCAACGATTTTGACGAAGCTGCAGTCGCCCCCGCCGAGTGGGATGTCAAGCGCCTGATGACCAGTGCGATCGTCGAGGGCCGCCACGCCGGCTATCGCCCCAAAGCGATCCGCCGTGCCGTCGAACCGGCCTTGGCGGGCTATCAGACCAGTCTGCACGCGATGCTCGATATTGATGTTCTCGACCGCTATTACCTGCGGGTGGAACCGGAACGCTACGTCGACACCATATCCGGCGGCCTGCTCGGAGTGATCCAGCAAACGATAAGCCGGGCACGCACCCGCACATCGACGCGTGTCTTCAAGCGCATCATGGAGACTGGGCCTGACGGCACCCTGCGCCTGCGCGAAATGCCCCCGGTGCTTCAACACGTCGGCATCGACGTTGAAACCCAACTGATCGAGTCGTTTCAGGAGTACCTGGCCGGAGTGCCGGCTGATGTCGCGCTGCTTCTGTCGCACTTCCGCGTCACCGATATCGCACTGCGGGTGGTTGGCGTCGGCAGTGTTGGCACCCGGTGTTACTTAGTCGTCCTGGTCGGCCCCGACGGCGCGCCACTGATCCTGCAGATCAAGGAGGCAAATCGGTCCGTGTTGGAGGAATACGGCGGCTGGCGCCAACCCGACACGCTGACCGCGTCCGTCCAAGCACTGGGCGAGGGTGTGCGCGTCATCGACGGTCAGCGGATACTGCAGGCGATGTCGGATGTGTTCCTCGGGACCGTCCGCAAGGATGGCCGCGACTTTTATGTCCGCCAGTTCCACGATATGAAGGGCACGATCGAAACAGAAGGCATGTCGGCATCCACCTTCGGCCAATACGTCACCGCATGTGCGTGCTCCTGGCCCGGGCGCACTCGCAGAGCGCAAATGCGTCGATTCTGCGCGGATATGCCGGCACCAACGACACCGTGCACGATGCGATCGTCGAGTGGTCGTACGCATACGCCGACAAGTCGCTCGACGACTTCTACCAACTGCGCGCGGCAGCGAATGCTGGTGACATCGAGGTTGCCGACGATCCCGCCCGGTAGCGCCGGTCTGGAGGATGCGTTACCCCAGGACGGTGGGCGCTAACGGCCCAAGCCCACGGCGTCGGCGCACGCCGTTCGCATTGCCACCGACCCGGCAGTCGATGCGACATCGCCGACCGGACCAGCCCACGTGAGCGCAAACGTTCAACGAACATCTGCAGACGGTGTTCGCCGCAATGACGGTCGTGGGCCCGGACGGAAACCTGTGGTCCACTGGTGAACCGCGGGTGGAGGGCGCGGTGATCAGCATCGACGTGATGCGGTCCTTAAGACCCTTTGGCAGCGCTTGCACTCTTGGATAGCGCTATCTCAGCTACTGCTGGTTTTCAACAAGCCATTCGCGCGCCTTGCTGGCTTCAGCGGTCGGGAACGCACGCACTGCCCAGGTATGAACAAGGCGAAGACTTGCACTGCCCGATTCATCCAGGTCACGTCACTGACGAACGCGCCGCGTTCAAAGTCGAAGAGGTGACCGAAGCCGAACTTCGTATGGTCCCACCTGGCGCCGGGATCGATTCACGCGAAATCGGGCGCGAGCTCGGTGTAGGCCGCCAGCTTCTTGTGCCGAGCAAGTTTGTCTTGGATGTGCGGTATCACTGCTGCGTAATCGGCCTTCGTCAGATGCCCGTGGCACGCATATGCGGCGACGTTGTCGGGAAAGTCCTGCAGCTTCTCGATCACGTTGTCCTCCTGGACGACATGGTGTCTGGCTCGTGTCGTGATCGTCTCCTCGCCGAGCATCCCAGTTCAGAGGCCGAGGTCACTTCAAGGTCACCCACGGGCCCAGCAAAGTGGCCGCGCCGAGCGTTCTGTCCGATGGGCCTTAGAACGGTAATGACCCTCCGACCCTACCGTCGTGGCGCGCGGTCCGTGCAGACGTGTGTGACTCCCTTGCTGCGCAACACCTTTCATCGAGAGCGTGGGTATCGGTCATCGGCACGTTGATAATGCACGCGATCGCAGAAGCCCAGTCGTCATCGTCTGAAGTCTCGATGACGAAGCGCCCAGCGCTGGTGGTCATCCAGAGTTACGTTCAACAGGTGTCAGGTGAAGTCAGGTATGTGCGTCGTTGATAATCAATGACGAGTTATGCGGCGGTTTGTCAGTGGTTTGGTCATAACGTACCGGCGCGTGCTCGATCATCAGCGGTGCGGATTGGCGTCGGCGGCTCATCCGGCCACGGCTGAGCACCTACTCGTCTTCGCCGCTGGGTCCCTCGTCCGTTTGGAGCTGGATACGGACTAGGTCTGGGCCGGTAACGGTCACCGCCCAGCCCCGATGCGCCTGGCGCACAGCGCCGTGTTCGACATCGAACGAGGTGAGGCGTTCTACCCAGTGCTGCAGCTCGGTGTAGCTCCCAACAGTCAGACCGAACAACGGGTATTCGCGCCATGCAGCCAGCGGCGCGGCAGTGCGCCCCAATAGCAGACGGACACCGCACGGATGCTGCAGCAGCACGGCCACCACCTCGCTTTCGCGTTCCGCGATCAAGACAGCGGCGAAATCGAATACCCGTACATACCAGTCGCTGCCAGCCAGCGGATCGGTGGTCGGCACAGCCACGTGGTGTACGCCAGTCAACAGGGGCACCCGATTATTCTTGCGCCGCGAGACAACCCGTCGATCCGCGGCCGCACCCGGCCAAAACAACTGACAATCGTGGACAGTCCACGAGCCAAAAGACCAGGTTCCGCTTGGGTCGACTAGATAACCAACGGTCACCCCCTCGGCCCGAACCAAGTGCTCGTCGGGCATGTCGCCTGCCTCGGCCACGGCGGCGGACACACCAAATGGATATGCCGGGTGTGTGATGAGACGGTATTCGGGCCGCCGCTGAACACTGACTGCACGACGCTTGACGGGCCAGCGACCGTGCCTATCTCCACCCAAGCCAGCTGACTCGGCGCTGACCTTATCGCGGAGGCTCCTGACACCTTAAGGGACACCTCGAACCACAGATTGATTATCGGCAAGGCGCACTATTTCTTGTTCTTGCTGGGGATGACCACGATGACGATCAGCGTCAAGATGCTGAAGAACAAACCGAGGATCCCCCACCCGAACGGGTTGCGCCCCTTCATCCCTGCGATCACGGGATTGTTTTGCGCCGCCAACACCAACCCGTGCAGCATAAGCCGAATCCGTGATCGTTCTCGGTGTCATCCTCATCCTCGTCGGCTACCTACTTCCTGCGCCAGGAATCATCGCCACTATCGGCTGGATCCTCCTCGTCATCGGTCTCGTGCTGTTGGTACTAGGCCGTATGGGCCGCCCCAGTCGGTGGCCGCCGCTACTGGTATTGATGCCCAACGTCATAGGCTTCACGCCGTGCTCGGTGAGCTAATCCAGACGACCGCCGGGGCGTGGATCACCCGCCCGCCTTCGCGTTGCCCGAACGGCGCAGTGGCAACGATTCCGGCGGATCGGTGAAGCTGATCGACGCTGTGGGTGAGCGACCGATTGTGCCGCTGTCACACCCGCGGCCTGGTGTGAGCGCTGTTAGGGTAATGGGGTTTTGGTGCGGCTGCTCAGCACAGAGGCCGCAACGAATACCACGGTGAGCACTTCGGCGATCACGCTGACCGCCGCCTGCGGTGCTGGGTTCCATCCCCGTTCGGCGAATCCGAAGAGCCCGACGGTGCGCGACAGCGCGAACGCGACCAGTGCGCCGGCGGAAAGCACGCCCGCGACCCACCGCAGCCAATCCGGTCCGCCGGCGAGGATCAGCAGGGCCAGGCCACAAAAGACGATGGCCTGCCCCAAGAACCCTGGGCCGACGATGGGGATGTCGCGGTAGCCGTTGACATACAGGTAGGCGTGAATGACGCCGCTTACCGCGAGCGAGGCGCTGGTGGCCAGCCGGATCGCCACCGCGATAACCGTTGATCTCATTGCAGTGTCGGCTCTTTCAGGGCGAGGGCGTGTTGGCCCCCTGGTGTAGAGAAGTCCTTCCGCTCGCGCGGCCATGGGATGGTCCGCTTACGTTATTCACGACGCGGGGCTGACAACAGTTCACTGCCTGGCCATCCTCTGCGTCGTGGGCCGGAGGGCCATGGCAAGGCGGCCAGGGACGGCCGCCACCTCGCCGGCTCCGTGAACCACGGCGCCAACATGCCGGCTCATGGAAGTAGCGCAAGGTCGGCCAGCGCTGTGTCCGGGAAGCGTTCCCGCATATGCTGTTTGTGTTCGATGATTAGCTTGGCGGCGGCGCCTCTGATTGCGAGGCTGCGTCCGACGCGGTCGTGCTTGAAGTCGGTGTTCTCCCCCAGGTGGGGGTTGCCGCGCCGTCGCTACCGGAGTGGACCTTGATGTGGGATGACGAACTGCTGGAACGGATCCCGTCCACATCGGCGACGAATATCGAAGCGGGACTTCGCGATCGCGTGCGCGAACTGCGCGACCATGGGATGTCCCGGGCACGCATCGGCGTCGCGCTGGGCATGACGCGGCGGTCGGCGTGAGGCGGGTCTCGCGCGCCACCTGAAGGTGGGCTACTGGACCATCAGCGTGCCCTTCATCGACGGGTGTTAGGTGCAGCAGAAGGCATACTCGCCCGGCTGGGTTGGTGCCGTGAACGTTGCTCCCCCATTGCCTGCGAGGTGCACATCGAACTGGCCAGCGGTCTGCGACGTGACGGAATGCGCCCCTGAGGCGGGTGCCGATCCCCGGCGCGCCGCCGCCGCTGGCCGCGCTGCCGCCGGGGTGCCCGTTCGCGCCGCGCTGTCCGCTGGCCATCCACGCCTACCCCGGGCCTCCACCGCCAGGGCCAGGATTTCGCTGGCGCGCATGAAGCCTTCCTGACCGACGAAGTCGCCAGGGGTACGCCGACAATCGGGCTCGGTGCAAGGCCCGGTCGGAGGGGGCGCGCTCATCCTGGTTCATGGCAACCCCCGTGGGTATGCAGTTGACGGTCAGGAACGTTGGGCGTGTCCATAAGCACACATGTACTACGCGCATTGCTAACGTCCGGTCCACTGGAGGGCGAGGTGAGCGGCTCGTGAGGGGTCAGGCGTTGGCGGAGGCGGCATGACGACCGGACCGGTGCGGGCCAGCGCCGAGTGGCTGAGGTTGCGGGAGCGGGCCGACGCGGAAGCCCGCTCGTCCGAGCTCGTCGAGAAGGTCCGGTCGTACCTGCCGACCCACGGCGGGGCCACCATTCACGACCTCGGGTGCGGCACCGGGTCGATGGCCCACTGGCTCGCGGTGCGGTTGCCCGGACCCCAACACTGGGTCATGTACGACAGGGACGACAATCTGCTCACCCTCGCCGCCGCAGACCCGCCCGACAGGGCCTCCGACGGCACGCCGGTCACGATGGAGGCCCGTCGGCGCGACATCACCCGGATGGAGCTCGTGGAGCTGGCGGGCGCAGCTCTCATCACCGCGTCGGCGCTGCTGGACACGATGACCGCCGAGGAGCTCGAACGACTCGTCGCCACCTGTGCCGGGGCGGACTGCCCGGTGCTGATCGCCCTCAGCGTCACAGGCCGTGTCGAGGTCACGCCCGCCGAGCCGTTCGACCAAAGCGTCACAGACGCGTTCAACGCCCACCAGCGACGGACCACAAGCGCCGGAAAGCTGCTCGGTCCCGACGCGGTCGGCGCCGCGGTCGACAGCTTCACCCGGCTGGGTCTCGAAGTCCTGGTCCGCCCGAGCCCGTGGCGGCTCGGCCCCGGTCATGCCGCTCTCGCGGCCGCGTGGTTCACCGGCTGGCTGGCCGCGGCATGCGAGCAGCGACCCGAGCTGCGGGCCGACGCTCCGTCGTATGCAAGGCGACGCCTGACCGAGGCAGCCGCCGGCCACCTGTCTGTCACCGTGCACCACCAGGATCTGCTGGCGGTGCCGAGATGACAGCTCAGAAGTCGACGGGCAGTCCGTGCCCTACGCCTCGGCGTCGAGGACCAGCGGCGGGACCTCCGGATCCGCAGACACCGCCGCCGACGGCCAGGCCGAGGGCGAGATGCTCCCCGGCCGTCGGCGAGCCCCTCGAAGGTGTAGACCCGCGCGGTCGTGCCGAATCCGTCAGCGAACCGCAGCGGCAGCATGACCTGGGTACTGATCGTCGTCGCGGGCAGATGCATCGTGCTTTGATTCAGTCCTGGTCGAAACGGTCCGAGAGCGCGTAGCGCAGGAGTACGACGTTGCCGAACTGTTGCACCTCAGCCAGCTTCGCACGGCGGTCTGGGTTCCACGGGAAGCTTCCATCGCCGACGAACCGCTGCGCCCGGGAGTCGCCCACGAAGAAAGGCGCCACGACCAGGTGCAGCTCGTCCGCAAGGCCGGCCGTGAGGAACTGGGTGAGGACCTTCCCGCCCCCCTCGACCATCAGCCGCCTGACGCCGCGGGCACGCAGGTCCTCGCTGATCCGGCACATTTCGATCGGCCGACCGCCGTCGACGACCGTGGCGACCGCCCCGAGCCGGCTCCGAGCCTCCGCCACCGCGTCGGTGGGACAGTAGACCAGCTTGTCGGTGTCACCGGTGGCGAAGAAGGCGGCGCACGGGTCCAGCTGAGCGCGACTGGTGACGGTCACCTTGATCGGAGTTGGCGGCACGCCGCGGGCGATGCGCTCGGCGCGGCGCGACGGCGCACGCACCAGCAGCCGGGGGTTGTCGTTACGGACGGTTGCGGCGCCCACGAGGATCGCGTCGCTGTCCGCACGCACGGCGTCGACCCGGTCGAGGTCGGCATCGTTGGACAGCACGAGACGTTCGTCGGTCGCGGTGTCGATGTAGCCGTCGATCGACATGCCGCAGCTGAGCAGTGTGTACGGGCGTTCAGGCATGTACGACGCCCCCGACTCGCTCCGCCTGCGCCCCAGTCAGCTCGCACGCGCCGTCCCGACGGCGCCCTCGCCCGGCCACCAGCATGACGGCACCGGGCAGGGTGGCGACGAGCGCGAGCACGCCGTACACCACCGCAACGGTGACGCCCTCAGCAGCGCTCAGCCCGACTGCGCCGAACGCCCACGCGGCCGCACCCTCGCGCGGGCCCCAGCCGGCGATGTTCGCCGGTACAGCCGAGGCCAGCAGCACGACCAGTGCAAGTGGGAGCAGCCGACCCAGCGGCAGCTCCGTCCCGGTCACCTGCACCGCGACCACGAAAACCGCGATGTGGCCCATCACGGCGACGGTGGAGGCGAGCACGATGCCCGGCCAGGCCCGCGGCGAGAGGACCGAGCCGCGGAGGTCGCTGGTGACGGTGCGTGCGACCCGGGTCGGAAGGCGCCCTGGGCTCAGACGCAGGAGTACGACGACCAGCGCAACGCCGGCGACGGCCGCGACCATCCAGGCAACCACGAGACGAAGAGAGCCTGCGGGCGGGGCCGAGAGGAGCAGGACGGCGACGGTCAACACCGCCTGCACGGCCTGCCCCGACGCACGCTCCCACGCGACCGACCGCAGGCCCCGCCCCAGATCGCCGACGGCACGCCCGTGGAGCACGCCCCGGTGCACGTCGCCCAGCACCCCGCCAGGAAGCATGGAGTTGAGGAACAAGGACCGGTAGTAGGCACTCACCGCCGTCCGCAGAGGTACATCGACGCCAAGTCCGCCCGCGACAAGGCTCCACCGCCACGCACAGCACAACGTTGTCAGCGACGTGATCGCCAGCGCGGCGGCGAGCGCCCAGGCAGTCGTCAGTCTGAGCCCGTCCACGAATGGGCCGGCGCCCACCCGCCAGACCAGGACGGCGAGGATCGCAGCGCCACCCGCCAGGCGCGCCCAGGTCCAGATGCTTCGGCTGATGGCGGTGCCTCCGATCTCCTCGTTGTATCCCTCGACAGTGGTACGGCGATCACACGGCTGCCGGTTCATCCCGGTCACCCGGCGACTTCGGACAGCACGGCCGACATCTCGCGCGAGGTCTGCGCCCAGTCCGAGAGTCTCTGTCGCCGGGACCGGGCCGCCGCGCGGAGTCGGTCGCGCTCCCGGGGGTCGCCCAGCCAGTGACTCAACGTCTGCCCGAGAGTCTGCGAGTCGCCGGGCGGGAACAGCAGGCCGGGCCGGCTGCCATCGGCTGCGTGGCCGAGGGCCTCAGGTACGCCACCGACCTCCCCGGCGATGACCGGAAGCCCGCGGGCAAGCGCCTCGGTGACGACCATGCCGTACGTCTCCGCGCGCGAGGCCACCACCAGGGCGTCCGCCTCTGCGTACGCGCGGTCGAGCTCGTTGTGCGTGAGCGGGCCGGTGAAGCACACCCGATCGCTGAGGCCCCTGTCCTCGGCGAGCCGTCGCAGGTGTGCGACGAACCCCTGGTCGAGGTCCAGCGCGCCGACGCAGACGCATTTCCAGGCGCGGTCGTCGACCGTGGCCAATGCGTCGAGCAGGAGGTCATGGCCCTTGAGCGGGGTGACGCCTCCGACGCAGAGCAGCCGCCCGCCAGACGGGGTACCGGCGGCCACTTCGGCTGCGTCGACGCCCGGCTGCACGACGTACACGGGATTCCCGGGCAGCGCGTAGTGATCGCTCAGCCACCGCCGGGTCCACTCGCTCGTGGCCACGATCGCGGACGCCGCCGACAGCGCCGCGACCTCGCGCGGCTCGTCCCGCGGCATGTGCAAGAGTACGACGAGGCGCAGCCGGCCGGCTTCCGGCTCCAGCGCCTCCGGCACCACCGACGCGACCAGGCCGTCGACGAGAACCAGTGAGCCAGAAGGCACCCGGGCCAGCGCCGCAGCAACCGCCGCGCGCCCCGACGCGTCGGGCCGGGGCCACCGGCCGGACACGTTGTGCTCGTGGACCGACCAGCCAAGCGCGGCAAGCCCGCGACAGGCCCGACGGTCGTACACGTTGCCGCCGCTCGGCCGCCGCGGGTCGTCGATCCCGTCGGGGACCACGACGTGCACCTCGTTCACAACGACATTTTTCACAGCGACCTTTCGTAGCTCGCCCACGCGATGTGCGACTCGCGCAGGGTCACCGCGATCCGCGCCAGCCCACTCGCGGAGTCCCCGAGCTCGCCGCCCTCGACACGGTCGGCGATCCGGTCCGCGACCAGCCTCGCGAGGACCTCGGTGGTTGTGTTGCGCCCAGCGAGCTCCGGCACCTCGTCTAGGTTGCGGTAGTTGAGGTCCGCCAGGACGCCACGCAGTACCTCGGTGGCCCCGCCGATATCCACCACGATGTCGTCGGAGTCGAGCTCGACCCGGGAGAAGGTCGCATCCACGACGTACGTCGCTCCGTGCAGGCGCTGCGCGGGACCGAACACTTCGCCGCGGAGACTGTGCGCGATCATCACGTGGTCGCGCACGGTGACACTGAACATCGGTCCTACCCTTCGTCGTAGGTCAGCGTGTGGCAGAGCGCACGGAGCCGGCCGTCGGACAGTCGGGCCATCACGTCGGGCAGCTCGTCGAATGTCGATGCGCCGGTGAGCAGCGCGTCGAAGGACGGATCCTGAAGGAGGTCCAGCGCGAGCGCCAGCCGCTCAGCCGCGGTACGCCGTCCGCGACGGGCCACCGCGACATCGCCGACCCGGCTGGCCCGGATGCCGAGGCGTCCGGAGTGGAAGGCGCCACCGAGGAACAGCTGGACCGGCTGGTCGCCGTACCAGCTGAGGTCGACGACCATGCCGTCCGCGGCGAGCAGGGCCAGGGAGAGCTGCAGCCCAGCTGACGTCGCGCTGGCGTGGAACACCAGATCCTGACCACCGGGGGCGTCCTCGGGCAGCGCGAAGTCGACGCCGAGGGAGGCTGCGATGTGCGCACGCGTGTCGTCCACGTCGACGAGCGTCACCTGCGTTCCCGGCACGCCACCGACCAGCCGGGCGACGCAGCACCCGACCATGCCGGCGCCGACGACCGTGATCCGGTCGCCGACCAGCGGCCCGGCGTCCCACAGGGCGTTGACCGCGGTCTCCACCGTGCCGGCGAGAACGGCACGCTCTGGTGGGACGTTGTCGGGGACCACTGCCACGGCGTCGGCCGGCACGACGTACGCCGTCTGGTGGGGGAAGAGACAGAAGACGGTGCGCCCCCGGAGCTCTTCGGGACCGCGGTCCACGACGCCGACGTTGAGGTAGCCGTACTTCACCGGGCCGGGGAAGTCGCCCTCCTGGAACGGTGCCCGCATCACGTCGTACTGGCTCTGCGGGACTCCGCCACGGAACACGAGTCCCTCGGTGCCGCGGCTCACCCCGGACCGCAGCGTCCGTACCAGCACCTCGCCCGGACCAGGCTCCGGCAGCGCGACCGTGCGAATCTCGCCCCGGCCGGGTTCGGGGATCCAGAATGCGCGCGCTTCCGTCGGCACCGGCACCCTCCTCTTCCCGCCCGGATGAATCGAAGCGTCGCGTTTACCGTATGACTGTTCGTACCCCTGAGATACGGAGGCACGGTGCGTCGGGTTGGTCAAGTGCGCAGTTGGGCGCCGAACGGCCCGCTCACCGGCTTCGTCTGCCTGCTCGCGCTCCTCGGTGTGCTCGCGGCGACCACCGGCCTCGACGCGTCCGGCTGGTTGGCGGGCGTCGCCTGCGGAGCCGGCCTTGCCGCCCTGCTTGCTCGCGCGCTGACGCGTCACCGCCAGGTCGGACTGGGGCCGGCGGACCGCGTGACCCTGGCTCGCGGGGTCCTCGCTTCTGGGGTCGCGGCGCTCACGGTGGACTCCTTTGGGGGCCAGGCGCCTGCGGCGATCCTCGTGACGCTCTCGACGGTGGCGCTGGTGCTCGACGGTGTCGACGGCCAGGTCGCTCGGCGTACCGACACCACCTCGGCGTTCGGGGCGCGCTTCGACATGGAGGTCGACGCGTTCCTGATCATGGTCCTGAGCGTGTACGTCGCACGTGAGTCCGGTTGGTGGGTGCTCGCGATGGGTCTGGCCCGGTATGCGTTCGTGGCCGCCGGCTGGGTGCTGCCGTGGCTGCGCGGTCCGGAGCCGCCCCGCCGATGGGCCAAGGTGGTCGCCGCGATCGTGGGCGTCGTGCTGACCGTTGCGGCCGCCGACATCCTGCCCGACGCAGTGACCACCGCGATGCTCCTTGTCGCGCTGGGCCTGCTGGTCGAGTCGTTCGGCCGTAGCGTCTGGGGGCTCTGGGTCCGACGGCATGCCTATCAAACCCGCCGACGCAGCTGCGGCACCGCATCGCGACCGGACGGCGTTGTCGGCGCTCGGCGGGGCATACTGCGCTCTCGCACCTCCGCCGTGCCGGATCGGGCGCGGACACCACGGCTGCTTCCCGGCATCTTTTCGAGACACACCCTCGCCGGAAGCCCACCTGGCGCTCGCAGCACCGTAACCTCGGCCCTGGCCCTGCTCCTGGTCTGGGCCGCGCTCCTCGTGCCGGACCGGGTCGACGACCTGGCGCCGAGCGCGTTTCTCCGGATCCCGGTCGAGGGCCTGTTCTTCGTTGTCCTCGTGCTGGTACTGCCACCTAGGGCCGCACGGATCCTCGCCCTCTTCGGCGGATTCGGACTCGGCGCGCTGACGATTCTGCGGCTGCTCGATATGGGCTTCCACTTCGCCTTCGACCGCCCGTTCCACCCCCTCTATGACACGGCGTACGCCGGCTCCGCGGTCGGGCTGCTCGGCGACTCGGTCGGCCGCGCGGGCGCCCTCGTCGTCCAGATCGGAGCTGGGCTTCTCGTCGTCGCGCTGATCGCCTTGCTGCCGCTGTCCGCGGTGCGCCTGACCCGGCTCGTGGCAACACACCGGCGGCTGTCGATCCGGATGCTCGCCCTTCTGACCGCGATCGCGATGGTCACCACGTTGTCCGGCGCCCAGCTGGGGCCGGCAGGACCAATCGCCTCCACCGCGTCGGCCCGGCTCGCCTACACCCACGCCACGCAGGTCCGCGACGACCTCCGCGACCAGCGGGAGTTCGTGCGGGCGCTCGAGCAGGATCCCTTCCGCAACACGCCGGACAGTAACCTCCTGACCGGCCTGCGGGGCAAGGACGTTCTCCTGGTCTTCGTCGAGAGCTACGGACGCACGGCGCTCGACCTCCCTGTGGTCGAGTCTGCGCTCGATGCCGGGGAGCGGCGGCTGCAAAAGGCCGGGTTCTCTTCGCGGAGCGGCTTTCTCACCTCGCCGACATTTGGGGGCCTCAGCTGGCTGGCTCACATCACCCTGCAGTCTGGTCTGTGGGTGGACAACCAGCCGCGGTACGACCACCTCGTCACCCTCGACCGACTCACCCTCACCGATGCGTTCGGTCGTGCGGGCTGGAGAACCGTCGCCGACGCACCAGCCAACGAGGAGGGCTGGCCGGTGGCGGCGACGTACTACCACTACGACCAGGGCTACGACCGCCGGAACGTGGGGTATGCCGGGCCGCGGTTCAGCTACGCCTCGATGCCGGACCAGTACACCCTGGCCGCCCTCCAGCGCCTAGAGCTCGAGCAGCCGAACCGGCCCCCTGTCATGGCCGAGATCGACCTGGTCTCCAGCCACACCCCCTGGGCGCCGCTGCCCCGGCTCGTCGACTGGAGCCGGGTCGGCGACGGCTCGGTCTTCGACCCGATGCCGGCCGAGGGCAAGTCGCCGCAGGAGGTATGGCGGAACCCCGACCTGGTGAAGGCCGCTTACGCCGAGTCCATCGCGTACTCACTCGACGCGGTGACCTCGTTCGTGCAGCAGCTCGGCGACCAGGATCTCGTGCTCGTGGTCCTGGGCGACCACCAACCGGCGAGCATCGTTTCCGGTGAAGGGGTGAGCCACGACGTGCCGGTGAGCATCATCGCCGCCGACCGGGCGGTGATGGATCGGGCGGCGGACTGGGGCTGGCAGGAGGGGCTGCGGCCGGAAGCCGGCGCACCGGTCTGGCCGATGGATGCCTTCCGGGACAGGTTCCTCACCGCGTACGGCCCCCCGCCGCCCTCGCTCTCGTCCTCGGCGCATCACTGAGCGCGTCAGGTCGAGATTGTTGCACCCCGCGGCCGCGGCCGATCTTCCGTCGGGGTGGGCCCGGCCGGTGCCGGAGAGGCGAGGTCAATGCAGCGACCGGGCATCGGTTCAGACGCCAGGGCACCAGATGCAGTGCCGGGCATATCGACGATCTCCTCGCGAGCCATATCGGAGACGTTGTACAGCGAATCTGTCGGTCCCCCACCGTCGGGCGTACGGGTCGCCCCATCGGTTAATCAGCTCCAAAGCGCCGTTGAGGCGTTCGTGAGCAAGCCCGTCGTTCATAAGCGCAGACAACTCCTCAGTGGAAATTGTGCGCACGGCGTGGGCACACGGCGTTTCAGCCGAGCGACCGATCGGACGACGTTCGATAGGGCCTGCCGGACTGTTAGGCCACTAAGCAGCGGACTTAGAAGTCCCAGTCCTCGTCTTCGGTGTTGACGGCCTTGCCGATCACGTATGACGAACCCGAACCCGAGAAGAAGTCGTGGTTCTCGTCGGCATTGGGGCTCAAGGCCGACAAGATCGCCGGGTTCACGTCGGTCTCGTCGCGCGGGAACAACGCCTCGTAGCCGAGGTTCATCAACGCCTTATTGGCGTTGTAGCGCAAGAACTTCTTGACGTCCTCTGTCAGCCCGACCTCGTCGTAGAGGTCCTGGGTGTACTCGACCTCGTTGTCGTAGAGCTCGAACAGCAGCTCGTAGGTGTAGTCCTTGAGTTCGGCCTTGCGGGCCTCGTCCTCCAGCGCTAGTCCCTTTTGATACTTGTAGCCGATGTAATAGCCGTGCACGGCCTCGTCGCGGATGATCAGCCGGATCATGTCGGCGGTGTTGGTCAGCTTGGCGCGGCTGGACCAGTACATCGGCAGATAGAAGCCCGAGTAGAACAGGAAGCTCTCCAGCAGGGTCGAGGCCACCTTGCGCTTCAGCGGCTCGTCGCCCTTGTAGTACTGCATGACGATCTCGGCCTTGCGCTGGAGGTTGGGGTTCTCCTCTGACCAGCGGAACGCGTCGTCGATCTCGGCGGTGGAGCACAGCGTGGAGAAGATGTTGCTGTAGCTGCGCGCGTGCACCGACTCCATGAAGGCGATGTTCGTGTAGACCGCTTCTTCGTGCGGGGTCAGCGCGTCGGGGATAAGGCTCACGGCGCCGACGGTGCCCTGGATGGTGTCGAGCAGCGTAAGGCCGGTGAACACGCGCATGGTCAACTGCTTCTCGTGCGCGGTCAGCGTGTTCCACGATGGGATGTCGTTGGACACCGGCACCTTCTCTGGCAACCAGAAATTACCGGTCAGCCGGTCCCACACCTCGGCGTCTTTTTCGTCCTGCAGGCGGTTCCAGTTGATCGCCGAAACACGGTCAACCAGCTTCATTCCCTCGGACACCAGAACCCCGTTTCGCCGCAGAAGTAGGTTTGCCGGATCGGCTACTCCGACACTACCCCTGGGGTGCGACAACGGTCGGAACCGCGACATGTTGTGTTGGCGTGTCGCGCCCGAGGCCGAAGAATGTGTACTCGGACGGGTTCAGTGACCGGGTCGCCCGCCAGTACTGCCACGTCATACCGCTCCACAGGGTGCGGTTGACCCCGTGCTCGTCGAGATACCAGCTCCGGCAACCACCGGTGTTCCACACCGAGGCCGCCAGTTTCTCCTGTAGCTGGTTGTTGTACCGCTGCTGGGCGGCGGGGCTGGGCGCTAGTGCCTGCGCCCCGTACTTGTCCACCGCAGCAATGGCACGTGCCACGTAGTGGATCTGCGATTCGATCATGATCACCACCGACGTGTGCCCCAGCGCGGTGTTGGGCCCGAGCAGGAAGAACAGGTTCGGCATACCGGCGACCGCGATGCCGCGGTGTGCCGCCATCCCGTCACGATTCCAGCGATCGACCAGGTCCTCACCGCGCGGGCCCTTGATGTCGAAGTAGGTGTACGAGTCGATGACGTGGAACCCGGTGGCCCAAACGATGACGTCGACGGGACGTTCGGTGCCGTCGACCGTGACGATGCCGGTCGGGGTGATGCGCGCGATACGGTCGGTGATCAGCTCCGTCTTCGGTTTGGCGACGGCCTGATAGTAGTTGGGCGAGTACAGGATTCGCTTGCAGCCGGCGCGATATGTCGGCGTCAGACGACGGCGCAGGTCCTTGTCGGCGACGTGGCGGCGGATGTTCCACTTGCCCACCGCTTCGACCGCACGCAGAAGGGCGGGCCGTTTGGTCATCGCGTACCCAAGTCCCTCGAGGAACCAGTAGATGCCGGTCCGCACCCCAAGACGCAACCCCGGGACGTAGGTGAATGCGGTCTTCACCCAGTCCGGAAACGGCTCATTCGGTCGGGGAACCACCCAGGGCGGGGTGCGTTGGTAGAGCTGAAGTTCCGCGACGTCGCGAATGATACCCGGCACGATCTGGATGGCGCTGGCGCCCGTGCCGATCACCGCCACTCGCTTGCTCGCGAGGTCGACGTCGTGGTCCCACTCCGCGGAATGGAAAGCGGAGCCTCGGAAATCGGCGAGTCCTTCGATGTCGGGAAGGCGCGGAATGTGCAGCGCGCCGGCCCCCGAGATGAGGAACTGCGCAACGTACTCCTGCCCGGTGTCGGTGAACACATGCCAGCGGTACTCGGTGTCATCCCAGTGCGCTCGGGCGGCGCGCGAGTTGAACCGGATGTAACGGCGCAGACCGTACTTCTCGGTGACGCCCCTGAGGTAATCCAGGATCTCCGGCTGTGGCGAGAACAGTTTGCTCCAGGTCGCCTTGGGCTCGAAAGAGAACGAGTATAGGTGCGACGGCACATCGCACGCGCAGTCCGGATAGCTGTTGTCGCGCCAGGTGCCGCCTATCTCGTCGGCCTTCTCCAGGATCAGGAAGTCCACGCCCTGGCGCTGCAGCGCGATGGCCATGCCAAGACCGGAGAAGCCGGTGCCGATGATCAGCGCACGGGTGTGCACGGGCTGCTGGATGCTGCCTTCGGCAGCCTGCTCGGGGGCAACCGTCATCGATCGGGGTCCTTCCTGGGAACGCCGGTACCGGATACTTTCGGCTCCCAGGTTAACCGTCTCAGCCTCCACAGCCAACGGTGCTGATCAGGCGTACGAAAGTGCGCGTTCGGGCGACCGATGCCTTCGTGCGTCGAAGGTCTCGTAATGCCCTGATCCGACCATGCCGATGCCGCGCTGCGGCATGCGGAAGTCGCCGAGCCTGGCTTGCCGCAGCAACGGCCCGCTGAAGCCGAGGTCGCGGCCGTGGAGCACCGCGCGCGAGTTGGCGACCACCCACAACTGCTTCGGGGCCATCAGGTAGCACTGCCCGTTGGGGGCGCGGCCGGTCAGCCGGACGTCGCCGACGCCGAGCGTTCGACGGGCCACACTGCCCAGTCGCCGCAGGACCGTCGGGTCGGACCACGCCGATTCGGACAGCCGGCCCCCGAGCGCGCAGATTAGTCGGGTGGCCCTGGTCGCCTGTAGGTCGACGGTCCAGTGCAGTACGCCGGGAACCTCGATGACGGCCGACCACGGGCCGACCCAGCCGACGTTGATATCGCACTGGACCGTGGGGTTCGGGGTAGCCGAGCTGAAGTAGCGGGCGCAGCTGTGCTGCCCCGGCGTCGTCGCGTAGAAGGTCCAGTTGCACGACGGGTCGCGGTGCCACACCGAAACGTACGGGGGCGCAAAGGAAGTCGCGGGAAACTGGCGCATCGCCAGGTAGTGCCCGCTGGCGAAGGGCAGGCCCATGATCCCGAATCCGACGAACCGCTCGTCGTCGCCGGGGGGCAGCGTCGGGTCGGCCAGCACGGCCGCGACAGTTTCTTGTGGGGTGTGTTGTTTCGTCATGCGCCGATCGTCGTGCGCAGCGAGGCCTCATCACATGAGGCGTGTGCCTCAAATTCGTCAGGCGACGTGTTCGCGGCGGCGTACGCCCTCGTGCAGCGGCAGATCCGGGTCGATCTTGATGCCGAGCAGTTCGCATGTGCCGTTGATGGAGCCGACCATGATCGTCGTCAGGTGCGCGACGAACTCGTCGGGCGGCATCCGGCGGGGGCTGTCCTGCTCGGTGCCCAACCACCAGTCGGTGGCCGAGGCGACGGAACCGAACGCGGAGTAGGCGGCGAGCTCGAGCGCCGCGGCGTCCAGCTCCATGTCGCGCAGCTCGTTGTCGAACATGTCGGCCATCGCCAACGTGATCTCGCGGCCCTCATTGAGCGCGCGCATCGTCGACTCGCTCTGTTCGGCGAACCGGCCCTGAATCAGGAAGCGCAGAACGTTCGGGTGCTCGTCGACGAGCCTGACGTACTGCTCGACGCTGCGCCGGATGACCTCGCGGGCCGGGTCGCTGGACAGGTTGATCGACGGGAAGATCGTCGCCCACAACATGTCTCGCAGCCGCTCACCAATCGCCTGGAACAGATCCGACTTATCGGTGAAATGACGGTAAATTTTCGGCTTCGCGGTGCCCGCCTCCTCGGCGATCTCGCGCAGGCTCAACTCCGGTCCGAGCCGGTCGATCGCCCTGAAAGCGGCGTCGACGATCTCCGACCGCACCCTCTTGCGATGCTCGCGCCAGCGCTCGCTGCGGGCGTCCACCTTGACACCCGGCTCGCTGCTGGAACGTGACCCGGACCCTCGTCGCACCCGCATACTGTACCGCCCGGACATCGCTGACCTGCTCAGACCGTCCCGCAACACGGAATTTCGTCGCCCTGGCCAGGCGAATTTGCCTGCGACGAACCGACCCGTCACCCTGGGTACTATTCCTGCGACAGCCCATAGACGAGAGAGACGTATGACGCAGCGATACGACCTGGTCATCGCGGGTGGCGGACCCTCTGGTTCGGCCGCCGCGTGGCAGGCCGCGCAGACCGGCGCGAAGGTTGTGGTCTTGGACAAGGCCGAGTTCCCTCGCGACAAGCCGTGCGGTGACGGCCTGACCGCCCGCGCCGTCAGCTACCTGCAGAAGATGGGCCTGGCCAGCGAGGTCGCCCATTTCCACCGGGTCAACCGGGTGACGGTGTTCAGCCCGAGCCAGTGGGAGCTGTCGTTCCCGAAGCGCCCGGGCATGCCCGACCACGGCCACACCGTGAGCCGGACCGAGCTGGACACGCTGCTGCTCAAGCACGCCGAGTCGACGGGTGCCGAGGTGCGGCAGTCGGCGGAGGTGACCGGGCCGATCGTGGAGAACGGTCGGGTCGTGGGTGTGACGCTGAAGAGCGGCGAGAAGGTGTACGGCGACGCGGTGATCGCTGCGGACGGCGCCTACTCCCCCATCAAGCGGGCGCTGAAGATCGATTCCGAATACAACGGATATTCGGCGATCGCGATCCGCTCGGAGATGCACGCCAACCGCCCGGACTCCGACAGCCTCGACATCTATTTGAAGCTGGAGTTCCAGGGCGACCAGTTGCCTGGCTACGGCTGGGTGTTCCCGATGGGCAACGGGCGGTTCAACATCGGCCTCGGCTACGTCAACAGCTACAAGAACTGGCAGTCGATCAACGCCACCCAATTCCTTGGCGAGTTCCTGCGGACGCTGCCGCGCGAGTGGGAGCTGCCGCCGATCGAAGAGCTGAAGAAGAACAAGAGCGTGCGGGCATGGCGACTGCCGATGGGCTTCACCGCGTGGCCGCCGTGGCGGCCGGGTGTGCTGTTCACCGGCGACTCGCTGGGCGCCGGCAAGCCGGCGTCGGGTGCGGGCATCTCGAAGGCGCTGGAGTCGGGGCTGGCCGCGGGCGAGTGCGCGATCGCGGCGCTGCAGAACGGCGGCCCCGACGACTTCACCAACTACGCGCAGCGGATGGAAGCGGCCTGGGGCAAGGAGTACCGGCGCGGCCGCTACTTCCACAAGCTCGCGGGCATCCCTGCAGTGGCGAATACGGGCATCAAGTTCATCGACAACGGCTTCTTCCGAGACCGGATGCTCAAGGCGTTGTACAAGAAGGCGCAAGGGCCGCAGCACACCTACAAGTAGTTGCCGAGTGACCACTTATGTCACGCGAAATCGCTCTCAGCGTGCATTAACTGGCCACTCTGCGAACCCCTAACCCCCTATCGGGGACAGCGCTGACATCCCGCAGGCACACCCGCGGAGCATGGCAGTCGCGTCGCTGGCCTAGTTCGTCGCCGAGTGTTGGCTTAGTGCACAGATATTTCCGCTCCGCGTGCGTCGAGCCAACACTCGGCGCTCGCGATGCCAGGCGGCAGGCGGTGGTGTACGGGATCCTGCAACGCTAATTTGCTTGCAAACCGGCCTGGAATGGGCACAAGTCGAGCAGGAATCCGCTACCCGAAGTGCGGGCAGGTCCGGTTTGCTTTGGTCATCACCGACGGCCACCGAGGAGTGAGTTGCAGATGCGAGCGGCACGAATGCACGGCTACCACGAGCCGTTGCGGCTCGAGGAGATACCGGTTCCCGACGTCGGGCCGGACGAGGTGCTCATCAAAGTGGCGGCAGCAGGTATGTGCCGCAGCGACTTTCAGCAAATCGAGGGCTATTTGTCGGCGGGCGCTCCACTGTCGTTTCCGGCGACGCCAGGGCATGAGGTCGCGGGCAGGATCGCCGCGATCGGCACTGACGTTCCGCGCTCCGCCGGCCTAGCCGAGGGCGATTTGGTCGTAGTCGACCCCAACTGGGGCGACGGGGTGTGTCGGCAATGTCACGAAGGCAACGAGCAGATCTGCGCCAACGGAACAATGCTGGGCTTCGGGCCGCCAGGTGGATTTGCAGAGTACATGCCGGTACCTCACCGCAATGTCATCGGTGTGCCGGACAATCCCGACCAGAAGCCCGAGATCCTTGCGCCGCTGACAGATGCAGGACTGACGCCCTACCGCGGGATGAAGAAACTACGGGACGCAGGCAAGCTCGGTGCAGGCCGCACGGTCGTCGTCAACGGTATCGGCGGCCTCGGCAGCTACGCCGTGCAGTACGCCAGACTGCTGGGCGGCGGCGCCACCGTGGTGGCGTTCGCCCGCAGCGACGAAAAGCTCTCCGTGGCAAAGGAGAACGGCGCTCACCACACGGTCAACACCCGCGACAAGACGGTCGAGGATGTGCAGAACGAACTCCAGAGACTCACCGGCCGGCGCGATGTGGACGCGGTGCTGGACTGCGCAGGAGCAGAGGAGTCGTTGCGTCTCGGCTGCTCGATTCTGGCGCAGGAGGGCGCGCTCACCTCGGTGGGGCTGATGGGACAGCGGGTCGAGGTGCCGCTGTTGGCGTTCGTCAGCGGCGAGAAGTCGTTCTTCGGGTCGTTCTGGGGGAACTACAACGACCTGACCGAAGTCCTCGCGCTGGCCGCCGAGGGACTGATCAAACACACCGTCAGCCCTGTTCGATTCGAGGACATCAATGACACGCTCGACGCATTGGCCGCGCGGTGATCGTCTTCGACTGACCGCGGTCCTACAGCATGCAGGACACGCAGCCCTCGACCTCGGTTCCCTCCAGGGCCATCTGGCGTAGCCGGATGTAGTACAGCGTCTTGATTCCCTTGCGCCAGGCGTAGATCTGCGCCTTGTTCACATCACGCGTCGTCGCGGTGTCCTTGAAGAACAGCGTCAGCGACAGACCCTGATCCACATGCTGCGTCGCCGCGGCGTACGTGTCGATGACCTTCTCGTAGCCGATCTCGTAGGCATCCTCGTAATACTCGAGGTTGTCGTTGGTCATGTACGGCGCCGGGTAGTACACCCGCCCGATCTTGCCTTCCTTGCGGATCTCCACCTTCGACGCGATCGGATGGATCGACGACGTCGAATGGTTGATGTAGCTGATCGAACCGGTCGGCGGAACCGCCTGCAGGTTCTGGTTGTAGATGCCGTGCGTCTGCACCGACTCCTTCAGCCGCACCCAATCCTCTTGCGTCGGAATGTGAATGCCGGCATCGGTGAACAACTGCTTGACGCGGTCGGTCTTCGGCTCCCACGCCTGCTCGGTGTACTTGTCGAAGAACTCGCCCGTCGCGTACTTCGACTTCTCGAAGCCCTTGAAGTGTGTGCCGCGTTCGATTGCGATCTTGTTCGACGCCCGCAGTGCGTGGAACAGCACCGTGTAGAAGTAGATGTTCGTGAAGTCGATGCCCTCTTCGGAGCCGTAGAAGATCCGCTCCCGCGCCAGGTATCCGTGCAGGTTCATCTGCCCCAGCCCGATCGCGTGAGAGTCGTTGTTGCCTTGCTCGATCGACGGCACCGACCAGATGTGCGTCTGATCGCTCACCGCCGTCAGGGCCCGGATCGCCACCTCGATGGACTGCGCGAAGTCCGGAGAATCCATCGTCTTCGCGATGTTCAGCGAGCCCAGGTTGCACGAAATGTCCTTGCCCACTTGGGCGTAGGTCAGATCCTCGTTGAACACCGACGGTGTCGACACCTGCAGGATCTCCGAGCACAGGTTGCTGTGCGTGATCTTGCCCTCGATCGGGTTGGCCCGGTTCACCGTGTCCTCGAACATGATGTACGGATAGCCCGATTCGAACTGCAGCTCGGCCAGCGTCTGGAAGAACTCGCGTGCCTTGATCTTGGTCTTGCGGATCCGCGCGTTGTCGACCATCTCGTAGTACTTCTCGGTCACCGAGATGTCGGCGAACGGCAGGCCGTACACGCGCTCGACGTCATACGGCGAGAACAGGTACATGTCCTCGTTCTTCTTGGCCAGCTCGAACGTGATGTCCGGGATGACGACGCCGAGGCTCAGCGTCTTGATCCGGATCTTCTCGTCGGCGTTCTCCCGCTTGGTGTCCAGGAAGCGGTAGATGTCCGGGTGATGGGCGTGCAGGTACACCGCACCCGCCCCCTGGCGCGCACCGAGCTGGTTGGCGTAGGAGAACGAGTCCTCGAGCAGCTTCATGATCGGGATGACGCCCGAGCTCTGGTTCTCGATGTTCTTGATCGGCGCGCCGTGCTCACGAATGTTGGAGAGCAGCAAGGCAACCCCGCCGCCGCGCTTGGACAGCTGCAGCGCCGAGTTGATGGAGCGACCGATGGACTCCATGTTGTCCTCGATGCGCAGCAGGAAGCAGCTCACCGGCTCGCCCCGCTGCTTCTTGCCCGAGTTGAGGAACGTCGGAGTGGCCGGCTGGAACCGGCCGTCGATGATCTCGTCGACGAGCTTCTCGGCCAGACCGGTGTCGCCCGCCGCCAACGTCAGGGCCACCATGACGACACGGTCCTCGAACCGCTCCAGATATCGCTTGCCGTCGAAGGTTTTCAGTGTGTACGAGGTGTAGTACTTGAACGCGCCCAAGAACGTCGGGAACCTGAACTTCTTCGCATACGCGCGGTCGAGCAGGGTCTTGACGAAGTTGCGGCTGTACTGATCGAGAACCTCACGCTCGTAATAGTTCTGCTGGATCAGGTAGTCGAGCTTTTCATCGATGTCGTGGAAGAACACCGTGTTCTGGTTGACGTGCTCACGGAAGTACTGATGCGCGGCCTCGCGGTCCTTGTCGAACTGAATCTTGCCGTCGGCGTCGTACAGATTCAGCATCGCGTTGAGCGCGTGGTAATCGCTCTCGCCGGGTAACGCACCCGGCGCGGCGGGGGTTACAGGCTCTGCAGCTGCGACGGTTGGTGGCACGTCTGGTCCTTCCAGAAGTCAGCAAGGCCCGCGCGGACGGCTTCCACGTCGTCCGGGGTTCCCATCAGTTCGAAGCGATAGAGGTATGGAACGCCGCATTTGCGCGAGACCACTTCGCCCGCGTACGCGAACTCGGCGCCGAAGTTGTTGTTGCCCGCGGCGATGACGCCGCGGAGCAGCGACCGGTTGTGTTCGTTGTTCAGGAACGCGATGACCTGTTTGGGGACGTAGCCCCCGTCGTTGATGTTCGGGGTGACGCGCCCGCCGCCATAGGTCGGCAGCACCAGCACGTACGGCTCACCGACCTCGATGCGTCCGTGCAGCGGGATCCGGATGGCGGGCAGGCCCAGTTTCTCGACGAAGCGGTGGGTGTTCTCCGACACGCTGGAGAAGTAGACGAGGTTGCACCCTGCCATCTGGCGTCCTCTCCTTCCCTTACCTGCCGGAATACCCCTTTATGCCGTAACCGCGACCGCCCCGGTCAGCGCCTTGATGCGATCCGGCCGGAACCCCGACCAGTGGTCGTTGCCTGCGACCACGACGGGCGCCTGCAGATACCCCAGCGCCATCACGTAGTCACGCGCCTCGGTGTCCAGGCTGATGTCGACCTTCTCGTAGGCGATGCCCTGCTTGTCCAGCGCCTTGTAGGTGGCGTTGCACTGCACGCATGCGGGCTTGGTGTACACGGTGACGGTCATGTTCGGTACGGCTCCTCTGCGAACGGACTGGCAACTGGTCGGGTACTGCATTCCGCTGTAGTTCAGCGGCCCTGAGGCCCTCAAAATTCCAGGCGTCCGGGACCGCGCACCCGGTGAGTCTGGGAACCGACACCGCCGGATTTCTGGGCTCCGGCCGACCCTGGAAGGTACGAGTACCGGGGGGTCTGTCGGTGTTCGAAACACTACACCTGGTGTCCGACATTGCGAAGGCATACAAGATGTTCGGAATAACATTTTTGAAATTCCCTGGTCGTAAGCTTCCGGCGGCCGACACACTCGGCGTGTCGCACGTCACATCCGAGTACGTGCCGCCACGTACGAACAGGTATATCACCGGACACCGACACATAGTGCGGCGCCAACCGTCACGGTGACGCAACAGCAAAGCCGCCGCCGGGCTCACACCCGACGCGGATTGAGCGCTCTTCGATTCAGCAGCGCGCCTTGACGGGAGCGCAGATGCGCACGCCGGGCGGCGGAGGTGTGGCGAGAGCGTGCCCGCTCACACCGCCAGGCGAGAGCTTGAACTGCGTAGGCAGCTTCGACGACACCGTCTGGGAGAGACCTGTGACCAAGTGTTGTCCGCACATGCTCCACATGCTGCGACGCCTGGGCATCCCTGGTCTTGCGTAGTCGACTACCTGATTCCGCGGCATCGCGCTACCTACTCGCCGCGTGAGCGCAGAACGGCCATCGCCGCCATCTCTCGCAGCCACTCTTCGGAGCGATCGGCCGACCACCCGTTGTCATCCATCAACGTGAAGAACCCGGAATACCCGAAGAAGAACCACAGCATGTCGTTGGCGTCGTCGACGCTCACACCCGGCTTCAGCGCTCCCAGGTCGGCGAGCCGACGCGCCGCCAGCAGCGTGCCCGCCCGATACCGCTCGGTCGCCTTCCGCAGCGTCACGGCCGCCGTCTCGTCGATAGGTGCGGTGCCGAGCACGATCTTCATCACGTCGCCCCAATCGGACCGCATCCGCCGGCACGTCGAGGCGACGATGTCCAGCACCCCGTCGGCAGTCTCGGACGCCTCGATGGCCCGGTACGCCTCGTCGACCTCCGGCGCCTGCGTCCAGTCGTCGACGAGCGTGTGCAGTAGGCCCTGCTTGCCCCCGGCCACCGCATACACCGTGGCCGGCGACACCCGCGCCAGCGCCGCGACCTCGTCCACCTTGGTCGCCGTGTAGCCGCGCTCGACGAACAGTTCCCTGGCCGCCGCGATGATCGCGCGCCGCGTCGCCTCCGCGTACTCCGCCCGGCGCGAGACCGTGCCCGTCTTCCCTGCCATGGCCACCAGAGTAGCGCTCCATCAAATCCAGTTCTACTCTCTTCACTAGAGTTATCCTCTAGTCAATCGACCACCGCTCTATTAGGGACCTTGTATGACCATCGAGACTCTCCCGTCCACCCGGATTCACCTGCCAGGATCCCCTGAGTTCGCGGCCGCGACCCGGCTCTGGAACGGCGCGGTGACACACCGCCCGGCCGCCGTGGCGCGGCCGACGTCGCGAAGCGAGGTGCAGTCCGCGCTCCGCTACGTGGCCGACAGCGGCATGCCCGTGGCTGTCCGAGGAGGCGGCCACGACTGGGCCGGCCGCGCCCTGATCGCCGGCGGATTGGTGATCGACCTTTCGCTCATGCGCCGAGTCGACGTCGACGTCACATCGCAGACCGCGTTCGTCTCGGGCGGATCGACCGCAGCCGATGTCGTGGCCGCGACCGAACCGTTCAGCCTGGTGCCTGCGACCGGAACCTACGGCGGCGTCGGAATCGTCGGCCTGACGCTGGCCGGCGGGTACGGACCGCTCAACGGCATCGCGGGCCTGGCACTCGATAACGTCATTGCGTTCGAGGTCGTGCTCCACGACGGGACAACAACGATCGCCGACGAGCGACACGAGCCCGACTTGTTCTGGGCCCTGCGCGGCGGCGGCGGAAACTTCGGTGTCGTCACCGGCATGCGCGTGCGACTGCACGCCCTTGACTCCGTCATCGCCGGCTTCATCGGCTTCCCGTGGCAGCAGGCGGAACAGATCCTGCGCCGGTACGACGTGCTGCGCCCGACGATGCCCGATGAGTTGACTGTGCAGATCGGCGTGCTGTCCGGGCCCGACGGCAACCCGATCGTGTTCATGGCGCCCGCATGGTCGGGTACCGCGGCCACCGGCGTGACGTGGATCGCCCGGCTCCAGCGGCTGGGCACACCGGTCATCGCCCAGGTCGGTCAAATGCCTTACAGCGCAATGCTCGGACTATTCGACCCGTACGTGATCGACGGCCGCCACTACGAGCTGCGCACGCGCACTGTCCGATCACTCGGCGACGACGTGACCGATACGCTGCTGCGCGCGGGCGAATCAAAAAGCTCTGCGTTCAGCGGCATCGCCATTCACCATTT
This sequence comes from uncultured Actinomycetota bacterium, assembly GCA_963698965.1. Taxonomy (GTDB): domain Bacteria; phylum Actinomycetota; class Actinomycetes; order Mycobacteriales; family Mycobacteriaceae; genus Mycobacterium. The sequence goes on from CAVOSY010000017.1 coordinate 28,985, forward strand.
CCACGGCGCCGCAACGCGAATTCCACTCGGCGACACGGCGTTCGGCATCCGCTCGGATCACATGGTCGTCGAGATCGTCGCCGCGTGGGACCCGGCCGATGAAGGGCGCCACCACCGCGACTGGGCCGACACCGTGTATTCCGAGCTCGGCCCACAGAGCCTCGACGGCGGCTACCCCAACCTCATCGGACCCGGGCAAGCTCGCCAAGCCGACGCAGCATACGGTCCCAATGCGGACCGCTTGTTGGCAGTCAAACGCCGCTACGACCCGCACGACGTCTTCTCGGCGACTCCGCTGCCCTCAGCGGCATAGCCGAAACGCCTTATACGTCAGGCGACTTCGGCGACGAGTTTGCCCACGACGTCGCGCAGGCTGGCGGCGACCTCGGCGTTCTCCCGCGGATGCTTGCCGTCGAACGCCGTCGTCTGCACCGAGAGCTTGAGCTCCTCGACGACTCGCGGCCCGGCGATGCCGAACGACTTGCGGGTCTCGTCGTGCGCCCACACCCCGCCGTACCGGCCGTGCGCGGCACCCACGACGGCGAGCGGCTTGTCCTTCAGCGCGCTGTTGCCGAACGGACGCGACAACCAGTCGATGGCGTTCTTCAAGACCCCGGGAATGCTGCCGTTGTATTCGGGCGTGACGACCAGTGCGGCGTCGGCCTCGGCGGCCGCAGCACGCAGCGCCACCACGGGCTCGGCGACGTCATCGTTGTCGATGTCCTCGTTGTAGAAGGGCAGCTCCCCGAGCCGGTCGAACAGCTGCAGGCTCACGCCCTGCGGTGCGGACTCGATCGCGAGCTCGGCAAGCTGACGGTTGATCGACGCGGCGCGCAGGCTACCCAGCAGCACCAACACTTTGATGTCCGACATCGTCTCGTTCCTTCCGGTTGTCCGTAGATCCTCGCACGGCCCAACCGGACTACAGTCCGTATTATTCCGTCTGAACTAAACTGCAGACATGACCGCAACCCCGCCGCTGCGCGAGCTGGCGGTCACGGATCAACCGCCCCAGGAGCGGGGCGACGCTGCCCGTAACCGCACGTTACTGCTGGACGCCGCGCGTCGCCTGATCGCCGAGCGCGGCCCAGACGCCGTCACCACCGACGACATCGCGGCGGCCGCCGGTGTGGGCAAGGGCACACTGTTCCGCCGATTCGGCAGCCGCGCCGGGCTGATGCTCGTGCTGCTCGACGAGGACGAGAAGGCCGAACAGCAGGCGATGATGTTCGGCCCGCCACCACTTGGACCGGGTGCGCCACCGCTTGACCGGCTGGTCGCGTACGGCAGAGACCGGCTCGAGTTCGTCCACACCCACCACGCGCTGCTGTCCGACGCCGGCCGCGACCCGCAGATGCGGTTCATCGCCCCGGTGATGTTTCACCACCGGCACATCCGGGTGCTGCTGGAGGCGGCAGGCACCACCGGCGACCTGGATGCTCAGGCGTTCGCCCTGCTCGCCCTGCTCGACGCCGACTACGTGCAGTTCCAGATGACCGAGCGCGGCCAGACGCTCGAGCAACTCGGCGAGGCGTGGGAAAGCGTGGCGCGCAAGCTCTGCGGCCAATGACGCCAAGGTGGGTCCTGCACGTCGACCTCGACCAGTTCCAGGCCGCGGTCGAAGTGCGCCGCAGGCCCGAACTCGCAGGCCTGCCAATCATTGTCGGCGGTAACGGCGACCCGAACGAACCGCGCAAGGTGGTCACGTGCGCGTCGTACCCGGCGCGCAAGTTCGGTGTGCACGCAGGCATGCCGTTGCGCACCGCGGCGCGCAAGTGCCCGGATGCGACGTTCCTGCCGCTGGATACGGAGGCCTACGACGAAGCGTCGGCAGAAGTCATGAACCTGCTGCGCGACCTCGGCCACCCCGTCGAGGTGTGGGGCTGGGACGAGGCATATGTCGGCGCAGCCGTTGACAGCCCCATCCAGCTGGCCGAACAGATCCGGGAGGTCATCGGCCAGACGGAGTTGTCGTGCTCGGTCGGCATCAGCGACAACAAACAGCGCGCCAAGGTCGCCACCGGTTTCGGCAAGCCCGCTGGCATCTATCAGCTCACCGACGAAAACTGGATGGCGGTGATGGGCGATCTCGAGGTCGATGCGTTGTGGGGCGTCGGCCCGAAGACCGCCAAAAAGCTTGCCGGCATGGGCATCACCACCGTCGCCGACCTCGCTGCCACCGATGCCACGCTGCTCACGTCGACGTTCGGGCCGACGACCGGGTTGTGGATTCTGCTGCTGGCCAAGGGCGGCGGCGACACCAACGTCAGCGCCGAGCCGTGGATACCGCGTTCGCGCAGCCACGTCATCACCTTCGCGAAGGATCTCACGGATCGCACCGAAATCGACTCTGCTGTAGTCGATCTCGCGCAACAAACACTGGCGGAGATCGTCGCCCAGGGTCGCGTCGTCACCAGGGTGGCGGTCACCGTGCGCACCAACACGTTCTACACCCGGACCAAGATCCGCAAGCTCCCCGCGCCCAGCGTCGACCCCGACGTGATCAGCGAAACCGCGCTGGACCTTCTCGCCCAGTTCGAACTCGACCGACCTATCCGGTTGCTCGGCGTGCGACTTGAGCTCAATCCTCCGGACGGAGGGTACTGAGCCACCCATGCTGAACACCGTCGCCGTCCGCGGTTACCGCTCACTGCGCGAGATCGTGCTGCCACTTGCTCAGCTCACGGTCGTCACCGGCGCCAACGGCACAGGCAAGTCCTCGCTGTATCGGGCGCTGCGCCTGCTCGCCTACTGCGGCCGCGGCGAGGTGATCGGCTCGTTGGCCCGCGAGGGCGGGCTCGACTCGGTGCTGTGGGCCGGCCCCGAACAACTCGGGGGCGCACGCCGCACCGGAAGAGTCGAGGGCACCACGCGAACCGGGCCGGTGTCACTCGAACTCGGCTTCGCCTCCGATGATTTCGGCTATCTCGTCGACCTCGGCCTGCCGCAGATGGCGGGACACAATTCGTTGTTCGCGCTCGACCCGGAGATCAAGCGCGAGGCGGTTTTCGTGGGCCGGGTGATGCGAACCGGCTCGACCCTGGTACGCCGCACTCGGGACTACGCCGAGGCCAGCGCGGAAACCGGGCGAGGCTTCGAGGAGATGACGAGATCGCTACCGCCCTATCGCAGCGTCCTCGCCGAATACGCCCACCCAGGCGCACATCCGGAACTCGCCGCCGTCCGACACCGATTGCGAAGCTGGCGTTTCTACGACGGCTTTCGAGTGGATGCAACCGCACCCTCGCGACTCCCCCACGTCGGCACCCGTACACCGGTGCTCTCTGACGACGGCGCTGATCTGGCGGCCGCCGTCCAGACGATCATCGAGGCCGGGTGCGATGATCTTGCGCGTGCCGTCGCCGACGCGTTCGACGGTGCGACCGTGTCAGTGGCGGTGCACGACGGTCTGTTCGATCTCCAGCTGCAACAGCGCGGCATGCTGCGGCCCCTGCGCGCCGCCGAACTATCCGACGGCACACTGCGATTCCTGCTGTGGGCCGCCGCATTGACGTCCCCCCAACCGCCTTCTCTTATGGTGCTCAACGAGCCTGAAACCTCACTGCACCCGGATCTGCTGCGGCCGTTGGCGTCACTGATCCGCGCGGCGGCGGGTCAGACGCAAGTCATCGTCGTGACGCACTCGCGGGCGATGCTGCAGTTCCTGGACACCGTGCCCGTGCCCGACGCCGAGGACGGCGTCGCCGTGGAAATCGAGTTGTACAAGGAACTCGGCGAGACACGGGTCAAGGGACTGGGCATGCTTACGACACCGCCCTGGGACTGGGGAAAGCGTTGAATAAACCAGATAGTTCGCATTCCGGCCAATTCCCGTTCACCAACATGCCGTTCAATGCGCTCGGCCAATTCCGTCGAGCGAGGAGTCCTTTATGGCGATCAAGACGTGGTATCGAGCCATCGGCATCGTCGGCGCGGCGGCTGTCCTGATACTCGCGGGATGCGGCAGCGACGAGAAGAAGGAGTCCAGCGGCGACACCCTCACCCGGGCCGCGAACGGCGACCTCGCCACCAACGGCGGCGCCCGGCGCGAGAACGGCGATCAGACCCAGATCATCCGGGATGCCATCAACGGCTCCGGCGCCCGCAACTTGATCATGCTCTTGGGTGACGGCATGGGCGATTCCGAGATCACCATCGCCCGCAACTATGATAAAGGCGCGGGCGGCAGCTTCGCCGGGCTTGACGCATTTCCGATGACCGGGCAGTACACCACCTTCGCATTGAACAAGGACGGTAGGCCCAACTACGTCACCGATTCGGCCGCGAGTGCGACCGGATGGTCCACGGGGACAAGGACATACAACGGCGCGCTGGGCATCGACATCAAAGGCGCACCGCAGAAGACGATCCTCGAGCTCGCCAAGGACCAGGGCTTCGCCACCGGCGACATCACCACATCGGAGATCCAGGACGCGACGCCTGCCGCACTGTTCTCCCACATCAGCGAGCGGGACTGCTACGGACCTGAAGAGATGGTCAAGGACTGCGCAAGCGAAACCCTCGAGAAGGGCGGAAAGGGGTCCGTCACCGAGCAGCTGCTCGCCACCCGGCCCGACGTCACGATGGGCGGAGGCGCCGAGACCTTCGCGCAGACTGCGACCGGAGGCGATTATCACGGCAAGACCCTCGAGGTGCAGGCCAAGGAGCGGGGTTACCAGATCGTCCGCACCGCAAGCGAATTGACCAACGTCAGCAAGGCCGATCAGGACGCACCGTTGCTCGGGTTGTTCTCCGACGGCAACATGCCCGTGCGGTGGACCGGACCCGCAGCGGTGCGGCAGGGATATCTGCAGCCCGCAGCCAAGTGCACCGACAACCCCGAGCGCGGCGCCGAAGTACCCAAGCTCGCCGACATGACCACGAAGGCGATCGACCTGCTCGCGGCGCGCACCGAAGGCGCGCAGAACCCTGCCAAGGGCTTCTTCTTACAGGTCGAGGGCGCGTCGATCGACAAACGCGACCATGCGGCCGACCCGTGCGGCCAGATCGGCGAGACCGTCGACTTCGATGAGGCCGTGCAGAAGGCCCTCGAGTTCGCCAAGAAGGACGGCAACACGCTGGTGATAGCCACCGCCGACCACGGCCACAGCAGCCAGATCGTCGACGAGCTGACCGAGGACGATCTGCGGGGCATCGCCGAGGACACCAAGCAGCCGATCGAGCGGGTGCGCGACATCATGTACCCGGGGCTGACGCGCAAGCTGACCACCGCCGACAACGCCGACATGATCGTCAGCTACGGCACCTCGGGCGACGTCGGCATCGAAGATGAGACTCACACCGGCACCCAGGTCCGCATCGCCGCATACGGTCCGCGCGCCGCGAACGTCGTCGGCCTCACCGATCAGACGGATCTGTTCTTCACGATGACCGACGCACTCGGCATCAAGCGGTCGTAGTGTCGGTCAGCGCCGTACCGGCCGCAGTGCTCGGGTGAAGAAGACGTTGACCCGTTGCATCGCAATGCTGTACGGCCACCACGCCGTCCGCTTGAACAGATACAGCGCACGGATGTCGGGTGAGGTGTAGATCAGGAAACGGTTCTTGCGGACCCCGTCGAGAATCCTGTCGGCGACGTGTTCCGGCGACACCGCATGCGCGCTGAAGCGACTGATCCACTTCTGCACGCGCGGATCGTCACGGTCCACGCCTGCGATCTGAACCGTCTGCACCAGAGGCGTTTTCACCGCGCCCGGCACCACGACCGAAACGCCGATGCGGTGACGGGCCAGATCGAAGCGCAACACTTCAGAAAGGCCCCGGAGTCCGTATTTGCTTGCGCTGTAAGCGGCATGCCATGGCAGCGCAACGAGGCCCGCTGCCGACGACACGTTGACCAGATGACCGCCGCGGCCTGCGGCCACCATCGGCGGCAGGAACGTCTCGATGACGTGGATCGGGCCCATCAGGTTGATGTCGATCATCGACCGCCAATGCTGATGCGTGAGTTGGTCGACGGTGCCCCACGCCGATACGCCCGCGATGTTCATCACCATGTCCATTGCCGGGTGGCGGGTATGGATATCGGCCGCGAAGGCGGCCACCTCGTCGAAGTCGGAGATGTCAAGCGCGCGGTGTTCGGGCACCTGCGCGCCCAGCGCGCGGGCGTCCGCGACGGTTGTCTGCAGGCCCTCGGCGTCGCGATCGGTGAGATACAGCTCGGCGCCGTCAGCGGCCAGCTTCAACGCGGTCGCGCGGCCGATTCCGCTTGCGGCCCCGGTGATGAAACAACGTCTACCCGAAAAGCCGCTCCCCTGCGCCATGGCGGTGACGATACCGTCGCGGCTACTTGCCACCCCAAAGCGCGTTCAACCACAGCCGCTCGACGATGTCGATGGCCCGCGCTGGATCCTCGCCGCGGCCGACGAACGTGCTGTCGTGTGTCAGTGTCATGTTCGTCACCGCCGCCAATGTCCGCACCAGGGCAGGCAGATCGTCGGAGATCGGCCGCGCATCGGCGTCTTGTTCGAGAAGCGTGACGATCTTGTCCATCACGGAGTCGTAGAAGTCGTCCATCATCTCGCGGATCTGCGCGTCGGTGTTGCGAGCCACCGCGCACGCGGTCAACACCGGGTCGTCGTTGGCGTACACCGCGGCGGCATTGCCCACCATTCGCTTCGCGAACGCCTCCGGCGTCTCGCCCGGCTCACGCGGGGCGAAGTTGTGCGTCAGCTGGTCGAGCAGCTCGCCCGCTTCGGCGACGATCACCGCTAGCACCGCGTACTTAGAGTCGAAGTAGAAGTAGAAGCCGGACCGGGCGATGCCGGCCCGCTCGCTGATTGTGCTGACGGACAGATCGGCGAACGACCGCTCCTGGAGTAGCTCGCGGACCGCGTTGACGATGGCCTCGCGTTGCCGGTCGCCGCGGCTCCGGCGGGCCTCTTGTGGTGCGGGTTGCGCGGTCATGGCCCTAGACCTTTGCATCCACGACGCACCAGAACAAAACTTGACATGCGTCAAGTCTGCCATCCAGGATGAAGATAGGAGTGACAACGGCCACAGTCTTTTTTGCTCAGGAGCATGTGAATGGCGACGATCAGCACGAAGGATTACCTGCTCGACCAGGCGAAGCGGCGCGTGACCACGTCGCCGATCCTCACTGTGCCCGGCATGGGTCTGCTCGAGAAGCGCCTGCTGGCCCATGATTGGCCCCAGCATCCGATGGCCGAATCCCCTGCGGGCAGCGACCTCAAACCCGTTATGGGTGACGCCGGCCTGCCGATCGTCGGCCACATGGTCGAGATGTTCCGCGGCGGTCCCGACTTCTTCTTGCAGCTGTATCGCAAGCGCGGGCCCGTGGTGCTCATCGACTCGCCGATCATCCCGACAGTGGCGGCGCTGGGCCCCGACGCGGCCCAGGCCATCTACTCCAACCGCGACAAGGACTACTCCCAGCAGGGCTGGGCTCCTATGATCGAGGCTTTCTTCAACCGCGGACTGATGCTGCTCGACTTCGACGAGCACATGTATCACCGGCGGATCATGCAGGAGGCGTTCGTCCGTTCCCGGCTGGTCGGCTACACCGAGCAGGTGGACAAGGTGGTCTCGCAGGTGATCGCCAACGACTGGGTGGCCAACGACGCCAGGTTCCTGCTGTATCCGGCGATGAAGGAGCTGACCCTCGACATCGCCTCGATGGTTTTCATGGGACACGAGCCAGGCACCGACCGCGAACTCGTGACCAAGGTGAATAGGGCGTTCACCATCACCACACGCGCGGGCAACGCCATCATCCGCACCAGCGTGCCGCCGTTCACATGGTGGCGCGGATTGAAGGCGCGCGAATACCTGGAGAACTACTTCGCAGAGCGCGTAAGGGAACGCCGCGGCAAGGATGGCGCCGACCTGCTGACCGTTTTGTGCCAGTCCGAGGACGAGGACGGCAACAAGTTCTCCGACGAGGACATCGTCAACCACATGATTTTTCTGATGATGGCCGCACACGACACATCCACGTCCACCGCGACAACCATGTCGTACTACCTCGCGGCCAATCCCGAGTGGCAGGACCGTTGCCGCGACGAGTCCGATCGGCTCGGTGACGGCCCGCTCGACATCGAGGCCCTGGAGAAGCTCGAATCCCTAGACCTGGTGATGAACGAGTCGATCCGGTTGGTGTCGCCCGTTCAGTGGGCGATGCGCCGGACGGTGCGCGACACGGAGTTGCTTGGCTACCACTTGCCCAAGGGGACGAACGTGATCGCCTACCCAGGCATGAACCACAGGCTGTCCGAGATCTGGACTGACCCTTACAAGTTCGACCCCGACCGTTTCGCCGAGCCTCGCAACGAGCACAAGAAGCACCGCTACGCGTTCACGCCGTTCGGTGGTGGCGCGCACAAGTGCATCGGCATGGTGTTCGGCCAGCTCGAAATCAAGACGATCATGCACCGGCTGCTGCGCCGGTATCGCCTCGAGTTGGTCCGGCCCGGCTACACGCCGCGCTACGACTACGGCGGCATGCCGGTCCCGATCGGCGGCATGCCGATCGTGCTGCGCCCGCTGCGCTAGGCGTCGGTCAGCAGCCGGTTGGCGCAGGCGATGATGGCGCGCAGCGCGGACTGTGTCGGGTCGTCGGACCAGCCCATCGCCCATTCGGATCGGGCGCCGTCGGAACCGCGAACAAACGTCGCGGTCTGCTCGCCGGCCGGAACCTGGTGGAACGCCGTCATTTCGACCGCGATGCCCCGGTCATAGAGCATCGCGGTCAATGCCGCGACGGGTCCGCACGCGGCGGCCGACGACGTGCTGATGCGGTCACCGACCGCCAGCGTGGCCTGGTAGTGGCGGGCCTGCGGACCGAGCCGGCTGGACGGGCGCTCAGCGTCGGTGCACTGCCAGTTACCGAGCCGCAGCGGTCCCGGGCTGGACGCATATTCATGGTGAAACTCGTCGAAAGACATCGCGTCGGCCTCCTGGCGCAGGCCGCGGGGCATCGGGGCGTCGATGCGGGCCGCAAACGACGACGTGGTCAGCGGCGCTGCGCCGGTTGCGGATGTGATTCTCATGTGCCGGTCTTCTCTGGTCTTCAGGAAGTGACCGACGACGTAGCAACGACCCACAGCGAGGGGTCGGTCAGGATCAGACCCCGCTGCGGGTTGCTACTACGATTCGCCTCGGCACGTAGGCGATGCTAGGCGGTCAACCGCGGCCCGTGCAAACCCTTTCTTCGCGTTTCGGATGACACCCTGAACATTTGTTCGCGCAGCGGCTGTCCCGGCGGTCGGCCGACGGGATTCTCGTCACACCTGAAGGACGGGGGTGTACTGCGAAAAATCGGTCGAGGACGGTCAATTGAACACTCAAGATCCGAGGCCTCGCGACACCGCGATGGTAGCGCAGCACGCCGTAGCTAAACGGGAGTCCCCAATCTGAGGTCTGGTGGCTTTATCATTGGTCCATGACGTCAGAACCAGCATCGCCGGGCGCGACAGGCGGACTCTTCAGCCGAGTCCATCCCGGCCGGGCTTCGGAGATGATCGTCGACCAGGTGCGACTGCTGATTCGCGACGGTTCGCTCAAGCCAGGCGACCGACTGCCCGCGGAGCGTGAACTGGGCGAGAAGTTCGGCGTGAGTCGCGTGACCGTGCGCGAGGCGTTGCGCGGACTCGAGGCCAACGGCATGGTCACCATAAAGGTCGGCGCCCGCGGCGGCGCGTTCGTCACCGCGCCGACAAGTGCTCGTGTCGGCGAGGGCATCGTCGATCTGCTGAGCCTGTCCGGGCTGACCGACAAAGAGGTCACCGAGGCCCGACAGATCTTCGAACTGGGCATCATTCCGCTGGTGTGCGAACGGGCGACGGAGCAGGACATCGAAGATCTGTTGGAGATCTGTGACCGCGGTGACGCCGCGCTCGAGAATGGCGCGTACCCAATGGAGCTGTCGGCTGAGTTCCATACCCGGGTCGCCCTTGCCAGCCACAACACCGCGATCGCGATGCTCGCCGAGTCGTTCCACGGCCCAACCCTGCGTTCGATGATTCACGTGAAGGAAGCCCATCCCGAGATGGGGATCCGAGGCAACCGCGAGCACCGTCAGTTCGTGCTCGCGGTCAAGAAAGGCGACGTCGAGAAGGCCACCGCCGTCATGCGCACCCACATCGGCCGCACCGCCAAGCACGTCTCAAAAGACAAGTGACGCAAGGAAATCGATGACCCGCGCAGGGGCCGTCTCCGCGGTCTGCTCGGCCACGGGGACATCCCAGTACTCGTTGACCGGCAAGCACTCCTGTAGATAGCGAGCCGCCGACGGCGCGTGCGAACTGTCCTGCCCCGGCACGATCAGCGCCGGAATCTGCGACACCAGCAGATCTTCCGGCTCAGGTCCGGGCACGGTGTCGCGATCGAAGAGGCACCGGCACATCCCGGCGACGACGGCCTGGTAGTGATCGTTGTCGAAAGCGAGGTAGTGCGCTGCGAATTCGGGGTCGTGGCGGAGCACCGTCACCCAGGGACCCACCCGGCCGTCCTCGGAGAACCCCACGTCGGTGGCGGAGGCCACCGCGGCAACGCCTTCCAAGCCATTCTCTCGGACGTATGCCAGATGGTCTGAGAACCGTGCATGCTGCTTGCGCCGGTACTTGACGCCGCCGGCAGGCGAGTACAACACCATTCCCGATACCCGCTCGGCGTGCGTCGTCGCCAAAAGCGCTGCGATCGAACAGCCTACGCACGCGCCCATCATGTGGGCCCGGTCGATACCGAGGTGGTCGAGGAGTCCGATGCCCTGGGCGACGTAATCTGACCACGAGACTCGTTCGATCCTGCCACCCGACTCGCCGGACTCGCGCTTGTCGAAGGTGATGCAGCTGAATTGGTCTCGCAACTGCGCCAGCATCCGGGTGCGGTGATAGAGCCCGTGCTTGTCCCAGCTGTCCATGCTGGCGCCGAACCCACCCGGCGAGAACATCAACAGCGGCGGCCCGGAGCCCGCCACCTCGTACCGCGTGGTGATGCCGTCGACAACCGCCGTCGACACGCTCACCGCTGGATGCCCCCTGCGATCTGCCGCACCGACCGCACATCCTCGGCGTAGGCCGTGATGGCGTCGAACGCGATCTGCGCGACGTTGGCATAGGTATCCGGCGGGTTGTCCAGTCCGTCCGCGCTGTATCCGATTGCGGCGGTCGCCATCCGGACCCTGCCGTCGAGCCACGGGCCCCCGCCGAATCCACCGAGCACAGGGATGGACACTGCCTGCGCGACGGCAGGTCCGACGACGGGGCCTGAGTTGGTGAAGTTCAACAGCGCGGCCCCTGCGCTCTCCAAACGCTTTGCCTCGCCGACCATCTCATCGAGAAGTTCCTCCGGTATCGCGTCATCGGCGTTCGGCGTCGCGCTGTATGTGACGCCGTATTTCAGCGACGTCTGCGGCGTGATGCCGAACTGGGCGAAGACCGGAATGCCGGCCCGCGTCACCGCGGACACCGCCTCCAGGTGATCGGATGCGCCGTCAAGCTTGACCATGTCGACGCCGGCCTCCTTGACGAACCGGATCGCCGCGCGCACCGCGGTCTTCGGGCCATCTTGCACGGGACCGAATGGAAAGTCGACGGACAGCAGTGCTCGCCGCACGCCGCGGCGCACCGCCTGGCAGACGACGATCATCTGATCCATGGTCACCTCAAGGGGATTCGGCTGTCCCCACAGGTTGATGCCGACGGTGTCCCCCACCGACACCAGGTCCACGCCTGCACGGTCGACAATCCGGGCCATTTGGTAGTCCCACGCGACGACGCCCACAATCTTGCGGCCATCACGCTTCATCGCCTGCAGATCGGTCAGCTGCACCTTCTCTGTCACGACGCCTCCTTCAGGCTCGCAGCGCGGTCAGCACGTCAACGACATCCCGCTCGTCGCCGCTGACCATCAGCACCCGCGCGTGCGGTCGCACCGCCGCCACCGTGCCGCCGACCAATGTTCGCTCGCCGATGACCAGGCCCGCGTTCATGATTCCGCGCACGGTGCACGCGGCACCGATGATGGTGGCCGCCGCCGCGTCACTTTCGGTGGTGGCGACCATGATCACCACGTCGGCGTCCTCGAGTTCGGCCAGAAGGCTCGATGTGCCGCCATCGGTGTCGCGCAGCGTCACCGATTCCGAGCCACGGTCGCCGACGTCGCCGACGGGTTCGGCCAGCGTGAAGAACCGTGCATGGCCCCACTGTTCGTGTGAGATTCGTTCGACGATCGCGTTCGCGCCCGTATCGAGCCCGATGATGCGCGCGCCACGGCGCCCGCGGATCGGACGGTCGATGCGATAGCGCATCTCGGCGGCCGTCGTCGCCCGCGCACAACTGCTGCCGAGTATCGGCCGCGCGGTCATACCGACGACTGCCGAACGCCCTCGCGCACCGACAGGTCCTCGCGACAGGCCTCGATGAACGACGCGTCCCTTGGCAGAACGACCGCCGCGGAGCGCACCCGATGATGCGCGGGATCGACGCCCGGAGGTGTGATTCCCTTGTCCCGCAACGCCTCGACCGCCCTCTTCAGCTTCTGCCGGGCCTTGATGATTCCAGTGTCGGCCGAAACCAGCATCTCCTTGGTGCGGTCGACGATCGGGCCCATGCTTTCCTGCAGGGACGCGTCCTGCATCGCGATGCCCTTCACACCCGAGTAGGTGTCGCCGCGCTTCTGGGCTTCGCGGTCGATCAGATAGTCGTTGTCCTTATTCGCCCTTGGCCGGTACGTGCCGGGGATGTTCTCGCTGTGCACGCCGTGGCCGTCCTTCATCGCCTGTACCTCGGGGGCGGTCAGCGGCCGCACGGGGTGGTAGTCGAAGGAGTACGCCCAGCAGTTCTCGTCGTCGATCGGGATCCAGAAATGACCGTGTACGGGATGGTCTCCGCGCGGCGGCACCATGGTGAAGCACGGCATCACCCAGGGTGTGATGCGCCAGTAGTAAGTGTCATCCTCGGCGTTACGTCGTGCCCCCACGAACAACCCGCCGTCGAAGTCGGCCACTTCGAAGTACGGCTTGAGGTCGCCCATGTTGTAGTCATTGCCCTTGGTGCCCTTGAACAGCGGGTCGCTCTTCAGCCCGCCCGAATGCAGGAACGACACGTGGCTGGAGTCGATACCGCCCTCGAACGCCTGCAGCCAGTTGCATTCCTGCCAGCGCTTGGAGGTGTACGTCTGCTCCGCCGGAACGAGCGCGAACTCGAATTCCGGCAACGGCGGCTGCTTCTCCGGATCGCCCATGTACGTCCAGAGCACATCGCCGATCTTGACAAGGGGGTAGGACGTCAGCTTCACGTGGGCGCAGAAGTTGCTGTTCTCGGGCTCCGACGGCACCTCCATGGCCTGGCCGGTGACGTCGTACTTCCAGCCGTGATACGGGCAGCGCAGACCCGATCCCTCGTTGCGGCCGAACCACAGCGATGCACCGCGGTGTGCGCAGAACTCGTCGATCAGCCCGTAGCGACCGTCGCTGTCGCGGAAGGCGACCATCCGTTCGCTGAGCAGTTTGACCCGCACCGGTGGGCAGTCGTTCTCGGGGAGCTCCTCGGCGAGCATCGCCGGGATCCAGTACTGCCGGAACAAGTCGCCCATCGGCGTGCCCGGACCTGTACGGGTCAATAGCTCGTTGATCTCTGCCCTAAGCACTGTCCACCCTCTCAGCTGTCCTCACCACAATGAGCCAATTGTAATACCATTAGTACTTCGGGCCAACCCCAAGTTCCAAACGAAAGGTGGTCACATGATCGGAGTCATCGGTGTCGGCGACATGGGACTGCCGATGTCAGGCCACATGGTCGCCCGTGGCTTCGACGTCGTCGCATACGACGTCGATCCGGATCGGCTGGCGGCGGCCGCGGCGCGCGGCGCCACGCCGGCGTCCGGACTCTCCGAAATGGCCAAGATGGCTGACATTTTCGTCGCATGCCTGCGCACCGACGATCAGATGGAGGCGGTAGCCGAAGAACTGGTCCTGCACGGCAGGCCCGGCCAGCTGATTGTGGTGGCAGGCACCCACAGCATGGATTTCATGCAACGAATTGCCGGAATCGCCAAGCCGAAGGACATCCGGCTCATCGACGCGCCGGTGGTATTCGGCGCGCAGGGGGCTCGCGACGGGGACCTGCTGTCCTTGTGCGGGGGTGACGACGCCGACGTCGAACGGGCGCGACCGGTGATGCTCAGCTACAGCCGCGGCGTCGAGCACGTCGGCCCGCTTGGCGCCGGCCAGTTGGCCAAGACGTGCAACAACCTGCTGCACTGGGTTCACTGCGTCGCGAACTTCGAAACGCTCGCCATCGCAAAGCGTTACGGGGTGGACGCGCAGCGTATGCGCGAGGTTCTGTTGAAGTGCCCCGGCGACAACGGCACCCTGCGCCGCTGGGACGGCACGCGGTTCACCTGGCAGGAAAAAGACATGGACTTCGTCATCGACTTGGCCCAGAACGGTGGGCTCGTGTTGCCCCTGACCGGTCAGGTCGATCAGCTCATCAAGACGCTGACCGCCGCCGACGTGGCCGCCCTCTTGTACGGACCGGAATGCACCTACCTCGGACGGCAGATCGCACCGCTGGCCAAAGCCGACGGTGGGCTATAGCGCCAACCCCGCGACCTCGAGGCGGCCGGCGTAGTGCCGCCAGCGCGACAGGTCGTTGAACGACGAACCCAGATCAGGCAATTGCCCCACGTCGTCGTCGTGCAGCATCTGGGGCCGACCGCCAAGCAGCGCCACCTCGGTCGAGATCCGCGACAGCTCAGCGAGATCCAGGGCACGCAGCGTCGCCTGTTCCACCGTCTCCCCCACCGTCACGATTCCGTGCCCGCGCAGTATGCACGCCCCCGAGCCGCCGATGGCCCCCGCGACCGCCCGGCCCAGTTCAGGGGTGCGAACCAGGACCGATCTCGGGTACACGGGTACCCTCTGACTCGCGAGTCGCGACGCGGGAATGTTGTAGGCGCCGAACACCTGTCGCAGCTGGACCCCGGCAAGGTCGGCGACCATCACGTCGCGCGGATGCGCGTGCACTACGGCCTCCACATCGGGGCGAGCGCGGAACAGCTCTGTGTGGATGTGGAATTCGTTGGGAACCGCATAGCCGCCATCAAGGTCGCCGTGACCATCGAGATCAACAACCCGGACATCGTCGGCGACCGTGAACAACAGCCCGCGGTCCTCGGGACCGCGGCACCGCAGCAGGATCGTGTCGGCATCGAGCCGGACGCTTACGTGCCCTAGGACGTCGGCGGCCAATCCCTGCTGGGCCAGGATGCGGCACGCAGTCGCGACGGTCGTCTGCAGATCGCTCATGCGATCGCGACGGCCGGATTCACTGGATCCCCACTGGTGGCGAAAACCAACGACTTGATGGTGACCGGCACCGTGTTCGACGGGTAGCGGATCCGGCCGAGGTCGACGAAATCGAAGTCGCGCAGGTCGATTCCGTCGAGGATGAGCAGATCGTTGGCGACCGCGAGTTCCTCGCGAAGGATGGTGCCGAGCGTCAGTGCGATATCGCCGTCGATCATCAGATAAATTGCTCGTCCATCGGAAACCCGGCGCCACAGTCCCCCGATGACGCCTTCGGCGAACGCGCGCAGCCTGCGGTAGCTGGGCGGTCCGCTCCACCGCAGTGCCAGCGCGACGTCGGCCTCGGCGTCGTGCAGTCCGAACACCGACAGGTGACGCTCGATCGCCGCGGTCACCGCGTCGCGTTGCACCACCTCGCCGAGCACGTAATCCGGCCTGGCCACCTGTAGATTGCGGCGCGGCAGCGTGGTCTCCGGCGTCGGAATGAAGCTGGTGATACCGCTGAGCTGGACCGTGTATTCGGATGCGCCGAGCACTGTCGCGCGGATTCGTTCCGCGGCGGGCAACAATGGCGCGGGCAGTTCGTCGGCTCGGTCGGCGAGCGCGAGGCCGAGCCGACGGCCAAGGTCGCCGAAATCTCGTGTCTCTGCGCGATAGACGTACTCGGCGACACCGCCGGAGAAGATCACGCCGTCCACGCCCTGCACCTCGATCGGTTCGGTGAGGAACAGCGGGCCCGCGGCCGGTTCGCCGCGCACCGCCGCGATGACCAGATCCGCCATGGCAGATGCGATCCCGTCGAGGTCGGCCGATCCCACCTGGCTGCCGAGATCGAGGTCGAGGCCGATGGACGCGGCGTGCTTGCGACCGCCGGGTTCGATGCGCGTCACGGTGTCGCCATCCACGGCGATCAGTCGCCCACCGACGTGCAGCGCCGCGGTGGCGAGCACCCGACCGCGATCGACGACTGCCAGCTTGGTTGTCCCGCCACCGATATCGACGTTGAGGATGCGGTTGCCCGCCTCGTGTGAGGCCAGCACCGCGCCGGAGCCGTAGGCGGCCAACATCGCCTCCATGTGGTGTCCGGCCGTCGCGCACACCAGATCCCCGGCCCGCTCGGCGACCACGGAGGCGATCCGTTCGGCATTGCGCCTGCGCAGCGCCTCGCCCGTGAGAATGACGACGCCGGTGTCCACGTCCTCGGGCTGCCGGCGCGCCCCGGCGTACGCCACGTCGAGCATCTGGCCGAGCCGGATCGCGTCGATCTGCAGATCGTCGGTGTACGGGGTCAGCTGCAGTTCGGATTCGAACAGCGTCTCCCGCGCCACCACGACGTACCTACTCGTCAAATCTTCACCGCGCCTGCGCAATACCAGGCGGGAGAATGCCACCTGGGTTCCGGAGCTGCCGATGTCGATGCCGACGCTGTGCAGGGTGACGTTGTCCTGCTGCCAGATCGGGTTCTCCGCGAGGGGCAGATCTGGTTCGTCGTGTTCGTGATCCGGGTCGTACGTCATGCTGGTCAGGCCACCGGCACCGGCTGCCCCGGCTTCGGTGGCAGGTCCGCCAGTTCGGCGGCGTAGGCCTCGTCCATCTTGGGCGCCAACCCATTCTCCGCGAGCGCCTTTGCGAAGGTCTCCCGGACAACCGGCGATTCGTCAGCGTAGTCGATCTGGTCGCCGCCGATGCGCTGGCTGATCCACGCCTTCGGAACACCCTGGGCGTTACGCACCGAGACGACTTCGTGCTTGAACGCCAGGTATCGCGCGGGCGTCGCGCCGGTGTTGAAGTGCTGGTGGAACCACATGTTCGGCGGCACGATCAGCGTTCCCGGCTGCCAGTCGTAGCGGCGCGGTTCTTCGCCCTCGGGCCACATCAGCGAGAAGCCTTCGCCGGTCAGGATGATCACGTGGGCGCCGGGACCATGCCGGTGGCCCTTCTTGTAGGTGGCCGTGCCGAACTGCGAGATGTGGCTGTTCATCGACCCCTTCGCCATCGAGAAGCGAATGTGGCCACCGCCGGCACCGCGTTCCTTCGCCGAAATCAACGGCAGGTCAACGGTGTTGGCGACGAAGTTCGTCTTCAGCAGCAAGCCGTCCTGCTCGTCCTTGGGGGCGAAGTAGTCCGGCTCACCGGCGAATCGCCCGACGAAGTCGTGCGAGGTGTTGAACACGAACTCGGCCTCGTCGTAGAGGTTGATGACCGGAGGCAGGTTCGTCGACGACACGAACCGCGCCGCCACCGTGCCGGAGCCGTTGAAATGCTGGTGCCAGGTGTTCAGCGGAATGGCGAACATCGCGCCAGGCCCCCACTCGAAGGTGACCTTCTGGCCGGCGTCGTTCCACACCGAGGTGGCGCCGTGACCGGACAGCACCAGGATCATCTCCTCGAACAACTGTCGCTGCGGCGCCAGCTCCCTTCCCGCCGGGATCTCGCACACGTAGCAGTCGTTGGACGTCCTCGACGCTTCGTGGTTGATGAACACACCGCGTCCGCCGCGGCGTGCCCAGTCCTTCAGCTCGACGGTGTTGAGATCGGGCACATAGTGGGCACTGATGATGTCGAGGCCCTCACCACGGACCCACCGCACATACGGCGAGTCCTTCTCGGTGGCGAACTTTTTCGCCAGATCGTCGGAAACGATTGCATCCTTGGCCACGAGTATCCTCCATCACACTGTTTGACCTAATGGTATTACCAATCATGCTGGTGTCAAGCTCACGTCGGTACGGCTGCATCCTCCTCCTGCGCGACCCCCCGGTAGGCACGCACCGGGTTCGGGCGGACGATGAAGCAGCCTGCGTAGACGGCCGCCAGCGCACCACCCAGGGTCAGCGCGGTCACAGGGCCGAGTAGGCCTGCCACCGCGCCTACGAGCGTGTCACCCAGCGCTGGACCGCCACGCGACGACATCTGGTAGATCGCCGATACTCGCCCGCGTAGTTCGTCGGGGGTCTCGAGCTGCACGGCGGCATGCCGGATCGTCGTGGCCATCGCGTCGAATGCCCCGATCAAGAGACCCGCGGCCACGGCGATCACAAAGATGTGTGCCTGGGCCAGGCCGATATTCGACAAGCCGTAGAGCACAGTCGACACCAGCAGCACCCTGCCGAGGCGCCGCGTCCGGTCGACCACCCGGAACACCGTGTAGGTGGCCAGTAGCGCTCCCGCCGACGGCGCCGCGGACAGCACGCCGTAGCCCTGTGGGCCGACGTGAAACACGGTCGCGCACAGCGCAGGCAGGACCACTCGGTAGGCGCCGAACAGCGTCGCCGACAGGTCGAGTGACATCAGCATCCAGATGATCTTGCGGCCCTTGACGAATCGCGCGCCCTCGACGAGCTGGCGCCACACCGAGGTATGGGATCCCGCACCCTCGAGTTTCGCGACCCGCAGCACTTGCAGGATGACCACGAGTACCGCATAGGTTCCTGCATCGACCGCATACATCAGGCCCGGGCCCGCAATGCCGATGAACACGCCTGCCAGTGCGGGGCCCAGCAGCACCGCGACCTCCCGCGACGGGTTGAGCAACGCGAACGCCTGCGGCAGCTGCGCGCGGGGCACCAGCGCAGGGATCAGCGCCTGCCTGGCCGGCTGGTCGAAAGTGGCTGCCGCCGTGGTCAACACGACGGACACCAGCACCTGCCAGGCCACGATATGTCCAGTCAGTGTCAGCACCGCGAGCCCACCGGCCACCACCATCGCGACCGCCTGCGACCACTGCAGGAGTCTGCGCCGGTCCCACCGGTCGGCGAACACGCCGCCGAGCGGGCTCAAGATCAGCAGTGCCACGGCTTGTCCGGCGCCGACCAAGCCGGTCTGGGTGACCGAACCGGTCAGCTGGTAGACGTGATAGAGGTTCGCCGCGACGGTCCCGCGCGTGCCGATCTGCGAAAAGACGACACCCGCCCAGTAGAGGTTGAAATCGCGGTTTGTCAGTACTGCCGCAACGCGCATGCCCGCGATCAGTCGACCGGAACCAGCGACAGCTTGCCTGGCTGCATATCCAGATACACCGGCGTTCCTGGCGCGTGCGAGATGTGCGGCAGGCAGCGGGCACGGATCTCATGCTTGCCGACGGCCACCACGTGGTCGACCGCGTCACCGAGGAAAGCGCGGGTGGTGACGTTGCCGTACCACACGTTCTCCGCGCCGGCCGGGTGTTCGGCGGTCAGCGTGACCGCCTCGGGCCGGATGGAGACCACGACCTCGGTGCCGGGTGTGACGTGCGCGCCCGAGTCGAGAGTCAGGCGACCGTCGCGGGTCTCCACCACGTGCCGGTCACCGTCACGCGACGCGACCGTGCCGTCGATGAAGTTCGAGGTCCCGATGAACTCCGCGACGAACTTGTTGGACGGGTTCTCGTAGATGGTCCTTGGCTTACCCAACTGGACCACTTCGCCCGCGCGCATCACGGCGATGTTCGACGACAGTGACAACGCCTCGATCTGATCGTGCGTCACGTAGATCGAGGTGATGCCCAGTTCGCGTTGCAAACGCTTGAGCTCGAACCGAAGCGATTCACGGAGTTTGGCGTCGAGGTTGGAAAGCGGCTCGTCCAGCAGGAGCAGCGACGGCTCGATGACGATCGCTCGGGCCAGCGCCAGCCGCTGCTGCTGCCCACCCGAGAGCTTGGTCGCGTGCCGGTCGGCATACTGCAGTAGTTCCATCGTCTCCAGCACGCGTTCCACCCGTTCGGTGATCTCACGCTTGCCGGGACGGTGACGCCGCGGTCGCACGCGAAGCGGAAAGGCGACGTTCTCGAAAACGCTCATGTGCGGCCAGATCGCGTAGGACTGGAACACCATTCCGAGTCCGCGCTTGTTGGCGGGCACGTTCACCCGCTTCTGCGCGCCTGCGCCGGCCGCGAACAACACGTTGCCGCCCACCGAGACGACGCCGGCATCCGGTTGCTCCAGGCCCGCGATGGACCGCAGCGTGGTCGACTTGCCGCATCCCGACGGGCCCAACAGGGTGAACAACTCGCCAGGCTCGACGGTGAAGCTGACGTCGTTGACGGCGAAAACTCTTGGGGCTGAGCCGTTTGGCGACGTCTGACCGCGGGAGCGGCGCTTCTGTCGCTCACCGTCGAACGTCTTGATCAAATTCTGGACTTCGAGCACGTCGGTAGTTCCTTTCCAACCAGATCAATCCTGCTTGAGGCCGACCTTGGCCCCCAGCTTGTAAGCGACAGTGACGAGTACGACGAGCGTCAGCATCATGACGACACCGAGCGCGGACAGGACGGTGAACTGTCCGTTCTCGAATTGCTCGAAGATCAGGATGGACAGCACTTCATTGCCGGGGCTGTACAGCAGGATTGAGCTCGACAGCTCCCGGAAGGACACGACGAGGATGTAGATCCAGCCTGCGATCAGGCCGGGCATCAGCAGCGGAAGCAGCACCCGACGGAACGTCTGCCACCAGCTCGCGCCGTTGACGAACGCCGACTCCTCCAGTTCGTTCGAGATCTGCTGCATCGAGGTGACCGAATAACGCATCCCGTACGGCAGATACCGGGTGCAATAGGAAATCAACAGGATGAACAGCGTCCCGTAGATCGGTATCGGACTGCGAAGGTAGACGAAGCTCAGCGCCAGGCCCATCACCAGCCCCGGCACGACGAGCGGCAGAAACGCCAATCCGTCCAACACCTTTCGCCCGGGTATCCGCGATCGCACGACGATCCAGGCGGCGACCGCCATGAAGGCCATCACCAGCGTGGCCGAGGAAAGGCCGAGGATGAGCGAGTTCTTCAGCGCGGTCAGCGCATCCGCAGCGTGTGTCAGAGCCCGGTAGTTGTCCAGCGTCATGGACTTGAAGGTGTCCTTCGACGGCGGCGCGTAGAACTTCAGCAGCGATGTGTACAGGAGCACGAGCAGCGGCGCGACGACCGTCAGCAGGAAATACCCGACGATCAGGATGCCGGCGACAGGCCGCCACTTGCCGAGTTCCATTGGGCGGGGACGGAATCCCTTGCCGGTCACCGTCTGGTAGTTCTTGCTGGCGCGTCCGGCGAAGTTGGAGATCGCCACCCCGATGACGGCGATGACCAGCAGGCCGATGGCGAGCGCGCCCGCGGCCGACAGGTCCGGCGGATAGTCACGGAGCACGAAGTAGATCCGGCTGGTGAATACGTAGATGCCGTTCTGAAGGCCGAGCAGCGCGGGCACTTCGAAGCTCTCCAGGCTGCGCACCACCATGATCAGGATCGCCGCGACGATCGCGGGCCGCGCCAGCGGAACGGTGACCTTCCTGAAGACCGTCCAGCGACTCGCCCCCGACATCAGCGCCGATTCCTCCAGCGACGGGTCCATCGAGCGGAACGACGCAACCATGAGCAGAAAGACGATCGGCGACAGCTGCAGGCCTTCCACCCAGATCATTCCCCAGATGCTGAACACGTCGATGACGGCGCGCCCGAAGATCGGCTCCAGGTAGTGGTTGATCAGTCCAATGTCGGGGCTGCCCAACAGGATCCAGGCGATCGTGTAGAGGATGCCAGGAATGACCAGCGGGATGATCGATGCGGCGAAGAACAGCGCCTTGAACGGAACGTCGGTGCGCACATTGAGATACGCCAGCCCGGTGCCGAAGACCAGCGACACCGCCGCGGCACCCACCGCGAACAAGAGCGAATTCCAGATCAGACCGGCCGTCTGGTCGTTGCCGTATGCGCGCGCAAAGCCCGAGAAGGTGAACCCAGACGCATCGAAGAAGGTGCCCCAGAACAGGTAGTACAGCGGCACTATCGCGAGGTAGGCGATGACCAGGCTCACCACCCCGAGGGTCAGGAACTTCGGGGTCGGGATGAAGCGCCGCCATCGGCTGGGTTCCCACGGTGCGGGATCAACCGACGGCCGCGGGGTCGCCGGCCGGGTCGGGGTGGCTGTCGTCATGTGTTCACCTCAATGTTCGGGCTGCTGGGTCGGACGGCGGCTGGGTGCTAGCCGCCGACCTTGTCGCTTCCGGAGAGCAGATTGTCGTAGCGGTCGCTCCACTCCTTTTGCTTGTCCAAAAGCTGATTAACGTCGACCGGGATCACCTCGATACCTTCGAGCGGGTCCTTCAGGTTCGCCGGCTCGATCGACGGCGTCAGACCTTGGTCCACGAACACCTGCTGACCCTCGGTGAACAGCCAGTCCTGGAACAGCAAAGCGGCGGCGGGATGCGGGGCGGACTTCAGCGGCGCAGCGCCCTGAGGCCGGGCGATCACGGGCTGCACGAACGGCTGGTAGGCCACCGGCGCACCCTTGTTCACAGCCTTCTGGACGATGTAGCTGTAGTTCGACGCGGCCACGGAATACTGTCCAGCCGAGAGCATTTCGCCCATCACCGTGTGGCCCTTGACGACCTTGGCGCCTTTCGCCATGTCGCCGAAGAGCTGGTCGATCTCGCTGTCGCTCTTGCCGTGCTTTTGCCAGTACTCATAGAGCGTCAGGTACCAGTCGTAGTCGTTCAGCTCCATCGCGAGCCCGCCGTCCCACTTGGGGTTGGCCAGGTCCTCCCACGACTTGGGCTGATCGCCTGCGGCCACCTTGGTGGTGTTCCAGCTGGGGGCGAAGAGGTTGTAGCGATCGGCGGTCCAGTTCTCGAACTTGCCCGCGGCGCCGACCAGGTCGCGGCGTTCGCCCGTGTACGGCTCCACCAGCTGCTCGTGGCCCAGGGATGCCATCTCCAGCGCATCCGTCTCGACCACGTCGGCGCCTGCGTGGTTGGCCCTGGCCTCCTGCAGGATGCGCTGCAGGACGGTCTCGGAGTCGGCCCGGTACAGGTTGACCTTGATGCCGGTCTGGTCGGTGAACGCCTTGGTCACGACACCGGCGACGTCGCTCGTCATCGACGTGTACAGCGTCACCTCACCTTCGGCCTTGGCGTCCTTGAGCAAGGTGTCGCGGCGCTCCTGGCCCTTCAGGTTTTCGTACTGCTGGAACTTCGAGGCGCCGTTGTCCGACCCCGAGCCAGTGGGCGGCGCCGTCGGCGGCGCGCCGCACGAGACCAGGGCCAGCGTGAGGCCGACGGCCGCGACCAGATGACCGTGTCGAAATGTCATGTGCCCCGTGTCCTTTACTGTTGTGTTTCGC
The DNA here is from genome assembly GCA_963698965.1 of uncultured Actinomycetota bacterium. GTDB lineage: Bacteria > Actinomycetota > Actinomycetes > Mycobacteriales > Mycobacteriaceae > Mycobacterium. The sequence goes on from CAVOSY010000017.1 coordinate 52,361, forward strand.
CGGCGCCGACTGCGCCGGCTCTGGTCTTTTTCATCGCCTGCCGTTGGGCTGGAACGTCCTTGGCGATCTCTGGACTTATTGTATGACCATTAGCGTGATGTCTATCATGTCCGGAGGCGAATGTGAAGTCCTCCAGTGGAAATATTGTCTGTCTGACGAACAAAAATTGCCAGTAAATTCTGGATAGCAGAAACTGCACTGCGTCGCCCGTGACGACCAGCGCGATGGAGTTCGGTCCGGCGGCCGGTGAGGGCAAGCCGCCGGACCGAAGGCTCATGTCAGGCCGATGCGTCGGCCAGTTCGCCCGCCGGCTTGTCGGCGCCGGAGGCGGGCTCGAAGTAGTGCACCGCGTCATAGCCGAGGTGCTTGAACACCCGGTTCTGCGCATTGAACAGCCGCAACGGCGTGCCGTCGGCCGCGAAGATCTGGCAAACGTGGTTCTGCGGCACGTACAGCGTGTCGCCCTGCGTGATCTCGTATCGCTTCGGCTCCACCGCGATTCGCGCGTAGTACTTCTCGGCGATCTCCGCCTCGACCTCCCACTGCAGTGCGTAGCCACCGCCGGACAGCACGTAGTAGACCTCGTCGGCCATCTTCCAGTACTTGCCCGAGTGGCCGCCGGCCTCGATCTCGAGCTCGAACGCGTCGATGCTGAAGATCCTGCCGTCGGTACGCTCCGGCGAGGCGATCGTCCGCACCCGGCCCAGCGGGGTCTGCTCCCAGACGGTGTCGGACGGGCTGATCACCTTCTTGCGGTCCAGCACACCGGGCGTCCAGATCCGCGACCAGTCTTCACGCGGGCCGAACCTGTCTTCGTTCTCGACCGGTCCGCTGCGACCCTGCTGGATCAGGCCCATGAACATCCAGGTGCACTTGGCCTTGACGACCAGGGCGAGCGCCTTCTCGTCATAGGGATTGAAGTGGCGGTGCACCGAGTCGGTGTGCACATACACCAGGTCGTCCTTGGCCCAGTCGTAGCGTTGGTCGTCGTGGATCTCGTAACCGCGGCCCTCGAGAATGTAGAACGCCGCTTCGTTCTGGTGGCCATGCCCGTGGTTGGACGACTGGCCGGGCAGCTCGACGAAGTGGACCTGGATCGTCTGAGTGAGGAAATCCTCGTCGCCGGGGCCGATCCGCCACCACGTGCGCGACTTTTCGCTGTCCCCCGAATGCGCGACCTTGGCGTCGTCGACGACGAATGAGTCGTCGCGGACCCGCTCAACCTCCAGCTGCTGGCGACGGAACTCGCCGAGGCCGTACGTTTCCGAGGTGAGCCCGCGGACGAATACGCGGCCCTTCTTCCCCATACTGTTCTCCTTCAACGGACCTTCATTTGTAGAATGGTTTTACCATTAGCATGGTAAGCCGCGTCACACGTCATGTCCAGCCACGGCCGATTCTGCAGGCGTCAGCCCCGCGATCACCTCGTCGATCGAACGCACGTTGCACATCCGCGGAAAGACCTTCTCCATGAAGAACGCGCGCTGTTCGGGGAAACCATGGCAGCATTCCGGCACGATCGTGATCTGGAAATCCTTGTCGCGGGCCTCGTAGGCGGTCGACGCGATACCGACGTGCACAGATCCGCCGATCAACAGAATGGTGTCGATGTAGCGGCTGCGCAGCGAGAGCTCGAGATGTGTGCCGTGAAAAGCCGACCAGCGGTGCTTGGGGACGTCGTAGTCGCCCGGTTGCGGCGCGATCTCGGCGAGCACCGACAACTCAGGCGATCCCGACGCGTACGGCGGGACTGTGCGGTACGGGTTGCCCGGCCCCCACGGGCGGAAGTGGCTGTCGGTGTCGGCGATGGTGTGGGCGAAGTCCGCGCCGTCGGCCCGATGGTCGGCACGTGCGTAGAAGATCGGGACACCGACCGTGCGGCACGCCTCGATCAAACGCTTCGCGGGGCCGATCGAACCCGCCGCCTCGATTTGCTCTCGATAGCCCTCGAGCATGTCGAAGACGACGAGGCCGGTCGCCCGGAAATCGTAGTGAATCATCGGCAATGCACTCCCGTCATTCATCATCATCGCGATCGTCCGCCAGGTAGTCGACCGCGGCCAGCAGATCGTCCGCCGTCAGGCCGTTCGGATCGCGGGTGACCTCCTGGCGCAAGGCCAACGCGGACAGCACGAGCTTGCGCACCTGCCGCCCGTCGTATCCCGAGCACGCGGCCGCGAGCTTCGCGTGCAGGCCGTCGTCGTGCGCCAGCGGCCTGGTGCCCGACCACAGGTTGGCGAGCTCCTGAAGGCTGTGCCGGATGATCTGGGCGATGGTCGTCGTGTCCGGCAGCGACAGCCGCAGCACCAGGTCCGCGCGGGACAGGAACGCCTCGTCGACGGCGTCTGCGAAGTTCGTCGTCGCGAGGAACAGCACTCTGGGCATGTCGGCCGCCACGGCGTCGATCCCGGCCAGCAGTGCGTCGGTGGCGCGGTGCACGTCGACGGGGTTGGCGCCGAACGAGGCCGACGACCTGCGGACCGCGAAGCTCTCCACCTCGTCGACGAGGACGATTGTGTGCGGTCGCCGCGCCGCGAGCTCCGGGATCGTGTCCATCATCAATTGGCTGATGTTGCGCTGACTTTCGCCGAGCAACTCGCTGGGAAACGCGTGCGGGTCGATCTCCACATACGTCGTTGCGCCACGCGCAGCCACCCCACGCGCTGCCATCTGCGCCAACCCGCGGGCAAGCGTCGTCTTGCCGGTCCCCGGCGGCCCAGACAGGATGATCAGGCCGTGTGGCAGCCCGGCCATGGTGGCCAGCGCCGGACCGTGCAACAGCGTGAGCAGGGCGTGGTTGAGCAACCGCTCCTTCACACCGGGCGGCGTGAGGATGTGGTCCCACGGCCCGTCGTGATGATCCGCGGGCAGCGCGTGAACGGACAACACCCCGGGTGGCATTGCCGCAGGCGTCACGGCCATGTCGGCCTGGTGACCTCCGGCCAGTCGATCGTGGTGATGTCGCCGGCCTGGGCATCCCTGATGTGTTGCGGCGGCTCCTCGAACAGCACCATGGGATCCATCAACACCCGCATGGTATCGAGCAGGCTGTCAAACATGTGGATCCGCACGACCTTTGCCGTCTTCTCGGGGTCGTCGTTGAAGTGCTGGTGCCAGAGGAAGTGGTCGACGACGATGATGTCGCCCTTTTTCCACGGGTAATCCGTGCCGCCCTCGGGTTCCGTGCCCAGATAACTGTGGCCGGTCCCCTCGAGTACGTACAGCCACGCCTCACCGGCGTGCCGGTGCATCGATTGGCCACGGCCGGGGCCGATCTCGAACATCGCCATCGAGATACCCGAGGCCTGATAACCGTTGGCACGGTCGAGCAGAAAGGTGGTACGCGTGCCCCGCGGGGTCGGCAGCAACTCCAACTCATCCCAGTCGGTGTGCAGCCGGCCCGATCGACGGGACCGCTGATCGCGCGCCAGCCTGCGGATCCGCCGAGCATACGGATCGTCCCCGGTCACCTCGCCGGAATAGGCGGGACGCCCAGGCAATTCGCTGACCGGCGTGTGGCCTGCATCCTCGATGATCGACATGCCCATGGTCTCCAACAGTGGTTCGCTGGAGAACGTCAGGTAGCGTGCGGTCTCGTCGCCGTCGTTACCCGACCGATGCCATGCCCACGCAGGCAGATGAAGCGAATCGCCTGGGCCCCAGTCGATCCGCTCGCCGTCGATCTCGGTCCAGCCGCGTCCGGCGACCACCAGCACCATGGCGTCCCAGGAGTGCCTGTGGATGGTCGAGGTGACGCCGGGGTCGATCTCGTGCGCGAGCGCGTCCATCGAGCGCGTCGGTCGGTCGCCGTCTGCACCGACATACACACCGACGCGCGTTCCCCGCTCGGTCTCCACCATCTTCACGTCCTCGAGAGCGACGACGGTCTTCTGGTAGCTCCGCCACTCCTCGATGAAGTCGGCCCGTCGCTTCTTCTGCACGTGGTAGTGCGAGACCTTGGTCGTGGTGTGCGTGGCCATATCTGCCTCTCTGTTGCCCTGTCACTCTTGCCTTTTCGAGGTGGACGTGGCTACGTCTGGCCGCCCGCGTCGGTCACCTTCTTGTACGTGTCGCTCCACTTCTGCGGGTTGTTGAGCAGCTCTTCCTCGGGGACGGAGACCGTCTGGACGCCGGCCAGCGGATCTTGCGCGGTGGGAATCGCGCCGATCCTGTTCGCGCCTGCGATCGCCTTCTGACCGTCGGTCAGGAGGAAGTCCAAGAACAGCATCGCAGCGGCCGGGTGCTTGGCCGACTTCATCAGGCCGGCGCCGTTGGGCCGCAACACGACCGGCTCGACCGGCTTGCCGTTGTTGCGCCACGACACGGGCGCACCCTTCTCGGCCGCGTTGTCGACGGTGTGCGAGTAGATCGAGGCTGCCACGTCGAACTGTCCTGCGGACAACAGCTCACCGATCACCGTGTGGCCCTTGGCGATCTTCGAGTTCGCCCCCAGCTGGTGGAAGAAGGCCATCACCTCGTCATCGGAGGATCCCTGCGATTTGTAGTAGTTGTACATCGCGGCGAACCAGTCGATGTCGCCGATTTCCAGGCCGACGCGGCCCTTCCATTGCGGTCCTACCAGGTCCTTGAGTGAGTGCGGTTCCGTGCCCGCCGGGACCTTGGTGGTGTTCCAGCCGATCACGAACGCGTTGAAGCGGTCCGCGGTCCAGCCGTCCTTACGTCCCTCGGGGCGCACCTTGTCGCGCAGCTCGCCCTCGTATGGGTAGAGAAGCTGCCGTTGCTGCATGGCGTTGAGTTCGCCTGCGTTCGTTTCGATCAGGTCGGCACCCTGGTAGTTGGCGCTGGCCTCCTGCAGCACTCGCTGCAGGACGGTTTCCGAGTTCGCCCGGTAGGTTTCGACTTTCAGCCCGTACTTGTCCTCGAACGCCTTCACGACATCGTCCATGTCGGTATTGGACGTGTAGAGCGACAGCGTGCCGTCCTTCTTGGCGAGGTCGAGCAGGGTGTTCGTGCGCTCGGTTCCCTTCAAACCGTTGATCTGGTCGTAGACCTGTTGTGCCGCCGAGGCGGCCGCCGGCGCCGGGCCGGTGTTGCTTGCCGTCGGGCTTCCGCCGCACGCCGCGGTCAGGAGCAACACGAGGGCCATCAATACATAGCTAGCCGAACGGATTCTCACGGCTCACTCCTCATGATCTGGAACTGTGAATGGACTGACACTCAGACCATTAGTGTGATTTCTACCATGTCGGTGTCTTCCTGTGAAGCCCCTGTTTTCCTCGCGCGAACGTTCCTTACCGCTCGAAATCTCCCGAAATTTTCGAGGGGTAAGGAACGTTCGGCCGTCGTGGGAGCTCAAATGACGAACGCTTCTGTCACCTCGGGCGCGAACAGGTCTGCGGGCCCATAGCGCTTGCGGGACAGCCCCTGCGCGTGGTGATAGCGCAGAAACACGTCGAGCACGTCCTCGTTCTCGGCGAGCCCGTATGACCAGTAGTCGCGGCCGAGCAAGTTCCTCGACTCCTCGAGGTGCTGGATCAACCAGGGCTCCATGAACCGCAGTGCCGACGAATCGTAGATGCGTTCGTAGGCCAGGTCCCGCGCGCGCAAGCACGCCTTGTACAGCGATTGGGCGATCCACCGGTGCCGCTCGTAGACCTCGGCGCGGATCACCACGACATGCATGATCGGGAAGATCCGAGTCGCCGCGAAGTACTCCTTTTCCACGGCTACCACGTCCTCGAACAGGCGCTTGACCCGCCGGTCGCCGTCCCGGAACGGGCTTGGCACCCGCGGCGTGTAGAGCGCGTCGATCTCCCCATCGGCCAGCATTCGCGCCAGCGTGGCGCCTGCTGGTATCGAGCGGATGTCCAGGCCGGTATCGACCCTGCCCTTCTCGATCCGCCCCGGCGACTCCTGGCCACCGGTGAAGTAGGTCACCGAATCGATTGGCACACCGTGATGTTCGTCGAGAATGCCTCTGATCCACACGCCCGCGGTGAGCTGGAACTCTGGCGACGCAACCCGCTTGCCGCGCAGATCCGACGGCACGGAGATACCCGCGTTCGCATTGATGTAGATGCCGCCGTGCCGGAACATCCGCGATGTGAACACCGGGAGCGCGACGAACGGGCGCCAATCGTGGTCGAGCGTCGCAACATAGGTGGACAACGACATCTCCGCGACGTCGAATTCGCGGTGCCGCAGCATCCGGAAGAACGTTTCCTCCACCGGCAGCCGAAGGTAGGTGAGGTCGATGCCGTCAGGACGGACGCTGCCGTCCTCGAGCGCGCGAGTGCGGTCGTAGTCTCCGCAGGCGAACGTCAGATTCAGGCGGGACATCGGTCACCTTCCCCCGGCGGCGAGCCGCCGGTGCAGTCGTGGGTACGCGCGGCGCGCGTTGAGTTCGACAACGGCCCGCCGGTTCACGTCGGTCAAGCCGAGGTTGTCGACGTAGACGAGCGTGTCGTCCCACGCGACGCCCGTCTCCGGATCGGCGCCGCGCACCGCGCCGAGCATCTCGGAGGCGAACAGGATGTTGTCAGCGGGAATCACCTTGTGCAGCAGGTCGATTCCCGGCTGGTGGTATACGCAGGTGTCGAAGAACACATTGCGCAACAGTTCGGCGGGGTCGGGCCTGCCGAGGCGCTCCGCAAGCCCGCGGTACCTGCCCCAGTGATAGGGCACCGCTCCCCCGCCGTGCGGGATGACGAAGGTCAACGTCGGGAACTTCACGAACAGGTCCGCCAGCACCAGCTGCATGAACACACTCGTGTCGGCGTTGAGGTAGTGAGCACCGAGAGTGTGGAAGTTCGGGTTGCACGAGGTCGACACGTGGATCATGGCGGGCACCTCGAGCTCCACCATCGCCTCGTACAACGGATACCAGTATTCGTCCGTCATCGGCGGCGTTGTCCAGTAGCCGGCCGACGGATCCGGGTTGAGGTTGCAGCCGACGAAGCCCAGTTCGTCGACGCAGCGGCGCAATTCGTCGATGACCGGGCTCAGCTCACCGTCCGGAGTCTGCGGGAGCTGAGCCACTGGCGCGAAGGCATCCGGGAACAGCTCGGTCACTCTGTGCACGAGATCGTTGGATGCCCTTGCCCACTCCGTTGCGGTCGCCTGGTCGCTGACGTGGTGTTCCATGCCCGAAGCCTTGGGCGAGAACAGCATCAGGTCCCCGCCACGCTCACGCAGTATCCGGAGCTGGTTGAGCTCGATGCTTTCCCGGATCTCGTCGTCGGATATCTTCGGCTGCGCCGGCGGCGGAAGCGTCGGATCATCGAGTGCGGCCAGCTGATCGACGCGGAACCGCTGCTGTTCGGCGGGTGCGGTGGTGTAGTGGCCGTGGACGTCGATGATCATAGGCCCGCGTCCTGGTAGTCGACGTAGTGCAGGCCGAGGCGCTCCAGTTCGCCACGCATGTCGTTCATGTCGAGGAACAGTTCGCCGCGCTGGTACCGCTCGCGCGAGTGCGCCTCCCTCTCCTCCCTGGCTTTGGCCGCCGCCAGCACCTCCGCCGCCTGCGCACGTGGCACGATCACCACCCCGTCGTCGTCGCCGACCACCACGTCGCCGGGTTCGACCGCAGCGCCTGCGCACGTGACGGGAACGTTGACCGACCCCAGCCGCTTCTTCACCGTGCCCTGGGCGGACACACACTTGGACCACACAGGGAACTTCATCGCGGTCAGTTCGGCGATGTCGCGGCAACCGGCGTCGATCACCAATCCGCGCACACCGCGCGCGGCCAGGGTGGTCGCCAGCAGCTCACCGAAATACCCGTATTCCGACGGCGATTCGGGCGCAACGACAAGGACGTCGCCGGGCTGGCACTGTTCGACGGCGACATGGATCATCCAGTTGTCGTCGGGCGGCAAGCTGACGGTGACGGCCGTCCCGCACACCCGGGCGCCGGTGTAGATGGGCGTCATGTACGGCGCGACCAGGCCGGTACGGCCCTGCGCCTCGTGAATCGTGGCCACCCCGTATTGCCCGAGGGCATCGCGAACCTCAGGGTCGGGGTGCGGTGGATTGCGGACGACTATCGGCATGCTCACTTCTCTTTCCCCAGCCACGGCATCAACGAGATGTGGATGACGTCCTTGTCACCGGTGTCCCCGGCCAATGCCCGGATCGCATGGTCCACCTGATCGAGGGCGAATCGGTGTGTGGACAGCCGCTCCAGCGGAAACCGGCCAGAACTCAGCTGGTCCAGGGCCAGCTCGCAGGCCCGGTAGCTGTGGCCGCGGGCGCTCTTGATCGTGATCGCCTTTTCGGTCAGCTTCTTGATCGGGAAGTCCGGGAAGGCCGCCAGCTCGCCCTGGATCAGCAGCGTGCCCTCGCGGCGCTTGAGCACGTCGATGCCCAGCAGCACCGGTCCCACCCCGGCACGCGACGTGCAATCGAGCACGAAGTCGACGCCCCGGCCCGCGGTGAGATCCATGACCGAGTCGTAGGGATTGGCCTGCTCGATGTCGATCACCTCGTCGGCGCCGAGGTCGAGCGCCAGGTCCAGCCGCGCCTTGTCCCGCGTCGTGCCGCTGACGATGATCTTCGACGCGCCCGCCTGCTTACAGGCGACGACTTGCGAGAGTCCCTGCTGACCCGGGCCCTCGATGAGCACCGTGTCGGCGTAGCCGACCCCCGCGGCGAGCAGCGCCCACTCGATGCCGTTCGACAGCGGTGTGACGAGGCCGGCGAGTTCTGCCGTCACGCCGTCAGGCACCTTGTGCAGCACGGCATTCCACGGCAGATACATGTACTGGGAGAAACCGCCCCACAGGGTGCCGGGGTTCTGCGAGGAAGTGTAGCCGTAGCGTCTGGCGTCGGCGTTGGTCCGCCAGTCGGTGGCCTCGCAGTGCCGGTACTCGCCGATACGGCACCATTCGCAGTTGTAACAACCGACGTAGTGCTCGACGAAGACGCGGTCGCCTTCGGCCACGCCGTGCAGCTGCTTGAACTTGGATCCCGCGGCGGCGATGGTGCCGACGTTCTCGTGGCCCATGATCACCGGATCGTCGAAGGGCGGCTTGGCGTACATCTTGACGTCCGTGCCGCAGATGCCGGCGACTTCGACCTTCAGCAGGGCGGCGTCGTCGGACAGCTCGGGCATCGGGAGCTCTCTGATTTCGGTGGTGCTGGGTGCGACCCGCACGGCGGCGAGAACACTCTCGGCCATCTGTCTCCTTCGTCGGCCAGTATGGCATTATGGTCATGCCAATATACCAAGCCGGGATCGAAGCCACTAGAGATGGAGAGTGACGGATGTCTGAGCCGGACCGCGTGTTGACGACACTGACCCGCACCCAGGGCGCCAACCAGGCGCTGAAGGACGGCACCGTCGCCCCTGCGGGGTTCTCGCTGAAGTTCGAGGAGATCCCGGTGCTGGTCAAGGGCTTTCGCAGGATGGTGCGCTCGCTCGAGTTCGATGTCAGCGAGATGGCGCTGACCACCTATCTGACCGCGCGTGAGCACGGCGTCGCGTTCACCGCCCTGCCGATCTTCCTGGTACGCGGCTTCCACCACGGTGCGATCCGGTACAACACCCGGTCGGGCATCCGCGACCCGAAGGATCTCGAGGGTCGCCGCGTCGGCGTGAACCGCGGCTACACCGTCACCACCGGCGTCTGGGCGCGCGGCATCCTCGCTTCCGAGTACGGCGTCGACCTCGGGCGCGTGACGTGGGTGCTGTCCGGTGACGAGCACGTGGCGTCGTACGTGCCGCCTGCCAACGTCGAGCCGGCACGACCCGGCGCCGAGCTGGCCGAGATGCTGATCGACGGCGAGATCGACGCCGTGATCGGTGTCGATGTCGACCACCCCGACGTCGCACCGCTGATCCCCGATCCTGAACAGGCCGCGATCCGCGCACTGCGGGAACGGTCGTTCTACCCGATCAATCATCTGGTCGTGGTGAAAGACGAACTCCTGCAGCGGTATCCGGACGTAGCCCGGGCGGTGTTCGACGCATTCACCGAAGCCAAGCAGCGGTATGTTGCCCAGCTGCGCGAGGGCGTCGTGACGGACCGGGTCTATTCGCGGGTGCTGCAGACCACCGGCGCCGACCCCCTCCCCTACGGCGTCGAGCCCAACCGCCCGATGCTCGAGCAGCTCATGGAATTCGCGCTCGCACAGCGGATTCTGACCCGGCCGGTGGAGATCGACGAAATGTTCGCTGCCTAGGCGCCGATGGCGCTCGATTCCGCGAAACTGCACTTACGGGGTGGCTCACTCGCACTTACTCGCAATAAGCGCAATCTGGCGGAGAAATGTTCGCTGCCTAGGCGCCGATGGCCTGCGGCACGATCAGCTCGCGCAGCGCTACGGCGCTGTCCGCTGCAGCTTCTGGCGAGATCGTCGCACCCTGACTGAGCGCCTTGCGGACCGCCATATAGTCGCCGGGGGTGTTGACGGCGTCCACTGCCAGCAGGGTCCCGTCGCGGTAGTAGAGCACCGAGAAGGCCTCGCCTGCGATGTCGCCGCGGACCACGTATTCGTCGTGTCCCGCTGACAGCCCGGCGATCTGGAGCTTGAGGTCGTATTGATCGGACCAGAACCACGGCACGGAGTCGTTGGGCACACGCAGGCCTGCCAGGGTAGCGGCCGCGGTCTTGGCCTGACTGATCGCGTTCTGCACGGACTCGAGCCGGACCCGGCCCGCTCCGGTGAGCGGGTGGGGTTGCACTGTGCAGTCACCGGCGGCGACCACGGTCGGGTTGCTCGTGCGCGCGTATCGATCAACGACGATGCCGCCCGCCGATTCGAGGTCGAGTTGGCGCGCCAATTCGGTGCACGGCTCGATCCCGATGCCGACGATCACCAGATCCGCCGGGATCCGGCTGCCGTCGGAGAGCTGGACGGCCTGCACCCTGTTGTGCTTGCCACCGAGCGAAACCACCTGAGCACCGATGCGGACGTCCACGCCGCGGCCCACGTGCGCGTCCCGGTAGAACTCGGACACCACCGGCGCGACCGCACGGCCGATCAGGCGGTCGGCGGCCTCGACGACGGTCACCTGCTTACCCTGTGTGCGCGCGACCGCCGCGGCTTCCAGGCCGATGAAGCCGCCACCGATCACCACCACCGACTCGGCGTCCGACTGCAATGCCCGCAGCACGCTCGCATCGTCGGCGGTGCGCAGATACGTCACACCGTCGAGCTGGGCGCCGGGCACGGTCAGCCGACGCGGTCGTGCACCGACGGTCAGCGCCAGTCGATCGAAGTCGAGCACGCGGCCACTGGCCGTCCTGGCAGTCCCGGGCGGACCGCCGGAGTACAACGCGACCGACTCGACCCGGTCGCCCGTCACAAGAGTGATGTCCTGCCCGGCAAGGAATTCGGGCGCCCGCAGCCACAACTGCTCGAGCTCCGCATTGCCGTGCAAATAGGCCTTCGACAGGGGCGGACGCTGGTACGGCACGTGCGGTTCCGCGCCGACCAGGGTGATCGGCTCGGTATCCCCCGCATCACGCAACGACACCGCCAGTTGCAGACCCGCCTGACTGGCCCCGATGATCAAGGTCCCCGCAGCCATCGTCACTGCTCCGCGGGAACGTGCACGGTCAGACCGTCGAGGTCCTCGGTGACCGCAATCTGGCAGGAGAGCCTGCTCGTGTCCCGACGGTCGGCGGCCACGCCGAGGTCCAGCAGGTCGTCCTCCATGTCGCCGGCGCCGCCGACGCTCGCGGAGAACTCGTCATCGACGTAGACGTGGCATGTGGCGCAACTGCAATTACCGCCGCATTCCCCGATGATGCCGGGGATGCCGTTGCGCACGGCCGCAGCCATGACTGACTCACCGACGTTGGCGTCCACGACGCGCTGAGCGCCGTCGAGGCTGATGAAGACGACCTTCGGCATGCAATCTCCCAGGCAATGAGTGATGGTCTTACCATTCTACCTTAACTGACGATGCGCCGATTGCTCAAGTGCTCCCCACAGTTCTATGGTGTTACCATAAGGCCACTCTTTGGATGTTGCGACCTCTAGGACCGGACACATGCGCATCGCGATCGCAGCCGACCACAACGCCGTTTCGATGAAGTCGCGTCTGGCGGCATGGCTGACGCAGCGCGGCCACCAGATCGACGACCGCGGGGTCCACGACGCCGACGAGGTCGCGGACTACCCGCCGTTGTGCGCCGACGTCGGGTCGCAAGTGGTCAACGGCGCCGACGACTTCGGCGTCATCCTCGGCGGAAGCGGCTGCGGTGAACAGATAGCGGCCAACAAGATCCCCGGAATACGGGCGGCACTGTGCCACTGCGTGTTCACGGCCGAGATCGCCCGGGCTCACAACGACGCCAACGTCTTGGTGATGGGCGCCAAAGTGATCGCCCCGGATCTGGCCGAGCGCATCCTCGCCGTGTGGCTACAAACCCGATTCAAGGGCGGCCGCCACCAGTTGCGGGTGGACCAGATCAGCGCACTCGAGCGCGGGGAGTCGCTGGTATGAGCGGCGTTCTGGTGCTGCTGCGGCACGGCGAAAGCACGGCCAATGCCGAGGATGTGTTCGGCGGCTGGCTCGATTTCCCGCTGACCAACCGAGGCCGCGATCAGGCGGCCGCCGCGGGCAGGATGCTCCGCGACGCAGGAATCGAGCCTGGCGCGGTGCACACCTCGCTGCTGACCCGCGCGATCGACACCGCCGATATCCTTGTCGCCGAGGCGTGTTCGGCAACCCCGCCGATACGACGCAGCTGGCGCCTGAACGAACGCCATTACGGTGCGTTGCAGGGGCGGCGTCGCAGCGACGTCCGCAGGGAGTTCGGGGCTCAGATCTATGCCGACTGGCGGCGGTCCTATCACCTCGCTCCCCCTGCCATCGGGTCTGAACACCCCGACCATCCGCGCCATGATCCGCGCTACGCCGCATTGCCTTCGCACGATCTCCCTACCGCGGAGTCGCTGGCCGCGGTACGCCGACGACTGGTGCCGTACTGGCAGGACGGGATCGCGGCCGACGTCGCCGCCGGGCAAGCCACACTCGTGGTGGCGCACGGCAATTCGCTTCGCGCACTGTGCATGCATCTCGACGGCCTGACGCCACAGCAGGTCAGCTCGCTGCACATCCCCACCGGTATGCCGCTGCGGTACGACCTCGACGACGCACTAACGCCGCTGGTTCCCGGCGGCGTGTACCTGGATCCGGTGCGAGCGGCGGCCGGCATCGCCGAGGTCGCCGCCCAGGGCACCCGCTGACTCGCCTTCGGGAAACAGATGCGCAATCCGCGACGTGGTGCGTCGCGCCATTGCGGTGGTGGTGGCGGCGCCGACCACGAACACCGTGGCGCCGAAGCCCACGATCACCCACAGTGCCGGACGGCTGGCCGCGATGAAGTCGGCGGCGAACATGCCCGAGAGGTGTGAGCTCAGGATGGATCCGACGATCGCGACGCCGAGACTGGTGCCGATGTTGCGGCTGGTCGTCGCGACCGCGGCCGCGACCCCGGCATGGCTGCGCGGCATTCCCGACACTGCGGTGTTGGTGATCGGTGCGTTGACCACACCTTGTCCGACGCCGAACGCGAGATAACTGGCCAGCACGTAAACCAGTGCGGTGTCGGGGTTGACGAACAACAGCATGCTCGCGCCCAGGCAGATCATGGTTCCGGCGAGCAACAGCGATGGCCTCGGCCCGTACCGGCCCACGACCCGCCCGGATATCGGCGCACAGATCAACACGGTCAGCCCGAGCGGCACCGTGCATAGTCCGGCCTGCATCGGGGAGAGCCCGCGAATCATCTGCAGATAAAGCGTATTCATGAACAGGAAGCCGCCGAATGCGCCGAACGCACTGATCGCGATCAGGGTGGCGCCGGAGAACGGCACGCTGCGGAAGAAGCGCAGTTCGATCAGCGGATCGGTGCGCCGCGGTTCGTGAATCAGCAGCACCGTCAGCGCGCCGGCAGCAAGGGCGAACAGCGAAAGCGTCTGCGCCGAAAGCCATCCTGCGCGGGCCGCTTCGATGATCGCGTAGACGCAGCTGGCCAGCAGCACCACCATCGCCAGCTGGCCGAGCGGGTCGAACCGGCGCGGGTGCGGCGACCGGGAGTCGGGAACGAACAGCGCCGCGGCCGTCAGGGCGATCAGACCGATCGGAAGGTTGATCCAGAAGATGGCCCGCCACCCGACGAATTCGACCAGCGTGCCGCCCACCAGCGGGCCGAGCCCGATGCCGATACCCGAAACGCCACCCCAGATGCCGATGGCACGGGCGCGTTCGCGCGGCTCGGTGAAGACATTGGTGATGATCGACATCGCAACCGGATTGAGCATCGAGCCGCCGAGCGCCTGCACCATGCGAAAGGCGACGAGCCATCCGACCGACGGTGCGAGGCTGCACAGGAGCGACCCGCCGACGAAGATCATGAGGCCGGTCTGGAAGGTGCGGCGCCGGCCGACACGGTCGGCGGTCGAGCCGGACAGCAGCAGGAAACTCGCGAGGACGACGACATAGGCGTCGATGGTCCACTGCAGTCCGGAGATGGGGGCGCCGAGATCCTCGCTGATCGACGGCAATGCGACGTTGATGATCGTGGTGTCCATGCTGACGATGAACAGGCTCATACAGCAGATACCGAGCACCAGAAACTTTCGGCGACGGCTCACACCGGCGATGGTAGTCGTTATGGGCTGATGGACCAATTGTCGGACCTTAATATCCTCCCGAATTGACTTTCCCGTCGCGTCCGTAGTCAGGTATTGCGGTGGACTGGCTTTTGCTCGGTGCGGCGGGCGTGCTCGGAGGGCTGACGGGCAGCATCGCGGGCCTGGCATCGGTGGCCACGTATCCCGCCCTCCTGCTCGTGGGCCTCCCGCCGGTGACGGCCAACGTCACCAACACCGTCGCCCTCGTGTTCAACGGCATCGGATCGATATGGGGCTCGCGGCCCGAACTCGAAGGCCAGCAATCCTGGATCAAGCGCATCGCCCCGGTCGCGGTCCTGGGCGGTGTGTCAGGCGCGGCGCTGCTGCTGTCCACTCCGGCAGAAGGCTTCGAGAGGGTCGTGCCGATCCTTCTCGGACTGGCATCGGTCGCGATCCTGCTCCCCCGTCGAAGTAAGCAAGATGCCCGGGTCGCCGACCACCGACGTCATACCGCCGGGGTGCTGCTCGAGTCGATCGCGATCTTCCTGATCTGTATATACGGCGGTTACTTCGGCGCCGCTGCAGGTGTGCTCCTCCTCGCGCTGTTGTTGCGCGCGGGCCACGCCACGCTCGCGCATGCCAACGCTTCCAAGAATGTCATCCTCGGCATCGCCAACGGTGTCGCCGCCGTCATGTTCGCGTTTCTCGCACCTGTGCACTGGCCGTCGGTGTTGGCCGTCGGTATCGGATGCCTCGTCGGCTCACGGCTCGGCCCGATCATTGTTCGCCGTGCCCCCGCTGCGCCGCTGCGCATCCTGATCGGCGCCGCAGGCCTCGTGCTTGCCGTCAAACTCGGTATCGATGCGTACGGCTAGCGGCCCCAACGCAATTCGACGGTCATCCGCGAAGCCAACTCGGCCACGGTGACGCCGAACGTCTCGCGCACGCGCACCGCTGAATGCTCGCGGTCGATATCAAAGATCGCGTAGTCGGTGTATACCCGGCGCACACACCGCAGGCCGGTCAACGGGTAGGTACACGCGGGCACCAGTTTGGCGGCGCCGTCCTTGGCGAAGAGGTTCATCATCACGAAGACGTTCTTCGCGCCGATCGCCAGATCCATTGCGCCACCCACGGCGGGGATGGCGTCGGGCGCACCCGTGTGCCAGTTGGCCAGATCGCCATGGCTGCTGACCTGGAACGCGCCGAGCACACACACATCGAGGTGCCCACCGCGCATCATCGCGAACGAGTCGGCGTGGTGAAAATACGATGCGCCAGGCGTTTCGGTCACCGGGATCTTGCCTGCGTTGATCAGATCGGGGTCGACCTCCGCACCGGTGGCAGCCCGGCCCATCCCGAGCATGCCGTTCTCGGTGTGCAGTACCACCCCCGACTCCGGCCGCAGGTGATCTGCGACGAGGGTCGGTTGGCCGATGCCCAGGTTGACATACGAGCCTGCGGGGATGTCGCGCGCGATTGCGGCGGCCAGTTCGTCGCGATCCAGGGGTCCGCGGTCGACGTGCTCGACAAGCTCCGGACGTTGGGTTGTCGTCATCGGCTCACCTCGAGGATCCTGTCGACGAAAATGCCCGGTGTGATCACGTTCTCCGGATCGATCTGACCGACGTCGACAACCTTCGAGACCTCGGCGATCGTCAGCTCGGCGGCAGTGGCCATGACCGGACCGAAATTGCGGGCGGTCTTGCGGTACAGCAGGTTTCCCGCACGATCACCGATGTGGGCGCCGATCAATGCGACATCGCCCCGAATCGGGTACTCCAGCACGTAATTGCGGCCGTCGATGGTCCGGACCTCCTTGCCTTCGGCCAAGGGCGTTCCGACACCCGTCGGGCAGTAGAACGCGCCGATGCCCGCCCCCGCGGCGCGCATGCGCTCGGCGAGGTTGCCCTGCGGCACGACCTCGAGGCCCACCTTCCCGTTGCGGTACAGACCGTCGAACACATACGAATCCGATTGGCGGGGAAACGAACAGATCACCTTGCGGACCCGGCCCGCGGCCAACAGTGCCGCCAGCCCGGTGTCGCCGTTGCCGGCATTGTTGCTGACGATGGTCAGGTCGCGCGCACCCTGGTCGATCAGCGCGTCGATCAGCGTGGTGGGCATGCCTGCCATGCCGAATCCGCCGACCAAAACCGTTGCGCCGTCGGAGATTCCTGACACCGCCTCAGCTGCGGTGTCGCATATCAGTGTGCGGCTCATTGCTCGTCCGCCCTCGCGTCGTAGTCGGCGAGCACCTGGTTGGCGATGCGAAACGCCGAGTTGGCGTCCGGCACACCGCAATAGATCGCGGTCTGCAAGAGCACCTCCTTGATCTCGTCGTTGGTTAGGCCGTTACGGCGCGCGGCGCGCACATGCATGGCCAGTTCCTCGTGGTGGCCGCGTGCCACAAGAGCCGTCAACGTGATCATCGAGCGGCTACGCCGGTCCAGGCCGGGGCGGGTCCAGATGGTGCCCCACGCGTAGCGCGTGATCAGGTCTTGAAATTCGGCGGTGAACTCGGTGGTGCCCGCGATCGCGCGGTCGACGTGGGCGTCGCCGAGCACGTCGCGCCGCACCGCCATGCCCGCGTCGTAGACGGCGTCTCGCGGGCCGACGTGACCGATGATGAGCTCGGCGATCCGGCCGGGTGCCTCGGCAGGCGCGAGGTGGCCGACGCCGTCGAGCACGACCAGCCACCCGTCCTTGACACCGGAAGCGATGCGCGCCAACGATTCCGGTGGTGTCGGAATGTCCTCGGCACCGGCGATCGCCAGCACTGGCGTGGCGATCTCGGCGAGCCGCTCGGTGACGTCGAAGTCGGCCAGCGCCTCGCATGCCTGGGCATAGGATTCGTCGTCGGCGCCGCGCAGAGCGCCGACCAGTTCCTCAACGACGGCGGGTTCGCGGTCGATGAATCCGGCGGCGAACCAGCGCTCCGCGGCCATTTCGACCAACGCGCCGGTGCCCGACGTCCGCACCGTGGCGGCGCGCGCCACCCAATCCTCGGGCCGACCGATGGCGGCGCCGGTACACAGCAGCGTGGCGGTCGACAACCGCTCGGGCGCGTCCAGCATCAGTTGCAGGCCGACCGCCCCACCGATGGAATCACCCGCATAGTGGAAGGCGGCCCCGTGCGCGATGCCGTCGACCAGCGCCAGCACGCCCGCCGCCAGATCCGGCATCCGGTAGCGACCAGCGGGGCTGCGGCCGTGTCCGGGCAGATCCCACCCAACGACGTGTACGTGCTCGGCGAGGCGTTCGGCGACGGCGCCCCACAACGCCGCCACCGATGTGCCCACCGAAGGACCGAGCAGCAGCAGGGGGGCATCCGGCGGTCCGCCGAAGTCGGTGCCGATGAGCCGAGGGATGGTCACGTCGCCTCCTTCAGATGGTGACGTGCGCGTTGCAGCGCAGCATCGATGAGGTGGTCCGTCGCACCCGTGTATTCGGAAAGGGTTGTGCGCCCGGTCAGTTCGGCCATCGACCGCTGCTCGGTGCGCAGGTCGCCCGCGGCGGCGAGATTGGCCCCGGCCTGTTCGCAGTCGATTCGCAGCCCGGCTAGCAGCTCGGTGGTCTGCGCGGCGGCGACGACGGTCCGCCGGGCCAGAGTTCGCAGTGTGGCCCACTCTGCGTGCCAGCCGCCGTCCGATCGCTCGTCGACGCTGGCAGCCGATGCCGTGTGCAGGGTGGCGCCCAGGGCCGGCGCGACCAAGGAGGCACGGCGGATGAGCACCGACAGCACGGGATTGCTCTTGTGCGGCATGGTCGATGAACCACCCCCGCGTCCCTCCGCAAGTTCACCCACCTCGGGCCTGCTGGCGGTCGCGACATCAGTCGCGACGTGTCCCCAGGCGTCGCAGCAGGTGACCAACGCGTCGCCGGTGCGGGTGATCACCGACCGGGTGGTGTGCCACGGGGTGGCGAGGGCCAGCTCCAACGCATTCGCCAAGGCATCGGACAGTGCAAGGGCCTCGCCAGGTGATCCGGCCAGTTCGGTGGCGGCCGCCATGGTGCCCGCGGCGCCACCGGCCTGCACCGGTAACGGCGGCAGTGCAGCGACGGCGTCGACGGCGTCCAGCACACCGGACAGCCACGTGGCCATTTTCAGCCCGACGGTGCTGGGTAGCGCGGGCTGTGTGAGCGTCCGGGCGAGCATCGGGTCATGCTGGTGGGTTTCAGCAAGTGCGGCGAGAGTTCTTACCTGCGTATCGATTTCGGCTCGGATACGGGCGAGCGCGTCGCGCAGACACAGCATCATCGCGGTGTCGATGACATCTTGGCTGGTCAGCCCGCGATGCAGCCACTGAGCGGCCTGGCCGTCTGCGCGTTCGCGCAGCAGTGCCAGCAGCCCGATAACCGGGTTGCCGTCGGCCTCGGCACCCGCCGCGATGGCCTCCACATCACCGATCGACACCAACGACGTCAGGTCCGCGCGGCTCTCGACCGGTGCCACGCCTGCGTCGACAAGCGCGCCGAGCCAAGAGTTTTCGACCTCGACCATCGCCGCCAGGAACGCTGACTCGCTCATCAGGTCGCCTGCGCGATTGTCTCCCGGCCAGAACAGGTCGGTCATCGCCGATGGCCGGGGAAGCGCAGGAACACCGTTTCGTCGTCGCCCTGCAGCTGGATGTCGAATCGCAGGCCGTGCTCGTCGGGCAGCGCGATCAGCGTGTGTCGCCGATCGGCAGGCAGCGCGCTCAACAGCCGGTCCTTGGCGAGCCGATCGCCGGGCACGTACGCGCGGGTGAAGAGCCGGTTGAGCAGCCCGCGGGCGAATACCGCAATGGCAAAGAACGGTGCCGAATCATGTGATACAGCAGCGGGTTTGACAGTCGTGAAGCTGTAATGACCGTCGGCGTCGGTGCTGGCGCGACCCCATCCGGTGAACGTCCACACGTCGCGGCGCAGCGACCCGGTCGCCGTCGGCACCACACCGTAGGCGTCGGCCTGCCAGATCTCCAGCAGCGCATCGGGCACGGGCGCGCCGGCGCCGTCGGTGACGACGCCGTGCAGCCGGATGGCCCCGGCGGACCCTGGCGGTACGAGTTCGTTGCCACGCTCGAACGGCAGGGCATAGCCGAAGAACGGGCCGATCGTCTGGCCGGGGGTGGCGGTGAGGGTACTCATCGGGCTACTCCGCCCTCTCGAAGGGAGTGTGGGACGCACCGGTCAGCACGATGTCCCAGCGGTAGCCGGTGGCCCATTCGTGACTGGTGACGTCGTGGTCGTAGACCGCGACGAGCCGGTCGCGGGCCTTCTGGTCGGTTATCGCCTGAAAGATCGGATCCAGTGCGAACAGCGGGTCACCTGGAAAATACATCTGGGTGATCATCCGCTGCGTGAAATCCGTCCCGAACAACGAGAAATGGATGTGCGCCGGACGCCATGCATTGTGGTGGTTGCGCCACGGGTACGGCCCTGGCTTGATCGTCGTAAAGCGGTAGGCGCCGTCGTCGTCGGTCAGGCAGCGCCCGACGCCGGTGAAATTGGGGTCCAGCGGCGCGGGATGCTGATCGCGCTTGTGGACGTAGCGGCCGCTGGCATTGGCCTGCCAGATCTCGACGAGCTGGCGACGCACCGGCCTACCATCTCCGTCGACAATGCGGCCGGTGACGACGACACGTTCGCCGATGGGCTGGCCACCATGTTGGATCGTCAGATCTGCATCGAGTGGATCAACGTCGCCCTCCCCGAAACACGGCGCCGACAGCTCGATGGCTTCGGGGTCGGCGCGGTGCAGTTCGTAGGTGGGGTGGCGAAACATGCTGCTGCGATACGGCGGATGGTTCAGCCGCGGCTGGCTCTCCTCGACACCGGCGCGGTGGTAGTCGGTGTGTATTGCCGCAATCTCGGCGGTGATCTCCGCCTGCCCTGTCATATCCGCACCGTATCGGCGGCCGCCCATGGTATGAAGATTAGACTTCCACTCAGCGAAAGACTGGGGCAATTGGCTGGAAACACATCGGTACCAGGGGCGACCGTCACGTCGAGGTTGCTGTCGGTGCTCTCGGCGTTCGACGAACGACATCGCAGCCTGACCCTGACCGAGCTGGCTGGCCGGGCCGGGATACCAGTGCCGACTGCGCATCGACTCGTCGGTGAGCTGGTGGCCGGTGGCGCCCTGCAACGCCTGGACGACGGCCGCTACGTCATCGGCCGGCTGCTGTGGGAGGCCGGGCTGCTGGCACCCATGCAGGGACGGTTGCGGCAGGTGGCGGAGCCTTTTCTGCACGACGTCTATGCGGCGACGATGGCAACCGTGCACCTGGCCGTTCGCGACGGTGATGAGGTGCTGTACCTGCACCGGATGCGGGGTCGGGCCTCGGTGCCGATCCTCAGCACGGTGGGCAGCCGGCTGCCGATGCACGCGACAGGCGTTGGCAAGGTGTTGCTTGCACATGCACCGTCCGATGTTCATCACAGAGTGTTTGCCAGACTGACCCGGATCACGCCGCACACGATTACCCGGCCCGAGGTGCTGGAGGCGCAGCTGGATCGGATTCGGCGCGACGGTGTGGCCACTACGAGCGAGGAGATGTCGTCGGGCGCGCGTTCGCTGGCGGTGCCGGTGGTGCGGGCTTCCGACGACGAAGTGGTGGCCGCGATCGGGGTGGTGGTGGCCACCCTCAAACCCGACCGCCAGCGGCTGTTGGGCGCCCTGCAGGTCGCGGCGCGCGGCATCGGCCGGTTGCTCTGACTCGCTGAACAAGTTGGGCACGGGCCCACTCGATCAATGCGCAGTCGACTCGGTCCGCCAGGTGAGACGGTGACCGGTCCCGTCCAAAAACTGCGGTGAGCTACTGAACCAAATCAGCTATCAAACCGTGTATTTGGCGGCCAACTGCTGACGATCTAGGTGGCGGCGAAGCAACCGTCATCCCGAAATTCGGCGCTCCCGCTCGAACGCGCGTGCTTGGTGCGCCCCGGGAGGTCGGTGCATGACTGGTGCGGCTGGGTGGAATCACTTGGAGCGGCCGCCGCAATCGGTGCGACGACAATCGCCACCGCGGCCGTTCCAGCCGCGAGCAGCGGCGCGAAATAGTTCAATCTGAACTCCTTTTCTCGTTGACCCAGGACCGCTCATGACGCGCGGATCGGTCCACAGCCAAGTGGCCGATCTGCTCGAGCGAGCCGTCGCCAAAAGCGGTGAATAAACGGTGAGTGATCACGATCGTGGCCCGCGGGCAGGTGCTGGCCTAATACCCGACTAACAGCCCGGCGGGCATGTCGACGTGGCCTTCTGATCCACCGCAGGCCACCGATCGACGTTGGGGTTTTGACTCATGGCCGGTTTGGCGGTCGGGGCCACAGCCAATAAGAGCAGCCTCGTTGTAGCCCCTGGTGGTCGTCGACGTTCTCGACAGCTCACCGCGCGCCGAGAAAGGTGATCACGGCCAGCACCCTGCGGTGAACTTCGCCGGTTTCGGGCAGCTTCCGCTTGCTCATGATGCTACGGACGTGCTTCTCAACGGTGCCTCGGTGACCCAAAGTCGATGAGCGATACCGGCATTAGAGCGGCCGTCCGCCGTCAGTGCCAATACCTCGCGCTCGCGCTAACTGGGTGCGGCGAGGGGATCGTTGCGGTTGTCTGCATTGCCCGTAGCGCACAGCGCGGGTCTTCATGTCCGCCGCGGTGGAACGGCAAAGCACTGTCATCAGGCCCTAGGCAGATCAGATACCGGGAAGAACGTAGTCTGCTGGGCGGCATTCTGCGCCACCATACACATCAAACTGCGTTATCTCACACCGATATTCGGAGCAGCGGCCGCTGCGGTCGCCATCTCCGCGGCATCGACTGCCTCCGCCGCCCTCAGTACCCCCACCCCGCATACACCTCAACAGTCTTGCACGGGGAGCGCGGGCGCAACGGTATCCCAGTCTCCCGGCAACGTTCAGATCAGTGATTCCCCGTTGTTGCCGTGTGGCTCCGTCAGCGTGACATCTGCGCCAAGTGATCCTAAGCCTGTATGCGGAGTCACCGAGATGGTCTGGGCTCGACCATGAAGGCTCGTCGCTGATCTAGGGCGATGGGCGACTGCATTCTTGCTGACGAAAGTGGCCGTGCGTCAGGCGAACTGCGCTCAGTTCTGCGGGGCGCCTACGCTCGACGATGTGACTCTCGAGGGCTGCCCACTGGAGGAGCGCATCGAGCGATTCAACTACGACTACCGAATGCAGTGCCAGTACGGAGGATTCGTTCGTGTGCCCGCGGACGTCTACTGGGATAAGGCGATAATCAACGGCGGTGTCGTCCCCTGCGGTGATTGCGAGGACGGTATTGAGGTGGCGGGGGAAGTGACGAGTCCGCGTGATCCCGATGATCGAGCCCTATCCAACGACGGTGTCCCCGGGCTGGCCTGGTACCACACGAGCACCTACGCCGAGTGGCCCTCCCCCGGGGGCGTACCTGCCGGCTGGAATTGCGCGATCAGTACCTCCACCCGTGGCGGGGTGGCATTGTTGTCGGTCAGCGGATCGGGACCGCACCCGTGAGCACTACCGCAAGCTGTTCGACCAGCAGCTCCTCGATGCGTTCGGCACCATGCCACGGTCGGCCATCAGGGCCGACCACGTGCGGGCATGGCACCCCAGGTTCACCGCCCACACCCCGACCCTGCGCTCGCACCCGGAGTAGGGCGGGAGGAGAGCGGCCGGATCCAGCATGGAAGACCACACCCGCCAAATGTGCGGTAGTGATCGTCGTCAGCTGGCTGATTGTCGGCATACCCTTGGCTTATGGGTGTTCAACGCCGTCACGGCAGCGCTGCAACTCCTCGGCTGATCGACCGTCCCGGGTGTCGCGTCCCGAGAGGCGGCAGCCCGGCTTGGCCAGGCATCGGCACCGACATCGCCATCGAGTACGCAAGGAGGTGAGCCCAGCGTGACACCCGTTGACGGGTCGCACACCCTCGACTGTGCGGCACCAGCGGCCGGTGTCGTGCTTGCCGGGGGCCGCTCGACGAGGATGGGCACCGCCAAGGCGACGCTTGAGTGGCACGGCTCGACCCTGCTGCGCCACGTAGCGGGCATCGTCGGTCGCGCGGTCGACGGTCCGGTGATCGTCGTGCGTGCCCCGGGACAGCAGCTGCCCACCCTCGACCCGCAGGTGCTGGTCCACACCGACCCGGAGGAAGGCCGGGGGCCGATGCAGGGCCTGGCTGTCGGATTGGCCGCTGCGGCCGAGCATGCCCCCGTGGCCTTCGTCTGCTCCACCGACCTGCCCTTCCTGCACTCTGCCTTCGTGACCGCAGTGCTCCGCGGCTTCGCCCCCGCACCCGCGTCGGGTGAGCCGGAGGCATCCCCGGACGTGGTGCTGCCCGTTGTCGGCGGCTACCGGCAGCCGATGGCCGCCGGCTACCGTACCGACCTCGCGCCGCGGGTCGAGAAGCTGATCGAGGCGCAGCGGATGCGCCCCGCGCACCTTTTCGAGGAAGTCAACGTGCGCCAGCTCGACGAGGCCACGCTGCTCGCCGACGCCCGGCTGGCCCGTGCCGACCCCGAACTGGACTCCGTGCTCAATGTCAACACCCCCGACGACTACCGCGCGGCACGTGCCCGGCCAGCGCCCGATGTCGTCGTCGAGTGCTTCGGCGTGCTGGCCACCGAGGGCGGCGTCCGTGGGCCGCGGCGGGTCCGGGCCGCCACCATCGGTGCGGCCGCCGAACAGCTCGGGCTGGCCTTGGACCGGCATGTCCTGGCCGCGATCAACGGCGATCAGATCCATGGCGACGCGCAGTCGCCGCTGCAAACAGGCGACACCGTGTCGTTCATCTCCGCAGACGCGGGCGGATGAGCTATGACCGGCGTGGACAACGGCGTTCGCAACAACCGCCTCGGCGCACCCGGCGGCTACTTCGGAAGCGCCTTGGTGGTCGACGTCACCGACGGCTCCACCACGACCCTGGCGTTGCCCGAGCGGGTGCTCCGCGACTACCTCGGCGGAGCAGGGCTGGGCGTCTGGTTGATGACCGAGCTGGCGCCGCCCGGCGTCGACCCGCTAGATCCCGCCGCGCCGCTCGCCTTTGTATTCTCACCGCTGGTGGGCACCCCGCTGACGACCAGCGCGAAGTTCGCGGTGGTGGCCAAGTCGCCGCTGACCGGTCTGCTCACCGACGCACTGGCCTCCAGCCACTTCGCGATCTCGGGCAAGTTCACCGGGCACGACGCGATCGTGCTCACCGGCCGGGCGCAGGCGCCGGCCCATCTGCTGATCGACGCCGACGGCGTCCGACTCGTCGACGCGGCGCCGCAGTGGGGCATGTCGGCGTCGGACGCCGAGGAGTCGCTGCGCGCGCAGCACGGCCGGCGCTGGCGTGCGGCCTGCATCGGCCCGGCGGGCGAGCGCGGCGTGCGCTACGCCACGATCTCTCACGACGGCCGGCACGCCGGGCGAGGCGGTCTGGGCGCGGTGATGGGCGCGAAGAACATCAAGGCGGTCGCCGTGCAGGGCCGCACCCGGCCCACGGTGGCCGACCGCGAGGCGGTGCTGGCGGCGGCCAAGGACCTGCGCGAACGTTCCTTTGGCCCGGCCACCGCGAAGTACCGCGAGCTCGGCACACTGGCAAACCTGTTGGCGTTCAACGCGATCAACACCCTGCCCACCCGCAACTTCCAGTCCGCCACCTTCGCCGAGGCGCCCATGCTGTCCGCCGAGAATCTGGCGCAGAGCCGGTCGGTCGCCAGGAACAGTTGTGCCTCCTGCACCATCGGTTGCGAGCACATCTATGCCGCCAAGGGCGGCAAGACGGCGAGGGTGGAGTACGAGAACGTCTTCGCGCTCGGGCCGATGTGCGGGGTATCCGACCCTGATCAGGTACTCGAGGCCAGTGCGCGCTGCGACGCGCTCGGGCTCGACACCATCTCCGCCGGCGGCACTATCGCCTGGGCGATGGAGTGCGTCGACCGTGGACTACTCGACGCGCCATGGCTGCGATTCGGTGACGGCGCGGCCCTGCTGCGGGTGCTGGACGAGATCGGTTCCCGCACCGGCCTCGGCGAGCTGCTCGCCGAGGGCTCCCGCCGGGCCGCTGAGGTGGTCGGCCAGGGCTCGGCCGCGTTCGCCCCACACGTCAAGGGCATGGAGATGCCCGGCTACGAGCCACGCACCATGCAGTCCATGGCCCTGGGTTTGGCGGTCAACGCCAGGGGAGCCGACCACAATCGGTCCGGCGCCTACGAGGCCGACCTCAAGGGCGGTCTGGACCGCATCCGTGGCAGCACCGAGCACGTACGCGCGGCGATCGAGACCGAGGACCGCGCCGCCGTGATGGACTCGCTGATCCTGTGCAAGTTCCTGCGCGGGGTGTTCACCGAGCCGTTCGCGGAGTGGGCACAGCTGCTGTCGAAGGTCACCGGCTGGGACGTCGACGGTGACGAACTGCACGAGACCGCACGACGCATCGTGCTGGCCAAGCGCGCCTTCAACCTCCGGGAGGGCTGGACCCCGGCCGACGACTGGCTTCCCGAGCGGTTCCTCGACACCCCGCTCGAGCTCGGGTCCGGTCGCACGGCGACGCTGCCCGCCGACCGGCTGCGCACCATGATCGACACCTACTACGCCGAACGCGGACTGGACCCGCAGGGCCGGCCGCCCGCGCAGCGCCTCGCACAGACTGCTGTAGGAACGGAGCAGACGATATGACCCTCACCCGTCTCGGTACGACCGACGTGCAGCAACGCACCGTGTCGCTCACCATCGACGGCCAAAGCCTCACCGTCGCCGAGGGCACGACGATCTGGCAGGCGGCCCGTGACGTGGGAATCGACATCCCGACGCTGTGCCACGACGAGCGCTACGACCCGGTTGGCGTGTGCCGGATGTGCGTCGTCGACGTCGGCGGGCGGGTCGACGCGGCGGCGTGCATCCGGCCGTGCGAGGAGGGCATGACTGTCGCCACCGCGACGCCGGAGATCCAAAACCGGCGCAGGGTGCTCACCGAACTGCTGGTCGCCGACCAGCCGCCGCGCGAGGAAGACCCGAAGCAGACCACGACCGCCGACAACGAGCTGATCGCGGTCGCGGACGGCTTCACGATCACCGGCGTGGCCGACCTGCTTCCGGGACCCGCCCGCGGCACCGACATGTCCAATCCGGTGATCGCGGTCGACCACGACTCCTGCATCCTGTGCGACCGCTGCGTGCGCGCCTGCGACGACATCCAGGCCAACAACGTCATCGGCCGCAGCGGCAAGGGCTACTCCACCCGCATCGCGTTCGACCTCAACGACCCGATGGGGAAGTCGTCCTGCGTCACATGCGGTGAGTGCGTGGCGGCCTGCCCCACCGGCGCGCTGACCAACAAGGCGATCAACAACATCCCGATCCAGCCCCGCGCAACGCTCGACGCGGTCGACACGGTGTGCCCGTACTGCGGCGTGGGCTGCGCGCTGACCTATTACGTCGACCGCGAGCGCGGCGGCATCTCGTTCGCCGAGGGGCGCGACCAACCCGGCAATCAGGCCCGGCTGTGTGTGAAGGGCCGCTACGGCTGGGACTACGCGGCCTCACCCCAGCGACTCACCAAGCCGCTGATCCGCATCGCTGACTCCTACCCCAAAGGGCCGCTGTCAGCGGATGTGAAGGCGAACGACGGACAGGGACGCAGCGACAAGCGTGGGCGCAAGCCTGGCGGCCTGGTGCCCTACGAAGAGGTGATGCCGCACTTCCGGGAGGCGAGCTGGGAGGAGGCACTCGACCTCGTCGCGCGCCGGCTCGGTGAGATCTACGCCGAGAGCGGCTCCGACGGCATCGCCGGCTTCGGGTCGGCCAAGTGCTCCAACGAGGAGGCCTACCTCTTCCAGAAGCTGATCCGCACCGGCTTCCGCACCAACAACGTCGACCATTGCACCCGGCTGTGTCACGCGTCCAGCGTTGCGGCGCTGTTCGAGGGCGTCGGCTCCGGCGCGGTCTCGACCACCTACGGCGACATCGCGAACGCCGACGTCGCGATCATCACCGGCAGCAACGCGACCGCCAACCATCCGGTGGCGTCGTCGTTCTTCAAGCAGGCGCGGCGCCGCGGCACCAAGATCATCTACATCGACCCGCGGGCCGGCACGGTCGCCGAGCACGCCGACATCTTCTGCCAACTCAAACCCGGCACCGATGTGGCGCTCTACAACGGGATCATGCACGAGGTGATCCGCCTCGGCCTGATCGACCGCGACTTCATCGCGAACCGCACCTCCAACTACGACCAGCTGGCCAAGACCGTGCAGGCCTACCCGCCGGAGCTGGCCGCACAGATCACCGGCACTCGACGTCGAGGTGATCCGCGAGGTCGCCAGGCTGTGGGGAGAGGCCAGTGCCGGCGTCATCTACTGGGGCATGGGCGTCTCCCAGCACACCACCGGCACCGACAACTGCCGCTGCCTGATCGCGATGTGCGCGATTACCGGCAACGTCGGCCGGCCGGGCACCGGACTGCATCCACTGCGCGGTCAGAACAACGTGCAGGGCGCTTCCGACGCGGGACTGATCCCGATGTTCTACCCGGACTACCAGTCGGCCACGGACAGCAAGGTCCGGGCGCGGTTCGAGCGGGCGTGGGGCACCGAGCTCAATCCCGACAAGGGGCTGACCGTCACCGAGGTGATCAAGTCGATCCTCGACGGCGGCGTCCGCGGGATGTACATGCTCGGCGAGAACCCGTTCCTGTCCGACCCCAACATCAACAAGGTCCGCAAGGCGCTGTCCAAGCTGGACTTCCTGGTAGTGCAGGACATCTTCCTCACCGAGACCGCGGAGTTCGCCGACGTAGTACTGCCGGCCTCGTCGTATCTGGAGAAGGACGGCACCTACACCAACACCGACCGGCGGGTACAGCGCGGCCGCAAGTTGTTCGACCCGCCCGGTGATGCCCGGGTCGACTGGGAGATCATCCAGGACATTGCCCGCCGGCTGGGGCTGGACTGGAACTACTCCTCGCCGAGCGAGATCTTCGACGAGATGGTGCCGTTGATGCCGGACTACGCCAACCTCACCCACGACAACCTCGGCTCGTACGGCAAGCTGTACCCGATCGAGGACCCGGACCACAGCGACGGCACCGTGGTGCTGTTCGACGAGCGGTTCAACACTGACGACGGGCTTGCCCACCTGGTGCCGGCGGAGTGGTTGCCGGGCAAGGAGCTGCCCACCGAGGAGTTCCCGTTCGTGCTCAATACCGGACGACTGCTGGAGCACTGGCATACCGGGTCGATGACCCGCCGCTCCTTCGCGCTGGACTCGATCTCGCCGCGAGCGGAGGTCTACGTCAACCCCGAGGACGCGGCCGAGCGAGGTCTCGTCGACGGCGAGCTGGCCCGAGTCACCTCCCGCCGGGGCACGATCGTGCTGCATGTGAAGGTCTCCCACCGCGAAGCGCGGGGGAACGTGTTCATCCCGTTCCACTTCCGGGAGGCCGCGGCCAACCTGCTCACGATCGACGAGATCGACCCGTTCGGCAAGATCCCCGAGTTCAAGTTCTGCGCGGTCAGCATCGCCCCGGCGCGCGACCGCGAGAGCGCGTTAGTCGGAGGTTCCGCACAGTGACAGTTGCGGCTGACCAGCAGCCGGCCGTCCCTGGCGTCGAAGCGCGTGCGGGCAAGTTCCGGGGTCCGAGCCTGATCCCGATGCTGATGGAGATCCAGGGGCGGCTCGGCTGGCTGCCGCGCGAGGAACTGGAGGCGCTGGCGCGGGAGCAGAGGCGGCCGCTCTACGAGATTCAGGGTCTGGTCTCCTTCTATCCGCATTTCCGTACGGAGCCGCCCGCAGGCGTCACCGTCCGGGTCTGTCACGACCTCACCTGCTGGCTGAACGGTGCGGAGGACCGGATCGCGCAGTTGCACGCGCAGTACGGCGATGCCGGTGACGTGGAGGTGGTGGAGATCTCCTGCCCGGGCCGGTGCGACATCGCGCCAGCGGCCACCGTGGACGAACAGCCTGCCCGGCTCGACGACGTCGAGACGCTGGTCGACGTCAAGCGCAGCGGCGACAACGACCTCGGCGCCGTGGTGGCCTATGGCCCGGAGGGCGGCTGGCCCAACGACCCCTATGGGCCCGGCGAGCCGCGCTACCAGGCCCTGCGTGCCCTGCTGTCTGGGGAGATCACCCCGCAGCAGGTGATCGACGACCTGCAGGCCTCCGGCCTACGCGGGATGGGCGGGGCGGGCTTCCCGACCGGCAAGAAGTGGGAGCTGGTGCGCGGCGAAGAGGCCGTCGACGGCAGCGGCATCAAATACGCCATCTGCAACGCCGACGAGTCCGAGCCGGGAACCTTCAAAGACCGCCAGCTGCTCGCCGAGCAGCCGCACCTGGTGCTCGAGGGCCTGCTGATGGGCATGGTCGTCACCGGCGTCGAGGAGGGCTGGGTCTTCATCCGGCACGAGTACGGCCCGGAGGAGGCGGTGCTACACGCCGAGATCGAGAATCTGCGCGAGCAGGGCCTGATCGGAGACGACGTGCTGGGCAGCGGCCGCCGACTGAGCCTCGACATCTTCACCTCGCCGGGTGGCTACATCCTCGGCGAGGAGACCGCGCTGATCGAGTGCATGGAGGGGCATCGGGGCGAGCCACGCAACAAGCCGCCGTTCCCCGGCGTCTGGGGCCTGTGGGGCCGGCCCACGCTGATGAACTCCGTCGAAACCTTCGCCGACGTACCCATCATCGTGGCCCGCGGTGCGCAGTGGTGGCAGGACCAGGGCTTGGGCGACAGCGACGGGTTGAAGTTCTTCGCCGTCTCCGGTCACGTGGAGCGTCCCGGCGTTTACTGCGTGCCGATGGGCACCACCATCCGCGACCTGCTCGACGTTGCGGGCGGGGTGGCCGGCGGGGCGGCCCTCGAATCGGTGCAGCCCGGCGGCGCCTCGTCGAACTTCCTCGGCCCCGATCACCTCGACGTGCCGCTCGACTTCGGCACGCTCGCCGAGGCCGGCTCGATGCTGGGCTCGGGCGCGGTGGTGGTGATCGCCGAGGGCACCGACTCGCTCGCGGCGGCCACGAATGTGCTGCGCTTCTTCCGCAACGAGTCGTGCGGCAAGTGCGTGCCGTGCCGGGTCGGCTCCACCAAGGCTCATGACCTGCTGACCGACACCCTGCGGACCAGCGGCGAGCTCGACGAGGGTCGACGGGCCCGGCTGTTGGAGCTGGAGCTGACCATGCGCAAGACCTCGATCTGCGGTCTGGGCCAGGTGGCGCTGGGCCCGGTGGTCAGCGTGCTGGGGCGGCAGCGAGGTGGCGCCGTGGCGCGGCCACAGCCGCGGCAGACACCGGATCAGTGAGGTTCGGGTGACCGGTCGGGAGTTCTTCACGGCCCAATCGGTATCGCAGGCGCTGGCCGGGTTCCGGCCGTCGCGACGGACCCGCATAGAGACGGTTCCCCGCGAAGCGGCCCTCGGCCGGGTGCCGGCCTCGCCGGTGGTGTCGGGTTCGGCGCTGCCCGGCTTCGCCCGGTCGACCGTGGACGGCTACGCGGTGCGCGCCGCCGACACCTACGGCGCCAGCGACTCCCTTCCTACGTACCTCGACCTCGCAGGGGCGGTGCGGATGGGTGCCGCCGCCGACATCGCGGTGCGCTCCGGTACGGCGGTGCAGATCCCGACCGGAGCGGCGATCCCCACCGATGCCGACGCGGTGGTCATGGTGGAGTACACCCAGGTCACCATGCCCGGCGTGATCGAGGTGACCCGGCCGGTCGCGGTGGGCGAGGGTGTCGTGCGAGCCGACGAGGACGTCGCGGTCGGCGCTGAGATCGCGCCCGCCGGCAGGCCGCTGCGCGCCCAGGACCTCGGCATGCTCGCCGCTGCCGGCGTCACCGAGGTGGCGGTCCACGCCCGCCCGCGAGTGGCGATCGTGTCCACCGGCGACGAGGTGGTGCCGCCCGATACCGAGCGGCTGAGCCCCGGTCAAGTGCGCGACGCCACCGCCTCGGCGCTGGCCGCGATGGTCACCGAGGCAGGCGGCGAGCCATCGCCGCGCGGGATCGTGACCGACGACGCCGAGGCGCTCGCCAAGACCCTGCAGGCCGCCCTGCACGACTGCGACCTGGTGGTGGTCTCAGCCGGGTCGTCGGTCGGCGCCCGTGACCAGACCGCCGACGCGGTGGAGTCGCTGGGTGCACCCGGCGTCTACTGCCACGGGCTGGCGATCAAGCCGGGCAAGCCGACGCTGCTGGCGGAGTGCGACGGAGTGCCGGTGATCGGGCTGCCCGGCAACCCGCTGTCGGCCCTGGTGGTGTTCCGCATGGTCGGGCTGCCGGTGCTGCGCCGCGTCGCCGGCATCACCGTCACTCCCACGGAGCCGACCACCACAGCGGCGCTGTCCCGCGAGGTCGCCTCGGCCGCCGGCCGGCTCGACGTGGTGCAGGTGCAGCTGAGCGACGGGCCCGACCGCATCGCGACACCGCTGTTCGGGTTCTCCGCGCTGCTGTCCCTGCTGACCAGCGCCGACGGCTACGTCGTGATCCCCGAGGCCGCCACCGGGCTCGACGCGGGGTCGACCGTAACCGTGACGATGTACAGGTAGGTTGGCCACCCGTGCACGACCCGTCGACCCCCACCGCGCCGGACAACAGCCCCTTCATCAGCGACGTACCCGCCGACACCGCAATCCGGTCGTGGCTGGACGCCTGCGCCGCCGCCGGCTGTCCCGAGCGGGTCGGGGCCGTCACCGTGCCGCTGGCCGAGGCGGTCGGCCGCGTCACCGCCGAGCCGGTCTGGGCGACTCGTTCCTCGCCGGTCGGTGACGTTGCCGCGATGGACGGCATCGCCGTAGTCGCCCGGGACACCGCAGGCGCCTCTCCCACCACACCGCTGCAAATCCAACCCGGCAACTACAAGGTGGTCGACACCGGCGACCCTATGCCGGATGGGTTCGACACGGTGGTGATGCGCGAGCACGTGCACTACGTGACCGGAGCCGCAGGGCCGGCGACATCAGGCGAAGTGGCCGCGGAGATCCTGGCCGCGGTCCCGCCGTACCAGCACGTGCGTTCGATCGGCGAGGATGTCAGCGCCGGCGAGCTGCTGCTGCCGGAGGGGCATCGGCTGCGCCCCGTCGACGTCGCGGCCGCAGCCGCTGCGGGCGCGACCGAGCTGCAGGTACGCCGGAAACCACGGGTGGCCGTGATCCCCACCGGGGACGAGATCGTGCCGGTCGGGTCGCCGCCGCAGCTGGGCGAGATCCTCGACACCAACTCGCTGATGCTGGTCGCGCAGGCCCAAGAGGCAGGGTGCGAGGCGTGGGCGACGCCGATCCAGCCCGACGTGGTGGGCCAGATCAGCGCGGCGGTGCGGGAGGCGGCCGCGGACTCGGACCTGGTGATCGTGGTCGCCGGTTCCAGCGCAGGACGCGACGACTACACGGCCCGCATCGTGGCGGAACTCGGCGTACTCGCGGTACACGGGGTCGCGGTCCGACCTGGCCACCCGGTGGTGTTGGGCGCC
>CAVOSY010000018.1:0-131112 GCA_963698965.1 uncultured Actinomycetota bacterium
TTGAGCTGCGGGAACGCGTCGAGGCACGCGGGAGGCGTGTCTCTAGGGGGTGGTGTTGCGCTGGTCAGCGGCTTGCGGGGGCGAGCTCGATGATCTGCTTCGGGGCGGGGATGTCGAGGCGGGCGAGCAGGTCGCGTTGGGGCTTGGACAGCTCGGTGCGCTGGCGGAACATGCCGGTGGGGCCGGTGAAGGTGCCGGCGTGGAGCCGGTCGAGGTGACGGCGCACGTGGTGCCAGGTGTGGCCGGTGGTGGTCTCGATGATGCGGATGAGCAGCAGCGCGAGCCAGCAGAGCACGACGTGGGCGCGGATGCGTTCTTCGAGGCGGTGATAGACCGGGCGCAGGTCGAGGATCTGCTTCATGTCCCGCCAGCCGCGTTCGACCTCCAGGAGCTGCTTGTAGCCCAGCGCGATGTCGGCGGCCGACAGGTGCGGGTCCGAGCAGCGCAGCAGGTACTTCCCGTCCAGGTTGGCCTCGGCCTTGATCTTGGCCTTGTCGATGCGCAGCAGCCCGCCGGGGGTGACCCGCAGGTACCGGTTCAGGCCGGGCTTGGTGGAGATCTTCCCGCGCAGCTCACCGCGCTTCATCACCGGCAGGGTGTCCGACCCGGCGATCAACTCGTCGAGCTGGGCGACCAACTGGTCGCGGATGTGCGCGTCGCGCTGGCGGCGTCGGGGTTGTGGCAGATCACGAACCGCTCGGTGTCGGACACCTTCACCTCCTTGACCCGCATGTTCTCCGCGATCTCGGTGTAGCGGCCCTGCCGCGACAGGGCGGCCTTGATCTCCGGGGAGTCCGAGCGCAGCTTCTCCCCGATGATGTAGGCGTGATCGCCCTGGCGCAGGTAGCGGCGGTTGGTCTCGGAGGAGAACCCGCGGTCGGCGACCCACACGATCTTCGACAGGGTCCAGTCCCGCATGTCGTCCTTGACCTGGCGGATCAGCGCGGAGTCGTTGGTGTTGCCGGGCCAGCACCACACCCGCACCGGGATCCCGTCGCGGGTCACCGCCATCCCGATCACGATCTGCGGCAGGTCGTCGCGGGAGTCCTTCGACTTGCCGTAGGTCCGGAACCCGACGCCGTTGTCCTCGCCGCCCTTCTCACCGTCGCCGTCCTTCTCGCCGGCGTCGGTGGGCAGGACGTGGCCGCGGTCGTCGCGGGCCACGGGTTCGTCGGGGTCTTCCAGTTCGAAGTAGGTGGAGGTGGTGTCGAAGAACAGCAGGTCGACCTCGAGGTTGAGCAGGTTCGCGACCTGGCGGAACACCCCGCCTCGAGCTGCTCGCGGACGTCGTGGAGCCAGTCCATCGCCCGGTAGCAGGCGTCGTCGGAGGTCTCGGGCAGCCCGTCGATGTGCACGTCGTGGTTGATCCAGTCCGCGGCGGCCAGCTTCGAGGACGGGGCCAGCGCCCGGTTGGCGACCAGCCCGAACAGCACCCGCTCGGTCACCTCGGTCTCGCGGGGCCGGCCGCGGCGCGGCGTGCCGTCCGGGCCGGTGTCCAGGCCGCGCAGCACGGTGTCGATGCCCAGGCGGCGCCACAGCGCGTCGAGGACGAAGGTGCCGCCGAACGGGCGTGACTCGCAGAACGTCAGCTCCGCGCCCGCGCTCGCGGCCTGCGCGTCGGCCGGATCGAGCAGCCGGGTCAGCGATCCGACCAGCCGCTTGATCGCGTCCCGGTCGAGCTGGTCCTCCCGGCCGAACCCGTAGAGGATCTTCGGGACCGACCGGCCGGCGACCGGGTCCCACTCGCTGTGGGCCAGGTGCAGGTAGGACACCTGAGTCCCGTTGCGGTTCTCCCGCTTCACCTCCCGCAAGAACATGTCCCAGACCGTATCGCCATCCAGGCAGCTCAAACAACCTGACATGGGCGATTCGTGTACTAGGGCTTCATGCGACGGAACGCTAGACGCGAGCCGCTGACCTGCACACACTGCCCGGGCGTGTCCCAGAATCCACCATCAGCTGCGGAACGCAGGACACAGCCTTGCCATGCTCGCCACCGGCCGGCTCGCCGTCATCCACGCCCTCGAGCACGACCACGGCTCAGCCTGGATCCACGGGTTGCAAGCTCATCTTGAGGGGGCGGGTTGTAACGCACGAATGCCCCTCTGAACTGGGATCATGTTACTTGCTGAAGGTCCACATCAATCCCGCAGAAGGGCATCCGCTGGGTGCGACTATCTCACGCTCGCCGCGCGATCTCGGCGCGGTCGGATGATCCGAACCTCATGACGTGCGCCGGGCTGGTGCCGGTCATGGGGCTGCGCCGCGGTGCGGCGGCCCGCGTCCCCTGCGATCGGAGCAGACACGGACGAGGGCGGCGATGGTGATCCAGCTGATCCAGCTGGCGTCGTATGGTGCGACGGCACGCTGCTCCAGCGCGTCGGCGGCCTGATTCTGCGTTCCGCCGTCGCGGGCTGTGTTGCCGGTGATGTCCCCAAGTGCGGACAGCCCACCTGCGGGGCGCCTCGGCGAGGGGCCGGCCGTTGCCGCAACTCGGCGAGGTACGCCGGTGGAGTCGATAGGTGCTCGTGGGTGGGGCGGCGCCGGCGGTGGCCGCGAGGACACCGCCCAGGGCGAGGTCCGTCACCAGCGGAAGTCGTGCAGTCATGGGTAGCCCTTCGTTGCACGGAGAGGGTGTGCGCCGCGGGTCGAGCGGCGCTCGGCCCGCGGGTGGGTGGGGTCAGTTGGCCGAGCCGGAGTCGGAGCTGGACTCGGGCGTGGTTGACGGGTCGGAGCGACCGGCACCGTCCCGTTCGTCGTCCGTCTTGTCCGACGCGCCCTTAGCTTGATCTTTAACCTGCACGCTCTTGTCGTGCGGTGATGGTCCGGTCGCGTTTGACCGTTTTGCCTACGTCGTGGCTGATCGCGGGGTGTCGGTTGCGTGAGCCGGGTGGGCGTCCGGGGCCGGGTCGGCTGGGTTTGGGTGCGCGGGCGGGGAGCAGGGTGGTCGGGCGGATGTTCCGAAAGCCGCGGCGGACCCTCGCTGGGGTGAGCCGGCCCGGCGGGGCGGGCGTCTCCCAGGGTCGGCGCAGGTCGGCGACCAGCGGTCGGGCCAGGCGTAGTTGGGTGTGGGCGGCGAGCAGCAGCCAGGTCCAGCGGTCGGCGGCGTCGGGGTACGGAGTTTCGGTGCGGTCCAGCCAGGGTCTGCTTGAAGAACGTCGGATGCTTCTCCGCGGGTCAGGCCCTGTAGCTGAGGCCGATTCCTCGCGTTTGCGCAGCTCAGAAGCTGATGCGGGAACGGTAGCGATCACAACAGGTGTGGTGTGCAAGTGGGATCGCCGGGGGTTCACCTGGTGGGGGTGGGAGGCGTTGATGCGGGCCATGAAGTCGCGGTTGGTGGCGCGGGCGGCGGCGAGGTCCTTGCGTCGCGTTCGGCGAGCTTGCAGACCCAGGTTCGATGACCTGCTGCTCGAGCCGGGGTTGACCTGCGTGGTGGAGGGCGTCGATGTCGGCGGGGGCGCCAAGCCGGAGACGTGCCAGGCGCGCTCGCCGAGGGCGTCGGAGAGCCGACGTTCGAGGGGTGCTGGACTCGGCTGTGGAGCCGGGCGGCGCGTTCGTGCGCGGCGAGCAGGTCGGCCTGTAGCGAGGCTCGGGTGACCGTCGGGCCGGCGCGCTCGCTGGTCGGGGCCGGGGCTCGGCGGCCAGCGCGTGGATCTTCTCGAGCAGGTCGCGGTGGCGGTAGAGGAAGCTGCGGTCGACCCCGGCGGCCCGGGCGATGGCGGACACGCTGATCTGGGCGCCGTCGGCGGTCCTGCGGTCGAGCGCGGCCAGGACGCGCTGGCGGCGGCGCGCGCTGTCGGCGTGGCGGCCGTCGAGCATGGGCTGGGCCCGCCTGCTCGGCGCTGCGGTGGGGGTGTCGGTGTGGTTGTTGGTGACGGTGCGGGTGTTCACGCGGTGGCCTCCGGCGCGGTGAAGGGAGCAGTAGAGGGGACGGTCATCGGGGCGGGTGCGGCGGCCCGGATGGTGGGCAGGCCGAGCGGGACGGTGTGGACGGCAACGGGGTGGGCGGCGCGGTGGCGGCGGAGGACGGCGACAGCGGCGTCGATCTGGCCTCGTTCGACGGCGTCGAGGCCGGCGATGTCACCGTTGATGCGGTTGATCAGCCGTCGGATTCGGGTGATCTCCTCGGTGGTGGGGGTGGCGTCGGCGCGGGCCCACTCGTCGATCCCGTCGATAGTGGCGGCGAGCCGTTCGCGGGTGCGCAGCAGGTCGTCGAGGTAGGCGGTCAGCTCGGGCAGGTGGGAGATGTCGGTGCGGAAGTGGTCGCAGCCCGCGCAGCGGAACCGGACCGGGCAGGCGCCGCCGCCGGCTTCACGTTGGACGGTTCGGTGCAGCGGCCGTAGGGGACGGCGACGTCGCCGACGGCGTAGCGGGCGTGCTCGGAGTCCAGCAAGGTGTGGGCGTCGCGCCAGAGCCGGTTGCCGTGGCGGTCGAAGCTGTGCGCGGTCACCGTGTCGACGGCGGCGCGGCGGCGCTGCTCCCCGACCCGGTAGTAGCGGCGGGTGACCTCGAGGGTGCGGTGGTCGAGGAGCTGGGACAGCACGTCGACGGCGATTCCGGTGTCGGCGTGGCGTTGGGCGTAGGTGTGCCGGTAGGCGTAGGGCACGATCTTGGTTCTGTCGAACTCGGTGCCGTCGGCGTGGCGCAGGGCCGGGAGTTGGTCGACCCAGTCGCGGTGGCGCAGGTCGAGCAGGCCACCGCTGAGCGACTTGACGCCGGTGGGGTTGGCGTGCGGGGACGGGAGCAGGACCAGCTCGGCGA
The DNA here is from genome assembly GCA_963698965.1 of uncultured Actinomycetota bacterium. Taxonomy (GTDB): domain Bacteria; phylum Actinomycetota; class Actinomycetes; order Mycobacteriales; family Mycobacteriaceae; genus Mycobacterium. The sequence goes on from CAVOSY010000018.1 coordinate 4,762, forward strand.
GCGGGGTGTCGGGGAAGCGTTCCCGGACCCGCTGCTGCTGGGCGGTGATCGCTGCGGCGGTGGCCTGGCTGATCGGCAGCCGGCGCTCGCGCCGGTCCCGCTTGTGGTTGTCGTAGATCAGCACGGCCGCGTTGTCGGGGTCGCGGGTCAGGCAGTCGAGGGGCAGGCGCAGGATCTCAGTGGGTCGCCGTCCGGTGTCCATGAGCAGCTCGACCGCGACCCGGATCTCGCGGCCGGAGGGTCCGCGTTCGAGCACCGGTAGCTGTTCGCACAGCTGCGCCATGATCTCCGTCGGTAGGTCGCGGCCGGGTTCGCCGCGTTCGGGCTCGGCGGGGATGTCGCCGCAGGCGAGGGTGAAGTCGCAGCCCAGCCCGGCGGCGGGGCCGCCGGGGCGGGTCAGCCCGAGCGCGCGGATCCGGGCGAGGATCCGCTTGACGTCTCGGCAGGTCTTGGCGCGTAACTCGGGGCTGCACTCGCCGGTCGAGACCAGGTAGCCATCCGGTGCAGGAACGATTCGATGTCGCGGCGCCCGAGCAGGGCGGGGTGGTCGCCGTGGTCGGGGCGGCTGCCGCGCAGGCTCTGCGACAGCCGCACCACGCCGGCGAGCAGGCTGCGCAACACGTGGCGGCGCCGTCACCGCGGCGGCGCGGGAGCTCGTCGGAGGCCCACCGCTTGGCCGCCTCCCGCAGCCAGGGCTGCGAGATCGTGGTGAACGTCAGGCCGGCCCGCCAGCCCGAACACCGCCAGCTCCCACACGTCCTTGGCCTTCTCGGTTTCCGGGTCGCTGAGCGCGAGCGCGGTGTGCCGGGCCAGCGCGGTCAGCAGCGTGCGCTTCTCCCGGCCGGCCCCGGGTGTCGGGGCCGTGGCGTGCACGGAGTCGGCCTGCGCGTGGCGCAGGTCCTCCACGACCAGCCGCAGCATCTGCACGCGGGTGTGCGCTCCGACCGGTGCGTTGTTGCAGGCCGTAGAGCACCTGGGCGGTGATCAATGGTGGCATGCCGGCCAGGCTCGCCTGGCCGGTGACCACGACCGGGGAGGTGGTGCGCCGCCAGCGGGCCTCGTCGCGCCCGAGGTTGGCCCGCCGGTCACGGGTCCACCGGATCTGGTGCGGCTCGCAGTAGGCGACGCGTCCACCGGAGCGGTCGCGGGGGCAGGCCGCGACAAGGCAGGGCCCGAACCGGGCCAGGGCGCGGCGCGCGGTGAATGCCGCGACGATCCTGCTCGGGGCCTGGTTTCCGCCGCCAGCGCGACACGAAGACCTACTTCGTCGGCGGCCGCGAACGTCGGCTGGTTCATGGTGCTCATCTCGATCGTCGCCACCGAGACGAGCGCCGTCACGTTCCTCAGCGTCCCCGGCCTCGGCTTCAACCCGAACGGCGGCAACCTCACGTTCCTGCAACTCTCCTTCGGCTACATCATCGGCCGGTGCCTCGTCGCGTGGTTCCTGCTGCCGCAGTACATGCGCGGCGACCTGTTCTCCGCGTACCAGGTGCTGCAGCAGCGGTTCAACCCGTCGGTGCAGCGGGCGGCGTCCGGCCTGTTCCTGGTCACGCGCACCGTCGCCGACGGGCTGCGGCTCTTCCTGACGGCGCTGCTGCTCCAGTTCGTCGGCTGGGACATCGACCCGGCGATCGTGCGTCGTGGGCGTCGTCACCATCGTCTACACCTACCTCGGCGGCATGAAGGCGGTCATCTGGACCGACCTGATCCAGTTCGTCATCAAGATCGCCGGGGCGGTCGCTGGCCGGGTGTTCATCCTCGCGCTGCTGCCCGGCGGGTGGGACGAGTTCCTGGCGCAGGCGAGGCGGCGGGCAAGTTCAAGCTGATCGACTTCGCAGCTCGACTGCACGAATCGCGTTCACGCTCTGGGCCGGCGTGATCGGCGGGGCGTTCTTCACGATGGCCAGCCACGGGGCCGACCAGCTCATGGTGCAGCGCGTACCTGTGCGCCGGTCGCTCGGCCAGGCCCGGCTCGCGCTGGTGCTCAGCGGGTTCGTCGATCCTCGTCCAGTTCCTGCTGTTCCTGCTCGTCGGCGTCGGGATGTTCCTGCTCTGGCGGCCGGGCATCTTCCCGGAGGCGGCCGGGAAGCGGAACGACGAGGTGTTCGGCCTGTTCATCGTCACGAAGCTGCCGACCGGCGTGGTCGGGGTGCTGGTCGCGGCGGTGCTGGCGGCGGCGATGTCCACGCTGTCGTCGTCGCTCGAACAGCTCGGCGAACGCGGTCGTCACCGACTTCTACCGCCCGCTGCGGCCGCACCACTCGGAGAGCGCTGGTACGTGCTGCTCTCGCGGGTGATGACGGCGGTCTGGGGCGTGGCCCAGATGGCGGTGGCGCTGCTCGGCGTCCGTCGGCGGCGAGCGAGAGCGTCGTCGAGCAGGTGCTGGCGGTCGCCGGGTTCACGACGGGGCTGCTGCTCGGCCTGTTCCTCCTCGGCAGCCTGCGGTGGCCGGTCCGCGTCGTGGGCGGCACTGCGGCTCTGCGGTCTGGCTGTGCTGGTTGCCGTCGGCGTTGGCTGGCCGGTCTGGCTGGCCGTGCGCGCGTCGGGCGGACGCCGGTTCTGTTGGCCTGGCCGTGGTTCGCCCCGGTCAGGGACCGGCTAGCTGACGGTCCTCGTCGCACGTCCTGCCGACTTGGCCTCGTCCGACCCGGGCCGGTGGTTCTCGTCCCGATGGACCACCTTCAGACCGAAGCCCGGAACCCGGCCTCGGCCGAGCTCGACGAACTGACGTCCGCTCGAGATCGTCCGCCTGATGAACGCCGAGGACGCGACAGGTCGCTCCGGCCGTCGCGTCGCAGGCGGAGGCGATCGCCCGGGCCATCGAGGTCATCGCCGAGCGGCTTGGCGGCCGGCGGGCGGCTCGTCTACGTCGGCGCCGGCACGTCCGGCCGGCTCGGCGTGCTCGACGCGACCGAGTGCCCGCCGACGTTCAACGCCCCGCCGGGGCAGGTCGTCGGCGTGATCGCCGGCGGGCCGACCGGCGCTGACCCGGGCCGTCGAGGGGGCCGAGGACCACCCCGAGTTCGCCGCCGCCGACCTCGCCGGCATCTCACTTCTCCGCCGCCGACGTGCTCGTCGGCATCGCCACCAGCGGCCGGACGCCCTACGTCCTCGGGGCCGTCGATTACGCCCGGCGGCTCGGGGCGTTCACCATCGGCCTGTCGTGCAACCCGGACTCGGAGCTCATCCCGCAGCGTCGATCTGGCGATCACGCCCGGTCGTCGGCCCGGAGGTGCTCAGCGGCTCGACGCGGCTGAAGGCCGGCACGGCGACGAAGCTCGTGCTGAACATGCTCACCACCGGGGCGATGGTGCGGCTCGGCAAGACGTTCGGCAACCTGATGGTCGACCTGCGGGCGACGAACGAGAAGCTGCGCGCACCGCACGAACCGCATCGTCCGCGAGGCGACCGGCCTCGACCGCGACGCGGCCGACGCACCTGCTCGACGCGCTGCGACCGCGAGCTGAAGACGGCCCTGGTGGCGCACCTCGCCGGCGTGTCGCCGGACGAGCGCCCGCGAGCGGCTGCCGACGGCGAACGGCCGGGTCCGGGCGCGCCGTCGGGGCGAACGGCACGAACGGCTACCACGCGAACGGCACCGAGGACCTCGTTCTCGGCATCGACGGCGGCGGCACGCGGACGGTCGCGCTGCTCGCGACCCGGCAGCGGCGGCGGCTGGAAGCTTCTGGGCCGCGGCGAGGCCGGGCCGTCGAACCGGCAGGCGGTCGGCACGCCGGCGGCGCTCGCCGCACTCGACGCGGCCGACCGACGCGGCGTTCGCCGCCGCCGGGACGACCGCGGAAGCCGGTGCGGGCCGCCGTGCCTCGGGCTGGCCGGCGCGGGCCGGGCCGAAGACCAGGAAGTGATCCGCGAGTGGGCCGCGCGGGCGAACCTGGCCGCCGCGGTGGACGTGATCGAGGACGCGGCGCTGCTGCTCGCGGCCGGCACGCCGGACGGCTGGGGCGTGGCGGTCGTCGCCGGGACCGGCTCGATGGCGTTCGCCCGCGACCGCCGACGGCCGCACCGCCCGCGCCGGCGGCTGGGGCCACCTCCTGGGCGACGAGGGGAGCGGCTACGCGATCGCGCTCGCCGGCCTGCGGGCCGCCGCCCGCGCCGCCGACGGCCGCGGCCCGGCGACCGTCGCTGACCGACCGACTGCTCGCGGCGTTCGGGCTGACGCGGCCGGAGGAACTGGTCGGCGTCGTCTACCGCGGCGGCGACCGGGCCGCGCTCGCGGCCCTGGCCCCGGTCGTGCTCGACGCGGCCGACGGCCGGCGACCCGGTCGCCGACGGAGATCGCCGCCGCCGCGGCCGCCGAACTCGCCGCCGCGGCGGCGGCCGCGGCCCGGCAGCTCGGGTTCGGCGCGCGCGTTCCCGGTCGCGCTGGCCGGCGGCCTGCTCGCGTCCTCCGCCGACTACCGCGACCGGTTCCTCGCGGCCCTCACCGAGCGCGGGCTGTCGTGCCGACCCGGTCGCCGTCGTCACCGAGCCCGCCGAAGGGGCCGTCCGGCTGGCCCTGGCACGCGAGCAACTGCCTCGCCCACCCACCTCCTGAAGAGTGGGTCCGCCATGCTCCGCCTTCTCCGCCGCGGTAGTCGCCCTGCGGCCTGTTCGCGCCGTCCCGCCACCGGCCGCCGGAGCGGCACCCCCGCCGCTGAAGCGCGAGTTCCGCGGCGTCTGGGTCGCCACCGTCGCCAACATCGACTGGCCGCAGCAAGCCCGGCCTCCCCGCCGAGAAGCAGAAGGCGGAACTGCTCGCCGATCCTCGACAAGGCCGCGGAACTGAAGCTGAACGCCGTCATCTTCCAGGTCCGGCCGATGGCCGACGCCCTGTACGAGTCGAAGCTGGAGCCGTGGTCGCGAGTACCTGACCGGGCAGATCGGGCAAGTCGCCCGGCTACGACCCGCTCGCGTTCGCGGTCGCAGGAGGCGCACGCCCGCGGGCTGGAACTGCACGCCTGGTTCAACCCGTACCGGGCCCGTCACCCGTCCGCCAAGTCCGCCGCCCCGCCGACCACATCACGAAAGCCGACCCGGACCTCGCGAAGCCCTACGGCACGCACTACTGGATGAACCCGACGCACCCGGACGTGCAGGACCACTCGCTCGCCGTCATCCTCGACGTGGTGAAGCGGTACGACGTCGATGGCGTTCATCAAATTGTCGGGCAACTTCTCGATCATGGGGCCGCACCGCAGTTCGGCGGTGTTGTCCACGATCGCCTCCAACCGCGTGGCCGTCTCGCCCTGAGGCGAACGAGCATGCAGATCGATATCCGGATCGATCGGTGCCTTGTCGCTGGGACCTTCGCCGTCGGCCGGACGAGCGAGACCCGCTTCAGGCGTCATGCCGACCTCAGACCGCTGGTCGGGCGACCGTGCCGCCTTGCGCGGTATTCGTCGAGGGCGGGATTCGTCGGGGCCGATCCCACGAGCTCCCACCGGGTAGGAGCGCCCGGCAAGGCCCCATCCGATTAGCCGCCATCGACGAAGACATCGTTCAGGTGGCCCTGGGCTCCGCGTCACCGACCTCGGCGGCGCCCGTTGAGTGCGTGCGCGCCCGACGCAGGTGTTCCTCCGGGGTGACGACGTCTGCCGGTGACACCCAGGTGAAGTTGCGCGACGCGTCCTTCAGGAGCACAAAGGCCAAGGTTCCGAAGCAGAAGGGCAGCGTCAGCGCGGGCAGGCCCCACGGCCCGAAGAACGAGGCGATCGCGCCGAAGAGCAACGCGGTGAAGGCCGCACATGCGACGCCCAACAACGCTGAGCGCCAAGTCAACACGTAGAACACGCCGGCGATCGCGAGCGCCGCGTCGAACGAGTTGAAACCCCACAGTCCGTTGTAGATCGCGGCGCCATCGGCGCCGAGTGCCATACCGGTGAGCATGCCGACGATCGACCCGACCAAGGCGAAGATCGCGGCGATGCGGGAGCAGAACGCGATCCCGATGATGATAAGGACGCCGGCCAGGATGCTGTTGAGGAAGAACAACTGGCCGATGCCGCGGAACACCGCGTTCACGATCGCCATCGCGTCGGTGTTCCCCGCGGCGTCCGCGCCCGGCCGCAGGGCCGTTTGCACGCCCGCCCCGCCCGACACCGGCGCCGCGGGTGCGACACCCACCCCGAGCCGCCCGTGCGCCACGTGCAGTCCGGTGATCAGGAACAGCAGGGTGATGGTGTTGAACGCCAAGGTGAATGGGGGCACCCCCAACACTCCGACGAACACGGCTGCCAGCGCACCCATCAGCACCGAGGAGGCAGCGCTCAGCACGATGATCCACACGATGACGAGGACGTCCCAGGCGGGGGTCAGGAACGTTGCCAGCGCCAGCCCGACGAGAACGCCGTTGAATCCGTACAGCCCGGCGTGGATGAGGCCACGATCGATACCCAGCGCGTGTGCGGCGAGCGTCGACGCGATGACGCCGAGCGTCCCGGCGAAGCCGACCCACGGGTCGAAGATCCACATGGCCGCCACGATGAACAGGCCGGTGAGCGGGCTGTTCATGAACACGACCTGCCCGACGCCGCGCAGGCAGTACTCCAAGAATCCCACCACCGGGATGTTGTGCGCCTTCTCGCCCAGCGCCGGCATCGTGCCGTCGATCATTTGCAGCGGGCTTTGCCTCGGTGTTTGATGTGCCGTCGTCATAACCGCCTCCTCCGTTGAATCAAACGAAAGTCTCGATGCCTACGGAAGTCTCGAAACCTGGATGGGCGCCGGCTTGCAACACACAGCACGGGCGCGCCGTTCCACCCCGCCGGCAGGCAGGACCGCCGCGGCGGCCCCGCCTCCCGATCGGATACCGACTCGGATCAGCCGTCGGCGCTTGACATCGGGACGCCCATCCCGGGATCGATCTGCGCCGGTCCGTCGGCCGAGGGACGGACGTCGATGTCGAAGATCTCCGTCGGGATGTACACCGTCGAACACGAGTTGGGGATGTCCACGACGCCGGACAGCCTGCCTTCGATCGGCGCCGAACCCAGAATCATGTAGGCCTGGATACGGCTGTAGCCGAATTTGGTGAGGTAGTCGATGGCGTGCAGACAGGCCCGCTGGTAGGACAGGTGCGAGTCCAGATAGTGCTGGACGTCGTCGAGGGTTACCGACGTCCCCGAGAACGCCAGCCAGCGGCTGAACTGGGGATCGGTTGTGCCCGGCATGAAGATGGCGTTCTCGCTGACGCCGTAGGTCTCCATCCCGCCCTTGATCAGGTCGACGTGCAGGTCGATGAACCCACCCATCTCGATGGCACCGCAGAAGGTGATCTCGCCGTCGCCCTGGGAGAAGTGCAGATCGCCCATGGAGAGGTTCGCGCCGTCGACGAAAACCGGGTAGAACACCCTGGTCCCCTTGGTGAAATTCTTGATGTCCTGATTGCCGCCGTTTTCCCGCGGCGGGGCGGTGCGGGCGGCCTCGGCGGCAGCCCGCTTGAATTCCGCGCCGGAGAGGCTGCCGAGGATCGCGGAATCCGGTAGGGGCGGCAGCGCCAGTGGCGGCACCCGGTCCGGGTCGGTGTCGATCAGGGCCTGCTCGCGGGCGTTCCACTTCGCGAGTAGGGCTGCCGATGGCGCGGTCCCCATCAGCCCCGGGTGCACGATGCCGACGTAGGAGACACCGGGCACGTGCCGCGAGGTCGCGACCCCGCCCTGGAAGTCCCAAATCACCTTGTAGGCATCCGGGAATTGCTCGGTGAGGAATCCGCCACCGTTCTTGGTTGCGAACACGCCGGTGTAGCCCCAGCCCTGGCCGGCCAGTGGCCCCGAGTCCTCCTGCGGGATCGGGCCGACATCGAGGATGTCGACGATGAGCAGGTCGCCGGGCTTGGCGCCCTGTACGGCGATCGGCCCGCTGAGTACGTGCACGGAAGGAAGTGGTGCGTTCAGAACGTCATCGGCGGAGTCGTCGTTGTGGATGGCGCCGTCGAACCATTCGCGGCAATGAACGCGGAACGAGTCACCGGGTTTGACCTGTACTTGGGCCGGGATATCCGGATGCCAGCGATTGTGGCCAATTATCTGCTGCTCGGTGAACTTCTTCGTGGAATCGAGTGGAAACACTACCTGCGGCATCAGATCTCCTGACTAATTGTTGACGCTGGACCAGCTGTGGTCGCTCGACCAGAACGCAGGCGAACGACCAGGAACTCGGGAGATTCACACCTCCTCTTCTCGGCGCTTTCTCGGCGCCGCGCTGGGCGGCGGCCGCGAAAGCCTGTTACCGGCTAATCCCTGAGCCGTCGTCCCGAAAGATCACCGACCAGGCGATGCTCACGGTCTCGGCAGGTGCTGCCAAGCCGGGTTGTGTGTCGCCATCGGGGTCCGGTTCCGGACAGCGCGTGGCGGCAGTGAGGTCACCACTTCCGGCTCGTCGCTGGTTTTCTCGGTGCGGTCGATCGCAGCCACCAGCGCACGCGGCGCAAGCGAGAGCATCGGCGCGCGGAAGATCCGCACCGCCTCGTTGTTACACACTGGGCACTGCGAGGTCGGCGTTGCTGTTCCGATCGGCCGACTCACATCGAAGACGCCATCCTGGACACATCGGTATTGGTATGTGGCCATACCTGATCCTTCTTGTGCGCGAGCGCAGTAGTGGCAATGTCGCGAACCGCCCAGCCAGGCGCGAAGTGCCGGCGCCTTCGGCTGAGCATACGCACGAGGACCGCGGTGTGGACGCGTAATTGCCGAAGTCCTCGCAAGAACTTGATGCTTAACTCATCAAATGCATGAATAGCTCCCCGCTGCATCGTGTTTCGAGACGCAAATAAGTCGCTGCGACTCTCAATTTCCCTGCCGCTCGAGGCTGTGCGGAACGGTCACCTCATTGAGGATCTGGTGCTTCGGCACCATGGCGCCCGGGCTTAAGATGCGGCTGCTCGGTGACCGAGCGTCGCGACGTCCCGCTTGGAAAGATCGCGCGCAGGAGCCACGCGATGCGGGGCAGGGCCTGACCGTGATTGTTGCGTCGCTGGAGCACCACGGCGGTGACGACGAGCTGTGGCGTGGACATGGCCGACCTCCCGGCTTAAGGAGGTGTCGACTATTTCGCGAGACAGCTTTCAACTATGTCCTGACATCACACACTATCCCGCTACCAAAAGTCCCTCTGACCAGGACAAATGGTTGACTCTCGCATCCACCATTTCTGTTTGGAACGATTTGGGAACATTAGTCCTGCTTACGATCTAACAATCGTCTTTGTCGCCTGGATCCCACCCGTTGCCGATCAGGAATGTGAAGCGCCCGCTCTGCGGCGTCTGGGTGGTGCTTCTGAGGACACGTGCCTAGGTTTGCGGTAAGAACCCAACGTTTGCGTGCCCGATTCGCTCGCTGACTGCCTTCGCACTCACGCCGGCCTTCAGCGTGCCGGCCGCGTAAGTGTGGCGCAGATCGTGGAAAGTGATGCGCGAGAGTCCCGCGGCCGCGGCCGCGCCCGGGCGGCCGAGGCGAACTATCGCTGTGGGAGCTGTTGTATGGCAACGTGTTTCGCGACCGGTGTGTGTGAACATTATCCATGGTGCGCTCGTTGGCTGCGCTACCGAGTAGATGGATTGCTTTGTTGGTTTGCTGTTTCGGAGTTAGCTGCGGCGCGCGGCCTTCTTCGAGGGGCCAGAATTTCTTGGTCAGCATCTCGTGCTGGGTGGCTGTCGGTGGCGGCTGGCGCTTCTCGAGCACCGCGCACAGTTCGTTGATGACCTGTTTGATGTCGCCGAGGGCGTAGGTGTGGCGCGAGAGCCACGCGTCGGGCACGGCACCGACGGACCGCCTGTTGCCGAATCATCGCCCGAACGGCGGACGCGGTCTTCTCATCTGTGGCGGGTCCTGACACCATACGGGTTTCTGCATCACCCAATCTCGCCCGACTGTCTGGCCGGGATCGGCTGCCGCGAAGGTCCCGCTGTCCGTGAGTTTTAACGCACCGAGTATGCGCCATCGCAGAAATCGCCACGGCTCCGCACCAAGGTGATCACATATGCGTCTCGAAGTGGGCGACCGTCTAGTCACCACTAACGACCGGCGCAAATCATGTCAATGGTTCGGGCCATGCCGGTGACGGCCATCGGCACTGGCTCCACAGGAGGTACGTAAGGCATGACGATTGACTGGGTTCCCGCCCAGCTTCCCCTTGACACGGAGGGCCGCCGGATCGTCGATACCGCCCTCGGCATTTTGATCGGCGTTCGCCGGTGCTCATCGGATGCAGCGTTTCAGGAGTTACACGGCGCCGCACAACGCCACAGAATCCCAGCGTTCCCGATGGCTTGGGCGCTGGTCCATCTCGCCGGTGGCGGCACAGAATCCGCTCATACATTCAGCGCCGCTCAATCGGCCGCACGCCACGAATGGGGGCAGTTGTTCGCGCCATCCGCCGTGCCGACCGGCTGACCGTTCGTCAGCCCGTCGGCAAAGACTTGAAATGCCGTGGAGTTCAAAAGTTCTCGGCCTCCACGACCGTGACCGTCGACACCGTAGTCGCTGGTGTGTGGATTGCGGCGCGGTGGCCCCTGCGTCACCGGCAGCCAATCGCAGTGACGGGTCAGCTTCGATGAGCCTCCGCTCCCGATAGCGGATCCCCGGATGCTGCTGGGCGAAAGCCCGGCTTGGGAGTAGCCCAGCCGCCAACCTCGTCACCGGCAAGGTCGGGCCCGCCATCCGTGTGGAGGTGTTGGATGGCGGACCCTCGGCGGTTAGCTCTTAAAGGCGTCTTTGACCTTGTCGCCGGCGTCCTTCAAGCTGGATTTGGCCTGATCGACCCTGCCCTCGTTCTCGGTGTGCTTGTCGCCGGCGGCCTTTCCGATCCCTTCCTTGGCCTTACCCGCAAGGTCTTACCCGCAAGGTCGTTGAATTGGTTGCTCATCTTGTCTGAGGTACCCGCGACGAAGGTCCTTCCCGATTCATGGCGTGGATGTCGGCTCGGAGTTGACTCGATGCGGTGCCGCCGAAACCTAGTCGGGTTCCAGCGATAGGGCCTGCATTCGGACCGTCGCGAGTGCGCGGGACAGCAAGCGCGACGCGTGCATCTGAGAAATGCCGAGGACCGAACTGATCAGCTCGCGGTGCGGTACTGGCGAACAAAGTCGGCGCCGATCGCCACTAGACGCTGGACTTCACTCGAATGGGCTGTCGCCCTTGGCCACTCGCGTGCCGATGTCGATCAGATTCTGCGCGCTCGAATGCAGCCGCTCCCCCGCGTCCCTGCTCGCCTGCCCCACCAGATACCGCGACCAGGTGCCCTCGATGACGATGCCCAGTTTGAAGCACGCCATCGCGAGATACCAATTGAGACTTGATGTTTCGCGCCCACCTGCCGCCAGGTACGCATCGAGCAGCTCGCGCCTGCTGGCCAGCCCGCCGAGCGCGGCGAGCTCGCCGCCGGCGGTGATCGTGTTGGTTTCCAGCGGCCAGCAGATCAACATCCAGCCCAGATCCAGGAGCGGGTCGCCGACCGTACACATCTCCCAGTCCACGAACGCCGCCAGCTCCGGCTTGTCGCGACGCAGAAGCACGTTGCTCAAATGCGGGTCGCCGTGCATGATTCCCGGCCGCCGATCGTCGGGCCGATTGACTTCCAGCCATTCCGACAACTCGGTGACGGCCAGCGATTCAGGCGAATAACGTTCGTGCCGATAGCTTTCCAGGAGTCGGAGAAACTGCGGAACCTGACGCTCCAGGAACGAGCCCGGCCGCTTGAGCTCCGCCAACGGGCGGCCTTCCCACTCAACGTTGCCGAGCTCGGCGAGGCTGCCCGCGTACGACAGGCCGACCTGATGCCGCCAGTCGGCGTTACGCACGTAAGCCTCGTCCATGGTGTCGCCGGGGTTGAAGCCGTCGACCTCCTCCATCAGGTAGAACACCACCCCGAGCACATCGAGGTCGTCGCAGCCCGCGATGAAGCCCGGGTGCGGAACCGGGGTACCCGCCAGCGTTCTCAACGCCGCGATCTCCCGCAGCATGGTCTTGTCGCTCGTCGGCCGCGGGTGAAGGGGCGGCCGCCGCAACACCATCGCGCGACCGTCAATGTGCAGGCGCACCACGATGTTCTGTGTTCCGCCGGTCAGTGGCTCGACATCGGTGACCTCTGACCCGAGGCCCTGCTGGTGCGCCCAGCGCTGCAACGCGGCCTGGTCGTCGTCGGTCAGGGTCGGCAACTGCCGCGCGTCGTCGGGCATGCCGACATCGTGTCAGGCCTTACGCGCCGTCACGAGCAAGTACTCCCATTCCATGGTCGAACGGCCCTGCAGAACGCTGTCGCCAACGCGCGCGATGGCCGCATCCAGTTCCGCGATGCGGTCTGAGTCGCCCTCGATGTTGCGGTACACCGCGATCGTCGGCCCGTAGACGGCCTTGAAGTAGTCACGGAAGGCGGCGCCGTCGGGGAAATGGTGGACGGGCAGGGTTCGTCGCTCGGTGACGAGATCGGTCACCCGGTCGCCGAGGAGCGCTCGGACGTGGTCCTCCTGCCCCCACAGCGGCGGTGGCTGCGCACCGGGCGGCGGTGGCGGCGCGTACGGCTTCATCGTGGCCCACAACTGCCCAATGTGGCCCTCGGGCGTCCAGCTGATCAGGCCGATCCTGCCGCGGGGTTTGGTCACCCGGACCAACTCGTCGGCGGCCTGCTGATGGAACGGCGCGAACATCACGCCGATACACGACATGACGACGTCGAACTCGTTGTCGGCAAAGGGCAACGCGTGTGCGTTCGCCTCACGCCATTCGAGTTCGACGCCCTGCTCGGCGGCAAGCGCGCGGCCGTGCTCCAACAGTTCCGGGACCAGGTCGCTGGCCACGACGCTGGCCCCCGTCTTCGCGGCGGGAATCGCGGCGTTGCCGGTGCCTGCGGCCACGTCGAGCACGCGGTCACCCTGATCCACGCCGGTCGCTTCGACCAGCACCGGTCCAAGGGGCGCGACGAGTTCGGCGGCGAGCTTCGGGTAGTCACCCGACGCCCACATCGCTCGGTGTTTGACCGCGATCTGGCTGTCGTCGACGGTCGCGGCGGGATTGCTCATGATCGATGTCCTCCTTCATCGGTGCAAACATCGTCATTCCTGTTGCGGCGCCAAACTAGTAACAGATCTGTACTGGGCCCGGTTCCATACCTGTACTAGATACGGGTGTTCATGCAGCTCAGAGGCGTTTTTTGGGCCTCGGCAACCCGCCGTGAACTATCCGTGAACTAGTGCGATGGGCAAACCGAGACGAACGCTCATGACCGCACCAACGCCAACCATCACACGCTCCCCGCTGCCCGACTCTGAGCACCTGTTCCCCAGCACCGACGGCGGCTAGTCATGCCACGAGGTGGCCGTAGTGACTCACGGCGAGTTCACCGGCCGCGTTTGGCGCCACGTCCACCGCGACGGCGATGGCACCCGCTTCGAGTTCGACGCCTCGCCCCGACGCGGCCCGAACGGGCACACTTTCGTCCCAAAGAATGCGCGACTTATACACCCTTGTCTGACTCTTCCCTCTGTATCGGCCGTTCTGTCGACCGATCCTGCGGCCGGTCGCGCAACCCTCCGTGAGGGCGACCCACCCCACCGCACTACGGGCATGGGCATGTGGTGTGACCGCCCCGGCACGAACGCGGCAACGAGACGGGCGAGCACCCGGCCAGCGGCGAGCTGATGGCCCGCGCCGGCACCGCTCTGGCGGGCGGGACCGTCGCCGTGACCTCGCATGCCCCGCGTGCCCTGCCCGTGGAAACCCCCAAAGTTCAGGCCCGAGAGGCCATACCCTGGGCGGATCGGGCAGTCAGTCCGGGCCGCGGGATCGGGGAGGATGCGGTGACGGCAGCGCCGGCAGTGTGCCGCTCGTGTGGCGCGGCGCCCCACGAGGGCGCCCGGTTCTGTGACGCCTGCGGGTCACCACTGGTGGCATCGGTCGACACGGCGGAGTACAAGCAGGTGACGGTGCTGTTCGCCGACGTGGTGCACTCGATGGACATCGCGGCTGCGCTGGATATGGAGCGGTTGCGCGAGGTCATGACCGAGTTGGTGGAGCGCCTGGCGGCGGTGGTGCGCCGCTACGGCGGGACAGCCGAGTACACCGGCGACGGCGTAATGGCTATCTTCGGCGCTCCAGTGGCGTTGGAGGATCACGCTTTTCGGGCATGTGTGGCCGCGCTGACCATACAGGACGAAACCACTCGATTGGCGGCCCAGGTGCAACGCCGCGATGGTGTGGCACTGCAAGTGCGGGTTGGCCTGAATTCCGGTCGGGTGATCGCCGGGGAGATCGGTTCGGGGTCGTTGGGTTACGCCGCGACCGGGCAGCAGGTCGGGATGGCCCAACGCATGGAATCGGTGGCCCCGCCCGGAGGGGTGATGCTGTCCGAGTCGACCGCGCGGCTGGTCGAACACATCGCCGTGCTGGCTGAACCGGAGTGGGTGCGCATCAAAGGGGTCGACGAACCGGTGCGCGCGTGCCGACTGCTGGCGACCGGCCCGCGTAGCGGCCTGGTCGAGCGCGCCGAGGCGAGCCTGGTCGGTCGGCGCTGGGAGATGGCGGTCCTCGATGCCCTTGTGGACCGCACCATCGGTGGCCGCGGTGGTGTCGTGAATGTGGTGGGACCGCCGGGCATCGGCAAGAGCCGGATCGCCCGGGAGGCAGCGGCGCTGGCAACCGGTCGTGGCGTCGAGGTTGTTTGGGCCTTCTGTGAGTCGCACGCCAGCGACATTTCCTTCGGCGTGATGGCGCGGCTGCTGCGCGCGGGCACCGGCGTGGCTGACCTCGACGGCCAAGCCGCCCGCGACCGGGTTCGGGAACAAGTCCCGGATGCCGACCCACAGGATCTGCTGCTGCTCGATGACCTGCTCGGTCTCGCCGACCCCGAGGTGCCGCTGCCCGCCATCGATCCGGATGCCCGCAGGCGCCGGTTGACCGCGCTCATCAATTCGACGACGCTGGCGCGCACCGAACCGGCGCTTTTCATCATCGAGGATGCGCAGTGGATTGATGCGGTCAGCGAGTCGATGCTGGCCGACTTCCTCGCCGTCATTCCGCGCACCCCGGCGATGGTGCTGATCACCGCCCGCCCCGAGTATGAGGGAGCGCTTACACGGAGGCACGCTGCTCAGACGATAGCGCTTGCCCCGCTGGGTGATTCGGACACGGCGGCGCTCCTGGGTCAGCTGCTCGGTTCGCATCCCTCGGTCGGCGACCTGGCGGGGGTCATCGCCGAGCGGGCTGCGGGAAATCCGTTTTTCGCCGAGGAGATGGTGCGCGAGTTGGTGCAGCGCGGCGTGCTGCAGGGGCCGCGAGGTGGCTACATCTGTCGGGCGGATGTCGCTGACGTCGCGGTGCCGGCCACGGTGCAGGCGGCCATCGAAGCGCGCATCGACCGGCTGACCACCCCGGCCAAGCGGACGTTGAACGCGGCGTCAGTCATCGGAGCGCGCTTCGGCGCGCAGCTACTCTCCGCACTGGGGGCCGATCCGGTTTTCGATGAGCTGGTTAACGCGGAGCTAATCGACCAGGTGAGCTACACAGCGGGCGCCGAATACGCTTTCCGCCACCCGTTGATCCGCGCGGTGGCCTACGAATCGCAGCTGAAATCCGATCGCGCCGACGTGCACCGGCAGCTGGCCGCCACGATCGAATCAGGCAGCCCGGAATCGGCCGACCAAAATGCCGCGCTGATCGCCGAGCACCTGCAGGCCGCTGGCGACAACCGAGCCGCGTACGGCTGGCACATGCGCGCCGGCGCATGGTCCACCCACCGCGACATCAGCGCGGCGAACCTCAGTTGGGAGCGAGCGCGCCAGATCGCCGACGCGCTGCCCGACGACGACGCTGACCGCACCGCGATGCGAATCGCGCCCCGCACCATGCTGTGCGGCACCGGCTGGCGAGTCAATGTGAACATCGCCGGCCATTTCGATGAGCTGCGGGAGTTGTGCGCGCTCGCCGGGGATAAGGTCTCGCTGGCCATCGGCATGGCCGGGCTCGTGGGGAGTCAGTTGTTTCATGGGCACGTGAAGGAAGCCTCGCGGCTGGCGTCCGAACAGATCGCCCTGCTGGATTTCGATCGGCGACCCGGCTTTGACCGTGGGAGCGGGGTTCATGGCGATCAATATCAATTACAAGACCGGTGAGATCGCCGACATCCTGCGGTGGGCGCAGAGCGTCATCGATTGGGCCGACGGTGACCCCGCCAAAGGCAACCTCATCGTGGGATCGCCGCTGACGGTGGCGTTGGCATGGCGCGGCGTTGCTGGATTCTCCCTGGGTCGTGACGGGTGGCGTCAGGACCTCGACGACGCCGTGGCGATGGCCCGAAGCACCGACCCGGTAACCCTTGCCGTGGTCCTCACTTGGAGTTACGGATTCGGGATAACGAGCGGGGTGCTTCTGCCCGACGACTCAGCGGTGCGCGAGCTCGACCAAGCGCTGCGGGTCGCCGAGCGCTCGGGCGACGATTACATGCTTGGCATCCTCATGTACACGCTTGGTTTCGCGCTGGTGCTTCGGGTCGCCGACGCCGACCGGCAGCGCGGACTGGAGCTGCTGGCGCAGGTCCACGACATGTGCCTACACCAGCGGTTCTACAGAAGCGAATTACCGGCCTTCGACTTTGTTGCCGCGGGTGAGATGGCTCGGCGTGGCGACCGCGATGGTGCCATCACGCTGATGCGCAACGCCGTCAACGACGTGGTGCAGACAGGAATCCTCGTGGCGGTCCCGACCGCCACCGCCGGTCTGGTGGAGCTGCTGCTGGACCGCGGCACCGAGGGCGACGTGGCCGAAGCTCAGAGCGCGATCGACCGTGCGACGAACGTGCCGGCGGATGAAGGCTTCGTTCTGCGCGACGTCATCCTGCTGCGGCCACGCGCGCTGCTGGCGCGGGCCCGCGGCGACGAAGTTGCCTACCGCGACTTGGTGAATCGTTATCGCGCGATGGCGGAATCACTTGGCTTCGAAGGACACATCGCCATGGCGAGAATGATGATGATGTGAGCTCACGGGTAGAGACCCAGATGTCGTTGGCACGCAACAGCTAACAGCCCCGGGATCCTTCGGGGCTGTTGTGACTCGGCAGCCTTATTGCCCCTCAACCCCGGTGCCATCGTGGCCGTGTTTGCGGTCGCGCAATGCCTTCTTGGCGCTGTTGGAAACCTTGGTGACAACCTTCTTGATGTCACCGCCGGTCTTCTTGACGGCATCCCGCACTGGCGTCTTGCGCCCGGTGGTGGCGGTGGCAGCAGATGAGCCGTTGTCGTTGACGGCGGACCGCACGATCGTGCGCCCGTTTCCGAGGACCGACTTCACCGCACCGAGGGTCCGATGGATCTGGTCTCTTGTCGCCGCCAACTCTCGACCGGTCGTGCGCTGGCCCGCGGCGACATCGTCTTGGGTGACCGCAGGCGGCGCCGGCAGCTGTGACCTGACCGCGGAGAACCCCTGTGCGACACCGTCATTCACGTCGCCGATGATCCTCTTGAGGGTGGTTCCGGCCGAGACGTCCTGCTCCACGGCATCGTCCGGATCTGCAATAGCCGGCGTCGCGGGAATGCGCAGCGATGCGGGCGCTCCGAGGAGGGCCGCGGCGTTGTTGATACCCTCGCCGACCGCGTTGATCAGATCTGTAGCCACCTTCACTGGGTCGAGCGTCGGGATCAGCCGTGCCGGGGTGGGCTCCCCATGGCGGGATGCTGCGGTCATAGCCCAGTTCCACGATCACCCGGAAGAACGGCTCGACCACATCGATCAACGACTCGGGCACCCCCAGCGTGCGCAGCGGACCGAACAACGGCAGGTCCTGCGTCTCGAAGAAGTAATAGGTGCTGTCACCGTCGCGGCTCTGGATAGCCGGCGACTTCGACGCATCCGGAGCCAGACTCACGTCGGCGCCGTAGAGGCCGACATAGACCGCACCCAGAAGCGCGTTCAGGTCGGCGACGAGGTTGAGCGGATACAGCGGGAAATCCTCCACGCCATCGTACTGACGGATGATGACGTCGGTGCGGAACTGGGTGTCGGTCGGCGCGGGGCCGTTGAACGACATATCGACGATCGGGATGTAAAGGCCCGGGAACCGGGCGAATAGGCCCCCGTTGGGGAGATTGAAGTCACCGCCCACCACGAAGTCGAGTATCGCGACGTCGGCGAGTTCTTCTCCATTCGGCAGCGGATAGTTGTGCACCGTCGGTCCGCGGTCGACGAGCGGGGCATCGATGGTGTCTTCTTGCCGAATCCGCTGTGCCACTGGCGGATATCGATGTCATCGGCAGCGTGCCGAACCGCTTGAGTAGGTGGCGGTCCAGCAGGCTGCAGTAGCGCTCCCGGGTGCGGTCCTTCAGATCCCGTGTCGCCAGCCATGACTCGGCGTACTCGCCGAAGTCAGCTTCGGCTTCGGCGCCTGGGCGGCCTTGCGGCTTGTGAACGTGGTCGGGGCCCAATACCGGCGGCCGTCGGGCCCGTAGTACAAGGCCCGAAACCGCCCACTGGGCAGTTGGTGGACCGTTCCGAACGTTCCTCGCGCCACTGGTTGCCTCCGATCGTGAACTGATCGTGAACTAAACGCGCTTCTGCCAGCTCATTCAGTCTTCTACAGTTTTCACCTATACTGAGTGATATCGGCGCAGGTAGAGCCCACTATTCGCGCTGGCACCGAAAACCGACAGCAAACACCATTGTACTGGTTACATATCTGTACTGGGAGGTTGCGGACCCGGGAGGTAGTGAGATGTCCGGATACGGCCAGTTCTGTCCGGTCGCCAAGGCGATGGAGTTGCTCGACGAGCGCTGGACGATGCTCGTCGTCCGGGAACTGCTGCTGGGCAGCAGGCACTTCAACGACCTTCGCCGCGGGGTGCCCAAGATGTCGCCTGCGCTGTTGTCGAAGCGGCTGAAGTCGCTGGCCCGTGCGGGCGTCGTCGAACGCGGGGAAATCGACGGGCGCACAACATATTCGCTGACCGAATGCGGGAAGGAACTCGCCGACGTCGTCGAGGCGCTCGGCGCCTGGGGGGTGCGCTGGATCGGCGAACTCGGCGAGGAGGACCTCGACCCGCATCTCCTGATGTGGGACATGCGCCGAACCATCCCGGTCGACACCTGGCCGCGGTCACGCACGACGCTGGCGTTCCACCTCGACGGGGTGGCGCCGAAGGCGTCGCGCTGGTGGATCGTCGTGGCCGACGGCGAGGCGGACGTATGCGACTTCGATCCCGGCTACGAGGTGGCAGGCACCGTCGAAACCAGCCTGCGCACGCTGACCCGGATCTGGCGTGGCGACGTCGGCTGGCAGCATGCGCTGCTGGACGGCAGTCTCGCGGTGTCGGGCCCGGCCGATGTGCGCCGCGGCATCCCGACGTGGATCGGTCAGAGCCCGTCGGCGGCCGTGCCCCGCCCAGCATGACCTAGCCACAGGCCGCCAAGAGCAAGAAACGACAGCCAGCGTGGATGTTAACCGGCTCAATCGAGAATTCGTCGCGCGACGTTTGTGGTGATCAGGTCGAGGAGCTCGTCACCCCGGCCGGCCAGGATGGTGCGGATCGCGTACAACGAGAAGCCCTTCGCCTGTTCGACGGTGATCGCGGGCGGTATCGACAGCTCCTGTCGGGCGGTCACGACGTCGACGACCGCAGGCCCGTCGTACGCGAAAGCGTCGGCCAGCGCCTGCGGCAGGCCGGCGGGCTGCTCGACTCTGCGGCCGAACATCCCCATCGCCTGCGCGACAGCGGCGAAGTTCGGATTGATCAGCTCGGTGCCGAAGTTGACGATGCCCGCAGCCTTCATCTCGAGTTCGACGAAGTTCAGCGACGAGTTGTTGAAGACGATCACCTTGACCGGCAACCGGTTCTGGAGCAGCGTGAGGAGTTCGCCGAACATCATCGTGAGGCCGCCGTCGCCGGCCAGGGCGACCACCTGTCGGTTGCGAAACGCGGTCTGCGCACCGATCGCGAGCGGCAGGGCGCAGGCCATGGTGCCGTGGTTGAAGGAGCCGACGAGTCGCCTGCGGCCGTTCATCTTCAGGTAGCGCGCGGCCCACACCACTGGCGAGCCGACGTCGACGGTGAAGACGGCGTCGTCTGCGGCGAGCTGATTGGCAAGCCCCGCAACGTATTCCGGCCGGATCGGGGTGCGGTCGCGATCGTTGACGGCCAACTCGTCCAGCGTCTTGCGAGTCTTGCTGTAGTGCCGCAGCGATCGGTCGAGGTGATCGCGCTGACTCTTCGGCCGCAGCAACGGCTGGAGCGCGGCGAGGGTGTCTTTCACGGTGCCGACAAGGCCGAGATCGATCGGCGTACGACGCCCGAGGTTGCGGCCCCTGACGTCGACCTGAACGACCTTCGCGTTGTCGGGATAGAACTGCTGATACGGGAAGTCGGTGCCCAGCATCAGCAGCGCGTCGGCCTCCTTGATCGCCTTGTACCCGGAGGCGAAGCCCAGGAGCCCCGTCATGCCGACGTCGAAAGGGTTGTCGTATTCGATGAAATCCTTGCCGCGCAGCGCATGCACGATCGGTGCGCTGAGCGTCGCGGCCGCCTGGATCAATTCATCATGGGAACCCTCGACGCCCGCGCCGCCGAGAATCGTGACGGCCTCTGCGCCGTTGAGGATTTCGGCCGCGCGACGCAGCGACTCGTCGTCGGGACGCACCATAGAGCGGGTCGGCGTGATCGGACGCGACGTCCATCCCGAGGCGTCGGCGCGCTGCAGGAAGATCTCGCCGGGGATGACGACGACGGCGACGCCACGTTCCTCGACTGCGGCCCGCATCGCCATCTCGAGGATCCGCGGCGCCATCTCCGGCGTGCTGACGAGTTCGCGGTACACGCTGCAGTCGCGGAACAGCTCCTGCGGATGCGTCTCCTGGAAGTACTCGGAGCCGATCTCCGTGCGGGGGATGTGCGCGGCGATCGCCAGCACCGGTACGCGGCTGCGTTGCGCGTCGAACAGGCCGTTGATCAGGTGCAGGTTGCCCGGTCCGCAGCTGCCTGCGCACACCGCAAGCTGTCCGGTCAGCGCGGCGTCGGCCGCGGCCGCGAAACCGGCCGTCTCCTCGTGACGTACATGCTCCCAAGTGATTTCACCCGAACGCCGCAGGGCGTCGGTGAAACCGTTGAGGCTGTCACCGGGCAGCCCGTACACGCGGCGAACGCCGCTGATCCGCAACGCTGAGATGACATGATCGGCAACGGTCGCCACGAGAGAAGCGTAGCGCCGGGCGGCCTACTTAGGGGCGAAGCGCTGGCCGGCATCCAGTCGGATGCACTGGCCGTTGAGCATCGGGTTCTCCACGATCGCCAGTGCGAGCCTTGCGTATTCTTCGGGCTTGCCGAGCCGCTTCGGGAACGCCGCGTCCTTGGTGAGCTGCTTGGCGAACTCGTCGGGGATCCCCTCCGTGAGCCCGGTGGCGAACAGGCTCGGCGCGATGGCCAGCACGCGGATGCCGAGGCTGCCCAGATCGCGGGCCATCGTGAGGCACATACCCGCGATCGCGGCCTTCGATGCGGTGTAGGCGACCTGCCCGATCTGTCCCTCGAACGCGGCGATGGATGCGGTGTTGATGATGACGCCGCGCTCCTCGGCCTCGTCGTCGACGGGATCGTTCTTGCTCATCTGCCAGGCCGCTAGCCGGCTGATGTTGAAGGAGCCGATGAGGTTGAGATCGACTGTCTTGCGGAAGGAATCCAGGCTGTGCGGCCCGTCCTTCTTGATGGTGCGCTCGCCGATGCCGCCGCCTGCGGTGGTCACCGCGATGTGGAGACCGCCGAGCCCGTCGACCGCCTGCTGCAGCACCTGCTCGGTGCCTACGAAGTCGGTGACGTCCACCTCGTGGAACGTGCCGCCGATGGCGTCCGCCACCTCGCGCCCCTTGGACTGCGGCCGGTCCAGCACCGCGACGCTCGCGCCACGCTTGGCCAGCGACTCCGCGGTCGCCCGTCCGAAGCCCGACGCTCCACCGACGATGACGGCCTTCTTGCCCTCGATCTCCATCTAGCTCCCTTTCAAAGACTGCGGTGGACCGCCAAGCAAGATATCTCATCGCCCATTCGGTAAGCCTTTCGGGTGCCGTCACGACTTCGTAAGGCCTGGCGGTCCGGCGCGCAGGTAGGTTTTCGTTATGGCCGGACCAGCTCCCGAAAAGCGAATGCTGGCAGGCATCGCAGCGGCGGCCGTCGCACTCGGCGTCACCCAACTTCTCGCCGTCGCGTTCGGTCCGCAGGCCGACGCCCGCACGGCGATCGGCTCGACGATCATCGACCTCTCTCCGGGTTCGGTCAAAGAGTGGACGATCCAGACCTTCGGCACCGCAGACAAGCTTTTTCTGACCATCGTCGTGCTTGGCGTGATCGCGCTCGTCGCCGCGGTGACCGCACGATGGGAGACGCGTCGGGTTCCGGTCGGTAGCGCCGCGATCGGCCTCGCCGGGATCCTCGGGTGTGCGGCGGTGCTCTCGCGCGAGGGCGCGACGATGCTCGATATCGTGCCCACGGTGGTCGGCACCGTGTGCGGCGTCGCAGTGCTGCGCCTGCTCACCTCGGGGCGCTTCACCGACGCCCCGGAACCGACGGAGGGCTCCGGCTCCCCCGATCAGGGCCGCCGACTGTCGTTGATGACGCTCGGTTTTCTCGGCGCCGGCGCGCTCAGCGGCGTCGGCGGCGTCGTGCTGTCCCGCATGCTGTCGTCGGTGTCGGGTGATCGCGACGCGTTCGCGTTGCCGCGGATCGACGTCGCCGCCCCGCCGGTGCCGCCGACCGTACAGCCGAAAGGCGTTGCGCTGCCGTCGTTCGTCACCAGCAACGCGGACTTCTATCGGATCGACACCGCGCTGATTGTGCCGCAGCTGAGTCGCGTGGACTGGCAGCTGAAGATCCATGGCATGGTCGACCGCGAGATCACCTACCGTTTCCAGGATCTGGACCGCTTCGAGGTGGTCGAGAAGCTGGTGACGCTGACGTGTGTGTCGAATCCCGTTGGCGGCGATCTCGTCTCGAACGCCGCGTGGATGGGGTATCGGGTGCGCGATCTGCTTGCCGAGGCCGGTGTGCATCCGGACGCCGACATGGTGCTGTCGATGTCCATCGACGGGTTCACCGCGGGCACACCCGTCGAGGCGCTCACCGACAAGAGGGATGCGCTGCTGGCGGTCGGGATGAACGGCCAGCCGCTGCCCACCGAACACGGCTACCCGGCCCGGCTCGTGGTCCCCGGGCTGTACGGCTACGTGTCGGCCACCAAATGGATAGTGGACTTGGAATTGACGCGATTCGACCGCGCCGAGGCGTACTGGACGCGGCTGGGCTGGTCACCCCGGGGCCCGATCAAGACGGAGTCCCGCATCGACGTGCCCCGCAGCGGACAGGACGTCGCCCAGGGACCGGTCACGTTCGGCGGTGTCGCGTGGGCGCAGAACCGTGGCGTGCGCGGCGTCGAGGTCCGCATCGATGACGGCGACTGGCAACCCGCCGATCTCGGCACCGGGTACTCGAACAACACGTGGCGACTGTGGAGCTTCGACTGGCAGGCCACCCAGCCCGGGCTGCACACCATCGCGGTGCGGGCCACCGACAACACCGGCGCGGTCCAGACGTCCGAACAGGCCGATCCGGTCCCCGACGGCGCCAGCGGCTGGCACACGGTCTCCTTCGCCGTGAAGTAATCCCTGTCGCTTCCATTGGAAAGTTGCGACGGACCTGCTGTGTGGCCTCACGATCGCAAGGCATGTCTGGACGAGTCGCCGTCCGGTCGTCCAGACTTACGTTGCGAATTTGTAGGGCAGTGAATGCTCGCGCGCTGGCACGAGGGCCACAACTTGCCGCTTCGATGTGGGACGCCGGTCTGCCGCCGAGTCGCTGCCATCTGCAGGTTTCGCGAGGCGCGCTCACGCCGTCACGGACGGTGAACAGCAACCGCCCGATCGGGTAGGTCGGGTCATAGGCCGCGCCGCCGATGTTTCTTGACCTTCCCTGAGGTGAGCTCATCGGCAATCGCACGAGCGTCGGGACCGAACGAGCAAGACCAATCCAATTTGGTGACCGCGAGCGTGTCGCCGGCCCGGACCGCTAGCGTTTAGCCCCCCTTCACCGGGCATTTTTTCGGGCGGGTGTTACGGGAATCCGCTGGTCACGGGTGAGCTGAGGAAACGTTCCGTCCTACGGTGAGCGGTGGGCCGTGCGGAGGAGGTTCGGCTCACGGACACTTCATCGACGCCGACGACGACGTGCCGCGGGCCCGGTGCGACTCCACGCCGCCCGCCAATTCGAAATCGACCCACCCGTCTATTCCGACCCGCTCGCCAATTCGGTCCACTGCGCGAGATCCGCCCGGGCGGCGAGGGTGTCGGGGTGCGTGGATCCGGAGACCTCCCCACGGGTGGGGAGCAGTGCCCACCAGCGCATGCGTACGGGTCGAGGTTCGTGAAGGACGGTTCGATCGAATCGGGCACTATCGACTGCAACCGTAGATGGGTCCATCGTTGTTGATGTTGTTTGCGTGGTAGTCGGCGCGGCTCTGGCCTGGTGTCGTCGACGCGAGGTGGACTGGGCCAGGATGTCGGCAGCCCGTTCCTCAGGTCGAGAACACCCACCGCGTAGCTGTCTTGGGGAAGTCGTCGGTTGCCTGGAAAGCGAAGGCGACCGTCGGACGGACGATCCAGATCGGTCCCGCGTCGATCGTCTGGCCGTATTTCAGCCTGTACGCCTCGGTGAACCCCGTCGGGAGCTCCGAGATCTCGGCCCGGCCCTCGACGATCACGGCGTCGTCTCCGTCCTCGGCCGTGACGACGCAGCGATCGTTGGCCTTGAGGTTGTTGGACTTCACCGAGGTGATCGCGGTCGACAAGCAATAGACGTCGCCGAGCCACAACCCCCAGAGCGGCATCGCGTGCGGGCGGCCGTCCGGTCGAACCGTCGACAGAACTGGAATGCGAGCACGATTCAACACGTCGACGGCCCACCGCCACGGAAGGACGTCCTTCGTGTCCTTGTTGATCCCGTACCCGGGCATGTACGGCCGTTCGGCCCTCGGCTCCACCACTCAACAAGAATCCAGCATCAACGCAGGAGGTATCAACGGAATCACCGCAGCGACCTCGACGGCCGAACCGGGTGATTCGCGGATGTGATTGCCACGCGGCTGCGGACCCAGGGTCGCCAGCGGTGGTCGGCACATTCGACAACTCAATCAGTCATCCTGGTTTTGATTGATGACTGGTTACCGCAACCATTCAACGAGTCCCGAGCCAGTTGCCGTCCACGGTGATTTGCCGATCTGATCGAACCGGCACGATTCAAGGCTTTAATTCTCAACTCGGCATGGTGCTGTCTGCGCTACGACGAGGTAACCGAATTGCGCCCCAAGGATATTGGCGAAGGTGCCGAAGTCGTCGGTCGCTTGAGGAGATTGTGTGACTCAGAACTTCCAGCTGGCCTCGCCGCTTTCCCGAGCAGCCGTGATCGACGTCACGGCGTCCGTCACTTGGTTCTAGCAGACCACTCCGCTCCATGGTGTCCGCGTACTACCTGATGTCGGTATCCACACGCCGCTGGGAACCAGTCGTCTCCACCAGCATTGGATTATCAACGAGAAGCGCGTGTGCCAGTTCGTCGTCGATGACGAGGTAGTCAACGACGCCGCTCCGCAGGAGGGCGCGGGTGGCCGCTAGCCGAAGGATGCCGTGTGACATGGCGACCACTACCGGTATCGCCTGGAGTTGTTCGAAACTGATCGTGATCATCCGCCGGGCGAGATTGGGCGACACCGGTCGGCCGTCTTCGCCGAACAAGATGCCCATGGTTTCGCCTACGACACCCGCCTGCCGTGCTGACTCGCGGTCCTGCTCGGACAGCCTATCGAAGATGGTCGAGGTTCCGGGCGACCAGGATCCGATGCTGCACAGCGCGATGGTCACGGAGCCGACGGCCTCCATGGCGCGCAGCACGTCCTCATGTTGCCGGACCGCGTCAGCGCCGTCTGCGGACGGCATAATCATCGGCGCTTGGAAGACGTAGCCCTCGCCTCCCGAGACTGTTGCCGCGTATCGCACGAGATCGAAGGGTGTGCTGTCATTGGGACTGATCATCGATCCGCTGAGTTGGACGACCGGCACCCGAGGCAGCTGCTGGAGAGACCGCACCGCATGGTGCACGGTCCGGGCCCACGGCAAACCGAGCATGTCGTCGGTCGAGATGATCCGCTCCAAGAGGGAGGCGGCAACCTCCCCGATGGCACGAGTAACCCCTTCGTCGCCTACGCAAGGCACGACGTGGCACTCCGTGAGCTGATATCGCAGTCGAAGTTGCGCCGCCACCGAGTCGGGGGCCTCGCGCGGCTCCCGAATCTCGACGTGAACGAGCCCCGAGGACCTGGCCAGACTGAGCAGCCGGGCCACCTTGAACCGGCTGACTCCGAGGAAGCGCGCGATGTCGACCTTGCTCTCGTCATGGAGGTAGTAGCGGCGTGCAGCTCTTTCCACCGCTGGTGGGACCCAGTAATCCGGACGAGCCGCTACAGTCAGCCGGTCCAGCAACAGACCGCGGCTACCTCTCTGCAGCCGAACTTTGTGTTGCGCCAGGCTCCGTCATCTCCACTTGGCGGCGCCAAAGCCAACCACTACTCAGCTCAACCGGACAGCTTCCCGCCGGCAAGGTCCTGTGATCAGCACCACCGTCCGCCACTGCCGAACTGCTATAAGTGGACCCCTTACGGCACCAGCAGGAGGCTGTGACTGCTCCCCGGCTAGTGCAACCGCCGGTCGTGGCCGACCACCACAGCCCGCTCAGATGCCGCTGCCCCTTGTGTGAGGTGAACCGGCGTATCGGGCTGCACGACTCAAACGGTGTGGCCCACGCCTGCGACAGCGACACCCGGTGCTCGAGGCCGTCGTCGGTGACGTACCCGATCTCGAAGCCGCCAACACCGAACGGCTCAGGCGCCCGCCCCACCTCAGGGGGTAACGCAGCCCCTCTCACGCTCGCCTCTAGGTTGGCGTCACACCGCGGGAATGATCCACTCGCCCAGCGGCGCCCGTGCAAGTACACCGGCCAAGCCCGCATCGTCGAAAGCGCGGACGACGTCGGTGATTCCTTCGGTGAAGTGAGCCCATCCGTCGACGTGAGCTGGGATCACCACTTTGGCGCCAAGCACCTCGGCGGCTGCCGCCGCACGTTCGCTCGTCAGTGTCAACGCACGGCCGCCCTGCCGCGCTGCGACACGGGCAGCCCCGATGAACAGGACTGCGACATCAATGGGACTCACGCGCTTGGCGATGTCAGCGACCACGGCCAGCGACGCGTTGTCGCCGCTGAGGTAGACCGTCGGAATACCCTCCCCGCTCAGGACGAAGCCGATGACTTCACACGTCACATTTCCGGTCGCGTCGCGCTCGCCGTCCGCCGGCCCGTGCACGGCAGGCACCGCCTGGATCGACACCGCAGGCTTGGCGTCGGCCGTCGGTAGTTGGACCGCCTGCCACGGATCCAGCCCTCGAGCCTGCGGGCCGAGACGCCTCGCAGCGCCGGGATGCGTGATGATCATCGGCGCCGACGACGCGAATCGACGCCCGTCGTTGTCGAGATTGTCGGCGTGCTCGTCGTGACTGATCAGCACTGCATCGACGGGACCCACCGCGGAAGCGGAAACGGCCGCCGCGGCCGTCTTGGTCAGGTGCGCGTGCGGTCCGGGTGCGTCGAACGTGGGATCCATGACGAGTCGCCTTCCGGCGACATCGATCACTGTGGTGGGGCCACCAAGCACACTGAATGCGAAGTCATGCCTCGTCCTGTCCACTGCAGTCATTCCAGAACGAACAGGCGATGGCGCGCGGACTATTCCGACAAAATCGGTTGTCGAGTGCGGTAACCCTCCGCCTACGCTGGCGCACCGTGACTACCCAACCGGCCCAGCTGTGGCGCACCATGCTGCGCGACGCGCTGCCGGCGGCCCGCAAGGACCGCGATACCGCGCGGGTTTCCGCGCTCCGCTCGGCGTTGAGTGCGATCGACAACGCGGAGACGCCAGACGACGCCCGGGTTGATGCCCCGTCGAGCGGGACGATCGCAGGCGGCGTGGTCGGCCTCGGCGCGGCGGAGGTGGCGCGACGGGAGTTGTCCGATGCGCAGATCCGCGGGTTGGTACGAGCGGAGGTCGACGAACGGTTGACCGCGGCGCGGGACTTCACCGCAGCAGGCCACACCGAACGCGCGGCCACGCTGCGCGCCGAGGCGGCTGTGCTCAGCGATCTGCTCGGAGATGTCTGACGGCCGTGCCAGGCTGTGCTCGTGCAGCTCATTGACGTCGCCGCAGCGTCGGCCGAGGTCGGCGCCACCTCCGCGCGGTTGGCCAAGATCGCCCGCATCGCCGACCTGCTGCACCAGGCAGGCGACGAGAACGACCCGAAGCTGGTCGCCGTCGTGGTGTCTTGGCTGTCCGGGGAGCTGCCGCAACGGCAGATCGGCGTCGGCTGGGCGGCGCTGCGCTCACTGCCTGATCCGGCGGACGAGCCGTCGCTGACCGTGCTGCAGGTCGATGCCGCATTCAGCGAGATCGGCGGGGTCGCCGGGAAGGGGTCGCAGGCACGGCGCGCCGAACTCGTCAACGGATTGTTCGCCGCAGCCACCGAGCGCGAGCAGACATTCCTGCGCCGCCTCCTCGGCGGGGAGCTGCGCCAAGGCGCATTGGTTGGCGTGATGGCCGACGCGGTCGCGAAGGCCGCAGACGTTCGCGCGCCGGTGGTACGGCGCGCGGCGATGCTGGGCGGCGACCTGCCCGCAGTCGCGGCCGCCGCATTGACGGCGGGCGAGACGGCGCTCGACCAGTTCACGCTCACGGTCGGACAGCCGGTGGGTCCGATGCTCGCCCAGACCGCGACCGGTGTCCGCGAGGCCCTCGAACGCCTCGGTGGCACAGCGGCTTTCGAGGCGAAACTGGATGGCGCGCGGGTGCAGATCCACCGCGCAGGCGATGCGGTGTCGATCTACACCCGCAGCCTCGACGACGTCACCGAGCGGCTGCCGGAGGTGGTCGATGCGACACTGGCCCTGCCCGTGACGGACCTGATCGCGGATGCGGAGGCGATCGCCCTGCGTCCCGACGGGCGTCCCCACCGATTTCAGGTGACGGCATCACGGTTCGGCAGAAGCGTGGACATCGCGGCGGCCAGGGAGTCGCAGCCGTTGTCGGTGTTCGTGTTCGACCTACTGCACGTCGACGGCGAAGACCTGCTGGATTGGCCGACCGGCGAGCGCATCGCCAAGCTCGACGCCATCGTGCCCAAGGCCCACAGGGTGGATCGACTGATCACCGACGACAGCGACGCCGCGCAACGGTTTCTCGACGTGACACTCGACGCCGGTCACGAAGGGGTGATGGCAAAGTCGCTGACCGCGCCGTATGAGGCGGGCCGACGCGGCGCCGGTTGGCTCAAGGTCAAGCCCGTGCACACCCTCGACCTGGTCGTGCTCGCCGTCGAGTGGGGATCGGGCCGGCGCACCGGCAAGCTGTCCAACATCCACCTCGGCGCGTTGAACCCGGCCACCGGCGGATTCGTCATGCTGGGAAAGACTTTCAAGGGGATGACCGACGCGATGCTGGAGTGGCAGACCACGCGCTTCATGGAATTGGCCGACGGATCGACAGATGGCTACGTCGTCAAACTGCGGCCCGAGCAGGTGGTCGAGATCGCGTTCGACGGAGTTCAGGGCTCGTCGCGTTATCCCGGCGGTATGGCGTTGCGTTTCGCGCGCGTTCTGCGCTACAGAGACGACAAAAGCCCAGCTGAGGCTGACACGATCGACACTGTGCGCACCCTGTACGAACGCAGTTCATAACCGAATCGAAACCTGGGAATTGCCCCAACACCGTTTCCAGCAGTGAAAAGATCACCAAAACGGGTAAGACAGCGATGTCGAGGGAGAGACCGTGGCTACACCCACCGCCGCACCATCGGAACGCATCGAGGAACAAGTCGGCGACGTCACCTATATCCGCACCGACAAGGACCTGCCGCCGGTAGCGATCATCGATCGCTCACCGATCACGACCAGACACAAGATCATCTTCGGGATCATTGCGCTGCTCGGTGCGATCGCCTGGGCGGTCATCGCGTTCTTCCGCGGGGAGACGGTCAACGCGGTGTGGTTCGTCATCGCGGCGATCTGCACCTACGTGATCGGCTTCCGGTTCTACGCGCGGCTGATCGAGATGAAGATCGTCCGTCCGCGCGACGACAACGCAACGCCCGCAGAGGTCTTCGAGAACGACACCGACTACATGCCGACCGACCGGCGCGTGCTGTTCGGCCATCACTTCGCCGCGATCGCGGGGGCGGGTCCGCTCGTCGGCCCGGTGCTGGCGATGCAGATGGGTTATCTGCCGGGCACCATCTGGATCATCATCGGCGCGGTTTTCGCCGGATGTGTGCAGGACTACCTCGTGTTGTGGATCTCCACCCGACGACGGGGCCGCTCGCTGGGTCAGATGGTCCGCGACGAACTCGGTGCCGTCGGCGGCGCGGCCGCCATCATCGGGATCATCACGATCATGACGATCCTCCTGGCGGTGCTGGCACTGGTGGTGGTGCAGGCCCTTGCCCAGAGCCCGTGGGGCGTCTTCTCGATCGCGATGACAATACCCATCGCGATCTTCATGGGCATCTATCTGCGCTTCCTGCGTCCGGGACGGGTGTCCGAGGTGTCGGTCATCGGCGTTGCCCTGTTGCTGCTGGCCGTCGTCTCGGGCGGCTGGGTTGCCGAAACGGCATGGGGTCAGGCATGGTTCGGCCTTTCCGCGGTAACGCTGGGCTGGTGCCTGATCGTCTACGGCTTCGCCGCATCGGTGTTGCCGGTGTGGCTTCTGCTCGCGCCGCGCGACTACCTGTCGACGTTCATGAAGGTCGGCACCATCGCCCTGCTCGCGATCGGCATCGTGATCGCCCGCCCAGTCATGCAGGCCCCCGCTGTCTCCGAGTTCGCCGGCAGCGGCCAGGGTCCGGTGTTCGCCGGCTCATTGTTCCCGTTCCTCTTCATCACGATCGCGTGCGGTGCGCTGTCCGGCTTCCACTCCCTGATCGCCTCCGGCACCACGCCGAAAATGCTGGAGAAAGAAAGCCAGATGAGGCTGATCGGCTACGGCGGCATGCTGACCGAATCGTTCGTCGGCATGATGGCGCTGATCACCGCGGCGATCCTGAACCAGCACCTGTACTTCACGCTTAACGCACCCGCCGCCCAGACCGGCGGCACCGCGGCGACGGCCGCCGAGTACGTTAACAATCTGCCGCTCACCGGCGCCCCGATCACCGCTGAGCAGATCGAGCAGGCCGCCCGGGACGTCGGCGAGGAATCGATCATCTCCCGCACCGGCGGGGCGCCCACCCTGGCGATCGGCATGTCGGAAGTGTTGCACCGCGTGTTCGGCGGTACCGGCCTGAAACCGTTCTGGTATCACTTCGCGATCATGTTCGAGGCGTTGTTCATCCTGACGACGGTCGATGCCGGCACGCGGGTGGCCCGGTTCATGATCTCGGATGGGCTGAGCAACCTGGGTGGCCCGCTGCGCAAGCTCCGCGACCCGAGCTGGCGGGTTGGCGTATGGGCGTGCAGCCTGGCCGTCGTCGCGTTGTGGGGCAGCATCCTGTTGATGGGTATCACCGATCCGCTCGGCGGGATCAACTCCCTGTTCCCGCTGTTCGGTATCGCCAATCAGTTGCTCGCCGCGATCGCGCTGACGATTGTTTCGGTGATCGTGGTCAAGAAGGGTTACCTGAAATGGCTGTGGATACCAGGAATTCCGTTGCTCTGGGACCTCACCGTCACGTTGACGGCTTCGTGGCAGAAGATCTTCTCCGGTGACCCGAGGGTCGGATTCTGGACGCAGCACTTCCAGTACCGGGACGCGCTCGATGCCGGTAAGACGTCGTTCGGTTCGGCGAAGAATGTCGACCAGATGGACGCGGTCATCCGGAACACCTTCATTCAGGGCACGCTGTCGATCGTGTTCGCGTTGATGGTGGTCATCGTGTTCGCGACGGGACTGATCATGGTGTTGCGGGTGCTGCGGGGCGCCGGCACGCCGTTGACGGAAGACGAACCCGTCGCGTCGAAACTGTTCGCGCCATCGGGCCTCATTCCCACGAAGACGGAACGGGAGGTGCAAAAGCAATGGGACGCGCTGCCGCAATCGCACGCCAGATCGGTTGGTACTGGGGCTCATTGATGGGCGACAACCACTACCGACGCTACCTCGAACATCGCAGGCGCACCCATCCCGGCGAGCCAGTCATCTCCGAGCGCGAATATTGGCGGATGCGGCACGACGCGGTCGAGTCGAATCCCAACCCGCGCTGCTGCTAGACAGGAGTCAGCCCGACGCGACGACGCCGTCCGAAACCCACGGTGCGACGGGCCTATCCGACGTCGACCGGAACGCATCGGGCAGGTCGTCGGTCACATGCCACGTCGCCGCCAGTCGGCCCATGCCGACCGCGTAGGCGCAGTGCACGCCCAGTTCGACCAGTTCGTCTTCGGTGAAATGGCGGCGCAGACCGTCGTACACGGTGTCGTCGATCGACAGGTGGTCCGTTGCGAACAGATCGGCGAAACGTAGCGCACTTCTCTCTGCCTCCGACAGATCGTCGGCTTCTGCCGGTTGCTCCAGCGAGCACACCGCACCCTCAGTGAGGCCATCGTCGATGGCGCTCTGATAACGCACCGACATACAACTCCGGCACTGGTTGTGAAAGGCGACCCGCAGCCGCACCAGTTCGACCAACCGTGGCGGTAGCGTGCCGCTGGCTTGCAGCGCCGCCTTGAGCGAGCCCAGCGCCCCTGCCACTTCCGGGCGGTGACCGAGTATCGCGGCCACACCGAGATTGATCCGGTCGCCCTGGCCGAGACCATCGGTAGGCACTGAAGCGAATGTCGTTGAAGGCGCGATTCGAGCCATCATCACCTCACGTCGCCGTAAGTTGTCGTCCAGGACGACAGTATCGCTAAACTGTTGACCATACAGTAAGGGCCTCGGAGG
The DNA here is from genome assembly GCA_963698965.1 of uncultured Actinomycetota bacterium. Taxonomy (GTDB): domain Bacteria; phylum Actinomycetota; class Actinomycetes; order Mycobacteriales; family Mycobacteriaceae; genus Mycobacterium. The sequence continues at coordinate 37,743 of CAVOSY010000018.1, forward strand.
AATCGGGCATGAACAAAGAAGACATGATCCTGATCAGCGTTGACGACCACATCGTTGAGCCGCCGGACATGTTCAAGAACCATCTGCCGAAGAAGTATTTGGATGAGGCGCCGCGGTTGGTGCACAACCCGGACGGCAGCGACACGTGGCAGTTCCGTGATGTGGTGATCCCCAATGTGGCGCTGAACGCGGTGGCGGGTCGGCCGAAGGAGGAGTACGGGCTGGAGCCGCAGGGTCTTGATGAGATCCGGCCGGGCTGCTGGCAGGTCGACGAGCGGGTCAAGGATATGAATGCCGGCGGGATTCTGGGGTCGATCTGTTTCCCGTCGTTTCCGGGGTTCGCGGGTCGGTTGTTCGCCACCGAGGATGCGGAGTTTTCGCTGGCGTTGTTGCAGGCCTACAACGATTGGCATGTCGAGGAGTGGTGTGCGGCCTATCCGGCGCGGTTCATTCCGATGTGTCTGCCGGTGATCTGGGATGCCGAGGCCTGCGGCACGGAGGTGCGCCGCAACGCTGAGCGTGGGGTGCATGCGTTGACGTTCACCGAGAACCCGGCCGCGATGGGGTATCCGAGCTTTCACGACGATTACTGGACGCCGTTGTGGGAGGCGTTGGTGGATACCGACACGGTGATGAATGTGCACATCGGGTCCTCGGGCCGGTTGGCGATCACCGCCCCGGATGCCCCGATGGATGTGATGATCACCCTGCAGCCGATGAACATCGTGCAGGCGGCGGCGGATCTGTTGTGGTCCAAGCCGATCAAGAAGTACCCCGATCTCAAGATCGCCTTGAGTGAGGGTGGGACGGGGTGGATTCCGTACTTCCTGGAGCGCGCGGATCGCACCTATGAGATGCACTCGACGTGGACCGGTCAGGACTTCAAGGGCAAGAAGCCCTCGGAGGTGTTCCGGGAGCACTTCTTGACCTGTTTCATCTCCGATCATGTGGGGGTGGCGCTGCGCAATGAGATCGGTATCGACAACATCTGTTGGGAGGCCGATTACCCGCACTCCGACAGCATGTGGCCGGGTGCCCCCGAGCAGCTCCATGAGGTGTTGACCAAGAACAACGTGCCCGATGACGAGGTCAACAAGATGACCTTCGAGAACGCCATGCGCTGGTATCACTGGGACCCGTTTGGCCACATCCCCCGCGAACAGGCCACCGTCGGCGCCCTGCGCAAAGCCGCCGAAGGCCACGACGTCTCCATCCAAGCGCGCAGCCACCACAAGAAGGATTCGAGCCTCGGTGCCCATACCTTGCAGGCACAACTCGACAGGGCCACTGCATCCCAGAAGTGAGCCTGTTGACGGGCACAGCAGATTGCTACTGCCCACATAGCTGATTCTTAGCGTGCCTTCCTAACCTCGCCGATGGGTCGGGGCGTCTATCGACGCGCGAAAGGCCAGGTTATGAAGCTCAAACAAATGATCGCCGGAGCAGCGATCGGCTGCACTCTTGGCATTACCGGAATCGGCTTGGGGTCTGGCGTTGCCAGCGCCGCACCTTGTATGCCAGCTCCAGGGGCTCAGTGCGGCGGCCCCGGTGGTCCAGGCGGGCCTCCGCCACAGCGCGGACCCGGCGGTCCCCCGCAGGGCGACCGCGGCCCAGGCGCTCCCGGCGGTCCAGGTGGTCCGCCGCCCGGTGACTTCCGCGGTCCCGGCGGCCCCGGCGGACCGGGTGGTCCGCCACCCGGCGACTTCCGCGGCCCCGGCGGTCCCGGCGGACCCGGCGGACCGGGTGGTCCCCCGCCCGGTGACTTCCGCGGCCCCGGCGGACCGGGTGGTCCCCCGCCCGGTGACTTCCGCGGGCCCGGCGGTCCGGGCGGGCCCGACTTCCGCGGACCCGACAATCACGATTGGCGGCCACCGTGGAACCCAGGCGACAACGACTGGCGGGGCCGGTTCCACGGCGCCCCGTGGGGCAATGATCTGCCGCCGTGGGGCTGGGGTGCGCCACCGGCGCCGCCCTGGGATGGTCCGCTGCCGGAAGCGTGGGGACCTCCGCCGCCTCCGATCAACTACTGGGGCTTCCAGGAGCAACCCATCTGGGATCCGGGATACAACCAGTGGGGCTTCTGGTTCTTCGGGATCTGGATTCCGCTCCCGATCTGACCTGAGACAGGACGGCCGCCTCGCGTGCGCGGGGCGGTCGTCCGCCCGATCAATTCACTTGGGCGAGTAGCGGATCGGGAGGTGCTTGAGTCTGCCGACGAAGATCGTCGCAATGTGTTGCGGGTCCCTGGTGATTCGATCGACTCCAGTCGGGTTACCAGCGGCACCATCGGACAGATCGAAAACGCAGCAGAACTTAGCGAAACCTGTTTACGGCCTTCGCATTTGCCAGGAGCTTGGTTCTCGTTGTCGGTGGCCTTCCAGCACACTGCTATTGAGCACATAGCTAAGTCTTATCGCGCGTTCCTAACCTCGCCTGTGGGTGGAGGCGACTCCGCACGCCCGAAAGGCCAGGTATGAAGCTCATACAAAAGGTCGCTGGAGCAGCGATCACCTGCACTCTGGCCGCTGCGGGAATCGGCCTGGCGTCAAGTGTGGCGAGCGCCGCGCCTTGCATCCAATCTCCAGGGGCTCAGTGTGGCGGCCCCGACAGACCCGGCGGACCGCCGCAGGGCGAAGCCCGAGGGCCCGGCGGTCATGGATCCGCGGCTAGTTTCGTCGACTTCCGCATACCCGGCGGTCCAAGCCGTGCAGGTGGGGGCGGTGGAGGCGGATTCGGCGGCGGTGGCGGATTCGGCGGCGGCGGCGGATTCGGGGGTGGACTCGGTGGCGGCGGACTCGGCAGTGGGGGCGGTCCGGCGCTTCCCGGCGACTCGGGCAGTGGCGGCGGATTCGGCGGCCCAGGCGGACCCGCCGCACCCGGTGGACCCAGCGGACCAGCCGCACCAGCCGGACCCGACGCACCAAGCGGACCGACCGGCCCAGCCGGACCCGACGCACCAAGCGGACCGAGCGGCCCAGCCGGACCCGACGCACCAAGCGGACCGAGCGGCCCAGCCGGACCCGACGCACCAAGCGGCCCGGGCGGGCCCGCCGCACCAGCCGCACCTGGCGGACCCGGCGGACCTGACAACCACGGGCCAGGCATGTCAGGCGAACCCGACGGTCACGACTGGCGACCTCCGTGGAACCCAAGCGATAACGACTGGCGTGGTCGATTTCAAGGCGCCCCATGGGGTAAAGGTCTGCCGCCATGGGGCTGGGGCCCGCCACCGAGGCCGCCGTGGGACGGACCGTTGCCCCCGGCGTGGGGACCGCCTCCCCCGCAAATCGACTACTGCGGCTTCGATGAGCAGCCGGTGTGGGACCCGCGCCACAAGCAATGGGGCTTCTGGTTCTTCGGGATCTGGATTCCTCTCCCGAGCTGACCTGAGACAGGACGGCCGCCTCGCGTGCGCGGGGCGGTCGTCCGCCCCGATCAATTCACTTCAGCGAGTATCGGATCGGGAGGTGCTTGAGCCCGCCGACGAAAATCGTCGCGATGTGTTGCGGGTCGCCGGCGAGCTCGACCGACTCCAGTCGCGGAACAAGCTCGGAGAAGAAGCTGTTGACTTCCATCCGGGCCAGCGCCGCACCGAGGCAGAAGTGCACGCCGTAGCCGAAAGCGTTGTGCTTGTTGGGATCACGACCGACGTCAAACCTGAATGGGTCGTCAAAGACCTCTTCGTCACGATTTGCCGAAGCGTAGGACAACAGCACCGATTCGCCGGCGGCGATCGGGACACCGCGAACCGTGGTGTCCTCCTGCGCCGTGCGCATGAACTCCTTGACCGGCGTGACCCAGCGGATCATCTCTTCGGCGGCCAGTGGCATCAGCTCAGGGTTATCCCTAATTCGTGCAAGCTGATCGGGGTGTTCGATCAGGGCATGCAAACCGCCCGAGATCACCGCGCTCGTGGTGTCGTGGCCGGCGGCGGCGACGATCGCGTAGTAGGACACCGTCTCGATGTCAGACAGCGGCTCGCCATCGATCGTGGCGTTGGCGATGGCCGACGCCAGGTCTTCGGTCGGGTTCTCACGGCGGGACGCCGTCACCGCCGTGAAGTAGGCGAACATGTCGAGCAGAGCCGCCATCTGCTCCTCTTTGGTCGTACCGCGCTGCAACTCGGCATCGTCGTTGCCGAACATCTCTTGCGTGTACTTGAGCATCCGCGGGAAATCTTGTTCGGGCAGGCCGAGCATCGACATGATCACGTAGAGCGGGTAGTTCACCGCGACCTCTTGGACGAAGTCGCATCCGTCGCCGGACTCCATCATGTTGTCGACAAATCTCTTCGCCAGTTCGTCGACGCGAACCTTCAACGCCCGCATCGCCTTCGGGCGGAACCAGTCGGCGCCGATGGCCCGCACCACGCGATGCTGGGGGTCGTCCATGTGGATCAGGGTGTTGATTCCCACCGCGGCCTGCTGCTCGTCGGCTTCGCGCGTCATGAGTACCGGCCGTGGCGAGTTGGTGAACAACGTGTTGTCGCGCTCGATCGCCATGATGTCGGCGTGCTTGGTGATTGCCCAGAACGGACGGTAGGACGGCACCTCGACCCATGACACCGGAGCGTTCGCCCGCAGATGTGCCAGGGCCGCATGGAGTTTCGGCTCGTCGGCGTACGCCAGTGGGTCGGCGAGCACCTTGGCTGCTTCGTCCATCGTCGGCGCGGTCACGGGCGACTCCTCATGGGTTGGCCGCGCAGCTCCGCCAGCACGGCGATGACGGTGTCCTCCGGAGTAGCGGAGGGGAAACCGACAAGGACGCGGTCGATCACACCGTCGCACCGATCACGGATCTTGCTCGCGACGGTGTCGATCGGTGCGACGACCGCGAACGCCTCGAGGATCTCGTCGTCGATCAACGAGCCCATCTGATCCCATTCACCCTGAAGGCTCAGCTGGTGCAATGCGGTGTGCAGGTCACCCCAGCCGTGCAGCTCGAGAACCTTGCGGTACGCGGGGGTGGAGCCGTAAAAGGCGATCTGCTTGCGAGTGCCGACTGCGCCCGCGATCAACTGTTCTTCGCTCTCCCCCGTCACCACGAAGATCGGACACGACAGCTGGAAATCGGTGCGCTGCCGACCGGAGCGCTCCATGCCCCGCAACAGCGCCGGGATGGTCACCTCTTCGAAATACCGCTTGGTGGTGAAGGCGTGAGCGAGCAGGCCATCGGCGACCTCACCACACATCTCGGTCATCGCCTCACCCACCGCGGCGACGAACACCTTTGGGGCCGGGTGCGATTGGGGCTCTGGCGTGAACATCGGCGTCATGAGCTTGTGGGTATAGAAGTCGCCCTCGAACCGCAGCTTCGTGCCGTCGCGCCAGCACGCCCAGATCTCGTGTAACGCCAGCACGAACTCACGCATGCGACGAACCGGTTGACTCCACGGCATGCTGAACCGCTTCTCGATGTGGGCCTGCACCTGGGAGCCGAGCCCGAGGATGAAGCGGCCGTCCGAGTACGACTGCAGATCCCACCCGACGTTGGCCACCGTCATGGGGTTGCGGGCGAATGCCACGGCGATGCTGGTACCCAGTTCGATCCGCGTGGTGTGCTCGGCGGCCAGCACCAGCGGTAGGAAAGGATCGTGGTTGATTTCGGCTGTCCAGCAGCAGTCATAGCCTCGCCGCTCGAGCTTGCTCGCCGCCTGTGCGACGCCGGTAAGCCCGCTGGCCACGGCCGCGTCCACCTTGAGGCTGCCGTCGCTACCCATGCCCGCAGACGCTACAGTAAGCAATTCAGTATGGTCAACGTGAACATGCCGGTGCGACGATCGCCTTCTGACGACAGGAGTGGCGCATGACAAAGGCCGAGGACTGGGGGGACACCCTCGACGAGCTGTCCCGCCGACGCCGACACGCTCATGCGATGGGCGGAGCCGAGCGGCTCGCCAAGCACCACGGCAAGGGCAAGCTCGATGCCCGCGCGCGCGTCGAGCATCTTCTCGACAAGGGCTCATTCCGCGAGTTCGGCACGCTCGTCGGCGGCGACATCGCGGCCGACGGGATCGTCGCCGGCTCCGGACTCATCAACGGTGCGCCAGTGATGGTCGGCGCCGAGGACTTCACCACCCTGGCGGGCAGCATCGGACCAGGTGGAAATGCGAAACGTTACCGGCTGGCCGAACTCGCGTTGCGCGACAGGATCCCGCTCGTGATGCTCCTCGAGGGCGCCGGGTTCAGGCCCAGCGGCGAGCACTACGGCCGCACCCCCACCGACCTTCTCGCGCAGGCGCAGTGCTCCGGCAGAGTGCCGACAGTGGCAGGCTTGCTCGGGCCGTCGGCAGGCCATGGCGCCCTCGTGGCGCCGGTATGCGACTTCACCATCATGAGCCGTCAGGGCGCGATCTTCACCGCGGGACCGCCGGTCGTCAAAGAGTCGACGGGCGAGGACATTTCGAAGGAAGACCTCGGCGGTCCGAGCGTCGCACTGGCCAGCGGGGTGATCCACAACTTCGCCGAGGACGACGAGGCGGTGCTCGATGACATCCGCCGGTACCTGTCCTACTTTCCGTCGAGTGCGTGGTCGTATCCGCCATCCCTGCCCGACGACGAGGCGGCGGAGCCGCGCTCGACGGCCGAACTGCTCGACATCGTGCCCCGCGGCAACCGCCAGGTGTACGACATGCGCGCGGTGCTCGACGTGGTGTTCGACAGGCCGGACTGGTTCGAGGTACAGCCGAAGTTCGGGCCCGCGATCATCTGCGCACTTGCCCATCTCGGTGGCCATCCGGTCGCTGTGGTGGCGAACCAGCCGAAAGTGCTCGCGGGCTCCATCGATGCCGACGCCGCAGACAAGGCAGCGCATTTCATCATGGTGGCCGACTCCTTCCACCTGCCGATCGTGTTCCTCGCGGACAACCCGGGCATGCTGCCGGGCAGCCGGTCCGAGAAGAGCGGCGTGCTGCGCAGCGGAGCGCGAATGTTCGCCGCGCAGACGGCCGCCACGACAGTCAAGCTGCATGTCACACTACGAAAGGCCTACGGCTTCGGCTCAATGGTCATGTCCCTGTTGGGATTCGACAATCAGGGCGCGACGTTCGCCTTCCCTGGCGCCACGATGGGAGCGATGAGCGCAGCCGCTCTCAGCCGCGCGTCGCACGCCGCGGAGGACGTCGAAACCAAGCTGCGCAAGATGGAGGTGGAGGCGTCCTTCCGGTCCGCGAGCCATCTCGGCTTCGACGACCTCATCCATCCCGAGGAAACTCGCAACGCGTTGCTGTCGGCGCTGCAGCGCGGCATCTACAGCAGGCAGGCGGCCGCGGAGCCGGTGTCCCGCACAGTCATCACGCCCTGAGAGTGCGATTTCGGCGCGCTAACGGACGCTGAGCGGGCGTAAGCGCGCCGTAATCACAGCCGCTTGAGGCCGCGGACCACCTTGTTGAACGGCATCAGCGAGGCGAGTCCGGTGCGCAGGCTCGGCGCCATCGGCCCGAAGTTCACCACCACTATGTAGCGCACGCCGTGGTCGCGCCACTCTGCGGCCTGGTCGAGCACATCGTCGACCGTGCCATTGAGCACCATGCCCTTGACCACCGAAAGCGGGACCTGACCGGACTTTTCACGAAGCGTCTGCTCATCCATGGTGAACGAGACGTGGTCCTGCATGCCGGTGAAGCCGGCTCCCATCGGATGCTGGGCGCCGTGGTGGGCGTAGAACTCGGCGGGACCGTTGAGCGCCCACGTCTTGACCATGGTGGAGTCGAGGGCGGCGTCGACAGCATCACGGCTCGGCCCGGCCAGGACCGGCATCCAGAACGCCGGCGTGATGGACATCGGATCACGACCGGCGTCGGAGGCGGCGGTCCGAATGATCTGTAGCCGCTTGGCGTAATCCTGCGGCCGATGTGCGAACCCGGGGAACCACGCGTCGCCATACCGCCCGGTCGCCCGCAGCATGCGGGGGCCATGCGCCGCGATCCAGATCTCAGGCCACTTTCCCTTGTACGGCGGCAGGTCGAAGATCGCGTCACCGAGCGGAAAGAACGGTGAATCGCGCTTGACCAGTTGGCCTTTGGAGTTCCAGAGTGCGCGGATGGTGGCGAGCGCCTCCTCGAACCGGGCGACCGGCTTCGACCAGTCCACGCCGTAGGGCTCGTTACCGACGCGTTCGCCCGGGCCGATACCGAGGATCGCCCGCCCACGGGTCATCAGATTCAGGGTCGCGGCCGCTTGCGCGGTGACGGCGGGGTGGCGTTTACCGGTGTCGGTGACGCCGACACCGAGGCGCACCCGGTTGAAGCGCCTGCGCGCCGCCAGGCTACCCAACAGCGTCCACGCTTCCATCGCTGCGTCGGGCGAGCGCAACAAGCGTGCCGACGCTGTGTACTTCGGATCCCACAGCGGGCGGGGAGTCTGGCCGTTGATGTGGTCCGGCACCCAGTACGAATCGACGCGATTGGCAACGGCGGCAAGGTAACTCGCACGGCTGTAGCTGTCAACCGATGGTCGCCCGGCCAGCATCGAGTCCATCAGGCCGACGCGGAATCGGGACACTACCGGCTCGCGCGGTAGGCGTCGACGATCGGCTCCAGTTCGTCAGGGGTGGCGCCGTGCATGATCACCGCATCGGCCCCGTAGTCGAATTCCTTGCGGACGCGGTCGACGCACTGCTGCGCCGATCCGGTGGCCGCCGGCTCCAGCCACTCGTCCGGAATGAGCGTGGCGATGTGCTCGATCTGCTCGGGCGTGGCCTTGTGATCGATGCCGCCTGGAATAGAGGTGACCACGGAATCTTCCCGGAAGCGTTGCAACACCGCGGGATCCCAGCCGTTGGTCGTGACCATGAGATCGCCGTAGCCCTGTAGGTAGGTCGCCAGCCGGGCGACAGTCTTCTTCAGCCGCAGTTCCTCGGGAAGATGGTCGCCGACCGTGGCGAAACAGGACCACACCCGCACGCTGTCGGGATCCCGACCGGCCTTCTCCGCGGCGTCCTTAACCGTGTTCACGCACCGCTGCAGGGTCTCCGGCGGGAAATAGGTGTGCAGGATCACGTCGTCAAAGGCCCGGCCCCCGAGTTTCAAGGTGTTGGGCCCGAACGCGACCAGGGCCAGCCGGATGTCCTCGTTGAAGTCGGGGTCCAGGAACAGCACCTGGTATTTGCCGATCGGACCGTCGTGATTGAAGATCACCTCGCCATGCCAGAGCCGCCGCATCACCTGCGCGAAGTCCTCCATCTGCGCCGTCGTGACGGCGGGAATGCCGAAGGCCGCGTACATCGCCGCCACTCCGCGTCCGATGCCGAGCGTGAACCGGCCGCCGGAGAGGCGGTGCATGGTCGTCGCCCACGATCCGGTGATCAGCGGGTGGCGGGTGTTGTGATTGGTTGCCGCCGTGGCGATCTGCATACGGCTGGTAACGGCGCAGGCCGCGCCGACGAGCGACGACGCCTCTTTCACGTTCCAGCGTTCAGAGATGAATGCGGTGCCGAAGCCTAGTTCCTCACCGCGGCGGGCCTCATCCATCAACGTCGCGGGCCCTTCCCCGCCGGCGCCTGCCAGCAGGTAGTAGCCAAGCTCATCGAGTACACGCGTCATTGCCAAACCCCTTGCTTGTAGCCGCAGTTCCAGACTTCGGTGATCCTGCCTTCGACGACACGGAAGATCTCCATACTTCCCACACTTGTCTTCGTGCCGTCCTTGAGCTCCATCGGTGACTGGTACACGATCGCCACATGTTCGCCGTCGTCGCCGGCGACGACGAGGTTGAGATCGAACCGCAGCTTGTCGAACATGGCCCAGTTGTCGACGACGCGTTGGACGGCCTGCTCGTGGCTGAGCGTCTGCGCCTCACCCACCTCATGCCGGATGACGGTATCCCCCATCAGCTCGTCGGCGAGGTCGAAGTTCCGCTCGTTCCACACCACGAGGTTGTACAGCTCGACGACTTCTCTTGCGGTTCGAGTCATTTGAACACCTCCACGGCGTCGGTCTCGTCGATGGTGGCCACCGCGCGCTCCACCAAGCGCATACACAACTGCCGCGAGCGCTCCGGCAGTGAGTCCCAGCTCAGCAACGGCATCGCAGGCAGCACCACGAAGTAGGCAACGGCGTATCGGTAATGCCGCCACGCTTCGTCGAAGGAGTAGTCGCTGACACCATGACTCGACAGCTGATCGAGGTACTCGCGCAGCAGCGTTTCGTCACGCCCTGAGCGCACTTCCGTCGGAAGTCCCTGGCTGACCAGGTACCCGACATCTGTGGCGCCTGCACCCCTTCCGGCAAGTTGGAAGTCGACCACCTTCAACCGATCACCGCAGAAGAACATGTTGTCCGCGCGGATATCGCCGTGGATCAACATCGAGCGCTGACTCAGCGCATCTATCGCCGCAGGGGCAAGAGCAGCGAACCGCTCGGCATACTTCGCGACAGCGGCGGGAACCGGCGCGGTGGCATGGTCGCGGTAGATCTGCCAACCCGCGCTGAACGCAGCAGGTAGCAGGTCGCGTGTCATCGCGGTGTCGATGCTCGGAAACGCCTCCAGGACATCGGTATTCAGCGGCTTGGTCGACCACGCGTGCAGGCCTGCCAGTTCGGCTATACAGCAGCGCGCGCGGTCCAGCGACAGGCCGGCGAGATGGTCGGCGTTGTCCCAGTCCTGCAAGTCCTCCAACACCAGGACGAAGTCGGCGGTGTTCTCGTCCATTCGAATCGCATGTACGACAGGTGTGCCCAGAGGTGCGCGGCCGGCAACGTGTCGGTAGAACGCGACTTCTCGCGCGTAACCACCCAGCATCTTCATCGCGTCCCCGGCCTCGGACACGGCAGGCAGCTTGACGATCACACTGTTCGGCACGCCCTCACCCGACAGGTGCGCTCGGTACAGCTGCGATGAGAAGCCACTGTCCAGTGCGATTTGTTCGACGCGAACATCGGTAACCGTCGCACCGTCCAGTGCGGCCGTCAGCCACTGTGGCGTCACACCCTCAATGCCGGACGGAACACCCGCCGCCGCAGCGCCGACTGTCCCACCAGAAGTCATCATCGACCCCCAAAAGAAATTTGACGCGGAACAACTAAGTTAGTTGTCGGGCGTCTAATATGCAAGGGTGCCGTCCCCCGCCCGAGGGCTGACCCAGCCCCAGCGCCTAGAGATATCGGGCCGCCGATTGCTCGAGGCCGCGGTGGAACTGATCGCCGAAAAAGGATGGGAAGCAACGACGGCTGCCGAGATCGGTCGGCGTGCCGGGTACAGCCGAGCGATGGTGCATGCCCGCTACGGCAGCAAGGACGCCATCCTCGAGACCTTGTTCGCCACCGAATACGTGAACAAGCTCAGCCCTGCACTCGACCCAGAGTCCAGTGGTTTGCACCAAGCACTCGCACACGTCGATCGCATCGCGCAGCTCCACGACGAGGATCGCGACTTGTTGCGAGCGATATTCGTGCTGACCTTCGAGGCGATCAAGGCGACGTCGCCGGTGGGCCCGCGCATCCGGATGTGGCTCGAGCGGGCGGCGGACATGGTCGAGGCGGGACTGCGAAGGGGCTTCGCCGATGGGTCGGTGCGGCCCGACATCGAGATCGACCGGGCGGTCAACGACTTCGGCTCGGCCGTCCTCGGCACCGCATACCAATGGATCATGCAGGCGTATCCGATCGACATGGCACAGGAGATGGCGTACGTCCGCGCCCGGCTCATTCGTGACTATGGAGCCCCCTCACCGCGCTGAGCCGTTCGCCCTGAATCCGCAAAACTCCAGGTCGAGCTCGACATCGGCTACATACTTGCTTATATTGTGAGTATGTGCTCATAATATGAATGCGTCGTGGGTCACACCTCAAGTGGCCTGTGGTGACCTTCACCCGAAGCGCAGACGTTCGAAGGGGCTGCACCCATGTCACACACCGCAATCGTCATCAACACCGCGGTCGCGATCGTCGCCGTGGTCGTGATGATCGTGCGATTCAAGTTCAACCCGGTCGTGTCGCTGGTCATCGGCTCCGCATACCTCGGCCTGGCGGCCGGACTCGGCGTCGAGAAGACGATCGACGCGATCATGAAGGGATTCGGCGACATCATGGCCGAGGTCGGCCTGCTGATCGCGTTCGGAGTTTTGATGGGCGCGATACTCCAGCAGACGGGGGCCATTCAGCGACTGGTGCAGACGCTGCTAAAGCTGTTCGGGCCAAAGCGCATGCCCTACGCCATGTCGCTGACGATTGCCACGCTGCTCCAGTCCATCTATCTCGATGTGCTGCTTGTCATCTCGGCACCGCTGGGGCGCAGCATGGCCAAGAAGATCGGCAAGAACGGAACCGCGCGAATGGCCACGGCCATGGCCATCGGCCTCGAGTGCGGCATCGTGCTGACCGTCCCCGGGGTGGGAGCGCTTGCACTGGCCGGCCTGCTCGGTGTGCCGCTCGGCAAGATGCTGCTGTTCGGCGTGCTCCTTGTGATTCCCACCGTCGCGATCGCGGTGGCGATCATGTCCTTTCTGTTCAATCACGGCTGGTGGAACCCGGAGCGCGACGAGCAGGAGTTCCTCGGCGAGGATCCTGCCCCTCTTGACGACGGTGATGACGAACCGTCGAGCGCCACAACGACACCCGACGATGACGGTCCGACGGGCGGCGGCGTCGCCACCAAGACGGCAATCGTCACGCGCACCCAGACCCCGCTGATCGTGCTCTTCGCGCCGATGCTGGTCTCGCTCCTCCTCATCGCAACTGGCGCGATCCTCGATGCCGCAGACGTCCACAACCCGATTGTCAAGTTCGTCTCCGCGCCCGTCATCGCCCTGCTGATCGGCCTGATAGGCACGAGCTTCGTCGGCCGCTACACGCTGGGTACCGAGGCGATTCAGCACGCGATAGCCACCGGGTTCAAGGAGAGCGGTCAGATCCTGATCCTCACCGGCGTGGGCGGCTCGCTGGCCGCCACCATCAAGGCGGCCGGTCTCGGCGACATCCTTGGCGAGTACTTCACCGCCAGCACGGCCGCCCCGCTGCTCGTGGTGTGGCTCATCGCCGCGGCTCTGCACGTCGCGGTCGGTTCCGTGACCATCTCCGCGATCACGTCGGCGGGCATCCTCGCGCCCGTGGCGCCGATCATCGGACTCGACCCGGTCCTGATCGCCCTGGCCGCCGGTGCGGGCTCGCTCTTCTGTGTCCATGTCACCAGCAATACGTTCTGGCTGTTGCAGTCGCTGTTGGGACAGTCCACGCGCGGTGCACTCAAGACTGTCACGGTCGGCGTATCCGTCGCCTCGGTCGTGGCGATCCTGCTCATCCTGCCGATGAGCGCCCTGTTCTGATACACAGCAAGGAACGACATTGAACACCAAAGACATTCGTCCACTCGCCGGAGTGCGGGTGCTGGAGCTCGGCAACTACATCGCCGCGCCGACCGCGGGCCGGATGCTGGCCGACTTCGGCGCGGAGGTCATCAAGGTCGAGCGCCCGGTCACCGGGGACGAGCTGCGCAACTGGCGGCTGTACTCCGGGGACACGTCGATGCTCTACCGGACCATCAATCGCAACAAGAAGTCCATCGTGCTCGACCTCAAGACCGAGCGCGGCAGGCAGCTCGTGCTCGACCTGATCCGGCACTGTGACGTGCTGCTGGAGAACTTCCGTCCGGGCACGCTCGAAAAATGGGGGCTGGGTCCCGAGGAACTCGACAGGGTCAACCCCGGCCTGGTGATCACCCGCATCTCGGCGTTCGGCCAGACCGGGCCGCTGTCGGAGCGACCCGGATTCGCCGCCGTTGCCGAGGCGTACGGCGGCCTGCGAGAGCTGGTCGGCGACCCCGACCGGCCGCCGGTGCGTACCGGTGTCTCGATCGGCGACTCGATTGCCGGGATCTACGCCGCATTCGGCACCGTGATGGCGTTGTTCCAGCGTGAATACGTCAAAGTGCCACTGCCACAGCGTGTTATCGACGTGGCGCTGAATGAATCCGTTTTCTCGGTGATGGAGTCACTGGTGCCGGACTATCTGGCCTACGGCGTCACGCGCGAACGGGTCGGTGGACGGATGGAGGGCATTGCGCCGAGCAACGCCTACCCCTGCGCCGACGGCACCAACATCATCGTCGCGGGCAACGGCGACGCGATCTTCCAGCGCTACATGCAGACGGTCGGTCGGCCGGACCTCGCCGACGATCCGGAACTGCAGACCAACGCGGGCCGCTGGCGACGGCGCGAGGAACTCGATGCGGCAATCGGGCAGTGGACCATCGAACGCAGCCGGGACGAGGCGCTCAAGCTGCTCGAGGAGGCCGGCGTGCCGTCCGGCCCGATCTACACCGCCGCCGACATCTGCGCCGACGACCAGTACGAGGCGCGAAACATGATCCAGCACTTCGAAGTCGACACCGGTGAAGCGCACCGCAAAACCGTGGGCTTCCCCGGCATCGTGCCGGTGATCGGCGGCGCATCGCTGCCGATTCGCAACGTCGGGCCCGACCTCGGCGAGCACACCCACGAGGTGTTGTCGTCGGTGTTGGGTCTCAGCGACGAGGAGATAGGAGCACTGACATGACACCTCGTCCGTACACGCCGCACGCCGAGCTCCGCGATGTGACATTGCGCGACGGGCTGCAGCTCACGGCGAAGATGCTGCCCACCGACCGCAAGGTACAGATCATCCGCGAGCTGCTCGCTCTTGGCGTACCGGCGCTCGAGATCGGTTCGATGGCGCGCCCGGATCTCGTTCCGCCACTTGCCGACACGCTCGACGTCGTCGCGGCGTTGGACGCCGATGAGCTGGATCGCTGTTGGATCTGGGTCGCGACGCCGCGGCACATCGAGAAAGCGGCGGCCGCGGGTGCGCGCAACTTCCAATACTGCTTCTCGGCGTCGGACTCGCACAACAAGGCCAACATCGGGCGCAGCACCGAAGACAGCGTCGCGGCGATGCCCGACGCCGTCCGGATCGCGCAAGAGGCCGGGGGTGCCATCCAACTGTGCATCGCCACGGCGTTCACGTGTCCGTTCGAGGGCCTGACAGACCCCGAGCGGGTGATCGGGATCGCCGCCGACCCACGCACTTCAGGAGCCGAAGACATCGTCGTGTGCGACACCATCGGTCAGGCCATCCCGACACAGGTGACCGACCTCATCGTCGACCTGAAAGCGCGAAGCCCCCAGCGGCGCATCGTCTTTCACGGACACGACACATGGGGCCTTGGCGTGGCGAACACGCTGGCCGCGATCGACGCGGGAGCGGCTATGGTCGACGGCTCGCTGGGCGGCCTCGGTGGCTGCCCGTTCGCGCCAGGCGCCAGCGGCAACACGTCCAGCGAGGACCTGTTGTTCGCGACCCGCCCGGAGTGGTTCACGCCCTCCACCCTGGCCTCGATGGTGGACATCACCGACAAGCTCCTCGCCGAACTCGGCGAACCGAATCGGTCGAAGACCGCTCAGGGCGCACGGTCGAAGGCCAAGGCGTTCGACTGGGTCATCGGCAATGAGCAGGTGTGTGACCGCAGGTAGATTCGGGTCATGGCAACCGAAGACGCCTCGGCCTCGTCCAAGCAGCAGCCACTGCTGGTGCTCGCCAAGATCACGGAGATCCTCGACGCCTTTTCGCTCGCCCACCCCGACATGTCGCTCGGCGAGATCCAGCAGGCGACGGGGCTACCCACCTCCACCGTGCAGCGGCTCGTGAGCAACATGGTGGCTCAGGGATTGCTGGACAGGACGGGCGATGGCATCCGGATCGGGGTGCGGATGTCGTACTGGGCCGCGACCGCGCTGAAGGACCTCGACGTGTTGGCGGTCGTCAACCCGGTGCTCAAGGAGATCCGCGACAAGACGGGCGAGACCGCCTGCTTCTTCAAGGTCGAACAGAACTTCAGGGTCTGCGTCGCGGTCGCCGAGACCCACCACGCGCTGCGTCGAGACATGTACGTGGGCAAGGTCATCCCGCTGCACGTGGGATCGGCATCACGAGTCCTGCTGGCCTGGAACCCGGACTTGGCGGAGAAGGTTCTCGCCGGGCCGCTCGAACCGATGACCGACGGAACGGTCACCCGTCCGGATGAGTTGCGCAGGCTCATCGCTTCGGCGAAGGCCGACGGTTATGCGATCACCGCGGGCGAACGCGAGGACTCGGCGTCCGGGCTTTCCGCACCGGTATTCGACTCCGCTGGCGACATCCTGGGCGCGATCACGATCAGCGGACCGACGGTGCGCATGCCCGAATCACAGTGCGAGGTATGGATCGACCTGCTGGTCGGCTACGCCGAGCAGGTCACCCGCACAATCGGCGGCCGCCTTCCGCGCTGAGCGTGCCAAGGAACCGCTCCGACACCGCCTGCACACGTCGGGAGAAGAGGTGCCCGGCATGGCTGCCGTCGTGCCAGTACAGTTCCCCACCCCACCGCTCGTGCAACTCGAGAGCGGGCTCGCGCAACGCCATCCGGTCGTGCCAAGCGCCGACGATGAGGCGACGCTCAGGCGGCGGCGTCGGCTCGGCAGCCAGCAGATCGACCGGTGACGCCAACCGCGCGACAGTCGCCGATCGCAGTACATCGCCGACGTCGCGGACCGACGGGCCCCACCGGCCGAGGTGCTGAGCGATCATCGCGTTGAGCCCGAAGATCGGGGTATAGACCGCGACCGCATCCACCGTCTCGAGGTGCGACACCAGTGCCGCGACCGGACTGCCCATCGACACACCGGAAACCGCGATGGCGGTGGACCGCGGCTGCAGCCAGCGCACGACCGCTCGGACCTCGGACACCGCCCGCATCATCCCCGCGACGTTGGCCAGCGGATCCATGTTCGGATAGGCCGGCCATGCTTCGCGACGGACGCCGTGGCCCGGCTGCACGGGTAGCGCGATGTTGAACCCGAGCTCGCTCTGGATGCGCCGGGCCCCCGAGAACAAGAGGTCCAGCGGTTGCCCCTGCCCTGCGCCGTGCACCCACACCAGCCACGGTCGCCGGTCATCACCCTGCCGGCACAGATGTACCGCTGCAGTCGCCGGGCCGCCGAGGCCGGATCCCGCCAACGACGGCGGCAGCAGAGGGTCGTGCTCGAACGTCAGCCGCTCATAGACCAAACGTCCGAACCGACGCCGACCAATCGTCTTCACGTGCAATGGTTCCGGTCGAGCGTGAGCGCCGGCACCGAGCGCTGACAACTCGTCGGCCGCGGCCGCGCATGCTTCTTCCGAGCGCTCCAGCGTCGGCGGCGACGCCGTCAGCGTCATCCCCGTCAGCGCGGCCTCGTCCATCACCACCTCACCGAGGAGCCGAAGACCGCCTGGCGACAGCGGATTCCGCCCTTCCCTCCGCAGCGCCGCGTGTGCCCGCGGTAGCACACCCGCGACATCGCGGCCGATCCGCCACACCCGTTCCGACGTTTTCATCGACTAGGCGAGCTTGAAGCCCGTGTAGCCGGCGGCTGCGATCTGGTCGCAGCGGCGACGGTATTCCGGTATCCCCGCCGTGTATCCCATGTACATCCGTTTCTTGCCGGGAACATTGCCCCCGTTGTACCAGGAATTGCACGTTGGGTGGACGAGGACGGTCGGCGCCACGAGGGAGGTCGTGTGCTCGATCCACTCGCGCTGGGCGTCGGGCAGCGCATCGATGGTTCGGTAGTCGTTGGTACGCAGATACGCGATGCAGTCGCCGATCCATTCCACGTGCTGTTCGAGGGCAGCAACGAAATTCGTTGCTGCCGAGGGGCTCCCGGGGGCCTGAACGATGAACAGGTTGGGAAACCCGGCGACCGCCAGCCCGAGGTAGGACAGCGGGCCCTCGCTCGCCCAGAACTCGCGCAGGGACATGCCGTCGCGTCCGCGGATGTCCATGCGCGTCAGCGCACCCGTCATCGCATCGAAACCGGTGGCGTAGATGATCACGTCGAGCTCATGGAACCCTTGTTCGGTGTCGATGCCGGTGGCGGTGACCTCGCGGATCGGCCCCCTGCGCAGGTCGACCAGCGTGACGTTGTCGCGGTTGAACGTCTCGTAGTAGCCCTGATCGATGATCGGGCGCTTACATCCGAAGGGATGACTCGGTGTCAGCGCCGCCGCAGTGTCGGCGTCGTTCACGATCCGGGCGACTGCCTCGCCGTAGAGCCTGGCCGCCATCTGGTTGGCCTGGATGTCGAAGAACACGTCGCCCCAGCTGAGCGCACCAATGACGCCGTTCTCCTCGATGGCCCGCAACTGCTCCTCGCGGGAGGCCGACTTCAAGGGCGGCCGCTGAATCATCTCGAGCATCACGGAGAACGCGCTCAGTCGCGCGGCCCCGACGGGGTGCTCGTGTTGCGCCGCGCGGATCTCGCCGTACCGGGACTTCATCTCATCGAGCTCGCCCGGTTCGAGCGGCCTTACCTGCCACGGCAGCGTGTACGCCGGTGAGCGCTGGAACACCGAAAGGTGACCGGCCTGCCGCGCCACGACCGGAATCAGTTGCACGCCGGTCGAACCGGTGCCGATGACCCCGACGCGCTTGCCGGTCAGGTCGACGCCCTCCTTCGGCCAGCAGCCGGTGTACAGGGACGGCCCCGCGAACGCATCCATGCCCGGTATCTGGGGTTCGAGGGGTACCGACAGGATTCCTGACGCCGCGACCACGAACGGGGCGACGAAGGTCTCCCCCGCCCAGGTCTCGACCAACCATTCGCCGGCGTCCTCGTCGAACGTCATCGCGACGACTTCGGTGTTGAAGGAGATGTCGCGGCGCAGGTCGAGCCGGTCTGCGACGAAGTTGAGGTAAGCCTCGATCTCGGGCTGGGCCGGCATTGTCTCGGTCCACACCCACTCCCGCTGAATCTCGTCGGAGAAGCTGTAGGAGTACTCGATGCTCTCGATGTCACATCGGGCGCCCGGGTATCGGTTGAACAGCCATGTCCCGCCGACGTTTTCGGCCATCTCGAGCACGCGCGTGCGGACGCCGAGTTCACGCAGCCGGTGTAGCGCGTAGAGGCCGGAGAATCCGGCACCGATCACGATCGCGTCGAAGCGGGCAGGCACGGTCACGAGTCGGCACCTCACGTTCACGGCTACACACTGATACTGTAATGATTACAGTATCAGAGCCAAGCCGGGAGCGGTCGCGAAATCTACCGTGATCTACCGTGCCGAGGTGACCAGTCGTTCTTCGCGACGCTGGTCGTAGTAAGAGGCCTTTTCTTCCACCAGATCGAGAAATGCCGCCAGTTCGTCTCGCGCGCGAGCTCCTTCGCCGTCGAAATTCTCGCGCTCGAATACCCCCCAGAACCGCAGCACCGGACGCACGACATCGTCCAAATGCGAACGCAGGTCGTAGATGCCTGCCTTGGCGATCGCTAGAGCATTTTCCGCGAAGCCTGGCATGGTGCTTCCCGGCATCTGGAAGTTGATCACTTCGCGAGCGATCGCCTTCATTGTCGCGTTTGGTGCGATATCGAGCGCAGCGTTCACCAGGTTCCGATAGAAGACCATGTGCAGGTTCTCGTCTGTCGCTATCCGGGTGAGGAGTTGTTCGGCGATAGGACATCCAGATGCTCGGCCGGTGTTGCGGTGGCTGATCCGCGTCGCCAGTTCCTGGAAGGACACGTAGGCCAGGGCCTCTATTGGTGATTTATCGCCCGAGTCATAGCCGGCCGCCATGTGCACCATGCGACCACGCTCAAGGGCTACGGGGTCGACGCCGCGGGTGACGACGAGATAGTCGCGGATCGCGATGGCGTGGCGCCCCTCTTCGGCTGTCCACTGGCCGACCCACTGTCCCCAGGCGCCATCACTTCCGAAGCGCACGGCGATTTCGCGGTGGTAGGACGGCAGGTTGTCCTCGGTGAGAAGGTTCACCATCATGGCGGCTTTGGAAACCTCGTCGAGCTGGGAATCCGCAGGAGTCCAGTCCTGGCCACCCAACAGGGCGAAGTCGCGCCCCCGGCTCCACGGAACGTAATCGTGCGGATTCCAGGGCTTCGCATTCTCAAGGTGTCGATTCAGGTTGGCCTCTACCACTGGTTCCAGCTCAGTGAGCAATGCCTCTTGGGTTGTCGTCATCGAGACTCTCCATCCCTTACCTACGGCTGCGTAACCTACGCTACCGTAGGGTCACGGAAAATCAAGTGTCGATCGACGGCCAGGGGGTCGCACGTCGCGACCCGTCCGTGAGTTCAAATTGACTGACTGACAGCCTGTTTCGCGTCGGATGCAACGCTAAGGCGGCAGTTCGGCCGAAATCGCGCCATGACGTTACATGTGGCGAAGGCGGCCAGCAAGCTAATCGCCGGCGTCGCAGCCTGCCGATCTTGCCCTTTGCGGAACTCTATACTGTAATCAATTTAGTATCCATCGACTCAAGAGGCGGCTGCGTGAAGGTCCCATTCACCTGGAGGGTCACGGGCTGGTTCATGATCGGCTGGTCGGCCGAATTTCCGCAGGGCGAGGTCCGACCGCTGCGGTACTTCGGCGAGGATCTGGTGGCCTACCGCGACGAGTCCGGCGAGTTGCATTTGCTGTCGGGTCACTGCCGGCACCTCGGCGCACACATCGGTCACGGCGGCAAGGTCGTCGGCGACTGCGTGGAGTGCCCCTTTCACGGGTGGCGCTGGGGCCCTGATGGCACCAACCGCTACATCCCCTACCAGCCCGACCGACCGAACCGCGCGCTGCGACTGCGGGTCTTCCCGGTTCGGGAGCAGTACGGCTGTGTCTTTGCGTGGCACCAGCCCGACGGCAAGGAACCGCAATGGGAGCTACCGGACCTGTTCGGAAAGTTCCCACAGTTCGACACCGACCCGAACGCGTATTACCGGCCTTACCCGGAGTTTTCGAGTCGCGCCGAACGTGAGCCGGTGCATCCGCAGATCGTCGCCGAGAACGGGCCCGACAGCGCGCACTTCCACTACGTGCACGGCGCCACCGTGACACCGGTATGCCTGAATTGGGAAGCCGTCGACGAGGAATGGCGGTTCCTCACCGGCTGGCCGGACGTGCGCAGCGGCGACCCGAACAAGATGGCGCTGTACATACACAGCCACTTCTCCGGCCTCGGCTTCGCGATCAGCGCGTTCGAGGGGTCGTCCAACCATCGGTTGATCTTCGCCTGCACGCCCGTCGAAGACGGATATTCGGACATGTTCTATTCGATCTGGTGGCCCCGACTACCCGGCGACACCTCAGACGTGCCACCGGATACGGTGCGCGAGCAGGTCGAGCGGCAGTTCCTCGGAACGGTCTGGGAGGACCTGGACATCTGGCGCTATCAGGAGTACATCGAGTACCCCGCGTTGGCCAAGGTGGACGCGAAACCCTATATGGCCATGCGTAAGTGGGCGACGCAGTTCTACGAAGTACCCGCCACCCCGCCCGGTCAAGTACCGGCCTCGGTATGACCGTCGACCTCGCCGAAATCGCGGCGCCCGCGCACACCGCGATCGTCACGCAGGAATGCCAGGGCGCCGTTGTCGGTCCCAACGCCGGGCTGGCAGTCCTCGCCGAGGAGGCGCGACGGGAGGCGGTGCCCAACATCGAACGCCTGCTGCCTGCGGCTCGCAAGGCCGGCGTGAAGGTCGTCCACTGCCTCGTACAGCGGCGGCCCGACGGACTCGGCGGCAACCAGAACGCGAAGATATTCGCCATCGGCAGCGGTGTCGACATCGCTCCGGGCAGCCCCGGTGCGTCGCTGCTGCCCGAACTCGGCCCTGCGCCAACCGATGTGGTGCTGCGGCGGTCGCACGGCATCGGCCCCATGGGCGGAACCGACCTCGACGCGACACTGCGAAACCTCGGAGTTTCGACCATTGTCGCCGTCGGCGTGTCCGTGAACGTCGCGATCACCAACTTCGTCATGGACGCGGTGAATCTGGCCTACCGCGTCGTCGTCCCTCGGGATGCGGTCGCAGGCATTCCCGCCGACTACGCCACCTCGATCATCGACAACACGCTGTCGCTGCTCGCCACGATCACCACCACCGACGAGCTCATCGGGACTTGGAAGTAGCGCACGTGACGGACACCGAGGACGATATCCGCGAATTCGCAAGGGTCACACCGGTTGAGGCGGCGCCAGGGATGGCCCGATTCATGACGGCGATGCGACGGCTTCAGGACATCGCGGTATCCACGAACCCCGACGAGCGACTGTGGAACGACGCGGCCGAACTCATCGAAGGCGTCGGCGCACGACTGGAGAAGCACAAGGCGCCAGCGGGCGTTGCACCTGCCGGACGCGCGCGGGACATACCCGGAAACGGCCATCCCCTGATGCCGCCGTGGCAGGTCGCGGAGTCGGGACCGAACGAGGTGACGATGCGCGGGCATTTCACCCGCTTCCATGTCGGCGGCAACGACGCGGTACATGGCGGCGTGATACCGCTGTTCTACGACTGGCATTTCGGCATGGTGGTCTCAGCGGCGGGCCGCCCCGACAGCCGAACCGCGTACCTGCACGTGGACTACCGAAGGATCACACCAACCGACGAGCCGTTGCTGGCTCGGGCATGGATCGACGCCGTCGACGGACGAAAGCTGTTTGTGAGGGCGACGATGACCGACTCCGACGGCAACGTACTATCCGAGGCCAACGGTTTGATGATCAAACTGCTCCCACACCAGCCCTGAGAGGCACAATGTCTGGTTCCACGACACAATTCACCGTCCCAGCTGCCGCCGACGCCATCGCGGCCGCGATCGGTGACCGCGAATTCATCATTCAGGGCGACCGCCGCTACACCTACGCCCAGATCGTTGAGCGATCCAAGCGGCTGGGGGCGTATCTGCACACCCGTGGCCTCGGATGTCACACCGAGCGCTCCGAGCTTCAGGGCCACGAAGTAGGCCAGGACCTGCTCGGCATCTATGCCTATAACGGGCCCGAATACGTGGAGTCGATGCTCGGCTCCTGGCGTGCCAGGGTGGCGCCGTTCAACGTCAACTACCGCTATGTCAAGAACGAGCTGCACTACCTGCTCGCCGACTCCGGCGCGACCGCATTGATCTACCACGCCGCGTTCGCCCCGCGAGTCGCCGATGTACTCCCCGACCTCCCGCGCCTACGTGTCCTCATTCAGATCGCCGACGATTCCGGCAACGACCTGGTCCACGGCGCTATCGACTACGAGTCGATCGTGGCGTCGGGACCGGTGCAGCTGCCACCGGTCGAGCCGTCCCCCGACGACCTCTACGTGCTCTACACCGGTGGGACGACGGGGATGCCGAAGGGCGTGCTGTGGCGTCAGCACGACATCTTCATGACGTCGTTCGGCGGCCGCAGCCTATACACCGGTGAGACCGCGAATACCTACGACGAGATCGTCAAGCGCTGCCTGGAGATGCCCGCGGGCACCAAGCTCATGATCCTGCCGCCGCTGATGCACGGCGCGGCCCAATGGGCTGCGATGACGGCCATGACCACCGGCCAGTCGGTGGTGTTCTCCACTGCCACCAGCACATTCGACGCCGACGAGGTCGTGCGGACCATCGAACGGGAGAAGGTGTTGTCGGTGACGGTCGTCGGCGACGCAATGGCGCGCCCGCTTGCCGCCGCCATCGAACGCGGCACGGCCGACATCTCGTCGCTGGCGGTCGTGGCCAACGGCGGGGCGCTGTTGACCCCGACCGCCAAGCAGCGACTCATCGACGCCAAGCCGGGTCTGATGGTCGCCGACGGCGTCGGATCCTCGGAGACCGGGGCGCAGATGACACACATGTCGGCGCCGGGCGCCGTCGCGACAGGCAAGTTCAACGCAGGCCCGGACACCTCCGTGGCGGCCGAGGACCTCAGCACGATCCTCGATGCGGGTCACGACGGCATCGGCTGGCTCGCGCAGCGGGGCTACGTGCCGTTGGGCTACAAGGGAGATGCGGCCAAGACGGCGGCGACGTTCCCGGTCATCGATGGTGTGCGGTACTCGGTGCCGGGCGATCGGGCACGCCATCTCGCCGACGGCGCCATCGAGTTGCTCGGGCGGGACTCGGTATGCGTCAACTCCGGTGGCGAAAAGATCTTCGTCGAGGAGGTCGAGACGGCGGTCGCATCGCACCCGGCCGTGGCCGATGTGGTCGTCTCGGGCCGGCCGAGCGAGCGCTGGGGGCAGGAGGTCGTCGCGATCGTCGCACTCGTCGACGGAGCGAGCGTCGACGCCCAAGAACTCATCGACCACGCCGCAGGCTCGATCGCCCGGTACAAGCTGCCCAAGGCGGTGGTATTCCGGCCGGTCATCGAACGCAGCCCGGCAGGCAAGGCCGACTACCGGTGGGCCCGCGAGCAGGCGGTCAGCGGCGACGCTTGAGTCGACGGCGCGTGCGGCTTCGCGCCATGCGTAGCGCCGCCCTCGCGCCGACGCGGGTTGACCCGCTGAACGGCGGCGCAGCCCGTCCGGTGATGGAGAACGGCAGGTCGGTGCCCACCACGGTCCGGTAGTGACTGAACGCGTCGAAGCCGGCCTTGCCGTGGTAGGCGCCCATGCCGCTGCGGCCGACCCCGCCGAACGGGGCGGCAGACGGAATCATCTGAGCCCCAAAGTCATTGCGCGCGACGCCGCCGCTGCGGGTGTGACGGACGAAGCGCCGGAAGTCGTCGTCGTCGGGTCCGTACCAGTACGCCACCAGCGGTGCGGGCCGCTGGTTGATGTGGTCGATGACATCCGTCAGCGCCGAATACGGCCTGACCACCAGAACAGGGCCGAAGACTTCTTCGTTAGCGATTCTCATGTTCTCGTCGACGTCACGCACGATCGTGGGCGCGACCTTTCGAGTGGCACGGTCGGGCAGCGATTCCCTTGCGGGAGCGACGGTTTCGACCGTCGCACCGTTGGCCCTGGCGTCGTCGATGAGCCCGACGACGCGGTCGAAGTTGGCCTCGTTGACCGAGGAACAGTAGTCGTCGTTGGCGACGATCGACGGGAACATGCCGCGCAGTGTCTCGCGCGCGGTGTCGACGAAGTTGTCGACGCGGTCATGGGGCACGAAGACATAGTCGGGGCAGACACACACCTGTCCCCCGTTGATCATTCGCGCCTGGGCGATGCGCGCAGCCGATCGGTTGATGTCGGCATCCGGCGACACCACCACCGGATTCTTGCCGCCCAACTCCAGCGTGACAGGGACGAGGTTCTGCGCGGCGGCCTGCTGCACCAGTGAGCCGACCGCAGGCGAACCGGTGAAGAACAGGTGGTCGAACGGCAGCCGCGAGAAAGCCACGGAGACTTCGGGACCGCCCGTGACGATGTCGAGTTCGTTCGGGTCGAAGTACTTGGGCGCCGTGGACTTCATCAGCTCCGCAGTGCTGGGCGTGATCTCGGACATCTTGATCATCACCCGATTGCCCGCGGCGAACGCCGCCGATGCGGGCAACACGACCAGTTGGAGCGGATAGTTCCACGGGCCGATGATTCCGACGACACCCAGCGGCGAGGGCTGCACCTCGGCCTTCAACCCGACCAGTCGCGCTCCGAGCATCAGTTTGGTCGCGCGCATCCACTGGGGCACATGGGATCTGGTGTGCTCGATCACCGAGATCATGCCGAGCACCTCGGTGAACAACGAATCCGTCTTGGGCCTGGTGCCGAAATCGGTCTCCATCGCGTCGATGAACTCGTCGGCGTTGTCGAGCACCAGCGCGAGTAGCCGATCGATGCGGTTGCGCCGCACCGCAACGTCGGGCGGGCCCTCGACTGTGTAGGCAGCACGCTGACGCTCGAGGATCGCGCGCAAGTGGTCCACTTCGCCCCCGACAGCGTCGTCGATCCGCTCCTGCGTTGTGCTCATTCGCCCGTCCCAATACTCATTGTCTGGCGGACCAGAATTGTTTACTGTCGTGCTTACTGTCGGCCATTCGATGATAGCGCGACAGTGCAGCGTGGCGGAAAGGGTTGGGCGAATGAACGGCGAGCGACGCAAGATCGTGGTGGTCGGCGCGGGATCGGGCATCGGAGCGGCGGTAGCGGCGCACCTCCACGACCGTGGCGACCACGTGCTGGCGGTGGACGTGCGCGAGCACCAAACACCGGCGTCGGAATGCCTGCAGTGCGACCTACGCGACGCGGCTGCCATCACCGCACTGCTGGGCCAGATCGGTTCGGGTTGGACATGCTCGCCCACGTCGCCGGCATCCCCGGAACGGCACCGGCAGCCGACGTGTTGAAGGTGAACTACCTCGGCATGCGACTGATGACCGAAGGCATGCTGCCGTTGCTGCGTGAGGGCGGATCGGTGGTCGCCGTTGCGTCGACGGCCGCGCTCGGCTGGGACCAACGCGTGGACACACTGGCGGGGCTGCTGGAACTCACCGACGCCGAGGCGGTCGAGAAGTGGCAGGCGGGCCAGGACCCGAACTATCCGGTGTACAGCACCTCCAAGCAAGCGGTGATCCTGTACAGCAAGCGGCTTGCCGGCCCCGCCTGGACCAAGTACGGGGTCCGGATCAACACCGTCAGCCCCGGACCCGTCGAGACGCCGATCCTCGCCGATTTCGAGCAGACCATGGGCAAGGATGTCCTCGACATGTGCCGCGCCACCGTCGGTCGGCACGCGAGCGTCGATGACATCGTGCCCGTGATTTCGTTCCTCGGGTCGCCGGCGGCCCGCTGGATCACCGGCCAGGACATCCAGGTCGACGGCGGCTTCATCAGCGCGATGACAACCGGGGCACCCATTCAACTGTAGATCCGCTATACTGTAAGCTTTACAGTACCTATAGCAGGACGCCTGTCCGTTCGACGATGCTGGAGATCAGCGGTGGAAAGCCCAGTGCAGAACGTCACGGCCGACGAGACGTTCGACCTCCTTCGTGACCCGTATCCGCTGTTCGCGCAGAAACGGCGGGAATCCGGCGTCTTCAACGGCAGTGTCATGGACTGGTCCAAGACGCCCGAATCGATGATGCCCGAGCACCTCTACGCCGCAGTGTCCTTCGACGCCGTCAACCGCATCTTCCGCGACGGCAAGGTGTTCAATTCGCACATCTACGACAGCACCATCGGCCTGTTCATCGGTCCGACCATCCTCGCGATGGAGGGCAAGAAGCATTGGGAACACCGCAATCTCGTCTCCGCCGCGTTCAAGTCGAAGTCACTGTTGCGGTGGGAGCCGGAGATCGTTCGGCCCGTCGTCAACGGACTGATCGACGAGTTCCTCGACGCGGGCGAAGCCGATCTGGTCAAGGATTTCACGTTGGAGTTCCCGACCCGCGTCATCTCCAAGCTGCTGGGCCTGCCCGAGGAAGACCTGCCTTGGTTCCGCAAGCGTGCGGTGGAACTGATCAGCTACACCGTCAAGTACAAGCGCGCATTCGAGGCGTCCGCGGCGCTGAAAGACTACTTCCTGCAACAAATCGAGCTGCGCAGATCCAAACCGACCGAAGACATCATCGGCGATCTGGTCACCGCCGAGATCGACGGCGAGAAACTCAGCGACGAAGCGATCTACTCGTTCCTGCGGCTCTTGCTTCCTGCCGGGCTGGAAACCACCTATCGGTCCTCGGGGAACCTCCTCTATCTGTTGCTGACCCACCCCGATCAATTCCTGGCGGTGCAAGAGGACCACGAGCTCATCGCGCCCGCGATCGAGGAAGGTCTGCGTTTCGAAACGCCACTGACCACTGTGCAGCGGTACGCGACGGAGGCCACGGAGGTGGAAGGCGTGGAGCTTCCTGCGGGAGCGGTAATAGATGTGTGTATCGGCTCTGCCAACCGAGACGAAAGGCGATGGGAGCGTTCGGAGGAGTTCGACATCTTCCGGAAGCGCCTGCCACACATATCTTTTGCAGCCGGCGAGCACACCTGCATGGGGTTGCACCTGGCCCGGATGGAGACTCGTGTCGCGTTGGAATGCCTACTCACTCGACTGACCGACATCCAACTCGTCACCGATGACGATCCCCACATCTGCGGCCAGCCGTTCCGCTCGCCGACCGCGATTCCAGTGGCGTTCGACGCCGCGGCGTGACCGATGGCATCACAGCGCCAACGAAGGGAACGCGGATCGATCTCGGTCGAGGAGATCCTCACTGGCGCCTTCGAAGTGGCGGCTCACGTCTCGATCGACAACCTGAGCATGCCGGTGCTGGCACGACACCTGGATGTCGGAGTGACCAGTATCTACTGGTACTTCCGCAGGAAGGACGAACTCCTCGACGCGATGACCGACCGGGCGCTAGCGCAATACGAGTTCACCGTGCCCGATATCGATGCATCGAATTGGCGTGAGGCGCTGCGCAACCACGCGCGGAACATGCGCAGGCAGTTCCTCGAGGAGCCTGTTCTCTGCGACCTCGTTCTCATTCGCGGGCACTACGGCATGCGCGCGCTGCACGGTGCCCTGCACGAGATCGAACGGCCAGTCGCGGCTCTGGTCGAGGCGGGGCTGACGCCCGAGCAGGCTGTCAAAACGTACGGCGCGATCTCTGTGCACTCACGAGGATCGGTCGTGCTGCAGCGCCTACAACAGAAGACCGAAGGGTTTCCCGCTCAACGCAGCAACGGTAACCGGTACATCGGATTCGCCGACGATATCGACTTCGACAACATCCTCGACAGCATCCTCGATCACGCGCAGCATCTGATCAGCCTCTCCACAGCTTGACGAATCCGCGGGCGTCGGCTCAGTGACCGGAGACGAAAAGCGATGGGAGCGTTCGGACGCCACATATATCGTTTGCCGCCGGGAACGCACCCGCATGGGATTGCCCAGTCACCGACCGCCACATCTGGGCCAGCCGTTCGATTCCCGCCTCGCCTCGCCCCTAAATTGACGGTGAAAGAAATTAATTGCCGAGTTTGCCCCTTCTCGCTGCGGCGACGGGCGTAACGTCTGCCGCGTTGCGGGTCGCCTGTCAGGCAATAGAGGAGGAAGCAATGGGCGCTGCGAGCTATATCGGTCGGATTGGCGGGCTCGCAGTGGCCCTCGGCGTGGGCACCGCCATCATCACTGGACAGGGCGTGGCGTACGCCACCCCCGACGGCAGCTCTCAGGAGAGCGGCGGATCACAGACTGGCAGCTCACAGAGCGGCAGCCAGACCGGGACCAACACCGGCCCGGCAACCAACGACACCGGCAACGCCGAGGACAAGAATTCCGGGACCTCCGAAACCGACGGACGCCATCGAGCCACCGCAACGACGTCGGGTTCCGTCAGGGCGACAACGATTGTTCGACGACTGTCAGATGCTGCCGACGCGACCGCGAAGCGGCTGACCGACGCGGTTCATGACGCGACCGCAGCAACCGACGGCGTCAAGGCCACGTCGCCAGGAACCACGCCCTCAGGTGGATCGTCATCACCGACCGGGCGGGCCACCAAGCGCACATCGGCTGCCGGTACCGCAGACACCGACAACGCCTCCGATACAGGCAACGTCGTGGCGAACGCGTTCGTCAACAAGGCGTCGACTGTCAAGGAATGGCTGGCGTCACCGCGCGCCGCGGCGGGGCGCGCCGGCGATACGACGTCGACCGTTACCACCGAGACGTCGCTGTGGACACCGCCGCGCTTCCTCACCGGGCAGAGCCCACTGCTCACGATGAACGCGACACCGGCCACCACTGCTTCGACGACCGTCCATGCGCCCAACCTCTTGGCCACCGTGCTCGGCGACGTGTTCAACCCGTTCGCCGGAAATTCGCCGAACACACCGACACCGGGGACGCCGCTGTCCTGGATGCTCTTGGGAGCAGCACGTCGCCAGATCGGCGTCGACTCGCTCACGTCCCAATCGCTTCTCGCTCCTGCGGATTCGATCACGTATGCGCCGGTAGTCGAGATGGTCAACGGTGTCATGACGTGGGACGACCCGAACGCACCGACCGGCTTCACGTACACACTGGTGAAGGACCCGAGCGGAGGCGGGAAGCTTCTCCTTGACGGAACTACCGGCAACTTCAGTTTCCTGCCCGATTTCTCGTCGGTGCAGAATGGAACCTCCGAAAACTTCAGCGTGCTGGTGGCTGAGCAGACGCCGTTCACCGAGGCGCTGGAAGGGATTCCACTCATCGGGTCCTTGGTGGTCCCGCGGGTGCTCGTGGTGTTGCACCAGGTGCCGATCCTCAGCACTGCTCTGGCGCCGCTGATCGGCCAGTCCGAGGTTGTTGTGGTCGCGGTTGATGTTGGAACGCTCGCACCGGCAGGCACGCCGGTGGCGTTCACCGTCAAGATCCCGTCGCCCGTGGACGGCGCGCTGATCAGCACCAACTACTTCCCCGCCACCACCGTCGTGAACGGGGCCGCGTCCGCGCCCACGATCCTCAACGGGCCCGGACTGGCCACCGCGGGCAACACCGATCCCAACTCGACGTCGATTGTCGACGGCATAGTGCCGGGTCTGGAACCGCTGCGCGATGCGGGGTACAACGTGATCACTTGGGATCCGCGCGGCGAGTTCGACTCGGGCGGGCTCCTGAATCTGGACTCACCCGCATTCGAGGGCCAGGACGTCAAGGGCATCATCAACTGGCTGACCGACAATGCCGCCTACACCTTCCCCGCGTTCGACAACGACGTCCTTACCGACGCCAACACCGCAGACCCCGCCTACGGGAACGAGGATCCGGCGATCGGCATGGTCGGCGGATCCTACGGCGGCGCGATTCAATTGGTGACCGCGGGTATCGATCCTCGGGTCGACGTGATCGTGCCTGGCATCACCTGGAACAACCTCGAAGACGCCCTGTATCCGAACCAGACGTTCAAGACGTCCTGGTCAGGACTGCTGTTGCTTGGCTTGGTTACGACAGGCGCCCGGATCAACCCGCAGATCTACGGCGGGATCTTCACAGGCGGGCTGCTGGGCATCCTCACGCCGGGTCAGATCGCCTTGCTGCGAAGCAGCGGACCGGATTTCCTCGAGGCCAACATCACCATCCCGACGCTGTTCATCCAGGGCATCCCCGATGCGCTGTTCCCGTTACAGCAGTCATTGAACAACGCGGATTCGATAGCGACCCCGGATGAAGCGATCAAGCTGATCTGGTTCTGCGGTGGCCACGATGGCTGCCTAACCCTGAACCAAGATCGAGATCGCCGTGCAGAACCAAATGCTCATCAACACCACCATCGAGGAACTCGACTCAGTCCTGCAGAACCCGAACAACGAGGAAAGCGACATCCCGAAGTTCCAGTTCGTCGACCAGAACGGGCAATGGTTCACAGCGACCGCCATCCCGACCGACACCCAGTTCTACGAAGACAGCACTCCCGTCGTCACCGACAACGGCGCCGGCGGCCGGCTGGGGATCGTTCCTCTGCTCGGCGGCTCGGGCCCGCAATCCGCTGCGGGGCTCGTTGGGCTCACCGTGGGCTCGGAAGCGAAGAACGCGATCGACGTCCCGCTCGACGACGGCGCGGTCGGCACGATGATCGTGGGGGCACCGACCCTGACGTTCGACTACACGGGCATCGGGACCAGTCGCAGCGTCTACGCCCAGATCGTCGACGTCAACACGGGTCTGGTCGTCGGCAACACCGTGACGCCGATCCCGGTGACGTTGGACGGCAGGACACACTCGGTGGACATCAACATGGCGGACATCGTCTACACGTACGGCAATGACGTGCCCGACGGCGCTGATCTGGAACTGCAGATCGTCGGATCAGCCACGCCGTATCTGAACCTCACGCAGTTCGGCTTCATCAACGTGTCGAACGTCGACGTGTCGCTGCCGACTCCAGGGCCCGATGCTGGTGTCGCGGAGGAGACCTTGCAGCCGGTCATGGTGTGACGAGACGCTGATTAACAGCCGGTTACAGACACTGTCCGGTTGTCAGCTCTGCCGGGGTATCCGGTGGCCGATGGTCTTGGTTTCCAGGTACTGCTGGAATCCTTCGATGCCGCACTGCCTGCCGACGCCGCTGTTCTTGTAGCCGCCGAACGGCGCGTCTGCGCCGTAGAACATGCCGCCGTTGACGCCGAACGAGCCTGTGCGGACTCGCCGCGCGATGTTCATGCCGCGCTCGAGCGACCGCGACATGACCGCGCCTGCGAGCCCGTAGGAGCTGTCATTGGCGATGCGCACCGCCTCGTCGTCGTCATCGAACCGCAGCACGATGAGCACCGGGCCGAAGACTTCTTCCTGCGCGATCGCCGCATCGTTGTCGACACCGACGACCACGGTGGGCGCCACATAGTGGCCGCCGCAGAGGTGCTCGGGCAGGTTCGCGACCTCGCCGCCACCGACGGGTATCTCGGCGCCGTCGCGGCGCGCCCGCTCGATCGCGGTCAGTACCCGCTCCTTCTGCGCGGCGCTGATCACCGGTCCGACAAGGGTTTCCGGCGCAACGGGATCGCCGACCGGAACCGCGGCGTATGCGGCGGTGATGGTGGCGAGCGCGTCGTCGAACAGCGACCGGTGGACGAGCATGCGGGTGGTCGCCGCGCAAGCCTGGCCCGCGTGCACGCACACTCCGACCGCGGCCCCGAGGATCGCTGAGGGATTCGCGTCGTCGAGCACGATCGCCACCGATTTGCCGCCGAGTTCGAGAAACATCCGCTTCATGGTGTCGGCGCCCTGCCGCATCAGAAGCTTGCCGACGGCCGTGGACCCGGTGAACGAGATCATGTCGATGCGAGGATCGGTCCCGAGGATTCCGGCCACCTCGTTCGACGGGCTCGGCACGACATTCACCACACCGGCGGGGATGTCGGTGTGCTCCGCGATCAGCCTGCCGAGTCGGGTGGCGTTCCAAGGGGTGTTCGGGTCCGGTTTGAGCACGACGGTATTGCCGGCGGCCAGGGCCGGGCCGAGCTTGTTGAGGATGACCTCGATCGGGAAATTGGACGGCGTGATCGCCGCGACGACGCCGACCGGCTCCTTGACGACGGTGCGCACGTTGCGGTCGCCGAACAGG
The DNA here is from genome assembly GCA_963698965.1 of uncultured Actinomycetota bacterium. Taxonomy (GTDB): domain Bacteria; phylum Actinomycetota; class Actinomycetes; order Mycobacteriales; family Mycobacteriaceae; genus Mycobacterium. The sequence goes on from CAVOSY010000018.1 coordinate 70,484, forward strand.
CCGCCGCCCGCGAGCGTGCGCTCCCATTCGAACTCGTCGATCAGCCGGGCGGGATAGCGCAACGCGTCCGCCAACGGCCAATCCAGTTGCGCGGATTGGGTAGTCATGGCGGGACAGCCGACCTCGGCGATCAGCTCCTCGCGCAGATTCTCCTTGTCGGCTTCGATCGCCGCCTGTAACTGTTCGAGGCATCGCTTGCGCAGTGCGCGATTGGTCGACCAGTCAGACTCGTCAAAGGCACGCCGCGCGGCCGCGATGGCGCGGTCGATGTCGTGCGCGCCTGCGGCACTGGTGCGGCCCAGTACCAAACCCGTGGCAGGGCTGAGGTTGTGGAACTCTTCGCCGCCGGCGGCGGGCACGAGCTCACCGTCGATCAGCATCCGGGATTCGGCGCGCTCGGCCGCCCGCCTGCCCAGCTCGACGCTGGTCTCGGTCCGTTCTTCGACCTCGCTCACCTGCACCTCGTACAATCGGACACTGCGGGACGGTCAACTGTAAACATTACAGTAGGATATTTCAAAGGCCAGAGAGAGGGCTCACTTGATCAAGGTGATGGCGGGCATTCGGGTCCTCGAAGTCGCGCAGTTCACGTTCGTGCCTGCGGCGGGGGCGATCCTCGCCGATTGGGGCGCAGACGTCATCAAGGTGGAGCACCCAGTGCGTGGCGACACCCAGCGCGGTTTCATCAACATGGGCGGGTTCCAGCTCGATCCGGACCGGCACCCGTTGATCGAGCATCCCAATCGTGGTAAACGCAGCGTCGGTGTCGACGTATCCACCCCCGGTGGGCAGGAAGTCCTCTACGAGATCGCCAAGACCGCCGACGTGTTCCTGACAAACTACATGCCCGCACAGCGTCAGAAGAACAGGTTCGACATCGAACACATTCGCGGGGTGAACCCGAACATCATCTACGCGCGCGGCAGCGCCTACGGCGACAAGGGACCCGGACGGGCTACCGGCGGCTTCGACGGCACCGCGTTCTGGACGCGCAGCGGCGTGGGCCATGCGTTGACCCCCGAGGAACTGGGTGGCGCCCTGTCGCAAGGCATCCCGGCGTTCGGCGACTCGATCGGCGGGATGAACATCGCGGGCGGAATCTCTGCGGCGCTGTTTCATCGCGAGCGCACCGGTGAGGCGGTGGAGATCGACGTGTCCCTGCTGAGCACGGCCTGGTGGGCAGGCGGCGCGAGCGTCACCCAGGGTATGGAGACCGGCGAGACGATGCGTTCGCCCATGCCTGATGCGACGGGTCCGAGCGTCAACCCGTTCATGGCCAACTACCTGACCTCGGACGGCGGCACCATCAACCTGTGCATCGTCAGCCCGACCGGTTACATCCGCGACGCGTTCGAGCATCTCGGGCTACCGGAATTGGCCGACGATCCGCGCTTCTGCGATGTGCTCCCGCTCATCGAGAACGCCGAAGCCGCAGCCGAACTCATCAGGGAGTCGATCCGCGGCAAGCCCTTCGAGTACTGGCGTCAGCACCTGAAGACGATGAGGGGTCAGTGGGCGCCGTTCCAGAGCTTCCTCGACCTCACCACCGACGAGCAGGCGATCGCCAACGACATGATCGTCGAAGTCGAGGCGGGCGACGGCGGGAAGCCGTTCAAAGTCGTTCGCGGGCCGATCCAGTTCAACCACGAGCCACTCGTGACAACGCGGGCGCCGCAGGCGTCAGAGCACACCGAGATCGTGCTGATGGAACTCGGCATGGACTGGGACCGGATCGAGGAACTCAAGAACTCAGGCGCCATCGCTTGATCGCGCCGACCCTGTATTCCAGCACCGAAAGTGCGGCCTGCTGGAATACAGTTTCGCGGAGAGTCAGGCGCGCTCGACCTCGACGGGCACCCCCGTCAGCCACGACATCCCGGCCAGCGCCTCGTTCGGATCGCTCGACATCAGCTGATTCACGTTCACGCCGCCGACGCGATTGGCCAGCGGCCAGCGGCCGGTGCCCTTGAGGCCCCAGCCGTGCGGGACGGCGATCGTGCCGGGCACGATGTCGGCGGTCAGGGACACCGGCAATGCGATCTGTCCGTAGGGAGAACGCACCGCAATTGTGTCCCCGTCACTGACCTTGCGTTGAGTCGCATCGTCGCGGTGCATGAGCCCGCGGTGAATCTGGTTGCCCCGCATCAATAGTGGCGCGTTGTGCAGCCACGATTTCTCCGTGCGTGGTTCGCGCATACCGATGATCCGCAGGGGGTAGTCCTCGGGCGTGCTGCGCCGCGAAAGTCTGGCGATCTCGGTCTTGATGTCGTCGTGTTCGAGCCTTACTCGGCCCCGGGGGTAGGCCACTACCTCGCGCAGCACGCCAGTCCGGATGTGTGGTGCTACCACTACACCGTGTGGATGCCGCTCGGTCAGCCGGCGGAACGTCAGGCCACCGCGACGCAGCCCGAATCGGTCCCCGCCCGCCGACATCCGGATCATTCCGCACAGCGGTTCGCAGATCCGGCAGAACGTCGGCTTGTGCTCGATCACCCTCCGGCCATACTGCAACTATTACAGTTGAGCCATCGTCGTCACGGGCTGATTCCCCAGCAGTGCCGCACGTTTGACAACGGACGGCCTGACGGCATGGCCGTCGGTCAGGACGGCGACACGTCGGTGGCACTGACCGACGGCCACGCTTGGACCGCGTCGGGCCCGCCGGGCAGATACTCGGCACACCGCGTAGTTGCCGATCGCATCGGCAGGACAATTCGAGTACCGCACTACTTACGCCGCCCGTCGCACCCGGGGCGATAGTTGGCCTCATGCGAGCCAACAACAACACACAACCGGCGTTGGCGGCGTTATCGGCGATAGCGGTGGCAATTGCGCTGGTCATTTCGCCGGCGCCCACGGCGCATGCAGACGAACACGACGATGCCTTTATACGTGCGCTGAAAAGCGATGGCATCGTTCCCACGGGTGACCCGGCTGGGGTGGTGGCATGGGCACATTGGGCGTGCGACCAATTGAACCAGGGGGCGAACAAAGAGCATGTCGTCGCCTGGCTCAGCCAATCCAACCCAAACGCGGCTAACGGCACCTTCCTTCGTAAGGCGGCCCTTTACTACTGCCCGGAACACAACAACAAACTGGCCGGGTGGTAGTGATCGGCTCATCGTGAGCCCGCGCCGCAGATCGCCCACCTTGGGTCAGCTGTCGCAGTCAGGCGACATCAACCGGTATCGCGGATCCTCAGACCGGGAGGGGATGTCACAACTTCTGCCACGTCCTGATGCGATATTCACGATGGAAATGTGTTGTTGTACAAGAAGTGTCAGGACACTCTGCACGTATACGACTATGTCTCGGAGTAACACTCCTATTCTGGTCTGGTGCGGTGGATCGTCGACGGCATGAACGTGATCGGGTCCCGTCCCGACGGGTGGTGGCGCGATCGCAACCGGGCGATGGCCACGTTGGTCGAACGGCTCGAGCGGTGGGCTGACGCCGAAGGATACGACGTCACCGTGGTTTTCGAGCGACCGCCGTCGCCACCGATCGAATCGTCGGTGATCACCGTCGCGCACGCACCGGAGGCGGCCGCGAATTCGGCCGACGATGAGATCGTCCGACTCATCCTCGCCGATGCCGACCCCGCAGCAATCCGTGTGGCGACCTCGGATCGTGCCCTCTCCGAACAGGTCCTGGCCGCAGGCGCATCGGTCTACCCGGCAGAGCGGCTCCGCAACCTCATCGATCCCCGTTGCTGAAAGATCTCCAGTTGCTCCTTCGATAACGGCGACCATATCCTGCGGAAGTGACCGACGCTTACTACGAACTCGTCGACCCCGACGATCCGGTCGGCGAGAAGTTGAGCGCGTCCGACCACGTGATCAGCACCTGGGGCCCGACGATGCAGAATGCTGCGCCGTGTCAGCCCTGCTGGTACGGGCGCTGGAGGGCTGCTCATCGCGTCACGACACCCGATTGAGCCGCGTGGCGGTGGACCTGCTCGGCCCCGTACCGGTCACCGATCAGCTGTGGGTTCGCGCAAGCGTCGAACGCCCTGGCACGAAGATCGAGTTGCTCGAAGCAGAGATGCTCGCACCGGGGCCTGACGGGCGACGCCGACCGGTCGCCAAGGCCCTCGCGTGGCGCTTTCAGGAACACGACACCGACGAGTTGTTCTACTCGCCGACTCACCCGTTACGTCCGCTGACCGACGGCACGCGGCGCATCCCCGACGACAACTCGAACCAGACGTACATCCAGAGTCTGACTGGCGTTGGCTCAACGACATTCTCAACGACGTGCCCGCCGAGTGCTGGGCCCGGCCGGTCGTCGACCTCGTCAAGGGCGAAACGATGACACCGATGCAGCGGCTGTTCGCCGTTGCGGACATCGCCAACGGCATGGGGAGCCGACTCGCGGTCACCGAGTGGCTGTTCCTCAACACCGATCTGGTCGTGCATGTGCACCGCATCCCCCAGGGCGAGTGGATCGGTGTGCGAGCAGAAACTCACTACGGCCGGGACGGGGTCGGCGCCTCGGTCGGCACGCTCTTCGATGAGCAGGGGCCGGTCGCCGCCATCCAGCAGGCTCAGCTGGTGCGTCGCCGCTAGCGATCACGCCTGCAGATCGGAACTGAGTGGAGATACTGTAATATTTACAGTTGCTTCGACATGGGCCCGCTCACGAGGAAGGATCGCCGCATGCAGAACCCTCGTTGCGTGGACGACCCAAGGGTTCCCTCCAGGTCCGCCGTACAAGGACCGACGGGCAACGAGGTCGTCACGTTCGCGTTTCAGCCGATCTGAAAGAGGACTCACATGAACGACGTGGCCATCATCGGCGTCGGTTTGCATCCGTTCGGCCGCTTCGAAGGCAAGTCCGCCATGGAGATGGGTGTCGACGCGATTTTCGCCGCCGTCGCCGATGCCGGAGTGCAGTGGAGCGACATTCAGTTCGCCACGGGCGGCAGCTGGACCGTCGCCAACCCCGACGCGATCGTGGGCATGGTCGGGCTGACGGGCATCCCCTTCACCAACGTGTTCAACGCGTGTGCGACCGCCGCCAGTGCCGCGAAGGCGTGCGCTGACGGAATCCGGTTGAGCGACTACGACATCGGCATCGCCATCGGCCTCGACAAGCATCCCCGCGGCGCCTTCACCGAAGATCCCGCGCTCGTCGGCATGCCGACTGGTACGCCGAGAACGGCCAGTACCTCACCACCAAGTTCTTCGGCATGAAGGCCAACCGCTACCTGCACGACCACGGCCTCTCCCGGGAAAATCTGGCCAAGGTTGCGGCCAAGAACTTCCGCAACGGGGCGTTGAACCCGAATACATTCCGGCGCAAGCCGATCCCCGAGCATGAAATCCTCAACTCGACGATGCTGAACTACCCGCTCACGCAATACATGTTCTGCGCACCCGACGAGGGGGCCGCGGCAGTCGTCATGTGCCGCGCCGACATCGCCCATCGCTACACCTCCAAGCCGGTCTACCTGCGGGCGGTCGAGGTCCGTACCCGTCGATACGGCGCCTACGAGGTGAACACGACCTTCGCGCCGGTCCACGAAGACGTGGCACCGACGGTATACGCAGCCAAAGCCGCCTTCGAAAAGTCCGGTGTGGCACCAGAGGACGTCGACGGATCCAGCTGCAGGACACCGACGCGGGCCGAGATCATCCCATGGCCGAGTGCGGATTCTGCGCCGACGGCGAGCAGGAGAAGCTGCTGGCCGATGGGGCCACCGAAATCCACGGCGCCATACCGGTCAACACGGACGGTGGACTGATCGCCAATGGCGAGCCGATCGGCGCGTCGGGGCTTCGCCAGATCCACGAACTCGTTCGTCAGCTCCGCGGCGAGGCCGGCGATCGCCAGGTGCCAGGCGAGCCGAAGGTCGGGTTCGCGCAACTGTACGGCGCACCGGGCACCGCTGCCGCCACGATCCTGACTACCTAGTGTGCGCGAGTTAACCTGCGCGAGCAGACGCAAAAGTCCCCGACACGCCGAAGATCTGGTGCACTTTGCGTCTGCTCGCGAGAGAGAGGATCACCATGACGACTCAGTTCACCGAGGCGCCGATCTTCGACGCCGACCAGCACATGTACGAGACACCGGACTCGCTGACGAAGTATCTGCCTGAGAAGTACTCGCGCGCTGTCCAATTCGCGCCGTTCGGCCGCCAGACCCGGATCGTCATAAACAACAGGGTCAACGACTTCATTCCCAACCCGACATTCGAACGCGTCGCTGCTCCTGGCGCCCATGAGAAGTTCTTCGCAGGCGAGAACACCGAAGGGCTGACGCTGCGCGAGATGCAGGGCCCGGGTATCGACGCGCCGGCCGCAACGCGCAACCCCGTAGCCCGCGTGGCCGAACTCGACCGTCAGGGTGTGGTCGAGGTACTGAACTACCCGACGCTCGCCAGCCTCATCGAGCACGCCACCGCCGACGACCCCGAACTCACGCTGGCGGTCATTCACGCACTCAACCAGTGGATGCTCGAGCACTGGACGTACAACTACGAGAACCGCGTGTTCTCGACGCCGATCATCAATCTCTCGGAAGTCGACGGCGCACAGCGCGAGCTCGAGTACCTCCTCGACAACGGCGTCAAGGTCGCATTGATCAAACCAGGGCCGGTCAACGGTATTCGGGGTTGGCGATCACCAGCACTTCCGGAGTTCGATCCGTTCTGGCGGGATGTCGAGGCCGCAGGCCTGCCGATCGTGTTGCACGCCAGCTATCCCCCGCTCGACGACTACGTCGCGAAGTGGGAGCCATCGCATACCCAGATCTTCATGGCGCAGAGCGCATTCCGGTGGATGGTGCTGGGCCACCGCGAAATCACCGACATGATCACCAGTCTCATCTGCCACGGCACGCTGACCCGCTTCCCAAGATTGCGCATCGCCAGTGTCGAGAACGGCAGTTCGTGGATCCACCCGTTGCTCGGTGACTTCGAAGACCTGTACAAGAAGATGCCGCAGAATTTCCCCGAGCATCCGCACGACGTGTTCCGGCGCAACATCTGGGTCAGCCCGTTCTGGGAGGGGTGCGTCGCCGACGTCGTCGAGACGGTCGGCTGGGACAGAGTCTTGTTCGGATCGGACTACCCCCATCCCGAAGGCCTGGCAGAACCGAGGGGATTCTGGAAGTACGCCGAAGGCATGGATGCACGTCGTACCTACGACTTCATGGGCGACAACGCGCGCCGGTTCATGGGTCTGCCGATCGCCAACCCCGATCCCGGCGCCGTCAAGCCGCCTGCCATGGCGAACGCGTAACCTCCAAGTGAGGTGACGGCGAGGAGGCGACGTGACCGACACAGTTGAGACCTACCTGGCCTGCATGGCGGCCCACGACTGGGACGGTCTTGCTGCCACGCTGGCCGACGCCGGCTTGACCCGAGACGGTCCGTTTTGTGACCGCGTCGAGGGCAAGCAGGGCTACGTCGACTTCCTGCGTGGCATCATCACCTCACTCGACGGCTACCAGCTGAGAGTGCAGCGCGTGTCCCACATATCGGATCGAGTGTCATTCGTCGAGTTGAGCGAGACCTTCGGCGTCGACGGCGTCCCCACCACCTACCCCGAGTGCATCCTGTTCGAGCGCAACGACGACGGCCTGATCTGCCACGTCAGCGTCTTCATGAAGTACCCCGGGGCCGAGGCACCGGTCGAGGGCGCTCGCGCCGGCTGAGTCAGTTCAGCACGGCGGGATCGCGCCGCAACTCGCGGCGTGCCATCGCCTCGAATAGCCCGGTGAATTGGTGGGAATTGAAGAAGTCGCCATAGGTGCGCGCCGCATCGCGATTCATCGGGACACCGCCCCCGGCGGCGGCGATGCGCCAGGCCTGACGACTGCGCCATTCGAAGGACATGGCCCGCAGGTACGCCTGTCGGATGTCGGCACCGAGCACCACGACACCGTGGTTGGCCAGCAGTCCGACGTTGGCTTCGCCGATGGCCTTGGCCACCGCGCGCGCGTTGCTTTCGTCGTCGACCGTTCCCCAGTACTCGTCGTACACCGCGACGGCGCCGTGGTACAACGCGCCGGTCTGGTCGTAGATCTCCGGGGCGCGTCCGATATCGGCCCAGACCGTTCCCCACCGCGAGTGGTTGTGGATCGCCACCGCGATATCGCCACGGACACGGTGCAATTCGACGTGCAGCCTGATCGCCGGTGTGATCGTCCACCGGCCTGCGACCTCGTTGCCGTCGGTATCCATGGTCATGATGTCGCTCGCGGTGACCTCGTCCCACGTCAATCCGAACGGGTTCACAAGGAACGTGCCGTCGGGCTGCTTATAGGTGATGTGGCCGGCGAGATGGTCGTTGTATCCCTCGGCGAACAGGCAACGGCACAGCAGCGCCAGTTCCTGGGCGGCGGTCAGGTCGGGCAACGGAGGCGCGATCGGTTTCGTGACCGCCATCGCGCGCATCGGTGTCGGCCGTGTCATCCTTACCCGCTCACGACCCGACGCAGCCGATCGCCGTAGAACGCCAGGGCGTTGTCGCCCAACACCTTGCGCTCCAGCTCTTCGCCCAGCCCGCGCTCCTTCACGCTCTTCACCGCACCCGGATACACGGCGTCGTGATGCGGGTAGTCCGACGCGAACATGACGTTGTCGGCCCACCCCTGCTCGAGCGTCGACGCCAGGCCGGGCTCCTCGATCTCGAACGTGAGCCACGATCGAGTGTTGATGGCGCCGCTGGGATTTCCGCCGCGATAGTCGTCGGGAGCCAGTTCGAAGTGCTCTTCGATGCGGTCCGTCCACGTCGGCGCCCATCCGCAACCGGCTTCGAGGAAGCCCACGCGCAGCCGTGGGAAGCGTTGGAAGATCCCCGCCAACGTCACGCTCACCATTGCGGCCATCTGCTCGAAGACATGGCTGACGATGTGACAGCCGGCATAGCTGGACATCCGGTCCAAACCGACGGTATCGATGCCTGCGAGGTAGGCCTCGTGAAGCGACATCGGCACGTCGAGTCTCTCGGCCGTGCCCCACAAGACGTCGAAGTCGGGATGGTCGACGGTGCGGCCACCGATCCGGTTGGGCCGCATCACGCCGCCGACGAAACCATGGTTGGTGACGGCTCGCTCGAGTTCGGCCGCGGCCAGACGAGGGTCCTGTTGAGGCAGCAGGGCCACCCCGATCAGACGGTTCGGGTCGGTGGCGCAGTAGCGGCCCAGCCAGTCGTTGTAGGCAGCGCATAGGGCGGCCGCGATGTCGGGGTGCTCCAACAGCCCGAACATCAATCCGACACTCGGATACAGCACCGCCGCGTCGATCCCCTCGTCGTCGAGGACCTGCAGCCGAAGCTTGGGATCCCGGCCGCCCTCGCGCCGGACCCCGCCTGCGGACACGTGGTTCTGAAGCCCGCCGGGGAAGGGATACTTCGACCGCCAGAGTCGACCTTCGATGCGATAGGTGACGTACCCACCCGCTTCGGCGACGAACTGCATGGCGCTGTCGCGCATCGCCGAGGGAATGGCGTCGACCAGTTCGGGAAGCGTCTCCTCGACATGCCCGTCGGCGTCGATCACAAGTGACATCGGACCCCCTTACCGAGACGGCCGGACTTCTATCAGTACTAAAATAGAAAGTTTAGTAGCGCCGTCAAGGGCGTGCTGCGACGTGGCGCGCCCAATAGCGGGGCACATCCAGCGGCCCTAGCAGGCCGGGCTTGGCCTCGCACACCGCAGGCACACAGTTGATCGCGGGCATCGCGCTCAACACGTCACCGCCCTTGCCGAAGTTCATCTCGACGGTGAAGCTCGGATCGCCTTCGATCTCGATTCGGTAGGACATGTCCGCCGGACCGAACGGCTGCTTCCACTGCCTTCCCACATCGCGCGCAACGCAGTCCACGTGCTCGACGACCGCGAACGGCCTGCCGGCCGAAAGCGCCTGCAGCTCAAAGTGAACGACGGATGCGGTGCCCGCGGCCACCGTGCCGAAGCCGGTTTGGACGTCGTGGTCGAGACCGTCCGTCTCGTAGACGACGCGAAACTCCTCCACTTCGACTCCGAGCACCTCCGCGAGCTGATGCAGCGTGGGCGCCCACATCTTCTCGATGAACCCGCCGGTCACCAGCAGCGGCTGGAAGCCAGGTTCCTTGCCGAAGCCGAAGTACTCGCGGCAGACGAACTCCGCGGTGTAGTCGCCCCACCAGCCGAGCTCGAGTACGCGAATGCAGTCGACTCGGTTCGCAGCGGCCAGCGATGCGATCGCGAGATCGGTTGTCGCCCAGCCGGGGTCGATACCGGTGAAGTAGCACGAACTGCCGCCGGCCCGGCACGCCGCTTCGATCGGTTCGCGCAGCTCTGGCGGGGCGCTCGCCGGATGGGCTATCTCGAATCCTGAGAAGGTGACCACGTTGGTGCCGCGCTCGAGAAACGGCACCAAATCGGCGATCGCCTCCCGCTCCCTGCCAATGCTGTTGGCGAAGTACGTGACGCAGTCGGCACCGAGGTCGATGACGTCGGCCCAGTCGTTCGTCGTCGTCACACCGGCGGGCGTCACTCCAACGACCTCACCCGAGTCACGGGCCGCCTTGGCGGGTGTGCTGACGAAATGCCCGACAAGCTCGAGGTCTGGATGCTGCAGGATCGCGCGCAACGCCGCTGCCCCGATATTGCCGGTTCCGCAGTGCACGACTCGGTGGACCACAGCCTCAGGAAGCCTTCTTCTGCTTGCGGCGCATACGCGGGCTTGCCGAGACCCAGCACGTACTGCGCGATCATGTTGCGGAAGACCTCGAGCGTGCCGCCATAGATGCCGACCAACGGCGCGAACCGGTACACGTACTCCGACGCACCGTCGTCGGCGGCGCCGTCCGTTCCGACCGACAGCGACGCCGCCGTGCCGAGGAGGTCCATCAGGTCCGGGGCGATGTCGCGCATCGTCTGGGCCAGCGCCACCCTCCCGAAAATGGTCGGCGCGCTCAAAGCGGCCTCCATGCGGGCGACGCTGCGGCCCAACCGATAAGCCACCGACCCGTCGTCGATCAGGCGGCGCCCGTTGGGATCAGGCTCCGTGACCTTCGCCGCGGCCTTGTCGACGGCGGCGGCCATGAAACCGGCCTGGTGCATCATGATCGACACATCCTGCAGTCCGTCTGCGGCGGCCTCCACCGCGCCGTGCTCGACATTGAGCGGTTCACGCACCACCGTCCAGCCGTTGTTCACCTCCCCGAGCCGATACTTGTCGTCGACTCGGACGTCGCTGTAGTAGACGATGTTGGTGCGGTCCCCGTCGACGGTGCGGATGCCTTGTATCTCGATGCCCGGCGAGTCCAGTGGCACCAGGAACATCGTCAGGCTCTTGTGCTTCGGCGCGTCGGGATCGGTGTTGGTGATCAGGAAGACGTACTGACAGTTGTGCGCGCCAGTCGTGAACATCTTGGAGCCGTTGATGATCCAGCCGTCGCCATCGCGCACGGCGCGGGTCTTGCAGGTCGCGACGTCCGACCCGCCCTCGGGTTCGGTGTAACCGAGGCACAGCCGGATATGCCCACTGAATACCCCCGGCATCACTTCCGCCTTCAGTTCCGGTGAGGCGAACTTCTCCACCGACCGCGCGATCATGGCGGTCGTGCCGGAGGTCACCCACGGCACGTGTGCGCGTCGCTTCTCGAGTTCCCAGATCCGGCGGCGCACACGGTTGAAGCCGCCGTCGGACTCCGGTTTCCAGTCTTGCGTCAGGTATCCCGCGGCGCCGAGCGCGAGGTGCACACCCTCATCGAAGTTGTCCCCGGTCTCGCGATCGCGGTGGATGACGTCCTCCGTGACATGGGTACGCAGGAAGTCCCGCGCCTCGCCCAGGAACGCCTGATCGTCGTCGGACAGCTGAACCCGTGAGAAATCCACCTATGCGCCCTTTCCTGAACCACTTTCGCGGGCCGCGACGAGCTCTGCGATGTACTTCGCGCTGGCGCCGGGGTCGCCGCCTGCGAGCGCCCACCCGCGTGCACGGACGAGATATGCCGTCGCGGCCGCCTCCGCGGAGACACCGAGACCACCCTGGACGTGCACGCACATCGTCGCCGCCTTGGATGCCTCCTCGGCCATGAACACGAACGCGGACGGTGCCAGTTCCGGCCGCTCGTCGGGCTCGTTGTCGAGGTACCACGCCGCGCGGCGGGCGAGATTGCGCCCGCCCTGCACGGTGATCGCGATGTTGGCCAGCGGATGCGAGATCCCCTGCAGCGTCGAGATCGGCACGCCCAGCGTGTAGCGGTTCTTGGCGAACTCCGCGGCGATCATCATCGTTTCCTCGACGAGACCTACCAGAGCCGCCGCGGTGAGCACTCGCCATTCATCCAGTGCGCGTTGATATTCCGCCAGCGCTTCGGCGCCGCTTGCCAGTACGATCCGGCTGTCGGCCGAAGCGGGGTCGACCCACGCCATCGGCAGCTTGCCGATGTTGTCGACTTTCGCCGGGCGGGTGCCGAATGTCAGCCGCACGATGTCTGGACCGTCGCGCACGATGATCTGGTCGGCGATCGAGCCCGTCGGGATGAGCCTGACGCCGGACACGGTGTTGTGCTGCGGGTCGAAGGCCGCCAGATGCTTGCCGTTGACGACGTCGGCATCCAGTGCGCCCAACCGGGCGAGCAGCCGAGCGGCACAGACATGGTCGATCCACGGGACGGGCGCCAGCGAGCGGCCGATCTCCTCGGCCACCAGGGTGAGGTCGACGAGCGTCGCCCCGTCTCCGCCAACGGATTCCGGTAGCGCCATAGTCGTCGCCCCCATGCCGCACAAGCGCTCCCACAGGCTCTTGTCGAACCCTGACTCCTCCGCGGCCCGCACCGTCTCGATCGAACAGTGGGTTTTGAAGAAGTCGCTGTAGGCAGCCTGCAGGGCCTGATGGTCCTCGGTGAGGCTGTAGTCGATTCTGCGAAGTTCGTAACGATCCATCGTCAGTCTTCCTGTCCCGCGAAGAAGAATTCGTGTGCATTGTTGTAGAGATAGTTGTCGAGTACCTCGGCGGGCAGGTCCAGCGCGAGGGCCTCGGGTACGACGCGGCGCATTTTGAGCACCGGCCAGTCCGAGGCGTAGATCACCTTGTTGGATCCGCGGGTCCGCATGTAGTGCAGCAGGCTTTCCGGCAACCGCTTTGGTGACCATGCCGACGTCATGAGGCGCAGGTTCTGGTATTTGATCATCAGCCGGATCGCGATGTCCCACCATGGGTCGGCCCCGTGGATCATGCAGAGCTTGAGCTCGGGGAACCGCACGCAGACGCGGTCGAGATGGATCGGGTTCTGCACTTCGCCGGGAATCGGCGGCCCCGGAATGCCGGTGTTGATGCACAGCGGCAGCTCTAGCTCGGCGCACTTGGTGTACAGCGGGTAGTACACGGCGTCACTGGGCGGGTACAGACCGTCGCCCCAGAAGCTGGGCCCCACAACGGCATACGCGACCGGCAGGTCCACCGCAACCGCGGCGAGTTCCCGCAGCGCCGGCATCGGCCGCAACAGGTTGACCCCGCCCATGGCCAGCGCGAATCGGTCCGGTTTGGCTTCGACGAACTTGCGCGCGGTCACCGACGGCTTCGCGAGGTTGTCCATCAGAATGGCCTTCTTGACACCCTGCTCTTCCATCTCGTCGAGCAACTCAGCGAGATCGACCGGCGCGAACATCGACTCCGGACCCTTGAAGTAGTCGTCACGTACCTTGAGCATCCAGGTGGGCTGCTTTTCGGTTTCGCCGAAATGCACGTTCACCAGACAGTCAAGAGCCTTATGCGTCATGTCAGTGACTCCTGTTGCACAGCAGTTTGTTTTGCCCACCGGTAATCGGGTTTGCCATTACCCAGACGATGGACCTGCTCGACGAAGATGAATGCCTTCGGCGCCTTGAACCGCGCAAGATGCGACGTGCAGTGGGCGTGAAGTGGTTCATCGGTCGGCTCTGCGCCATCCCGCAGTGCCACCAGGGCGACGAGTTCCTGACCCCAGCGTTCGCTCGGCCTGCCCACCACCAGAGCGTCGGTGACGGCGGGGTGCGCACGCAGCACCTCCTCGACCTCCTCCACGAACACCTTCTCCCCGCCCGTGTTGACGACCAGTGAATCGCGGCCGAACAGATTCAGCGTGCCGTCGGACGCGAGTGATCCGCGGTCTCCGGAGATGACGACACGCTTTCCCTCGACGACCGGAAAAGTCTTGCGCGTGGCGGCCTCGTCGTCGAAATAGCCGAGTGGGATTCTGCCGGCTCGGGCGACGAATCCGATCTCCATGTCGCCGGGCTGCAGAAACCGGCTGTAGTCCTCGGACAGGACCAACGCTCCCTCGCGAAGCTCGAATGTGTTCTTCTCGTCACCGCGCTGACTGCGCCCGAAGCCCACATTTCCCGTCTCCGAGGACCCGTATCCGTTGATCAGGGTGATCTGTGGCAGCAATTCCAGCAGTGCTCGTTGGTATTTCGGGTTGGTCGCCGCTCCCCCGGTGCCGATCGCGAACATCGAGGACAGGTCGTAGGAACCTTTTCGCAGCTCGTCTACCAGCGGACCGGCATACGCGTCGCCGACCATGGTCATCATGCCGACCTTTTCACGCTCCGCGGTCTCGAGAACCGCGGGCGGGTCGAATCTCGTCCTGTCGTAGAGCACGACTGGCAGGCCGTTGAGGAGTGCGGCGAACGCTGTCCACATCCCGGCCGCATGCATCAGGGGTGACACGGCGAACCAGGGCTGTCCGCCATGGCGGACGTTCGCCTGTATCGCGTCGACCGATTCGTGATCCGCGCCGTTCATCGAAACCACGTACGTGTCGGCCTGACGCCACATGACGCCCTTGGGCCGACCGGTTGTTCCGCCGGTGCACACCATCATCACGTCGTCGGGCGACGGTGCGATGGCCTGGTCGGTATCCCCTTGTGCCAGAGCGTCTTCCAGCCTGATCGTCCCTGGCAGTTCCGGCGCATCACTGCCGTCGTCCACCGAGATCAACAGGTCCGCGGAGGCGGGGGGCAGCACGTCGGCGAACTTCGGTCCAAATGACTTATGGTAGATGACCGCGCGCGGTCGCAGGTAATCGAACAGTTCGGCGACCTCGCGAGGCGAGTAGTTGTAGTTGACGTTCGCCGGGACGGTGCGCGCCTTCAGGCAACCGATCACCGCGTCGGGATACAGATCGTTGTGCATGAGCAGTGCGACGCGATCCTGCCCGCATTCCCAGTTCTCGAGCTCGTTGCGCTCGCGGTGAGCGCCGAATCCATTGACGGCCAGGAAGTTGGCCAACCGACGGGTGCGGTCAGCCGACTGCGCGAACGTGCTCCGGCGTTCGCCGCAAACCGTCATCAGCCGGTCGGGGGCCGCCTCAGCGATGGCGTCGAGCACGCCCCCGAGTGTCCATTCCGCCATGACTATGCGGCCGGAACCTTCGCACCGAGCAGGTCAAGGGCGTTGTCCCGCATCACCTTCCGGGTATCTTCGGCGCTGAACTCGGGGAACTGAGGGATGTCGGCGGTGAAGGCCATCGGATCCGCGAGCCCCTCGCCGTGCGGCCAGTCCGAGCCGAACAGGATCTTGTCGACACCGATGGTTTCGGCGAGCAGCTTGACGTCGTCCTCGTAATACGGTGCGATCCACACGTTGTTCTTCAGCTGCTCGACCGGGTCTTCCTTGAAGTGGTACGGCGCGGTATTGGCGGCCTTCTTCAGGCGCTTGATCAAGCGGTACACGAAGTACGAACCGTTTTCGATGCTCGCAACTTTCAGCCTCGGGTGCCGGGTGAACACCTGATGGACGATCATCGAGGCCATCGCGTCGTGGATGGCGCGGTCGTCGAGCAGCACCTGATCGAGCGGGTCCTTCTTGCCGAACCCCTCGAACGTCGCCTTGCCGCCCCACAGCGCAGCGATCGCAAGGTAGCCACTGTCCGACAGGTGGAAGCCAACCGGCACCCCGGCCTCGGCCAGCCGTGCCCACACCGGATCGTGCACCGGATCGCCCAACGAACGGGGCTTGACCACTCCCGGCACCGGCGCCGGCCGCACCAGCACCATCTTGGCGCCCTTGCCTAATACGTACTCGACCTCTTCGACGGCTTTGTCCGGGTCGGCCAGCGAGATGATCGGTGCAGAGATGATCCGGTGGTCGGGACGGTCGAAACCCCAGTCCTCGTCGAGCCAGAGGTTGAACGCGTGCACCGTGGCCATGGTCGCCTCGACGTCGTGCTTGAGGGCCTCCTCGACGCCGCACGCGAACGTGGGCAGCATGAACACTGTCTCGAGGTTCTGCCTGTCCAGGATCTTCACTCGGGCATCGCGGTTCTGGTACTCCGGATGCTCGCCCAACCGGTCGACTTTCATCAGCGACGCCGGGTCCACGCCCTCCGGGATCTCGCCGCGGAACAGCAGATCGAGGCAACCCGGTTCGATGATCGGGTCGAACGTCGGGTTCGGGATGAAGTGGTTGACCTTTTCGCCCATGACGGCCCAAGTGCGCTTGCCGTCCTGCACCATCTGCACACCGCGGCGCTTGAACTCCTTGGGCAGATGCCGGGTGCAGGAGTCGAGCGTTTCGTAGTAGTGGTTGTCGACATCGATCGCCTTGTAATCGAGTGTCATGGCGTGTCCTCCTTCAGAGGCGGAAAGTTGGGCGGGCGCTTTTCGAAGAAACTCGTGATGCCTTCGATGAAGTCGGGTCGCTGCATGGACTCGTGCATCAGCTTTTCGGCGCGGTCGCTGGCTTCGAAGACATCGCGCATGGTGTCTGCGTACACCTGTTGTTTGATCACCGCTAGAGAACTGGGGGCACAGTTGGCGGCGATGTCCTCGGCGTAGCCGATCGCCCGCGGCAGCAGCTCGTCGGGCGGCACCACTTCCTTGACGAGCCCGAGTTCGGCCGCTTCGTCGGCGAGGAACACCCGCCCCGACAGCAGCAGGTCAAGCGCGGTCCCCCAGCCGACGACGCGCGGCAGGATCCACGAGATCCCGTACTCGGCGATCAGCCCGCGTCGCGCGAAGGATGTCGTGAACTTGGCTCCCGCAGCGGCGAACCGGACGTCGCAGACCAACGCCATCGTCAGCCCCATGCCCGCGCAGGCCCCGTTGATCGCAGCGACGACAGGCTTGCGCATCGTCATGACGAAGTGCGGATGCCGGGCGCCGACCAGCTTGCCGACGTCGGTCCCGCCTGCGCCGTCGACGGTGGCATTGCTGATCGTGTTCAGGCTGCCCATGTCCGCACCGGCACAGAAGGCTCGTCCCTTGCCCGTAACCACGATGGTCCTGACAGCGGGATCGGCCTCCGCATCGTCGAGACGCTCGTAGAACGCGGTGGCGAGACCGCCGCCCCAGCCGTTCATCCGCTCGGGCCGATTGAGGGTCAGTACCGCGACACCAGTGTCGCGAACCTCGTACAGGACCGGGTCGGTGTCGCTGGTCACGCTCACCCGGCGAACCTCCTCAGTAGCGGCTTCCAGCTCGATGTATTCCCATACTGTACACCTATCGGTAGCGTCTTCCGCAATCGGTTCGCGGCGCTATTCGCCGACCAAACCGAAGCGTTGATAGGCCGCGCGAATCTGCGCTCGCCCCTCCTCTGGCAGCACCGCCTGCGGTGGCCGCGAATGCGGATAGTCCCCGATGGGTAGGCCGAGCAGCGACGCCGCGTACTTGAATGCACCGCCCCAGTGCGTGAAATAGTCGGGCCTGCCGGGATAGCAGGTGAACCAGGAGCGCATGTCCACACCGAATTGGTCGAGCCCTGACTTCTCCGCGTAGTCCATTGCCTCGATCAGCTGGCCGTTCCAGATCAGGTCCCAGTACTCGGAAAGTATTGGTTGCTGCGGAGTTTCGTACAGATAGCCGGCTGTGCCCAGCTGCGCGGGCCCGACGATGCCTGCCCGCAGCCAGCCTGCGCGATAGACCGTCAGGTCGCACTCCCAGATGACCAGATCGGACGCGAGCTCATGCAGCAATCGGCTGCTCATCGGCCGGAAAGCTCCTTCCTTGGTGGCGCAGACAGCGGGGACTTCGTCGTAGATGCGTGCACTTTCGGTAGGCGTCAACACGTATCCGGACGACGGCGAGTTGAACATACCGAGCGCGATGTCGGTGCGGTCGGCGATGTAGCGGAAGAACTTCAGCACACCCTCTCCGCCATGGGCCTCCATCATCGGCGTCTGGAGGTAGACGATGTCGGCGCCAGCCTGCTGTGCGTGTCGCGTCAGCTCCAGACAATCCTTGGCGGACATCGCCGCGGTGCAGGCCTGCACGACGACGTCTGGATCGGCTGCTCGGCCTTCCTCAATCGCAACCTCCAGCAAGCGTTTTCGCTCGTCGAGCGTCAGCGACCAGAACTCTCCGACGCCGCTGGTGCACCACAACATCGGGTGCCGCAGCTCCCCGACGCAGTAGCGCACCAGCCTTCGGTATGCGTCCCAGTCGATGTCGTCGCCGTCGTCACCGCAGAACGGCGTGTAGAGGCTGTTGCCGATTCCACGCAGCGTTGCATGTGCCCATTCGCGAGCTTCCTTGGCAGTCGCCATAATTCACTCCCTAGGTGAAGTCACTACCGCCGTCGACGTTGATGTTGGCGCCGGTCATGTACGAGTTGCGCTTCGACGCGAGAAACGCGACGACAGGCCCGATCTCCTCGGGCTGGCCGGCGCGAGGCAGATGCGCCGGGTGACCGAAGTGCTTGTCGATGGCGGCCATCAGCGCGTAGGGGTCGCTGCCGTCGACGCCCACCGAGTCCGCCCAGCCGCGCAGCGCTTCGGAAGCGATGCTGCCCGGCGAGACGACGTTGACCATGATTTCGTCCTTGGCCAGCAACAACGACAGGTTCTTGGAGATGCTCGTCAGGGCGGCCTTCGCGGCGGTGTACGCCGGCAGAATGACGGTCTGACGTTGCGTCGAATGGGCGGAGAAGTTGACGATCCGCGCCCATCCAGCCTTCCGAAGCATCGGAAGAGCCGATCGCACGCAATGCACCATGCCCATCACGCCATCGTCGAAGGCCTCCCGCCACCGCGCGTCGGTGAGATCTTCGAATGTGCCCCGAGTGCTCGGACCGACGGCGTTGATGAGCGCATTTAGCTCGCCGTGCCAGCGCTCGCTCAGTTCGTCGAACACGCGCTGGACTTGGCCGGCGTCAGTGGTGTCGGCGACCAACCCGAGCGCATCCGGACTCCCGCACTCGGTCAGGTCCTTTGCCGCCCGCTCGAGCACATCTTTCGTCCGCCCGACGACCGCCACCCGCGCACCGTCCTCGGCGAGGCACCGCGCGGCTGCGAATCCCATCCCGCGACCACCGCCGACGACGACCGCGGTGGCGTCCTTCAGCCCGAGATCCATGGCGCGTGACTCTTAGATGCCGGTCCACTCGGGCGCGCGCTTCTCGGCGAACGCGATCGCGCCCTCCTTGGCGTCGTTGGAGGTGAAGATCGGAATGATGTGTTCGAGCTGCTTCTTCCACATCTCTTCTTCGCTCCAGTCCGCCGACTTGACCATGATCTCCTTCGTGGTCGCGACGGCCAGCGGCCCGTCGGCGGTGATGCGCTCGGCGAGTTCGATGGCCCCGTCGAGCGCCTCACCGGGTTCGGTCACCACGTTGACGAAGCCCCACGCCTCACCCTGTTCCGCGGTGAAGCTGTTACCGGTCAGCGCGAGTTCGAGTGCCTTCTGGTACGGAATGCGCTTCTGCAGGCGCAACAGCCCGCCGCCCGCGGCCACCAGGCCGCGCTTGACTTCGGGAATGCCGAACTTCGCCGAGCGCGATGCCACTACCAGGTCAGTGGCGAGCACGACCTCGGTTCCGCCGGCCAGCGCGTAGCCCTCGACCGCAGAGATCAGCGGCTTGCGCGGGGGCCGCTCGGTGAAGCCGATGCCCCGACCGGGAATCGCGACGACCTCACCTGCGGCGAAGGCCTTCAGGTCCATGCCCGCGCAGAAGTTGCCGCCCGCGCCGGTGATCACCGCGACCGACAGGTCCGCACTGTCGTCCAGTTCGTCGACCGCGTCGGCGAGACCTTTACTGACCGCGAGGTTCACCACGTTCCGCGATTCCGGCCGATTGATCGTGATGACGAGCACCCGCCCGCGGCGCTCCGTGAGAATTTCGTCCGACACCGCTGGTCTTTCACCTTTCGCCCGATTTGCTAGAAAAGCTTACTATAGGTCTTACAGTAGAAGAGCGAGAACGTGGTGGGCGCCATCGACCGGATGGTTCCCGGTAGGGTTGACGGTAACGACCGAGCGGCGACACGCATGCAAAGACGCAGTTCAGGCGATGGCTGCCGGTAGATTCAGTTCACCAAGCACTTGATGGAGGTGCCCTTCGTGGCAAAGCAAGCAACCGCTGAGAAGCGTCAGCGACGCGAGCGCGGGTCCATCAATCCCGACGACATCATCAAGGGCGCGTTCGAACTCGCGGAGGAAGTCGGCATCGACAACTTGAGCATGCCGCTGCTCGGTAAGCACCTCGGCGTCGGCGTCACGAGCATCTACTGGTACTTCCGCAAGAAGGACGATCTGCTCAATGCGATGACCGATCGCGCACTGCGCCAGTACGTCTTCGCGACGCCCTACGTCGAGGCCAAGGATTGGCGTGAGACGTTGCGCAATCACGCGCGCACGATGCGAAAGACGTTCATCGGCAACCCGATTCTATGCGATCTGATTCTCATTCGGTCGGCGCTCAGCCCCCGGGCTGCCAAGCTCGGCGTCCAGGAGGTGGAGAAGGCGATCGCGAGCCTGGTGGAGGCCGGCCTGTCTGCCGAGGACGCGTTCGACACGTACTCCGCGGTGTCGGTGCATGTCCGCGGATCGGTTGTCCTACAGCGACTTCGAGACAAGAACCGGGCCGCCGACGAGGGGCCGAGCGATATCGAGGAAACGATGACGATCGACCCCGAAACCACGCCACTGCTGGCGCAGGTGACGGCGAGGGGTCACCATATCGGCGCGGCCGACGAGAAGAACTTCGAGTTCGGCCTCGAGTGCATCCTCGACCACGCGGGCAGGCTCATGGACGACGGCGGCAAGAAGCCTGCGAAGACCGCCCGCAAGGCGACCAAGGCGTCGGGCCCGCGGACGCGAAGCAAGGCGCCCGCCACGCGCTAGTGATTTCGGCGCGCTAACGTCCGCTCAGCGACCGTTTGCGCGCCCAAATCGCGACTAGACCTCGATGACGACCGCGCCGCCCTGGCCACCGCCCGCGCACATCGCCGCGACGCCGATGCCGCCGCCACGCCGCTGCAATTCGTAAACAAGCGTCGTCACCATGCGCGCACCGGACGCGGCGATGGGATGGCCGAGGCTGCAACCACTTCCGGAGAAGTTCACCAGCTCCTCGTCGATGCCGTATTCGCGGCACGCCGCGATCGGCACCGATGCGAACGCCTCGTTGATCTCCCACAGCGCCACGTCCGACGGCTTCAGCCCGGCGCGCTGCAGCACCTTGCCGATGACCTTGACGGCACCGAGCCCGCAGTCGCGCGGAGCGACACCCGCTGCGGCCCAAGCCTTCACGGTCGCCAACTTCGTCAGCTTCTCGGCATCCGCGTATGCGTAATCGACGAGTGCCACCGCGGCCGCGGCGTCGTTGGTGCCGCTGCTGTTGCCTGCGGTGATCGAGAACCCTTCGATCTCCGGATGCAACGGCTTCAAGCCGGCCAGCTTCTCGACCGTCGTGTCACGGCGCGGATGCTCATCGACGCTGAAATCGATCACCGATCCGTCGAGCTGCTGCACCTTGAGCGGGATGATCTCGTCGACGAACTTGCCCGCATCGATCGCGGCCACGGCGCGCTGATGCGACCGCGCCGCCCAGGCGTCCATCTCCTCACGCGTGATGCCGACGGCCTGGGCGGTGTTCCAGCCGACGGTGATCGACATGTCCTTGCACGGAGCATCCGGCGTCTCCGGATGTGTCGGCGGCATCCACCGCTCCTCGAACGTCAGCTCGGGCCCGGGGATCCGCTGATTCATCAGGGGCGTCATCGACAGCGACTGCACGCCACCCGCGATGAGCGCCCGCTCCATGCCGGAACCGATCTGCGCCGCGGCATTGCCGATCGCAGTGAGGCTGCCCGCGCAGTGGCGGTTGACCGACTGGCCGGGGACGTCCTCCATACCCGTCGCCGCAGCCGCGTAGCGGGCGAGATCGCCTCCACCGTAATGCGATTCGGCGAAGATGATGTCGTCGATGGCCGACGGGTCGATACCGGATCGGCGAACCACCTCGGGCAGCACTGTGGTGATCAGCGTCTCGGGGGGAGTGTTGACGAGCGTCCCCTTGAACGACCGGCCGATGGCTGTCCTGGCGGCACCGACGATGACGGGTGTTGGCATGTTCTCGACCTCGGCTTTCGGCGTAAGCGACGTTACAAAAATAGCAGATACTGTATTGCTACCAGTAGGTGACCGACGTCACTCACGGCTCCGGTACGTAGAAGTGCTCGTCACGCAGCCGGAACGCCTCCTTGGTCCCGTGCTGCGCCCGCGTCTTGACGAAGTTGAACTCCCCCGGCGCGAACTGAAGGTTCGTGCCGAACGCGTGGAACAGGTAGCTGGCGACTTCCTCGCCCTGGTAGGCCTGGCTCTGCTCGACGAGGCGGAACGCTTCCTTGGCGATGACGACGCCGTCGGCAGGCATCTTCGCGGCCTTCTCCGCCCAGTACCTGGCCCTGGCAGGCACCGCGGCCGCGTCACACGTCTCGGTGAAGGTGCCCAAATGCTCGATGGCGCCCGCCTCGATGATGTCGCCGGTCAGCAGCAGCCGGCGCGCCAGCACCGGACCCAGCCGGTGGAAGAACATGTGCAGGCTGCCCAGCGCTGGCCCGAGGAAGCGAGTGGCCGGCATGCCGATCTTGGTGTCGCGCCCGATCACCGAGATGTCGGTCATCAACGCCATCTCGAAGCCGCCGCCCAATGCGTATCCGCTGATCTCCCCCACCGTGACCTTCGGAAAACCCATGAGGTTGTGATAGAAGCCGAACGACTTGCGGTCCACAGTCAGCCTCCGCCGCTGACTGGGCCGGCTCTTGGCCGGCTTCTCGCCACGATCGCCGTACCAGCCGTACGCGTTGTTCATGTCCGCGCCGGTGCTGAACACGCCGTCGGCTCCACGCAGCAACACCACGGTGATGTCGTCATCCTCCGCGACACGATCCAGGTAGCCCGCGACGGCGTCGCGCATCGTCGCGTCGTACGAATTGCGCTGGCCCGGGTTGTTCAGCGTGATGGTCGCGATCCGCTTGTCGGAATCCACGTCGAAGAGCACACGATCGTCGGGGCTGGTCATCTCACGGACTCCTGATGGTCGGTGCTGGAAATCAATTTGGCCTCAATGGTTTTGTCACTGCCCACGGCGAGGGTGTTGCGCCGGGCTGCGGCCAGGTGGTCCTGCGCAAGCTGCACCGCCCGGGCGGAGTCGCCGTCCCGAATTGCGTCCAGCAGCTTTTGGTGATCGCGCAGCGCCGCGCGCATGGTCTTGCGCGACATCGGGTCGCCTTCGTCGCTCCACACCGAGGACTCGTGCGCCGACCAGATCAACTCCAGCGAGCCGATCAGCAAGATCATCGGCTCGTTGCCACACCGGGATACGATCGCTTCATGGAAGCGTCGCGCATTCGGCACATACCGCGTCAGGTCATCGAATTGCTCTGTCTGGAAGTCGATTTCGGCCTCGAGGTACGGCACCACTTCAGTCATCCGGTCCTCGCGCGCGGCGCACATCCCTGCACAGATCGGTTCCAGGTGCAGCAACGCACCGCTCACGTCGGCCGGTGTCGACGACCGCGACTGCAACACCATGCTGATCATGTGCGCGGTCCGCTCGGCCGAGGGCTGATGGACGACCGCCCCGCCGACATTGCCGCGGCGCACGGAGATCAGCCCGTCGGTTTCCAGGATGTGGATCGCCTCGCGCAGCGCGGGCGGGCTCACGCCGAACTCGGAGAACAGGCTCTCCTGCGACGGCAGCACATCGCCTTCCTTGAGCCGGCCGGACAGGATGTCCTCCCGCAGCCGCGAGGCCACGATTTCGGCGACGCGAGGTTGGCGAATTCGGTGGACGACCACTAGTTCTTGACCCGCCGCTCGCCGAATCGGAAACCGGTCAGTTTGTCCGGTGAATTCGCCACCGTCTTGAACTCGCCAATGCAGAGCACTTCGTCGCCCAACAGCAGGCGCGCTGTCGACGTGACCCTGCCCTCGTCTTCGGACCGCGCGACGTCGAAACGAAGTTCGGTGAGGATCGGCGTGGGTCGACGGAACGTCACCGTCAGTGAGCGCGTCTTACCCGTGCGCCTAGCCGCGCAACTCTGGTGTTGGGTGATGCAGTCGAAGAACACGGCGAGAAAGCCGCCGTTCACCAGTCCCGGTGGACCTTCGTACACGACAGGAAACGTGACGCGGCCGGTGGCGGTCTCGTCGTCGAGGTGATCGAAGGTGTACTCGGGAAAGCACGGGTTGTACGCGCCGACGTCGAACGCGTGGTCCAGATATACGCGTTTCTCCTCGCCGCCCGCCCCGATCCGGGGAGTCGGGTCTACCGGGACCACGCCCGCCAACTCCCGCTCCCAATCGGCGAATTGGGCGAGCATGGCGTCGACGATCGGATGCTCATGCTCCAAGGACAGCAGCATCCCGGTCAGGCGCCGAAGCGCGCCCGCGGCGGCGACCGTCTGCGCCAGTGGCTGCTCGCCGTATCGCGGTGTGCCTTCCGCCATGGCTCCTCTTCCATGTTCCGTTAGCGCGCTTTCCTTGCTAACTTGTACAGGATAGCAATACTGTATGGCTAACCGTATAGCTAAGGATTGGCGGATTCAACGGTGACTGACGTCGAAGCCGACGGCTCGGTGACGGCATCGCGGGACGGCGATGTCCTTCGGCTCACGCTCGATCGTCCGTCGCGACGCAACGCCCTCAGTCATTCGATGATCGACGCGTTCGTCGCTCTACTGACCGGCGCCGCGACCGACGATTCACTGCGAGTCGTCCACATCCGCGGTGCGGGCGGCGATTTCTGCGCCGGTGCGGACTGGGTGGCCACCAACAGCGCCGGACAGCGGCCGCGGACCGGCGATCTCGTTCGGCGGATTCCGCACACCGCCAACCGCGTGATCGAACTCGTCCATGACATCCAGCTGCCGGTGGTCTGCAGCGTGCAGGGCTGGGCCGTCGGCCTTGGCTGCAATCTGGCCCTGGCCGCCGACTTCACCGTCGCGGCCGACGACGCCGTGTTCTGGGAGCCGTTTGTCGGCCGTGGCTTCTCCCCCGACTCCGGCTCAACGTGGCTGTTGCCCCGGCTGATCGGCCTGGCGCGCGCCAAGCAGATGCTGCTGCTCGGCGAGAAGGTGGGTGGCCGCGACGCCGCGGACTGGGGGCTGATTCACCGCAGCGTGAGCTCGGCCGAACTCGAGAATGTCACCGAACAACTGGTGACGCGACTGGCAGCGGGGCCGACCGTGGCCATCGGGCTGGCCAAGCAGGCGATCAACTACGGCCAGCACGCCACCCTGGACCAGGCAATGACGCAGGAGCTGTTCAACGTGGAGTTGTCATGCCGGACAGCCGATTTCAAAGAAGGTCTAGCGGCGTTCCGGGAAAAGCGCACACCGAAGTTCGGTGGAAGGTGACTAAATGAAGTACATCAAGTACGAGGTCGACGGCCACAAGGCGACGATCACGCTCAACCGGCCCGATGCGCTCAACGCGCTCAGCCCGGCCATGATCAGTGAGCTGCGCGCCGCGTACGACGAGGCCGAAAGCGACGACAACATCTGGATCCTTATCGTCACCGGTACTGGCCGCGCGTTCTGCACCGGCGCCGACGTCGGGGAGATCCCCGAGGACGGCCGGGTGATTTACGAGCGGCCCTATCTGTCCACCTACGACCAGTGGGAGGCCCCGCAAGAGGGCACGCCGCCGTTTCGCAGAATGGCCAAGCCCGTGCTGGCCGCCATCAACGGATTGTGCTGTGGCGCAGGCCTGGACTGGATCACCACCGGCGACATCGCCATCGCCTCCGACAAGGCGACGTTCTTCGACCCCCACGTCAGCATCGGCTTGGTGGCCGGCCGCGAGATGGTACGGCTGGCCCGGGTGCTGCCCCGCAATGTCGCGCTGCGGATGGCGCTCATGGGCAAGCACGAGCGGATGAGCGCACAGCGGGCATACGACCTCGGCATGATCAGCGAGGTCGTCGAGCACGACAGGCTGCTCGAGCGTGCCCACGAGATCGCCGACATCGTGAACTCGAATGCGCCGCTTGCCGTCCGCGGCACGCGACTGGCCATCCACAAGACACTCGACCTGCCGCTGCACGAGGCCGAAATCCTCGCCGAGACGTTCCGCGAGCGCGTGGTTCGCACCGAAGACGCACTCGAGGGACCGAAGGCGTTCATGGAAAAGCGCGCCCCCAACTGGCAGTGCCGATGACGGCCTTTGAAACGATCCTGCTCGACGTGGACGAAGCCAGTCACGTCGCAACCATCACGCTGAACCGGCCCGATTCCCTCAACGCGTTCAACCGGACGATGTGCGAGGAGATGGCGCAGGCCTGGCGCATCGTAAAACTCGACGACTCGGTGAACGCCGTCGTGCTTCGCGCGGCAGGCGACCGGGCGTTCAGCGCCGGTCTTGACATCAAGTCCTCCTTTGGCCAACCGGACAACGTGTGGAATCACGAGGATCCTGGCGAAGCGCTGAGCCCGAAGTGGCAGAAGATGTGGAAGCCCGTAGTGTGCGCCGTCCACGGCATGTGCACCGCGGGTGCGTTCTACTTCGTCAACGAGTCCGACGTGGTGATCTGCTCGGCGGATGCGACGTTCTTCGACTCCCATGTCAGCGCGGGCTTGGTGTGCGCGTTGGAGCCGGTCGGGTTGATGCGCCGCGTCGGTCTCGGCGAAACCTTGCGAATCGCGTTGATGGGCAACGACGAACGCGTCAGCGCCGACACCGCACTGCGGATCGGATTGGTGTCAGAGGTAGTGCCTGCCGATCGGCTCTGGGAGCGCGCGCACGAGATCGCGGCGTCGATCGCCGCCAAGCCGCCGTCTGCCACTCAGGGCACCGTGAAGGCGATCTGGGAGTCGCTGGACAAGCCCTATCGTGCGGCGCTGGAGCAGAATCTGATCTACACGAGGCTCGGAAATCCCCTCGGACAAGCCGAACTGGCCGCCCGCGGCAACGGAGCGTCGACCAAGCCGAGGGTGCGGTGATGCCCGCTCACGCGCTCACCCTGCGGATCGGCGACGTGCTGGAGTTGCAGCCCGACGCCGCAGCGATCGAGTACAACGGCCAATGGTCGACATGGCGACAGGTCGCAGGACTCGCCGGAGCCATCAAGGCACTCGACGTAGGGCCGCGTCAGGTCGGGATCCTGCTGCGTAACAGGCCCTCACACGTGGCGGCGTTCCTGGGCGTGCTTCTCGCCGGCGGAACGGTCGTCGTCATCAACCCGTCCCGAGGCGACGACCGTACTCGCGAGGACATCGAGGCGCTGGATCTTCCCTTTATCGTTGGTGCGTCCGATGACCTGGCATCGCTGGTTCCCGTGGGCCCGACGTTGGTTTCGATCTCGAACTTGGCAGGCGCACCCCTGGTCACGCCGGGCCGAGGCAGCACGGCGGGTCGCCCCGAGGTCGCGGTACGGATGCTGACGAGCGGTACGACCGGTCCGCCCAAGCGAATCGACCTTACCTACGACATGCTGGCACGCAGCGTGATCGGGCCCGAAGCAGCCCACTCACCGGCCCCGACGGAACTGCGTCAGGGTGTCGCGATCGTCAACGCCCCGATGGTGCACATCGGCGGCGTCTTCCGTGTGCTGCAGTGTATTTGTGAGGCACGGCCTTTCGCGTTGCTGGACCGCTTCGAGCTCGATCAGTGGGCCGAAGCCGTGCGCAGGCACCGCCCCCGCGCGGTGTCGCTGGTGCCCGCGGCCCTGCGCATGGTGTTGCATTCGGATCTGACCCGCGACGACTTGGCGAGCATCCGAGCAGTGACGTCGGGTACCGCACCGCTGTCGGCGGACGATGCCGACGCGTTTACCGAAAAGTTCGACATACCCGTTCTGACATCTTACGCCGCAACCGAATTCGGTGGCGGGGTCGCCGGATGGACGCTGGCCGATTACCAGAAGCACTGGCACGACAAGCGTGGCAGCGTGGGCAGGCCCAGCCTCGGCGCACAGCTGCGGGTCGTCGACGACGAAGGCGCCCCACTGGGTCCGGACCAGGCCGGACTGTTGGAGGTCAAACCCGGTCAGCTGGGACCGGCTGCGGAGTGGATGCGTACCACGGACATGGCGCGCATCGACTCTGACGGATTCCTCTGGATCCTGGGCCGCGCCGATCAAGTGATCATCCGTGGCGGCTTCAAGGTGATGCCCGACGACGTACGCACCGCGCTGGAGAGCCATCCCGCGGTGCGCGGGGCGGCGGTGGTCGGCAGGCCCGACGACCGCCTCGGCGAAACACCGGTCGCGATGGTGGAGCTGCGGGACGCCACGGACACCACGGCGCTGGTCGAATTCTTGCGAACGCGCCTGGCGCGCTACGAGATTCCCACCGACATCGCCATCGTCGACCAGATCCCCAGAACACCGTCCGGTAAGGCCGACCTCGGTGCGGTCAAAGAGTTCTTCAGCCATCCCGTCGAACATGCCAAGTGACTCGCTGACCGTCGGCGACGTGCTGCGCCGCCAGGCCCGCGACCGGGCAGAGCACCCGCTGCTGGTGTGCGACACCGAACGCCTGAGTTATCTGGAGGCCGACCGCCGCTCGGCCCAACTGGCACGCGGTCTGATCGCTCTCGGCGCGGGAAAGGGCTCCCACGTCGGCGTACTCTTCCCGAACGGAGCAGCGTGGATTGTCGCGATGTTAGCCGCGGCACGCATCGGCGCTGTCGTCATACCGTTTTCGACCTTCGCCACTGCCCCGGAGCTCGCGGTACAACTGGCCGACAGCGACACCGAAATCCTGCTGGCCGCTTCCTCCTTCCGATCGCACGACTACCGGACACGCCTCGCCGACAGCAAGGACGTTGCCCCGTTGCTGCGCCACGTCCTGATCGACTACGAACCCGATGAGACGGTCGACACCGCGCTGCTCGAGGCAATGGAAGACGACGTCGAGGAATCGGATCCAGTGGCCATCGTGTACACGTCGGGGTCGACGAGCGCTCCCAAGGGCGTGGTTCACACGCACACATCGCTTCTGGAGCACCAGAGGGTCCTCAACGAGATCCGCGGGTTGACCTCGGAGGACAAACTGTTCTGCAATTCGCCGTTCTTCTGGATCGGCGGAATCGCGTTCGCGGTGCTGGCCACCCTGCTCGCCGGTTCGACCCTGGTGTGCTCCAACGCCATCGATGCCGGCGAGACGCTGGATCTGCTCGAGGCCGAGAAGCCGACCATGACGAACGGTTTCGTGGCAGGCATCGCCCACCTTGCCCGTCACCCCAGCCTCTCGCGGCGCGATCTGTCCTCGATGCGCCGTGGCAACCTGTACCCGATCATGGCGCCCGATGTCCGGCCTGCCGATCCCGAGTTGCGGCACACCATGCTCGGCATGACCGAAGCGGGCAGCGTCATCACCATCAGCGAGGACGAGTCCGATCAACCCGAGCACCGGCGCGGTTCGTTCGGCAGGCCGGTGCCGGGCTTCGAAACCAAAGTCGTCGACGGCGAGCTCTGCATCCGCGGGCCGCATGTGATGCAGCGGTACTACAAGCGCAGCCGCGAGGAGTGCTTCGACGCCGACGGCTGGTTTCACACCGGCGATCTCGTTCGCACCGACGCCGACGGTTTCGTGTACTTCATCGGGCGACGCGATGCGATGATCAAGACGGCGGGCGCCAACGTCGCACCCGCTGAGGTGGAGCGTGCGATCGCCAAGGTGGCCGGCGGGACCGTCGCGCATGTGCTCGGACTCCCCGACGCCGAGCGGGGACAGCTGGTCGCCGCGGTCGTCGCGGTCGAGGACGGCGCCGAGTTCGACGAGGCCGCCCTGCGCGATCAACTCGAGGCGGAGCTGTCCGCCTACAAGATTCCGAGACGGTTCGCCGCCGTGCGGCGTTCCGAGATACCGGTGCTCTCCAGCGGCAAGGTCGACCTCACCGCGCTACAGAAGATGTTCGATGCGTGACACCGTCGACCAACTGGTCAGGATTCGCGCACAACAGCACGGTGACAAGCCGGTGGTCATCGACACCGAGTCCCGGATCAGCTACGCCGAGCTCGACGACACCACCCGCGCCATGGCGGCCGCATTCATCGGAGCCGGCATCGGCAAGGGGACCCGGGTCGGTCTGATCATGCCGAATCGCGTGCAGTGGGTGCAGATCGCCGTGGCGCTGACACGCATCGGCGCGGTGCTGGTGCCGTTGAGCACCCTGCTGCAGCCCCCCGAGTTGGTGGCTCAACTGCGGGCGGCCTCCGTGCAGGTACTGATCGCGGTCGAAGAGTTCCGCGGCCATCGCTATCACGACGATCTTGCCGACGTATTGAAAGCCCCCGAACTTCCTGCGCTGCGCAAGGTTTGGACGCCTGAGCAACTGCCGAATGCGGGCGGCGATCAGATGGTCGACGCCATGGCAGCGGCGGTCACGCCCAGCGACACGCTTGTCATCATGTTCACCTCGGGAAGCAGCGGACCGCCGAAGGGAGTCATCCACTCGCACCGCAACGCATTGGCCGCGGTGCGATCCGGCCTGGCCGCCCGCTGCATCGACGCAGATGCTCGGCTGTACCTGCCGATGCCGTTCTTCTGGGTGGGCGGTTTCGGCAGCGGCGTGCTGTCCGCGCTGCTGGCGGGCGCCACCCTCGTCACCGAGGAGATTCCCCGGCCGGAGACGACGCTGCACCTGCTGGAGCGCGAACGAGTCACGCTGTTCCGCGGTTGGCCCGACCAGGCCGAGGCTTTGGCACGCCAATCCGCCTCTGTCGGAGCGGATTTGTCCGCGTTGCGGCCGGGCAGCCTGGAGGCGCTGCTCCCGCCTGAGCAACGCTCGGAGCGGGGGGCACGCGCGAGGTTGTTCGGGATGACCGAGTCCTTCGGGCCGTACTGCGGCTATCCCGCCGACACCGATATGCCGCGATCCGCATGGGGAAGCTGCGGTAAGCCCTTTGACGGGATGGAGGTACGGATCGTCGATCCCGACTCCGGCGAACCGCTTCCCGCAGGCACGATCGGCATCATCCAGATCCGCGGCCCGCACACGTTGCGGGGCGTCTGCCGGCGTGGCCGTGAAGAGTTGTTCACGCCGGACGGCTACTACCCGACCGGCGACCTCGGGCACCTCGACGACAACGGCTTCATGTTCTACCACGGCCGCTCCGACGACATGTTCAAGGTCAGCGGTGCGACGGTCTATCCCGGCGAGGTCGAGCAGGCGCTGCGCACCATCGACGGGGTCGACAACGCGTTCGTCACCGATGTCTCTGGCGCCGTGGGCGCCGTCGTGATAGGCGACACCACCGTCGAACAGTTGCATGCGGCAGCGCGAAAGCGGCTGAGTTCCTTCAAGATTCCGACGGTGTGGCTGCTGGTCGACTCCGATGACGCCATTCCCCGCGGCAGCACCGGCAAGGTCGACGTTCATGAGTTGAGACAGATGCTGACCACTCAACTGGAGGCTTCGCAATGAAAACCAAAGGTGCGCTCGTCTGGGACTTCCACCAGCCGTGGTCGGTCGAGGAGATCGAGATCGGTGACCCGCGCAAGGGTGAGGTCAAGGTCGCACTCGAAGTAGCGGGCATGTGCCACTCCGACCACCACATCGTGACCGGCGATATTCCGGTTGCGGCATTCCCGGTGCTAGGGGGGCACGAAGGCGCAGGCGTTGTCGTCGAGGTCGGCGACGGCGTCGACGACATGGCGCCCGGCGATCACGTCGCCGCCTCATTCATCCCGTCCTGCGGCGTGTGTCGGTCGTGTCAGACCGGTCAGCGCAACCTGTGCGATCTCGGAATGGGACTGATGTCAGGGACATCCGTGTCGGACGGGACGTTTCGGGTTCAGGCGCGCGAGCAGAACGTCTACCCGTACGCGTTGCTGGGGACGTACTCGCCATATCTGGTCGTGCATCGGACCTCGCTGGTCAAGATCGATTTGACCATCCCCTTCGAGGCCGCCGCGCTCGTCAGCTGCGGCGTGACAACAGGATGGGGCTCGGCGACGCGAGCCGCCGATATCCGGCCGGGCGAGGATGTAGTCATCGTCGGCCTCGGCGGCGTCGGGATGTCGGCGCTGCAGGGCGCGGTGAACGCGGGCGCGCGTCACGTGTTCGCCGTCGAGCCAGCCGAATGGAAGCACGATCTTGCGCTCAAATTCGGCGCCACCAAGGCATCTTCGGACATCGAAACGGCGCTCGCGCAGATCGCCGAGCTGACCGCGGGCCGCATGGCGCACAAGGTCATCGTCACCGTCGGCAGAATCAACGGCGCGGACATCGAAAGATACCTGTCGATCACCGCCAAAGGCGGAACGTGTGTGTTGACGGCGATGGGCGCCGTGATGGAGACCGATGTGACGCTCAACGTGGCCGCCCTGACCTTGTCGCAGAAGAACCTGCAGGGCAGCATCTTCGGCCACGGCAACCCACAGCACGACATCCCGATGCTGCTCTCGCTCTATCAGGCGGGCAAGTTGAACCTCGACGACATGGTGACGCGCGAATACCGGCTCGAAGAGATCAACGACGGCTATCTCGACATGCTCGACGGCCGCAACATCCGAGGCATCATCCGCTTCACCGACGCCGACCGCTGAGATCACCTGCGCCGAGCAGTTAATCGACGACGCCTCGTTGCGTGAGGTGTTCTATCAACGGCACCGCCCCGGCGGCAAGGTGCTCTGACATCGCGGAGCGGGCAAGATCTTCGTCGCGCCGCTCCAGCGCCGCCAACAACTTCCGATGATGTTCGGTCGACTGCTCCGGCCAACCCGTGATCGTCGGGAACACCGATTCCGGTGCGTAGCGGGTGATCTGCGACATCAGCTGGGCGAGCTTGGGCGAATCGGCGGCCACGTTGATCGCCTTGTGGAACTCGTGGTTGAGCCGAACCGCGCGGTCGTCGTCATCGCTGGCGTAGGCGTCTTCCAGCTCGGTCTGGATCTTCTCCAACTCCCGCAACTGCTCGTCGGTGATGTTGACCGCCGCCCGCGCTGCGAGCTCACCACCGATGTGGGCCTGCACATTCGCCACGTCCGTGAGATCTCGGCCCGTCACCTCTACGACGACGAAACCGCGCCGCGGCTGCTGCGACAGCAGACCCTCGGCGCTCAGGACGAAGAGCGCCTCACGCACCGGAGTGACACTGACACCCAATTCCGCAGCCAACTGATCCAGGCGGATGTACTGCCCCGCGGCGTAGGTGCCGTCGAAGATGCGCTTGCGCACGTGACGCGCGACGTCCTCGGCCAGCTGGGGCCGGAAGGCGAAATCGGGTGCGGTCATGGTCAGATCCGGTAGTCGGCGAGCAGTCGCTTGCTGATGATGTTCTTCTGGATCTCGCTGGTGCCCTCACCGATCAGCAGGAAGGGGGCGTCGCGCATCAGCCGTTCGATCTCGTACTCCTTGGAATAGCCGTAGCCGCCGTGAATCCGGAAGCTCTGCTGGGTGACCTCGGAGCAGAACTCGCTTGCCAGGTATTTGGCCATTCCCGCGGCGACATCGTTGCGTTCGCCGGAGTCCTTCAGCCGCGCGGCGTTGACCATCATCAGGTGTGCCGCCTCGATTTTCGTTGCCATCTCGGCCAATTGGAACGCGATCGCCTGATGGTCAGCGATCGGCTTGCCGAACGTGTGGCGCTGCTGTGCATATCGCACCGCCAGTTCGAAGGCACGGATGCCGACGCCGCACGCCCTGGCCGAGACATTGACCCTGCCGACTTCGATGCCGTCCATCATCTGGAAGAAGCCCTGGCCCGGCGCCTCGCCGAGGATGTCGCCGGCGCTCGTGACATAGCCGTCGAAGATCAGTTCGGTGGTGTCGATGCCCTTGTAGCCGAGCTTGTCGATCTTGCCAGGAATTGTCAGCCCCGGCGCGACTTCACCGAAACCGGTGGGCTTCTCGATCAGGAATGCGGTCAGGTTGCGGTGTGGCTTGTCGGCTCCCTCGTCGGTGCGCACCAGCGCCGCGACCAAGGTCGAGCTGCCGCCGTTGGTCAGCCACATCTTCTGACCGTCGATGGTGTAGGTGTCGTCGGCGTTGCGCTTGGCCCGCGTGCGGATGGCGGCGACGTCGGAGCCCAATTCGGGCTCGGACATCGAAAACGCGCCGCGCGTCTCACCTGTCGCCATCCGCGGCAGGTGATGCTGCTTCTGGCGGTCGGTGCCGTGCTGGCGGATCATGTAAGCGACGATGAAGTGGGTGTTGATCACGCCCGAGATGCTCATCCAGCCGCGCGCAAGCTCCTCGACGCACAGCGCATAGGTGAGAAGGGACTCGCCGAGACCGCCGTACTCCTCCGGGACCATCAGGCCGAACAGACCCATTTCTTTCATCTGATCGACGATCGCCTGGGGGTAGGTGTCGGTGTGCTCGAGTTCCTGCGCGGTCGGAATCACTTCCTTGTCGACGAATTGCCGTACCGTCGTGACGATTTCGGTCTGAAACTCGGTCAGGCCGAGCGTCTGAGCGAGCCGTGTCATTCGCCGATCCTCTCGAACACGGCCGCGAGGCCCTGCCCGCCACCGATGCACATCGTCTCCAGGCCGTAGCGGGCGCCGCGGCGATTCAGTTCGCGCGCCAGCGTCGCGAGCATCCGGGCGCCGGTCGCGCCGACCGGGTGTCCGAGCGAGATCCCCGAACCGTGCACATTCGTCCGTTCGAGGTCGGCCGGGCCGAACTTCCATTCGCGCATCACCGCCAGCGCCTGGGCGGCGAACGCCTCGTTGAGTTCGATCAGGTCGATATCGGACAGCTTCAGCCCCGCCTTACCGAGTGCGGCTTCGGTCGCGGGCACCGGCCCGATGCCCATGATGTTCGGCGCGACGCCCGCCGACCCCCATGAGACCAGCCGGACCAACGGGGTCAGCCCGAGTTCGGCTGCCTTCTGTTCGGTCGTGACGATGCACATCGACGCGGCGTCGTTCTGGCCGCTGGAATTGCCCGCGGTCACGGTCGCCTCTGGATCATTAGCCAGCAGAACGGGTTTCAGCTTGCTCAACGCCTCGACCGACGTATCCGCCCTGGGATGCTCGTCGGTGTCGATCAGTTCCTCGCCCTGGCGAGTCGGCACCGCGACCGGAATGATCTCCTCGGCCAGGATGCCGTCCTTCTGAGCGGCAACCGCCCGCTGATGTGAAGCCACGGCCAGTTCGTCCTGTTCCTGGCGTGGGATTCCGTACTGCCGACGCAGGTTTTCCGCGGTCTCCAGCATGCCGCCCGGCACCGGATAGTGACGACCGCCTGCCGTGGTCCGGCCACGGGCGAGGCTGTCGTGTACCTTCACTCCACCTCGGGCGCCACCCCAGCGCATGTCGGTCGAGTAGAACGTGACGTTGCTCATGCTCTCAGCCCCGCCTGCGATCACAACGTCGTTGTCGCCGTTGGCAACTTGCAGGGCCGCCTGGATGACGGCCTGCAGGCCCGACCCGCAGCGGCGGTCGACCTGCATGCCGGGAACACTCACCGGCAGTCCGGAGTCCAGCGCCACCACGCGCCCGATCGCGGGCGCCTCGCTGCTGGGATAGCAATGACCGAGGACGACGTCCTCCACGGCGGCCGGATCGATTCCGGAGCGCTCCAGCAGACCCTTCAGCGCGGCGACACCGAGGTCGACGGCGGTCAGCGCCTTGAACATGCCGCCGTAACGGCCGATCGGCGTCCGAACTGGTTCACAGATAACGGCCTCACGCATGCTTCATCTCTCCTTCGCCGAAACGGCCAAACGGGCGGAAAAGTGCGAGTAGATCTCGCCATTTCGTCGATCTCGACGAGTCAGCGACTCGCTCAAATGTGCCTCCCACCCGTGACTTCGAGGACGGTTCCGGTCATGTACGACGACAGATCGCTGGCGAGGAACAGGGCGACTTTGGCCACTTCGACAGGCTCGCCGGCTCTACCCATCGGCACCTCTGCCAGTTTCTGATCCCAAATGTGTTGGGGCATGGCCTCTGTCATCGCCGAGCGGATCAGTCCCGGTTGGATCGCGTTGACCCGCACCCCAAGATGGGCGAGCTCCTTGGCGGCGGCCTTGGTCATGCCGACGATGCCGGCCTTGGCCGCCGAGTAGTTGGTCTGTCCGACAAGGCCGACCTTGCCTGAGATCGAGGACATGTTCACGATCGCCCCGCGCTTGTTCTCGCGCATGATCGCTGCCGCCGCCTTGGTTCCGTTCCACGTGCCCTTCAGGTGGACGGCGATGACCTGGTCAAACTGCTCCTCCGTCATCTTGCGGAGCGTCGCGTCGCGGGTGATGCCGGCGTTGTTGATCATGATGTCCAGGCCGCCGAACCGGTCAACGGCGGCGGCGACGAGCGCATCGACCTCGGCGGCCTGCGTCACGTCACACTGCACCGCCAGCGCGACGTCTTGGCCGCCGAGTTGCTTGGCCGCCGCCTCGGTCGCGCCGAGGTCCAGATCGCCAAGCACCACTCGCGCGCCCTCTGCGATGAACCGCTCGGCGATGGCGTACCCGAGACCCTGCGCACCGCCGGTGATTACCGCGGTCTGATCGGTCAGCAACGACACCTGATCACCCCTTTTCGCTGGTCAGGCCCTAAGCAGGGCTCCGTCAATGGAACATCATATTTCATATATGATTTCCGGAGTCCTTGGCCCCACTCGCCGCAGAGGAGCGCGATGACCACCGAAGTCAGCGACGACGATTTCCAGGAGATCCTGGCCCAGACTCGTCACTTCGTCCGCACCGCAGTGGTCCCACGTGAGCAGGAGATTCTGGCCGAGGATCGGGTCCCCGACGACCTCCGCGAGCAGGCCGCGAAGATGGGGCTCTTCGGCTACGCGATCCCACAGGAGTGGGGCGGCCTCGGGCTCAACCTCGCCCAGGATGTCGAGCTCGCGATGGAGTTGGGCTACACGTCGCTGGCGCTGCGCTCGATGTTCGGCACGAACAACGGCATCGCCGGGCAGGTGCTGGTCGGGTTCGGCACCGACGAACAGAAGGCCCGCTGGCTGGAGCCGATGGCGTCGGGGCTCGTGGCCTCCTTCGCGCTGACCGAGCCCGGCGCGGGGTCTAATCCGTCGGGGCTGCGCACGAAGGCCGTTCGCGATGGCGGAGATTGGATCATCAACGGGCAGAAGCGGTTCATCACCAATGCGCCGATGGCCGATCTGTTCGTTGTCTTCGCCCGCACCCGACCTGCCGACGACGACGGCGCCGGCATCGCGGTCTTCCTGGTGCCCGCAGACACAGCGGGCGTCGCCGTCGGCGCCAAGGACGCCAAGATGGGCCAGGAAGGCGCCTGGACCGCCGACGTCAGTTTCGACGACGTCCGGGTGCCCGACGGGGCACTGATCGGCGGAAGCGAAGACATCGGGTACCGGGCTGCGATGACCTCACTCGCCCGCGGCCGTGTGCACATCGCAGCGCTGGCCGTCGGAATCGCGCAGCGCGCCCTCGACGAATCCGTCGCCTACGCCGCCACCGCGACACAAGGCGGCACTCCAATCGGGAATTTCCAACTGGTGCAAGCGATGATCGCCGATCAGCAGACCGGCGTGCTAGCCGGGAGGGCACTGGTCCGCGATACCGCGCGGCTCTGGGTGACTGGTGAGGACAGACGGATCGCGCCGTCGGCGGCCAAGCTGTACTGCACCGAAATGGCAGGCAGGGTAGCCGATCTCGCCGTGCAGGTGCATGGCGGCAGCGGCTACATGCGCGAGGTGCCAGTCGAACGGATCTACCGAGACGTGCGGCTGCTGCGCTTGTACGAGGGCACCAGCGAAATCCAGCGGCTGATCATCGGATCGAATCTGGTCAAGGCCGCACAGAAGGCGGCGCGCAAATGACCGGGCGGCTCGCGGGCAAGGTCTCTTTCATCACCGGAGCGGCGCGCGGCCAGGGCCGCGCCCATGCCGTCCGGATGGCCAATGAGGGCGCCGACATCATCGCCGTGGACATCGCGGGAAAGCTGCCGTCCTGTGTGCGCTACGACCCTGCGACTCCCGAGGATCTCGCCGAAACCACGCGGCTGGTGAAGGCTACGGGCGGCCGCATCCTCGCGTCGGTCGTCGACACTCGCGATCTCGAGGGTCTGCGCAAGGCAGTCGACGACGGGGTGGCGGAACTGGGGCGGCTCGACATCATCGTCGCCAACGCCGGCGTCGCCGCCCCGCAGACCTGGGATGCCATCACGGCAGAGGACTTTCGCGACGTCATGGACATCAACGTGACCGGCACCTGGAACACCGTGATGGCCGGGGCGCAGAAGATCATCGACGGCGGCCGGGGCGGCTCAATCATCCTGATCAGCTCCGCGGCCGGAAAAAAGATGCAGCCGTTCATGATCCACTACACGGCCAGCAAGCACGCCGTCACTGGCATGGCGCGGGCGTTCGCGGCCGAACTCGGCAAGCACAGGATCCGCGTCAACAGCGTGCATCCCGGTCCGGTCAACACGGCGATGGGGTCGGGCGACATGGTTGCCTCCGTCGCGAAGACCATGGAGTCCTATCCGCAGCTGGCCCACATGCTCACGCCGTTCCTACCGGACTGGGCGGCCCAGCCCGAGGACATCGCGGATGCGGTGTGCTGGCTCGCAAGCGACGAATCGAAATTCATCACGGCGGAAGCCCTCTCGGTCGACCAGGGCTCGACGCAGTACTGACCTGACGCGATCAGAGAGTCTCAGCCGATAAACCGGACGATCGACTCCGCAACGGCCGCCGGCTTGTCCGAACCCTCGATCTCGACCGTGACCGGCACCGTCGCCTGCACCGCGCCGTCCAATTGATCGACCTTGGCGATCTCCGCGCGTGCCCGGATCTTCGACCCCACCCGCACCGGGGTGATAAAGCGCACCTTGTTGTACCCGTAATTGACGGCCATCGCGATGTTGTCGACGGTGTATAGCTGGTGTGTGAAGTGCGGCAGCAGTGACAGCGTCAGCAGGCCATGTGCGATCGTCCCGCCGAACGGCCCGTTCGCCGCACGCTCGGGATCGACGTGGATCCACTGATGGTCGTCGGTGGCGTCGGCGAAGAGATTGACACGCTCCTGTGTGACCTCCAGCCAATCGGTGGGACCGAGCTGGCTGCCCTGGGCAGCGACGAACTCATCCAGCCCGCTGAACTTCTTCACCACTTCTCTTCTCTCCTAAACCGCTCAGAACACGACCGTCTGATTGCCATATCGGATGATGCGGTCCTCACAGTGCCATAGCACCGCCCGGGACAGCACAAGGCGCTCGACATCGGCGCCGAGACGCACCAGATCGTCGACGCCGTGGCGGTGGT
Source organism: uncultured Actinomycetota bacterium (assembly GCA_963698965.1). Lineage (GTDB taxonomy): Bacteria > Actinomycetota > Actinomycetes > Mycobacteriales > Mycobacteriaceae > Mycobacterium. Next base: position 109,838 of record CAVOSY010000018.1, read on the forward strand.
CGACGCGCACCACGTCCTGCTCGATGATCGGGCCGTCGTCAAGGTCCTCGGTCACGTAATGGGCGGTGGCGCCGACGAGTTTGACGCCCCGCTCCTTCGCCCTCCGGTACGGCGCCGCCCCGATGAAGGCGGGCAGAAACGAATGATGAATGTTGATCATTGGACAACCCACTTCGGCGAGAAACTGCGGTGTGAGGATCTGCATGTACCGCGCCAGTACCACCAAATCGACGTTCCCGCGTAACAAGTCGAGTTGGCGGCGCTCTGCTTCCACCCGATTATCCTTGGTCGCCGGCACATGCAGAAATGGCACCGAAAACGGGCGCACCTGATCGGCGAGATCGGGATGGTTGGAAATCACCATCACGACCGAAATATCGAGCTCGCCGCGACGATTGCGCCACAACAGATCGAGCAGGCAGTGATCTTCCTTTGACACCATGATTGCGACGCGTTTCGGCTTCGCGGCCTCGGTCAACCGGAAATCCATATCGAACCGCGTGGCGACCTGCTCACGAAAATCCCGTTCGAGAGCGTCGCGCGCGGCCGTCAGCCCGGGCAGGTGAAATATCGTCCGCTGCATGAACGTGCCGCCCGATTGCTCGGTGGAGTGCTGATCCAGCGACACGATGTTGGCGCCCGCGCCTGCGAGGAATGCACTCACGGCCGCGACAAGTCCCGGTCGATCGGAGCAACGCAGCAGCAGCCGGCCGACATCCTTGACCGGTAAACCCCCGTGACGTGCGCTCGGGTACCCCTCCTCCACCTGATAAAGAGTGTCACCCCTCGGGTCACTCCGGTCGCAGATCTGCACATATTGCGCTGCACCCCGTAACCACGTCATCCGGCTCGCCGAACCTCGCTTGCCAGCATCCAGGCAATAGAAGTTCGCGTCGGGCTTGCAAAGGTCTGATGCACGGATATCCGAATTTCGCTGGCTTATTCGACACATAGCGAAACGCGTCAAGATTGCTTGACGTGCGCGTCAGTAAAGTTACAACTTTCTCCCACTTGTTTGCCATATCTGCGCAGGTTGGCGAGTGACCAGCCGAATAGGCGAGGTGACCAGCAGATAAGGTACGTTATGGATGATTGCCATGATGGACCATAGCCTTGCTAGAGCTAATGTAACGCTTTCCACATCGCGAAATGGCTGGATAAGATTTCACGGCTAGCTGGAATCCGAGCAACCCGTGGCGAGATACTTATCTCCGAACAGCGGCCATCGACGCTGTTGTTGACTGCCCGAGGAAGGCACAAGAATGACCGCTCCCCACACCACGGCCGTGCGCCGCAACTTTGTCAGCCTGGAGACGACGCCAAGCTGTTGGGATGCCGAAACCGAGTGCACAATCGTATTCGCACGACCGGAGGCCGAGCGCGATCTGTGGATAGACTACGTGCGGGGTGCGCGTCGCAGCTACCGCAAACACGGAGTCGAAAGGGCGCTCGACATGGACGCGCTCCAGAAGGGAGCTGACACGATCATTTTCGCGGCTTGCGTCAATGATGCGGGCAGGGTCGTCGCCGGTCTGCGCGGGCGCGGCCCGTATCAGTCCGCTGACGAATGCCACGCACTTCTCGAATGGAGTGGGCAACCCGGTCGGGACGCCGTGCGCAAAATGGTCAGCGACCGCCTGCCATTTGGTGTAGTGGAAATGAAAACCGCTTGGGTGACCGACGATTCCGAGCGTAGTCGACAACTCACGAATGCTATTTCACGCGCGCCGCTACATGCAATGAATCTGCTCGATATTCAGTTCATCATGGCGACCGCGGCTTCATATGTTCTCAAACGCTGGCTCTCGTCGGGTGGACAGCTGGCAATGAAAATTCCTGCGACTCCCTATCCAGACCACCGCTACGAGACGAGGCTGGCGTGGTGGGACCGCGCCACGTTCGCCAATCATGCCGACCCGAAACAGCTTTCAACATATCTCGCCGAACAGAATGAGATGGCGTCACGAATCGATGAAGTCGATGGGGTCGTGGCCGCCGCCGGATCCTTGCGATGACCTCAGGCATCCCTGATGCGGCCCTGTGTAATGGCACAGTCTTCAACCCCGACAATCCCGTCGATGCTTCACTTCTCGCGGACCTGCGCGCGGAGGCCGGGATCGAGTTCATCGACAACGTCCGCCAACAGCAGGCGGGGTTGCAGGAGCTTCGACCCCCTCCCCCGTCTGATGTGACGGCCGAGCCCACTCGGTGGGCTTACTATCCCTGGCGTCGGGCAGTCGTCAGAATTCTGGGTCCGCGCGCATTCCGGCTGGTCCGACTCGACCGCAACAGGAACCTCATCACCGACGCCGAACTCGACCGCCTCGCTCGGCTCCGCATTGGCGTCGTCGGTCTGAGTGTGGGACACGCCATTGCCTACACCCTTGCGGCCCAGGGTTTATGCGGTGAGTTGCGGCTCACCGACTTCGACGACTTGGAACTGTCCAATCTGAATCGGGTGCCGGCATCGGTCTTCGACCTCGGTGTGAACAAGGCAGCCGTGTGCGCCAGGAGGATCGCCGAGCTCGACCCGTACCTTCCTGTGACGGTCATGCCAGCTGGGATCACTCCTCAGACGGTCGACGAGTTCGTGGACGGCCTCGACATCGTCATCGAGGAGTGTGACTCGCTCGACGGGAAAGTGCTCATCCGCGAGGTCGCGAGAGCACGACACGTGCCGGTCCTCATGGCGACCAGCGACCGGGGTCTGATGGACGTGGAGCGGTTCGACATCGAACCGTCCCGCCCGATCATGCACGGTCTGCTTGGCGACGTGAATACCGCCCGACTCGCGAATCTGAGCAACGAGGACAAGCTGCCCTACGCCCTTCGCGTGGCAGACGCGTCGCAGGTGTCCTCCCGAATGGCCGCATCGCTGGTCGAAGTGGGCAAGACCCTGTCGACATGGCCCCAGCTGTCATCCGAGGTCGCCCTCAACGCCTCGGTCATCGCCGAGGCCGTCCGACGCATCGGACTGAACGAGAGTTTGCCCTCCGGCAGGGTGCGGATCGACACCGCAGCGATGCTCGACGGGCTCGACGAGCCGGCCGTGGCGCCGCCTGCTCCTCCGTCGATCGACGAGCCGACCGAGCAGGTCGAGCCGGCAGGCACCTCAGAGGTCGTCGCTGCCGCTGCTATCCGCGCACCCTCGGGCGGAAATGCCCAGCCTTGGCATATCGAGGCACGAGGTGGGTCGGTGAGCGTGCGGCTGGCGCCAGAACAGTCGACGACGATGGATGTCGGATACCGAGCGAGTGCAGTGGCGGTGGGAGCCGCCACCTTCAACGCCCGGGTTGCCGCCGCCGCGCACGGATTGATCGGGAATGTGGATTTTCAGCCAGGGGATGAGGCGTCCCCCCTCAGCGCGATAGTGCACCTCTCGTCGGGTGATGATGCAGAACTGTCGCCGCTGTACGAAGCGATGCTGGGGCGAGAGACGAACCGGCGGCGCGGCGATCGAGCCCCCATTCCAGGTCAGACCCTCGAGCTGCTCGACTCGGCCGCTCGAAACGAGGGCGCCCGGCTTCAGATCCTCAGCGACCCGGCTGACGTTGAAATGGCTGCAACAATCCTGGCCGCTGCCGATCGCATCCGCTATCTCACGCCGCGGCTACATGCGGAAATGTTCGAGGAGCTTCGCCTCCCCGGCGATCCCTCGCCGGATACCGGTATCGACATCCGAAGCCTGGAGCTCGGACCCGCACACCTGGTCATGCTCGATATTTTGCGGCGATCCGAGGTGATGGCCGACCTGGCCGCGTGGAACGCCGGAACAGCGCTTGGCGACGACACCTATGGCCGGGTGGCCGCGAGTTCCGCCGTCGGCGTGATCTCCGTGCGCGGCCAGAGTTTGACCGACTATGCCCGTGGTGGATCGGCAGTCGAATCGGTGTGGATCAGAGCCCAACAGCATGGGCTCGCCGTCCAACCAGTCTCACCGGCGTTTCTCTACGCACACGATGAGAAGGACCTCGGCGAACTGTCGCCTGCTTTTGCGGGTCACCTAGGCGATCTGCAATACAATTTCCGCAAGCTGGCCAATACCGAGGCTGGCGAGTCGCAGGTGTTGGTACTCAGGTTTACTCGTGCACCGCGACCGTCGGTACCGAGCCGGCGTCGCGGACTACATCGAGTTTCGTCACCGCCAGGCTGACGCCGATACGGAGGATCACGTGTCAAGCAGCTTGGAGCTGGTCGTGACGTCAGTCGCCACTCAACTGATGGGAGTGAACGCGGCCACGTCGGTCGAGGTGAGTCAACGGGTGCTGGCCGACCTCATCAAGTACTTCGATGTCGACGTCAGCTTCCTGCGCCGTAACGATCATCGGATTCACGCCTCGATACTGGTCGCCGAGTGGCCGGTCCGTCCCGGGATCCCGGACCCGGACCCTCTCTCCGTCGTTTATTTCGCCGACGCCGATCCGGTCTTCGCGCTCGCCGAGCATCAGAAGGAACCCATCGTCTTCCGTCCGGAACCGGCCACCGACGACTACCAGAAGACCATCAACGAGAGTAGACGAGTCGCAAGTACATCGATGGCGTGCGTACCGCTGTTGTCCGGAGACCTCACGACGGGCGTACTCGGCTTCGTCAAGTTCGGCGACCGCGACTGGCGGCCCGAAGAACTCAATGCGCTGAAGGCGATTGCCTCACTGTTCGCCCAGCTGCAGGCGCGCGTACTCGCCGAGGAACAACTGCGCTACCTCGCCGAGCATGACGATCTGACCGGACTGCACAATCGCCGTGCGCTGCTGGCACACCTCGATGCCAGACTCGCCCCCGGCCAGCCGGGGCCCGTATCGACGTTGTTCTTCGACCTGGACCGGTTGAAGGCCATCAACGACTATCTCGGCCATACAGCAGGCGACTGGTTCATTCGTGTCCTCGCCGAACGGTTGCGCGAAGGTGGCGGCGGCCCGAACCTGATCGCCCGGCTCGGTGGTGACGAGTTCGTCGTCGTACCCGCGGCGCCGATGGACGCGGCTGCCGCGGAGGAGCTGGCGTATCGGCTGCAGTCCACTCTGTGTGAACGAGTGGCCATCGACGGCGAGATGCTGACGCGCACGGTGAGCATCGGTGTGGCACTGGGTGTTCCGGGTCGTGACACCACGTCAGACCTTCTCCGCCGTGCCGATCAGGCTTTGCTCACCGCCAAGAACTCCGGCGGCAACAAGGTCGCGGTGTTCTCTGACGATATGTCGTTGGACAGCGAGTTCCGCAACGACATCGAGCTTCATCTGCAGAGCGTGATCGAAACGGGCTCACTGCTGCTGCACTACCAGCCCGAGGTTGACATGCGCACGGGCGAGATCCTGGCAGCCGAGGCGCTGGTGCGCTGGGAGCACCCCACCCGCGGACTGCTTTCGCCCGACAAATTCATCGGCGTAGCCGAATCGATAAATCTCGCAGGGGAATTGGGCCGCTGGGTGATGCGGTCGGCATGCGCCGAGTTCGCACGGTGGCGGTCGCACGGGGTGGGACTCGACGCGGTACTTCGCATCAACGTGTCACCGGTTCAGTTGGTCACCGAAGGCTTCGTCGAATCGGTTGCGAGCATCATCTCCGAATTCAAGCTACCCCGCGGGTCGGTGTGTCTGGAAATCACCGAGAGCGTTGTCGTTCAGGACATCGAGACCACTCGGATCACGCTCGCCGGCCTCAAGGAGGTCGGCGTCCAGGTCGCTATCGATGACTTCGGCACGGGCTACAGCGTGCTGTCCCACCTGAAGTCGCTCCCCGTCGACACACTCAAGATCGACAAGGGGTTCGTTCGCGACCTCGGCTCGAATCCGGGCGACCTCGCAATCGTAAGGGCGATCATCGCGCTGGCGGAGGCGTTCGGTCTGGAGCTGGTTGCCGAGGGAGTCGAGACCGAGACTGCCGCACTGACACTGCTGCGGCACGGTTGTCACCGCGCCCAGGGATTCCTACTGTCGCGTCCCGTCCCCGGCGAGGCGATGGAGGCCCTACTGAGCAGCGGCCGGATACCCGTCGCCTTTTCCGCAGTGCCACGTCTGTAGATGGCTGTGCGCATCGTGCAGGCTCGCGTGTAACTGACGGTTAGCCGAACGGCAGTTCGATGCGGCGGGCCTAGGGAGCGGTTCGGAGGTCAGCAGCTCGAGGCGGCCGAAGCGGCTAGCGGTCTGGCCGACCAGGCACACACGCAGCGCACCACCCGAGACAGGTAACGGCTGCCCCGCGGCCATGGCGGCCTGCGGGCCGCCGCTGGCGACAATCACACCATGGCGCGCGCGCAGGGCCAACGGACCGTCCGGCGTCGCGAACACGGCACCCACCACATCGCCTTCCTCGAACACAATGCGCTGCAACGAAGTGGCTTTGTGGATTTCGATGTCCCGGTCTTCGGCCTGCGTGTTGAGCCAGTCCATAACCGAGCCACTGACATTGGCGGGATCGGGTGTGATCGAGCCGATTTCGGCGACCTCGAGGGACTCACCGTCGACGGTGCGCAGCGTAGTCGACCGCCAGTCTGTCACCCTGGTATAGAGGTAGCCGTACGGCGAAACGAGGCAACGTGCTGCCCAGTCCCTGAGCCCGCCACCGAAGAACGGCGGAACGGGTCCGCGCGGGTCGACCTGTTCGACGTGCTCCACGACCCTGATCGGCACGTCGCTGTCCCGTGCGGATCGGGTCAACGGACCGAGGTCGGATGACAAGGCCGCGAAATACTCGTTGGTCTCCGCATCCGGAACATCGACCTGAAGCCAGTGCAGCCGATCGACCCGCGAACGGACCGCGACGGAGCTTCCGCCGGGGCCGATGTCACCGCGTGAATCCGCGACGAACACCTCGCCACCCATGTCTACGACCGCCACCGCGCGCGCCAGTCCGGCGATTCCGGAACCGGTGCTCACCACGTCGACTTCTTCGTCCCACTTCACTGTTAATTACCTCGGAATCGCTAAATCGTCCGGTGCCGACACCGGCACCGCGGACTTGGCTGCCCAACGGACCACGGATCGGAGGGAGTTTGGGCGGTCAAGCTCGGCAGATCGCGCGAGTGATACCAACGGCCAACATGAAGTTGCCACAGCCCGCGCAGGGGTTCGAGGGGGTTTGCCGACGCGGACTGTGGCAACGACATGAAAATACCACTGGGAATTGCCCGGCGAAAGGGGAGCCCGGGGTGACGCAACCCCGCTGACCTCGGAATCAGCCGTCAGCGGGCGCCCGCTGAGCGCCGAACCAAGAGTCATCACATCCAGTACCTTACATACTTTTCGGCTGTTACGTACGGCAAAAAATGACTTAGAGTATTGGCGATCTGTTTGCCCCAGGAACCGAAAGGTGGAGCTACACGAAGGAGGGCCGCCGACCGGTTTGTGCTGCGAAACCGGCACGCCTGCCGTTTCGGGGCAGCGGATGAAAGAATCAGGTGATTATCTAATCTACGGAAAACGCGATCACCCCGCCCACAGGGGCCCCCGTCCAGATTCCGAGGCCTGCAAGTGACCGAACTCGATAGACGAGCGGACACCACACGGCTGCAGATCCTGCGCGCGGCGTCGCATCAGTTCGCACGCAAGTCGTACAGCTTGGTCAGCCTCGACGACATTCTCGCCGATGCCGAAGTGACCAAGGGCGCTATGTACTTCCACTTCCGGTCGAAACACGCGCTCGCGTCGGCGATCATCGACTATCGCGCCGCGGTGGCGAGCGCCTCCGTCGACCAGCTGCTCGCGCGGAAACTGTCGGGCATCGAGACGCTCATCGACATCTCGTATCTCGTCGCAGTGGAGGACATCAGCGACGAGACTGCTCGAGCGGGGTTGAACCTACTCGAGTCCATTGGCCGCACCGAGGGACTGCAGGGAGACATCCACGGGGGCTGGGTCAGCGCGTTCGCAAGAATCGCACGCAAGGCGGTGAAAGACGGCGACGTCATCGCGGATCGCGACTCGGAGGCCATTGCGCGGCTGCTGGTTTCGATGTACCTGGGCCTGCGACAGACGAGCAATCTGGCTGAGCCGGAGCGGTTTCTACGCGACCTGGAGAGCATGTGGGTGCTCGTCTTGCCGGGTTTCGTCAAGCCCGACAGGATCGAGTATCTCAATCAGTTCATCAAGCGACGCACCGCCGTTGCGGTCAAGAAGGCGATACCGCTTTGAGCGGATGCACTAGGATCCCATTTTCAGGCCATCGCCAGCGTGGGTAGGCCGATGGAACATCCGGAGGTACCCGGGCAATGGTGCGCCAGGCGCGATCCGAGACTACCCGCAGAAAAATCATCACCTCCGCGGTCGAGTTGTTCAACGAAATTGGTTATCCGGCGACCGGATTGGGCGACATCATCGACCGCGCCGAGATGACGAAGGGCGCACTGTATTACCACTTCGAGTCAAAGGAATCGCTGGCGACCGCGATCATCGAAGACGGCAGCGCCCGCCTGGCCGAGGCGTTTCGGAGCATCACCTCGTCCTCTGCGCCAGCGCTGGAATGCATCATCCACGGAGTGTTCGTCGTCGCGGACCTGATGAGCGTCGACCAGGTTGCCCGCAGCGGAATGCAACTTCTGCGCGCTTTCGGCGACTTCAACAACGTGGCCGCACGCACGTATGGCGGCTGGGTGACCGAGATGACGGAGCGCACCCAACAAGCAATCGACGAGGGCGATGTTCGCGACGACCTCGATCCTCGGACGGTGGGTGAGACGATCGTCAGCTCGATGCTGGGGGCCGAGTTGCTGTCGAGCGCGGCGGGCGGAGGCGACGTCCTGGAGCGCATCACGCGTACTTGGAGGGTGCTGCTGCCCGCGTTTGTCAGCCAGGAGTCGCTGCCCTACTTCGAGGAGTTTCTGGCGCGCGAATCATTGCGGCACTCCCCGGCACCGGTGGTCGACTAGCTACAGCTCGTCCACCCACAACCGCTCGGTCAGGTCCTGGAACGTCGCCAACGCGACCGGATCGTCGCCGCGCAACAATGCGGACTTGCTCATCCGCGCGCGGACGATGGAGCCGTCCCGGTGCACGAGCTCGACAATCAGGTCCGCGTGGGCACGCACGACCGAGACAGCGGATTCGTCGGCGGGCATGGTGTGGAAGATCTCCTTGAACTTCAACGCCCTGACCACTTCGGTCGAGTGGCCTAGCATCTCGCCGAATGCCTCGTTGGCGAAGAGGATGACGCCGTCTTCGGCGATGGCCAACACCGGCACTGGAAACCGTGCCAGCACCACCAGCGCAGGCAACTCCTTGAGGAGGGCCATCGGGGTTCGGCCATCCTGGCCGTCTCGTCGCCGCTCCACGCTCCCAATTATTCCGTTTGTGCCCCGCCTCGTCACCGGGAATCCTCTGAGCGTCCGGCACCTGAGCTGAAGGATGCCCCCGCCCATCGCTCACTTAACTAACTAGGTTTACTCTGTCTGCACAGACCTCCGGCTGACAGGGGAAACCGATGGACCTGGCATGGTCTGCCACCGATTTGGCGTTTCGAGACGAGGTGCGCACCTTTCTGCAGGACAAGCTGACGCCCGAATTGCGCCAGGCCGGACGCCTCATGACGAGCGTGTATGCCGATCACGAGGCGAGCGTGGAGTGGCAGCGGATCCTGCACGAACGCGGCTGGGCAGCGCCTGCATGGCCCGTCGAATACGGCGGTTGCGACTGGAGCCTTACCCAGCACTACATCTTCAGCCGCGAGTCTCAATTGTTTGGAGCACCCTCGTTGTCGCCGATGGGCATCCGGATGGTCGCCCACGCGATCATCAAGTACGGCACGGACGCACAGAAGGAGTACTTTCTGCCGCGGATCCTGACCGGCGAGGTGTTCTTCTGTCAGGGCTACTCCGAACCCGAGGCGGGCTCCGATCTGGCCGCGCTGTCGATGGCGGCGGTCGACGACGGCGACGACCTGGTGTGCACCGGCAGCAAGATATGGACGACACACGCCGGCGAAGCGAACTGGATGTTCGCTCTTGTCCGCACATCGAAGTCGCAGAAGAAACAACAGGGCATTACGTTCGTCCTGATCGACATGACGTCGCGGGGCATCCAGATCCGCCCGCTGGTGATGACGTCGGGCGAGGAGATCCAGAACCAGGTCTTCTTCGACGAGGTGCGGGTGCCCAAGTCCAATGTGCTCGGCCAGATCGATGATGGCTGGACGGTCGCGAAGTATCTGTTGGAGTTCGAACGAGGAGGTGGCGCAGCCTCGCCGGCGCTGCAGGTGATGGCCGAAGAGATCGCCACCGTGGCCGCCGACCAACCCGCGCCGGGCGGCGGTCGGCTGATCGACGATCCTGCGTTCGCGCGCAAGCTCGCAGATTGCCGGATCCGCACCGAGGTGCTCGAGATCCTCGAGTACCGGGTGTTGGCCGCGCTGGCAGGCGGCGGGCATCCGGGTGCGGCGTCGTCGATGCTCAAGGTGGTGGCGACCGAGCTCAGTCAGGCGCTGACCGAATTGGCGATGGAAGCCGCCGGACCGCGCGGACGCGTCTACCAGCCACACGCGACATGGCCGGGAGGGCCAGTGTCCGACTTCGAGCCACCGTCGGACGGTTACGTCAGCGGCGACGCCTGGCAGGCGGTCGCACCATTGCGCTACTTCAACGACAGGGCCGGCTCGATCTACGCCGGCAGCAACGAGATTCAGCGAAACATTCTCGCCAAGGCGGCTCTGGGGCTATAGATGGACTTCAATCTGAGCAAGGAACAGGAACTGCTACGCGACGGGCTCGGCAGGTTCCTGTCGACTCGGTACGACCTCGAGAAGAGCCGCGCTGCGGCCAAGACCGGCGCCGGTTGGCAGCCCGATATCTGGCGGGGATTCGCCGATGAACTGGGCATCCTGGGTGCCGCGCTGCCTGAAGACGTGGGCGGAATCGGCGGTGGCCCAGTCGAAGTCATGGTGATCGCAGAGGCGCTCGGCCATGCGCTGGTGGTGGAGCCGTACGTCGACACGGTCGTGGTGGCAGGTGGCCTGCTGCGCCGGGCGGGAGGCTCCGCGGCGAACGCCCTGCTGGAGAAGGTGGTGTCAGGCAGCGCGATCGTGGCGTTGGCGGCGGCCGAGCCTGGCTCCGGTGAGAGTTGGCACGACGTGTCGACGGTCGCCGACCGCGATGGCGACGAGTGGGTGTTGAGAGGGTCGAAGATCGTCGTTATGAGTGCGCCGCTTGCCACGCATCTGCTGATCACCGCGCGTACGTCCGTGGGGCTCTCCCTCTTTCTCGTCGAAACCGACTCGGCTGCAACGGGAATCGAGGACCACAGGTATCGGACTGTGGATGACCGGCGGGCGGCAGATCTGGTGTTCGACGGGTTGCGGCTGCCGGCGGATGCGCTGCTGGGCGAAGACGGAAAGGCGTGGCCGTCACTCGCCAAGGCGCGTGATGAAGGTGCCGCGGCGATCTGCGCCGAGGCGGTGGGCTGCATGCGAAAGGTGTTGGCCGACACCGTCGAATACTGCAAGCAGCGACAGCAGTTCGGGCAGCCGATCGGAAGTTTCCAGGTGCTGCAGCACCGGATGGTTGACATGTACATGGAAGTCGAGCAGGGCGTCGCGGCGGTGTATCTCGCCGTGCTCAACCTCGAGGCGAAGCCGGACGCCCGCGCCCGGGCCGTCTCGGCTGCCAAGGCCACAGTCGGCAGGGCCGCCCGCTTTGTCGGCCAGCAGGCGGTGCAGTTGCACGGCGGAATGGGCATGACCGAGGAGCTGGCGATCGGCCACTACTTCAAGCGGCTCACCGCCTTGCAGTATGAGTTCGGCTCGACGGACTACCACGTCTCCCGGTACGCGGAGCTGACGAGGCCCTAACGAACTGGCATCGCGACGCCTTCGGTGACCACCAAGAGCTGTTCGTAGGTCATCGGCATCACCGAATCCGCGGTGCCCGCCGCCGTCCAGATCATCGGGTACCGCGCCAACGTCTCGTCGACCACCGTCCGCAGCCGGCTCGGATGCCCGGTGGGGGCCACACCGCCGATGACCTGGTCGGTGGCGTTTCGCACCAACTGCGGAGCGGCCTTGCGGATCGCCGTTACTGCCAGCATGCGGGCCAGCAGCTCGGTGTCGACGCGGTGCGCACCGCTGGCCATCACCAGCAACGGCTCGCCATCGCAGTCGAACACCAGGCTGTTGGCGATCGCGCCGACCTCGCACCCGAGTTGGGCAGCGGCCGCAACAGCGGTCTTGGCATCGGCGTCGAGGATTCGGATGTTCGGTTCGACGCCTGCGGCGGCCACCGCAGCCGCCACCCGGGAATTTCGTTTGTCCACGTTTCGTAGGCTAGGTGTGTGAGCTCGCGTGGATGGATCCTGTTCCTCGCGATGAGCATCATCTGGGGCATCCCCTACCTGATGATCAAGATCGCCGTCGAAGGCGTGTCGGTCCCCGTGCTCGTCCTCGCCCGCACCGCGGTCGGCGCGGCGGTGCTGCTACCGCTGGCATTCTCTCGGCAGACCCTGACGATCGTGCGTAACCACTGGAAGGCCCTGCTGGGGTTCGCGTTCTTCGAGATCATCGCCGCGTGGTGGCTGCTATCGGACGCCGAACGTCATCTGACCAGTTCGATGACCGGTCTGCTCATCGCTGCGTCACCCATCATCGCCGCGGTCCTCGACCGCTTCACCGGCGGTGAGCGGCTGGGTAACAAACGCATCGTCGGCCTCGCCATCGGTATCTCAGGGGTGGCGGTGCTGGCTGGTCCGCACATCGGCGGAAGCACCTGGCCGATCATCGAGGTGTTTATGGTCGCGACGTGCTACGCGATCGCACCGCTGATCGCCGCGCGGTACCTCGCCGACGTGCCCGCGCTGCCGATGACCGCGGTCTGTCTGGGCTTCGCGGCGTTGGTGTACGCCGCGCCTGCGGCGGCCACATGGCCCGACGAGATGCCGTCCACCCGAGTGCTTTTGGCTCTCGGAGGGTTGGCGGTCATCTGCACCGCGCTGGCGTTCATCGTGTTCTTCGCTCTCATCCGCGAAGTCGGCGCGGCGCGTGCGCTCGTGTTCACGTACATCAACCCTGCGGTGGCCCTTGCAGCCGGGGTGATCGTGTTGCACGAGCCGTTGACCGCGTGGAACATCGCCGCGTTGGCGCTCATTCTGGCCGGTTGCGTCCTGGCAACCAGGCGGCACCCGGAACACGAACCCGACATCGTGACCGAGGCGACGGCGGCGCCGCGGTGAGCTGGGCCTACGGCGTCAGCACCGTCGAGCCGTGAGTCTTGCGGCCCTCCAGGTCGCGGTGCGCCTGTGCGGCGTCCTCGAGCGGGTACCGCTCGCCGACCGTGATGTTGATGCGACCCCCGGCGATCGCATCGAACAATTCTTGTGCGCGCCAGGAGAACTCGTCGTACGTCCGAACGAAATGCGTCCGCAGGGGCCGCGTCAGGTACACCGATCCGGCCGCGTTCAGTCGCTGCGGGTCGACGGGCGGAACGGGCCCACTGGCCGCGCCGAACAAAGCGAGGGTGCCGCGGATCGCGAGGCTGGCCAGGCTGGCGTCGAATGTTGTCTTGCCGACACCGTCAAACACCGCGGCGACGCCCTTCCCGCCGGTGAGCGCGCGGATCGTCGCCCCGAACTCAGCGGGGTCGGCGGGATAGTCGAGCACTTCCACCGCACCCGCCCCGCGTGACAACTCCGCTTTCTGCGGTGTGGACGCGGTTGTGATCACGCGGGCGCCGATGCCGGTGGCCCACTGCGTCAGGATCAGGCCGACCCCACCGGCACCTGCATGCACCAAGACCGTGTCGCCATGCTTGACGTGGTAGACCGACTTGATCAGGAAGTGCGCCGTCAGCCCCTTCAGCAGCGACGCGGCCGCGACATCGCCGGCGATCGCGTCCGGCACGTGTGCCACCAACGACGCTGGCGCGACGGAGTATTCGGCATAAGCCCCGACCGCGTCGGCGCTCGCCACCCGATCCCCCACCTGCACCGTCGACACGTCGTCACCGACCGCCGCAACGGCGCCGCACACCTCGCCGCCGAGGATGAACGGCAACTGGTGCGGGTACATCCCCGACCGGAAGTAGGTGTCGACGAAGTTGACCCCGATGGCATCCGCCTTGATCAACACCTCCCCCTGCCCCGGTGATGGGACCGCCGTCTCAACGTAGGTCAGAACGTCCGGCCCACCGAGTTCCGAGACTTCGATCGCATGCACGACGCCTCTTCAGGTCTCCGCCAGCCACGCCTGTTCTTCGCCTGGTTCAGGCAGCACGCGTCCCCCCTCGATGGCGAACCTGGCCGGGCTGTTCCAGATCAGAACGAGCACACGCTGCGCCGGAATTCCCGTCACTCGTGTTGCGGCGTCGGCGATTTCGGCTACCAGTCGGCTGGTTTCGTCGTCTGGGTGTCCGCTGCGGACCCATCCGGTGACGATGAGCGGTTTTGCGGGCCTGCCGTCGGTGTAGATGTCCTCGGCGGGCAGCTCGTTGAACACCACGTTGACGTAGGTGCTCGGCACGTGGTTGACCTCGGAGTGGATGCGTGTCACCTCCGCGGCCAGCTCCGCCTTGGCGTCGGCGCTCAGCGTCGACGCCGCGGCGGTGCAGGTGTATACCGGCATGGCTTCTCCTCGCGAGGTTAGGGATCAGCCCAGGTGTGGCAGTTCGGCTTTGGTGGGCACCACGATGACGGTGGGTCCGTCGGCTTCAAGCGCCGCTTTGAACTCACTGGCCAGTTCCTCGGTGGTTTCGACGTTGGCAGCCCGGCAGCCGAAACCCGTTGCCAGGGAGGCGATATCGAGTCCCGGCAGGTCCAGACCCGGCACGTCGGGCGTCTTCTCGAGCAGTGCGAACGACTTGAGGATCGCGTATGCCCCGTTGCGCAGCACCACGAACACGATGGGCAGCTTGTGCTGAGCGGCGGTCCAGATGGCCTGGATGGAGTACTCGAACGAGCCGTCGCCGATGGTGGCCACGATGGTTCGCTTGACCCCGCGCTCGCGGTCGCCTAGCGCGACGCCCACCGCTCCCGGGACACCCCAGCCGATACCACCGCTGCCGGTGGCGAAGAAGCTGCGCGAATGGGTCGTCGGCAGCCACTGGAGCAGCTCGGCCATCGTGGAGGTGGATTCCATCACCACTGCAGAGTCATCGGGCTTGACCGTGCTCAAGGTCGCGTACACCTCGTCGGCAGTGAGCGGGCCCGACGCGCCCGAAGATTGCACGGGACGGTCCCGATTCAGCGGACTAGGTGCCGGCCGATTCGTCGGCGCATCCACCATCTCGACCAACTGCTCCAGGGCAACCCGGACATCGCCGATCAAGCTGTCACCCACCGGAGCGACGGCGGCAAGGTGCGGGTCAGCGGTGATCTGCAGCAGGTCGGTGCCTTCGGGCAGATACTCGCCCGCCACGTAGGGGTAGTAGCGGAAGACCTGTGCGCCGATCACGATAACGAGGTCATGGCCGTGCACCACCTGATTGACCTCCGCGATGGTCATCGGCAGCGGCCCCGCATACAGCGGATGATTCTCGGGGAAGGAGACCCGGTCGGTCAGCGCGCTGCCGTGCACAGGTGCGCCGAGCTTCTCCGCGAAAGCCACCCCGACATCCCACCCGCCGGCCCGGTCGACCTCGGGGCCAAGCACCAGCAGCGGGCGTTCGGCGTCATTGATCCGCTCGGCGAATTCGCGCAGACGCGAGATGTCCGGGTTCACGTGCTGGCTGAACGTCCTCAGCACAGCCGGACCCAGTGCCGGCTTCTGCCAGTCGTCGAGCGGGATCGACAAGAAAACCGGACCCATCGGTGGCTGCATCGCGACCGCGTAGGCGCGCATGAAAGCCGCAGGCACATCCTCGGCGCGCGCCGGCTCGTAGGCCCATTTGACCCACGGCTGCGGCATCAAGGTCGCGTCGGGGTTATTCAGATACGGGTCACACAACGACATTTCCCGGGTCTGCTGGCCGGCAGTGACGATCAGCGGGGTGTTCGCTCGATAGGCCGCCACAAGGCTGCCCATCGCGTTGCCCGTCCCGGCGGCGGTGTGCAGGTTCACGAGCGCCGGCTTGCCGGTCGCCTGGGCGAAGCCATCAGCCATTGCAAGGGCCGAGGCCTCCTGCAACGCCAGGACATAAGTGAAGTCCTCGGGGAAGTCCTGTAAGAACGTCTGCTCGGTCGAGCCCGGGTTGCCGAACACCGTCCTAATGCCGAGGGTTCGGAGCAGGTCGTAGGTGACGTCGTGAACAGTCTTCTTGTCGGTCATCGGAATCACAGCCTTTCGTCGGTGGAGTAAAACCTCTTGACGAGCGGTAGCTCATTTGTGTTGTCGAGGACTGTCCCCAACTTCACTGCTCGCGTCATCACTGCTAGCCACCATTCGTCTGCTGGCTGACCGGAGTTCGGCGGTTCAGGCTGCCCGGGATGTGTTCGGTGCGTCGAGTGAAGCACCGGGCATCGAGCCGTCAGCCCCGGGTAAACCCCGGGTCCTCAAGACCCGGGGTTAAAGGGTGCGACCGCGGTGCGATAGTGGTAGGAACGCAGCGGCCACCCGCTGCCCAATAGGTGCCCTGTGTTTGTCCGTGCATGTCAGGATGGCTGCCATGCCCGGACATGCTGGGCCCAAACACCTTCTCGGCAGGCGTCGTGAGCAACAGATGCTGGCCGGGCTGCTCGGCGGCGCGCGGGAAGGTCACAGCGGCGTCCTGGTCATCCGTGGTGAAGCCGGTATCGGCAAGACCGCGTTGGTGACCGAGCTTGTCGATCAAGCGACCGACTTTCGCGTAATTCACACCAGCGGTGCGGAGTCGGAGATGGAGTTCACCTACGCCGGCGTCCATCAGTTATGCGCTCCCCTCGTGGAATTGCGCAGTCGCTTACCAACGCCGCAGAGAAATGCGCTCGAAGTCGCGCTGGGCCTCAGCGAGGGCGACGCACCCGACGGGTTCCTGGTGCGGCTGGCCGTCCTCACACTCCTTGGCGAAGCCGGCGCGGACCGTCCCACCATCTGCGTCATCGACGACACGCAGTGGGTCGATCGAGCGTCTCGGCAGACGTTGGCATTCGTGGCCCGCAGGATGCTGGCCGATCCAGTGGTGATGTTGTTCTGCGTTCGCGACTCGGGCGATGACGACGACCTGGCGGGTCTTCCCGAACTCGCCATGCGTGGGCTGGAAGAGGCAGACGCGCGTGCCCTGCTCGCGGCGATGTTACCGGGCAAACTCAATGAACGAACCCAAGAGATCATCATCTCAGAATCGCGTGGCAACCCACTGGCGCTGCTCGAATTGCACCGCGCACTCACCCCAGCCGAGTTGGCCGGTGGATACGGTCTGGCGAAAGCGAAATCGACCGCGAGTCGAATCGAGCGGACGTTTGGCCGGCGCCTGCACGACCTCCCCACGCAAACGCGAACACTGCTACTCCTCGCGGCGGCTGAATCATCCGGGGAATCATCGTGGCTGTGGGCCGCGGCCGATCATCTCGATATCTGCGCCGATGCCGCGGCGCCCGCGGAAGCCGCCGGGCTCATCACAATCGACGGGTCGGTCCGTTTCCGTCATCCGCTCGTCCGGTCGGCGATCTACGCCAACGCATCGCTATCGGAGCGACGGCAGGCGCACGGCGCGTTGGCCCAGGCGATCTCGGGTCAAGCAACAGAAGACCACCGTGCCTGGCACCTCGCACACGCTTCGGCCGGGCCCGACGAACAGATCGCCGAAGGGTTGGTTCTCGCCGCCGAAAGAGCGCGTGCTCGCGGCGGCGTCGCAGCAGCCGCCGCGTTCCTGTCGCACGCCGTGGATCTGACACCCGAGCCCGACCGGCGGGCCAAGCGTGCGTTCACCGCCGCTCAGACGGCCTTCGACGCTGGCGATCCGAACACGGCTGGCAAGCTACTGACGCTCGCGAACGGGTTAGGTACCGACGAGTTCCTCAGTGCGCGAGTCGATTTGCTACGAGCCAAGCTGGCTTTCGCTGCTCGCCGCGGCCGCGATGCGCCGGCACTCTTAATCGCGGCAGCCAAGCGGCTACGCAGCCTTGACCCGCTGCTGGCACGTGAAACCTATCTGGAGGCCCTGCTCGCGTCGATCATCGTCGGCCGGCTTTCAACCGGGCCGGACAACTCGGCGCCGATGGTGGCGCGCGAGGCCCGGGACGCGCCGCCCGCGCCCGCATCGCCCCGAGCCATCGACCTGCTGTTAGATGGACTCATCGTCAGACTCATAGAGGGTCATGTCGCGGCAGCCCCGTTGTTGAAAAGGGCCATGGACGAATATCTGCTCGAGGAGGCGGCAGGATCGGCGGTCGCCCGCTGGCATGACATCACGAGTCGGGTCTCGCTCGACCTCTTCGACCAGGACACCTATGCCTCGCTGACCGCTCGTCAGCTTGAATCCATCCGCGCTACAGGCGCTTTGACACTTCTGCCCATTGCGTTGTCCACCTACGCCGGCCTGTGCGTCACGTCGGGAAGGTTCTCCCAGGTTGCAGAGGTGCTCGAAGAAGCTGACTTGATCACGACGGCGACCGGCGCACCCATGCAGCGTTTGATCAATCCCTACTTGGCGGCCTATCGCGGACAGGAACAGTTGTGCCGCGAGCACGTCCGCGCGACGATCGAGGCCGCGACATCCCGCGGCGAGGGAATCGCGGTGGCCGTCGCCCTTTATTCTGCTGCGATCCTGCACAACGGTCTCGGGCAGTACGCCGAGGCACTCACGGCGGCCATCACCGCTGCGGACTACGACGACATCGGAATGTGCGGCTGGGCACTGGTTGAGGCGGTCGAGGCGGCGAGCCGCTGCGGCGAGTCGACCGTTGCCGCCGATGCCGTTCGCCAGTTGCTCGAGCGAGCCGATGCCAGCGGGACTCAAGCCGCCCTTGGTATCGCGGCACGATCCAAGGCGCTGGTAAGTAGCCCAAGCGTCGCCGAAGACGAATACCGTAGAGCCATAGCCCATCTGGAGCGCTCCCCCGTCGTCGTGCATTGGGGTCGCTCGCATCTCATCTACGGTGAATGGCTGCGTAGAAACAACCGCCGCGCCGACGCCCGCACGGAGTTGCGCACCGCGTACGACATGTTCGTCCAAATAGGTGCCGATGGCTTCGCCGAACGAGCACGACGGGAACTTAGGGCCACCGGCGAATCGGTCCTCCGGCAGCCGAAAGGAGCCGCGGCAGGGTTGACGACCCAGGAGAGCTATATCACCCGGCTGGCCCGCGAGGGCTACACCAATTCGGAGATCGCCGCCCAGCTGTTCATCAGTCCCCGCACCGTGGAGTGGCACCTGGGCAAGATCTTCGCCAAACTCGGCGTCACGTCTCGACGGGAACTGCGGAAGTTGGCACTCGAATTGCCCTGACCCGCGCGTCAGGCCAGCTTCGCATTCTACGACCCGCCTCGAGTATGTGTGCGATGCTTAGCCCGGGCATGAACTTGATTCAGGGCCGGGGGGCAAATGCAGACCTTCGTCCGTGACCACGCGGGTGGTCGGAGCCGACATATGCCGTGCCACGGGGCACGCCGGTGAAGCCCGCACTATTCGACTACCACTGCCCAGGAGAACTGGCCGAGGCGATCGCGATATTGCAACGACATGGCGACGAGGCGAAGGTACTCGCGGGCGGGCAGAGCCTGATTCCTCTTCTGTCACTGCGCCTTTCACGTTTCGACCATCTTGTCGACCTGCGGGCGATCGAGGAACTCCACGGCATCATGGCCGTCGACGGCTCGATACGCGTGGGAGCCATGACCACCCAGGCCAACGTCACACGCAGCCAGGACGCGGCTGCCGTGCCCTTGCTCGCCAAGGCGACGTCGCACATCGGGCACCACCAGATCCGTAACCGCGGCACATTGGGTGGCTCGCTAGCGCATGCTGATCCCGCCGCGGAGTATCCCGCGGTGGCGATCGCGGTCGACGCTTCGCTCGAGGTCGTCGGACCGAACGGCAGCCGGCGCATTCCCGCTGGGAAGTTCTTCATGTCGACGTGGGTGACCGCCATGGCGCCGGACGAGGTCTTGGTGGCAGCCCACTTTCCGGTGTGGCCCGGCAGTTGTGGCTGGGCGGTCGACGAGGTGGCCCGTCGCGCGGGTGACTTCGCCATGTGCGGCGCCGTCTGTGGGATCCAACTCGACGGCCAACGAGTGAGTCGGGTGGCATTGGCCTTGTTTGGTGTCGACAGTGTGCCATTGCGCGCCCGGGCGACGGAATCGGCGCTGATCGGAGCCGCAGTCGACGATCTCGATCTACCCGATATCGGCGCGGCGGTCGCGGCGACACTGGACCCGCCCGGTGACCTTCACGCCTCCGCTGGGCAACGCAGAAGAATGGCCAAAGCACTTGTGCCACGGGTGCTTGCGACCGCAATCAACGAGGCGAAACATGCGTGAAATTGCGCTGACTGTGACGGTCAACGGTGAACGGGTTTCCCGCACGGTGGAGGCGCGGCGAACCCTTGCGGACTTCTTGCGTGACGATCTGAGTCTGACTGGCACGCATCTGGGCTGCGAGCACGGTGTCTGCGGCGCGTGCACGGTGCTGCTCAACGGTGACGCGGTCCGCTCGTGCTTGATGTTCGCGGTCCAGGCCGACGGCGCCGAGGTGACGACGATCGAGGGCCTTTCGGAGCGCGCCGGAAGACTGACACCGCTCCAAGCAGCCTTCCAGACCGAGCACGCGCTCCAATGCGGTTATTGCACACCGGGTTTCGTGGTTTCGGCACACGCCTTCCTTGCTGAACACCCGAACCCCTCCGAGGAGGAGATCCGCGATGCGTTGTCCGGAAACCTGTGCCGGTGCACGGGATATCAAGGGATCATCGCCGCGGTGAAACGTGCGGCCTCAGCGGATAATGGGAGCCCGTCGTGACCGCCGGCCGGTTCATGGGCCAGGCCGTTGCGCGGACCGAAGACCCGCGCCTGCTCACGGGGCGCGGTCGCTATATCGCCGATGTCGTGGTCGGCGGGGCCTCGGACGCGGCGTTCCTGCGCAGCGAGGTGGCCCGTGGTCGCATCGTCAGGCTCGATGCGGAGGCCGCCCGCTCGGCGCCAGGCGTACGCGCGGTGTACACCGCCGCCGACCTCAACCCGCTGGTGCACGACACATCAGTGGCCGGCCTGCCGGATGCACCGTATCCGCCGAAGTACTGTCTCGCCGAGAACGACGTCCGCTATGTCGGCGACCCCATCGCCATCGTCGTCGCCGAGAATCGCTACCTCGCCGAGGACGCCGTCGAGCTGATCGACGTGGAGATCGAGCCGCAGGATCCGGTGCTCGACGTCGACGCGGCCCGCGACGCCAACAGCGACGTGGTGCATCCGGAACTCGGCACCAACACACCTCAGGTCATTCCACAGTTCGGCCC
>CAVOSY010000019.1:0-104236 GCA_963698965.1 uncultured Actinomycetota bacterium
CGGTGACCTCGCCGACGATCCGGATGCCGAGGCCGGGGCCCGGGAACGGTTGGCGTGCAACGATTTCCTCGGGCAGGCCCAGCTCACGGCCCACCGCGCGCACCTCGTCCTTGAAGAGCAACCGCAGCGGCTCAACGAGTTTGAACTTCAGGTCGTCGGGCAGGCCGCCGACGTTGTGGTGGCTCTTGATGTTGGCCGTGCCTGAGCCGCCGCCGGATTCCACCACGTCCGGATACAGCGTGCCCTGCACCAAGAACTCGACTTCAGAGTCACTCGCGCCCAACGTGTCTCGAACGGCACCCTCGAACGCGCGGATGAACTCGCGGCCGATGATCTTGCGCTTGCCCTCCGGGTTGGTCACCCCGGACAGCGCCTCGAGGAACCTGTCGGCGACGTCGACCGTGACCAGATTGGCGCCGGTGGCGGCGACGAAATCGCGCTGCACCTGTGCCCGTTCTCCTGCGCGCAGCAGCCCGTGATCGACGAACACACAGGTCAACCGGTCGCCGATGGCCCGCTGCACCAGCGCCGCAGCGACCGCCGAGTCCACTCCACCGGACAGTCCGCAGATGGCACGGCCGTTGCCGATCTGGTTGCGCACCTGTTCGATCAGCGATTCGGCGATGTTCGCGGGCGTCCATGCGGCCCCGATACCGGCGAACTCGTGCAGGAACCGGCTCAACACCTGCTGCCCGTGCGGCGAATGCATCACCTCTGGGTGATACTGCACACCCGCCAACCGACGTTCCCGGTTCTCGAACGCCGCAACGGGAGCTCCAGCGCTGGTGGCCACCACATCGAATCCATCGGGAGCGGATGTGACCGCGTCGCCGTGGCTCATCCACACCGGCTGCGTCATCGGCAGATCCGAATGTAGCTGTCCCCCAGACACATTCAGCTCCGTGCGACCGTACTCGCTTGTTCCGGTCTTGGCGACCGTGCCGCCGAGCACCTGCGCCATGGCCTGAAACCCGTAGCAGATGCCGAACACCGGCACCCCGAGGTCGAATACCGCCGGATTCAGTTGCGGTGCGCCGTCGGCGTACACGCTGGCCGGGCCGCCGGACAGCACGATGGCCTGCGGGTCACGGGCCTTGATGTCCTCCACGCTGGCGGTGTGGGCGATAACCTCGGAATACACCCTGGCCTCACGGACGCGGCGGGCGATGAGCTGCGCGTATTGCGCGCCGAAGTCGACCACCAACACTGGCCGGGGCGATGTTGATTCCACCAGTTCAGTCTAGTTGGCGGGGCGTTCTTCTCATGGATGCGGCAGCGCCAGCAGGTCTCTTGCACGCAAGGCCAACCAGAACTCGGCGAGCGCTGCGGTTTCGGAGATCGCGCGGCCGGTGATCTGCTCGATGCGCTGAATCCGGTACACGACGGTCTGCCGGTGCACGTTCAACGCCGCCGCCGTTTGCACCCACGACCTGTCGCACTGCAAATAGGTGTCCAGCGTCTTGATCATTTCCGCGGAATGGCGAGCGTCATAGGCGATCAGCGGCCCCAGCACCCGGTCGACGACCACCTGGGCCTCATCGGTGTCCCGCAACACGGAGAACATCGTCGCGTCGGCGAAGCGCGCGATGCGGTCGGGCGCCGTTCGCGCGACCCGAGCCGCCCATGTCGCTTCCCGCACCGCCGTCGGGGCGCGGCCGGGGCGCGCAAGCGGATCGCTGATACCCACGATCGCCTCGCCGCCGAGCCGCTGGCGCAGCGCTGCCAACGACTGATCGGTGACCGGCATCAGCGCGTACAGCAGGTCGCCACGGCGGAGCAGCAGATGTGGTACGGCCCGGCGGCCGAGGTTCAGGTGCAATTGCCGCTCTCCGGCAGGCAACACGCCGCCCGCCGCCACTATCGAGCACTCTCGTGGCCGGAGTGCACGCTCGGCCAGTTCCCGGTCGGCCTCGCGCGCGGCGAGCCTGCCGTCACACAGTTGCGCCATCACCTCGGCGCCGATGCGCCGTTCGTGTTCGAGTCGGACGTTTTGTTGCGCGAGCAGGACCGCCACTGCCGACGCGAGGTGCTGCAGATGGACGAGATCGACTGCGGGACCGCGAAAGTCGTAGGTGACGAGGACGGTCGGCTCCTCGTCAGGAACCTCCACCACCAGCGCCCGCCCGCCGCCGGCGGTCACGTGCAGTACGCCGGGGACCGCGCCGCGTCGATCCGCGATTTCGTCGACGATGGCCCGGCGCAACTCGGCAGGCACCGGTTTGGAACCATCGAGCGCCACCTCCCCCGTTGCCGCGTCGAGCACCGCCAGCCGGCAGGACAGGCCGCGGCCCAGTTGGCTGAGGACGTTCGAGCGGGTGGAGTGGATGACCGACTGCCGGATGACGTTGTAGACGCGTTCCGTAGCGACGACCCTGCCGCTGTCGACATCGGCGTCCGCCACGGCCCGCCCGATCGCCCCAAAGCCGATCGAGTAGGGCACGGCCATCACGGGGAAGCGCAACTGATCGGCCAAAGCGATTGCCGCAGGGGTGAGTTCGGGCGTGGCGGCGTCAAGCCCGATCACCAGCCCGCACATTCCCTTCTCGGCCAGGCCGCTGATCAACGCCGTCTGGCCGCGGGCGGATTCAGGGAGCGTCTGGCCGTTCTTCATCAGCAGCTCGCCGCCGGCGAGGTACGACCATGGCTCCTCGAGATCGGATGTCTGAGCCCACGCGACCTGTCGGTCCAAGCCGGCGGCACCCGCCTGCAACTCCACCCGCAGATGGGGGGTGTCGACCAAGTCGGCGACTCGGTAGACCATCGGTGCCACCGCCCTTCTCGTCAAGTTTCACGCGACCGCAATGTGCGGCTACGTGGTCGTCGTGGCCGGTCTTGCCACGAAAACCGCCTGCTCAGGCCATATGCACGAAGCCGGTGCGCCTCGGCGATACGTCGCTTCAACCGTTGACATTAGATGATCGTCTAGTTTTCTGTGTTCTATCTGTACGAACCGCCACTTCTGTTCTGGCGACGACAAGCCCACAGTGACGCCTCAGTGCCACTAACCACGGGAGGCGACGATGGCCCAGCCGCTGGAAACCCAACCAGTCTCTGACGACCGCCCGCCTCAGCTAATGCGTGGCTTCAGCTTCCGGTCGGCGCTGTCGTTGGCGTTCGCCGACGTGTCGCCGATCGCCGCGGTGTACGCGATCTTCACTCTGGGACTGTTTGCCGCGGGGCCGAAGTTCTTCTGGGCATTCCCGATCGTGCTCATCGGGCAGCTGCTCGTCGCGGCGGTCTTCGGCGAGTTGGCGTCCCGATGGCCGTACGCGGGCAGCGTCTACCAGTGGTCGCGACATGTCCGCGGCACCACCTGGGGCTGGGCCGCCATGTGGGCGTATATGTGGGGGCTTACCTTGGCCCTCGGCACGCTGTCGTATGCGGCGAGCGGATTCCTGTTGCAGATCTTCGGCGTCTCCGAACCCGATCGCTGGCAGATCGCCATTGTCGCCATTTGCATCATCGCGGTCGGCACGTTGATCAACATGGTCGGCCGCAGGGGCCTGAAAATCGTTGTGGCCATCAGCATTACGTGCGAGGTCGTCGGGTCTCTCGGCCTCGGCACAGTGTTGCTGCTGTTCTATCGGGAAAACCCGTTCTCCGTGCTGTTCTCCAGTGCCGGAATTCCTGGTGCGGACGCGTGGGTGTCGGGACCGATGTTGCTCGCGATTGCCTATGTCGGGTGGTCGTTCCTCGGGTTCGAGGCAGCGGGCTCGGTCGCCGAGGAGGTCCACGATCCCGAACGCAATGTGCCCAAGGCGATCATCCTGGCGCTGCTCCTCGTTGGTCTGGTCGTGATGTTCTCCAGCGCGGCGCTGATTCTGTCCATCCCCGACCTTCCTTCGGTTGTGCAGTCCCAGTCCGGCGACGTGGTGTCTGACACCCTGACCGCGCATCTCGGAGCCGGAGTCACCAAGCCGCTGCTCGCGATGTTCGTGATCGGTTTCGTGTCAAGCTTTCTCGCGGTGCAAGCCGCGGTGTCGCGCTGCATCTGGGGCGCCGCACGCGATCGCAGCCTTCCCGGCTCGAAGATTCTCGGCGGGCTGGCAGGCCCCGAGCGGTTGCCCGTCTACGCCATCGCGCTGACCGCGATCGCCGCTGTCGTATTCGTTCTGATAGCCGGCACGAAGTTCTACAACGTGTTGGTCAACTTCAACATCATCGGGTTCTACATCGCGTTCGGTGTGCCGGTGATCGGCGCCGCGATCGCGCGGCTGACCGGCAAATGGCGGCCCGGCCCGTTCAACTTGGGCCGCTGGGGTGCGCCGGTGACATACCTGGCCTCGTTGTGGATCATCTTCGAGACGGTCAACGTCGCCTGGCCACGCACCCAGCCCGACCAGCCGTGGTACATCAACTGGGCCAGCGTGCTGACGACCGCGGCCCTGGCGGTGCTGGGCCTGATCATCTACCTCACGGTGCGGCACCGAATCGAGGAACCGATCGCGCATCGATTGGGCGCCGACGCTTCGTGACACGCACCGCCATCGTCACCGGATCGGCCTCCGGCATCGGCGCCGCCGTCGCCGCGGCGCTCCAGACAGACGGCTACACCGTCGCCGGGCTCGATATCCACCCCGCCGCACCATATGTCGTCGACGTATCCGACCTGGCGGCGGTCGGCGAGACGGTGGCACGCGTCGTCGCCGAACACGGGCCGGTCGATGCCGTCGTGTCCGCCGCGGGCCACTACGAGATGGTGCCGATCTCGAAGATCACAAGGCAGCAGTTGCACCGAATGCTGCGCGTGCACCTGGGCGGCCTGCGCAACGTCGCGCGCAGCGTGTTGCCGTCGATGCTCGAGCGGGGTACCGGCTCGATCATCGCGATCACGTCGGAACTTGCGATCGGCGGCGGCGATGGCGACGCGCACTACGCGGCGGCCAAAGGCGCGATCATCGGATTGGTCCGCAGCCTCGCCGTCGAGGTCGCCTGCCGCGGCGTCCGCGTCAACGCGGTCGCACCGGGACCCACCGACACTCCCCTGCTCGCTGCCGACTCGCCATGGCGCGCACCGGAATACCTGGCAACGGTCCCCAACCGACGGCTCACCCGGCCCGACGAGATCGCCGAAGTCGTCAGCTTCCTGCTGAACACCGACTTCTGTGTCGGCGAGGTCCTCTCGCCCAACGGCGGGGCGGTGATCTGACCTATGACCGCCCTACGACAAGGAAGTATCGCACTGGTCACCGGCGCCACCCAAGGGATCGGCGCGGCGATCGCGCGGCGACTGGCGCGCGAAGGCACCACCGTCGCGGTCAACGGCCTCACACACGACGAGCGGATGAGCGCGGTGGTCGCGGACACCGCGGGATTCCCTGCGGTCGCCGATGTTTCGGATCCCGACGCGGTGTCCCGGCTGGTCGGTGACATCGAGACGACGCACGGGCAGATCGACATCCTGGTGTGCAACGCCGCCTACATGACCATGGCGCCTTTCGCCGATCACGACGAGGAGGACTGGTGGAAGATCATCGACACCAACCTCGCAGGCGCGGTCTATCTGATCCAGGCGGTGCTGGCGGGGATGCGCCGGTCCGGCGGCGGCAACATCGTCATTATCGCCTCCGAGTGGGGCGTGACCGGCTGGCCGGAGGCCACCGCCTATTCGGCCTCGAAAGCGGGGCTCATCGCGCTGACGAAGACCCTTGGTCGCGAACTGGCGCCGGAGAACATCACCGTCAACGCCGTCGCACCAGGGGTGATCGACACCCCGCAGCTCCAGGTGGACGCCGACAATGCGAAAGTGAGCTTGGCCGAGATGCATGAGGAATACAGCCGCGGCATACCGATCGGTCGCATCGGCAGGGCCGACGAAATAGCGTCGGCGGTGGCGCTTTTGGCCCGCAAGGACCTCGGCGCGTTCGTCGGACAGACGATCCAGGTGAACGGCGGCTCGACGAGGTGTCGGGCATGAGCGAGCAGCCGATCGGGCCGGTCGACGGTCGCGTGGTACCCCGATATGCCGGCCTGACGACATTCGGACGGCTGCCCCGGATCGAAGACGTCGATGGCTGCGACGTCGCCGTCGTCGGGATTCCATTCGACACCGGAGTCAGCTACCGGCCAGGGGCGCGATTCGGTCCGGCACACATCCGCCAGTGCTCACGCGTGCTGCGTCCGTACAATCCCGCGTTGGACGTGTCCCCGTTCGCCAGCCAGCAAGTGGTCGACGCCGGTGACATCGCTTGTACCCCTTACGACATCGCCGCCGCGGTGCGGCAGATCGAAGAGCAGGCGTCGGCCCTGATCGACAGCGGCGCCAAGATTGTCAGCCTCGGCGGCGACCACACCATCGCCTACCCCCTGCTGCGCGCACATCACCGCCGCTACGGACCGGTGGCGTTGGTGCACTTCGACGCTCACCTGGACACGTGGGACACGTATTTCGACGCACCGCTGACTCACGGCACCCCGTTTCGGCGCGCCGCGGAGGAGGGCCTGTTCGTCGCGGGCCACAGCGCACACGTCGGCATTCGCGGGGCGCTGTACACGCCGGACGATCTCGACGACGATGCGGAACTGGGATTCACGATCGTGCACTGTTCGGCCTTCGAGACGCGCACGGTCGCCGATGTGGTCGAGCAGCTACGGACGACCATCGGCGACCATCCGCTCTACGTGTCGATCGACATCGACGTGCTCGACCCTGCCCACGCTCCCGCCACGGGCACACCCGAGATCGGTGGCCTGTCGAGTCGCGAACTCCTCGGACTGGTGCGCGGTTTCGAGGGACTCAACCTGGTCGGGGCGGACATCGTCGAGGTCGCACCCGCCTACGACCACGCGGAGATCACCGGCATCGCCGCAGCGTATCTGGCGTACGAGTTCGTCTCCCTGCTGGCACAGAAGTCCAGCCGATGAGCCTTCCCGCGGCCCCGGTTCCCTGGCCGAACGGCGCCCGCTGCGCGGCGTCCTTCAGCTTCGACGTCGACGCCGAGTCCGCCATGCTCGGGGTCTCCACCAAGCACGCCAGCCGGATGTCGGCGATCAGTCACCAGGCCTACGGGCCCCTTACCGGTATCCCGCGGCTGCTGGAAATCCTTGCCGGACACGGTGTCACATCCACCTTCTTCGTGCCGGGCTACACCGCGGTGCGCTACCCCGACGTGATCAGGGCGATCGTCGACGCCGGACACGAGATCGCGCATCACGGCTACCTCCACGAACCCATGTTCGGTCTGACGGAGAACCAAGAGTCGGCGATTCTCGACCGCGGCCTGGAAGCACTCGACGCCGTCGCGGGCGTGCGGCCCACCGGCTATCGCGCGCCGATGTGGGAGCTGAACTGGCACTCGCCGAAATTACTGCGCGACAGGGGATTCCTATACGACAGCAGCTTGATGGACACCGACCATCCCTACGAACTCGCCGTCGACGGCGGCGGCCCACTGGTCGAGATCCCGATACAGTGGGCGCTCGACGACTGGGAACAGTATTGCTACGTGCCGGACTTCTCCGGCTCGGGACTTATCGAGAGTCCGGTCAAGGCAATCGAGATGTGGCAGCTGGAATTCGACGCAATGCGCGCCGCCGACGGCTGCTTCGTACTAACGAATCACCCGTTCCTATCGGGGCGTCCGTCCCGGGCCAAGGCGTTGGACGGCTTGATCGAGTACGTGTGCTCCCATGACGACGTCTGGGTGACGAGCCTTGGCGAAATCGCTGCACACGTCCGCAGTCTCGGCCTGACACCGCGCTCCGTCGACCGACCTGACGAGCGCGACTTCTAGACGCATAGCGCGAAGTTCACCCCGTCACGTCGTCGATGTAGCGGGTGATCATGTCCACCAGGGCGCGCCTCTCTCGACGGGTGTCCGGGGGCTCCGGAACCACCATCGCCGCCACGACCAGACCGCGCAGCGTGGCCCAGATCAGGTTGCCGAGCGTCGCGGCGTGGCGCGCGTCCAGCCCTTCGCCGATGTGCCTGCCGAGCTTGGCGAAGGTGGTGCCGAGTGCGGCGAGGTGCTCGCTGGCCCTGGTGTCGCGCATGGCGCGGGTGGCGATCAGGATCTCGAGTGCCGCCATCGACGTCGGGCTGGAGAATGCCTCCCACGCTGCGTTGACGATGAATTCCGCTCGGTCGCGGACATTTTCGGGAGCAGCGGGCAGTTCGCGCAGCGCCTCGGCCAGCTCGGCGAAACCCTTGTCGACGACCGCCATCAGCAGTCCGTCGCGGTCCCCGAAGTGGTACTGCACGACGCCCCAGGTCCTGGAATACATCGCCGCGACGAACCCGCTGCCGCGGCGCGTCGTGGAAAACCTCTACCGCGATGCTCCGCTGTACCTGAGCAGGCCGTTGCTGGAGAGCATGGTCGACTCCAACTTCGCCCACCGGGAAGCCCTCGACGGCTGGGTCGAGCGCGCCGACCCCTACGGCAGCAAGCTCGCCGTCCGCGCCTTTCCGCCGTGGATAGTGCACATGCTCGCCGGCAACGCGCCTGCCGGGTGTGTCGCGTCCATCGCACAGGGCGCCATTGTCAAGGCGGTCAACCTCTTCAAGATGCCATCCAGCGATCCGTTCACCACGGTGGCGGTCCTGCGCACCATGGCAGACGTCGATCCATCGCATCCGGTCGTCCGTTCGATGACGGCGGTGTACTGGCAGGGCGGCGACAAGGTGATCGAGCGCACGCTGTACCGGCCGCAGTACTTCGACAAGATCGTCGCGTGGGGCGGCGGCCCCGCGATCAACAACGTCATCAAGTACCTCGGACCCGGAATCCAGCTCGTCTCCTTCGACCCCAAGTCGTCGATCTCCATGATCGGTCGCGAGGCGTTCCTCTCCGGGGAAACGATGGACGACGTAGCTGAACGACTCGCGCTCGACACCACGGTGTTCAACCAAGAGGCATGTCTGGCAAGCCGTTTCGTGGTCGTCGAAGGCGAGCGCCCACAGATCGAGGCGTTCTGCGCCAAGCTTGCCGACAGGCTCGGTGTGGACCGCGACTACGCATCGGCTGTGGCGCAACCACTTCCGTCGGATGTGCGTGAAGAGGTCGAGGCCATGTCCGCCATGGGCGATCTCAAAGCCTTCGGCGACTTCGACGGCCGGGGGCTGGTGATCCTTTCGGATACGCCGGTCAACTTCCATCCGTCGAACAAGACATCCAACGTCGTGATGGTCGACACGCTCGGCGACGCGGTGCGTTACGTCCATGTCGCGACGCAGACCATCGGCGTCTACCCGGACGAGCGCAAGGCGCAGTTGCGCGACCGCCTGGCGGCCGCAGGGGCACAGCGGTTGTGCCGCTTGGGAACCGCGAACGCACATGCCCTGGGTAGCCCGCACGATGCGATGTACCCCCTGCAGCGCCTCGTCCACTGGATGGCCGACGACGACATCGACCACTAGCCAGGGTTGGCCCCGAACCGCCTGAGGCGACCCAAATATCCAGGATCGACCTCACGGGTGACGCGATGAGGCATTGTTGACAGCGTGAATGTGGACGAGATCCTCCAAACGATCCCGCCGGTTGCCGTCTACCTCATCGTCGGTGGAGTCATCGGCCTCGAGAGCTTGGGCATTCCGCTTCCGGGGGAGATCGCGCTCGTCAGCGCCGCATTGCTGGCGTCTCGCCACACCCTCGACATCAATCCGTTTTTCGTAGGCGCGTCGGCCACGCTCGGGGCGATCATCGGCGACACGATCGGGTACTCGATCGGCCACCGATACGGCATGTCGCTGTTCGAACGGCTCGGTAAACGCTTCCCCAAACATTTCGGCCCCGGGCACGTCGCACTCGCCAAACAGCTCTTCCATCGTTGGGGCGTATGGGCCGTATTCTTCGGACGCTTCATCGCGCTGTTGCGCATCCTCGCCGGGCCGCTCGCCGGGGCGCTGAAGATGCGCTACCCGCGCTTCCTCGCCGCGAATGCCAGCGGCGCGCTGTGTTGGGCCGGTGGCACCACCGCCGTCGTCTACTACCTCGGCTTGGCCGCCGAGCGGTGGCTGTCTCGGTTCTCATGGATCGCGCTGGTGGTCGCGGTCGTGGTCGGTATCGGCATGACAATGCTGTTGCGGGAACGCACCGCTCAGGCGATCGCGCACCTGGAAGACAAGCACGACTGGGAATCGCTGCGGCGGCACTAGGCCATCTGCTTGTGGTCAGGCAGTCCACCGGTCGCCTCGAACACCACCCGCTTGCCGATCTCCACGGCGTGGTCGGCGAAGCGTTCGTAGAAGCGGCCAAGCAGCGCCACATCGACCGCGGCGGAGACGCTGTCCTGCCACTTGTGGTCGATCAGCAAAGTGAACAGGTGTCGATGCTCGGCGTCCACGGCATCGTCCTCATCGCGGAGCCGCCCGGCCTTTTCGGGATCGCGTGACACCACAACTTCCTGAGCTGTCCTCGCCAATTTAACTGCCCTGGAACCCATTTCGGAGAAGCCAGCACGGACATCGTCGGGCAGGGCGCACTCGGGATGCCGCAACCGCGAGATGCTGGCGACGTGTACGGCCAGTGCACCCATGCGCTCGACGTCTGCGCCGACGTGGATCGCGCTCAGGATCGTCCTCAGGTCGCTGGCGACCGGTTGCTGGGTGGCCAGCAGTTTGATCGCGCTGGCCTCGGTCCGCTTGCTCATCGCCGCAATGTGCTCATGATCGGCGATGACTTGCTCGGCCACCGAGAGGTCGGCCCCCAGCAAGGCCTGCGTCGCGTGCTCCATCGCATCGGCGGCCAACCCGCACATCTCTCCGACCTGCGCGGACAGTGCGGACAACTCCGCGTGGTACGTCGTCCGCATCGGGGCCTCCTGAAGTTCTAGCAGTCAGCCCGGGCCGGGCACCCTAGTGTGCCCACAAATGGGGACGGCTAATCAGGAGAGCCGACAAACTTGGCTACCTCGTCGGCGATCTGCCGAGCGTGCGTGACGTAGAGTCCGTGTCCCACCTCTGGAAGTTCGATCAGCCTTGCGCGAGGTAGCAGCGCAGCAGTCTTGCGGCCGGTGATCTCGATCGGCGCCGACGCATCGGCGTCGCCATGGATCAGCAGAGTTGGTATGTCGAATGCCGGCAGCTCGGCACGGAAATCAGTTTCGGCGCCCATTCTCATCGTGTCGACGAGGGCCTTGACCGGTGTATCGACAATCTGCCTCGTCGTCCAGTCGGCCATCCCCGGCGACACGTTGGGGTGGACACCGAAATACGGCGGAGAGTTCTCCGCGCACCACTGCGGCACGTCCCGCCCGAGAAGCTCGAGAGCGGCGTCGAGATGCGCCGGTGCAACCCCGTCGGGGTTGTCGTCGACCTTGATCAGCAGCGGCAGGATCGGCGCCAGGAACACTGCGTGGCCGACCCGGCGGCTGCCGTGGCGAGTGACGTAGCGGACGATCTCACTGCATCCCATCGAATGTCCGACGAGAGTCACGTCTTTCAGGTCGAGATTCCCAATGAGCCGTGCCAGGTCGTCGGCGAGCAGGTCCATGCTCCAGCGGCCGCCATGTCTGTCGGAGCGGCCGTGGCCGCGCCGGTCGTACGTGACGCAGCGGTAACCCTTATCGAGCAGGTCCGCGACGACGTAATGCCACTGGTCCGAGTTGAGGGCCCACGAGTGTGTGAAGACGAGGCAAGGCCCGTCACCCTGATCGGTGAAGTAGAACTCGACGCGGTCCGCAGTCAACATCCTTGGCACGACTCGATATTGGCGGTGTGCGCGCCGGGTGTCGATTACCTCACAGGTAGTGGCATCAGTGACCTTGCTGAGGCCCGAACTGATTCCGGTTGTCATTGCGCGGGTTTTGATCATGCTGCTGCCACGTCGGAGTGGCGGTGACGGTCTGGGTTTGCGTCGCGACCGACGTCTGAACGGAGGTTTGCACCGTCGTCTGAACGTCCGTCTCGGTGTTGGTGACCGTGCTGGGGGCAACGGTGTCGGCGGGGGCAGGGGCGGCGCCGCCCGAGCCGCCAGACGAGTCGTGATTCTCATGATGGCCGCCGCCGCTGTTCGCCGCCGAGCTGGTCGTCGTGGTCGTCGTTGTCGTGGTCGTGGTGGTCGGCGCCGTCGTGCCGTTCGAGCTACAGGCCACCGACAGCACGCCGACCGCCACGGCGGCGATGCCGACGGTCAAGGATGCTCGTTTGCGGAGTTGGGCAGTGGTCAACGACAACGGAATCTCGCTTTCCTCGCAAAGTGACGACGTGACAGCGAGATAAATACCTACCGGGAGGCAGGCGCCACCTAACAGAGCCGCGGGCGGGTCTTGCGTAGAGAGTCCTTTGACGTGCTCCTCGGCTTACGCCGCTGTTGGGTCGCTTCCTGCTTCAAGATCCACTGCCACAACGCGTTGCGGTCTTACACGGACTTCACCAGGACCACCACTGACGTGGTCCTGCCCACTTTCGCGGGAGGCGTTTAGTCTCTCCGCCCGCCCGGCGGCGAGAATGACTTTGGCGGCGTTGTGGTCACGGTCATGGATTGCCCGGCACTGTGGGCACGTCCATTCACGCACTCCCAGCGGGAGTTCGTCGAGCCGGTGACCGCAGGCCGAGCAGATCTTGCTGGAAGCCAGCCAGCGCGACACCGAATGCAGTGTGCGCCCGTAGAGATTGGCTTTATCAGAGATGATTCGGACGAACTGCCCCCAGCCCGCGTCGCTGATGGCCTGTGCGAGCCGGCGGTTGGCGACCATCCCCACGATATTGAGGTCCTCGACGTGGATCACTTGGTTCTCGCGAACCAACGCCAAAGCCTGCTTGTGGTGATAATCCCGCCGGGCCCGCGCTACACGACTGTGCGTGATAGCAACCTTGCGCCGCGACTTATTTCTGTTGGCTGATCCTTTCTGCCGGCGGGACTTCTCCCGCTCGAGTCGCCGCAGCTTGCGTAGCTTGCGGCCCAAATGCCTTGGATTAGCGATGTCGGTACGCTGACCGTCGCTGTCGGCCACCGTCGCCAGCCGCGCGATACCCACGTCGACTCCGGCCTCACGATCAACAATCGCTAATGGGCAGGTTGCGATGCTGACAACAAAACTCGCATAGAAGTGCCCGTCGGGTTCGCGGACGATTGTGACACTCGACGGCTCATTGGGCAGCTCACGCGACCAACGCACCCGCACCTCGCCAACCTTCGCGACGAACACCCCGCCATTAGCTCGCAGGCTGAACCCGTTGCGGGTGAGCCGAAACGACTGCCGGTTATCCTTCTTCGATTTCATTCGTGGACGGCCGACCCGACCACCACGGCGCTTACCAGAAGCCGAGTTGAAGAAGTTGCGCCAGGCCTGACGTGAGTCATTGACCGACTGCACCAACGCCACGCTGGGCACCTGACAAAGCCAGCGCCGCTCGGTCGTCTTCTTGGCCTGGGTGATGACACGGCGCTGAATCTCGCTGTCCGACAGCTTAACCCCGGCCCGAAATGCCTCATCGCGCAAGCGCAGCGCGTCGTTGAACACCACCCGGCAGCACCCGAAGACCTGCGCTAACATCCGCTGCTGGGCACGAGTCGGTTCGATGCGGTACCGGTAACGCATCTGCATAGGACCGACGTTAAAGCCGACCACTGACAACAGCGGGATATCACTCGTGGAACCCGAGTCCTGTCAGCCGGCCGAACTGACCGGCTCGATCGGCAGCCGTCGCAGCGCCGCAGGCGCATCGGCGGGCACGACCGGATGCTCCGGCGGTATCGGCGCGAGCCGCTTGTAAGGCTGCCCCTGCGCCGGCCGCTGGTCGACCTCGTCCTTGTTGGGCCACAGAGACGCCGCCCGCTCGGCCTGCGCGGTGATCGAAAGCGACGGATTCACACCGAGATTCGCCGAAATCGCCGCACCGTCCATCACCGACAAGGTCGGATAGCCGTACACCCGCTGATACGGGTCGATCACGCCGTGCTCCGGGGTGTCGCCGATCGCCGCCCCGCCGAGGAAGTGCGCGGTGAGCGGAATGTTGAACAACTCGCCCCAGGTGCCGCCCGCCACGCCGTCGATCTTCTTCGCGATCCGACGGGTGACCTCGTTGCCGACCGGAATCCAGGTGGGGTTGGGCTCGCCGTGACCCTGCTTGCTGGTCATCCGCCGGAAGCCCAGCTTCGAGCGTTCGGTGAACGTCGTGATCGAGTTGTCCAGATGCTGCATCACCAGCGCGATCATCGTGCGCTCGCTCCACCCCTGAGGGTTGAGGAGGCGGATCAGGTTGCGCGGATCCTCACGCGCCTGGTCGAGGAACTGCTTCCACCGCGGAACGTCGGTGCCCTGCGGTCCCGCACCGTCGGTCATCAGGGTCTGCAACAGCCCCATCGCGTTGGACCCCTTGCCATATCGCACCGGCTCGATGTGCGTGTCGGAGGTCGGATGGATCGACGAGGTGATCGCGACACCGTGCGTGAGGTCGAGGTCGCGGGTCACCTCGAAACGGCCCGCGCCGACGATCGACTCCGAGTTGGTGCGTGTCAACACACCGAGCTTGTCCGAGAGCCTCGGCAGCTTGCCCTTGTCGCGCATCTTGAACAGCAGCTTCTGGGTTCCGAAGGTGCCCGCTGCGAGCACCACGTGCGCTGCGGTGTACGTGCGCCGCTTGCGCGGCAGCAGGCCGGTCCGCACGGTGCGGACCCTCCACGACCCGTCGGGCCGCTGCTCGAAGCCGGTGACGGTCGTCATCGGAATGACTTCTGCCCCAGCCCTTTCCGCCAACCCGAGATAGTTCTTGACCAAAGTGTTCTTGGCGCCGTAGCGGCAGCCCGTCATACAGGAGCCGCATTCGATGCAGCCCGTCCGTGCGGGCCCGGCACCGCCGAAGTAGGGGTCGGCCACGGTCTTGCCTGGCGCCTTCTCGCCGTCCGGCCCGAAGAACACGCCGACCGGGGTCGCCACGAACGTGTCGCCGACGCCCATCTCGTCGGCGACCTCTTTGACGATGCGGTCGGCGTCGGTGAACGTCGGGTTCTTGACGACGCCGAGCATGCGCTGGGCCTGGTCGTAGTGCGGCATCAGCTCGGCGCGCCAGTCGGTGATATGCGACCACTGCCCGTCGGCGAAGAACGGCTCCGGCGGCACATACAGCGTGTTGGCGTAGTTCAGGGAGCCGCCGCCAACCCCGGCGCCGGCCAGGATCATGACGTTGCGCAGCAGGTGGATCCTCTGGATGCCGTACATGCCGAACTTCGGCGCCCACAGGAACTTGCGCAGGTTCCACGAGGTCTTGGCGAAGTCTTCGTCGCTGAACCGCCGGCCCGCCTCGAGCACCCCGACGCGGTAGCCCTTCTCGGTGAGCCGAAGCGCGCTGACGCTTCCCCCGAATCCCGAACCGATGATCAGAACGTCATAGTCAGGTTTCATCGAACCAGTATGGACTGACCGCTGAGCTACTTCTAGACAGGGGAGCCTAATTTGTAAAGTAAGGCCGCCGTGACCAGGGCAAATCGCTGAGTTCAGCTTCCGACGTTCAGGCCGACCTTCTGGAATTCCTTGAGGTCGCAATAACCTGCCTTGGCCATCGACCGTCGCAAGCCGCCGACCAGGTTCAGCGAGCCGAACGGGTCGTCCGACGGGCCGGTGAGCACCTGCTCCAGCGGCGGTCGCTCACCGATCGCCACCTGCAGCAGCGCGCCGCGCGGCAGCGACGGGTGGGCCGCCGCGGCCGGCCAGAACCAGCCGCCGCCGAGCGCCTCGGCCGCCGTCGCCAGCGGGGTACCGAGCACCACCGCGTCGGCCCCGCAGGCGATGGCCTTGGCCAGGTCGCCGGAGGTGTGGATGTCGCCATCTGCGAGCACGTGCACATAGCGGCCGCCGGTTTCGTCGAGATACTCGCGACGGGCGGCGGCGGCGTCGGCGATCGCGGTGGCCATCGGCACACTGATACCCAGCACCTCGTCGGTGCTCGTCGCCCCGGACGTCGACCCGTAGCCGACGATCACACCCGCCGCGCCGGTCCGCATCAGATGAAGTGCCGTGCGATGGTCGAGCACGCCGCCCGCAACCACCGGCACATCGAGCTCAGAAATAAAGGTCTTCAGGTTCAGCGGCTCGCCGTCCTGCGCGACGCGTTCGGCCGAAATGATGGTGCCCTGAATGACCAGCAGGTCGATGCCCGCGGCGATCAGCGACGGCGTGAGTGACTGCGCGTTCTGCGGGCTCACCCGCACGGCCGTCGTTACACCCGCCTCGCGGATGCGGGCGACCGCTGCGCCCAGCAGCTCGGGATCCAGTGGGGCCGAATGCAATTGCTGGAGCAGCCGAATGGCCGCCGACGGTTCCGGCTCCTTCTCCGCGGCCTCGAGGACCTGAGCGATCTTCCCCTCGACATCGGCATGCCGGCCGATCAGACCCTCCCCGTTGAGCACGCCGAGGCCGCCGAGGCGGCCCAACTCGATCGCGAACCCCGGTGACACCAGGGCGTCGGTCGGATGCGACACCACCGGGATCTCGAACCGGTAGGCATCCATCTGCCAGGCCGTCGAGACGTCCTGCGATGACCGGGTGCGCCGCGACGGCACGATGTTGATGTCGTCGAGTTCGTAGGTGCGGCGGGCGGTTCTGCCCATGCCAATCTCAACCATCTCGTGCATGGCTACGCAGCTTGCCCCTAACGGGTGTTGTAGTTGGGCGCTTCGACGGTCATCGTGATGTCGTGCGGGTGGCTCTCTTTCAGACCCGCCGCCGTGATCTGAACGAACTGCGCCTGTTGCAACTGCTCGATGGTCGCCGAACCGGTGTAGCCCATGGCGGCGCGCAGACCGCCGGTGAGCTGATGGATCACCGTCGACAACGGACCGCGGAACGGCACCCGGCCCTCGATGCCCTCCGGCACCAGCTTGTCCTCGGAGAGCGCGTCGTCCTGGAAGTAGCGGTCCTTCGAATAGGACTTGGCGCCGCCCCGGCCCTGCATCGCACCCAGTGAACCCATGCCCCGGTAGCTCTTGAATTGCTTGCCGTTGACGAAGATCAGCTCGCCCGGCGACTCCGCGGTGCCCGCCAACAGAGAGCCCAACATCGCGGTCGACGCACCCGCGGCAAGCGCCTTGGCGATATCGCCGGAGTACTGCAGTCCCCCGTCGGCGATGACCGGCACGCCCGCAGGCGCGCAGGCGGCGACGGCCTCCAGGATCGCGGTGATCTGCGGCGCGCCGACGCCGGCCACCACCCGCGTGGTGCAGATCGAGCCCGGCCCGACACCGACCTTCACCGCGTCGGCCCCCGCCTCGACGAGCGCGGCGGCCGCTGCCCGGGTGGCGACGTTGCCGCCGATCACCTCGACCCGATCGCCCACGACGGCCTTGAGCCGGTGCACCATGTCGAGCACCAGCCGGTTGTGCGCATGCGCGGTGTCGACGATCAGCACGTCGACGCCCGCGTCCACGAGAGTCATCGCCCGCGTCCACGAATCGTCGCCGACGCCGACGGCCGCACCGACCAGCAGCCTGCCGTCGCTGTCCTTGGTGGACAGCGGGAACTGTTCTGTCTTGACGAAGTCCTTGACGGTGATCAGTCCGGTCAGCTTGCCGTGACCGTCGACAATCGGAAGCTTCTCAATCTTGTTGCGGCGCAACAGGCCTAGCGCGGCCTCCGCGGAAACACCCGCTTGCGCGGTGATCAACGGTGCTTTGGTCATCACCTCGGAGACGGGCTTGCCCATGTCGACTTCGAAGCGCATATCGCGGTTGGTGATGATGCCGACGAGCGCGCCGTCGGCATCGACCACCGGCAGACCGGAGATCCGGAACCGCGCGCACATAGCGTCGACCTCGGCCAGCGTGTTGTCCGGTGAGCAGGTGACCGGGTCGGTGACCATGCCGGCTTCGGAGCGCTTGACCGTCTCGACCTGGCCGGCCTGCTCGGCCACGGGGAGGTTGCGGTGAAGCACGCCCATGCCGCCCGCGCGCGCCATCGCGATCGCCATCCGGGACTCGGTGACGGTATCCATCGCCGAGCTGACCAACGGCACCCTCAGGCGGATCCTCTTGGTCAGTTGGCTGGACGTGTCGGCTGTGGCGGGCACCACATCGGAGGCGGCGGGCAGCAGCAGGACGTCGTCGAACGTGAGCCCGAGCATCGCGACCTTGGTCGGATCATCGCCGCCGGTCGGCACCGGAACGACGATGGGAATGCTGCTTTCAGCAATCGACATGGGCGGGCCTTCCCGTGACAAACACAGTCGTCGAGCTCGATACCTATCTTATCGGCATTGAAGTCGCCGCCTTGGTCCCACACTGCCGCGGAGACACGCAGGTAACGAGGTTGCCAACGGCTGGCGCGATGCCAGTTCTGCTGCGTAGTGTGGACTCGTGCGTGATGACCTGCCACCGGGTTTGCCGCCCGATCCGTTCGCCGATGACCCGTGCGACCCCTCGGCGGCGCTTGATGCACTCGAGCCGGGCCAGCCGCTGGACCCGCAAGAGCGGACCGCTGTCGAGGCCGATCTCGCCGACTTAGCCGTATATGAGGCGCTGTTGGCGCACAAGGGAATTCGCGGTCTCGTGGTGTGCTGCGACGAATGCCAGCAGGACCACTACCACGACTGGGACATGCTGCGCGCCAACCTGCTGCAGCTGCTGGTCGACGGCACCGTGCGTCCGCACGAGCCGGCGTATGACCCCGAACCAGACGCCTACGTGACCTGGGATTATTGCCGCGGCTACGCCGACGCCTCGCTCAACGAAGCCACGTCGGACACCGACGGTTATCGCTAAGGGCTGAAACCAGCTACTCGCCGTTGCCGCGCTGCCTCTTGGGCGGCGGCATCTCCAGGGTCGTCGTTGTGACCGGGATGGTCACCTCCGGCTGGTTCTCGGTGACCGGATTC
This sequence comes from uncultured Actinomycetota bacterium, assembly GCA_963698965.1. GTDB lineage: Bacteria > Actinomycetota > Actinomycetes > Mycobacteriales > Mycobacteriaceae > Mycobacterium. The sequence goes on from CAVOSY010000019.1 coordinate 18,746, forward strand.
TGAGTCACCGGGCTTTGCGTGGCCGGGCTTTCAGCACCGCGGTGCCGGGGCGCCTGCTCGGGGGCTGTCGTCGGGGGCGCGACGACCTGGGCGCTGCCGCCTACGGGCGAATCGCCACCGCCAGCCGGGGGCGTATCTCCACCTGCGGCCGGCGCATCGCCAACGACGCCAGGGGCCCCGCCTTCCACGGGCGACGGGGTGCCACCCGCCGCCGGGCCGGCGACGGGCGGCACCGCAGCCTGTGACGTGGTGGTGGTGGTCGTCGTGACCACGCGCGTGGTCGTTGTCGACGTAGTCGGGGTTGACGTTGCCGGCTGGGACGTGGTCGTCGTCGTCTCGGGCTGCGTCGTGGTCGTCGTCGGCGTCTCACTCGGCGGTGGCGGCTCAGGCGCGGGGGAACTCGTCGTCGTCGTCGGCGAGCTGGTCGTCGGCGAGCTTGGTGTGGTGGTCGGCGACGTCGTTTCGGACGACGGAGTTGTGGTCTCCGACGGTGACGATGTCGGTCCGCTCGTCTCCGACGACGTGGTGGTCGACGTGGTCGAGTCAGGCGCAACCACGACCGGCTCGGGCATCACTGGAGGCGGAACGCCCGGCGGCAGCGTGGCATTGGGGTCCTTGGCGTCGACCTTCACAGTCAGGTCTTGCCATTGAGTGACCAGTTGCTGTTTCTGCTCAACGTCATTCACCGTCGCCACGGTCGTCGTGACCGCCTGCAGCTTGTCCTGCGCCTGCTGCCACTGGCCCTCGTTGATCAGCTGCTGCACCTCTGCCAGCTGCTGCGAGGCGAGCGCCACCTGATCGGTGCGCGTCTCCTCGCCGAACAGCATCGTGTGCAACCCGTAAAGCGGATCGCCCGGCCCGGCGCCTGCGACCACGGCGCCGAACCCACCGAGGCACAACACGGCCGCGGCGACCGAACCCACAATCGCCATCGACGTGCGGGTGCGCCTGCGCGACTCGACCGAGTGCGTCAGCGCGACCACCGCGTCGCGGGGTGTCACCGGAGACATCAACGGCGGTGTGCGAATCTCGTCCCGCCACCCCGCGAGCAGGTGGGCCAGCTCAGCCTCACTTGGATCGGTGGAGTAGACCGGCTGCTGATTGGCCAGCGCGTCGAGGAATCGGTCCGTGCGGTTGATCTCGTTGAGCGACGGATCGCCCCCGTTGGCGCTCCAGCGTCCGAAGTCAGGCATGGCCGTGCTCCGTCGCGTTGATCTCGGCCTTCAGCCGCGCCAGCGCCCGGTGCTGCGCGACCCGGACCGCTCCGGGTGTCGAGCCGACGGCCTCGGCCGTCTCTTCGGCGCTCATGCCGACGACGACGCGCAGGATCAGGATTTCGCGCTGTTTTTCGGGCAGCACGGACAGGAGTTTGGTCATCCGGGCCGACGATTCGGAGTCCAGAGCCATCTGCTCGGGACCTGCCTCCAGCGAATACCGCTCGGGCACGACATCCGTGGGATCGGCACGATTCCTGGCGGCGGCGCGGTGAGCGTCAGCTACCTTGTGCGCGGCGATACCGTATACAAAGGCCAGAAACGGTCGTCCCTGATCCTTGTAGCGCGGCAGCGCCGTTATGGCGGCCAAGCACACCTCCTGTGCGACGTCATCAGCTGAAAGACCGCTACGCTCGGTCGTCCCAACCCTGGCCCGGCAGTACCGAACCACGATCGGACGAATGATCTCCAGCACCTCACGGAGCGCGTCCCGGTTGCCCGCCACCGCCTCAGCAACGACAGCATCGAGACGTTCTCCCGAAAATGTCATCGTGAGTGGTATCTCCAGCGTTACGTGGGGGACACGTCCCCGCAGTGTGGACGTCAGCTAAACAATAACGATCCGAATGGCGCGACCATTGTCAGCGGTCGGCCAAGTCGCCACCCCTGCGACGCACCGTAGCTGCGCATTCGTTACGAATCCTCAGCACGTCTGCTGCCGTGTGAGTAGCGCTGCCGATATCGGCCAGCAGGCAGGCCAACGCCCAGCGCAGCGGGATGATTCCCAGTCGGTCGGCGTCCTGCAGGGCCGCGTCGGCTAACCGCCGCGATGCGTCGATCTCCCCCGCGCTGCACAGCGCCGCCGCTCGGACGACGGCCGATTTCAGGGTGTGGCGCGCCGACCCCAGCGCTGCTGCCAAGTCGACGGCACGCTCGGCATGCCCCACCGCCGTCGCACCCTCACCGCGGGCCATGGCCAGCTCCGCGGACACCCACGCCAGCCGCACCGGCAGCCGCGGCGATGCCGGTCTCCTGAGCAGCTCACCGACCCGCCGCAACGCGGTGGCCGACGCCGCGAACCGGCCCACGCCCAGCGCATCGGCCGCGAGCCCGATGAAGGCGTCGGCACCGGACTCCGGGTCCGAACCGGCCAGCGCGATCGCCCGGCCGTCCCACCCGCGCGCCCGGTCGTGCCAGCCGAGCTGACGCAAGAACGATGCACGGGTGCTGTGCGCAAGCGACACCAGCGGGCCGCCGCGCTGCAGTCGGCAGACGCCATCCAGGTCGGCCATGGCGCTGCCGTAGCGGCCCTGACCGCCTGCGACCACGGCGCGCAGCCACAGTTCGTGCGGCGTGGACGCCGGCGGCAGCGGCCAGAGACTGGGGTCGTCACCGAAGGCTGCGTTCGCCAGCACGATGCTCATCGGATCGCGACGCTATCAAGGCGCCGCGCAAAACCCGGTACCGGCGGGCACACACACGATGTATGGCGAAATCGACATTGGTTAACAGTTCGTGGTGGCCATGTTAATTCGATGTCAACTACCTTCAGGAGGCGCCGTAGATTATTTGCGACACGACGGAAGGCGAACTGCGAAAACACAAGCCGTGATCGCGCCGCGGGTGTTTCGTTACCACCGATGTCGTTGCCGGAGGGTCGCACCGATGAACGTGATGTAAATTCTCGGCCTGCGGTTATGTACCTGAGCACATGTTCGGGCTATTGACGAAATTTCGTGAGCCCCCCTACTTTGTGTGCACGAGTAGTCATCGGCGACTTGTGCTCGGATCGGTTCCAACACTCACGCACCCGTTCTGTCACGAAAAGGGTGGGTAGAGAGGGGTTTTCCAATGCCACAGCCGCAGCAGCTACCCGGACCCAACGCCGATATCTGGGATTGGCAGATGCAAGGCTTGTGCCGAGGCGTCGATTCCTCTATGTTCTTTCACCCCGACGGCGAGCGTGGCCGCGCCCGCGCGCAGCGCGAGATGCGGGCCAAGGAGATGTGCCGCCAGTGCCCCGTCGTCGCGCAGTGCCGCTCTCACGCGCTGGCCGTCGGCGAGCCCTACGGCATCTGGGGCGGGCTGTCCGAGTCCGAGCGCGAGCTGTTGCTCAAGCGAGGCATTCGACGCGCCTCCTAAGCGCGAGCAGACGCAAAAGCCCCCCGCACGCTGGGGCGAGTTCACACGGTCGTCGCAACGCTCTCGATTTGAGAGGTTGCGGCGACCGTGTCGTTTTCGGAGGACTGTGTTCGGTTTGGGGATCGGTTAGCAAAGCTGGTTGATGCTGGTGTGCCGGTCAAGGATGTGGCGGTTTCACTGGGGATCTCACGGCAGCGCTGTTACGCGATTTTGCGGGCGACGGGTCGGCCTCTCGGGTCGCCGCGGACGGCATCGCGTGACGCCGACACCACTGTGGTGGTGGAGGTGTTCACTGCGACCCGCTCGATCACTCAGGCCGCGAAATCGGTCGGCGTTTCGCATGGGGTGGCACGGCGGCTGCTGGTGGGAGCGGGTTTGGTCAGCGAGGATCGCCAGCCCTACGGCAAGGCGGCCGCTCGGGCACGGTTTCTGGCACTTCTCGGGTCTGGCTGGTCGGCGGCTCGGGCAGCCCGCGAGGTCGGCGTCAACGTGCGCACCGCCCGTGATTGGCGCGATGGAATTCGCAAAATCCGCAACACGCGGGTGTTCCCCGATGGCACGGTCATCGATTACACGACCGGCACGCGGTACACACGGCCGGTGGAAACCAGTCAATCCCGGCCAACCGGTGCCGAGCTGCTCGTAGCCAACGGGCGGTACTTGTCGTTGCCGGATCGACTCGTGATCGCCGATGGGCTGGTCAACGGGCTGAATCTGACCCAGATCGCCGCCGCGATCAATAAACACACCTCGACCGTGTCGCGTGAGGTCCGCGCGCACAGTGTTGAGGGGTTGTATCTGCCGTATCAGGCTGACAGGGCGGCTGCGGTCGACCGCGCCCGCCCGAAGCAGTCCAAACTGGTGACCAACCAGAAGCTGCGCCTGGCGGTCGACGACGGGTTAACGCGGCGGTTGTCGCCGGAACAGATCTCGCATCGTCTGGTCAAGGACTTCCCAGACGACGAGAGTATGCGGGTGAGCCACGAAACGATCTACCAGGCGTTGTACTTCCAAGCCCGCGGTGGGTTGAAACGTGAAGTGGCCCAAGCGCTTCGGTCTGGCCGCACACGACGCAAACCGCACCAGCGACCCGATCAACGCACCCACCGGTTCGTCGATCCGATGATCATGATCAGCGACCGCCCCGCCGAGATCGAGGACCGCGCACTACCCGGCCACTGGGAAGGCGACCTGATCATGGGCGAAGCCAACAAGACCGCCATCGCCACGCTCGTCGAGCGCGCGACCCGCTACACCATGCTGGTGCACCTGCCCGACGGCCATCACGCCGAAGCGGTGCGCGACGGACTGATAGCGACGATCGCCCGTCTGCTCGGCCTGCGAGGAGTCAGATCTTGACGGGCACGTAGCTGGTCAGCCCGCCGTCCACGACGAACTCCGCGCCGGTGGCATAGGCCGACTCGTCACTGACCAAGAACAACACGAAGGCCGACACCTCGGCGGGCAAGGCGCCACGGCGCATCGGGATCGGCGCCATGAACTCTTGCGCAACACCTTCGCTCATCGGGGTGTGCACGAGACCGGGATGGATGGAGTTGACCCGGATACCGTATTGCGCCAACTCGACAGCGCCCGACTTGGTGATCCCCCGCAGGCCGAACTTCGCCGCCACATAGCTGTGCAGATGAGCGCTGCCTGCCAATCCCTCCACCGACGAGATGTTGACGATCGATCCGCCGCCGCCTGCGATCATCGGCTCGATAACCGCGCGCATGCCGAGATAGGCCCCGGTCAAGTTGACGTCAAGGACGCGCTGCCAGTCGGACAACGACGATCCTCGCAACGGAGCCATCTTGACGATTCCGGCGTTGTTCACCAGCGCATCGAGCCGCCCGAATCGCTGCACCGCCGCCTCGACCGCACCGTCCCACTGATCCGGATCCGTCACATCCAGATGAGTGAAATGAGCTGACGGACCAAGCGTTTCCGCGACGGCGAGCCCGTTGTCATCGAGGATGTCGCCGACCACCACGCGGGCGCCCTCCGACACCAACGTCTCAGCATGGCTCGCTCCCATGCCGCGGGCACCCCCGCTGATCAAGACCACCTTGCCGTCGACTCGTGCCATCGCCGGCTACCGCATCCCCGCCGCAGCCCGGAGTTGATCGAGCAGTCGTTCGTCGTCGTAGCCGGGCACCAGGTAGTGGCACACCGAAAGGCGTACGAGCGCCATCGCTACGACCTCCGGGTCGCGGACCTGCCCAGCCAGCAACGGTGCGATCAAGTCGACCAACTCTGGCAGCGCCCCAGCCATCTGGTCGAGCACCAGGCCCGGCTCGATCTCGATGAGGCCTCGCATTTGATATGAGCCGTAGAAGTCGACAAGGAACGTCAGCAGTGCCCCAACCCGATCGCGACCGGTGCGGTCACCGATCGCGCGATCCAAATCCTCACGCAACACGCGCAATTCGAAGACGCCGACGGCCGAGAGCAGGTCGTCCTTGGATGAAAAGAACTTGTACAACGTCGGGCGCGAGATCCCGGTCTGCGCAGCGACATCCGAGAGGTTCAGCTTGCCGTAGCCGTGGCGGCACAGCACCTTGAACGTCGCCCGTAGGATGCGCTCACGCATCGGATCGTCGTCGTCAGCTTGTTCGATCATTTACAACCTTTACAGTATATGTAAGCGATGTTAGCGTCTCGACATGACTGACGGGACCGTATCGGAATACGACGCGGCCAACTTCTTCAGCGACCAGAGACTGATCGCCGATCCGTACCCCTACTACGAGTATTTGCGTGGGCAGTGTCCGGTCGTACACGTACCAAGCAGTGGGGTCGTCGCTGTCACCGGATATGACGAACTGACCGACGTCTACCGTGACGGCACGACGTTCTCCGCGATCAACTCGTCGTCAGGGCCCTTTCCGCTGCCGTTCGAGGTGAATGTTGACGACATCTCCGAGCTCATCGAGGCCCATCGTGATCAGTTCCCGATGCACGAACACCTCGTCTCCTTTGATCCGCCGCGACACACCGCACACCGCGCGCTGCTCAACGGGCTGTTCACGCCGAAACGGCTGAAGGAGAACGAGGAGTTCATGTGGCACCTCGCCGATGAGTTGATCGACGAGTTTGTTGAAGACGGGCAATGCGAGTTCGTCACGGCCTATGGGCAGCCGTTCCCGCTGCTGGTCATCGCGGACCTGCTCGGAGTGCCCGAGGCCGACCATTCGATGTTCCGCGATCTGTTGGCAGGCAAGGGCCCGAATGCTGACCAGCCGTGGGCCGCGAAGGACGACACGGGCGCAATCGATCAGAATCCACTTGCCTATCTGGACAAGTGGTTCACCGCCTACATCTGTGAGCGTCGCGACACGCCCGCGCTCGACATCCTGACCGAGCTGGCGGCTCAGCGCTTCCCCGACGGGACGCTGCCCGAGGTCGTCGACCTGGTCCGGCTTGCCACGTTCCTGTTCATCGCCGGTCACGAGACCACGGCCCGACTGCTCGCCAGCGCGCTGAGGGTGCTCGCCGAGGACCTCGAGCTCCAGGACACGTTGCGCCGCAACCGCGATCGCATTCCGAACTTCGTCGAAGAGATGCTGCGGCTCGAGAGCCCGATCAAGAGTGACTTTCGGTTGACCACCCGCGCCACCACGCTCGGCGGGGTCAAGCTGCCGACAGGCGCCACCGTGATGCTGCTGCCCGGCGCCGCGAATCGGGACCCCAAGCGCTTCGAGTGCCCGTCCGAACTGCGAATCGATCGGAAGAACGCCCGCCAGAACGTCGCCTTCGCGCGCGGCGCGCACAGCTGCCCCGGCGGTCCGTTGGCCCGAATCGAGGGTCGCGTGACGATTGAGCGAATTCTGGACCGGGTCAACGAAATCCGGCTCGACGAAGCCCGTCACGGACCAGAAGGGGCACGGCGGTTCGACTATGTTCCCCTGTATATCCTGCGCGGCCTCGAGGCACTGCACATCGAGTTCAACCCAACGCCATGACGTCGTTTGGCCGACGGCATGCAAAGGGCACGGGCGTGACGGACGGTCGGACTGGTCAGGGCACGATGACAGTCGTCAACACTCGGATATGGGACGATCCAAGCCGTCGCTTTTTCGGGCGTTGACCCGCCGAGGAGAGTTGCAATGACAACACGCGAGACTGGCCATGACGCGGCGTCCTCCGAGGGCACGGTGACCGTGACCGAGGCAGGTTCGGGGACTTATACGCAGCAGATCACCCTTGGGCACCACCGGCTTGTCGCCGACGAGCCCCCGCCGATCGGCGATGGCGCTGGGCCAACACCCTACGATCTGCTATTGGCCGGCCTCGGGGCATGCACCTCCATGACGGTGCGGATGTACGCCGACCGCAAGGGCTGGCCGCTCGATCGGGTTCGAGTGACGTTGCGACACTCGCGCATTCACGCGGAAGACTGCGCCCAGTGCGAAACCACCAAGGGATGGATCGATCATCTCGATCTCGATGTCGAGTTGGCCGGCGACCTCGACGACACTCAGCGGCAACGGTTACTCCAGATCGCCGAACGATGCCCTGTTCACCAGACCCTCACCTCCGAGGTTGACATCGCCACGTCCTTGCGGTGAAAACGACGCTACGGCCTCGCAGCCAGAACAGCCGGGCGCCAATATCCTTGGGTGCCGTCCCCGTCGATGATTGCCGGATGCGATGCAGAGACGTTCATTCCGTAGGCGGCTGCAGTGCCGCTACTGGCGAGGCCCATCGTGGCCATGCCGACGGCGAGTACTAATCCGACCGCGACGTTTCTAATTGTTCTAGCCATGAGAATCCTCCCCCGAAGCGTCATGCGAATGTGGACTCATTTGATCGTCCTTCCGCGCTGGATCCAGTAAGTACGTAGCGCACCACGCGATTTCGACCACCCCGACGGTCCCGACCACCTTCGACGACCACCAGGGGTATCGCTCCACTTGTAGCGAGGGCCGCGTTGGACCGACCCACTACTCGACGGCGGCCGGTTGACGGCTTCGACTACCTATCGACGACCACCAGGTGTGGAATCCGCTCACCCCCGTGCAGCAGACGACGTCGCCGACACCCTTGCCGTCCACGGTGGCGACACACGGCCCGGGGCGAACCCAGCTCAGTGCCGGCACCGGGTGACTGAGGGAGAGCTCGTCGTCCCTTTTGGTTTGTCGTTGCGCTGCGGCGGCGCTATCTACCCTCTTACTCTGTGTTTGTGCGGTTGGCGTGGCCGTTGACCGGGCGCTCGAAGGAAATGCGACGCATTGAAGCCGCACTGTCCGACCCGGGTTCGTCCGGCATCGTGATCTGCGGCGCAGCGGGGGTGGGAAAGAGTCGTATCGCCCGCGAGGCGCTGTCCGCTGCCTCGTCGCGGGGCTGCGTAATCCATTGGGTGGTAGGCACATCCTCCGCGCGCACACTTCCGCTGGGAGCGTTCACGGCCTGGGCGCAATCGGGGAGCACGCACAGCGTGCAGTTGTTCCGTGAAGTGATCGAGTCGCTGACAGCCGCCGACCCTGGCGCCACGGTAGTGGTGGGTGTTGATGACGTGCATCTGCTCGATGACCTATCAACGTTCGTTGTGCATCAACTCGTGCAGCGGGCTGCCGCGAAAGTGCTGCTCACAGTGCGTGACAATGAACCGATTCCCGCTGGGACACAGGATCTGTGGAAGGTCGGCCAATTCGACCGGCTCGATCTTGACGCTTTGTCGCCCGACGAGACCGCCACGCTGTTGTCGGACACTTTGGGCGGATCGCTGGAGTCCGACACCGCTCGTCGCCTGTGGGGCCTGACCCGCGGCAACGTTCTCTATCTGCGCCACATCGTCGAGCAGGAGGTCGCCGACGGCCGACTGGAGAAGCAGCAGGGTCACTGGCACTGGATCGGTGAACCGAGCATGCCGTGCGGGCTGGTGGAGTTGGTCGAATCCCGCATCGGAGCGCTGCCCAACACAGTCGGTGCCGTAATCGACGCGCTGGCCATTGGAGAGCCGATCGAGCTGACAGCTCTCCAGCGGATCACCGATCCCGACGCCGTCGAGGAGGCCGACATCCGGGGGTTGATCAGCCTCGACCAGGTTGGTACCCGAGTCGAAGTACGTCTCGCACATCCGCTCTACGGCGAGGTGCGAAGGAAGCGCGCGGCGCCCACGAGGCTGCGGAGGCTCCGCGGACTTGTCGCCACCGAACTGGGCGCTGCCGAGGACCGCGACGACATGCGGGTCGTGATTCGCCGCGCGACCTTGAGCCTCGACTCCGACCTCAAACCCGATGCCGACCTGACCATCAACGCTGCCCAAGCCGCGATCTGGCTGGCCGATCTTGCCCTTGCCGAGCGGCTGGCGCAGGCCGCAGCGCAGGCAGGCAGTGGACCGGAGGCCCAGTTCATCCGTGGGCATGCGTTGTCGTGGCTCAATCGAGGGGAAGAAGCCGAAGCGGTGCTCGCGAGTGTTTCCGTGCCGGGATTAACCGACGACGACCACGCCAGACTCACGTACCTGCGGGCGAGCAACATGCTGTGGGCGCTGGCCAACCCGGTGCGGGCGAAAAGGCTCATCGACGATGCTTCGCGCACCACCGCAGGGCGGGCGCGCAGTTGGATCGACGCGCTCTTGACCGTGTACTGGTTCGCCATGGACCGGCCGGATGCCGCGAGGCTGGCTTCAGCCAGTTTCACATTGGCCGACCTGCCCGCGATCATTGGCAGTGAGACAGCTTGGGCGCTGGCTGCCATCGCTGCGGACGCGGGTCGTACCGCCGAGGCGTTGGCGATCGCCGATGTGGGGTACAGCCTCGCTACTCGCTCTTTTGATGCTCCGCACATGAGGTTCAACATCGCCGACGCGCACATCAGCGCACTGATGCTGGCCGGCCGCGTCGGTGACGCGATTGATGTGGCCGAGCGAGAACGCCGGCAGGCGACCGATCTGCCCGGTGCAGCTCAACTACTGGGCGCCGCCGTGGCAGGTCGGGCCGCGCTCGGGGCCGGCCGCCTCGATACCGCGTGTTCGCTGCTCGAACAGGCGGCAGTAGCGTTGTCGGACTCGGGTCATGCCGTCGGATGGGGGTACCGCTATCACATTCCCCGCACGAGCGCGCTTGCCATGCGTGGTTCAACGGACGAGGCCGCGGCCGCGCTTTCCACGATCGGCAAGCTGCGACGTCCTTTTCGGTCGCTGGACTATGAGCGCGGCCTTGCCCGGGCGTGGGTGGCTGCCGGCCAGGGCGCCGTTAGTGAGGCGATCACGATCCTGCGGTCGGCCGCTGAAACGGCGGCAGCAAGTGGGCGATTCGCGGCTGAGGTGATCTGTCTGCAGACCGCAACCCAGTTCGGAGATCGTTCCGCCGCGTCCCGGTTGCGCGAACTCGAGGCGATGGTCGAAGGCCCGCGTGTCGGCTGTGCGGCCCGCTTCGCCGCCGCCCTGCGAGACAGCGATGCAGCTGAATTGGTGTCGGTATCAACGGATTTCGAGAGGATGGGCGACCTGGTGGCGGCGGTCGACGCGGCTGCGCAGGCAGCGATCGCATATCGCAATCAAGATCTGCGGGGATCGGCGTTGGGATGCGTCGCCCGAGCAGAAGCATTGGCCCGACAATGCGGAGGTGCCGATACTCCCTCTCTTCGTCAGGCCTGCGAGCCGCTGCCATTGACCGACCGGGAACGCGAGATCGTGGTGTTGGTCGGCCGAGGGCTGTCCAACCGCGACATAGCCGAGCGACTGACCCTTTCGATCCGCACAGTCGAAGGCCACATCTACAAGGCGATGGGCAAGACCGATACTGCCAGCCGCGAGGAGCTCGCCTCGCTCCTGCCTGACCACATGCCGCAGGCGGACGACTGACGGTGCGTTGAAGCGCCGCCCCTTCAGCGTGCTTGCTCGGCGAGCGGTGCCCGTCGAACGCGGCGGCGAACCTGAAGTCGGCGCATCCGAACCTTCCACGAGCTCCATTCGCCCAGATTGACGCCGGCCGCGAGCGCGGTACCGATCGCGAATGCACCCAACACGGACGCGAACCCGACGGCGTGCTGGTCGTTGAGTATGGCGTAGATGCCGTGCAGCAGTGCCAGGCCCGGTAGCAGGGGCACGATGCCCGTGATCGACACAACCAACGGCGGTGCGAGATTGCGGCGCTCCATCAGCCGACCGACCAAGCCGATCGGCACGGCCGCGACGAACGACGCCACCACGGCACCCAGACCCGCGCCCTGGGCGAGAAGGAACACGACGGTGCCAGCGGCACCGCCGAACGCCGCGGCCATCGCTGCGGTCCGTTCGGCATAGCAGGCGAGGGCGAAGGCCGCCGCGCTCGCCGCGCCGAATGCGACACGTGCGGGCAACTCTGCCAAGGCGGGCGGCGCATCCGCGCTGATGGCGACGAACGGCGCGCCGAACCGGTTGGCGAGGTGCAGTACGAGTGCGACACCGGCGATCGTCGCGCCCGTCATCATCACCAACTCGAAGAAGCGGCCCGCGGCGGTGACAGGGGCACCGGTGATGACGTCGCCGACGGAGCCCACCAGGGAAAGGCCGGCGAGGAGTACGACCAGGCCGGCGGCGATAGCCACCGTCGGATCGAAGTGCAACCCCAGCTTGGGGCTGAGCGCGTACAGCACGATCGGGGGCGCGGTCGCGATCGCACCGCCAACCGCATATTGGAAGAAGAACGGGAGTCCGAGCCTGTTCAGTCGGCGATTGACGCGGTCGATCGTCATCGCACTCAGAGCGCTGACCAGACAAACCAACAGGCCAGCGCCCAGGGTTCCCGCCGTGGCGAATGCCAGCGCCCCCCAGGCGAGGGTGGCGATCCAGCGCTTGTATGGGTGCGGCGCGGTGATGATGGCGTCAAGCTCGTCTCGAGCTTGCGACGGAGAGACCTGGCCCGCGCGGATACGCCGGATCAAGCGGTCAACGGCCGCCAGTCGGCTGAAGTCCATCGACCGGGATTGCACGATGTGCAGGGTGCTGGCCGGGAGTGACGTCGGCCCGCGGTATGCCGCGACGTGGATCGTCGTGTTGATGACGTCGACCTCGCAATGCTCAATGCCGTACGCAGCGGTGATGGCCGTCACCTGATCCATCGTGGCGGTCGCCGGAGTGCCGGACGCCATCAGGATGGCGCCGATACTCCCAGCTAGATCGAGCACCTCGCCGACGCGCGCGTCGTATGAGTCATCGCGCCCACTGCCCTCAGAATCCGTTATCCGCGGCAGGCTATCCGTCGGTGGCTCGGTTTCCCGAACGATTCGGCTCAAGATCGCGCGTTGACGGGCCCCCCACGGCTGGCCCGCGCGATCACGGGTCAACTGCACAGCACTCCCTCCAGTTACATCGGCCGATTCGCATATCAGCAACGCGCAAGCGCCGATGATGTTTCCGTTTATTGCCCAGAGTCTCTGGTGTTTTCGCTCACATCACGGGAGCCGCGCCGTGTCGACGGCTGCGGTCCGCGTTAGCCGTACGTCGATGACGAGGTCTTCGCGCGGCGTGGAGGAGCAAACTCAATTCTAATCTGCTCGTCAAATCCACTGCATACGAATATTTTTCATACGTAACACAATCACTGACCTAGTGGTGCTGATCACATCTCACGGTCACGGCACTACTCTCGATGCAGCGCGCCTCGGTGATGATCACGAACCAGGGAGCATCAATGAGCAGTACCGCATCTGCTGTCTCGTCGTCCCACCCCGGCTCGGGAGATCCCACGCCGGCGTCGATGTGGCTCGCCTTGGGCGGATGCCAGATCACGGACCAAGTCCTCGAATGGCCCCCCGATTTGTTCGCCCTGACCGACGTGATCCTGGACCACACGCAGGCGTATCGGTTCGTGTTGTCGCCACCCGGCGACGCGACATGGCCGCCCGATCGCTTGCCCAATTGGGCCGAGGCAGTCGAGGACGCGGGCCGAGATTGGAGCGGTTGGGTCGAGAACGGCCAAGGCGCCGCGGTCCCCGATCTCCTCGGTCAAGAGTGGAGCATCTTTCGCGAGCACATTGAGATGCCTCTCGAAGATCTGGCCGACGGCCGCAACTGGCGGATGTGTGAGGCACTGCTGACACTTCATGCGATCGCGGACGAGGCTTGCGCGGGACTGGGCATCCCCCTTGGTCGGTCGGACGCAAAGGGATGCGTCTATCGCGCTCGGGGACGTGAACTCCTGGCCCGAACCGGATCGCTTGCACGAATCCACCCACACCTTGTCCGGGTGTTACCGAAGGTCCGTACTTCGCCCAACGGGACCGGTTGGTCGTTTTCGCGCTACGCCTGCGTGCATCGGCCCGGTGCGCAGGTCCGGTGGTCCAAGATTCCCGCCCGACACCGCGGCACCGACCCGCAGGCCGAGTACGCCAACGTGCTCCTGCTGCCCTGGCCGCTGCGGGTGCGCGAGTCGGACTTTCACCCGGTGGAAGGCTCGGTGCGCAGGCTGACCAGCGAGCCCTTCGGCTATTTCGAGTTCGCGCCTGCCGAAGGGCTCGACTTGGACCTGGTCGACCGCACGCTCCTCGCGGCCCGCGACGAGGTCGGCGGCGTCGATGTGGTGGTCCTCCCGGAGAGCGCCGTCGACGAAGGTGATATCGACGCTCTCGAGGCCGTGTTGGATCACCACGGTGTGACCATGCTCATGACCGGCGTGCGCCAGCCGGCACCGCAACCCGGACGACTGCCGGGCAACTGGGTGCACATCGGCGTGAGCCCGATACTTGAAAAGCGCGCCCCGGCAACCGGTTCGACCCGCCAACGGTGGTTTCACGTCCGCCAGAACAAACACCACCGATGGTCGCTCAACGAATCACAGATCTTCCAGTACCACCTGGGCGGTGCCCTCCACCCACACATCCTCTGGTGGGAAGCGATGGACGTCGCTCGCCGGACTGTGCAATTCGTTGAACTCGGGGAAGAACTGACCCTCGTATGTCTCGTGTGTGAGGATCTCGCCCAGCACGACGACGTCGCCGAAGTCGTTCGGTCCGTTGGCCCAACGCTGGTTTTCACCCCCTTGCTCGACGGACCACAGTTGACGTCGCGCTGGGCGGCCAGGTATGCCAGCGTGCTGGCCGACGACCCTGGCTCGGCCGTCGCGACGCTGTCCGCTTACGGCATGGTGCAGCGATGCCGACCCCCCGGGCAACCCTTCCTCGCCGGTGGTCGGTTTGTGGAAAGACCCCGTCCGGGGGATCCGGGAGGTTCCACTGGAGGATGGCGCCCACGGCGTCTTGCTGACCATCTGCGGGGACCGCGCACTGCGACGCACCGCCGACAGTCGCCCGCCCATTGACAACTCGATTCGTTACTTCGACGTCGCCGTGCATCAAATCCACGCCGCCACTGCGACTTCGGGATCACCACCGCTGCAGATCGACCCGCCAGTACCGCCTGCGCTCGACGTCGAGGAGCTGACCGTCCTCACCGGCTGGGCGCAGGCGGTCGCAGAAACGCTCGCCTACGCACCGGAGCGAGTGCTTGATCTGGTGGCGGACGCTCGCCCGGGCGCACGCTGGCGGCCTGCGCTTCAGATCGCCGAGCCATCCCAGCAACTCGGCGAAGCGATCGACATCATGGACGAGATCGTGCGGACAGGCGTCCCGCCAACCGGCTCGCCCACACTCGATGCGCTGATCGACGCGACGCGCGAAGACCGGCCGGGCGAAGCAGACCTCGCGAAGCTGGTTCGTGGAGTACTGCGATCGACGCTCGAGCAGCGCCGCACCCGACTCGCAAGAGAAGTCGACCACCATCCGTGACCTGAACGCGAATGTTCTTCAGCGGCAGGATAATCGGCGGCCGCGACTCAGCGCTCACCGACGAGGGCGCCCGCTGGTGTCGAACCGGGAGCGCGTGGCCGCAACGTAGTCCTCCACCGTGATGGGCTTGACCCCGCCGATCACCTCGACAAGGTTGTTGACTCCGGCGAACACGCCGTCGCGGTAGTCCTGGGCCACGTTGCTGATGTGCTGCACGAAATGCGGTGAGGCGCCGCTTGCGGTCAGGTCGGCGGCGAATGTCGGGATGCCGATGGGCTCGTAGCGCACCGGGATACCCAGGGTGGCTTGGACTTTCGCCGCGATACCATGCCAGTCGAGTTCTTCGGCGCCGAACAGCGGGTAGACCTGGCGGTCGTGCGGGTCGGGGTTTTCCAGGATGGCGGCGATGACATGGGCTTGATCCGCTGCGTCTATGGGGGCGTGGCGGCCATCGGCGAACGGTAGCCGGTAGATCCCTTCGTCGTTTTCGCGGGTCCAGAACATGTTCATAAAGAACGTGAAGAAGGTCGGCCGCAGATGGGTGGTGACCATCGCGCTGCGGTCCAGGAGGCGCTCGGCGATCCAATGCTGGCGCGCGGCATTGCTTTTGGCTTCGCGTCGTGCCGAAATTTGTGACATGTTGACCACTGCGTGTACGCCGGCCTCGCTCGCGGCCTGGACGAAGTTCGCGGTGGCCTCGACCAATCCTGGGGCAACGGGGTAGTTGAAGTAGGCCGCACTCACCCCGGCAGTCGCAGCGCTCACCGTAGGAAAGTCCAGCAGATCGCCCTGCACGACTTCGGCGCCCTGTTCACGTAGCCGGGCCGCGCGCTCATCAAGGGTGTGCACGAGCGCGCGGACGCGCCGACCGCGCTCGCGCAACAAGCGCACCGTGTGCGCGCCCGTGTTGCCGGTGGCGCCTGTGATCAGGAACAACTCCTTGCTTTGCGTCATGGGTGTCGCCTTTCTCGCTCATTGACCTACGCTGACCCCCTACACAACCCAGGTAAACCGATCGGTATTCCTGAAAATCCTTGATGATCTGTGAACTTTGGGAATAAATAAACCGATCGGTTTATTGTGATTGCCATGAGCGACGCAAGCATCGCCGCAACTCCGGTTGGCCGCCCGCCCCGCAAGCGGATCCTGATCGCCGCGACAACTCTGTTTCGTCGCGACGGCATCCGCGCCACCGGCGTGGAGCGGATCGCCGAGGAAGCGCAGGTCTCAAAGCGCACCCTCTATCAGCACATTTCCAGCAAGGAAGAGCTCGTAGGGGCGTACCTGCGACGGATCCACGACACCGGAGGGCCACCCAATGAGCAGGCCCTCGACACTCCCAGCGCTAGCCCGCGCAACCGCCTGTTGGCGATTTTCGACAGTCCACCGACGGACCGTTTCCGCGGCTGCCCCTTTCACAACGCGGCCGTCGAGGCAGCTGACGAGATGCCAGACGTCCACGACATCGTCCACGAACACAAGCTGCAGTTCATCGCGCGCTTGACCGACGCAGCCGCCCAAGCCGGCGCGACAGATCCCTACCAATTGGGCCACCAGCTTGCGGTGTTGTTCGAGGGCGGTCTGGCACTGGCCACCTCGCTCAACGACACCGCGGCCTTGATTCACGCACGATCGGCGGCCGAAGTCCTTATCGACGCCGCGGTGCGTCCGACGACTGCTGACCGGTGAGTCCCACATCGGATATGCCGCGAAGTAGTAGCCGATCAGCGCCAGCGGCACCGCGTTGGCGGTGGACGTGACGTTCACGATGGTCCCGATGCCGGCACTGCGCATGGTTGGTACACGCTGGCACCCAAGGTAATTGGGGACCCCAGACTGGGTGGCTTCTTTGAGGACCTGATCCTGGACCACCTGGCGCGCCGGTAAACTCGCCTAGTTAACCTCCCGCCAGAACAAGCCAAACAAGGGAGATACCGGTGTCCATCTATGACCTCGTGCTTCACGGCGGACGGGTTATCGACCCCGAAACGGCAACTGATGGGGTCTGCGACGTCGGCATCATCGGGAGCACCATCGCCGCGGTCAGCACGACCCCATTGGAGGGCCGCCGCGCGCTCGACGTCGCAAACCGGGTCGTCGCCCCCGGGTTCATCGACATGCACAGTCACTGCTTCGGCATCCCGGGTCTGCGCCTGCAGGCGCTCGACGGCATCACCACCGCACTCGAACTGGAGATCGGTGTGCACCCGATCGACCGCGCCTACCAACGGGCCGCACTTGAGGGGCGCCCCATCAACTACGGCTTCTCCGCGGGCTGGGCCGCGGCACGGCTTCACGTCAAGACTGGAAGGCCGTTGAGCGGTCAACCCGCCGATGGTCTTATCGCCATGGGAGTACCCGAATGGCAAGCCGAGGCCAGCCCCGATGAGGTCAGCCGGATTCTGACGTTACTGCAATCCGATCTCCGTGACGGCGCCCTCGGGATCGGCCTCGTCGTCGGGTACGCACCACGCGTGACGCCCGCGGAGTACACCGCAGTCGCCCGATTGGCGGCCGAGCGCGGCGTACCCACCTACACCCATGCGCGCGACCTCGTCGAGCAGGATCCCGACACCCCGATCGACGGAGCAGAGGAAATCGTGCGCGCAGCAGGCGAGACGGGTGCCCACATGCATTACTGCCACGTCAACAGCACCTCGCTGCGTCATCTGGACCGAGTGCTCGGCGTGGTTGAGCGCGCCCGCTCCCACGGAGCCCACGTCTCCACGGAGGCCTACCCCTACGGCACCGGCATGACCAGTGTCAATGCGGCGTTCCTGGATCCGAACGTGCTCCACCGGCGGGGGATCACCCCGCATGCGATCCAGGACATCGCCACTGGTCGACGCTTCGACAGCGCCGAGGATCTGGCCAACGCACGCCAGACCAACGTCGGTGACCTTGTCTTTGTCGAATTTCTCGAAGAGGACGACCCCACGACGCGGCAACTGCTGACCAGAGCGCTGATCTTCCCCGACACCACGATCGCCACCGACGGTTTCGAACCGCTGTGGCGCAGCACGCCGTACAACGACCATCAATGGCCGCTGCCCGCCGATGCCGTCACCCATCCACGCACAGCCGGTACCTACAGCCGCTCGATCCGCACCCTGTGGCGAGAGACCGGCGCACTGAGCCTGATGGAAGTGATCCGGCGCAGCAGTCTGCTGCCGGCGCAAATCCTTGCCACGTCCGTGCCCGCGATGTCGCGTAAAGGCCGCGTCCAGACGGGCGCGGACGCCGACATCGTTGTCTTCGACCCCGACACCGTCTCCGACCAAGCCACCTATACGTACACCACCGCACCGTCGACGGGATACGACTACGTCATCGTGAACGGTGTCGAGTTGGTCAGCGAGGGCCGCCTGCGCACGGACCAACTGCCTGGCAAACCGGTCCGAGCCTGACAGGCTGCGCCGCAACGGTTTTCGACCTATCGCGCGCCTTGGGCCGCCACCCAGCTGGGCGGCCGCTTCTCAATGAAGGCCGCAACGCCCTCGAGCGCGCTCGGATCCATCATGTTGCAGGCCATCGTTGCGCCTGCGTCCGCATAGGCGGACTCGATGCCCACTTCGATCTGGCGGTAGAACAGGGCCTTTCCCATTGCGACGGCGACACCCGGCTTCGCGACAATGCGTGCTACCAGCGCCTCGACCTCGTCGTCCAGCGCCTCTGGCGCTGCCACCCTGTTGACCAGCCCTAACACGCGGGCCTCCTCAGCAGAGACGAATTCGCCGGTGACGAGCATCTCGAAGGCGGCTTTACGCGGCACATTGCGCGACAGCGCCACTCCCGGGGTCGCGCAGAAGAGCCCGACGTTGATGCCGCTGACCGCGAAGCGCGCGTCATGGCTCGCCACCGCGAGGTCACACATCGCGACGAGCTGGCAGCCCGCAGCAGTCGCGAGACCATGGACACGCGCAATCACCGGGACTGGGAGGCGCTGGATCGACAGCATCACGGCTGTGCACTGTGCAAACAGCTGCTGGTAGTACTCGAGCGAAGGCTCGGACCGCATTTCCTTGAGGTCGTGGCCGGCGCAGAAAGCCTTCCCGGATGCCCGGAGCACGACGGCGCGCACCAATTCGTCGTTGGCAAGCGTGTCAACGGCCTCGCCCAGGGCTGCGAGCATCGCTTCGGACAGCGCGTTGAAGGCCTGGGGACGATTCAGCGTCAGCGTGACGACGCCGCGATCGTCGCGTTGTTGTAGTAGCAGCGGCTCTTCCATCGCGTCGACCTCACTCGATTGCGGCGGCGCCGATGGCGTGCTCGCGCACTTCGAACGCCTAGATCCTGCCGGTGGATGTCTTGGGGACGCTAGCAGCGACCGCGAGCGCCAGTCGGCGTATTCGGTATAAGCCGTCAAGCCCATAGGGATCTGTAAGGGTGGACTCATGTTCAGGCGGCTCGTCACCAGCCTCGGGCTCGGCGCGGCCGTGATCGCTGCCCCGATCCCTTCGGCTGTGGCGGACCCCTGTCCGGACATCGAGCTGGTATTCGCCCGCGGCACCGGCGAGCCGCCAGGAATGGGCAGAGTGGGTGACGCGCTGGTGGCGACGCTCGCGCCGCTGCTCGACGGACGCACCCTGGGCACTTACGCGGTGAATTACCCAGCCAGCCTGAACTTCCTGACCACGAGTGCCGACGCCGATGACGCACGCGGTCACATCGCCTGGATGGCCGGCGCGTGTCCCGGCACCAGGATTGTGCTCGGAGGGTTCTCCCAAGGCGCCGCAGTGGTTTCCATGCTGGCCGGCGTGCCGCCCGTTGGCGACCGGGTCGGGTCCATCGGCTCGGCTCCGCCGCTGGCCCCGGATCTGACTGACCGGGTCGCCGCGGTCGCGGTGTTCGCCAACCCGGGTGCACGGTTCGGCTCTGCGCTGTCGTCGACGGGACAGTTTGCCGGACGCGCCATCGACCTGTGCAGTCAGGGCGACCCGATCTGCTCGGAGGGACGCGACCGATCCGCGCACAGCAACTACGAGATGCCGCCCTACCCGGATCAGGCGGCCGGGTTTATCGCAGGCCTGGTGTAGCCGCGAGTTCGAAAAGCACTGCTGCCCAGGGCACTACGGGCGAACGACCCACTGGCGGTGCCGGACTGAGTTGCCACACTAGAACGTGTTGACCAGCCTTCGCCGGTCAGCCATCTGGCGCGACATTGTGTAGTGGTGGTAGTGCATCGCGCACTTGAGCACGCAGATGAACAATACGTTCGGATCGGGCCGTCGGCGGAGCATCGTCGCCATCCGACGGCGATAGATCCGGCGCAGCTCCGGGTCGGGGACTTTCATCATCAGCCGTACAAACAGACCAATCGCGCGCAGGGCATCGACGGACTGTGGCTTCCATTTCTTCCACGGATGTTGGCGCCAATACTCATTGCGAGCCCGGGCGAAATTGAATCGGCGTGTCAGATAGAGATTCTCGAGCCGCTCGAAGTAGAAGTCGGCATCGTACAAGTCCCGCATCAGGCCGATGTAGCCCTCGCGCAATTCGTCGCGAGTCATGCCGAGCGGAATCACGTTTGTGCCGAATTCCTGCTCGTCTTCGAGATCGAGGCGGCCATCGTCCTTCAGACGGGCGTAGAGCGGCGTCTTCGGGATCGCTGCGAGCATGCCGACCATCGCGTGCATGATGTCGGTCTGACGCATGAACTCGCACTGGGCCTTGAAGATCCGGGGATCGTCGTGGTCGAATCCGACGATCATGCCGCACCAGACTTCGAGGCCCGAGTCTTGCACTCTGCGGACACGGTCGACGATCGTCACGCCTTTGCCGCGGACGTTTTGATACTTCTTGGTCTCGCGCAGCGATTCTTCGTTCGGGCTCTCGATGCCGATGAAGACGACCTGAATGTTGGCCGCGACCATCAACTCCATCAGCTCATCGTCTTCGGACAGGTTCAGCGACGCCTCGGTGAAGAACGTGAACGGGTAGCCATGCGCGGCTTGCCACGCGGCGACGTCGCGCAGCAACGGCTTCACCGCGACCTTGTTGCCGAAGAGGTCCACACCACGTGAATCACCGCAGGTCACACCGTATTTATGGCGGGCCAGCAGGCCGGCGTGCCGGTAGTGTGCCAACCGACCGGCATGCGGTTCTGTACCGATTGGACCACAACGGCGTTACGCTCGACGACGTGGCCGGGTCCGCGAACGCCAAGCTCATCAGGGATGCCCGAGTCGAACAGGTTGCCTTGGCCATATACGAAATCGCTTACCGCACAGGAGAATACGTGACGCGCCGGATGGTGGACCGCGAGCGCTCGCCGGCGCCCTCGGGCTGCGCGACAATCAGGTGCGCCGTGCGGTGCGCGCGCTCGAAGCTCGCGAGCTGGTCATGGTCATCAAGTTGGGCGGCAGCTGGAGCGGCATCGGCGAGTACGGTCCGCTGGTCCCGCGCTGGAGCACCTACTGGGACGACAAGCTCGACAAGTACATGGAGTACGGACCGGAAGTCCCCACAGCCGAGGTGCGCACGCACTGGATCCAGGAGCCAGACCCCACCGAAAGCTTCCTCATCCGCGTTCCGGTTGACGTCGAATACGTGCACATGGGCATGCCGACGGGGGCCAGCCTGTGGGTGAAGCTGGAGGGTGAGGAACCCGAATACATCGCGAAGGACCGCGCACTCGGCGGCTGAAACGGGCTCCCGGGCACTTCCCCTATCCAGACGGCACTACCGCGGCGCTCTGCGCGCGCTGGCGACCCGGGAGACGGCCTCTCTAGTGAGCCTGGCCGTCGCCGTTGCGACTGTCACCGTTCCACGGTCCACGCCATCCTGCGGCGCGGCGCTCCTTACGGTTCGGCAGTGGCCTCGGCGGCGGCGCCGGCTCCTCGAGGATCAACACGTCGTCCACGGTGAGCGTGAAATCGTCGGATGGGCTCCCGCCGTACCTCGTGCTTTCGGGGTGCCAGTCCGGAAGGTCCCAGCGGTGGATGTGCTTGACCTCTCGGCCTTCCAGTAGGGCATCGAGCCGATACCGAAACGATTCACGGGTGTATTCGAACAGGTCGATTTCACCGTTCGCCAAAGCCTTGTCCTCGTAACACGAGACGAAATCAGCAAGCTCCGCATGGAGGTAGTCGCGGAGACGGGTGTCGGCGCTGTCGCGGGCCTCAGGCATTCGCACCATGCCAACGGATTCGGGCGGCCTCGCGGTGCTGCCTAGAGACGGCTGTGGGCGGATCGCCGTGGGCGTTCAGAGACTTGATCCAGCGGCCGATCGCATCCTCCAGCAGACGGATCTCAGCCGATCCCACGGCGAGCTGGTTGAGGGTGACGGCGGGATCCTTGGCACCGGCGGCGAACCGTGCCCGCAGCACCTCCAGCCTGTCGCCGGCCTGCTCGATGTCGCCGAGAGTGATCGTCTCTTCCGTGGTGAACTTCAGGTTCGACGGCAACGTGTCCGCGAGCGCCTTGACCAGCTTCTTTCCATGCGTCGGCATGTGCATATTATGCGCCCGATATGCGGCCGGAACCCTACGGATCCGTGCGGAAACCGCGACCAGATATGCCATTTAGGCAACCTGGCGGGCCTGGTCGGGAGTCCGCCCCCACCCATGCATAAAACGCGGGTCAGCCATGCATGGGTATGCACGTCACCAGTCGCCTGGGTGCTGGGCGGTTGACCGTGCGCTTGGCCGCTTGAGCCTGTCGCGACGTGCTGCTGCTGCCGCCTGCCTGCCCGCCGCCGACTCTGCTTTTGTCTTGCGGTCGTGACAGCTGGCACACACCGCTTGTCCGTTGTCGAGGTCACGCGGGTCACCTGGCCATCGCGATAGTGGGATGCGGTGGTCGACCACGGTGGCCTGCCATGTGCATCCGTGGTACTGCAGTTGGCAGATGTGTTCGTCGCGGTCGAGGATGGTTGCTTTGTCGCGTGGCGTGTAGCGGTTGCGTGTGCCCCAGCTGTTACCTGACATGCGTCCATCCTGCTGTGTTGTGGGCGACGGCCAGGCGACAGGCAAGGTAGGACCTGTGTGCCGCGCTGCTCTGGGGAGGAGAGCCCGATCGAGCCAACCGGAGGGCGAGTCACCCGCGTAGACATGATTCGTAGCGGATTGCCAGAATCTATTCAGCGATGGTCCAGTTCAGCGAGGGACTCTCAGGACATCCGCACGTAATACGGAGGCGCGCCACAGAGACCAGGAGGGACATTCATGCAGCAGTCGACAAAGATGCGAGCAATACTGGTTGCCGGAGCGGCGCTTGTAGCCGCGGGCGCCTTCGCAACGGCACTGGGCGAGGAGACGGCCAGCGGCGGCACCGCGCCGATCGTGTCCAGCGGCAAAATGACACTCGGTGGCACCGCTACCACGACCACCCCTCCCACAGCGGTTCCCATCGCGATCGCTTCTCCCGCCCAGAAGGCGACTGTGCCTTGCGGATTCACCAAGGGCTGCTGATCATTAGCGTCTATGGCGTCGGTCCGGGGCTGCCAGTGGAAATCCATGCGGTTGGGCGAACCAATAGGCACGCCGTTTGCATCAGATGAACTAATCAGCTCCTGTTGCCCAGGTATGGAGTGACCTGCGAGATCGAGGGTGAGGGTCGACTGGCCGCTTCAGTTGGCGCAGTCGACGTCGGTGCGGTACATCTCGGCGGCGCGCCGTAGATCTCGGCGAAGTGCGCCGAAATCTCGCCCGTCGTCAGGCGTTTGGCGTATAGCGAGAGGCTGCGCGAGGCACGCAAGGCCGTGCGCGCCTGGGATGCCGCGAATTACAAAGGCTGGCAGCGGTTTTTCCTCGTGCCGGGCGGCCACATTCCGAGCCCGCGACTGCCTGACCGTCGTCCGTGTCTACTTGCTGGCCGCCCGCTTCTTTGGTGTGGGCTGACGGCCTGCCTTCACTGCCTCTGCCTTCTTCACTGACCTACGTGAATCGGGTGATGGTTCGGTGACCGCTGGCCCGCGCTTGCGGGGCGGCGTGTCGCTGTTGACGAAGTTCAGGCGGTCGAACTCATCGAGGTAGTCAGGATCCACGTCGACTTGCTCACCTTGGAGCGCGTGCCGCCAGACCCCATCGGCGTCGCGGTACGACACGAGAGGCTCGAGCACTTGACGCTTGACCATCGCTAAGCCTTCGTGATCTTCGTGATCGCCATCGGCTGGGTGAATGCGTACGACACTCGCATCGTGCAGCGGATCGCAACCCTGTCGCTCGTGAACAGGACCGAAGAGTCGGAAACCACGGTCGCGTCGGTCCTGGCCACGAAGATCACGTGTTGCGCGGGTATGGCCCACACAACATCCGCGGCGACTGCCGGCGAGCTGTACAGCGGGACTCCCGAGATGGTGCGTGACACTGGCTGCGTCACATCGGTCCCGAGCAATGGCTTGTTCGACCCTGCCGTGCCGTATTCCTTCAAGGTGCTTAGAGCCAACACGGTTGCTGGCGCCGCAACGAAGCTGGTCACATTGGAGTGCAACACCTCGGCGTTCGCGATTGCGGCGCTAAATGAGTCCAGATTCGCCCAGCTACCCGCGTTGGTCGCGGTCGCCGTGGTTAACGATCCCAGGCCAGACGGCCCGTTGGCGGTTGTGTTGCCGAAGAAACTAGCGTCTAGCTGGCGTTTTACGTCGCGAACGATGCCGTCGCCGACAACCTGGAGCGCCGCTGGACTCGAGTCTTGGGCCAGCTCGGAGCTGATAATACTAAGTGCCGCAAGCTTTTTCGGCGTTGCCACGATTTCAGTGAGGGTGCCATCGGTGACCGGGATCTCAGCGCCTTCGGCCACAAACGAAGCTTGCGGATCGGTCAACACGACGGGTATGCGGAGCTGATTGGTGCTGATCTGCACGACGGTCGAAACCTGGCTTGACACAGCCTGATCCATAACAGGACGTACGAACGAGCGCCTCAACCTGACTCGGCGTCAGAATCGGGCCGGCACCAGCGGTATAGAGAGCCATAATGAAATCCTTTGGTAGGCAAACGAATACAACAGAAGAGGGATCCATCGCCTACCAGGGCGAATGGCGTTCGGCCGCCGGACTCCAGGCCCCGTGCACCTGGGGGTGAGTCTACCGTCCGCGCAGCGCCGACGACCAGGTCACCTCGGTCTTCTTAGGCTCGGGGCTGGCACCGGCGCGCAAGCCTTCAATCGGCTGATCGGTCGGCGGGCGTTGCGGCCTGGCCAGATGTGGCCGTTGCGCGACGATGGCCTGTGCGGCTTCCTTGACGCGGTCGCCGACGATCGAACCAAATTCGTCGTTGAAGGTTTCCTGTGTAGCGGCGTCGATATGCCGCCAGATGTCCTCGGGGTCGACCAGGACGGTCGCGGCGGCACGCTCGACTTCGGCCTTCTCGTACGCGGCGATTCGGGCGAGATCCGATTCGCGGGCTTCCTCGACTTCACGTAGCCGGGTGCGCAGATTGTGCGCCTCGTTGTTGACCTTGCGTATCGCTGCCCGTGCCCGTGGGTCGAGTTCGTCGTCGTCGGGCTCAGGCTCTGGTGCCGTCGTGTCTACCTCGATGCGTCCAGTTTCGTCTGGCTCGATCGGTTCGGTCATGATGTGATCTCCTGATTCTCCAAGCTCGGCCAAGTGCGCCGACGGCACGCCCTGGACGGCCACGAGACAACGGTTTCGAGCCCGTCGGGCACCTGATATCCCAAGTGCTGCAGCAGGGCGACCTCGGCCGCTGTGGCCGGCCGTTTGTGGCCGCGCGGACGGAACAGTCGCGCTTTGTCGCGATCGTTGACCAGGGTCGAATCTTCCTGCCGCTGTAGATCATCGGGCAGGTACTCGAACGTCAAAATTCCACGAGGATCGGTGCCGGCCGCGGCGCGTTCGTGCTGTGGGCCGACGCCTTCAATCGTCGTTGTAGTCACGGTATAGAGACTCCTTGACCGCTTCGTCACGGGCCAGTTCCACGTCGGCGGCGGACCGTGCCGCGGCCAGTTCGCGGCCTTGTGTCCCGACGGCGGTGCCGGTGTGCAGCTCGAGCAGCGCGAACATGACCTGCCGCCAGCGGCCGTCGCGGTCGCGGTCGTCGCAGAACTGCAGATACAGCTCGTTGAATCCGTCGCCGCGGATGCAAGCATCGACCAGTTCTTTGACGAGCGCGTCTTCGGCGTGGTTGGGCCACTACGACGGCCGCGGCCGGTCGTCGGTCACGGCTTGCTCCGCCGAACGCACCGGATCCGGAATCGGCGGCGTGGCCGCGGAACGACTGGCACAGCCACGCCGTGGTCAAACAACCCGAGATCCTCGAGCAGCGAACGGGACTCGGGATCGGATACCGGGCGCAGGTCCAAGGTCACGGCCCGGATTCCTCCTCGGCCGCCCAATGGAGCCCGCTGCGTTGCAGAACGGCCAAGCCGGCCTCGCCATAGAGCACCGGCACGAAGGCGCTGAAAACGGCGTACATGCCAATCAACAGCTCGGATCCGCGGTGCGACTCCGCCACCTCGTCGATCACCGCGTTGAACCCGTCGACATCACCGGAGCTGTGGGCCACGATCATCCGCGCGGCACGCCGGCAGTCCGGATCGGCATTCTCGTCACCGGCAAGCGTGTACACCAGGTGGGTCAGACAGGCCAGACCGTCGACGGTGTGCAACTTCGGGATGACCACCGAATGCAGCTCGAGCACTGCGAGGTACAGCGCCGTCACACGGTCAACCGCAACGGTCTCTTCCATGACGCTGTTGACGCCGGCGGTGTCACCGTGGCCGTAGTGGACGGTCAAGGCGGCAGCACGACGGTTATCGCCGGCGTCGGTGACTATGGCGGCTGCAGTGGTGTTACCCATCAATGTCCTTCAGGAATGGTGTTCTCCACCGATTCTCCACCCGTGTAGCCAGTTGTGCGTATCAAGCTCCAGGCCGTCGACGACGTAACCGGCCTCAGTGACATCCATGGCCAACCGTCGGACGCTCATCTGGCTGACTCTCCAATGTCGTGCATCGGGTAACCACTCACGTTGGGTGTACGGAAGTGCCTTGACGATGGACACCAGGACAGGGTCGTACGTCCACCACACTTCCCACCACAACCCGACCTGTTTGAAGTGGACCACACGAGGGTTACCAACCATCTCTAACCAACTAACTATCTACATATGTTCTTTATGTCAGTCTTCAAGTAGAGCCAAGTAGAGCCCAGAGAGCCGGACAAAGAGTTCTCATAGAGCCTCTTTGAAGGCCATCATGGCGTCCCAGATCCGCCTACCGCGACGCTCCATGTACCGCTCCGGATAGCGCACGATCTTCGCGTCGGTACCGATCTCGTGACCGAACAGAACGTCGCGACTCGCCTGGGCCATGTGCCGCCGGGTCCGCTCCACCACGGCGTCGATTTCGTCGATGGGAGCCTCTACCAACACCGCGTCGTGGATCGGCGCGCACAACCGGATACCGTCCTCGACGATGTAGCTGCAGGCGGCCCGCAGCACCTCGGCGCCGTGGGCCTGTGCCGGGAAATTCTTGAGCGTGGTCACCTTGGTGCCCTCGACGACGCCGGCCCGCCAACCGAACAGCGTGGAGATTTCGCCACGCAGTAACCCGGTGTCAATCACTCGCTCCGACCACCGCCCGAACACGTCGTAGGTCCGTTTGAGCTGTTTGTGCAACAGCTGCGCATGGACCGGTGACAGCCCGGTGCCGGCGGCCAGCGACCGGACGCCCAGGCCGTAATTCATGCCCAGCAGCGCGACTTTGCAGATGTCCCGCTCGGCTTCGTAGGTGTCCTTCGTCGCGCCGTCGGGAACCAGGCCGGCCCGGGCGGCGAACGCCAGATAGGGGTCGCCGGATTCCACCGCCTTGAGCAACTCCGGGTCCTGTGACAGGGCGGCGGCGATGCTCAATTCCTGTGCGCTGTAATCGATGTACGCCAGTGCCATCCCTTTGGCCGGCTTGATCAGTCCGCGCCACCACGTCGACGGTCCGAAAATGAACTCACCGCTGGACGGTGCATTGCGTCCGGTCGCGGCGGTGAACGGCCACAGCGGCGCGCGGTTGCGACCGTCCGGGCCGACCGCGAGCTTGAAATCTTGTAGCGCCGACTTCAACAGCAGAAGCTGCCGCAGGTCCTCGAGCTGCGGGTGGGCTCGAGCCTGCTCCCTGAACACATCCGCATCGGTGCTGAGCTTGCCGGTCTTGTCGGTGCGCGGCCACGTGTTCAGAAGCTGTTGTTCTGCAAGGTATTTGCGGAATCGGCCCAGGTTCAGAGTTATGCCGTCGAACACACCGTAGGCCGCGTCGCTCTGGTGAATCAGATGCTCCCTGACCTCGATCCGGTGCTCTTTGAGCCACTGGAAAGTCGGTACGTCGACCGGGATACCGAGGTGCTCCATGTGCGCGACGGCGCCGACGTATCTCCCACGATTGAGCGCCTGAACCAGACCACGCAGCGGTGCACCGGGTGCCTTACGCTTGGCGCGGATGTGTGTCAACAGCTGTTCCAGAAGCGGTGCAAGGGATTCCACGTCCGCTTCGCAGTAGTCCAGCAGTTCACGCTGTTCCTGTTCGGTGAATGGTGCACCACGGATCGCGATGTTCTGCTGCTCTGTTTTCTCGGTGATGGTGTACCCGTGGACGTCGCGGATCCCGAAATACTCGAGCGCCGCGACCAAGCCGGCGGACTGACGGCCGGACTCACCATTCGGCTTGGAGAAAGCTTTCGGCAGTGTCACGTTGGTGAGGTTGCGGAACTCGACGCAGGTGTCGAACACCCGTGCCGGTGGCGGCGATGACGGCCAGGCCACGAGATGAAACCCGATTTCAGCCTGTGCGGAGTGCGCCACGTACAGCGTGCGCTCGTCGGTCGGAAACGGCGGCTCCGGACCGAGATCGGTGTACCACAACCGAACTCGTTGACCGGATACCAGCTCGTGCGCTACATAGCACACCGGAATAATGTGGCCGCCGGCAACGGGTGTGAACTCCGTGTCGACGGCCACGATCCGGTCGAAACCGGGGGATCTCCATCGGTTACGCCCTACGCCCCTGATACTCCAAGACGACGGCGTGGTCGGCGCAGTCGATGATCTGCCCGTTGAATCCCAGCTCGACGAGTTCACGCATCGTCTTGTCGGGCCATAGCGCGTCGCCGAGATCGTCGGGTGCGACGTCGTAGTGATAAACCCTCGAGCTGAAGTCGTACTTGCTCATCTTGACCCACGTTTTCTCGGCTTCCTCCGAGATGCGCTTGCAGCGCGCGGTAGTGGTTCGCCATCCTGGCATCCGGAGCGGTGTTCATCTTCATCGGCCAGATGAACGGTGTACCAACACTATTGACGACCAGCCTCAACTGCACGGGCTGCAGTACCGATTCGTCGAACAGGCGGCGGAACGGACCGGGCACGAGGTACAGCTCGTCGCCCTTTTCGCTGACCCTGGCGTACATCGCAACGGGCCAGTTGTAGTCGGCGCCGGGGCGTAACCTGAACCACTCGTTGCCGGCGGACGGTTTGCGCAACTGTATGGCGGTCAGTTCGTGCTTGGCCTCGATTTCACCGTGGGTGTACTCCGCGGCGCTGTAGCGCAGGTTGTCGATGGAGAACGGGTCGATCGGCTCGTCAGTCATCAGGCGACGCCCCTAGGTGTCAGGGCGGCCTCGACGTCACTGCGGCGGAAGCGGACGAGGCGCGGACCGAGGGTGTGTGCCTTGAGCCGGCCATCGGCCACCATGGCGTCAACGGTGCGGGTGGTGACGCGGAAGAGGGCAGCGACCTCCGCCCGCGTCATGTATTGCTGCTCCACTGACTGTGCCAGTGGACTCTGTTTACTGTTCATGGGCGCTAGTTTGCACCCGTCTCTGCTTATTGCGGGCAACCACAATCCGCTACAGTTACACCGGTGTAATAGCAGGTAGAGGCCGCCCTAAAGCGGTGACCTGGGCAAACCTGAATTATTAGAATTTCGCCTAATTTTGTCGTCGGCCAGCTTGGACAGCAGCGCGGCTATCTCGCGGTCCCGCGACTGCGCGGCGTGCTGGTACTTCAACGCGGCGCCGACCGTGGAATGGCCGGCTCGAGCCATCAGCTCGGCCAACGTGGCGCCGGTCGCGGCGGCCATCGTCAAGCCCGTGTGCCGCAAGTCGTGGAATCGCAAGTCAGGCCGGCCGGCGGATCGCCGGGCTTTATCGAAGTAGCGCCACATCGAGGGCAACCACAAGTGATGATCGCCGCCGGGCACCGATGGAAATAGCAGCGAATCACGCTGCGGACCAACATGTTCTGCGAGGTGAGCCTCGACTGCCTCGAGCAGGTGCGGCGGAATGCTGACGTCCCTGATACCGGCGCGCGACTTGGGCTCGCCGACGACGTGCCCACCCGGTACGCCGACGATCTTGCTCGCTGCTCTTCTAACCCGGATCACTTCGTCGTCGAGGTCGACGTCGCTACGACGTAGCTCGATGATCTCGCCGAATCTCAGTGCACACCAACTAGCCAGTGGCACGGTGAGTCTCAGCCGATCAGGCATCGCCGCAGCGAGCTCGACAAGCTCGGCCACCGTGGCCGGCCGGATCTTCTTCGCCCGCGTGGTTGAGCCGGCGCCGCGGACCCGGCAAGGATTGGCGTCGACGAGTTCGTCGGCGAGCGCGGTGTTGAAGATGGTGCGTAACAACGCATATGTCTGCGCGCGCATGGCCGGCTTACCGGGTAGCAGGTCGGCATACCAGTCACGCACGGCGGCCGGGCTGATTGCGGCGAGCTGCATATCCCCGAACGCGGGCACCAGGTGACTTGTGACGATCCGCTGATACGTCTCGCGGGTACGCCGGCCGTAGATCCCTGTTGGCCAACCAGCGGACCGTGTAGACGCCGAACAGGGTGCGCTGCGGTCGGTGCGCGTGCGGATTCCACAGCGCGGCGTCAATCTCACGCCGGCGATCGGCTAACCAGGCTTCTCCATCGAGCTTGCCGGCGAACGTGCGCGGTGCGGTGACGGTGGCGCCATTGGGCGCGGTGAATCGAGCCTGCCAGCGACCGGACGGTAGCCGGCGGATGGAGCCGAATCGACGTCGCTTGGCCATGAGATACCCGCCTGTTTCGTGCCAGGAGATTGCCGGGACGAAGCGTATACACGTTTCTGCGAGCTGCTACGAGCTTCTGCATAACGGGGGCCTTCCTCCAGGTCAGAGCGTCCATTCCCGCAGGTAGCCGGTGGTAACAGCGCACCAGCGGTATCTCATTGCCGATCAGGTTGTCATCGACGATGAAGGCGATGACGAGGCCCTGCGTGCGCATCGCTTCCAACTCGGCGATCACCTGCTCGCTCGTCTTCAGCCGCGGCTTGCGACCGAACGTGACGATGATGTCGCAAAACTCGCACTGGAATGGACAACCGCGGCTGAACTGAATGCTGCCGAACAGATAGTTCTTGATCTTCAGCAGGTCATACCGCGGCACCGGCACGCGAGTCATGTCGGTCCGCTCGAGTTGTTCGTAACGGCGCTGATGTCGGTGTTGGGCCCACTCTTCAAGAAACTGCGGCCAGGTCGTTTCCGCTTCGCCGACGAAGATCACGTCGGCCAGGCCTTCGAAGTAGTCTTCCTGCACACTTACCCACGGACCGCCGACGACCGTGAAGACGCCACGGGCTTTCAATTCGCGGAGAATCTCGCGCATCCGACGGCGCTGGACGATCATGCCGGTGAGCCCGACGATGTCGGCCTGCGCCAGGCGGTCGTAGTCGATCGGCTCGACGTTCTCATCGACGATCGTCAGGCAATGCTCATCAGGCGTCAGCGCGGCGAGCAGCGGCAGGCAGGCGGTCGGCAAGTTGCACTTCTTACCAAGCAGCGGCAGCGCGTGCTCAAGGCCCCAGTAGGACACCTCGAACCGGGGATTGATGAGGACGATGTCAGCCATGGTCTGCCTGCTTCGATCGGACCGGTCGACCCGATGCTACGCCGACGGGGCCGCTGTTTGCTGGCGGCATCTCAGGCGAAGCGAGCGGTCGAAAACGGTTGACAGGTACGAAGGGTGCGTTTTATCCATTGGGTCGACGCAATTACACACCGAACCATCCGGCACGCCGTGGCTGCCGTGTCCTGGCGGATAGAGCCGACGGGACATGGCCACGGTCAACGGTCCATCAGGCGGCGACGACTGCCCGACAATGCGTCCTCCCCGATCGCACATGGTCGACCGCCTGATTGATGTCCGTTATCGGGAAGACCTGTGCCGCATGCCAACCCAATGCCAGGTCGGTGCGGTCGATGTCGTCGTGGGGTGGTCATTTTCGCGGAGGTCAAGGGCGGGGTGGGGTGGCGGGCCCGAGTAGGAAACTGGGCATCCTGCATTCGCCAATCCTCGATGCGGTCCGCGGTGATTGATCGTCATTCAGGACCCCGACGGCAATTGCATTCGGCTCTACACGCTGGAGTCGCACGGTCCCGAGATCAAGCCGGCCACCAACAGCCCACGGCTGGCAGGGTGAAAACCGGCGCGCGGCATGCTCCGTCGTTGAATGAACAGGA
This sequence comes from uncultured Actinomycetota bacterium, assembly GCA_963698965.1. Lineage (GTDB taxonomy): Bacteria > Actinomycetota > Actinomycetes > Mycobacteriales > Mycobacteriaceae > Mycobacterium. The sequence continues at coordinate 51,251 of CAVOSY010000019.1, forward strand.
TGCCCGACCACCAACGCATCGTTGTCGAGCCACACCCGAAACGTTTCATAAAGCATCCTTCGGTCCACCTCGGGAAGATCGCCAAATCCGTCCAGCACCGCGCCGGCCGTCTTGACCATCACATGCGGCGCGCTCACGGCAACGGTGGCCAGGATGGAGCCGTCGAACACAGCGACCGGGGACGTGGAATCGGTCGGACCGCGCACCATCACATTTGCGAGATGCAACGCTCGTGGCGTATCGCGCAGATCGTCGAAGGGAGCGCACTTACACCCACCCGCGGCAGTTGTCCGAGACAGCAGGGCGACAACCATGTCGAGTTTCGGTCCGACGTGCGTGTGCGCGGCCGACATACCGATCATCGTTGACGGACATCTCAGTGGTCTTACCCGACGGATGGACGGCGTACACGTAATCATATACAGAGTACAGTTGGCGACATGGCGAACCGGAGAAGCGGATCCGCGGGCCGCGAGCGGCTGAGTCGCGATTCCATCGTGAACGGGGCCATCGCGCTGGCCGACGCGGAGGGCCTCGACGCGGTGACCATTCGGCGGCTCGCCCAGGATCACGAAGTCACCCCGATGGCGTTGTACTGGCATTTCAAGGACAAGGGCGAACTGCTCGACGGCATCGCGGAACGCCTATTCGCCGATGTCCGGCTCCCGGCGCCATCCCCGAGGCCCTGGCCCGAGCAATTGCGGTCCGTCCTCGATGCGCTGGCGGACGCGCTGCGCCCGCACCCCGAGGTGGCCGGCCTCGTCTCCAACCGCGTGCTCTCCTCCGAGGCCGGGCTGACCGTGGCCGAACACACGCTGGCCTTGCTGCGGCACGCGGGCCTTTCCGCCGAGCAGGCGGCCCAGGTCGGCGGATACCTGCTCAACGCCGTGGCCATGCTTGTGGCCACCGAGCCGGGGCGAGAGCATGGTCCTGACTCCGAGGCCCGTGACGACGCGATCCGCCGCAAGACTGCGTCGTTGAGCGGGCTGCCTATGCGGCGGTATCCGAACGTCGTGTCCTCCGCCAGCGTGCTGGCCGCGTGCCCGAGTCCGGACGCCTACTTCAGCCTGGGACTCGACATGCTGATCGCCGGTGTCATCCTCATCACGGACCAAGCTCGCCCCGAGGCAAACCCAGCCTGACCTGGTAGGACTGCCACAGCTTCACCCCTCCGTTGACAACTATACTGTGTATATGTTTCACTATACGATGTACATGTACGACATATACAAACACGGACGGCGGAGTCAGATGAATCAGAACGGAACAGGTGACCGGCGCGATGCGCTGACCCACCCACTTACCCTGCGCAGCGGCATCACCCTGCCAAATCGGATCGCAAAGGCCGCGACCAGCGAGCATCTGGCCGACCGTCGCGGGGCACCGACCAACCAGCTCATCACCGCCTACCGGGCGTTGGCGCTCTCCGGCGCAGGCCTGTTGATCAGCGGCAACGTCATGGTCGACGGCGCTGCGCTGGAAGCACCGCGCAACGTGGTCATCGAGGACGATCGACACCGCGAGCAGCTGCGTCGGTGGGCCGCGGTGACCGAGGGCACCGACGCCAAGTTCATCCTGCAGCTGTCGCACCCAGGTCGGCAGACCATGCGCGGCAACCGTCTACGCGGGCGTCGTCAGGACGTCGTCGGCCCGTCCGAAGTGCCCCTCGCCGTGGGTGGCAATCGGCTCTTCCAGGCGCCGCGCGCCCTGTCTGACGTGGAAATCAAAGCGATCATCGCGCGCTTTGCCCGCGCCGCCCAGATCGCCGCCGTCGCCGGCTTCCACGGCGTGCAGATCCACGCCGCGCACGGCTACCTGTTCAACCAGTTCCTCTCACCACTGGTCAACCGGCGCACCGACCGTTGGGGCGGCTCACTGGAGAACCGGATGCGGCTGCTCGTCGAGACCGTGAGAGAGATCCGCGCGGCGACCTCCCCCCGGTTCCTCATCGCCGTCAAACTGAATTCCGCCGATTTCCAGCGCGGCGGCTTCGACTCTGACGACTCCTTGACCGTCGCGCGCGCCCTGGAGAAGGAAGGCATCGACCTCCTGGAGATCTCAGGCGGCACCTACGAGAGCACCGCCATGGTCACGGGCATGCCACAGCGAGAATCGACGCGGGCGCGGGAAGCGTACTTCATCGAATTCGCCGAACGGTTCTCCACGGAAGTGTCGGTTCCGATCATGCTGACGGGCGGATTCCGCACCCGGCAGGGCATGAACGATGCATTGGACAGCGGTGCAGTAGACAGTCGTCGGTCTCGCACGCCCGATTACCTACGAACCGGATCTGCCCCAACGCCTCCTAAATGGAACCGCCGAGAAGAGCTTGGTGGCGCCGAAGACCCTCGGCCACAAGAACATCGACGACCTTCTCAACAGCGCGTGGCACCAGCAGCAGATCGCCCGCATGGGCCGTGGCAGAGCCGTGCGGTCCCGACGCGCCCCCGCGATCGCCCTCGTAATCGCCCTGCTGACCACCGCCCGGGACCTCCTACTTCCCCAGCTGGCGCCCCGCTGACTTCAGATTCCCCCGACCCGGCACTGCGGCGACCCGCTCGTAGCGCTGAACCCGTCCCCGAAGGAACCATGGACCTACAACTGACCGACAAGGTCGTGATCGTCACCGGTGCCGCCTCTGGCATTGGGCGAGCCAGTGCCCGCCTGCTCACCGAGGAAGGAGCCATCGTCGTCGGTGTCGACCGCGATCCGATCGACACCGAACCCGCCGCCCTCGTCACCGCGGTCCAGGCCGATCTCACCGACCCCGCAGCACCAGACCGCGTGATCGCCACCGTGCTCGAACAGCACGGCCGCATCGACGCCCTTGTCAACAACGCCGGCGGGTTACAAGCCCGCACCAGCTTTCTCGAGATCACCGACGAGCAATGGCTGGCCACCTTCAGCCTCAACTTCCACGCCGCCCGCCGCATGAGTCGCGCAGCCGTGCCCGCGATGCTCGCGACCGGTGGCGGCAGCCTCGTCCACCTCGGCAGCGACTCCGCGCGGCTGCCCGAAGTCGGCAATCTCGACTACGCGGCGGCCAAGCTTGCACTGCTGGCGTTGTCCACCTCACTGGCCACCGAGTTCAGCCCGCAAGGCATCCGGTCGAACGTCGTGGTCCCCGGACCCACCCGCACTCCGCTCTACGACCGGCCGGGCGGCTTCGGCGACCAGGCCGCCACGCTGTGGGGCACCGACAAGGAAACCGCGATCACCCGCATGGTCACCGAAATCCGACCACTGCTCACCGGCCGGATGGGCCAACCCGACGACATCGCACAGGTCGTCGCGTACCTCGTCTCACCCCTCTCGCACCAGGTCACCGCCGCCGAATGGAGTGTCGACGGCGGCGCACAGCGCCACATCTGACCCCCACCACCAACAAGGAGAAACCGATGAACACACCCGTTTGGGACCCAAACTCGCCGCGCACATCGGCACTTGCCGGACAAGTCATCGCCGAGAACTTTGCGGGTTGGAGCCCCGAAATCCGACAGGAGTTCGCCGACAACGCCCACAACCACCAGGTCGGATCGGTGCTGCTATCCGAGACCGACGAGGTCAAGGTCTGGAGCATCCGGCTCGCGCCCGGCGAACGGGTCCCGGCGCACCGGCACGTGCTGAACTACTTCTGGACCGCCCTCACCGACGGAATCAGCCTGCAGCACACCGACGACGGCACCACCCGCCGCGTCGTCTACCGAGCCGGAGAGACCCGGCATTTCTCCTTCCCCGGTGACGAGTACATCCTTCACGACCTGTACAACGACGGCCCAAGCGAACTGGCCTTCCTCACCGTCGAGCACAAGAACGAACGCAAACACAACTGATGAATAGGACCATGATGAAGATCCTTATCACCGGCGCCACCGGCTACATCGGCGCGGTCGCCGCCGAAGCGCTCGGCACCCGAGGCCATCAGATCCTGGGACTGGCCCGATCGCAGCGGTCCGCTTACACATTGCGTGAGCGCGGCGTCGAGCCCGTTATGGGAGACTTCGGCGACCCGGTGAGCCTGGCTAACGCTGTTCACGAGGCCAGACCCGACGTCGTGCTGAGCACCGCCAGCGTCGGCGGGGCGAGCGGGGACCAAGCCGCCTTCGCCCGCGACGGTGAGGCGGTACGCGCCATGCGGGAGGCTCTTGCTGATCATGGCGGCACTCTGGTCTTCACCAGTGGGTCGGCGGTATTCGGGGTCTTCAACGGCGGCGATGCCACCGACACCGTCTACGACGAAGACACCCGCTTACCGCTTCCGGCATCGGTTTTCGCGCCGGAATCTGCGGGGGTGCACGCTCTGCTGGCCGCCGGTTTCGGGGCGGCGATGGCCGCTCGCGTCGAGACCGAACGGGCCGTCCTGGCCGACGGGAATGTGCGCGGCGTAGTGGTACGACCCGGGCTGGTCTACGGACGTGGCGGCAATTCGGACCTCAGGTCTTTGATCGACCGTGCGCGGAAGGAGGGTCGCGCCGGGCACTGGGGAAGCGGCGGCACCACTCAGAGCTACGTGCACGTCGAGGATCTGGCCGAGTTATTCTGCCTGGCAGCGGAACTCGCCCCGCACGGGACGATCCTGCACGGCGTTACCGCCGACATTACCCAGCGTGAACTGGGGCGGGCCATCAACCGGATGATCGGAACAGACGAGCGCACGGACAGCCTGTCGCTGCTGCAGATGCTTGGCATCGACGCCGGCACGGTCGGTGACATCGGCGGCTCGTTCACCCCACCAGCCACCGCCGCATCCGGTATCAGCCTGTCGCTTAACAAACGCCTGTCCTCGGAGAACACACGCAAACTCCTCGACTGGTCGCCCAAACGCGCCGACATCGGCGACGACATCGCGTTCGGCTCATACGCGAACTGATCACCGGCAGCCCAGCGCTTCGAAGACGTGGTCGCAGTGGAGCTCGAATTCCTGCGCCGGCACACCAAAATGTTTGACTGACAACGTGTCCCGTCGACACCATGACTAACTTAAGCCCGGCGACGTCGAGGGCACACCGCCGCACCCGACGGGGACACGCCCACGCGTCGCGCAGTAAGGAGATGACCATCATGGACCTATACGACGTCATGCGAACCACCCACGCGGTGCGTGAATTCACCGATGAACCGTTGCACGACGACACTCTCTACCGGATCCTCGACAACGCACGCTTCGCCCCCAGCGGGGGCAACAGGCAGGGAGCCCACATCATCGTGGTGCGTGATGCGCAAACACGGCAGCGACTCGCCCAACTCGGCGTCCCCGGCGCCCGCCGATACATCGCCCAGCTGATGGCCGGCGAAAACCCATGGAACCCGGTACATCCCAGTAGCGTGGCGCCCGAAATCATCGACAACACCGACCCGCCGGACAGCTTCGTTGCCCCGTTCATCCAAGCCCCGGTCGTGCTGGTCGTCTCGGTTGACTTGGAAGTCGTGGCGGCCCTCGACCAAAACCTCGATCGCATCGGCCTGGTCAGCGGGGCGTCGGTCTACCCCCTGGTGTGGAACATACTTCTGGCCGCGCGCAACGAAGGCTACGGCGGCAACCTCACATCCATGGCCATCCCCCAGGAGGCGCAGGTGCGCCAGCTGCTTGGACTGCCTGACACCCACGCCCTGGCCGCGCTGGTACCGCTCGGAAAGCCAGCCCGTCAACTGACGAAACTACGGCGGCAAACCGTCGAGGAATTCGTCACCCACGGACACTTCGACGGTGCACCCTTCACGCGCCCAACTCACGACCGATGACACCGCTGGCCAGCAGGCTCGTCGCTGAGGAAACGACCTGAACGGTGCCGAATGCAATCGTCTCCGACCAATCGGGACCACGGCCGTCTCGGTCGTGATGGCTTGCAGCCATTACGACCAGCGTGTATACGAAACACGCCCGGCGAACGCCGGGGTGCAGCAGTCATCAAGCGAAGGTGGATTCGCGATCCTGCTCGGGACCGAACTTGAACCGCCGGCCGGTGACCTCCGCGGCGATCACCCGTACGAAGTGAGGCTTCACCGTCGCGATCCACGGCAGCAACGGCGCTTCCTCGGCGTCGAGGATATCGTCGTTGGCCGACAGCAGGTGCGCCCTGCCTTTGACGATCACGCTCCACCCCTCGGCGGCAGTGTGGTCGTCGGCCTCGAAAGCCACCTGGCCGCCCATCACCGCGCTGTACAACTTGGTTCCCTGGGCAGTCCGGAAGAGTAGCGTCCGGCGTTGGGTGACGAAGTTGATCGGGAAGATTTCGGGCTGCCCGCCAAGGATCGTCACTAATCGACCTAACGACACGCTTGATAACAAGCTCCAGCTCTCGTCTTCGCTGAGCACAATCACTGGATCATCCGCGGACATGATTCACCCTAACGCGGCCCACCTCACATAGAACATGCTTCTGTTCGCTGTCGACCCGCCGAACTGCGACATTTCGCCGGCGAGGGCGGCAGGAACGGAAGCGCCCGGTGCGAGCGGGATGCTGACTGCGGCAACCGCCCCCGCATTGCGTTTGCAAGGGCTACCGTGCGATCCATCGGCACTGGATGGAGCGTGGTCCAGGCCCAGACATGCGATGAGGTGATGTCGAGTGCACAGCGGTGAGCTGGCGCACCAGCGGACGCCCACACTTGACGAGTCCCTGCTCGTCGATCCTGAGGAATCAGAGCGGCCGGTCGTCGACTTCCTCAGAGCCACGCCGGGCCGGATGGCGTTGGTGGCCGTTGTCTTGGTGGCGGCGCTGCTCGCCGTCGGTGCGACCTCGTCGAAGACGGTTTCCGACCGGCAAGGCCGGCTGGAGACCCTGCGATCGCACACCGAACCGCTGGCCGATGCAGCACAACGGATCTACGGCGCTCTGTCGTTTGCCAACACGACCGCGGCCACCGCGTTCCTGTCCGGCGGTGTCGAGCCGCACGACGTCCGCGATCGCTACGACGCCGCCATCGGACAGGCATCCGCCGGCCTGGTCACCGCCTCGAACGGCGTGTCGCCCAACGATATTCGCTCGCTGACGCTGCTCACCGACATCTCCAACCAGCTGGCGGTGTACACCGGGATGATTGCCACTGCTCGGGCGAACAACCGCGCCGGTCGGCCGATCGGCGTCGCCTACCTCAGCGAATCGTCCACGCTGATGCAGCAGGACATAATGCCGGCCGCCGAACGGTTGTACGCGAGTCAATCCGCCGCCGTCATCGCGTCGGAACGTTCCGTCGGTCCGTCTCGTGCCGTGATAGTGGCGGCAGTCGTCGTGCTGGTGTTGCTGGTGCTTTCGCAGGCTGTGCTGGCTCGGCGCAGCCGTCGTCGGCTCAACCCTGGTCTGGTGCTGGCGTCGGTACTGATGGCGGTGCTCGTGGTGTGGTTGACCGCAGCCGGACTGGTGTCGACGCACGCCGCCACCAGTGCGCGGACGCACGGCGGTGAGCCGCTGGACACCGCGGTGAGTGCGCGGATCCTTGCACAGCAGGCGCGGGCGGATGAAATCCTCGGATTGCTCAAACGGGGCTCCGACACCTTGTCCGACATCAGATTCGATGAGCGGACCGCACAGATAGGGTGGCTGCTCGACACGCACCGGGTTGAGGGGGCGGCGGACGCGCTCCACGGCTGGATGCGCTCTCATGACGAGATCCGAGGCAAGCTGGCCGTCGGCGACTATGGCGGCGCCGTGGCGATCGCGCGAGATGACGCACCGCAGCACTCGACAGCGCAGTTCACCGAGTTGGACAGCGCATTACGGGACAACATCACTGAGCTGCGCGATCGGCAGCGTGACGGGATCACGGATGCCTACACCGCGCTGAACCTCCTTCCGGCCGGCGCGGCGGCCATCAGTGTGCTGGCGGCGCTGGCGGTGGCTGCCGGTATCGCGCCACGACTAAGCGAGTACCACTGATGCGCACGATCGGGACGGCTATCGGGCTTGCTGTCATCCTGCTTGCCGGATGTTCCACGGCGCAGCCGCTGGCCGAGGTGTCCGCGACGCGTACCACGCTGCCGATGCCCAGCGGCGCCACCACGGTGCCGTATGCGTCCGGTGCGGCCGTCGAAAGCTGCGATGCCACAGCCAGTCTGCGCCCGTCCACGGCGGGTGGCCCCGCCGTGGAGGCGATACGGCGCCGCGGCCGGTTGATCGTCGGTGTGGACCAGAACACCAATCTGTTCAGCTTTCGCGATCCGGTGTCCGGCGAACTGCAGGGCTTCGACATCGACATCGCCCGAGAGGTGGCACGCGACCTCCTCGGCGATCCCGACAAGGTGGAGTTCCGCCTGCTGACATCGCCGGAGCGCATCAGCGCATTGCAAGATGGGACCGTCGACATCGTCGCTAAGGCGTTGACGATCACCTGTGCGCGAGCGGAGCAGATCGCGTTCTCTACCGCGTACTTCGAGGCGAGCCAGCGGCTGCTGGTCCCGAGGGATTCACCGGTGCAGGGACCGGCCGACTTGGCCGGCAAGCGGGTCTGCTCGCAGGTGGACACCACATCGCTGGCCACCGTCTCCCGGGTCGCGCCAACGGCAACCCTGCTCGCCGTCCAGAATTGGGACGACTGCCTGGTCGCGCTTCAGCAGGGTCAGGCGGATGCGGCAAGCACCGACGATACGATCCTGGCCGGCATGGCGGTCCAGGATCCCAACCTGCACATCGTCGGGCCGAGCCTGGAGGCCGAACCGTACGGTATCGGGATCAACAAGTCTCAGGACGATTTGGTACGCGCGGTCAATGCCAGCCTGGAACGGATCCGACGCGACGGGACGTGGTTGTCGCTGTACCGGAAGTGGCTCACCGTGCTCGGCCCCGCGCCGAGTCCGCCAGAACCGAAGTATCGCGATTGACATGGCTCGAGACGAGGGAACACGCGCCGTCCTGGTGACCGAATCGGAGACGGTCAAGGTCGAGGCCACCCGCCCGCGACTGCGCACCGGACGGCGGCTCATCGGCGACGGCCTGGTCGAGATTCCGATTCGTGAGGACGTCGAGCCTGCCAGTGCGGTCCTCACCAATCCGGTTCTCGCTGAATCGAAACGGGACTGCAGCAGCTGCGGGCGGCCGGTCGGGCGGGGTGTTGGCGGTCGGCCAGGGGCCAGCGAAGGTGTGTGCCCGCACTGCGGCACGTTGTTCTCGTTCTCACCACAGCTGGAGACCGGCGAGTTGGTGGCCGACCAGTACGAGGTTCAGGGCTGCATCGCCCACGGCGGCATCGGCTGGATCTATCTGGCCGTCGATCGCAACGTGAGCGATCGATGGGTGGTGCTCAAGGGTCTGCTCCAGCCGGGCGGAGAGCAGGCGCAGGCAATCGCCGTCGCCGAACGCCAATTCCTCGCCATGGTGAACCATCCCGGCATCGTCAAGATCTACAACTTCGTCGAGCACCCTGGTTTCGACGGCCGCCCGGTCGGCTACATCGTGATGGAGTACATCGGCGGCACCACGCTGCAGGCGATCCTGGCCAAGCAGCGAGCGGAAACGCCGGACGGCGAACCCAAGCCGATGATGCCTGTAGAGCAGGCGCTCGGTTACCTGCTCGAGGTCATGCCGGCGCTGTCCTACCTGCACTCCCTCGGCCTGGTCTACAACGATCTCAAGCCGGAAAACATCATGCTCACCGAGGACAACGTCCAGCTGATCGACATGGGCGCGGTGTCGGGTATCGGAGACTTCGGATACATATACGGCACCAAGGGATTTCAGGCACCCGAGATCGTACGAACCGGTCCGACGGTCGCGACCGATATCTACACCGTCGGCCGAACGCTGGCCTACCTGACCGTCGACCTGCCCGATGACCGGTACGCCGAGACCTTGCCCGACCTCGATGACGTGCCGTTGTTCCAACGGTATGAATCGTTTTACCGGCTGCTGATGCGTGCGACGAATCCCCGTCCGGCGCAGCGGTTCTCAACCGCAGAGGAGATGGCGACCCAGTGCAAGGGAGTGCTGCGTGAGGTTCTCGCCGAGCAGACGGGTGTGCCGCGTCCGGGTACGTCGGTGCTGTTCACCATGCACGGCTCGGAGTTCGGGGCGGACCTGGCGCTGCAGCGCACCGACGTGTTCGTCGACGGCCGCCCGCACACCGTCCGGCTGACCGCACGTGATATAGCCCGCGCAATGCCGACACCGGCCCCGACCGAGGACCCGGAAAGTGATTGGCGGATGGACTGGGAGGATGCGATCACCGCGCTGGAGTCCGGAAACCTCCGGTCAGCTCTGAAGTGTTTTGAGCGGGTGATTGCCGCGCTCCCCGGCGAAGCCGCGCCCAAGGTGGCGTCGGCCGCCACGGCCGAGCTGATGCTCGACACGGACGACGCACGGAATGCCGAACGATTGCGGCGGTCGTGCGAGCGGTACTACCGGACGTTGTGGCGCACCGACCATTCCATGGTGAGCGCTGCGTTCGGCTTGGCTCGTCAACTCGCCGCCCGCGGCGATCGGCCCGGCGCGATCGGTGTACTCGACCAGGTCCCGTTAACCTCGCGCCATTACGGCGAGGCTCAGCTGACGTCGGTGTTGATGCTGCTCTACGGACGCGACATTGCCGAGATCACCGAGGACGACCTGCGCGACGCGGCGCAACGCGTCGGCCACTTGGCCGAGACCGAGCCGCGCGCCGCCCAGATGCGCGCGCTCGTGCTCGGCACCGCCCTCGACTGGATGCGGTCCGGCGCCACGCCGGCCGCCGATCCGATCCTCGGCCACTCGTTCGACCAGAAGGGGTTGCGCGCGGGTATCGAGGAGGCGCTTCGGGAACTGGCGCGGCACTCGCCGCGGCGGCGCCATCGCTACACCCTGGTCGACCTGGCGAATTCGATCAGACCGCCGAGCTGGATGTGAGCCCGACCCATCTGACGACGCGGCTATCCGCAAAGCCGTTACGCGGCAATTCCTTTCGAGAACATCTCTTCCAGTCTTGTTGCCAGACTTCGTTTTCTATTTCGACGCGCCCTGTGAATTGATGTCAGCCGCCACAGACAGTAGCGCGGGCTGTCTTGGGCTGAACGCAGGTCGTAGCATCATCGAACATGAACAGCACCGCTACCAGCGGGCATACGGTACTCGCTGGGGCCGACAGTAGTGCTTATCGGTCGCTACGGCAGCGACCGGTGACACGAGCCGAGCGTTACGCCCTAGGCAAGAGTCTGCGTAAGCGCGTGCCGCGACGCTCGCTGGCCGACTGGACACCACCGTCTGACCGGCCCGACCCCATCCAACTGATCATGATCAGCCATCAGGGCAGGGTCGACCGGCTGATCCCCATCCGGGTGGGGCGGATGATCGCTTCTCCGTACGGCTTTCTGCGGGGCACGGCCGTGGTGATGGCCGAAGACGTCGCACGGCTGCCGTCGACGGGTATCACCCCGGTCGTTTGCGGTGATTCCCACCTGGGCAACTTCGGGTTCTACGCCTCACCCGAACGGGACCTGGTGATGGACCTCAACGATTTCGATGAAGCCCACCCGGGCGGATGGGAGTGGGATCTGCGCCGGTTGGTGGCCAGCATATGTGTCGCCGGGCGGCAGAACGGCGCCTCTGAACAGCAGTGTGGCGCGTCGGTGCAGTCCTGTGTCGCCGCCTACCGCCAAGAGCTGCGCCGGCTGGCCGACCAGCCGCTGTTCTCGCGGTCCTTCGTCCGCCTGGATGTTGACCGGCTGGCCGCTGAGACCGCCGGTCCGTTACAAGAGGCGGTGGCGCGCTCGGCTGAGCGGGCACGCACCCGCACCAGTGACCGCGCGCTGCCCCGGTTCACCCAGGAGGTGGACGGCGTCCGCAACATCGTCGCAGAACCGCCGCTGATCACTCCGCTGCCGCAACGGGAGGCGGAGTTGCTAGCCGAGGCGCTCGACGAGTACCTACAAACCCTTGCCCCGCATTGGCAACGTGTACTCGGCGGCTACACCCTGGTCGACGTCGCGCACAAGGTGGTCGGCGTGGGGAGCGTCGGACTGCGCGCTTACGTGGCGTTACTGGAGGGCTCCTCGGCAGAAGACGTGGTCTTTCTGCAACTCAAGCAAGCCCGCAGGTCGGTGTTGGCGCGTTACGTCCACGGCGAGTCGGCGTGGCACGCGCACCAAGGCCAGCGGGTGGTGGAGTACCAACAGGCGCTGCAGACTGTGAGCGACCCGCTGCTGGGCTGGACCACGATGGATGGGCTGCAGTACTACGTGCGCCAGTTCCGCAACATGAAGGGCTCGATCCCGCTGGACGCGATGGACGCGGCCGCTCTAACCGACTATGCGGGTGTGGTGGGTCAGCTGCTGGCGAAGGGACATGCACGCACTAGCGGCGCCTCGATGATCGCCGGTTACATGGGCCGCTCGGACAGAGTCGACACGGCGCTGTGCAGATTCGCCCGGCGCTACGCCGACCAAACGGAAGCCGACCACGCCGCACTAGTGGCCGCCGTCAACCGCGGAATGCTGAAGGCCGAGCGCGGAATCTAATCGCCCGCGCTCTGGGTGACGATGAGCAAGTCGTTGCCGGTTGCCCAGGCTTGGGTGAAGGTTGCCATAGGGATCTGCTCGTCGCGGCCATTGGGGGTCCCGCTGTCATTGAGGTGCACGATGTCGGCACGGGTATCGACGCCGGTGACGACGACGGCGTGGTCAACGTCGGTCCGCTGCCCCTGGGTGTTCCACAGGGTTTCGGCATTGACGCCGGCGATCACTTTGTGCCCCCCGGCGAGGTCCTGCTCGAGTGCCGGCATGGTGTTTCCATTGGTCATGTCGGATTCGATGCCGAATTTCTGCAGCAGCACGACGAGGTCTTCGGGGGAAGTGCCGTCAAAGCGGTAGATGGCGCCGCGATGAGCTTCGCTTTTGGTGAGCATGCTGCGTAGAACGATCGCGGGTTGGGCCGGTTCTCGGCCGGTAATCTGGCCGACCACGTCGGCAACGGCCATCGGGCCGCAGTCCTGCTGGTTCTGGTATCGCCAGTAGGGCGCGGCGGCTTGCGGGTCGCCGTACATCTGGCCGTCGGTGTCGGCATGGGCAAAGCCAGCCAATCCGATGGATGCCGCAGCGATCAGACTGGCCACGCCCACACTGCGGTTCGCGCCGAAGTTACCGATGACCACGATTCATTATGACCTCGCCTTGATCTTGTATCACCTCTTGAGCTCGTTGACATCGCATCTAATGTCGGGCCGACGACGGCGGCCAGCGAGTACCGTGCCACTACGGTCAGACGTCAGAACGGACTTAGCCGTCCCGGTGAATCGAGGAGCTCCCGATCAACATCGAGTCGGCTCGGCGCCTAAATACCGTCTGGTGGCTGGCAGCGACGACGCCCCTTGCGATATTGCTGGCTCATTACCTGGCGGTGCTGCCGCACGAGTTCATGCATTCGTTCGTTGCCTGGGCCACCGGAATCAAAGCCGATCCGTTCGATATCCACTGGGGTGGAGGAAGTTTCGGGAACGTCCTGTTGCTGCACAACATCGACGAGAAGATCGACTATAAGGCCGCGTACGCGGCCGGCAAGGGTGCCTCGGTGGCTGCGGCGGTACTGGCCGGGCCGGGCACCAATGCCGTTCTTATCTGGTGGTCCGATTCGCGGTGCCTGCGTGGCGCACCAGTGGTCGACCGTGGGTCGCGCACCTCGCGTTCTGGTTCCTGTTCATGCAGCTTGCCAATGTGTACGACTATGTCCCGATCCGGGTGGCCGCGTCGGATGGCGATGTCGGGCAATGGGTCCGGGCCACGCATATGTCCCCCTGGCTCATCTACGTGGTTGTCGGTTACCTGGTGCTGTGGGCGATGATCGATCTCTATCGGACCGTCCTGCCCGAGTCGTTGGATTCGAGCGGAATCGCTTCGGCCGCAGGCAAGGCGATTGTCCTGATTGTGGCCACGGTGGTGATGTTCACATACTTCGCGTTCCCTGGCCTTCTTGAGGATGGCTTGTTATCGGTGTTCATCGCGCGGACGTCGGTGCTCTTGATTCCCGTCGTCATCTTGGTGAACTGGCGGCACATCGTCACACACCCGGGATCACCGGCAGCAGTGGAAGCAGCCGGCTGACTCACGTTCCGACTAGCAAAACACCCCCGGCTGAGTGCCGGGGGTGCTTCGTATTGCTTGTCTCAGTGGGCGTGGCCGTGGTGACCGTGCCCGTGGCCGTGGTCGTCCTCCCCGGCCGGCTTATCGACGACAGCCGTCTCGGTGGTCAGCACCATCCGAGCCACCGACGCAGCGTTCAGCACCGCCGAGCGGGTGACCTTGACCGGATCGACGACACCGTCGGCGACCAGATCACCGTAGGACAGAGTGGCAGCGTTGAAGCCCTGCCCGTCGGGCAGCTCCGCGACCTTGTTCACCACCACCGACCCGTCCAGCCCGGCGTTGGCGGCGATCCAGTACAGCGGAGCCGACAGCGCCGAGGCGAACACCTCGACACCGACCGCCTCGTCACCGGTCAGCTCGGTTCGCAGCTTGTCCAGCGCCTTGCGGGCGCGCACCAGTGACGAGCCGCCGCCGGTGATGATGCCCTCCTCGACCGCGGCCTTGGCCGCCGCGACCGCATCCTCGACGCTTTCCTTGCGCTGCTTGAGCGCCGTCTCGGTGGCCGCGCCGACCTTGATGACCGCGACGCCGCCGGACAGCTTCGCCAGCCGCTCCTCGAGCTTCTCGCGGTCCCAGTCGGAGTCGGTGGTTTCGATCTCCGCCCGCAGCTGCGCGGCGCGCGCCTCGATGGCCTCCTTGGTGCCGCCACCGTCGACGACCGTGGTGCTGTCCTTGTCCACCACGACGCGGCGAGCGGAGCCGAGCACGTCGAGGCTGACCTCACGCAGCACCAACCCGACGTCCGGGTTGACGACCTGACCACCCGTCACCACGGCGAGGTCATCGAGGAACGCCTTGCGGCGGTCGCCGAAGAACGGCGCCTTGACGGCGACGGCCTTCAGCGTCTTGCGGATCGAGTTGACCACCAACGTCGAGAGCGCCTCGCCCTCAACGTCTTCGGCGACGATCAGCAGCGGCTTGCCGCTCTCGGCGACCTTCTCCAGCAGCGGCAGCAGGTCCGGCAGTGAGCTGATCTTCTCGCGGTGCAGCAGCACCAGCGCGTCCTCGAGCACCGCCTCCTGGGAGTCGAAGTCGGTGATGAAGTACGCCGAGATGAAGCCCTTGTCGAAGCCGACGCCGTCGGTGATCTCCAGCTCGGTATTCAGCGTCGACGACTCCTCGACGGACACGACGCCGTCGTGGCCCACCTTGGTCATCGCCTCGCCGACCAGCTCGCCGATCTGCTCGTCGCGCGAGGACACGGTGGCGACCTGCGCAATGCCCTTCTTGTCGGACACCGGCGTGGCCGAGGCCAGCAACGCCTCCGACACCGCGTCGGCGGCCTTGCTGATGCCGGCGCCGAGGGCGATCGGGTTGGCACCGGCGGCGACCTGCCGCAGCCCGGCCTTGACGATCGCCTGCGCCAATACGGTCGCGGTGGTGGTGCCGTCGCCTGCGACGTCGTTGGTCTTGGTGGCCACCGACTTCACCAGCTGGGCGCCCAGGTTCTCGAACGGGTCTTCCAGGTCGATCTCGCGGGCGACGGTCACGCCGTCGTTGGTCACCTGCGGGCCGCCGAACGCCTTGGCCAGCACTACGTGCCGACCGCGCGGGCCCAGCGTCACGCGCACGGCGTCAGCGAGCTTGTCTACGCCGGCTTCCAGTGCGCGGCGCGCAGTTTCGTTGAACTCAATCAGCTTGCTCAATGTCTGTCCTTTGCGGAATGCAATTCCCTATGTACGCATGCCGCCCCGGAAATCACCCGAGGTTACGGGGATCTCCGGGGCGGAACACGAGTGCTTACTTGTTGACGACTGCCAGCACGTCGCGGGCCGAGAGGATCAAGTACTCCTCGCCGTTGTACTTGATCTCGGTGCCGCCGTACTTGCTGTAGATGACGACGTCGCCCTCAGAGACGTCCAGCGGAATCCGCTTCTCACCGTCCTCATCCCAGCGGCCGGGGCCAACTGCGACGACGGTGCCTTCTTGCGGCTTCTCCTTGGCGGTGTCGGGGATGACCAGACCGGATGCGGTCGTGGTCTCGGCCTCGTTGGCCTGTACGAGGATCTTGTCCTCGAGTGGCTTGATGTTCACGCTCGCCACGATGGAGCCCTCCAGTAGTTCGGGTTGAGATCCGGGGCACATCCCCGGATCCAGCGTTACAGGTGTTCGGCATGCGTCCGTGCCCTCGCGCCGTCGTCGCGGGTGCCGGAGCAGGGTTTGGGCGCCTGCCACCTAGCACTCTATACACGCGAGTGCTAGCACTCAAGGTCACCCCGGTGCCTATGCCTAGAAGCCCGTCGGGTCGACCATCAGATGGGCCGACACATCGCCGATCATCTGGATCTCGACCTTGCGCTCCGTGAAGTACCAGCCGGAATCGTCGCAGCTGAAGGTGTCGAAATAGCGGCCGACAACGATCGGCTGCAGCGGCACCGTCTCGGTGTTCTGGATGACGCAGAACGTGGACCTGGCGGTGGCGGTTCGCTCAGCGCTGATCTCGACGATGGGATTGAGCACCAGATGGCGGGTGCGCGGGGTGTTCCCGTGGTCGGGGTAGCGGCGGGTGGTCATCGCGAAAAGTTTCGCGATCGCGTCGGCACCCGACACGCCCTGCGGCCCGGTTCCTCCGAACGTGGCCCGGGAAAGCAACTGCCCGACCGCGTCGAAGGCCCCCGCGTCGATCAGCTCGGCATACCGGTAGAGCAGTTCGGTGACGGCCAGCTTGTCTTCACTCATGCAACTTGACCCTTCACCACCGGCAGGCCCGGGTCGCTGGCCGCGTCGAGGGGCGACGGTGGCGCCCCTGCGGCGATCAGATGCGCGGCGAACGAAGCGATCATCGCGCCGTTGTCGGTGCACAGCCGCGGCCGCGGGATCCGCAGCGTCAGCCCATTGGCGGCGCAGCGTTCCTGCGCGAGCTCGCGCAGGCGCGAGTTCGCGGCCACCCCGCCGGCGATCAGCAGCGTCGACACGTTGAGTTCCTTGGCCGCGCGGACGGCCTTCAGCGTCAGCACATCGGCGACAGCTTCCTGGAAACCCGCGGCCACATCAGCCTGTGAGGCGTCGGGATTGCTCTCCACATATCTGGCGACCGCGGTCTTGAGCCCGGAGAAGCTGAACGCGTACGGGTCGTCGCGAGGCCCGGTCATGCCGCGCGGGAAGACGATCGCGTTGCGGTCCCCTTCGCGGGCCAGGTCGTCAAGCACCTTGCCGCCGGGATACCCGAGGCCGAGCAGCCGCGCGACCTTGTCGTAGGCCTCACCAGCCGCGTCGTCGACGGTGCTGCCGAGTTCCACGATCGGCTCGCCCAGCGACCGCACGTGCAGCAGGTTGGTGTGCCCGCCGGACACCAGCAGGCCGATGCACTCCGGCAGCGGGCCGTGGTCGTAGACGTCGGCGGCCAGGTGGCCGCCGAGATGGTTGACGGCGTAAAAGGGCACCTGCCACGCGGCCGAATATGCCTTGGCTGCAGCCACTCCCACCAGCAGCGCACCGGCCAGTCCGGGACCGATCGTGGCGGCCACGATGTCGGGCTTGTCCAAGTTCGCCGCCTCAAGCGCACGCCGCATGGTGGGGCCCAGCGCCTCCAGGTGTGCCCGCGACGCGATCTCGGGCACCACGCCGCCGAACCGTGCGTGTTCGTCGACGCTGGACGCCACCTCGTCAGCGAGCAGAGTCACGGTGCCGTCGTCGTCGAGGCGCGCGATGCCGACGCCCGTTTCGTCGCACGAACTTTCGATAGCCAGGATGGTCGTCATTGCGGATCCCGTCTCATGGTGTAGGCATCGGCGCCGCTGGCCCGGTAATACCGACGACGCAGGCCGACGTTGACGAAGCCCAGGCTCTCGTACAGCGCGATCGCGGCGACGTTGTCGGTGCGCACCTCAAGGAAAACCACTCCACCCGAGGCGTATTCGAGCAACTCCGTCATCATCCGCCGGCCGATGCCCTGGCACTGGTATGCAGGGTCCACGCCGACGGTGTGAATCTCGTACTCGTAAGGGGGTTTTCGGCCGAGCCGGGAGATGCCGGCGTAGCCGACGAGTTTGTCGTCGGCACGGGCGGCGACGTAGCGGATGTGCTTCGCCTCCAGCTCGGCCAGAAACGCCCGCGCCGGCCACGGATCGTCACCTTCGAACAGCTGAGCCTCCAACTCCGCGCACCGGGCGGCGTCGTGGCGGGTCAGTGAGTCGTAGGCGACCGTCATCGCGTCACCACCGACGGTTTGGCGTCGGGACGACGCAGGTACAGCGGGATCAACGGCACTGGCGATGCGCCCCAGTCGGCCACGGCGCGCACCAAACCGGCTGCCGTTGGATAGACCGGCGGGCGGGACAACGCGTCGTCGGCGCCCGGCACATCGGCAGGTGTGTTCACAGAAGGGCCGTCGACGCGGACCCCGTCGCGGTAGCGCGCCCAGTACACCTCGCGGCGACGGGCGTCCGTGACCACGAGTACTTCGGACGTGGTGCCGGTGCTTTCTATACCGATCGCGTCCAGACTGCACACCCCGTGCACCGGGATTCCCAACGCATGACCGTAGGCCGCCGCCGTCGCCATACCGACCCGCAGGCCGGTGAACGGACCCGGGCCGCAACCGACCACCACGGCGCTCAGATCGTTGACGGTGAGTCCGGCGTCGGCCAGCGCGCCAAGCACATTCGGGGTGAGCCGCTCGGCGTGCGCGCGGGCGTCGACGGTGACTCGTTCGGCCAGCACGTCGAGCCCGTCCAGCCTCACGATGCCCGCGGTGACCGCAGGCGTCGCGGTGTCGATCGCGAGGACTATCGTGCTCACAGCCGGCTCCATTGCCAGATCGCGGTCCGCACTTCGGTATTCGGCCCGCGTTCGAGCCGGATGTCGAGGTGGCTGTCCGAAAGTCGCTCGGCCAGACCCTCGCCCCACTCCACCACGACGACCGCGTCATCGAGATCGGTGTCGAGGTCCAGCGAGTCGAGTTCGGCCAGCAGGTCGACGGAGGCGTGGTCGAGCAGCCGGTACATGTCGACGTGGATCATCGCCGGGGCACCAGCATGTCGCGCGCGGTGGACACGGGCCAGCACGAACGTCGGCGAGATCACGGGCCCCTCTACACCCATCGCCTGCGCAATACCCTTGGCCAGCACGGTCTTTCCCGCACCCAGCGGTCCCGAGAGCACCACCACGTCCCCGGCGCGCAACTGTCCGCCCAGCTGGGCGCCCAACGCAACCGTGTCCTGTGCCGTGGCGAGCTCGGCGATGCCCGACAGCCGCTCAGCCATGGTTGCGTACCCGTTCACGCATCCGGCGCGTGAGCGCGACCAGCTTCGACGGGGTGGCGCGCTCGACCAGTCGGACGAGGCCGTCGTCAATGGCCTCGGGCTGTTCGAGCTGCACCAGATGCCCTGCACCACCGGCGATCACAAGCTCGGACTTCGGCAACGCGGCGGCAATGCTCTGCGAGTGTTCCATCGGGGTCAGCAGATCGCGATCACCGCAGGCGATCAGCGTGGGCACCTTCGCCAGTGTCGGCAGCGCCGCGATCTCGTCATGGACCTCCAGCGCGTGCAGGAACTCCACCAACGTCGCGATCGGCGTGTCGTGCATCATCTTCTCGGAGAACGCCACCACGCTCGGGCTGATCTTCTCATCACCGTAGGACGCCGCCCGCAGGATCGGCGCGATCACCGACTTCGCCGCGCCACGCGTGCGATGCACAGTCTTGGGAGCGTACCGGACGGCGAAGCGGGCCGCCTGGAGCGCCGGGTTCTTCAGGACCTCACCCAGCGGTGACCGCGAAACACCTTCGGCCGCAGAGGCGATGATCGCCGCCCCAACGACTCTGGTCGGGTACCGGTGCGGGAATTGCCGAGCATGCGACAGCACGGTCATGCCGCCCATCGAATGCCCGACCAGCACCACCGGCCCACGCGGGGCCATCACGGCGAGCACGGTTTCCAGGTCTTGGCCCAGCTGCGTGACGGTGTACGTGTCTGGCGACGCTTCGGCCGACTGGCCGTGGCCTCGCTGGTCGTAGAACACCATGCGGACCTGCGGGCCCCACTGCTCGGCCAGCCGCGCCCGCTGAAAATAGAAGGCGCCCATCCGAAGACAGAAGCCGTGCGCGAACACCACCGTCAGGCGAGCATCCTCTGGACCGACCTCACGCACCGCGAGGTCCACCCCGTCGGGAGTGGTGACGACGTAGCTGCGGTCGGCGTCGAGTAGTTCGAAGTCCTCGTCATCGTAGGGATCGTCGGTGCTCACCCGCCTGCGCAGGGACCTGGCGACAGACACGCCGGCAGCGGTGCCGACCGCCGTCAGCCCGGCGGCGCCTGCCAGCCACGGCGCGTTGGACCGTCGGCCATGCGGCCGCTTATTCTTGTTGTCACTCAACGACTTTGGCCCGTCGCTCCACGATACGTTCGGGTGACCCTGCCGCGTGGGCTGGTGACCACCTCGTAGTTGATGGTGCCGAGCAAATCGGCCCAATCCTGCGCCGTATGCTCACCCTGCGTGCCTGGGCCGAACAGAATGGCGTCGTCCCCCTCGGCCACGTCGATCTCGCCGGAGCCGAGGTCCACCACGAACTGGTCCATGCAGATGCGGCCGACGCTGCGACGCAGCCTGCCCTTGATCAGCACGTCGATCCGGCCGCTCAAGGTACGGAACACCCCGTCCGCGTATCCGATCGGCAGCAACGCCAGCGTGGTGTCGCGTTCCGCGATCCAGGTGTGGCCATAGGACACTCCGTCGCCGGCCCGCACCGACCGGACAAGTGCGACAGGGCATTTCAGTGTCATCGCCGGCCGCAGGCCCATGTCACCACGCTCCGGAATGGGGGGCTGTCCGTACACCGCGATGCCCGGCCGGACCATGTCGAAGGCCAGATCGGGGCGCGTCATGACGGCCGGGGAGTTGCTCAAATGCACGATTTCGCAACGCACCCCTTGATCCCGCGCGCTCGCCACCATATCGGTCAGACGCTGTGCCTGAAGGTCATTGAACGGGTTCTCCGGGTTGTCGGCGTACACCAGATGCGACATGATGCCGCGCAGCCGGATGGCGCCGTCGGCCTGCGCGCGGCGCAACGCGGTCAGCACTTCCGGATACTCGACGGCGCTCACGCCGTTGCGGTTCAGCCCAGTGTCGACCTTGACAGTGATCGTGGCGGTGCGGCCAGTGCGCTCGACCGCGTCGAGCACCTCGCCGAGCTGACGCACGGACGACACCGCCACCTCGACGTCCGCCTCCAGCGCCGGTCCGAAGTCGGTGCCCGGTGGGTGCAGCCACGCCAGCACAGGACTGCAGACGCCGTCGCGGCGGAGCGCCAGAGCCTCGTCGATGGTGGCCACGCCGAGTTCGGCCGCGCCTGCGGCCAGGGCGGCACGTCCGACGGCCACTGCGCCGTGGCCGTACCCGTCGGCCTTGACGACGGCCATCACCTCGGCCGACCCGGCGTGCTCACGGAGCAGCCGTACGTTGTGGGCGATCGCGTCGAGGTCCACCACGGCCTCAGCGGCCGCAGTGGGGGTCAGCGATAGCTCAGTCGTTTGCATGGTCATGTCACCACCGCCGATTGTCCCAGACCCAATTCCTTGTGCCGAACGTTCCTTACCGCTCGAGATTTCTGCCGAAAGTCGAGCGGTAAGGAACGTTCGAGGAGCGGGCTAGTGGGCGAAGGGCTGGATTTCGTTGAAGTGGCCGCGGGGCTTCAGCTCATCGAGGTGGGACAAGGCGGTGATGGTGTCGTCGCGAAGTGCCCTGGCCAGGTCGGCGGAGAACCCTTCTCTAACCACGATGCGCAGCATCGTGACGTCGGTCGCACCCTCCGGCATGGTGTACGCCGGCACCTGCCAGCCGTAGGAGCGCAACGCATGTGACACGTCGAACTCGGTGTAGCCGAAATCACCTGCCAGTCGATAGCTGACCACCGGAATCGCCGAGCCGTCGGCCACCACCTCGAAGTGCTCGCTCGCGCGCAACTCGTCGCCGAGCCAGCGGGCGGTCTGCGACAGGCACTGCATCACCTGGGTGTAACCGGCACGGCCGAGCCGCAGGAAGTTGTAGTACTGGCCGATCACCTGGTTGCCCGGGCGGGAGAAGTTGAGCGTGAACGTCGGCATGTCGCCGCCAAGGTAGTTGACCCTGAACACCAGATCGTCGGGCAGATACTCCTTGCTGCGCCACACCACGAAACCGATGCCGGGATACGTCAGTCCGTACTTGTGCCCGCTGACGTTGATCGACACCACCCGCGGCAGGCGGAAGTCCCATTCCAGATCCGGGTGCAGGAACGGCACGACGAAGCCGCCGCTGGCCGCGTCCACATGGACGGGGATGTCCGGTCCCCCGCCCGCGGCGAGTTTGTCGAGTGCTGCACAGATCTCGCCGATCGGCTCGAGTTCACCGGTGAACGTGGTGCCGAGGATCGCCACCACGCCGATGGTGTCCTCATCGACGTTGTCGAGCACCTGCTCAGGCGTGATGACGTAGCGGCCCTTCGCCATCGGCAGATAGCGCGGCTCGACGTCGAAGTAGCGGCAGAACTTCTCCCACACGACCTGCACGTTGGAGCCCATCACCAGATTCGGTGTGCGGCCGTTGGCGTCCTTACCCACGCGTTCGCGCCAGCGCCACTTCATCGCCAGCCCTGCCAGCATCACCGCCTCGCTCGATCCGATCGTCGACACCCCGGTCGCGCTAGCCGGGTCGTCGTCGCGCAGGTCTTCCGCGTGGAACAGGTCGGCCACCATGCAGACGCAGCGCTGCTCGATCGCGGCGGTGGCCGGGTATTCATCCTTGTCGATCATGTTCTTGTCGAACGTCTCGGCCATCAGAACCTCGGCCTGCGGATCCATCCAAGTGGTGACGAAAGTCGCCAGGTTCAGCCGACTGCTACCGTCGAGCATCAACTCGTCGTGGATGAAGCGGTACGCGGCGTCGGGATCCATCGCCTCGTCGGGCATCCGCAGCGACGGGACCGGCGCCATCGCCAGCCGGCCGGTGTAGGCCGGGGTCATGCTCGAGGCGTGAGTCAGCTTGCGCGGCATGGCAAGTCCTTTCTATAGGGAGGCGACGGCGGCACGGACGTGAGCGAGGATGCGCGACGCCGACGTCGGCGCCGGCTGCGGCCCGGGGTCGGCGGCCGACAGGTTGGCGGCACGGGCATGCACGAAGGCGGCCGCAGCCGCGGCCTCACCACAGGGGAGCCCCGCGGCCAGCAACGCACCGATGATGCCCGACAGCACGTCGCCCGATCCTGCGGTGGCAGCCCACGATTGCCCCGCCGAGTTGAGGTAGACGGGTCCGCCAGGTTCGGCGATGACCGTGACATTGCCCTTCAGCAGCACGGTGGCGCCGAGACGGTCGGCAAGGCTGCGGGTGGCGGCGATGCGATCCTCGCCCGGCGGAGAACCGGCTAGGCGCGCGAATTCCCCTGCGTGCGGGGTCAATACGGTCGGCGCCGCGCGGCCGGCCACCAGATCCGGGTGCCCGGCGAGGATGGTCAGCGCGTCGGCGTCGACGATCACCGGCAGATCGGTCTCAAGCGCGAAGTTCAGCGCGGCAGCCCCGGTATCGTCGGTGCCGAGTCCAGGTCCGACCGCCCAGGCCTGCACGCGACCCGATGCGCCGGCGCTTGGCGCGGCGATGACTTCGGGCCAGTGCGAAAGCACTTGCGGGCCTGCGCTTCCCGCGTAGCGGACCATGCCAGAGGTAGCGGCGACGGCGGCTCCGGTGCACAACACGGCCGCACCGGGATAGGTCGCCGAGCCTGCAAGCACGCCCGTGACACCCTGGGTGTATTTGTCGTCCTTGGGCCCTGGCTTCGGCCAGCGCGCGGCGACGTCGCCGGCGTCGAATTCCAGCATGTCGGTGGACGGGAGGTCGAGACCGATGTCGACCAGTTCGACGCGGCCGCAATCACCGAGGGCGTGAACGGGTTTCAAGCCACCGAACGTCACGGTCAGAGTCGCGTGCACGTGCGGACCGTCAGCGGCGCCGGTCTGCACGTCGATGCCGCTGGGAATGTCGACCGCCACCACCGGAGCAGACACGTTCGCGAACACCTCGGCCGCATTGGGTCGCAACGGCCCGGACCCCGAGATGCCGACGACCCCGTCGATTACCAGATCGGCTGTGCGCGGGACGGTTTCTACGATGCGCCCCCCGGCCCGGGTGAACGCGGCCAGCGCCTTTCGGTGGGTGCGCTCGGGGCTGAGTAGCACCGCCGCAGCGGCCGCCCCACGGCGACGAAGGAACGTCGCCGCCCACAGCGCATCGCCGCCGTTGTCGCCCGAGCCCACCACCGCGCAGACCCGGCGTCCGGAGATGCCGCCCGTAAGCAGCGCCAGTTCACGGGCGATCGCGGTGGCCAACCCGAACGCGGCCCGTCGCATGAGCCCACCGTCGGGCAGCGACGCCAACAGCGGTGCCTCGGCTTCGCGGATCTCATCGGCGGTGTAGTAGTGCCGCATCACAGCCAGGATTCCATGCCAGCGACGATTCACGGCGCCGACACAGGAACTACGCAGGTGACACTATGCGGTCGCGGCTCGGCGAACCTCGCGGCTGCGCCGCGTTGCGAACGGCACGAGAAAAACCGGTTCAACGTCCGATCTTCTCGCGGCTGCGCCGCGGTGCAACGTGAACGTGCGGAACGGTCAACGGATGCATTGCGCTGGTCGCACCGTCGGCAGGCACATGGCGGCCGGGATGATACGGCAAACAATCGCGCCCGCCAGTCGTCCATCTGTCTGCAATCACCACATCAGCGGTCAATCTATTTGCTGTGAATCCGTGTATCTGACTGTGGCAAGAATCTGCTGGTCCGCCTGGTGTATCGATGACTGTCCTGATAGCCACCGCCGACTTCGCCCTGTCGGCTCACGAGATCTGGTAAATGCCAGTTCAACTCGACGCAGCCCGGGGCATAACTGAGTAGACCCTATGTGAGATACCTCACATGATCGCGACAGCGTTGGGCAACTCTTACCGATGCTAGCTATGCTCCTGACGTCTCCGATGTTATTTGCGATCAGTGGATCTTGCGACGTCGTATAAGGGGATGAGGGTCGCCATCAGAGAAGCGGGAGCGTAGGTGACAGCAACGGAAGCGTCGTACGTGGCACTGATCGCGGACCGAGCACCGTCGCAACTGGCAAGGCTTACCGACAGAACCATGGTCGCGACATCTGTGATGCTTCTCGCCACCACCGCGGTACTGGCCGCACTACGACCCACTCTGACGGCACCCGACATTGCGATCGTCTCGATGCTGGCCACGCTGTGCGCAGCGGTGGGTTACGTCGGTTGGCTTCGTCGTGCCGCCAGGGCGCAGAGGCGAGGACTGGCGCTCATCCCGGTGCGCCCGGCAGTCGAGATGGCGCTGTACCTGTCGCCCGTCATTCTGCTGACACTGGCCTTTCCCTTCGCCACCCAGCGCATCGCTGACACCCACGTTGGTGGAGCCCCCCTCGTCTCACTGTTGCTGGCCTCCTCGGTCACCGTCCCATGGCTGAGCCAGCCCGTCTGCCTTCCGCTCTATCGAGCCATTGGTCCGCTGATCCCTGACGGCAACATCGACGTAATCCAGCGTCGCTTCCTGCAGGTCTGGCCCACCACGTTTCTCCAGTCCCTGCCTGCGGTCGCCGTTTTCGCGGTTCCCGTTCAGCTCGTCATGGGTTGGTCGTGGCAGGCGTTCGGCGCCTTCCTGGGGTTGTGTGTGCTGCACGTGGCGTTCGTGCAATCCCTCATCGCCGCCAACGTCGATCGGCGGCGACTGCGTTGGGCCCTGGCGTGGGCGTGTTATGCGACCGCGTTGATCGCGATACCGGCGGCGTGGTACCTGCCCCCACTGGTCGGTCTCATCTCTCAGGTCGTGCCGATGCGCAGCCACCTGAGCCAGCTGCGGCGGACCATCTTGCTCGACAAGGTCGACGTAGCAGCCGATCTTGTCCGGGGCCTTCTGCTGGGCGCGGTGCTGTGGGCCGACAAGCTGTTGCTTTTCCTGAAGTCCGACGGCGTGTTTCAGGTCGACGCCATCTTCCTTGCCCTGTTGCCGGCGGTGATCGCGTACAACTACTACTTCATCCGCTTGGCACCCCACATCGACCGCGCGGTCGGCGACGTCCGCACGGCAGTGGAGATGGAGCCCACCGGTCTGACCGCGAGACGCTCGACCGTGGTGTCAAATGTCGTCGGCACCTCGATCAACCGAACGGCGTTTCTCGGCGCGCTGGCAACGCTTTTCGTCACCGTTGTCGCGGGCGCCCGTCACCCCGACATGCTTGGCCTGGTCGGTGTCGTATCGATCGCATCGTTCCTGTTCATGATGACCACGCTGGCGTGCTACAAGCTCGACTACATCGGCTACAAGGGCCAGGCCCAGCTGTTCAGTGCCATCCACCTGCTCTTCTGCGTCGGGCTTTTCATCCTTCTTCCGGTCGGAGTGACCTTGTACGTGTGGCTCGCCGCCGCGGAAGCCGTGTTATTTGCCGTCGCCCTGTACGCATGTCTCAGGGAATGGCGAACCGCTGAGTACGCGCTGTTCTGGCGCCATGCGACGGCGTGGTGAACGACCCTTTATCCATGAGCATCACCGGGAATGACCTGATATGACATATGTATCGCGGCGCTCGCAGGCGCCGGCGGGGCGACGCCGCCGTGCCCCCCTTCTCCAGCTGGCGGCCCAACGCTATCCCGACGTCGACGTCGCCATCGTCACAGAATCCACCTACCCGTTCCTCACCGGTGGCCTTTCGGCGGTTGTGCACGACATCGTCAAGGGAAACCAGGACCTGTCGTTCGGGATCATTCACATCACCTGGGACAGGCACTCGCCGCACGAGGACCTCTACGGGATGCCGGACAACGTGCGCTGGCTGAGGCCCGTCTATCTGAGCATGCAGGAGCACCGGGACGACTTCACCCGGCTGAAGCCGACGAGCCTGCGGATGGGACCAAGAGCACGAACGCTGTTGTCCCACAGTATCTTCGACGCTGTCGAATCGATCGTCGCGGGCGATATGGAACCGATGTGGTCACTGTATGACGACGGCATCAACCCGCGTACCCGGTCCTACCCGCTGTGGGCGGTGCTCGGTAGCAGAGAGTTCATGACCGCCGTGCGCGAGCGGCTGAACCTGGACCTGCCGCTCGCCAACACGTTCTGGCTGTTGCGCGAGTTCTTTTCGCTGATCTGCGCAGTATTGGGGGACGAGATGCCCCGGGCGCGGGTCTACCACGCCCACACCACCGGCTACGCCGCCTTGCTCGGTGCGGCCGCAGCCCGCGCCCACGGCAAGAAGTTCCTGTTGACTGAACACAATCTGTACGTCCGGGACACCATCAACACCTTGCTCGAACGGAATATGGCACTGCCGGTTACGGCACTGGACTGGCGGACGATGGACGTCAGTCCCATCGAGCGAGCCTGGATGATGTGGTGGATCGAGATGGGCCGGTTCTGTTATCCGAGCGCCGAGGCGATCACGTACCTGTACCCGAAGGCCATTCTCGAAGGCGCCGATCTGGGCACGCCAGTCGAGAAGAGCATCGTCATCCCCAACGGCATCGTGGTCCGTGACTTCTACGCCGTGTGGCAAAAGCGACAGCAGGTAATCCGTCGGATCGTGGCCGATGATGGCAGGCGGACGTGGCGGTTGGTTTACATTGCGCGCGTTGTGCCGATCAAGGGCCTTGCGGATTTGATTCAGACCATCCATCAGTTGGTGCAGCGCGGGATCACCAACATCCATCTCGACATCCTCGGTCCCACCGAACACGATCCCGACTACTACCGGTTGTGCCGCGAGAAGGCGCGTCGACTCGGCGTCGAGGACTACCTCAGCTTCCGGGGCACCGTGAATGTGCGTGCCATGCTTTCGGATTTCGACATTCTGGTGCTGTCCAGCTACAACGAAGGCCAACCGATTGTCGCGCTGGAGGCAAGGCGGCCGGCGTTCCGATTGTCTCCACCGACGTGGGCGGCATGGCTCAGCTGATCGACGACGAACTGACCACACCGGGTGGGCGCACCTGGGGCCGATGCGGCTACCTGGTTCCACGATCTCGGCCGGACGGACCGAACGGTGGCCGAGGCGCTGCAAGCGTTGATGAATGATCCCGAGGCGTATGCCCGGATGGCGCACAACGCCCGGGGCCGCGTCTGGAGCTTCTTCCAACTCGAGGATGCCATGGGCGCATACAACCACCTCTACCGGGAACTGGGTGATCTCGGCGTTGCCACTCTGAAAGACGACTCGCGCCACAACGACTCATCGCAGCGTTCCGCAGCGGTCGGGCAGATCAGGTGGCAGCCATCGAATGCCACGGCGGTCGAAAGGCAAGAGTTGAACCACTTACCGACACTGAGTTCGCCCCGAGCCGAATGGGCGCAGGCGATAGAGAGTTTCGGCACCGTGCGTCACGGCGCCTGGCTTCGCTACGGCGATCCGCTGACCGATGATGAACTGTCATTTGCCATCGAGAATTATCAGGTGGCGATCCTGCAGCCGAAGGAGACCGATCGCGGTCACCTCAAGTCAGCGCGGCCCGATATACGGGGCTCTCTACAGGGGTCTGCTCCACCCGGCGGCGGACCACCCACTCGATCAGGCTGCGGCTGGCCGATGCCAGGTGCTGGGTGGCGGGGAAGCGCCCCATCCACCGGTCGACCGGGGTCAACCAGCGGATATCCGTCGGAAACCGTACCGGACAAGCCCCAGCCGCGAGCAGGTCCGCCTCGATGCCCGGTAGCAGCTGCTCGGCCGCGCGCAGCCCGCCTGCCCAGAAGGTGTGCAGGTGCCGTGCTTGGGGTACGCCCTTGCGGAAGTCCGGCTGGCCGGGCAGCTGGTCCCGTTCGATGACGGTGACCTCCGCGAAGTGGTCGCTAAGCGCACGGGGCGGCGAGGATGCCGGACATGCCGCCACCGATCACGGCGGCATGTCCGGCGCGGTGAGAGGTCATGAGTTACCCAAGGCTGACAGGTGCGGAACTGCTCGCTTGGAACACGTCGAGAAGCCGCGGATGGTTCAGCACCGCCGAGCATGTCGTCGCCGAAAACCGGTGCGGCACGGTTTCAGTCGCGGCGGGTCTTGCTGTAGTGGCGACGCGCCTTCATCCGGTTGCCACAGCCGCTCATCGAACACCAGCGGGCCGTCCCGGCACGGGAGCGGTCAAGGAGAAACAACCGGCAGTCCTCGTTGGCGCACGGCCGCAGTCGGCCCGGCATGTCTCGTTCCACCTCGCCCCAGGCCAGCACGATGCGGGCCGGCCAGTCGGCCTCGAGCGACCAGGCGACACCGTCGGGCCCGATGTCCGGCATCTGGCGCACGTCGGTGAGATAACAACCGAGAACGGACGGGTCGGCTTCTATCCGTACGACGCGTTGCAAGTCGTCGCGCACTGCCCGGACGGCGTCTACGTCCTTCGGCGCGCCGTGAGCTCGCAGCCACCGCCCGTCGAGCTTGTCGACGGTCTGCCCGTCGATCACGGGCGTGGTGTTGAGCAGGTCCAGCAGAGCGACCTGCCAATCCACTGTGGAAGACATGCTAACCATCATAGAGCACTTGACAGGTTAGGTTCAAGGGTGTTGACTACGCCTAACTGCCATAACGGATAGAAAGGGTTAGGAATGGTCACCCATCATCGTTACGCCGACATCGCCGGTCGCCGGATCTTCTACCGTGAGGCAGGCTCACCCGCCGCTCCAGCCGCGGTGCTGCTGCACGGCACCCCGAACAGCTCATACCAGTACCGCAACCTGATCCCCGCACTCGCCGACCGATACCACGTCATCGCCCCCGACTACCCCGGCTTCGGCCACTCCGATGTGCCGAGCGTCGACGAGTTCAAGTACACGTTCGACAACCTCGCCGACCACGTCGACGCGCTGCTGGACCACCTCGGCCTGCGGCGGTACGCGATCTTCGTCCAGGACTACGGCGCCCCGGTGGGCTGGCGGTTGGCGTTGCGCCATCCCGAACGCATCGCGGCGATCATCAGCCAAAACGGCAATGCCTACGTGGAGGGGTTCGTCGGCGACGTGATGGAGCCGTTGTTCGCCTACGGCCGCAACCGTTCTGAAGGCAACGCCGCACCATTGCTCGAGTTCATCAGCATCGATGGGGTGAAATGGCAATTCACCCACGGTGTTTCGGATCCATCGGTGGTCGACCCCGATGCCTGGGTCAACGCGCACTCGGCGGTGGCGAGCACTCCGGAACGGGTGGCCGCACAGCTGGAGCTGTTCGCGGACTACAGCTCCAACGTCGACCTGTACCCGAACGTGCACGAATACTTCCGCACCTCGCAGGTGCCGCTGCTGGCGGTGTGGGGCCGCAACGACCCGATCTTCGGGCCGGACGGCGCCCTGGCGTTCGCCCGTGATCTGCCGCAGGCAGAGATCAACCTGCTCGAGGGTGGCCACTTCCTCCTGGAGAGCCGGCTGGCCGAGGTCGTCGCGCTGATCCGGCCGTTCCTCGCACGGCATCTGCCGACAGTGGCTTAGTCGACGGAGTGCCCCTGGGTCTTGTCGGCGGCGGCGATCGAGCGCTGCTGCCACGGCCACGCGCCCGTCACCTCGAGCTGGAGCGAAAAGCTTAGGAACGTCCGGATCAGCACGATGCCGCCCAGTACGGCGACGCTCTCGGCGCTCGGCGTGACGGCAACGGTGCGGATGATGTCTGCGGCAACCAGGAATTCGAGGCCGAGAAGGATCGCGCGGCCCAGGCGCCGCCGGAAAAACTCATAGGCACCGCTGTCTTCCTGTCGAATCCGTCCAATCGTCAGGAAGACAGCGAGTATGGCACCACCTGCGATGACGGCGACACCGATGGCATCGATCGCCTTGCCGATTCCCTCGATGACCTCGACGACAGACACGCCGTCATCGTGTCACCGACGCCGAAGCTAGCCGGTCGACACGCCGGTGCCGGTCGCGCCGACCACGCTCAATTCGATGTGCGCGTAAGCGTTGTTGCCGTAGCCGCGGGGATTCCACAGAGCGGCCGGGGACTCGGGTTGGGTGACGCCGGTATCGTCCCAGGCGCGGGCGGTGATGCTCAGCGGTCCTGGAGCCACGTCGACGGTGGCCGACCAAGGACGCCATGCCCATCGACTCGGTGCGGGATGCAGGTTGGCCTGACGCCAGGTTCGGCCGCCGTCGAGGGACACATCTACGCGCCCGATCCCGCGGCCGTCGCCGGCCATCGCCCAACCGCGGATGGTCAGCGTGCCCGCCGCAACCTGGTCGCCGTCGGTGGGCACGAGGACGTCGCAGTTGAGCGGCAGCGTCGACAGCGCGATGCCTTGGCCCTCAGGGACAGTGTCGGGGTCTGCCTCAGGCGGCAAGATGCGGTAGTCGAGAGCCTGGAAGTAGTTCTCCGACGGCGCGGGTTGCACAGTGATCGCGTTGACCCACTTGACGCTGCGGGCCCCGATGTAGCCGGGCACGACCACCCGCACCGGGCCGCCATGCGCCCTCGGCAGCGGTTGGCCATTCATCTGCCAGGCCAGCAGTACCTCCCCGGATGTCGCTTTGGCCAACGGGATCGAGCTGCCATAGCACTGCACCGGCCGGGCCTCCTGGGCGACGTCGGGGGCGAGGAACTCGACATGCAGGCCGTCCTCGCGATGCACGCCCGCCGCGGCCAGCACGTCGACCAGTCGCACGCCGCGCCACTCCGCGGTCGAGATCGCCCCGTGCTCCCACGGGTCCTTGCCCGGGATCGGGCGCACCCGCAACAGCTCCGCTCTCCTGTTGCCCGCACAAGCAAGGGTGGCCACCACGCTGTGCTGCTCGAAATCGGTCGTCAGTTGGTCATAGGTCAGCATCAGCGGTCGATCTACCAATCCGCCCACGGTCAATCGCCATTGCTGCGCTGCGATGTCGGGAAACGGGCCGTGATTGCGCGCGTAAAACCCGTCCACGGGGGTGATCTCGCTGTTGGCCAACACCGCCGCGGGCGGCTCGGCATTGAACGGCGACTGCCCGCGGACGATCATGTCGTCGCGCTTACCCCATACCGCTGCACTGTCTGCCACTGCACGCTCGGACATCGTCTACTCCTCGGCTGGGCGGCCCCCAACGACGGCAAAACGCCTGTTAATCAGGCAGATACGCTTACGAATACCCTAGGCTGGCGGGGTGGCGATTGACCTCACCGCTAGCCATGCATCAGCGGTTCCGGGCAGCCACGGGGTCGCCTACCTGCTGGCTGGAATTGCCGGGCCTCGCGACTACGGCGTCGACACACCCGTGCCGGATGCAGCGACCACGCCCCAGAACCGGCCTGCTCGCTGAGCGATCTCGTCCGGATACTCGCCGTTGATCGCGTGCGATGTCGAGCGAGCGCAACTGGTCGTCCGTGAACGACTTCGGCATCGCCTTCCAGCTGAACACCCTGCGCCGCAGGCGTTCCGGCTCGGCCCTTTCCGCTTCTCGCGTGCGCGGCGGCCATCGGCACTACTCGACGGTGACGGACTTCGCCAGGTTGCGGGGCTTGTCCACGTCGTAGCCGCGGGCTTGCGCGACGCCTGCCGCGAACACCTGTAGCGGAATCGTCGACAGGAGCGGCTGGAAAAGCGTTGACACCACTGGTATTTCGATCAGGTGATCCGCGTACGGCCGGACAGTGTCGTCGCCCTCCTCGGCGATGACGATGGTGACCGCGCCGCGGGCCTGGATCTCCCGGATATTCGACAGCAGCTTGGCGTGCAGCGTCGGGGAACTCTTTGGTGACGGCATCACGACGATCACCGGCAGGTCGTCTTCGATCAGCGCGATCGGGCCGTGCTTGAGCTCACCTGCGGCGAACCCCTCGGCGTGCATGTACGCCAATTCCTTGAGCTTGAGCGCTCCTTCGAGCGCGACGGGATAGCCGACGTGACGGCCGAGGAACAGCACCGTTTGCGACTGCGCGAACTGGTGGGCCAGTGCGGCGACCGGTTCGGTGGTCTCCAGTACCCGCGCGACCAGATCGGGCATCGCCTCCAGATCGCGGTACTCGCGCTCCACCTCGTCGGGGTACTTGGTACCGCGGGCCTGCGCAAGGGCAAGTCCGACAAGGTAGTTCGCCGCGACCTGGGCGAGGAACGTCTTGGTCGACGCGACGCCGATCTCCGGCCCGGCGCGGGTGTAGAGCACCGCGTCGCACTCGCGCGGAATCTGGCTGCCGTTGGTATTGCAGATGGCCAGCACCTTGGCCTTCTGCTCCTTGGCATGCCGCACCGCCTCCAGCGTGTCGGCGGTCTCGCCGGACTGCGAGATCGCGACGACCAATGTATGGCGATCTAAAACCGGGTCGCGGTAACGGAACTCGCTGGCGAGCTCGACTTCGACCGGCAATCGCGTCCAGTGCTCGATGGCGTACTTGGCCAGCAGCCCAGAGTGGTAGGCCGTACCGCAGGCCACGACGAAAACCTTGTCGATCTCGCGCAGTTCCTGGTCGGAAAGCCGTTGCTCGTCAAGCACGATGCGATTGTCGACGAAGTGGCCGAGAAGTGTGTCCGAGACCGCGGTGGGCTGCTCGGCGATCTCCTTGAGCATGAAGTACTCGTAGCCACCCTTTTCGGCAGCCGACAGGTCCCAGTCGATGTGAAATTCACGGAAGTCGACGTTCGGATCGCCGTGGAAATCGGTGATGCGATAGCTGTCGGCGGTGATCACCACCGCCTGATCCTGACCGAGTTCAATGGCGTCGCGGGTGTGCTCGATGAACGCCGCCACGTCGGAGCCGACGAACATCTCGCCGTCGCCGACACCGACAACCAGCGGCGTGGAGCGGCGGGCGGCCACGATCATGCCCGGCTCGTCGGCGTTGGCGAAGACCAGCGTGAAGTGGCCCTCGAGCCGGCGCAGCACGGCGAGCACGGAGGCCGCGAAGTCGCCGGCGGTGTCGCCGTGGTCGTACTGCCTGGAGACCAGATGAACGGCGACCTCGGTGTCGGTGTCGCTGGCGAACTCGACCCCTGCGGCTTCCAGCTCCGCGCGCAGCAGCGCGTAGTTCTCGATGATCCCGTTGTGGACGACCGCGATCTTGCCTGTGATGTCGCGGTGCGGATGAGCGTTGCGGTCGGTGGGCCGGCCGTGCGTCGCCCAGCGGGTGTGGCCGACCCCGGTGCTGCCGGCGAGGCTGTTTTCGTCCGTCTCGTCGAGCGCGGCCTCCAGGTTGGCCAGCCGCCCCGCCCGACGGCGCACCGTCAGACCACCATGCCCGTCCAACAACGCGACCCCGGCCGAGTCGTAGCCCCGGTACTCCATGCGGCGCAACGCGTCGACGACGATGTCACGGGCAGGACGCTGCCCGACGTAGCCGACGATTCCACACATAGCCATCCAGGGTAGTGCAAGAGCTAGGTCACACACCGTCTGCGCTACGGTTCGATGGTGGCCAGCACGAAGAAGCTGTTCAGCGCGTTGACCCGGCGCGGCCCGCATCGAGCATTACGCGGTGACCTGGCCTTTGCCGGACTGCCCGGCGTCGTCTATACCCCTGAGTCCGGGATGAATCTCGCGGGTGTCGCGCTCGGTCACGACTGGCTGGCCGGCGGGGACCGCTACGAGGGCACACTCGAGCATCTGGCGTCGTGGGGCATCGTCGCCGCGGCACCCAACACCGAGACGGGGGTGGCACCGTCGGTGCTGAACCTCGCGTTCGACCTGGGCACCACCCTGGACATCATCGCCGGCGTGCGGCTGGGCCCCGGAAAGATCAGTGTGCACCCAACGAAGCTCGGTGTCGTCGGGCATGGTTTCGGCGCGTCGGCGGCGGTGTTCGCGGCTGCTGGGATGCCCGCCAAGCCGAAGGCCGTCGTCGCGATGTTTCCGACGGTGACCAAGCCGGCGGCCGAGCAACCTGCGGCGGGGCTGACGGTGCCCGGTCTGGTGCTCACGGCACCCGGCGACCCAATGACGTTGCGCTCCAACGCTGTTGAGCTGGCCCGGATATGGAAGGCCGCGACGCTTCGCACCGTCAACAAGGCCAAGGCCGGGGGCCTGATCGAGGGTAGGCGGCTGGCGCGCGTCGTCGGACTGCCTGGCGCGGACCGCAGCACGCAGAAAGTGGTTAGGGCGCTGCTGACCGGCTACCTACTGCACGCGCTGACCGGCGACAAGGCCTACGCCGACTTCGCCGACCCCGAGGTCGACCTGCCGAAGGCGCCTGTGGTCAACCCGTTCGCCGACGATCCGGTGGCCATCGAACACAAAGTTGTCGCCCTTTTGAAGCCCTGAGGGTGGCCAACCAACCGGTTGGGGGTATAACTCGATGATGCGGACAGGGATCTTTCTCAACTACGCGGGCGGCTTCCTCGAGGCTGTCGACCAGGTCGTCGAACTGGAGAAGGTCGGCGTCGACATCGCGCTGGTCGCCGAGGCCTACTCGTACGACGCGATCAGCCAACTGGGTTTTCTGGCGGCCAAGACGTCCCGGATCGAGCTGGGCACCGGTGTGGTGCCCATCTACATCCGCACGCCGTCGCTGCTGGCGATGACCGCGGCCGGACTCGACTACGTGTCCGACGGCCGCTTCCGGCTGGGTATCGGCACGTCGGGCCCGCAAGTGATGGAGGGCTTCCACGGTG
The DNA here is from genome assembly GCA_963698965.1 of uncultured Actinomycetota bacterium. GTDB lineage: Bacteria > Actinomycetota > Actinomycetes > Mycobacteriales > Mycobacteriaceae > Mycobacterium. The sequence goes on from CAVOSY010000019.1 coordinate 86,803, forward strand.
TGCCGTTCGACGCGCCGCTGGGCCGGACCCGCGAGGTCGTCGACATCTGCAGGCAGGTGTGGCGCCGCGAGCGGGTCACATATGACGGGAAGTACTACCAGATCCCGCTGCCTGCCGACCGGGGCACCGGCCTCGGCAAGCCGCTACAGCTGATCAATCATCCTGTCCGCGATCGCATTCCGATCACGATCGCAGCGCTGGGCCCGAAGAACGTCGAGTTGACCGCTGAGATCGCCGAGGGCTGGCAACCGGTGTTCTACTACCCGAAGAAGGCCGACGAGGTGTGGGGCGAGTCGCTGCGGTCTGGGTATGCCAAGCGCGATCCAGCACTGGGCCCGCTCGACATCATGGTCAGCGCTCCGTTGGCCATCGGCGACAACGTGGATGACCGATTGTCTTGGGTCAAGCCACAATTGGCGCTGTACATAGGCGGGATGGGTGCACGCGGCCGCAACTTCTACCACGATCTCGCCACCCGCTACGGGTTCGGCGAGGTGGCCGACCACGTCCAGGACCTCTATCTCGGCGGGAAGAAGGCCGATGCCATCGAGGCGGTGCCCGACGAGCTGGTGCGCAACATCGCGCTGGTCGGCCCGCGCGGCTTCGTCAAGGAGCGCGTCGCCGCCTACACCGAATCCGGAGCCACCACGCTGCTGCTGCAGCCGCTTGCCGCCGACCGAAGCGAGTCCCTGCGCTTCGTCGAGGAATTGCAGGACCTGCTGCCTTAGCGGGACCGTCAGCCCAGGTCGTATGACTCGCTCGACACGCGGAAGAAGTGGCCGGTGCTGGCGTCGGTGCACGTCACACCCGACGGCTCGCTTTCGCACGTGATCGTGCCGATCGACCGCCTCTGGCCATAGTCAAGCGGCGCTGGGGCGTACTGACCGGACAAGAAGATCTGAATCGTGTGGGGCCCCACGCACGGCGGATTACCCTGGGCGAGCTGCATATCCGAGCCCGGTCCCCCGGTGGCTCCCGGTACCGAGGCCTGTTGGCAGTACTCACTCGCCGACGCCGCCCAAGTGTGGTCACGGATCTTGCACACCACGAACGCCGTGCCGTCGTGGTCGTCCTCCATCTCGCAGCCGATGTTCCCGGATGGCGCCAGGAACTGAAAGCTGGTGACGTCGGCGTGTGCGGGGGCGGCCAAGCCGAGGGTCGCCGCGGCCGTCAGCGTGATTGACGCGAAATTCCTTGCTCTTCCGCTCCGTCGCAAACGACGTCGTCATGTCATAGTCCTTTCAGTGGTGGCGCCCACAAGGCTGCCGTCGAGGCCTTGGAGAATTCTTGGCCTCTAGATATCAGCCGCATTCGATTGCCGGGCCGTCTAGACGAGAACCGTCCCGCCGTCGACCGTCAGCACGATACCGGTGCCGAACCCCTGCTCCATGCAATAGAGATAGGCCCGAGCGGTGTCTGCCACCTCGCCCACGCGGCCCAGTGGAAGTCGTTGTGCGGCTTGGTCGTACATGTGCTGCCGGTCCCCCTCACTCATCGCGTCCCACAGCGGGGTGCGCACGACGCCCGGTGCTACGGCGTTGACGCGGATCGGCGCGAGCTCGAAGGCGAGCGCCTTGGTCAGCGCATTCATCGCGCCGCAGATGCTCACCGGCAGCGCGCCGAAGCCCGGTTGCTCGGCGGCGGTGCCGCTCGTCAACGTGATCGACCCGCCGGTCGTGATGCGCGGCGCGAACACGCGCACCGCCGTCAGCGCGCCGACGAAGCGGGTCTGGAAGAAGCCGGTGATGATCTCCGGCGTGAGGTCGGCCAGCGGCGCCAGCTCGAGTGTCTCGCCGGCGGTGAACACGAGGTGTTCGATCTCGCCGAGGTCGGCGGCCAGCCGCTCAACAGCTGCCAGGTCGGTGAGGTCGACGGTGGCGCCGCGGGCATGATCGGGCAGCTGGGCCAGCGCGCGGTCGACGCTGGACTGCCGGCGCGACACCACGATCGGGATGGCTCCGCGGTCAGCCGCTGCGGAGGCGACACCCAGGCCGATGCCGGAGGTGCCGCCGATGACAAGGACGCGTGCGTTCTTCAGGCTCATGCATCCACTGTCGGGCCGGAATGTGGTCGGAGTCCAAGACCCTTTTCGTCGCGGAGCGATACCCTAGCGGTATGGTCGCACCCGACCTCGACATGCGCAAACTCCGTTACTTCGTGGCAGTCGCCGAGGAACTGAACTTCGGCCGCGCTGCCGACCGGCTGCACATCGCACAGCCGGTCCTGTCACGCCAGATCCGGTCGTTCGAAAGCGAGCTAGGCGTGCAGTTGTTCGAACGCGACTCGCGCGGAACTCAGCTGACCATCGCAGGTAAGCAACTGCTCGACGACGCCCGTTTCCTTCTTGCCGAGTCAAAGGCGTTGCAGGAGCGCCTGTCTCGTATCGCCGACCCGACGGTGACGGTGACCGTTGGCGTCATGCCCGGCCTGTTGGCGACGGCCGCCGCAACGGCGTTCGAGGCCGGCAACCCGTCGCGGCGTGCGGTCGTGGTGCAGGTCGGCTGGGCCGACCAGGTCGACGTCGTGCACCGCGGCGAGATCGACGTGGTGTATGCACGCGAGCCCATCGACCACCACGGGCTCGGCACCGCACCGCTGCTGGAGGAACCCCGGGTCGTCGTCCTGCCTGCCGCCGATCCCCTGGCCAAGAAGCGCTCCGTTCGGTTGAGAGATCTGGCGTCCAAGCGGCTGCTGCAGGACCCGGCTACGGTGCCGGAGTGGCATGCGATCGCCACACCCGAGCATCGCCGTGCGGGCCAGATGGCGCACACGGTGGAGGAGAAGCTGGAACTCGTTGCGGCGCAAGCGGGTTTCGTGATCCTGCCGCGCTCGACGACGGCGTTCTACCGCCGACCGGATGTGCGGGTGCTGCCGATCCAGGACATCGGCCCCAGCCGGGTCACGCTGATCTGGGATGCGGCGACCGACAACGCGGCCCGCGACGCATTCGTCAGCGCGGCGCTGGCGTGCCGGAAGCAGACGATCTGACGCTCCGCTCTCGGTCCTTGGCCGCGATTTCGGCGAGCACCCCCACCACCACACCGAACGCGAAGTTACAGCGCCGGCAGCCACGGCGCCACCCCGAAGGACGCATTCGAATCGTCGGCGTAGCGGAACACCCCAACCCCGGCGAGCAGGGCTTCGACGATCGGCCCGCCGATCGCCGCGAGCACACCGCAGACCGCGCCCTCGAAGGCAGCTCCCGGGCGGGTGAGTAGCCATCGGAAGTAGTCGGCGATGGTGACTCCGGGGCCGAATCTGGAGCGGGCGCACGCTTGCGTCTTGTCATCAGTAGCCCCTTTGCCATCTGGCCCTGGCCGCAGTCTTACCGGCCTTAGACCGACGAGCAGCCTCGTCGGCGTCTTCGTCGTTGTCGGGCAGGCCCAACCTGCCCAGTAACTGAGCCTGTAGGGCTCGTTGCACCCGGGCTTCCGCGATGAACGGGCTGATCACGGGTTGACCCTGCGAACCCCTCACAGTGAGCGGTGCCTCGTCTGCGGCGTCGTCCAGCTCGGCGATGATGTCCGCCACCCGGCACGCTTGAGTGAGCAGATGGACCTTTCCAGGCTCCTCCTAGAAGTCGAAAACCTGGTGTATCGACCGCCATAGTTTCTTGCCGGCTTCACCTAAACCTGCTGGTGAGCGCATGTTTTCTCCTTATCTACTGACACTGAAAAATGGACGTATGCGATCGCATCGGGTCGGGCAGACGCATTACATCCCCGTCGACGTGAGCGGGCGGGGGTATACCCCCTGGGTAGAGAGGGGGGCGTGTCTGCGCAGGTCAGAGCGGGTAGCCGGTGCACACACAGCCCGCAGGCAGCAGACAGGGCCAGCCACGCTGCACGCGCACAACCCCCCAGGCGCGCACCCCAGGGCGCAGGAGGCACCCAGCACACCCCGGCGCAGCTGCTAGCCGGGGGCGCCCAGAGGCCAGGCGGGACCCGGGCACCCTGCCACTACCTCCTGTGCCCCTGCCCCCTCGCCGTGGTCCCTCCCCTCCTCGTCCCGGTTCGTTAAAAGGCCTCGTCAACCGCCAGCTTCGGCCCCGCCTTATGCAACACTCCGAGGTATGTACTTCACAGTGGAATGGACGGCACGGGTCGACGGCCCAGGCCCGCAACCTGGTGTCCCGCAGTGGGACGAGGACTCCCTGGTTATCGGCGGCACTCACTACGTACAGGCTGAGTGGAGCACCATCACGATCTACTCGGACGCGACACCGACCGAGCCGCCACCGCGAGAGAAGACGGGCGACGATCCGGGGGAGTAGATCAGATGGTCAGTGGCTCAACCGCGCTTGATCGTCCGCCACTGCTCTTCGGTGAAACCCTGCTTCAGCGCCGCTCGAAAGAGCGCCCGTTCGCCCCTGTGATACCGGCTCAAGAGATCCCCGAGCTGAGTCGCTGCAGCCCAATGCTCCGTGGTCGCGGGTGATGGGCCTAGTGCTTGACACGCCCGCTGAGACCGCGACAGTTCCTCGTCTACGATCCTGCACAGCATCGAACACCAGCGGTGGTCGCTCGCCGCACGTCGCTGGCAGGACTCGCGCTCGCACGAGGGCCTGCCCTTCGCTCGGTTGTTGCTCACGCTGGCTTGCACTGCCTCTCTCGTTTGGGGGTGGGTTGAACAGCAGAAAGCCCCGGGCGGTTAGACCCGGGGCCTCTGCCTCAGTGCTCGATTAGGCGGCGTCGACGTCTTCTCGCAGCTGAAACAGCTCGGAGTGATTGGCGCGCAGCCGGTTTCCTAGCGATGTCCGCCATGGTGGAAGAGGAGCAAGCCGCCACCGAAGTACGGGAACTGCGTGTTGTACTGGACCGGGGGCGGCGAGGTGACGATCTGCGCATTTCCCGGAGTCTGACAGACGGTGCTGTTGGCGCTGGGATAGGTGCAGGATTGTTCAGCCAGCGCGGCGGGTGCGGTGGCGATCGATGCCGCGGCAGCTGCCGCCAACAGCATCGGTGGTAGGTAGCGTCGCTTGATTGTCATGATTGACTCCTTGGGCGTGGACTCGCCCTAGATACGGCCGCTCGCTCGCCGCGATCGAGTTGTCGGGCCCCGGCGGGGCGCTTCCGGAGAGAAACATAGAGTCCCTATGCAAACTAGCGCTGGTGACTGTGCTTCTATTCCCGGCAGCAGAAAAGCCCCGGGGGTTGCCCCGGGCTTCTGCCTCATTCAGTTGTTGATCAGGCGACCGTGACGGTCAGGTCACCCGTGGGCGTACCTGCTGTCAGAACCGCAGGCACGCTCTTCGGATGTCGATATAACCGCCGCAGCGTCGCCAACGATCGCTCATCGACCACCGCATCCCGCACCAGACGCTGCGCCAACGAGGCCGGAATCGGACCGTACCCATCGAGTACCGCCGGCGCATTGTCCCGTCCCCACAACACCTGATCCGACATCACCAGATTCAGCGCCACCGATTCGGCCTCTTCGGCCGGTCGCCCCGTCACCCGCTCCACCAGAGTGTCGGCCATCACCTGGCCGCGCGACCGAGCGTCGAAGGTGGCGTCGGCGGCGCGCTTGAGCGCCGCATAGACGCCGACACCCTGGGCCACCGGCAACAGCGCGGTCACATAGGTCATGCAATCTGGTGCGGGTCGGATCGTCACGGTGCGGTCCGCCTCAGCTTTCGCCGCCCGATCCACCACCGCCTGCGCATCCAGTCGGGCGGCGATCTCCTTCGCCGCCGCGGTGATCCGCGCATCCCCCATACCATCCAGCTTGTTGACGTCGGCGCACAGTTCGCCATCCAGCTGTCGCCGGTCCTCAATGTCCAGGCAGGCCGACTCACGCGCGATCAACGTGGCACGCCATTCCGATAGCGCGCCGCATCCCAGCGCAGCCAGGGTGTGCGGCATCTCGTGCACCAACGCCTTGGCCAACCCCAGGTGCCGGCCGCCGCGGGCCGGAGAATCGCGTCGCGCCAACGCCACCTCGCTGGCCACGCCCCGGCCCTGTTTCGCCTTGGGCACGCCGGCCGCGGCCTCACCGGCGCGACGCTTCTCATCCAATGCCGCGGCCGCCCGCGCCTGACCCGCGGCTGCAGCCGATTTCACCCGCTCCAACCAGGCAATCTGCTCGATCAACGCCGCCTCATTGGCATGCGGATCCACCGCCGCCATCTCGTCGATATCGAACATAGGTTCGACGACGGGTCGACCGACATCTCAGTCTCGCCAGCCGACCATTCTCTGTTCAGCGCATTCGGGCGCGATGGTCGGCGTCGCACGGCGGTCACTCCCCCACCTGCGGCAGTTCGTCGGCCGCGATCTCGCAGGGAGGTTCCGACGCGTCCGCAGGTTCGGGTGGCGGGGCAGCCTCGGGTGGCGGCGGCACCGGAGTAGGCGCCGCCTCCGCGGGCGGTGGCGAATCGATCGAAGGTTCAGCCGGCTCACAGGTGCCTTCGGCGACAGCGGGCTCGACAGGTTCCTCGACAGGGTCCTCGGTGGGGGGCTGTTCTTCCGCATCGGCGGCGGGCTCGACAGGCTCATCGTTGCCGTCGTCGGGGTCGTCATCGAGTTCGTCATCAATGTCCTCGTCGATCTCCGGCGGGTCGATGTCGGGCGTCTCTCCCAAACCGTCGTCGACCGAACCCAGCAGGCTGCCGAACACATCGGCAAGCTGCTGGCCGAGTCCGGACAGGCCGCTTCCGACGTCAGGCATTCCGCCGAGTGACGGTGCGGACGGCGGCGCCGCCATCGCGGGCGCGGTCGAACCGGCGTCGACCGGCGGCGCCAGCGGCGCTGCCGACATCGGCGCGAATGCTGCGGGCGCAGGCATGGGTGGCGTAGCAGCCGGTGCACTCCACGTCGGCGACGCGATGACGGGCGGTGACGCAACGCTCGCCGCCGCGGGAACTGTGGCGGCCTGATCGTCACTCGGTGGCGGCGTCCACGACGGTCCGAGAGCACCGGGCACATCGAATACCGCGCCCGGCGCTGCGTTGAGTTCCGCCGTCACGGCGTCGTACAAATCCGTCACCGCGGCGATCGCCGAGCGCATCGCGGTCACCCAATCGGCGCGAATGTCGTTGTCGACGAAGGGCTTGACCTCGCGGTCGATCCTCTCGCTGGCGGACGCACGGTCGCCAGCGCCCGTCGTCACAGTGTGTGCGGCGGCCAGCCACTCGTCCGGCGCGCGGTCGTCGGCGGCGATCGCCGCGGCGACCTTTCCGTCGACGGTGTGCCACAGGTTGTCCCGCAGCGAGGCCAATGCATCCGCCGTTTTCCGCACCGCAGCTGCGGCCTCCGCCGATGTCGCGCCGTGCCTGCGCAGGAACGCACGCGAGAGGTCCGCGCTGCCGCCCTGCCACGCCGCCGACAGCGCGCCCAGTTGCTCGTCCTGGCACGCCAGCGCGTCCTCCGTCGCCGCCACGGCCGCTTCGAGCGCCGCACAATCGCCATCGAGGGCGCGCAGGTCGAGGCCGTCTTCGCTGCCGTACCAGTCGTAGACCTGCGCGGCGTGCAGCGTCAGGTCCGGATTCGCATAGCCGAGCATGTGGCAGGCCCACACATAGGTCTGGATGTTGTCGACGGCAGGCCGCCCCTCCGCCAAACGCGATGCGACATCGAACTTTTCGGCCATTGCTACCCCAGTCGCCGGGCGGCGCCGGCATCGGCTTCGGCATACCGATCGGCGGACGCACGCAGCGCGGCGGCGATCTCAGCGGCGGCCCGCGACCACTGCCGGAGTTGGTCCACGACGTGGTCGATCGCCGCGCGCAGGGCGTCGCCGCGAGCCACGTGCACACGACCCGCGGCGGCGCCGCCGAACACCAACCCCGACAGATGCGTTCGCACGGCGCCCTCGACGATGTCAGCCACCGCCTCGTACTGACGTGCGACTGCATGCAGCGCCGCCACGTCGACGCGGGCGACCTCAGGTTGTCCCATACACGCTAGGACGCCGGCGAACCCCCGCCGGTTCCAGAGAGTTTCAGCGCTGGTTGCTGACCGATTCGGCGACCCGGACAGCCAGCTGCCGCGCGGTGTCCTCGTCTGCGGCCTCCACCATGACGCGGACCACCTGCTCAGTTCCGGAGGGCCGCAACAGGATTCGGCCAGAGTCGCCGAGCTCGGCCTCGGCTTCGGCCACCGCCGAGCGTACCGACGGCGCGTCCGCCACCGTGGCCTTGTCCGCGACCTGCACGTTGATCAACACCTGGGGCAGGGTCTGCATCGGCTCGGCCAGCGCCGCTAGCGACGAGCGCGTCTGCGCCATCCTCGACATCAGTCGCAACCCGGTGACGATGCCGTCTCCGGTGGTACCGAGCGCAGGCATCACGATGTGCCCGGACTGCTCACCGCCAAGCGAATATTCGCCGGCCCTGAGTTCTTCGAGCACATAGCGGTCGCCGACGCCGGTGGTACGGACCTCGATGCCCGCCGCGCGCATGGCCAGATGGAGGCCGAGGTTGCTCATCACGGTCGCGACCAAAGTGTTGGACGCCAGCTCCCCGGCGTCACGCATCGCCAGCGCCAGGATCACCATGATGGCGTCGCCGTCGATCACCCGGCCCGCGGCGTCGACCGCCAGGCAGCGGTCGGCATCGCCGTCGTGTGCCAGCCCGAGGTCGGCGCCATGCGACACCACCACGGCCTGAAGCTGCTCCATGTGTGTCGACCCGCAGCCGTCGTTGATGTTCAGCCCGTCGGGCTGGGCGTTGATCGCGATGACGTCCGCGCCTGCCGCGCGGTATGCCCGCGGTGCGGCGGCGGACGCGGCGCCGTGCGCGCAGTCGACGACGACGGTAAGGCCGTCGAGCCGAGTGGTGAGCGCCTTGCCCGCGTGTCGCAGGTAGCGGTCCAGGGCGTCTTCGGCGTCGACGACGCGGCCGATGGCCGCTCCGGTGGGCCTGCTGCCCGGGCCCTGGTTGAGCAGCTCTTCGATGCGGTCCTCGGTGGCGTCGTCGAGCTTGTGGCCGCCCGGCCCGAAGATCTTGATGCCGTTATCGGGCATCGGGTTGTGCGACGCCGAGATCATCACGCCGAAGTCGGCGTCGTAGGCGCTGGTCAGGTATGCCACAGCCGGTGTGGGCAGGACACCGACGCGAAGTGCGTCGACGCCTTCACTGGTTACGCCGGCGATCACCGCGGCCTCGAGCATCTCGCTGCTGGCCCGCGGGTCGCGGCCCACCACGGCGATGCGCCGCGCATGACCACCGACGCTGCCCAACCGGCGCGCCGCCGCCGAACCCAGTCCGAGCGCCAGCTCGGCGGTCAGATCCTGATTGGCGACTCCGCGCACCCCGTCGGTGCCGAACAGTCGAGCCATGCCGACAAACTTCTCATATATCGCCGCCAAAGACCCAACCGTCGACGTCAGCACCCGTGCCGCCGCGGAATCGGTACGAAAATGCGACCTGAATAGGGCTCACCGCCCGCGTCCGCGAAGACACGGGCGGTGAGGATCCGGAGCCAACCTACCTGGCGGTGGTCGGCGCAGCGGTACTGGGGCTCGGCGGCGTGGTTGGGACGCCGTCCTCACCCGGAGCGTTCTCCGCAGCCAGGCCGTTCTGAGCGAACGTGAAGGTCAGACCGCTGCCAAGGCTCGCGCAGGTCCCGGGCACCTCGGTGCCGTTGGCGTCGAGGGCCTGGAACGCCTCCGGGGTGATCCCGGCAGTCGGGCACGCAGAGGCAGCAAGCGCCTGCGCGCTCGCCAGCGACACGTCCCGGATGACGCCGACCTGCTGGCCGCCAGCCGTCACGGTGACATTGACATTGCCGTCACTGACAACGGACTGGGCCGGCGGCGCTGCGTGCGCCAATCCAAGGCCTCCCGCGGCCAGCAGCGCTCCTCCAAGAACGGCGCCTGCGGCCGTCTTCTTCATCGTGTTCATACACGCTCCTTTTCTTCCTGTTTTCGGCAGGGATTCAGAGCTGCGCGAGGTTCACCACACAGCCCCGAAGGAGGACATCGACCCCCTGAAAAATCCGCCCCCACCCTCGGGCAGCCGACAACGGCGTCGGCCCCTTCAGGCTTGCGGTAGTAGGGACGCAAAGTCAAACCGAAAATTAATAATCGATTTTTGCGAGCCAGCGTACAATTTGCTGCCTCGATTACCGAGATTGGCAAATGGGCGCTGGCTGATCGGCCCGTTTGTTAGGCCGGACCGCACCCGAGATCGGTTACAGGCCGTTAACCGGCACAGGAAAAGATTCGCCGGGCGTGTCCAACCTGATGAGGTCTGGAACACGCCCGGCGAGGCGATGCATATTCGAATGCAGTGATCAGCGCTTGCTGTACTGAGGCGCCTTACGGGCCTTCTTGAGGCCGTACTTCTTGCGCTCGATGGCCCGCGGGTCGCGGGTCAGGAAGCCGGCCTTCTTCAGCGCAGGCCGATCCTCGGGCTGCACCAGGATCAGTGCCCGCGCGATCGCGAGACGCAGCGCGCCGGCCTGACCGGACGGCCCGCCACCATCGAGGTGCGCGTAGATGTCGAAGGTCTCCAGCCGGTCGACGGTCACCAGCGGCGCCTTGATGAGCTGCTGATGCACCTTGTTCGGGAAGTAGGCCTCCAGGGTGCGGCCGTCGAGGTGGAACTGACCGGTGCCGGGCACCAAGCGCACTCGCACCACGGCCTCCTTGCGGCGGCCGACGGTCTGGATGGGACGGTCGATGACGACAGGCTCACGCGGAGCGGCCTCGGTCGGCGCCTCGGTCACGGTTTCCGTGGTTTCAGTCACGGTTTCCGTGGTTTCGACGGTCTCGGTCACTGGGCCACCTGCTTGATCTCATACGGAACGGGCTTCTGGGCGGTGTGCGGATGCTCCGGTCCCGCGTAGACCTTCAACTTCTTCTGGATCTGACGGCCCAGCTTGTTGTGCGGGATCATGCCGACGATCGCCTGCTCGACGACCCGGTCGGGATGCTTCTCCATCAGCTCACCGATGGTCCGCTTACGCAGACCGCCGGGATAACCCGAGTGGCGGTAGGCGTACTTGTTCTGGAGCTTGTCGCCGCTGATGGCGACCTTGTCAGCATTGATGACGATGACGAAGTCGCCACCGTCGACATTGGGCGTGAATGTCGGCTTGTGCTTGCCGCGCAGCAGATTTGCAGCCGCGACGGCGAGCCGGCCGAGTACCACGTCGGTGGCGTCGATGACGTACCACGAACGCGTGGTGTCACCCGCCTTCGGCGTGTATGTAGGCACAGCGTCTACCTTCTCTTCTCGGGTTGGATCCCGGTGTGACCCGGGTGCCGGTCAGGCGTCGACGGCAGGGTGGTTCTCGGCGACCGACATTGACCCGAGGACCCGTGCATACCGCACGCCAACGGTGCAGCTTACCTGTGAGCGTCCTCGCAGGTCAAAACGCGTTCACCGGACCCCGAGGCAAGTCAGGTGGCGATCGCGTGCTGCATCTGATGCAACATGACGCGCATCGCAAGCACATAGTCGACCGTGAGCCGTCGGTCGCTGGTGACGGCGGAGATCTCTCCCCCATCCAACAGCCGCATCGCAATGACTTCGCGCGGGTCAAGCCCGGCGAGCGCATCGTGCCAGGATTCGTCTTGCAGCGCGGCGACGATGGCCCCCCATCGTGTTGCGTGGTCCTCCTGCGTCGACGCCGGCATCAGGACTACGAGCTTCGACCAGGCGTCGCGGCTGAGGACGGTGTCGAGCTCCCATTGAACCGAGCGGGTTGCACCAGCCGCCATGACGATGAGCTGCGCCCTGTCCATCAAGTCGATGACTTTGCTCTGCCACGAATCGGTAGCTAAGTAGACGCGCGCCGCACCGAGCTGTGGCAACGGCTCGTCCGGGGCACCGACCGTGATGAACGGCCCGATCGGGGCCACCAGCGCGTCCAGCCTCTCCTCGAGACGACCACCGCTCATCGAATTGAGTCCAGTCGGCATGCTCGCGATCAGCCGGGCGATCAAACCTTGCTCTCGGCGACGGCCTCCGCGGCTCCATGGTGTGCGCACCACCATGTCCCATTCCGGATCGATCCTGTACGGATCATCTTTGAACGAGCGCAGATACAGAATGGGATGACGCGAATCGGCGAGCAGCGCCGCGTCGGCGTCGGCGGCGGCATGCATTCGAGCCCGCCGTAACAGCATCGTGATGACCCAGAACGCGGCGATTGCCACGACCGAGGCCAACGCTATTGGGCCGACCCGATCGCCGGCGGCCATCAACCGCAAAACCAGCATTGTGGCGACGATGCCTACGGCCGCTGCGACCACGCGGAGGGCTATGACGACCGGCTTCCTGTTCTTCGAAGGCGGAGCAGCAACGTTGCTGTCCCCCTGCGGAAGTGGCGACGCGAACACCTTCGGAAGCGGGGTGTCGTCGGGCGGCACTCGTAAGGCGAGCAGGCGCAGCGCCGCGATCATCGGCGATAGCAAGACCCAGTAGATCGTTGCCGCGAACACGATTGCCAAGGGCGCGACAAAAAACCATGCCACCGCCGATGACTCTTGCGCGACAATCGTTCCCAGTGCCACCACAAGCGCGGCCCCGCCGATTGCGAGCAAGGTGAGGCTCCCAACGAGGAGCCACAGATACGGCGGTGTCATTCGAGCTATGCCGAAATTTGCGACGAAAAGCCCGGCGGGGGTGAGCGCGACCAATATCCAGATCACCGGCGAGCGCAGTGGCGCGGCACCGAGCAGGTCGCGGAACAGCGGGAGAATCAGCATCGCAAGGACGAAGGCAGGCACCCAATAGAGCATGAAGAAGCCCCGCGTCACCCGCACCGCATCGGCCCGGATCTTGTTGATCGATACCCTCTGAGCTTGCGCCATTGGCCCTTAGTTTCGGCCGTCAGCTACGGCGGTGTGGGCAAACGCAAACAAACTCCCCCGGCGCGTGGGGTCGCCGGGGGAGTTTGCGTCGGTTCAGCCGACAACTACCGGTAGTCGATGACGACCCGGCCGTCGATCTGACCGCGTTCCATGCGGCCGAACACCTCATTGATCTCGTCCAGGCTGGCGCTCTCGACCGTGGGATGGATCAGGCCACGGGCGTAGAAGTCCAGCGCTTCGGCCATGTCTTGGCGAGTGCCGACGATCGAGCCGCGGATCGTCAGACCCTTGAGCACGATGTCGAAGATCGGCGCAGGGAAGTCGCCGGGCGGCAGCCCGTTGAACACGATCGTCCCTCCGCGCCGCGCCAGCCCGATGGCCTGGCCGAACGCCTGCGGGTGTACCGCCGTGACGAGCACTCCGTGCACGCCGCCGGTGGCCTTCTGCACCTCTTCGACGACGTCGGACGTGCGGGCGTTGACGGCGACCTCGGCGCCGAGGCGGGTGGCGAGGGCGAGTTTGGACTCATCGATGTCGATGGCCACCACTCGCAGCCCCATCGCGCGCGCGTACTGCACGGCGACATGGCCGAGCCCGCCGATACCGGAGATCGCCACCCACTGCCCGGGCCGGGTGTCAGTCACCTTGAGGCCCTTATAGACCGTCACGCCCGCGCAAAGGATCGGCGCGACCTCGAGAGGATCGGCGCCCTCGGGGACACGCGCCGCGTAGGCGGCGTTGACCAGCATGTAGGTGCCGAAGCTGCCGTTGACGCTGTAGCCGCCGTTCTTCTGGCTCTCGCACAGGGTTTCCCAGCCGGTGCGGCAGAATTCGCATGTACCGCAGGCCGACCACAGCCACGCGTTGCCGACCTTGTCGCCGATCTTGAGGCCGTCGACGCCCTCGCCAAGCGCGACGACGGTGCCGTAGCCCTCATGGCCGGGGATGAACGGCGGTTGCGGCTTGACGGGCCAATCTCCGTGCGCGGCATGGAGATCGGTGTGGCAGACGCCGGAGGTCTCGAGTTTGACCAGTGCCTCGCCGTAACCCGGCGTTGGCAGCTCGAGCTCTTCGACCTGCAGGGGTGCACCGAATTCGGCGACGACGGCGGCACGCATGGTGTCGGTTGCGGTGGACGCGACGGGGGCGCCAAGTGTCTGTGTCATTTCATCATTCCAATCCTGAAAGTTGTTTTGTTGAAGGGTCTTTGGTCCCGACTCAGAAGAAGCCCTGGGCCTTGTTGCTGTAGGACACGAGCAGGTTCTTGGTCTGCTGGTAGTGATCGAGCATCATCTTGTGGGTCTCACGGCCGATGCCTGACTGCTTGTAGCCGCCGAACGCGGCGTGCGCGGGATACGCGTGGTAGCAGTTGGTCCACACCCGGCCGGCCTTTATGTCGCGGCCGGCGCGGTAAGCGACATTGCCGTCGCGTGACCACACCCCGGCCCCCAGGCCGTAGGGGGTGTCGTTGGCGATACCGATCGCGTCGTCGTAGTCGGCGAACGACGTCACCGCCACCACCGGCCCGAAGATCTCCTCCTGGAAGATCCGCATCTTGTTGTTGCCGGTGAAAACCGTTGGGGCGATGTAGTATCCGCCGCTCAAATCGCCACCGAGCTCGGCGCGTTCACCGCCGGTGATGAGCTTTGCGCCATCCCTCTTGCCGATGTCGATATACGACAGGATCTTTTCCATTTGATCCTCGGACGCCTGCGCGCCGATCATGGTCTCGGTGTCCAGCGGATCGCCCTGGCGCACAGCCTTGGTGCGGATCGCCGCCAGCTCCAGGAACTCGTCGTATATGTCGGCCTGAATCAGACTGCGGGACGGGCAGGTGCACACCTCGCCCTGGTTGAGAGCGAACATCGCGAAGCCCTCCAGTGCCTTGTCCTGGAAGTCGTCACCCGCGGCCATCACATCGGAGAAGAAGATGTTCGGGCTCTTGCCGCCGAGTTCCAGCGTCACCGGAATCAGGTTCTGCGACGCGTACTGCATGATCAACCGGCCGGTCGTGGTCTCACCGGTGAACGCGATCTTGGCGATCCGGTTCGACGAGGCCAGCGGCTTGCCCGCCTCTACGCCGAGCCCGTTGACGATGTTCACCACGCCGGGCGGCAGCAGGTCACCGATGATCGAGAACAGGTAGAGCACCGACGCGGGCGTTTGCTCAGCGGGCTTGAGCACCACGGCGTTTCCTGCCGCAATCGCCGGGGCGAGCTTCCAGGTGGCCATCAGGATCGGGAAGTTCCACGGGATGATCTGGCCCACCACGCCGAGTGGCTCGTGGAAGTGATAGGCGACGGTGTCGTCGTCGATCTGCGACAGCGAGCCCTCCTGCGCGCGGATCGCGCCGGCGAAGTACCGGAAATGGTCGATGGCCAACGGGATGTCGGCATTCAGGGTCTCGCGGACCGGCTTGCCGTTGTCCCACGATTCGGCGACGGCGATCGATTCGAGGTTCTCCTCGATGCGGTCGGCGATCTTGTTGAGGATCACCGCCCGTTCCGCGGCGGTCGTCTTGGCCCAGCCCGGCGCGGCCGCGTGCGCGGCGTCTAGCGCCTTCTCGATGTCGGCTTCATCGGAGCGCGGGATCTCGCAGAACGGCTGACCGGTGACCGGGCTGGCGTTCTCGAAGTATCGGCCGGCCGCGGGTGCGACCCACTCCCCGCCGATGTAGTTCTCGTACCGGGGCTGGAAGGACATCACTGAGCCTTCGGCACCTGGTCGCGCGTACACGGTCATGGCGTTTCTCCTGCCTTATGTCGCCGCCTTGGCGGCTCCGTCCGCCTTCGCGACGGAAATGTGTCGGACGTCACTGAAGGTAGGTTTCGGACCGTTGCAGCACGGTTGCATGACGTTGCAACCGTCGGCCGGGCTAGGCCAGGTCGAGATCCAGCCCGGCGAGGTGGCCCCGGGCCTGGGCTCGCATGACCGACCCTGGCGCGGCGTGGTTGTACAGCACCCGCCAGCAGTCCCGGTCGTCGCGACCTTCTGGCAGGCCGAGCCAACGGCGAAGCAGCGCAAGGTTTCCCGACGCCAGCACCGCGCCGCGCACACTCGCGCTGAGCTCTGTGCGGAGCCGCGCAATGCCGGGCGACACCGACTGCGGAAGCAGCTCTCCGGTGTATTGCGTGAGCACGCGGTCGACGTCGCCGGCGTGGAGCGCATCAGAAACGTCGTCGTAGTCGCTGGCGATCGGTGAGAGCAGCCGGTATGGGCGCGAGTCGATGTATTCGGTGCCGATGACGCGGCGCAGCCGGGACATCTCGGCGCGGATCGTCACCACGTCGAGGTCCTTGTCGTCCAGCAGCATCGCGAGGTGATCGGCGCTCAGGCCTTCGGGGTGGCGGCTGAGCAGGACGAGGATGTCGGCGTGTCGGCCGGTCAACGTGCTGGTCTGAGGCTCGCCGTGGTCGTCGGTCGCCTGCCAGCGGGGGCGGTCGGCGCCAAGCACCGTCAGCCGTGCGGTCGTCGGTGCTTCGACGGTGGGCTGGTTGAGCTGCAACAAGGCGAGGTGGTTCTCAACGGCGACGGCGGTCGCGCGGACCAGGGCGAGGGTCTGCGGCGACGCGACCCGGGTTCCGCCGGTCAGATCGATGGCGCCGATGAGCGCCCCGGTGGCGGGGTCGTGTACCGGCACCGCGGTGCAACTCCACTGCTGGACGATCCGGGAGAAGTGCTCGGTTCCACGGATCTGCAGCTCGGCATCGAGGGCCAGCGCCGTGCCGGGTGCGTTGGTTCCGGCGCCGCGCTCACTCCAGTCGGCGCCTGGCACGAAATTCATCCGTTCGGCCTTGCGGCACGCTTTGAGATCGCCTTCGACCCACAGCAGGGTGCCGTCGGCCGCGGTGACGGCGACGACGACGCCCGCGTCCGAGGCGTCGTTTACCAGTAGCCGACGAATGACGGGAAGTGCGGGTGCCAACGGATGCGAGGCGCGCATCCGATCCAGGGCGACGATCGCAGCCTGCTGCGGTCCGCCGAGGTCAGGATCGACGCCGGTCGCCAGGCTGCGACGCCAGCTCTCGGCCACGACGCGACGCAATGGGGTGGAGTCCAGATCAAGCTGGCCGGCGACGAAGAGCTCGTGGACGGCGCGCAGCGACGAAGACGACAGCCGGGCCGATACCCGGCCGCCTGAGGTCTTCGAGGTTCCCACCGGCGATCACGCTCCTCGCACGTAGCCCAGTTTGTGCAGGTTGACGCGCGTGGCCGCCACGATAGCCCAATATCTGCGGTCTGGGGCAGGGGCTTTCGACCCTGCATACGCCGGTTTCTGCATCCGGGTTGTCGCCGCGGCTCGATCGCGACCATGGTGCAGAACTCGGTGTCAGCAAACGTAGGGAAATTCCCGATTCGTTGCCGACGAAATCAACCTACCGTTCCCTTGCGACGGACTCCGGTGTTTCCTGGACCGTCTCCCCACAGTTCAAGACCACAACGGAGTGAGAATGTTTCGTGTCCTGATCGCAGCGGTGTTCGTTTGCCTAGCGACCGCGATCGGCGCGGCTCCGATGGCTAGTGCCAGCGGACCGTACGCAAACTGCACGCAGGCGCACAAAGACGGGCGGTGGGACATCCCGAAGGGCGACCCGGATTACTGGCCTGCCGGGGACCGCGATAACGACGGCATCGCCTGCGAGTCCTGACAGGACTGTGCGGTCCCGTTGGC
>CAVOSY010000020.1:0-121802 GCA_963698965.1 uncultured Actinomycetota bacterium
GTGGGCGTGGCAGGGGGCGGGCTGGTTTCTGTTCACATTGATGTTGCTCGTGCTGACCATGAGCATGCCCGCCTTGGCCGGGCCCGCCGTGTTCGGCGCGTGACCTGCACCGTCACGATTCGGCGACGGTTTCTGCCACAACGGCGTCGGGTAGTTCTACCGTTGAAATCAGCCCATGTTTGGCGGGCGTAGGTATGCCGAGAGAGGAGTACCGATGAAGGGCCCGAAGGATCCCGTCGACCACGCGAGGACAACGCGGCCACATGCCGGCGAGTCGATGAAGGACAACAAGATCATGCCGGGGCTTGTCGTTATCGGTGTCGCCCTGGTGCTGTTCGTGTCGTGCCTTGCGGCATTCGCCACCGGCCATCATGACGTCGGTTTGACCCTGTCATCATTGGCCGGTGCCGGGTTCATCATCGGCGCCGGGTGGTCGCTGATATAGTACCTCCGGGTGCGCCGCATCGAAGAGCGTTGGTACGCAGAGCATCCCGACGCTCACAGACAGCGTCCCAGCAGTTGACGCAAACGAGAAAAGGCCCAGCCGGTTCTCCGACTGGGCCTTTTCTATGCGCTCTTACGGACGCTGATGCGCTTCCTGGCGCTTTTCGGCAGCCTTCGCGCCGGCGCGAGCCGATTCGGCCTCCGCTTCCTTCTTGGCGGCAGCCTGCTGAGCATCGGCCTTGTCCTGCTGGGCTTTGCCTTCCCGGACCATGTCGTCACGGCCTGTCACGGTCCCGACGGCTTCCTTGGCCTTGCCCTTGACGTCCTCAACGACGCCCTTGATGCCTTCTTCAGGACCAGTGTTCTTCTTGTCAGTCATGCTTACCTTTCAGCGGAATCAGCTGGATCGGTCGTTGCCCACTTCTTGAGCCTCGGAGCCCTTGCGGGCGTGCATCGGGAGTCTTCCCGCGCAGTGGTTGGGTTCCCTCTCGACACCGTGGACTAAACATGGTGATTCGTCGGTGTCGTCACAGTGTGACCCGTCCCTCAATAGTGTTGGGCTACTGAGGAATTCGATGGGTCAGCGCTCAATCTCGTCGAACTCCGGATCCAGTTCGACCGTCTCGAGGTGATCCTGCCAGTCGGCGGGCGCTACCTCGAGCGGCACGTCGACGGACGGTTCGGCCGAGGCGCTCGAGGGCGTCGGCGACGGATTACCCCGCGCGCAGTCGCCGAAACTCAGTGTGACACGACTATCATCCCGAGACTCTGCCGGTGCGCCCGACGGCACCGCGACGGGACGGACCTCGCTTGGTGAGTGCGGGAAAGTTGTTGCTGTGCAATGGTTTCGACATGGTGATTCGGGCGCTCCGATAAATCCGTGACGCTGGGGTCCGCGCGCGAGCCGACAGCGCGTCCGGCTAACCCTTGGCCACCTTGCGGATCAGCCGCGCGGTGCTGCTCTCCAGTATCGCCTGCCGTTCGGCGGGTGCTCTTTTGCGCTCCGCCCGCTTCGCGCCGGCGGCGATGGTCAGTCCGGCCTCGTAGCCCTCCACCACCCGCGGATCGACGTACGACGATCGGGCGACGGCGGGGGTGTTGCCGAGTTCCTCGGCGACTTCCTTCATGACAGCGGCCTCGACACGCTTGATGACCGTCTTGTTCAGTGGGGGATCCGCATCGACGAATGCCGCCGCGCCCAGCACCGTGCCGTGCCAGGTGCGCAGATCCTTGACGGTGTACTCGTCTCCGACCAGTTCTTTGAACCGCGCGTTGAGGTCGTCGGCGTGAAGGTCGGTCCAATCGGAACCGTTGCGGCACACCAAGAGTCGCTCGGGGCGGGTGGGGTCGCGCAGCAGTGCGCGCACGGACCGGACCACCTCCGGATCGTCGATCAGTAGCGTGCGGCGCACCCCGCTCTTGGCCGGGTAGTCGAACTCGACGGCCTCTTTCTGCAGTGTGACGTGTTCACACAGCAGCGTGGCGATCCCGTACGAGTTGTGTTCCTCGGCGTACTGCTCGCCGCCCGCCCGGAAGTAGCCGAGATCGAGCAGGTGCAGGGCAAGCGCGAGCACGCGATCACGCTCGAGACCCTTGCGGCGAAGGTCGGCTGCGATTCGTCGTCGCATGTCGGGAAGCGCGGCCGACATCTCCAGCACACGGTCGAACTTCTCCTCGTTTCGCTCGTCCTGCCACTGCTGGTGGTAGAGGTACTGGCGACGGCCCGCGGCGTCGGTTCCGACCGCCTGGATGTGGCCGTTCGGGTACGGGCAGATCCACACCTTCCTCCACGCGGGCGGAATCACCAACTCGCGGATGCGCTTAAGGGCTGCCTTGTCGGTGACGGCTGTGCCGTCGCGATCCTCGTAGGAGAAACCCTTGCCGCGGGGCACCCGACGGATCCCGGGGCCACGGACGGCGCTACGGCGAAGTCGCATGTTTGACGAGCGAGCCTGGCGGGGTATTGCACGTGCACCATGGTGAAGAGGACATCAATCGGCAGGATGCCGAACGTGTGGTCATCGACGTCACTGCATCATCGGCGCCAGCATGATGAACGCGCCTGCGTAGATCGCCACCACGACCAGGATCAGAGCCGCAAGCACCAGCCCTATGGCGATGAGTATGCGGCGCAGCAGCCGGGTGTCGTTGAGTCGACCTCGTGGTGCGGATTCCTCCATGACGAGGGATTACCCCGCCCTCGTCGCCGCCACACGTCGTGCCCAACGCGTCGTCGGAGCGCCAATGGTTAGCTGGGATCCGACCTGGGGTAGTGTCGCGAGGAAATTGCCGGGAGGTCACATGGCCGACGTCGCAAACACAGACAACGGGCACCTGCGCAGCGATCGGTCGGTTGAACTCCGCGTCGCGGCCCAGCTGGAGAACCTCGCCGTGCTGCGCACCCTGGTCGCCGCTGTGGGGACGTTCGAGGATCTCGATTTCGACTCCGTCGCCGATCTGCGACTGGCGGTCGACGAAGCATGCACCCGGCTGATCCGGTCGGCCGTCCCGGACTCCACGCTGCTGCTGGTGGTCGATCCGCGGGATGACGCGGTGGTCATCCATGCATCCACCACATGTAAGAGCCCGGACATCCTGGCCCCTGGCAGCTTCAGCTGGCATGTGCTGAGGTCGCTGACCGACGATGTGCGCACCTTCCAAGACGGGCAGGGGCCCGAGGAGGAGCGGGTGTTCGGTATTTCCATGACGACGAGGCGAGCGAGTTCGCTGCGGTGACCCGGTCGTCAGCACAGGGTTCGTCGTCACGACCGAACTCTGAATATGCGGACGTCGCTGACATGTTCCGCGAACTCGAAGGGCTGCCCGATGCCACGGCGCAGTTCCAGCGCCAGCGCGACCGGATCGTGGAGCGGTGCCTCCCGCTGGCCGACCACATCGCGCGCAGGTTCGACGGGCGTGGTGAGCCACGCGACGATCTCGTGCAGGTGGCGCGCGTCGGGTTGGTCAACGCCGTGATCCGGTTCGATGTGAACGCGGGATCGGATTTCGTGTCGTTCGCGGTGCCGACCATCATGGGGGAGGTTCGCAGGCACTTCCGTGACAACAGCTGGTCGGTGAAGGTGCCGCGCCGGCTCAAGGAACTGCATTTGCGGTTGGGCGCCGCGACGGCGGACCTGTCACAGCGGCTCGGCCGCGCGCCCACTGCGTCGGAACTCGCCGCCGAGCTGGACATGGACCGCGACGAGGTGATCGAGGGCCTCGTCGCGGGCAGCTCATACAACACACTGTCGATCGATAGCGGCGGCGGCAGCGGCAACGAGGATGCGCCTGCGATCGCCGACACGCTCGGCGATGTCGATACCGGTCTGGATCAGATCGAGAACCGAGAAGCGTTGCGGCCCTTGCTCGCTGCGCTACCTGAGCGTGAGCGGCAGGTGCTGCTGCTGCGGTTCTTCGAGTCGTTGACGCAGACACAGATCGCCGAGCGAGTCGGCATCTCGCAGATGCACGTGTCCCGGTTGTTGGCGAAATCCCTAGCGCGACTTCGGGACCAGTTGCAGTAGCCGACGCGGCTCGCCCTGCACGGCGGCCAACGCCGCATCGACGGTGTCGCAGATCGGCAGGGCCGAATCAGGATCGCAGATCCGAAGCAGGCGCGTGACAGCCGCACTGGGCGCGAGCGCCCACTCGATCTTCTCCGCGGCGCAGCGGACATTCAGGGTGTGCAGGGCCGAAAAGCCCGCGGTGCCGAAGAAATCCACGCCGGACAGATCCAGCACCAGGTGATCGATGTGCGCGGCGTGCCGCAGTGAGTAGTCGACGAACTCCTGTGCGTTGGCCGCGTCGAGTTCGCCGTGGGCGGCGATCACCGCTAGCGAGGGCTGCAGCCACCTGGTGGCGAAGTGTGCTGTGTGGCAGTCGGTGGGTTCGATGAGGGCGTCCGGCGAAGCCGGATGAATATGGGGGGTCGACATTGTGACTCCATCAGTCGGAATACGCGATTCGTACTGTGGTTCACGTCAAAAAGATTTAGGCCCTGCGTCCTCAAAGCCTTCGCTACAGGGCGAATGGTTCCGCCCCTCACGTCGTCTGACGTTTCCAGCTGGCTGTGAACTCAACCTGGTTTGACCTTACGCCCGAACGCTGTCGACCGGCAATCAATCTGACCGGTTTTTAATTGCTCCAGCTCAGCCGCCAAACCGTACGGGCGGTCGGCTGCGCGCAGCCGTTCGTTGTTGTCACACTGTTCGCATGCCTAACAGCACCACCGCCGCCGGCGTGCTGCTGGCCGCAGGAGCTGGGACCCGATACGGCATGCCGAAGGTGCTTGCTGACGACGGCCGCTGGCTGAGCGCCTGCGTGACCGCGCTGGCCGAAGGAGGATGCGACGACGTCGTCGTGGTGTTGGGTGCCGCAGTGGTCGACGTGCCAGCGCCAGCGCGGGCTGTGATCGCAGAGGACTGGGAAACGGGGCTCAGCGCATCCGTGCGCGCGGGCGTGCAAGCCGTCGACGCCTCTTACGTCGTGCTGCATGCGGTGGACACGCCCGACGTCGGCGCCGACACTGTCCGGCGGGTGCTCGCTGCGGCGCGGTCGTCGGCGTCGGGGCTGGCCCGCGCCCGCTACAGCGACCGGCCCGGGCATCCGGTCGTCATCGCGCGTCGGCACTGGCCGGATCTTCTTGACGGGCTTCGCGGTGACGAGGGCGCGCGGCCATTCCTTGGCGGCCGCACGGACGTGGTCGCCGTCGACTGTGCCGACCTCGCGTCCGGTCAGGACATCGACGTCAGACCGTGATACCGAGCGCCGCCGCGGCGAATCGGCGGACCGACTGCGCCGCAATGGCTGCCGCGTCTTCGTGACGGTCTCGGGCGCGGGTGTGCAGCGTTGCGGTCACTGGGTCCAGCGTGACCTCAGCAAGCAGCTCGCCGGTCGTCGGTTCACAGACCGCCCAGGTGTAGCTGGTGTCGGACGCCCAGCCTGCACTGCAATTTGCGACATAGTCGGGGTCGGTCTCACCGAGGTCGGCCAGCGCGGGGCGATCGTCGATCAGGTTGTCGTCACGCAGAGCGCGCAAATACCATGCACCGGCATTGATTTCGACGGGCTTCACGCGTCTGATGGTAGGCATGAAGATCACAGTTATCGGCGCCAGCGGTCTCATCGGTACGAAAGTGGTCGAGCGCCTGACCGCCGGGGGGCACGACGTCGTCGCGGCATCACGCGGTTCAGGAGTCGATGTGCTGACCGGCGACGGCCTGGCCGAAGCGTTGAGCGGCGCCGACGTGCTTGTCGACGTCGTCAACTCGCCGTCCTTCGAGGACGAGCCCGTGATGGAGTTCTTCACGAAGTCCACCACCAATCTGGTGGATGCGGCCAAGCGCGCGGGCGTCGGGCACTACGTCGCGCTGTCGATTGTGGGCGTTGACGGCCTACCGGACAGCGGCTACATGCGCGCCAAGGTGATGCAGGAGAAGATCATCACCGAATCCGGTTTGCCGGACACGATCGTGCGGGCAACGCAGTTCGCCGAATTCACCGATGCCATCACCGACTCGATGATGGTCGGCGACGAGGTGCACGTCCCCGACGCGCTGATTCAACCGGTGGCCGCCGATGACGTGGCCAGGGACGTCGCCCGTGCGGCCGTCGCCGATCCGCTCGGCGGCGTCGTGAATATCGGTGGGCCGCAAAAGATCTCGTTCGAACAGATGGCTCGCGACGCGCTGGCCCGGCGTGGCGACGACAAGACGATCGTCGTCGACCCCAACGTCGGGTACTTCGGCACGCTACTGGCCGAACGGAGTCTGGTGACGCCGGACTGACTACTTGATCTCGGCGAGCACTGTGCCCTGGGTGATCGCGGCGCCTGCCTCGACAGCGAGCCCGGTGATGGTGCCGTCCTTGTGAGCGGTGACGGGGTTCTCCATCTTCATCGCCTCGAGGACGACAACAAGATCGCCCGCGGCCACCTCCTGACCCTCTTCCACGGCCACCTTGACCACGGTGCCCTGCATCGGGGCGGTCACCGCGTCGCCCGACGCGGCCGCGCCGGCGTGCGCGCCCCGCTTACGCGGCTTGGGCTTCTTGCGAACCACGTTGCCGCCGCCCGCCGGTGCACCGCCGTTGCCGATCGCGAGGTCGCCGGGCAGCGACACCTCGAGCCTGCGGCCGCCGACCTCGATCACCACCGTCTGCCGCGGGATGGTGTCCTCTTCCTCGATCGGATCGCCACCGGTGAACGGCTCGACGGTGTTGTTCCACTCGGTTTCGATCCAGCGGGTGTGCACGGTGAAGCCGTCATCATCGCCGATGAAGGCGGGGTCGGACACGATCGCGCGGTGGAACGGGATCACGGTGGCCAGGCCCTCGACGTTGAACTCGGCCAGGGCGCGGCGGGAGCGGGCCAGCGCCTCCTCGCGGTTGGCGCCGTACACGATCAGCTTGGCCAGCATCGAGTCGAACTGTCCGCCGATCACTGAGCCGCTTTCGACGCCGGAATCAAGCCGGACGCCGGGGCCGCTGGGCGGCTCGAACTTGGTGACAGGGCCAGGCGCGGGCAGGAAGCCGCGGCCTGCGTCTTCGCCGTTGATCCGGAACTCGATCGCGTGTCCGCGTGGCGTCGGGTCCTCGGTGATGTCCAGGGTCTCGCCGTTGGCGATCTTGAACTGCTGTAACACCAGGTCGATACCGGCGGTCTCCTCGGTGACCGGGTGCTCGACCTGGAGTCGGGTGTTGACCTCGAGGAACGAGATCAGCCCGTCCTGGCCGACCAGGTACTCGACGGTGCCTGCGCCGTAGTAGTGCGCCTCCTTGCAGATGCGCTTGGCCGACTCGTGGATCTCCTTGCGTTGCGCGTCGGTGAGGAACGGCGCGGGCGCCTCCTCCACCAGCTTCTGATAGCGGCGCTGCAGCGAGCAGTCACGGGTGCCAGCTACCACGACGTTGCCGTGCTGGTCGGCGATCACCTGCGCTTCGACGTGGCGCGGCTTGTCCAGGTAGCGCTCGACGAAGCACTCGCCACGGCCGAACGCCGCGGTCGCCTCACGAGTCGCCGACTCGAACAGCTCGGGGATCTCCTCGATGGTGCGGGCCACCTTCATGCCGCGGCCACCACCGCCGAACGCCGCCTTGATCGCGATCGGAAGGCCGTACTCGTTGGCGAATGCGACGACCTCGTCGGCGTTCTTCACCGGGTCGGGGGTGCCGGGCACCAGCGGCGCCTTGGCGCGGGCGGCAATGTGGCGGGCGGTCACCTTGTCGCCGAGGTCGCGGATCGACTGTGGGCTCGGCCCGATCCAGATCAGCCCGGCATCGATCACCGCCTGCGCGAAATCGGCGTTCTCCGAAAGGAATCCGTAGCCGGGGTGGACGGCGTTGGCGCCGGACTTCCCGGCCGCGTCGAGCAGCTTGGCGAAGTCGAGGTAGGACTCGGCCGAGGTCTGGCCACCGAGCGCGAAAGCCTCGTCGGCGAGCCGTACGTGAGGCGCGTCGGCGTCGGGCTCGGCATACACGGCCACGCTGGTCAGCCCGGCATCCTTGGCAGCGCGTATCACCCGGACCGCGATCTCCCCACGATTGGCGACGAGCACCTTGGAGATCTTCGAGCTGGCGTGACTAGGCACTTCGCCTCCTGATGGCATGTTCTCTAAGAAACGTCTTTAAGAATGTATCGCCTCGCAGTTTAAGGGGCGCTCGTGCGAGCATTTCAGTGGGCGGGCCTTACTCGCGAGTAGACGGGCTAGCGCAGGTGCATCTTGATGCGGGCCAGCATCGCCGACATGCCGCGCAGCCGCAGCGGGCTGATCAGCGCCGCCAAACCAAGATCGGAATAGAAGTCGTCGGGCACGGCGAGAATGTCGTCGGCCGACTGCTTGTCGAGCCCCGCTGCCAGAATCGCGGCGAAACCGCGCGTGGTCGGGGCCTCGGGGGGCGCACTGAAGTACAGCCGCACCTTGTCCCGGTCGGCGGTGTCGACATGCAGGAACAGCGGCGATTGGCATTCGGGCACCGGCTCCATCGCCGCCTCTTCGAGATCGGCGGGCAGCGCGGGCAACTCGTTGGCGAACTCCAGCAGCAGGGCCAGCTTGTCCTGCCCCTGAACGTCCTGGAAGTCCGAGACCACCTCGGCCAGGGCGGCCGGCATGGAACTCATGAGGAGCCCGGCGCCCCTCCTGGTTCGGGCCCGACGGCGACCGGCACCCGCACGGCGTTGCCCCATTCGGTCCACGAGCCGTCGTAGTTGCGCACGCCGGGCAGGCCGAGGAGGTGCGTCAGCACGAACCAGGTGTGGCTGGACCGCTCGCCGATGCGGCAGTACACGACCGTCTTGTCGTCGGGGTCCAGGAAGCCGTACAACTCGTCGAGTTCTGCACGGCTGCGGAACCGGCCGCTGTCCTGGGCCGCCTTCCCCCAGGGGATGTGCCGTGCGGTCGGGATGTGGCCGCCGCGCAGCGCGCCTTCCTCGGGATAGTCGGGCATGTGTGTGCGCTCGCCGGTGTACTCCTGCGGCGAGCGAACATCGATGAGCGGCTGCTTGCCGAGGATGTCGAGAACGTCGTTCTTGAACGCACGGATCGGGGCGTCATCGCGTTCGACTACCGGGTAGCCGGTGGTCTGCCTCGACGGCACGTCCAGCGTGGTGTCGCGACCGTCGGAGATCCACAGGTCGCGTCCGCCGTCAAGCAGCCGGACGTCGGGATGCCCGAACAAGGTGAATACCCACAGCGCATACGCCGCCCACCAATTGCTCTTGTCGCCGTAGATCACCACGGTGTCGTCGCGCGAGATGCCCTTGCGGTTCATCAGATCGGCGAATTGCTCGCCGTTGATGTAGTCGCGGACGTGCGGATCGTTGAGGTCGGTGTGCCAGTCGATCTTGACCGCGCCGGGGATGTGGCCGGTGTCGTAGAGCAGCACGTCCTCGTCGGACTCGACGATGGCTAGCCCAGGACGGCCCAGGTTACCCGATAGCCAGTCGGCAGTGACCAGGCGTTCGGGGTGGGCATACGACTGAAGGGCGGGATCGGTATCGGCAGGCAGCGGCACACCATGAGCCTACCCAGGCGGCGTCCCATTTCCGTGCGAGCAGACGCAGAAACGTGTTCTGACGGGGTTCCGCGCACGTTTCTGCGTCTGCTCGACGCACGCGAGTTACTCACAGTCGAGAACTTATCCCCAGAACGGTTTCTGGAGCCGCACGGGATACGGATTGATGCCGATGATTTCCGCATGCATTCTGCGGCGCTTGCCCTCCTGGAAGAGTGTGGAGGCTTCGCCACCACCGCGCAGTTACTCACCGTCATGACGCGCGAGAAGCTCCTTGTGGAGGTTCGCAATGGCGGACTCGTGCGCGTTTGGTATGGCGTATACGCAGCTACCGCGCCCGACCTCATCGGCCGGCTCGCCGCTCTCGATCTATTTATGGGACAGCACGCCGTCGCGTGTATGGGTACGGCAGCAGCCTTGTACGGCTTTGATCTGGAGAACACCGAAAGGGTGCACGTACTTGATCCGGGCGTACGCATGCGGCCGACGACCGGGTTGATGGTTCACCAACGAGTCGGAGCGCCGCTGCGGCGCGTCGCAGGACGGCTTGCGACAGCACCGGCGTGGACAGCCGTTGAAGTGGCGCGCACACTCCGGCGTCCGCGGACTCTCGCCACGCTTGATGCTGCGCTGCGCTCGATGCGTTGCACGCGTGCGGAGTTGGAAAGTGCTGTGCGCGAACAGAAAGGGCGGCGCGGGATCGTACACGTTCGAGATCTCGTTGATTACGCGGACGGCCGCGCAGAATCCGGCATGGAGAGCGAGGCCCGCTTGGTGATGATCGACTATGGGCTACCGCTGCCGGAGTTGCAATACGAAATCCATGGTCATAGCGGCGAAGTCTGGCGCGTCGATTTTGCGTGGCCCGAGCAACGGGTGGCCGCGGAATACGAGAGTATTGAATGGCATGCAGGCCGACTCGAGATGCTGAAAGACAAGAAGCGGTATGCGGAAGTGCAGGAGATGAAC
Source organism: uncultured Actinomycetota bacterium (assembly GCA_963698965.1). Taxonomy (GTDB): domain Bacteria; phylum Actinomycetota; class Actinomycetes; order Mycobacteriales; family Mycobacteriaceae; genus Mycobacterium. Next base: position 10,423 of record CAVOSY010000020.1, read on the forward strand.
TGGACCGTTGTGCCAATAGTCGTTGACGATGTCAGGCGCGAACCATGGCGCCTTGCGGATCGGCTGCGGCATCACCTGTCGCGTCCAGCGGTGGCCAGTTAGACCCGCGAGCAGACGCAGAAGCGTGCTTTCGGGGTATTCCGCGTACGTTTCTGCGTCTGCTCGCGCTCAAGAGGTGACCGGGTTCGCCTGCCAGAGGTCGGAAATCGACAGACCCGCGAGCTCGAGAAGCCGTCGCGTCAGCGGTAGGCCGATGCCGATCACGGCCGACGGGTCACCCTCCACGCCGTCGATGTACCAGCCCCCGAGGCCGTCGAGCGTGAAACCGCCCGCGACTGCCAGCGGCTCGCCTTGCGCGATGTACGCGTCCAGATCGGCAGGAGACGGAACGCCGAAGTTGACGGTGGTACAGGTGGCATCGGCGGCGCGATAGGTAATCCTGTTGTCGCGCAACCGAATCACGCAATGCCCGGTGTACAGCTGCCCGGACTTGCCTGCCATTCGCCGCCAGCCCTCGCGCGCCGCGTCCGGCGACGTCGGCTTGCCCAACAGCTCGCCGTCGCGGTACAGCATCGAATCGCAGCCGATGACAACGCAATCGGCGGCGACCACACGGTCAAGAGTGTGTGCGACCGCGTCGGCCTTGGCGGCGGCCAACGCGGTGGTCACATCCCCCGGGGTGGCTTGGGGGTCAAGCCCCGCGACGACGGCGTCCTCGTCCACACCGGAGACGATGACGAGCGGATCGATTCCCGCCTGGCGCAACACCTTACGACGACCCGGCGAAGCCGACGCAAGCACCAGGCGGGTCATTTGCGCATGTGCGTCCGCTCCATCAGCGTGACCCGCTGCCAGCTGAAGACGTTGTAGCGCAGCCGGTCCACCGGGTGGCCCCAGAGGTTCTGCTCAGCTTCGCGTGGTTCAGCCGGAGCGCCCGACGCGCTGGCCACCACGGCGATCACCGCTGCCAGCTCCTCTTCGGTCGGCTCGCCCTTGACCACCTTGATGTGCGGGTCGTGCGCGTGCGGATCCTGAACTTCGTTTTCGTCGCTCACAGTGGAATGTTCCCGTGCTTCTTCGGCGGAATCTGAGTGACCTTACGCTCCAGCAGCCGCAGCGCCGTCGCCACGTAGCCGCGGGTGTGGGACGGCGGGATCACCGCGTCGACGTAGCCGCGCTCGGCGGCGATGTACGGGTTGACCAACGTGTCCTCGTAGTCCTGCTGCAGCTGCAGCCGCAGCGCGTCGACGTCTTCGCCCTTCTGAGCGGCCTCCTTGAGCTCAGAGCGGTACACGAACCCGACTGCACCAGAGGCGCCCATCACCGCGATCTGGGCCGTCGGCCACGCCACGCAGACATCGGCGCCCATGTCCTTTGAGCCCATGACGCAGTAGGCGCCGCCGTAGGCCTTGCGGGTGATCACGGTGATCTTGGCGACGGTGGCCTCGCCGTACGCATACAGCAGCTTGGCCCCGCGGCGGATGATGCCGTTGTACTCCTGGTCGGTGCCCGGCAGGAAGCCCGGCACGTCGACCAGCATCACGATCGGGATGTTGAAGCAGTCACACGTCCGCACGAACCGTGCCGCCTTCTCCGAGGCGTTGATGTCAAGGCAGCCGGCGAATTGGGTGGGCTGGTTGGCCACGATTCCGACCGGACGGCCCTCGACCCTGCCGAAGCCGACGACGATGTTCGTCGCGTAGCCCGCTTGGATCTCGAGGAACTCGTCGTCGTCGAGGATGCGGGTGATCACCTCGTGCATGTCATACGGCTGATTCGGCGAATCCGGGATCAACGTGTCCAGCTCGAGGTCCTCGTCGGTCAGGTTGTCCTCGATCGCACCGGTCGGTACCGGCACGGGATAGCGCGGCGGATCACCGTAGTTGTTGGACGGCAGGTAGCTCAGCAGGTCACGAACGTATTCCAAGGCATCCTGCTCGCCGGACGCGACGTAGTGCACGGTCCCCGACTTGGCCATGTGCGTGTGCGCGCCACCGAGTTCCTCCATGGTGACGTCCTCACCGGTGACGGTCTTGATCACGTCGGGTCCGGTGATGAACATCTGGCTGGTCTGATCGACCATGATGACGAAGTCGGTCAGCGCAGGGGAGTACACGTGCCCACCCGCAGCGGCGCCCATGATCAGCGAGATCTGCGGGATCACCCCGGAGGCCAGGATGTTGTTGCGGAAGATGCGGCTGTAGAGGCCGAGCGAGACGACGCCCTCCTGGATGCGCGCACCTGCACCGTCATTGATTCCGATGAGTGGCCGACCGGTCTTGATGGCCAGCTCTTGCACCTTGACGATCTTCTCGCCGTACACCTCGCCGAGGCTGCCGCCGAACACGGTGGCGTCCTGGCTGAAGATGCACACCTCGCGGCCGTCGATGGTGCCGTATCCGGTCACCACACCGTCGCCCAGCGGGCGCTTGTCCTGCAGGCCGAAGTTGGTGCTGCGGTGCCGGGCCAGCGCATCGAGCTCGACGAAGGAGTCCTCGTCCAACAGCGCCAGGATGCGCTCACGCGCGGTCAGCTTGCCCTTGGCGTGTGTCTTCTCGACAGCCGTCTCACCCACCGGGTGCAGGGTCTCTTCGCTCCGCTTGCGCAGATCGGCCAGCTTGCCCGCGGTCGTGTGGATATCGATCTCGTGCTCGGAAGCCGGCTCGGTAACGCTAGTCATGGTGGTCGATGCTATCGGCCGCTGCGGCGGCCTGTGACATCCGGCTTAGCCCGACGCGTTCTTCATTGTCTTATGTGCCGATCGCAGTGCCCGCGGTTACGCGACGAAGCGGATTGACATAATCGCCGGTGATGGCTGCCGACGATGTGCTTCCTCCGCTTGATGTGGTTTCCCTTCGTGACGGGCTCGCGGGCCCTGGCTTGCTGTGGCGCCGACTGGACGTCGTCGAGCGCACCGGCTCGACCAACGCCGACCTGCTTGCGCGCGCCGCCGCAGGCGAGGACATCGCCGGCGCGGTCCTTTTTGCTGAGCAGCAGACCGCCGGACGTGGCCGCAACGGGCGGAGCTGGTCTTCCCCGCGAGCGCAACTCACGCTGTCGGTAGGCGTTGATGCAGGCGGCGTTCCGCCCGACGCGTGGGGCTGGCTACCGCTGGCCACCGGAGTGGCCGTCGTGGATGCGATCGCCGCTGTTACCGGTGTCGAGGCCGGGCTGAAGTGGCCCAACGATGTTTTGGCAAACGGCCGCAAGCTGGCGGGCATCCTGACCGAGGTTGCTGCCGCGCAGCGGGCCATCGTCGTCGGCATCGGGCTCAACGTGACGCTGCGGGACGACGAGGTGCCGGATGCGGACGCCACATCGCTGCGCACCCTGGGTGGCGAGACACCCGACAGGGACCGACTGGCGCGGGCAATGCTGCAGGAGTTGGCACGCCGCGTCGAGCGCTGGCACGGTGCGAACGGCGCCGACGCCGGTCTCATCGCGGACTATCGCGCGCACAGCGTGACGATCGGTTCGGCTGTGCGAGCGATCCTCCCCGGCGGCCGCGAAGTGCTCGGCACGGCACGCTCGATCGACGAACAGGGCCGGTTGCAGATCGATTCGGAGGCCGGACCTGTCGCGGTGTCGGCCGGCGACGTGGTGCATCTGCGCTGAAATCGGCGCGCGGCGTAAGTCCCGCTCGCGAGGGTTGCGGCTGGGTAGAGTCGCAGCCGTGGGCTACCCCGACAACGTGCTTGCGCGTGACGAGCGGGTCGTGCTGCACCGCCATCCGCACTGGAAGCGGCTGTTCGGCCCGGTGCTGATCCTGTTGGTGGTCACCGCGATAGCGGCATTCGGCGCCGGGTACGTCAACCAGACCAACTGGGATCGCACCGCGCGCAACGTCGTGATGCTCGTCATCGCCGCTGTCTGGCTGGTGATCATCGGGTGGCTGTCGGTGTGGCCGTTCCTCAATTGGTGGACAACGCATTTCGTCATCACCGATCGCCGGGTGATGTTCCGCCACGGCCTGCTCACGAGATCAGGCATCGACATTCCGCTGGCGCGCATCAACAGCGTCGAGTTCCGGCACGGCATCCTGGACCGGATGTTGCGCACCGGCACCCTGATCATCGAATCCGCGTCGCAGGATCCCCTTGAGTTCCACGACATTCCGCGCGTGGAGCGGGTGCACTCACTGCTGTATCACGAAGTCTTCGACACTCTGGGCTCGGAGGAATCGCCGAGCTGAGCCAGCCGCCGCGCCCGCCGGGTGGGACCACGCAGCGGCGTCACCCTGCTGTCTTCATGGGTGCGTTCGTACTCGTCTTCCAACACCTCGGCGATGCCGCCTGCGGTAAAGGTGGACTCGATCGCCTTGTCCGGGTCGCGGCCGAACTCGTCCGGAAACACCCAGCGGCGGAACGCCCAGAAGCGGAACCCCATCTGCAGCAGGTTGCCGATGATGTAGGCCGAGATGAAGTCTGCAATGTTCTCCACCGTCAACGACACGTCGGGCACGCGCAGCTGAAGCACGTAGCTGGAGAACCACAGTGGCGCCATGGACAACAGCACGCCGACGCCGCTGAACGCGAAGAACATCAGCGCCTCGTGGTGGCGTTCGCGGCCGCCGCGATTCTGGAAGCTCCATTCGCGGTTGAGGATGTACGACGCGATCACCGCGACAATGCCCGCGATGATCTTGGCCGTGACCGGCTTGGGCTCCAGCACCGTGAGCTTGAGCGTGTAGAACACCGCCGAGTCGATGATGAACGTCGTCGCGCCTACGATCGCGAACTTGATCAGTTCGTGATGCCGCTCGAAGTACGGCCGGATCGGGCGGGGCAGCCGTGCGATCGTGGCATCAGTGAAGGACACAACAGCGGAGTCTACGGAAATCCGGCAGGGGACGCGTACCCGTGCAGGTCACGGTATGGAAATGTAGCCGGCGCCGCTTGGGCGGCGACATCAAGGTCCGGTCACAGTCATGACAACATATTGCTGTGCCACGTAACCCGAATTCGCCCCCTGTGGTGACCATGGTCGGCGGTGGGCAACTGGCCAGGATGACCCATCAGGCGGCGATCGCGCTCGGTCAGACGCTGCGCGTGCTGGCCGTGAGTCCGGACGACCCGGCTGCGCAGGTCACGCCCGATGTGGTGATCGGCGCGCACACCGACCTGGACGCACTGCGGAAGGCGGCGGCGGGTGCGGATGCGTTGACGTTCGATCACGAGCACGTGCCGACCGAACTGCTGGAGAAGCTCGTCGCCGACGGGGTGAACGTGGCGCCGCCGCCGACCGCCCTCATCCACGCGCAGGACAAGCTCGTGATGCGGCGGCGGCTGGAGGCGCTCGGTGCCCCGGTGCCGCGCTTCGCCGAAGTGACCGATGTGATAGACATCGACGCGTTCGCGGAGCGCGTCGGCACCGACATCGTGGTCAAGACGGTGCGCGGCGGATACGACGGCCGTGGTGTGACGCTGGCGCGTGACATCGCCGAAGCGCGTGCGGTGGCGGGCAGATATCTCGCCGACGGCGCAGCGGTGCTTGTGGAGGAGAAAGTCGCCATGCGGCGCGAACTGGCGGCGTTGGTGGCGCGGTCGCCGTTCGGGCAGGGCGCGGCATGGCCGGTGGTGCAGACCGTGCAGAGCGACGGCATCTGCGTCGAGGTGATCGCCCCTGCGCCGCAACTGGATCCCGAATTGGGAAGCGCAGCAGGGCAGCTCGCGTTGCGACTGGCGAACGAACTCGGCGTGGTCGGGTTGCTGGCGGTCGAGCTGTTCGAAACCGTCGACGGCCGGCTGGTGGTCAACGAGCTCGCGATGCGTCCGCACAACTCCGGGCACTGGAGCATGGACGGTGCGCGCACGAGTCAGTTCGAGCAGCACCTTCGAGCGGTGCTGGACTATCCGCTAGGCGACACCGCACCGATCGCACCGGTCACGGTTATGGCCAATGTGATTGGCGCACAACAGACTCCGGCGATGAGCATGGACGAACGGCTGCATCACCTGTTCGGTCGGTTGCCGGAGGCGCGGGTTCACCTGTACGGCAAGGGCGAGCGGCCCGGCCGCAAGATCGGGCACGTCAACATCCTAGGCGCCGCACGCGGTTCGCTCGGTGACGACGCATACGTCGCAGATGTGCGGGAACGTGCGACCCGGGCCGCACATTGGTTGTCGCACGCCGAGTGGACCGACGGATGGAGGGAACATGACTAGTGCGCCCCAACCGCGGGTCGGCGTGATCATGGGCAGTGACAGCGACTGGTCGGTGATGGAGGACGCCGCGCAGGCGTTGGCCGAGTTCGATGTGCCGTTCGAAGTCGGCGTGGTGTCCGCGCATCGCACCCCCGGCCGCATGCTCGACTACGCGCGCACCGCCGCCGGCCGCGGCATCGACGTGATCATCGCGGGGGCGGGCGGCGCGGCCCACCTTCCCGGCATGGTCGCCTCCGCGACGCCGCTGCCCGTGATCGGGGTGCCGGTGCCGCTGGCCAGACTCGACGGTCTGGACTCGCTGCTGTCGATAGTGCAGATGCCCGCGGGCGTGCCGGTCGCCACCGTGTCGATCGGCGGCGCCCGCAACGCCGGACTGCTGGCGGTGCGCATTCTCGGCGCGTCGGATGCCGCACTGCGGACGCGCATGGAGGAGTTTCAGAGCAATCTGGCAGACATGGTGCTGCAAAAGGACGCGGCGCTGCGGAACCGTCTCTTGGGAGAGTGATCGTCGATCGGTAAGGTTACCGGCGAGTAGTAAGGAGTCGCCATGGCCTTCGGTAACCCGTCGTTCGATGCTTTCAAGCCCGCCGATGAGCACAACGAACTGCGTGCGGTGCTGCGTGACCTGTGCGAGAAGGAGATCGCCCCGTACGCGGCCGATGTCGACGAGAAGGCCCGGTATACCGACGAGGCGCTGGCGGCGCTGACGTCATCGGGGTTCGCCGCGGTTCACATCCCTGAGGAGTACGGCGGCCAGGGGGGCGACTCGGTGGCCGCCTGCATCGTGATCGAAGAAGTGGCGCGGGTGTGTGCGTCGTCCTCATTGATCCCGATCTGCAACAAGCTCGGCACCATGGGCCTGCTGTTGCGCGGCTCAGAGGAACTCAAAAAGCAAGTGCTGCCGACGATCGCCGCCGGTGATGCTGTCGCGTCGTATGCGCTGTCCGAGCGCGAGGCCGGCAGCGACGCGGGTTCGATGAGGACACGTGCCCGGCTCGAGGGCGACGAGTGGGTGCTCAACGGCGCCAAGTGCTGGATCTCCAACGGCGGCCACTCGACCTGGTACACGGTCATGGCCGTGACCGATCCGGACAAGGGCGCCAACGGTATCTCGGCGTTCGTCGTACACAAGGACGATCCGGGCTTCGTGGTGGGCGCCAAGGAGCACAAGATGGGCATCAAGGGCTCGCCCACCACCGAGTTGTACTTCGAGGACTGCCGGATTCCGTCCGATCGGATCATCGGCGACCCCGGCACCGGCTTCAAGACCGCACTGGCGACCCTGGACCACACCCGGCCGACGATCGGTGCGCAGGCGGTGGGCATCGCGCAGGGTGCGCTGGATGCGGCGATCGCATATGTCAAGGAGCGCAAGCAGTTCGGCAAGGCCATCGCCGACTTCCAGGGCGTGCAGTTCATGCTCGCCGATATGGCGATGAAGCTCGAGGCCGCGCGTCTGATGGTGTACACCGCCGCCGCGCGTGCCGAACGCGGCGAGCCCAACCTCGGCTTCATCTCGTCTGCGTCGAAGTGCTTCGCATCCGACGTCGCGATGGAGGTGACAACCGACGCCGTGCAGTTGTTCGGCGGCTACGGATACACCACCGACTTCCCCGTCGAGCGGTTCATGCGCGACGCCAAGATCACCCAGATCTACGAGGGCACCAACCAGATTCAGCGCGTCGTGATGTCGCGGGCGCTGCTGAAGTAGTCCGCCGCGCCAAGGAGCTGGACACTAGCCGGCGTACTCGACGAAGAACGCCATCCCCGCCTCGAGGTGGTAGGTGTTGTGGCAGTGGCTGATCCACTTGCCGGGATTGTTCGTATCGAAGTCGACCTCGACCGTCTGCTTCGGCGGCACGAGCACCGTGTCCTTCCGGGCCTTCGCAACGTTGTTGCTCATCACCTGGAACGTGTGGCCGTGTAGGTGGAACGGGTGGAACATCATCGACTCGTTGATGAAGCGGATCCGGACCCGCTGGTTCGGCTTGACGGGCACCCCGTCGTTCGGCGGGTTGTAGAGCTTGCCATTGACCGGCCAGGTGTATCCATTGACGGGTCCGGTCAGGTGGGCGTCGATCACCTGATCCGGCTCCTTGGCCGCCAGGGTGACCTCCGGTGTCGGTGACAACGTCGCGGTATCGAGGGGTGCCTCCTGGCCCACCGATGCGACGAAGTCGTCGACATTGACGGTGCTTGGCGCATTGTTGACCCGCATGTTCAGCTGGGCGTGGCTCTGTTTACCCTCCGGCACGGCGACCACCGGCAGCGAGCCGTTCACCGTGACAATCGCGTCCACCCGCTCGCCCATGCCGAGGATCACCGAGTTCGCCTGCACCGGCACCACCGGATAGCCGTCGGTCTGGATCACCCTCATCGTCGTGTTCGGGACCGCCACCCGGAACGCGCTGTCCGATCCGGCATTGATGAAGCGTAGCCGAATCCGTTGGCCCGCACGGTAATCCACCACCTGTGGATCGGCGGGAACCCGGCCATTGATGACGAAGTAGGGGTACTCGACGTCGCCGCCGTCCTGGCCGATCGGGCTTGTGGGCGTCACGCCGGGCCCGCCGGGTGCCATGGGCTTCATGCCGGATTTCTTCAGGTTTTCGAAGACCTGGTCCGGGTTGGTGCCGGTGCCGTCGATCCAATCGTCGAGGACGAGAACCAACTCGTCGTCGTAGTCCACCTTCTCGTTCGGGTCCTCGATGATGAGTGGTCCGTACAGGCCGCGGTCGAGTTGGGCGCCGACATGCGAATGGAACCAGTACGTTCCGGCGTCCGGGACCACGAAGTCGTAGGTGAACTTCTGACCATTCGGCACGGCGGCCTGCGTCAGGTCCGGTACGCCGTCCATGTCGTTGACGAGGGCGATGCCGTGCCAGTGCACGGTCACGTCCTGCGGCATCGCGTTGGTCAACTCCGCCCGCAGCCGCTCACCCTTCTTGAGCCGGATCTCGCGGGCAGGCACCTGGTTTCCGTACGCCCAGGTGCGAACCTTGACGCCGCCGAGGTCGATGTCAGTCGCGCCGGCGGCAAGACCGATGCCGGTCGGAGGGGGTGCCGCAGCCTGTGGCTGTGACTTCGAACAGGCCGCCACGAGGCCGGCAGCACCCATCACCAGAAATCGACGCCGACCGATCATTTCCACAGCGTGGCACTTCGCTGCTAACCGCGGGTGACTTTCTCCGTGTCGCGGCGACGGTCGAGCGCGGCAATATCGGGGTTCGTGACCTGGACAAGCGAGGCACCCGCCGCGTAGACCGCCAACAGGTGGTCGATGAGTTGCTCAGCGGTGGTCCAGCCGGCCGTCGACATCACGCGGTCACCGCGCGTGAAACCCTGTGCGGCAGCCGAGGCTTCGGCGGCAGCGAGCACTTCGGCCACCGAGCGGCCGTCCAGCGCGGGCCCCGGTCGGCGCTCCGGCACTATCTGGTCGCCGTGCACGCGGACCGCTGTCGCGTAATCGGTGACGCCCACTGGCAGGTCGGCGGCCGGCTTGCCGAACGGGTCGAGCGAGAGCACCGCGACCTCGCCCGCGCCGACGGCATCGTCGGCGTCGGACAGCCGGTCGGCGGTGCACAGCGCGATATCCGCGTCTCCGGTCAGCACGACTTCCGCACCGATCCACCAGATTCCGAACAGCACCGCGGCGGTCTGCCAGTGTGCGGGCAACAGCACGGCGACCCGGCTGCCGGGTCCTGCGCCCAATTCGTCGCGCAGCAGGTTGCCCGTCTTGGCGGCCCAGTTGGCCAGCGTGACCGTCGACAGCTCGATTCGTTCACCGGTGGCGTCGTCGTAATAGGTGATCCGCGGGCCCATCGGGTCGGCCGCCATCAGCGGATCCAGCAGCGCCGATGTGAGCGTGGTCAGTTCACGCACTCCGGGTCGTTGGCACCGGCCGTGAGGATCGGCGAGGGCGCAGGCTCGGAATCGGTGGAGTCGGTCGAGTCGGTGGATCCGGCGGCCGCCGGGTCGACGGTGGCCAGTGTCGGATCGACGCCGCTCGAGCCGGGTCCGGTGTAGTCACTCGCCAGCACGACACGTGCCGAGCCCGGTGCGACGGACGCATTCTCGACGACCGGCAGCCCGCCGAGCTCTTTGGAAACCGCTTGCGCGCCAAGATCATCGGCCTTGGCCGCCTGCACCTGGCTGCCCGTGACGTGGCCCGCGTCGTTGTTCCCGACGTTGCCCGTGGCGAAGCCCTTGTTGGTCAGCACCTGTGACACGGCGGCGGCGAGCCCGTTGACGTCGCTGTCGTTGACCACGTCGACGGTGGTTTTGCCTGGCGTATAAGCCAATTGCTCGGTCTTGCCTTCATCTTGGTCGTGCAGCAGGCCGGCCACCCACTCCTTCACCTGGCTCGGGTCCACCCGGACCACGCTCTGCATGCCGTCGTCGCTCCAGCCCGCTTCCTCGAGGATCGGGATGGTGGCGAATGCGACGCTGCCTGCGGCCAACTTCTGCAGCTGCTCGACGAATTCCATGACGTCCCAACCCTCGGACAGCACAACCGACCGTTGGACGGCGTCCTGCAGGCGGTTCAGGGTCGCCGGGCTGGACAGCGTCTTGCTGGAGATCACCTCATGGGCGAGCGATGCCATCACCGCCTGCTGTCTGGTCACCCGGTCCAGGTCGCCGCGGGGCAGGTCGTGTCGCTGGCGGACGAAACTCAGTGCCTGAGGGCCGTCCAGCTTCTGCCAGCCGGCGGGGAAGTCGGCCCCTGAAAGAGGTTCGTACACAGCCTCTTTCAGACACACGTTGACGCCGCCGAGCGCGTCGGTGATCAGCGCGAACCCGAGCAGTCCGATCTCGGCGTAGTGGTCGACGGTGACGCCGGTCAGGTTCGCGACCGTCTTGATCAGCGCTTCGCGTCCGGCTTCGGTGGACTGCTTGTCGGCCTCGGCGTCGGAAACGCCGGATTCGACCAGCTTGATCCGTTTCTCCTCTTTGACCGACCCGTAGACGCCATTGATCTTCATCTTGCCAACACCGGGCGCCTCGACGTAGGAGTCGCGGGGGATGGAGATCGCCGTCGCCGACTTCCCGTTGTTGGGGATGCGCACCAAGATGATGGTGTCGGTGTTGGTTGATACGTCGTCGCCGGCCCGCAGCGTCGCCAGCTCCTCTTCGGAGAGTGGGTTGCCGTGTGCGTCGGTGCGGCTGTCCAGGCCGACCAGCAGAACGTCGATCGCGCCGTCCTCGCCACCCTCGCCGAGCGCCACCGAGGAAAAGTGGTTGATGCCCGATTCGAACGATCGGATCTTGCCCCACGCCACGCCTGTGCCGACAACGATGGCCAGGGCCACCGCGACAGCGATGACACGGGTCAAGCGGGCGGGCATCTGCCCAGGCTACTTGCGAGACGCCCGCAGACCGGGTAGCGCCGATCGGCGTGCCAGACTCGAATGCATGCCCGACCGAATCGTCATCGCCGGCGCTGGTGGCATGGTGGGGCGTTATTTGGCAGCTCAGGCTCGTCAGCAGGGCCGCGACGTGCTGGCACTGACGTCGGCGGAATGGGACATCACCGACCCGGCGGCGGCCGAGCGGTTCATCCAATCCGGTGACGTGGTGGTCAACTGCGCGGCCTACACCAAGGTCGACGCCGCAGAAGAGCATCAGAACCGGGCGTATGCGGTCAACGCGGTCGGGCCGGAGAACATCGCGCAGGCCTGCGCCCGTGCCGGTGCCGACCTCATCCACATCTCCACCGACTACGTGTTCTCCGGTGCTCAGCAACAGCCGTACGAGATCGACGACGAGACGGGGCCGGTGAGCGTGTACGGACGCACCAAGCTGGCGGGGGAGCTGATGGTGCTGGCCGCGATGCCCGACGCCCATGTCGTGCGGTCGGCCTGGATCTACGAGGGCGGCAGCGGAGGTGATTTCGCGGCGATCATGCGTCGATCGGCCGCGGGTGACGGAGAAGTGGACGTGGTGGCCGACCAGGTCAGCTCGCCGACCTACGTCGGTGACCTCGTCACCGCCCTGCTGCAGATCGCCGATGACGGCTCGATCCGCGAGCCGGTGCTGCACGCCGCCAACGAGGGCGCCGTCAGCCGCTTCGAACAGGCCCGTGCGGTGTTCGAGGGCGTCGGCGCTGATCCGGAGCGGGTCCGCCCCGTGGGCACCGACCGCCATCCCCGCCCGGCCCCGCGGCCCGTGTACTCGGCGCTGTCCGCACGGCGATCCGCCGAAGCGGGCCTGACGCCGCTGCGGCCATGGCGTGAGGCGTTAGCTGCGGCGCTCTCCTCGGCTGGCCCGTTACCCTCTAGCGGGTGAGTGACGAACTGGTTGTGGTGACGGTGACGTATTCACCGGGGCCGCACCTCGATCGGTTCCTGGCGACACTCGCGCATGCCACCGAGCGGCCGGTAACGGTGATCATCGCCGATAACGGTTCGACGGACGGCGCACCGGAAGAAGCGGCGCAGCGCTATCCCAACGCCCGACTGCTGCACACCGGCGGCAATCTGGGCTACGGCACCGCGGTGAACCGCGCGGTCGAGGAGATCACGCCGGAGTCGGAGTTTGTGGTGGTCGCCAACCCGGATGTGCAGTGGGGACCGCGCAGCATCGATCTGTTGCTGGAGGCGGCTGAACGCTGGCCGAGGGCGGGGTCGTTGGGACCGCTGATCCGCGACCCCGACGGGTCGGTTTACCCGTCGGCGCGTCACCTCCCCAGCCTGATCCGCGGCGGCATGCACGCCGTCGTCGGCCCGTTCTGGAAATCCAATCCGTGGACGGCGGAATACCGGCAGGAGCGAACCGAGCCCAGCGAACGCCCCGTCGGCTGGCTATCGGGATCGTGCTTGTTGCTGCGGCGCTCCGCCTTCGATGAGGTATCGGGCTTCGACGAGCGCTATTTCATGTACATGGAGGACGTCGACCTGGGTGATCGCCTCGGCAACGCGGGCTGGCAGAACATCTATGTGCCGTCGGCGGAGATTTTGCACGACAAGGGCCACGCCACAGGTCGCGACCCGGCCCGCAACTTGGCGGCCCACCACACCAGCACCTACACTTTCCTGGCGGATCGGCATTCGGAGCAGTGGCAGGCGCCGCTACGGTGGACGATTAGGGCTGCGCTCGCTGCCCGTGCAGGTTTGGTGGTGCGCGGTTCACGGCGCAAGCAGCGGAAAGGACGACAGTAGTGGTCAATCCGGCGCAGGTGGACGCCGTCGTTCTGGTCGGCGGCATGGGCACGCGCCTTAGACCGCTGACGCTGTCGGCCCCGAAGCCGATGCTGCCGACCGCGGGTCTGCCGTTTCTGAGCCACCTGTTGTCGCGGATCGCCGCCGCAGGCATCGAGCACGTCGTGCTGGGCACCTCGTTCAAGGCGGGAGTGTTCGAAACGGAGTTCGGCGACGGCTCCAAGCTCGGCCTGCAGATCGACTACGTCGTCGAGCCCGAGCCGCTGGGCACCGGCGGCGGCATCGCCAACGTGTCGGACAAGCTGCGTCACGACACCGCGCTGGTATTCAACGGCGACGTGCTCTCGGGCGCCGACCTGATTGCTCTCCTGGACTGCCACGAGAGCAATGACGCCGACGTCACCCTGCACCTGGTGCGCGTCGGCGATCCCCGCGCGTTCGGCTGTGTACCCACCAATGCCGATGGTGTGGTGACGGCCTTCCTGGAGAAGACGCAGGACCCGCCGACCGACCAGATCAACGCCGGCTGCTACGTGTTCAAGCGCGAGATCATCGACCGGATCCCCAAGGGCCGGGCGCTGTCGGTCGAGCGCGAGGTGTTCCCCGGCCTGCTGTCCGACGGCCTACGGGTGTGCGGCTACGTCGACGCGAGCTACTGGCGCGACATGGGCACGCCGGAAGACTTCGTGCGCGGCTCGGCCGACCTGGTCCGCGGCATCGCGCCATCGCCGGCGCTGGGCGGTCAGCACGGCGAGAAGCTGGTGCATGACGGCGCCGCCGTCGCGCCCGGCGCGTTGCTGATCGGCGGCACGGTCGTCGGACGCGGCGCCGAGGTGGGCGCGGGCGCACGGCTGGACGGTGCGGTGATCTTCGATGGTGTGTACGTCGGGGCGGGTGCGGTGATCGAGCGCTCGATCATCGGCTTCGGTGCTCGCATCGGCCCGCGCGCGCTGATCCGCGACGGCGTGATCGGCGACGGCGCCGACATCGGCGCGCGTTGTGAGTTGCTGCGCGGTGCGCGGGTGTGGCCCGGGGTCACCATCCCCGACGGCGGCATCCGCTACTCCACCGACGTCTAGGTTGTGGTGATTCGGCGGCTCGCCGCCGTCGCGAGTTGCGTGAGGCCGAAGTCGCAGTCGTCGGGCAGCGCGTCCAGCGGCCACCAGCGCAGATCCAAAGACTCGTCACTGCAGGCGATTTCGGCGCCCGCCGGCGCGTGCACGATGAACTGCATGTCGAGGTGACGAGTCGGCACTCCGAGCGAGCACGTGACGGGATGCACGTGCAGCGCGGCGGGCTCGGGATCGATCGTGAGGTCGTCGATGCCGGATTCCTCGGTCGCTTCGCGCAGCGCCGCCGCGACAATGTCGGCGTCGGTCTCCTCGCAGTGGCCGCCGAGTTGGAGCCATCGGCCGATCCGCGGATGCAGCGTCAGCAGTGCGTGGGTGCCGCTGTGGTCGAGGACTAGCGCCGAGCCCGTGACATGGCCCGGTACGCACTCGCGCAGGCAGCCGTCGGGCCGCGCGGCGAGGAACGCCAGCACCGCGTGCCGCAGCGTGTCCTGCGCGGGATCGGGTGCGCGCCAACGCGTCAGCGCCGCTACGGCCGACTCGTGCAGGCTCACTTGTGCACCAGCAGGCCGTCGGTGTCCACGGGATCGCGTGGGCCGGACGGGTCTTCGGGGTAGCCGATCGCGATGGCGCCCAACGGTTCCCAGTCGGCCGGCAGCGCCAGCTCGTCGCGCACCAGGTCGGCGGCGAAGATGGTGGAGCCGATCCAGCAGCTACCGACTCCGCGCACGGCCAGCGCGACGAGGAGCGCCTGTACGGCGGCGCCGACCGCGACGGTGAACATGGTGTGCTCGGCGGCGGTCCTGCCGGCGTCCGGATAACTGTGCGCACCGTCGGGCGCCATGACCGGGATGACGACTTCGGGTGCGTCGTAAAGGATCTGGCCGCGGCTGACACGCCGCTCGACGGCCTCCGGCGGGCGTCCGTCTGCGGCCAGGTCGGCGCGCCACTGATCCTTCATCCGATCCAGCAACCGGAGGCGCCGTTCGGGGTCCCGCAACCACACGAAGCGCACCGGCCGGGTGTGGTGTGGCGCGGGCGCGGTGAGGGCTTCGGCGACGGCGGCCTCGACGAGTTCGGGCGCGACGGGTTCGGCGTTGAACCGGCGTACCGAGCGGCGGAGCAGCTGCGCCTGGCTGCGGCCAAGCGCGACGGCTTCCTCGGTGCCCAGCCAGAACAGGTCGTCTTCACCGGGCCGCAGCAGGGTGCGTGCATTGGATCCGTTGTCGGACAACGTGAGTCCGCGCACCACCGCCACCGGTATGTCGGTCAGCTTGCCCTTGACAAGGTCAGCCGCGGCGGCGATCTCGTCGGCGACGGCGATCTCGGTGACGATCAGGTCGTTGCCGTGCCGGTCCTGCGACCCCGCATAGCCGTGCAGCACAGTCAGGCCTGCGGCCCCGATCGCGAAGTCGGTCTGGCCGTTACGCCAGGCCCGGCCCATGGTGTCGGTGATGATCACGCCGACCGTGACGCCGAGCCGGTCGCGCAGCGCCGACCGCAGCGCCGCGGCACTGCCGTCGGGGTCGGTCGGCAGCAGAGCCAACTCGCCTGAGTCGACATTGGAGCCGTCCACCCCGGCCGCGGCCTGCACAAGCCCCAGTGCGTTCTCGGTGATCAGAGTGCGGCCCTTGTGCGCGAGAACCCTGACGGCCTCGCTATCGATCAGCTTGCGCCGTAACGCATCCCGTGCTTCCGGATCGGTCGGGGCGTCGACGATGCGGCCCTCGCACTTGGACACCACCTTGCTGGTGACCACCACGACGTCGTGGTCGCGCAGCCATGGTGCGGCGTCGGCGAGTGCGGCGGCGAGGTCGTCGCCCGGCCGGAACTCGGGCAGTCCAGGGACGGGAAGCAGTTCGACGGCGCCGGAGGCGCTATGGTCGCCGACATTGGGCTCCGAGGCGCCATGGTCGCCGACATCGGGCCTGGCCGACCCATGGTCTGTCACGGCTTCACCCCCGCCAGATCCATTCCGGCGCGCACCATTTCGGCCGTCGCCGCCGGATCGGTCATCAGCAGCGGGACCGACCTCACCTCGACGCCGTCGATTTCGGCGTGGTCGCCCTCGTGCACCAGCCAGCCGTCCAGGACGCCGACGCCGGAGCGGGCACCGTAATAGCCGCCGACCGCCTCCGAGGTGCTCGCCACCCCGATCACCGACAAGCATTCGTCGGCCATGCCGCGCAGCGGCTTTCCGCCGATGATGGGGGAGTAGCCGATGACGCGTGCCGTGGTCGAGCGCAGCGCGCCCCGGATCCCGGGGACGGCAAGGATCGTGCCGATGCTCACCACCGGATTGGACGGCGCCAGCAGCACCACGTCGGCGGTTTCGATGGCCTCGGTGACGCCGGGCGCCGCGGTGGCCTTGTCGGTGCCGACGAACGCAAAGCTGTGTGTCGCCACCTGTGCGCGGTAGCGCACCCACCACTCCTGGAAGTGGATGGCGCGCTTCTCCCCGTCGTTGGGATCCGTGATGACGACGTGGGTTTCGCTGCGGTCGTCGCTTGCCGGCAACAGTCGGGCGCCGGGCTTCCACCGGTCGCACAGCGCCTCGGTCACCTGCGACAGCGGATAGCCCGCGCGCAGCATCTGGCTGCGGACTAGGTGGGTGGCGAGATCGCGATCGCCAAGGCCGAACCAGTCCGGTTGCACCCCGTAGGCGGCGAGTTCCTCTTTGGCGTGCCAGGTTTCATTGCGATGACCCCAGCCACGTTCGGGGTCGATGGCACCGCCCAGGGTGTACATGCAGGTGTCCAGGTCCGGGCAGATCCGCACGCCGTACATCCATGCGTCGTCGCCGATGTTGACGACGGCGGTCAGATCGTTATCCGATTGCGACCCATCTGAATAGCTGGAGAACTGGCCCAGCCCCAACAGGTGTTGCACGCCCAGCAGGAACCGGGCGCCGCCGACGCCGCCCACCAGAACCGTGACCTTCACATCGACCGACACTAGGCGGTCGGCCAAGGCGTCGTTCGGGCAGGAGCACGAGCGGGCGGTGTGACAGACACGCCGACGCGCCGACGCGCCGAATTCTTGTCACGAAATGGTATGAATTTCTGTTCCAGCGCTTGACCGCAGCAGCTAACACGTGTGTAATCACACCAGTGTCATTTCGCGGTTGGCCGGCCGGTTCCGGTGTCGCAGACCGAGATTCGATCACTTGTTCGAATTGGGATGGCCGCACATCACAATAGTGGGGCTCACATTAGGGATCGACGAGACCAGGTGAGGAGGCGGAGCATGGCGTACGAGCAGGTCGATTTCGGTCGTCAGGATCGGTTCGGCAACCGGATGCTCGGCTCAGTAGGCGACACCCGTCACACCATTACCGGACCGACACCGATTGGGGCACCGGCACGCCCGCAATTGAGTTTGGTGCCCGATCAACCCGAGAGATATGACGTCGCTCCGGCAACTATTGAAGATGATCAATGGCAAGAGCGCGGATTGTGCGCTCAAACCGACCCCGAGGCGTTTTTTCCCGAGAAGGGCGGCTCGACTCGCGAAGCCAAGCGAATCTGCTTGGGTTGCGAGGTCCGGGATAGGTGCCTGGAGTACGCGCTGGCCCACGACGAGCGCTTCGGCATCTGGGGCGGCCTGTCAGAGCGGGAGCGCCGTCGTCTCAAGCGCGGGATCATCTGACCGATAGTTCACTCGTCGTCGATCGTCGGGTCGATGACAGAAGGTTCGACGCCCAGATACGTGGCCACCTGAGCCACCAGGACCTCATGCAGCAGCTCGGCGAGTTCGATGGTGTCCTTCGCCCGTCGCTCGATCGGCTTGCGGAACAACACAATTCGCGCCCTAGTGGCGTTGCCTCGGACGTCGACGCCCGCCGGAATCAGCCGAGCCAGCGCGATGGGGCCGTCGGCGATCACCTCCGGCGGCCACTGCACGGAATCGGGGTCCTTCGGCGAGATGCGGGGTATCTCATCGACCGCGACGTCCAGTCCCGACACCCGGTCCTGCCAACGCCGCTCGATCGGTTCATACGCCTCGAGCACCGCCATGTCGAACCGCTCGGCCCGGCTGCGCCAGCCCGGCACGGTCGGCGGAAGCAGCGGGCCGCGCATCTCCCGGCCGCGGCGTGATCCGCCTAGATTCCCCTCGGCCACAGGGGAAGCGTAACGGTTGGAGATCGGGGGTCTGATGGCTGCGCGTGTCCGGCGGCTAACGGCGTTTGCGCACGATAACCTCTCGCTGTGAATGTTCCCCGTCGCTGCTGCCGGCCCGGGTGTCCCCACTATGCGGTCGCGACGCTGACCTTCGTCTACTCCGATTCCACGGCCGTTGTCGGACCCCTGGCAACGGTGTCCGAGCCGCATTCGTGGGACCTGTGCGTTGCCCACGCCAGCCGGATCACCGCGCCGCGCGGTTGGGAGTTGGTTCGCCACGCGGGGCCGCTGCCGTCGAACCCCGACGAGGACGATCTGGTCGCACTGGCCGACGCGGTCCGTGAGGGACGTGACGGAGCGCCGCCGTTCAACGGGGTGGCGGCGGGCTTTTCCGATCCGACCACCGGTGTGCACGGTGGCGCGCTGATGGCACCCGCGGCCCGACGGCCCGAGTCGAACGGCCGGCGGCGCGGCCACCTGCGGGTGTTGCCAGACCCCGTCGATTAACCCGGCTCAGAGCCCGACTACAACTAGCCGCTATCTCATCGCCGTCCGACGGTTAGGCTGGCGCCAACGGTCCCTTTTGCAAGGAGCTCTATGTCCCGGCCCGCCGCGGCTGTTCACCGCGTCATCAAGGCGTATGACGTCCGCGGGTTGGTCGGCGAGGAACTCGACGAGGGTTTCGTCGCCGAGGTCGGCGGCGCGTTCGCGCGACTGGTCCGCGACGGCGCGTCTCTGGGCGCACTCCCCTCGCAAGCTGGGGGCCCACCCGCTTGCGGGGGAGTGGTGATCGGCCATGACATGCGGGCGAGCTCGCCGTCACTGGCGGGCGCGTTCGCCGAGGGAGTCCTGGCGCAGGGCCTCGATGTGGTGCGGATCGGGCTGGCGTCGACCGATCAGCTCTACTTCGCGTCGGGGCGGCTGGACTGTCCTGGCGCCATGTTCACCGCCAGTCACAATCCGGCCGCCTACAACGGCATCAAGCTGTGCCGCGCCGGCGCGAAGCCCGTCGGCAAGGACACCGGGCTGACTCAGATCAGCGAGGAGATCATCGCCGGAGTGCCCACGTTCGACGGGCCACGCGGCACCATCTCCGAACGCGACGTGCTGGCCGACTACGGCGAGTTTCTGCGGTCGCTCGTCAATCTGGCTGAGCTGCGGCCACTGCGCGTCGCGGTCGACGCAGGCAACGGCATGGGCGGCCACACCGCACCGGCGGTGCTCGGGGCGATCCCGTCAATCACGCTGCTGCCGTTGTACTTCGAACTCGACGGCACCTTTCCCAACCACGAGGCAAATCCGTTGGAACCGGCCAACCTCGTCGATCTTCAGGCCCACGTGGTCGAGACGGGCGCCGATATCGGATTGGCGTTCGACGGTGACGCCGACCGGTGTTTCGTCGTCGATGAAAAGGGGCATTCGGTTTCCCCGTCTGCGGTGACCGCGTTGGTCGCAGCGCGGGAACTGAACAGAGAGATCGGCGCAACGGTGATCCACAATCTGATCACCTCGCGCGCGGTACCGGAACTGGTTGCCGAGCGGGGTGGCACGTCTGTGCGTGCGCGCGTCGGCCACTCCTACATCAAGGCGTTGATGGCGGACACCGGAGCGATTTTCGGTGGCGAGCACTCGGCGCACTACTACTTCCGCGATTTCTGGGGTGCCGACTCGGGGATGCTCGCGGCGCTCCACGTGCTCGCCGCGCTCGGCGAGCAGGACCGGGCGTTGTCGGACCTGATGGCGGACTACCAACGCTATGAAGCCTCCGGCGAGATCAACTTCACCGTCACCGACGCCGAAAAGTGCGTCGATGCCGTGCTGAAGTCGTTCGGCTCCCGCATCCACTCGATCGACCACCTCGACGGCGTGACCGTCGATCTCGGCGAGGGCAGCTGGTTCAACCTACGGATGTCCAATACGGAGCCGTTGCTGCGGCTCAACGTCGAGGCCCGCACCACCGAAGAGGTGGACGAAATCGTCGGGCTGGTCTCACAAATGGTGAAGGCCCAGGTCTCCCCAGACTCCGAGGCTGCACCGTGAATGCCACACAAGCGGCAGTCGACCTCGATGACGCGGAAGGCCTGCTCGCCGCGGATCGAGAAGGTTTGCTGCGCTCGGCCTCGATGGCAGGCGCGCAGGTGCGAGCCACCGCCGCGGCGCTCGACGAGGGCGACCTGGATCCATTGAAGTCCGACCAGCCGCCGCGCACCGTCATCTGGGTGGCAGGCCGCGGTAACGCTGAGACGGCGGGGGTGATGCTGTCGGCGATGCTGGGCGGGTCGGCTGCCGCGCCGATAGTCGTCGCATCCGAGGTGCCCCCGTGGATCGGCGCGCTCGACGTGTTGGTCCTCGCCGGCGACGATCCGGGCGACCCCGCATTGGTTTCGGCGGCCGCGACCGCTGTCCGTCGCGGTGCGCGCGTCGCCGTCGTCGCGCCGTACGAAGGCCCGCTGCGCGACGCGACCGCAGGCCGGTCCGTGCCGCTGGCCCCGCGCGTGTGGGTGCGCGACGACTTCAGCTTGACGCGCTACCTGGCCGCGGGCCTGGCTGTGCTGCAGGCGGTGGACCCGGCTCTGCGGGTGGATCTCGCCGCCTTGGCCGACGAGCTCGACGCCGAGGCGTTCCGCAACAGCGCCGGACGCGAGCTGTTCACCAACCCCGCCAAGACGCTGGCCGAGCGCATGTCGGGACGCGATGTCGTACTGGTGGGCGACAACGCGGCCACGCTGGCGCTGGCCCGTCACGGCTCGGCGATCATGCTGCGCATCGCGCATCAGACGGTGGCCGCGGTCGGACTGGCCGACGCGCTCGTCGCGGTGCAGGGTGGCATGGGCGGCGAATCCGGCGTCGATCGGGAGAAGTCGATATTCCATGACGAGCAGATCGACGGTCCGCTGCCGCGCCGGGTCCGCACCTTCGTGTTGGCCACCGATGCCGAGCGGCCGGTCGTGGCGGCACGGGTAGGCGGACTCGACGACGTCGTCGTGATCAACGCCGAGGACGTGCCTGAGATATCTGACGCGCCGGAGGTCGCCGTGGCGGACGCCACCGGACGGCCGGAACAACAACTGGCGATGCTGGCCGTACGGTTGGAGATGACGGCCACATACCTGCGACTGGTTCGAGGTTAAGCGAGTGCACCTGCTACGGGGAGCGGTGCGGACCTATGCATGGGGTTCGCGAACCGCGATTGCCGATTTCACCGGACGGCCAAGTCCCACGGCGCATCCCGAGGCGGAGCTGTGGTTCGGTGCGCACCCGGGTGATCCGGCGTGGCTGCAAACCGACCAGGGCGAGGTCTCGCTGCTCGACACGCTGCGAAGCGATCCCGAGGGACAGCTGGGCGCCGCCGTGCGCGGCCGCTTCGGCGACTGCCTGCCGTTCCTGGTCAAGGTGCTCGCGGCGGACGAACCGCTCTCACTGCAAGCGCATCCGAGCGCCGAGCAGGCGGTGGAGGGATTCGCCCGCGAGGAAAAGCTGGGCATCCCGGTCAACGCACCCACCCGCAATTATCGCGACCGCAGCCACAAACCCGAACTATTGGTGGCGCTAGGGCAATTCGAGGCGCTGGCCGGATTCCGGACCGCGGCCAGCAGCGTCGACTTGATGTGTGCGCTCGCGGTCAGCGATCTCGACCCGTTCGTCAACCTGCTGTCCGGTCAGTCCGACGCCGACGGCCTGAGGGCGTTGTTCACCACATGGATCACCGCGCCGCAGCCCGACCTCGACGTGCTGGTGCCCGCGGTGATCGAGGGCGCGATCCATTACCTGCAGTCGGGCAAGAAGAAGTTCGCGGCCGAGGCCAAGACCGTGCTCGAACTCGGCGAGCGCTATCCCGGCGATGCCGGGGTGCTGGCCTCGATGCTGCTCAACCGGATCAGCCTCAGGGCTGGCGAGGCCATCTACCTGCCCGCGGGCAACCTGCACGCGTATCTGCACGGTGTGGGCGTCGAGGTGATGGCCAACTCCGACAACGTGTTGCGTGGCGGGCTCACTCCCAAACACGTCGACGTGCCGGAACTGCTGCGGGTGCTCGACTTCACACCCGCGACCGACGATGTCAGCCATCCCCGAATCACCAGGGAGGGAACAGAATTCGTGTACAACACGCCGGCGCCCGAGTTCGCGGTGTCGGTGTTGTGCATCGACGGCGAGCAGTTGGGCCACGAGATCGACGCACCGACGCACCACGACGGGCCACAGATCCTGTTGTGCACCGAGGGTTCAACGGTGGTGCACGCCAAGTCAACCGCGGTGACGCTCGAGCGTGGCGCGGCTGCGTGGGTGGCCGCTGACGACGGGCCGATCCGGTTGCTCGCGCAGACCCCGACGAAGCTGTTCCGCGCCACCGTCGGAATCTAGTGGTCTTTCTCGCGGCGGCCGAACGGCAGCACGTGCATGATCGCGACGACCACGGTGCCGACGACCAATCCGATCACCGCCGACACCGCGGTGTTGAGGAGCCAGGCCAGTAGTCCGCCGACGCCCTGGACGGCGTGATGGACGAAATCTTCGGCGTGGTGCACGAGTCCGTAGGGCCCGTGCCAGCCGACGGCGTCGGTTCCGACGAGCAGGATGTGGCCGCCGACCCACAGCATCGCCACCGTGCCGATGGTCGACAGCGCCGACAGCAGTTTGGGCATCCCGGCGACCAAGCCGCGGCCGATCCGCTGCGTGAATCGTGAGCTGCGCTGCGTCAGGCTCAGCCCGATGTCGTCCATCTTCACGATGGCGCCGACCACGCCGTAGACGGCGATGGTGATGACCACGGCGACGACGGCCAGAATGATGAGCCGCGGCCAGAACGGTTGGTCGGCCACCTCGTT
Organism: uncultured Actinomycetota bacterium; assembly: GCA_963698965.1. Classification (GTDB taxonomy): domain Bacteria; phylum Actinomycetota; class Actinomycetes; order Mycobacteriales; family Mycobacteriaceae; genus Mycobacterium. The sequence goes on from CAVOSY010000020.1 coordinate 33,761, forward strand.
GAGGGCGATCACCATGATTTCGGCGGACAGGATGAAATCGGTGCGGATCGCGCCGGCGGCCATCTGCTTCTCGGCGTCCGCGCCGACCGTCGCCGTCGGTGCGGCGTGGTCGTTGTGCCCGCCGTGTCCAATGAAGCGGCCCCAAACCTTCTCGGCGCCCTCGTAGCAGAGATAAGTCGCGCCGACCATCAGGATCGGCGTCAGCAGCCATGGCGCGAACTGACTGAGCAGCAACGCGGCGGGCAGGATGAACACCAGCTTGTTGCGCAGCGATCCGATCGCGATCCGCTTGATGATCGGTAGCTCGCGCTCGGCGGCGATGCCGTGCACGTACTGCGGCGTCACAGCAGTGTCGTCGACGACGACTCCGGCGGCCTTGGCGGTTGCGCGTCCGGCGGCGGCGCCGATGTCGTCTACCGATGCGGCCGCGAGCCGAGCCAGAGCGGCGACGTCGTCGAGAAGCCCGAACAGACCAGCGCTCATCGCGTCTCCGTCATGGCCACGAGGCTACCTGTGAGGATTGCCTTACGCGCATTCAGTCACGGCCGCCGCCGCGCTGAGCGGGCGCGCATGAATTGGATCAGCACTTCCTCGGCGAGGCCGTACTGCATCGCATCGACCCACACGCGGGAACAGACCGGGCCGCGCGCCCTCGCTCTTCTCCCACCGGGAACGGCGACATAGCCACCGACGTCGGCCTTCGCCAACAGCTCGAGAACCTCAGCTGCGTCATCGGATTCGAGGTCGGCGATGACAACCCAGATGTCGGCCCACACGCCGTTGTCCCTGCCACCGGGCGCCAACCAGTACGCGATGTCGAACTGGGCCAGGTCCTCTAGCGGCCGGATCTGTGAGCTCATGGCGGCCCTCCGATTGCCAGGCCTCCAGTATCGCTCGGTTATCCCGTCTGCGCAGTAACCACGGCAGGCCGGGCCGCCTTCCTCTCAGCCAACCACAGCCGCATGTTGTGGCGGATGGTGCGCCCGACCAGCCGTGTCGAGGGGACCATGTAGAGGCTGTCGAGCAGGCTGAACCGGCGCAGAAACCATTCAGCCAGAACGGGATCCGTCTCTGCGGCGCCCAGGAATTGGTCGAACAGCTTGCCTACCGGCTTGTACCACCAGGGCATCGGCCCCGTGGCCCCGTGCAACACGAGATCGCCGATCGCGTTCATCGTCCATACCGGGTAGGTCGTCTTCGCGGCGGCCTGGTTGAAGTCGCGCTCCAGGTCGGCACCGGGTGTCTGAAGTACCCGCTTCAGGTGACCGGTCTGCAGGGACGTCATCGTCATGCCCTGGCCGAAGGTCGGGTTGAAGCTGACGACGGCGTCGCCGAACGGGACGATCCCGGTCGGGAAGCGATCGAGCTTGTCGTAGCGGCGCCACCGGCTGGTCGGGTACTTGTGGAACGCCACATCCCCGATCGGCTCACCGTGCCGTATCGCGGAGGCGACATGCGCGGGCAGGATCTCGTCGGCCAACGCGCACATGCCCGCGAAGTCGTGCGGCGGCTCGACCTTGCCGACTCCGAACGTGGTCATGCCCCAGGTGCCGTCCTCGTAATAGAGCATGCCCACCCCGAGCGGCTGTGCGCGGGAGGCGCCCGCGACGACGACCTTTTCGGCGATCAACCCGTCAGGGATGCGTAACTGATGGGTGGCGTAGCCGATGCCGACGTCGATGGATTCCTCGCGAGGCCGCTCAAATCCCCACTGCGCCAGCCAGACCGGAAGACGGGTGCCTCTGCCCGCCGCATCGACGACGAGATCGGCGTCGACCGCCGCTCCCGAATCGAGCGCCACACCGGTCACCCGCTGCCGACCGGCGTCGAATCGAGGCTCGCTGACCGCGGTGCGCACCATGTCGACGTTGTCGATCGACGCCACCCGGCGACGGATCTGCCACTCCAGATGCTTGCGGCTCGGCACGTACGCGGTGAACTCCGACTGCAGCCGATGGTGGGTGCCCAGCACGTGGCCTGCTGCGCCGAAGTGGATGCAGTCCGGCCGGTTCTCCAGAATCGGCACGCCCGCGGCGACCATGTCGTCGAGCAGACCGGGAAAGTGCGTGTCGAACTCCTGCGCGCCGCGGGCCATCAGCAGATGGACGTGCCTGTCCTGGGGCACCGCGGGCCGGTTCGCCGGTCCGTCGGGCAGTTCGTCGCGCTCGTAGACCGTGACCCGCTCATAGAAGTCCGACAGGACGCGGGCGGCGCACAGGCCGGCGATGCTGCCCCCGATGACGATCGCGTGTTTAGTAGACCGCCCCATCGGGTGCACAGTACTCGGTACATTCCGGACTACGGACCAGGGAAGGCACGCTCATGGCCGGACGATGGCGGACGAAATCTGTAGAGCAGTCGATTGCTGACACCGATGAACCCGAGACGCGCCTCCGCAAGGATTTGGCGTGGTGGGATCTGACCGTCTTCGGGGTGTCGGTGGTGATCGGGGCCGGCATCTTCACGATCACGGCATCGACCGCGGGCAACATCACGGGGCCTGCGATCTCGATCTCGTTCGTCATCGCCGCGGTGGCGTGCGGCCTGGCCGCGCTGTGCTACGCGGAATTCGCCTCGACGGTGCCGGTGGCGGGCAGCGCCTACACCTTCTCCTATGCGACTTTCGGTGAGTTCACCGCGTGGATCATCGGGTGGGATCTGATCCTGGAATTCGCCGTAGCGGCCGCGGTGGTGGCCAAAGGCTGGTCGAGTTATCTGGGCACGGTCTTCGGATTCGGCGGTGGCACAGCAGATTTCGGTGGGTTTCAACTCGACTGGGGCGCCCTGCTGATCATCGTGTTCGTCACCGTTCTGCTGGCCTGGGGCACCAAGTTGTCGGCGGAGGTCAGCTTGGTCATCACCGTGATCAAGGTGGCGGTGGTGTTGTTGGTGGTGGTCGTCGGGTCCTTTTACATCAAGACCGCGAATTTCTCGCCGTTCATCCCGCCTGCTGAGACAGGCCACGGTGGCACCGGCACGGAACAGTCGTTGTTCTCGCTGATGACCGGTGCTGAAGGCAGCCACTACGGCTGGTACGGCGTGCTCGCGGGCGCTTCGATCGTGTTCTTCGCGTTCATCGGCTTCGACATCGTCGCCACGACGGCGGAAGAGACCAAGAACCCGCAGCGCGACGTGCCGCGCGGCATCCTCGCTTCGCTGGTGATCGTCACAGTGCTGTATGTGGCTGTGGCCGTCGTGCTGTCGGGCATGGTGCGCTACACCGAGCTGCGCGACGCGGGGGAGAAGGCGAACCTTGCAACGGCGTTCGCCGCCAACGGAATTGACTGGGCCGCGAAGCTCATCTCGATCGGTGCGTTGGCCGGGCTGACGACGGTCGTCATCGTCCTCGTGCTCGGCCAGACCCGGGTGTTGTTTGCGATGTGCCGCGACGGGTTGCTGCCACGCCCACTGGCCAGGACCGGGCCGCATGGCACGCCCGTGCGGATCACCGTTCTCGTCGGTGTGTTGGTCGCCATCACGGCGTCGGTGTTCCCGATCGGCAAGCTCGAGGAGATGGTCAACATCGGCACGCTGTTCGCGTTCGTGCTGGTTTCGGCGGGGGTGATCGTGCTGCGTCGCACGCGCCCCGACCTCGAACGCGGCTTCCGTGCCCCGGGCGTCCCGCTGCTGCCGGTCGCGTCGATCGTGGCCTGCGTGTGGCTGATGCTCAACCTGACCGGCCTGACGTGGATTCGGTTCCTGATCTGGATGGCCATCGGGGTGCTGATCTATTTCGCATACGGCCGCACGCATTCGGTGCTGGCCCTCCGAGAGAGTGCGACTTCGGCGCGCTAACGGACTCTGAGCGGGCGTTTGCGCGCCCAAATCGCGATGCAATGCGCCCCGGAGGGTTTTACAAAATAGAGCTGTATGTCTAGACACACGACAAATTGGCCCACTAAAGTCAAGTCATGCAGATGTCAGACATCGAGATCGCCCAGTGGCGCGACAAGAAGCGCTACCTGTGGCTGATGGGCCTGATCGCACCGACGGCGCTGTTCGTGATGCTGCCGTTGGTGTGGGCGTTCAACCAGTGGGGCTGGCACATGGCGGCGCAGGTGCCGTTCTGGATCGGGCCGATCCTGCTCTACCTCCTGCTGCCCGCCCTTGACCTGCGTTTCGGCCCCGACGGCCAGAATCCGCCGGATGAGGTGATGGCGCGGCTGGAGAACGACAGGTACTACCGCTACTGCACCTACATCTACATCCCGTTCCAGTACGCCAGCGTGATCTTCGGGGCCTACCTGTTCACCGCGTCGGACCTGAGCTGGCTGGGATTCGACGGCGGACTTGGCTGGCCCGCCAAGATCGGTTTGGCGCTGTCGGTGGGCGTGCTCGGCGGGGTCGGCATCAACACCGCGCACGAAATGGGCCACAAGAAGGACGAACTCGAGCGGTGGCTGTCCAAGATCACACTGGCCCAGACGTGCTACGGCCACTTCTATATCGAGCACAACCGCGGCCACCACGTCCGCGTCGCCACCCCGGAGGATCCCGCGTCGGCCCGCTTCGGCGAGACCTTCTGGGAGTTCTTGCCGCGCAGCGTGTTTGGCAGCCTGAAGTCGTCGTGGCAGCTGGAGGCGCAGCGGCTGGGCCGAGCGGGCAAGAGCCAGTGGCACTGGTCCAACGACGTGCTCAACGCCTGGGCGATGTCGGTGGTGTTCTACGGCATCCTGATCGCGGTGTTCGGGCTCGCGCTCATCCCGTACGTCGTGATCTCCGCGGTCTTCGGCTTCACGCTGCTGGAGACGGTCAACTATCTCGAGCATTACGGACTGTTGCGGCAGAAGCTGGAGAGCGGTCGGTACGAACGGTGCGCTCCGATGCACAGCTGGAACTCCGATCACATCGTGACCAACCTGTTCCTCTACCACCTACAGCGGCACAGTGACCACCACGCCAACCCGACCCGTCGCTATCAGACCTTGCGCAGCATGGCGGGCGCACCGAACCTGCCCAGCGGATACGCGTCGATGATCGCGCTGACATACTTCCCGCCACTGTGGCGCCGTGTGATGGATCACCGGGTGCTCGAGCACTACGACGGCGACATCACGCGGGTCAACGTGCACCCGCGGGTGCGCGACAAGGTGTTGGCCCGCTATGGAGCGGCAGCGTGAGTGCCTACCGCTGCCCCGGCTGCGGCTACATCTACGACGAGGCGAAAGGTGCACCGCGGGAAGGGTTTCCCGCGGGCACATCCTGGGCCGACGTCCCCGACGACTGGTGCTGTCCCGATTGCGCAGTACGCGAGAAGGTCGACTTCGAAGAGATTTCTCTAAAGAAAGATGAGGCGAAGCGATGAGTGACTACAGACTGTTCGTCTGCGTGCAGTGCGGATTCGAGTACGACGAGGCCAAGGGCTGGCCCGAGGACGGCATCGCCCCGGGCACCCGGTGGGACGACATTCCCGACGACTGGAGCTGCCCGGACTGCGGCGCGGCCAAGTCCGACTTCGAGATGGTGGAGGTTGCACGGCCGTGACGGCGGCTGGGCGAGCGAAGCGACGGGAAGAGATACGGTTGCGCGTGTGACGAGCCCGCGCGACTTCGGCGCACGCGGGGAGCGAAAAGGCTCCAGAACCGCGCAGCGCATTCCGTATGCGGAGGCGTCGCGGGTGCTGCTGCGCGATTCGATTTTGGACGGCATGCGGGAGTTGCTGCTCACCCGCGACTGGTCGGCGATCACGCTGTCGGACGTCGCGAAGGCCGCGGGCATCAGCCGCCAGACGATCTACAACGAATTCGGGTCGCGGCAGGGCCTGGCGCAGGGCTACGCCCTAAGGCTCGCCGATCGGCTGGTGGACCAGATCGAGGACGCAATCGGCGGCAACGTCGGCGATATCTACGCCGCGTTCCTTCAAGGGTTCCGCGACTTCTTCACCGAGTCGGCGGCCGACCCGTTGGTGATCTCGCTGCTCACCGGCACGACGAAGCCCGACCTGTTACAACTGATCACCACCGACTCCGCGCCGATCATCACGCGCTGCTCAGCGCGGTTGACCGAGTCGTTCATGCATAGCTGGGTGCGAGCCAGCGAAGACGACGCGGGCGTACTGTCCAGGGCGATCGTCAGGCTCGCGATGAGCTATGTCTCGATGCCGCCGGAGGCGGACCATGACGTGGCGCGAGACCTGGCTAGACTCATGACGCCGTTTGCCGAACGCTACGGTGTGATCGAGCAGAGTTAGCGGCTGCGGCGCCGTCAAGCCACGCGGCCTAATATGTAACAAAGCTAAGTAAGTGCGACGCGCCCACGAACGAGGACAAGGATGACCACGACTTCAACTATTTCCGGGCAGGGGCTGACTGCTGATGTCCGCAATGGCATCGACTTCAAGGTCGCCGACCTGTCCCTTGCCGACTTCGGCCGCAAGGAGATCCGGTTGGCCGAGCACGAGATGCCCGGGCTGATGTCGTTGCGCCGCGAGTACGCCGACGTGCTGCCGCTCAAGGGCGCGCGCATCTCCGGCTCGCTGCACATGACCGTGCAGACCGCGGTGCTGATCGAGACGCTCGTCGCTCTCGGTGCCCAGGTGCGCTGGGCGTCGTGCAACATCTTCTCCACCCAGGACCACGCCGCCGCCGCCGTCGTCGTCGGTCCGCACGGCACCGCGGAGGAGCCCAAGGGCACCCCGGTGTTCGCGTGGAAAGGCGAGACGCTCGAGGAGTACTGGTGGGCCGCCGAGCAGATGCTCACCTGGGAGGGCGAGCCGGCCAACATGATCCTCGACGACGGCGGCGACGCCACGATGATGGTGCTGCGGGGCGCCCAGTACGAGAAGGCCGGCGTGGTGCCGCCCGCTGAGGACGACGACTCGACCGAGTGGAAGGTGTTCCTGGGCGTCCTGCGCCAGCGCTTCCAGACCGACAAGACCAAGTGGACGAAGATCGCGGAGTCGGTCAAGGGCGTCACCGAGGAGACCACCACCGGTGTGCTGCGGCTGTACCAGTTCGAGGCGGCCGGTGAGTTGCCATTCCCGGCGATCAATGTCAACGACTCGGTCACCAAGTCCAAGTTCGACAACAAGTACGGCACCCGGCACTCGCTGATCGACGGCATCAACCGCGGCACCGACGTGCTGATCGGTGGCAAGAAGGTGCTGATCTGCGGCTACGGCGACGTGGGCAAGGGCTGCGCGGAATCGCTGGCCGGCCAGGGCGCGCGGGTGGCCGTCACCGAGATCGACCCCATCAACGCGCTGCAGGCGCTGATGGACGGCTTCGACGTGGTGACCGTCGAGCAGGGCATCGGTCAAGCCGACATCGTCATCACCGCGACCGGCAACAAGGACATCATCACGCTGGCGCACATGCGCTCGATGAAGGACCAGGCCATCCTGGGCAACATCGGTCACTTCGACGACGAGATTCAGATTGCGGCACTTGAGCGCTCGGGCGCGAAGCGTCTCAACATCAAGCCGCAGGTCGACCAGTGGATCTTCGACGACGGCAAGTCGATCATCGTGTTGTCCGAGGGCCGGTTGCTGAACCTCGGCAATGCCACGGGGCACCCGTCGTTCGTGATGAGCAACAGCTTCTCGAACCAGGTCATCGCTCAGATCGAGCTGTGGACCAAGAACGACGAGTACGACAACGCGGTGTACCGGCTGGCCAAGCACCTCGATGAGAAGGTCGCGCGCATTCACGTCCAGGCGCTCGGCGGCACGCTGACCAAGCTCACCAAGGAGCAGGCCGAGTACATCAACGTCGACGTGGAGGGCCCGTACAAGCCCGAGCACTACCGCTACTGATCTTGTAGGGCCTCTTGCCACATCGGCACAAGGCTCTTGACCTCAAGTTCACTTGAGGTGCCACGCTGCTCGCATGACGAATGGGTTAGGGGACCCCGACGCGACGGTGGTGGCCATCGACGACCCGTCGGCACGGTTCGTTCGAGACGTGTTGCCGTTGGTCGACCAGCTCTACCGCGCCGCGCGCCGCTACACGCGCAGCACTGCCGACGCCGAGGACCTGGTGCAGGAGACGATGGTCAAGGCGTACGCGGGCTTTCACACGTTCACTGTCGGGACGAACATCCGGGCGTGGCTTTTCCGCATCTTGACCAACACCTGGATCACTTCGTACCGCACCGCTCAACGGCGCCCGGACGAAGTGCTCGCGGCCGACGTCACCGACATGCGGCCGAGCGCTTCACAGAACCAGTCTGCGGAACTCGCTGTGCTGGAAGCGATGGGCGATGAGGACGTGCGCGATGCGCTTCAGGCATTACCCGAACATCAGCGCTTGGTTGTCTACTACGCCGATGTAGAAGGCTTCCGGTACAAGGAGATTGCCGCGATCCTGGACACGCCGCTCGGCACCGTGATGTCACGGTTGCACCGCGGCCGCACCAATCTGCGGACATTGCTCGTCGACATCGCCGCCGCGCGCGGCTACGCGGCCTAGCCGGTGCTAGGGGCTCGGCGGTGCCCCGCAGCGGTCCCTGATGTCGACGAGGGGCTGCCGGATGCTCGTCATGTCGGCCTGCTCTTGGGGGTGAACCGCCATGTAGTCCTTCACCTTTGCGGCCACTTGCTCACGTGGCATGGCCTTGAGGCTCGTCATGAAGTCGTTCAGGTCGGGATGAGTGAACAGGTAGGCCGACGTCGACGCCGAGACGCCTGCGCGGACGCCTTCGAGATCCGCGGCGCTGCAGTTCGGCGGATTGGCGCCGGGGTCCTGGTCGGCATGAGCGAGCGGGCTGGCGCCGAACAGCGCCGCGCCGATCCCAGCACCGGTGCACACTGCGGTGAGGAGGCGAGACAACATCATGGCTGACAGTCTGTGTGCCAGTTGTGCTCGGGCGCGGTCATCGCAAGCTGTTCCACAGGAGATTCGGCTGGTGCCCACAGCAAGCCGACGTCGACGTTGCCATGCGACGAACGTTCCTTACCGCTCGATGAATCGCCGAAAACTCGAGCGGTAAGGAACGTTCGCGGCAGTTGGGGGGACCGCGTCGCGCCTCGCGCTACGCTCGCCGCGTGCTCATCGTCATCGAGGGGGTCGACGGCGCAGGCAAGCGCACACTGACCACCGGCCTGCGCGCCGCGTTCGAAGCCGCGCACAAGTCCGTCGCCAGCCTGGCCTTCCCGCGCTACGGGCATTCGATCGAGGCCGACCTCGCCGCCGAAGCATTACACGGCGGGCATGGTGACCTGTCCTCTTCGGTGTACGCGATGGCCGTGCTGTTCGCCCTCGACCGTTCCGCCGCCCGCGACGAGATCGGGCACCTCACCGCCGCCTACGACGTCGTGATCCTCGACCGCTACGTCGCGTCCAACGCCGCCTACAGCGCCGCGCGGCTGCACCAGGGCGCCGACGGCGACGTGGCCGAGTGGGTGCGCACCCTCGAGTACGACCGGTTGCACCTGCCGAAGCCGGACTGGCAGGTGCTGCTCGACGTGCCGACCGAACTGGCCGCCGAGCGTGCCGAACATCGCGCCAACCAGGAAGCCGACCGCGCCAAGGATGCCTACGAGCGCGACGACGGACTGCAGCGCCGCACCGGCGAGGTGTACTCCGGGCTGGCGTCAGCACAGTGGTGCGGACGGTGGCTGGTCGCGGGACCCGATGTGAACGCCGCCGCGCTCGCCGCAGACCTGGGTCAATAGCCGACTCGCGGGCGTGCTAGCAGCGTTTTATCGCGATCTGGTGACACCATGGACAGCATGAGGCAAAGAATTCTGGTCGTCGATGACGACCCCTCGCTGGCCGAGATGCTCACCATCGTGCTGCGCGGGGAAGGGTTCGACACCGCGGTCATCGGCGATGGCACACAGGCGCTCACCGCGGTCCGCGAGCTGCGGCCCGATCTGGTGTTGCTGGACCTGATGCTGCCGGGTATGAACGGCATCGACGTGTGCCGCGTCCTGCGCGCCGACTCCGGTGTGCCGATCGTGATGCTGACGGCCAAGACCGACACCGTCGACGTGGTGCTCGGCCTGGAGTCGGGCGCCGACGACTACGTCATGAAGCCGTTCAAGCCCAAGGAACTCGTCGCCCGCGTGCGCGCCCGGCTGCGCCGCAACGAGGACGAGCCCGCGGAGATGCTGTCCATCGCCGACGTCGACATCGACGTCCCCGCCCACAAGGTCACCCGGCAGGGCGAGCAGATTTCCCTGACACCGCTGGAGTTCGACCTCTTGGTGGCGTTGGCGCGCAAACCACGGCAGGTGTTTACTCGTGATGTGCTGCTCGAACAGGTGTGGGGATACCGGCACCCCGCGGACACCCGTTTGGTGAACGTGCATGTCCAACGTTTGCGGGCCAAGGTCGAGAAAGACCCAGAGAACCCGCAGGTGGTGTTGACCGTTCGAGGAGTGGGATACAAGGCCGGACCTCCGTGATCTTCAGCTCGAGGCGGCGCATCCATCGGCGTTCGGCACCACTGTTACGCGGATTCGGTGCGCTGAGTCGAGCGATGGGTTTGGCGTGGCGCCGCTCGCTGCAGTTGCGGGTGGTGGTGTTGACGCTGGGGCTGTCGCTCGCCGTCATTTTGGTCCTCGGCTTCGTTTTGACCAGCCAGATCACCGATCGCATCCTCGAGGTCAAGGTTCGCGCCGCGACCGAGGAGATCGAGCGCGCCCGCAACACGGTCAGCGGCATCGTCGGCGGTGAAGAGACCCGCTCACTCGACAGCAGCCTGCAGTTGGCGCGCAACACCCTGATCGACCGCAAGGCCGACACCGGCGCCGGGCTCGCCGGCGCATTCGACGCGGTGCTCGTGGTTCCCGGCGACGGTCCCCGCGCCGCCACTGCGGCGGGTCCGGTGCAGCAGGTGCCCAACGTCTTGCGCGACTTCGTGAAGGCAGGTCAGGTCAGCTACCAATACGCGACCGTGCACACCGACGGTTTCTCGGGCCCGGCATTGATCATCGGCAGCCCGACCTCGTCGCCGGTGACGAATCTCGAGCTGTACCTGATCTTTCCGCTCAACAACGAGGAATCCACCATCTCGCTGGTGCGCGGCACGATGCTGACCGGCGGCGTGGTGCTGCTCGGTCTGCTCGCCGCGATCGCGCTGTTGGTGGCCCGACAGATCGTGCTGCCCGTTCGGTCGGCATCGCGCATCGCCGAGCGCTTCGCCGAAGGCCATCTCACCGAGCGCATGCCCGTGCGCGGCGAGGACGACATGGCGAGGCTGGCGGTGTCGTTCAACGACATGGCTGAAAGCCTGCATCGCCAGATCACCCAACTGGAGGAGTTCGGCAACCTGCAGCGCCGGTTCACCTCCGACGTCAGCCATGAACTGCGCACCCCCCTGACGACGGTGCGGATGGCCGCCGACCTGATCTACGACCACAGCGAGGATCTGGATCCGGCGCTGCGACGCTCGACCGAGTTGATGGTCAGCGAGCTGGACCGCTTCGAAACACTGCTCAACGATCTGCTGGAGATCTCCCGCCACGACGCCGGTGTCGCCGAGCTGTCGGTCGAGTCGGTGGATCTGCGCTCGACGGTGCAGAGCGCACTGGACAACGTCGGACACCTCGCGGCCGACGCCGACATCGAGCTCATCGTCGACATGCCGGGCGACGAGGTGATCGCCGAGGTCGACCCGCGGCGGGTGGAACGGATCCTGCGCAACCTGATCGCCAACGCCATCGACCACGCCGAGCACAAGCCGGTCCGGATCCGGATGGCCGCCGATGACGACACCGTCGCCGTCACCGTCCGCGACTACGGTGTCGGGCTGCGGCCCGGTGAAGAAAAGCTGGTGTTTTCCCGGTTCTGGCGCTCGGACCCGTCGCGGGTGCGGCGCTCGGGTGGCACCGGCCTCGGTCTGGCGATCAGCATCGAGGATGCCCGTTTGCACCAGGGCCGGCTGGAAGCGTGGGGTGAACCGGGCAAGGGCGCCTGCTTCCGGCTGACCCTGCCGCTGGTGCGCGGTCACAAGGTGACGACGAGCCCGCTGCCGATGAAACCCGTTGGGCGCGAACGACCCCCGCGGCGCACACGCGATCGCGAACCGGCGGAGACGGTGTGAAACGCCTCTTGACGGCCCTGTGGCTGCTGGCGTTCGTTCTCGCAGGCTGTGCCGGGGTGCCGAGTTCGTCGGCGCCACAGGCGATCGGAACCGTCGACCGGCCTGCGCCGCCGAGCCTGCCCAAACCGACGCCGGGGATGGATCCCGACGTCCTGCTGCGTGAATTCCTCAAGGCGACAGCCGATCCCGCCAACCGGCATCTGGCGGCGCGTCAGTTCCTCACCGAATCGGCCTCGCGCGCATGGGACGACGCCGGTAGCGCCTTGCTGATCGACAACGTGGTGTTCGTCGAAACACGCGGCCCCGACCGGGTTTCGGTCAACATGCGCGCCGACATCCTCGGCTCGCTGTCGGATGTCGGCGTGTTCGAGACCGGCGAAGGTGCACTGCCCGATCCCGGTGCGATCGAGTTGGTCAAGACGCCGGGCGGGTGGCGCATCGACCGGCTGCCCAACGGCGTCTTCCTTGACTGGCAACAGTTTCAGTCGACGTACAAACGCAACACACTGTATTTCGTCGACCCCACCGGGCACACCGTCGTCCCGGACCCGCGCTACGTCGCGGTCTCCGACCCGGACCAGTTGGCCACCGAACTGGTGAGCAAGCTGATCGCGGGCCCGCGTCCCGAGATGAACAACACGGTGCGCAATCTGCTGGGTCCTCCGCTCAAGCTGCGTGGTCCGGTGACACGCGCCGACGGCGGCAAGACGGGTGTCGGCCGCGGCTACGGCGGTGCCCGCATCGACCTGGAGAACCTGTCCACGACGGACCCGCACACCAGGCAACTGCTTGCGGCACAGATCATTTGGACGCTTGCGCGGGCAGGCATCAACGGCCCGTATGTGATCAACGCCGACGGTGCGGCGCTCGACGATCGTTTCGCCGACGGCTGGAACACGTCCGACGTCGCGGCCACCGACCCTGGCGCGGCCGACGGCGCCGCGGCGGGCCTGCACGCGCTGGTGGGTGGTTCGCTGCTGTCGCTTGACGGCCAGCGGTCGTCGAGGGTGACAGGCCAGTTCGGCGAGATGCCCAACCAGACCGCGGCCGCGGTGTCCCGCACCGGCCAGGAGGTGGCGTCGATCGTGACGCTGCGGCCCGGTGCGCCCGACATGGCGTCGTCGCTTTGGGTCGGCCCGCTGAACGGCAATGCGACACAAGCGATGGAGGGGCGCACGCTGTCGCGGCCGAGTTGGTCGCTCGACGACGCCATCTGGGTGGTGGTGGACGGCAACAACGTGGTGCGCGCGATCCAGGACGCATCCGGACAGCCTGCTCGCATTCCGGTCGATTCCACCGTGGTGTCGACGCGCTTCCCGGGAGCGATCGCCGAGCTGCAGCTCTCCCGCGACGGAACCCGCGCCGCGATGGTCATCGAAGGGCAGGTCATCATGGCCGGTGTCGAGCAGACGGCAGGCGGCGGTTATGCGCTGACCTATCCGCGGCGGCTGGGCTTCGGGCTCGGCAACACGGCGGTGTCGCTGGCCTGGCGCACCGGCGACGACATCGTCGTCAGCCGCACCGACCCGCAGCATCCCGTCTCCTACGTCAACCTCGATGGCGTGAACTCCGACGGCCCCAGCCGTAATCTGCTGCCACCGGTCACCGCGGTCGCGGCCAATCCGTCGACGGTCTACGTGGCCGATCAGCGTGGGGTGGTGCAGTTGTCCGGTTCGGCGGCCGTCAACGACCCGGCGTGGGCAGAGGTGCGGCCGTTGATGGTGGCCGGCGCGCTGCCCGTGTTGCCCGGCTGACTGAACCCTTTCCCGGCATCGTCCGTTGTGCAGACAAAACACCGCCAGCGGTGTTTGCTCAAAAGCCAGGAGGGATGATGAAGATCCGCGGCCCGATACTCACCCTCGTCGCCGTTGCGGTGCTCGGGGTCGGCATATTGCTCGTGAACATGTCCAAGGAGCAGTCGGCGCCGCCGGCCAACCCCTACGGCAAATCGACCACGACCGCCGCCGCGGCCACTCCGGCGACTCCGCCACCGGCGCCCAGCACGCCACCGCCTCCGGCCTTCCCGGCCAAGGCAGACTACGTCGGCAAGATCCCTACCGCCAACGGCACGATCACGGTGGAGATCACGGTTCAAGGCGACAAGGCGATCGCCTACGCGTGCGACGGCAACAAGGTCGAGTCGTGGCTGCGCGGCAGCGCAATGGACGGCACAGTCAGCCTCGCCAGCAAGGACAAGACCAGCCGCCTTGACGGGCGCCTCGAAGGGAATGCGATCGACGGCACGCTGTCGATCGGCGACAAGAAGTGGGATTTCAACGCGGCCCTCGCGCAACCTCCCGCCGGGTTGTATGTCTACGACAACGCAGGCGTCCGCAGCAGCTGGATCGTCGACCCGAACGGGGGAGTGACGGGCGTGCAACGGCGGGAGGACGGTTCGACCGCACCCGCGCCGACATTGACGACCGAGGGCATCACGAACGTCGATGGCATTGAGGTCAGGGCGATCCGGGTTGACGGAGACAGCGATGTCTGATGCCGACACTCCGACCACGGTCGTACCTGCGAGGTCGTCTGCGACAGCGGTGCTGATCGCCGTCGCGCTCGGGGCGCTGGTCGCCGTCGGGCTCGGCGTATTCGGCAAAGTGCATGAGCCACAGTACTTTTCCATCAACCTTGCCGGGTTCTCCAGTGGGCTTGCCGTCAAGGCGTGGCTGGCGACGGTTGCCATGGTGCTGGCGCTCTTCCAGCTGGTGTCCGCTTTCGCGATGTACCGGCTGATCCCGGGCGGAAGGGCGCCCTCGTGGATCGGCACCGCGCACGTGTGGTCGGGCCGACTGGCGGTGCTGGTCAGCGTTCCGGTCGCCGTGCACTGCCTGTACGCGCTGGGGTTCCAGTCCTATGACACCCGGGTGCTGTTCCACTCGCTGTTCGGGTGCTTCTTCTACGGTGCATTCGTAACGAAGATGGTGCTGCTCACCCGCAATGGCCTTCGGGGATGGGTGATTCCGGTCGCAGGCGGGCTGGTGTTCTTCGGTCTGGTGTATGTGTGGCTGACGTCGGCGCTGTGGTTCTTCGACACCAACGGCATCAAGTTCTAACTGAAAGGAATTGGATGAACATCGGTGAGTTCCCCATCTCGCGGCAGAAGGTTCTGCTCGGCGCCGGCCTCGGCCTGGTAACCGCCGTCGTCGCGGCATGCAGCACATACGGCAAAAAGCCGGAAGCGGCAAGTGAATCCAGCCCCGCCACCGCTGCGCCGTCCGCATCGGGCGGCACCGCCGCTCCGGCCGCGAAAGCCATCGCCAAGACGACCGACGTGCCGGTCGGATCCGGCGTGATCGTCGGCGACATCGTGGTGACCCAACCCACGGCGGGCGTTTTCAAGGGCTTCTCTGCGAAGTGCACCCACAAGGGGTGCACCCTGGACAAGGTGGCGGACGGCACCGTGGACTGCCCCTGCCACGGCAGCAAGTTCAACCTTGACGGCACGGTCGCCCATGGCCCTGCGGACAAGCCGCTGGAGGCCGAGAACATCACTGTGCAAGGTGAGACGATCGTCCTCGGCTGATCAGTCAGGTTGACGAGACGCCGGGGATACGTCCCTCCCGAAATGCATCGACGAACAGTCGGTGATCATCGCGGACCACGGCGGCGTACTCCAGACCGAACGAGACCATGTCCGTGACGAAGTCGTCGACCTCGCGACCGATCACATTGACGATTGCCTCTTCGGTTTGGAAGTCGACCAGAGTTTGATCGCTGTCGGTGTCGCTGACGCAATGCACTTTGGCGACGGCCTGACCGAGCTGCTCGATGACTTCTGCGAGCTCGTCGGGCTCGGTGAGTTCACCCCAGTCCAAATCGGCGTCATACGGCGAGATTTCGCTGACGACATAGCCGATACCGTCGATGTCGGTGTAGCCGAGCAACGGGTCGGCGTGTGCCTGCAGGGCGCGCTGCGACACCGCGGTGCGGTGCCCGTGGTGCTTGAAGTACCCGTGTACATCGCGATCGTCGACCACCCGGCTGGGTGCGGCCACGTTGCCCTGCTTGATCGACAGCACCACGTCGTTGTCGAGGGCCTGGTTGAATCCCTCGATCAGCACGGTGTACGCGGGGAGCCCTGCGCTGCCGATGCCCATGCCGGTCTTGCCGACGAGGTCCTTGATGTCGTACGCGATGCCACGGAAGCGCTTAGTCTCGGGAATCGTCTCGAGGTAACGGTCGAACGCGTCGGTGACAATGTCGCGTTCGTCGTCCTCAATGCGCCGCACACCGGGTAGCTCGCGAAACCGCCGATCCCATTCGTCCACGCGTGTCATCCGGTCCAGCATCTGGGAGCGGGTCGAGAGTCGCGCCGACTGCAACGCCGACAACACCGCGCC
Organism: uncultured Actinomycetota bacterium; assembly: GCA_963698965.1. Lineage (GTDB taxonomy): Bacteria > Actinomycetota > Actinomycetes > Mycobacteriales > Mycobacteriaceae > Mycobacterium. The sequence continues at coordinate 50,095 of CAVOSY010000020.1, forward strand.
GCGGGCGGTCTGCAGATTCAGGGAAAACGACGAATCGTCGTCCACATCGACGAACCACCGGACCTGTTTGACGTATCCGCGGACGAATATTTCGATCAGGCTCCCGATCTCCTCATCCGACAGCGCCTTCTGCCAGCACAGCAGTGCGATGCTGGCCGCGAACCGTTGAAGGTCCCAGGTGAAGTGGCCGACGAACGCCTCGTCGAAGTCGTTGACGTCGAAGATGAGCAGGCCGGAGCCGTCCATGTACGTGCCGAAGTTCTCCGCGTGCAGGTCACCCTGTATCCACACGCGGGAGGTCCGTTCGTCTGCCCAGCGGTCGTCGCGGTCGGCCATATCGGCGTAGAACACGCAGGCGCTGCCGCGGTAGAAGGCGAACGGGTCGGCAGCCATCTTGCGGAACTTGGTCCGAAAGGCGTCGGGGTCCGCCTTCATCAGTCCGGAGAATGCCTGCACAAGGCAGTCGACGATGAACGACTCCCGCTCGTTGCCGCGGTTGCCCGGCACGTCATCTGCCATGACGTTTCGGATACCCGCACCGATCGGTATATATGCGAGCAGATCAGCGGTCCGGCATCGCGGCGACGATCTGCTCCGGTGTCAGTGGCAGTGACCGCACGCGCACGCCGAGCGCATCGCACACCGCGTTGGCGATCGCCGCAGCAGTCGGCCCCTGCGCGCACTCTCCGACGCCGAGAGGCGGGTTTTCTGCGCCGGGCAGAAACTCGACATCGACGGCCGGAACCTCGGAGAAGCGCAGAATGGGGTAGCTTTCCCAGTCGTCGCTGGTCACCGTGAACCGGTCGAAGGCGACCCTCTCCTTCACCGTCCAGCTGGTGGCTTGTATTGCGCCACCTTCGATTTGATTGGCCGCTCCGTCGGGGTTGATGACCAGCCCTGCGTCGACGGCGACGATGAGTCGCCGCACGCGGACCTCGGCGACGGCCTCGACCTCGGCGACGACCGCACAGTAGGCGCTCGAATTCTTGTATCGCGCATATCCGATTCCGTGACCCACGACGTCGCTCGGCGTCCACGACACCCAATCTGACTGCCTGACAACATGTTCCAGTACCGCCCGGGCGCGTGGGTCGGACAGGTGCGCCAGCCGGAATTCGACGGGGTCGCGGCCGGCCTCCGCGGCGAGCTCGTCCATGAACGACTCGGCGGCGAACACATTGAGGTGCGCACCGAGGGACCGCAGCGCCGATGTCCGCAGCGGCATCGTGGTCAGGAGGTGATTGACGACCTTGCACGCCGGAAAGTCGTATCCGGGAACGGCGTTGCGGCTCGCGCCGCCACCGCGCTCCTGCGGCGGCTCGCCAGCCGATCGGATCTCCTCGCCTCCCGCGCGGTGGCTGGCCGCGAGGAATGCGGGGTTCGGCGTCATGCCGGGGCGGCTGATGAAGCTGCCGCTCCAGATCTCGTGCCGCCATGACATCACGGTGCCGTCGGACGCGCAGTCCGCCGAGAGTCGCACCACTCCGGCGGGTCCTAGAGGTGACCAGCTCAATTCGTCGGCTCGCGACCACACCACCTGCACCGGTCGGCCCGGTGCGGCCAGCGCGAGCACCGCGGCGTCCATCGCCGCGTCGTCTGCGCCGTTGTGCCCGTAGCAGCCCGAGCCGTCGACGTGCCGGACCACGAGTCGGTCCGCTGGAATCGCGAGTGCCCGGCCGATCTCGCGGCGCAGCATGTGCACGCCCTGGCTGTGCGTCCAGATCTCGAGGCGGTCGTCCGCGGCGACCGCGACCGCGCACGACGGCCCGATCGAGCCGTGCGCGAGGTACGGGCGGTGGTAGGACGCGGTGAACGAGCGGGCGACACCGGAAGTCGTCCGGTGCCCGACGTCTGCGACCACCGTGGTGTCCGCCGGCGCCGATGTGAGGAAGGCGGGTAACTCGTTCTCGTCGGGCAATGTCGGTCGCTGATCCCAGTGCGCGTCGCGGCGCAGAAGGTCCGCCGCCCGCAGCGCGGTCTCCTCGTGTTCGGCCACCACGGCGAGGAAGTCGCCGTCGCGCACCACCGCGATCACACCGGGCAGGCCCTCAGCCGGGCCGGTGTCGATGTCGCGCAGGGTCGCGCCACGCGACGGTGGGCGGACCACCTTGCCGTACACCATCCCGTCGAGCGTCAGGTCGTGCACGTAGCGCGGCCGGCCCGACAGCTTGTCAGGGAGGTCGAGCCTGGCGACGCTGGTGCCGACCACCTGGTAGACCGACACCGGCTTCGGCGCCACTTCACCGGTGGCGGACCTGTCCAGCAGGCTGTCGTCGGCCAGCTCCCAGTAGCTGGTGGCCGCGCCGTCCGGCGCGGTCATCTGCCCGTCGTCGATCGTCAGGTCTTCCTTGGGCACCGCGAGCTTGTCGGCGGCGATCTCGACATAGAGGTCGCGGACTTCCGCGCACACCTGCCGAAGCGCGGCGCCAGACTGCTGGATGGACAGGCTGCCTGCGGTCAATCCCTCGTCCGGACTTAGACCGGTGGTCGCCGCGGTCATCTCGATGCGGGCGACGTCGACGTCGAGTTCCTCTGCGGCTACCTGCGCCAGCGCGGTCAGCACGCCCTGACCCAATTCAACTTTGCCGGAACGGATTTCGACAATGCCGTCCGAGTCGATCCGCAGCCAATCGCCGAGCCGTGGATTGGCGGCCAGCGTCGGCGGTAGGGCTTCTGCCGTCACGGGGCAGCCCTGCGCATCTCCGCGGCGGCGGACAGCACCGCGCGCACCACCCGGTTGTGGGCGCCGCATCGGCAGAGGTTGTCATCCAGCGCGGCGCGGACTTCCGCTTCGGACGGGTCGGGATTCGTCGCGAGCAGGGCGGCCGCGCTGACCACGATCCCCGACATGCAGTAGCCGCACTGCGCGGCCTGGTGCTCGATGATGGCGCGGGCAACCGGGTGCGGATCGCCATCGGCGCCGAGGCCTTCGACCGTGGTCACGTCTTTGCCTTGGACCGACCACAATGGGGTGTCGCACGAGTAGACGGGGTGCCCGTCGACGAGCACCGCGCACGCACCGCAGACACCCAGTCCGCAACCGAACCGGGTGCCCTTGAGGCCGAGGTGGTTGCGCAACACGTACAGCAGTGCGGTGTCATCGTCGGCGTGAACCTGCCGCGCGTGGCCGTTCACATGAACCTCTGCCATGAATCCAGCATCACCGCCCCAGCCGACAACCGCCAGCAAGGTACGTCACACCGACCGCGCCGGACCGTCTGGAATGGCCGCATTGCGCACTCTTGTGGCCGCTTTACGCGGGGCGAAGTCCCGCTTCGTGGAAACTCGCTGTGAGTCGACTGCCGAGGCCGGGGAGGAAGGAATAGCAAGGGGTTCGCTGTGAGTTTGTCCGGCGTGAGCGTTATGACCAGGAAGCAAGGGGGCGAACTGGTGACGGTCGAAAGTGCTATGGATGCTCGCGATACCGCTGTCTGGACGAGAGCGGCCGGAATCGGCAGTTTCGGCTCTCTCTGCTGCCAGGAGCCGCACATCTCTGTGACCCAGTGGGTAGGTGTGTGCGGTCCTGTGGTCGTTGCCGAAGTCATCGTAGGCTCCGACGTCGCGATCCATTGCGGATCGCTGTGCAGCGGGTATCGCGTGAACGTGCTGCGGTCTGGTCGTGTCGAGTCGATGCACAGGGGCTCGTCATTCGTCGCCGGTCCTGGCACCGCTGCGGTGTACCAACCCCAGGGAGACGCGGGCGCACGTTGGGCGGCCGGCAGCCGCTTGTTGGGGGTCAAGATCGACTGCTGCGCCTTGGAGGACGCGCCCAGCGATGCCCTCGGTCGGCGGCTGGATCGACCTGCTGTCGATGTTCGCCGAGCAACTCTTCCGTCCTGACAGCGTGCTCCGTCAGCCGGCTCTCTGACACGGGGGAACATCGCCCCCGCGCAGTGCGTGTGGCGGTCGAGATTCCGGAAGAGGAGGCGCAGATGCCGTTCGTTTTCGGGCATGCACGCACGGTTCTGCATGAAGAGCGAAGGCGGCTCAGGCTACGTCGCGGCCAAAGAAGGCGTCGTGGGTCTGATGCGCTACTACGCCAACGCCCTTGGAGAGAAGAACATTCGCGTCAACACCGCGCATCCGACCGGGGTGGCGAGCCCGATGGTCGTCAACGACCCGGTCAACCAGTTGCTCGTCGATGAGCCGGAATGGCAAGTGGCACTGGCAGACCCGATGCCCGTCGGGCTCATCGAGCCCAGCGACGTCAGCGATACGATGGTCTTTCTCTGCAGCCGCTCGGGCCGCTACGTCACCGGTGTCGCCCTGCCCGTCGACGCCGGAAATGCCGTCAAATAGCGGAGAGCTCTCGAGTAGTAGCGGTGAACATGTTGTCAACGTTGATGGAAATCAACGTGTTTGGGCCTCGGCGAGGCCAGTACGCTTGGTTGGCGGCTGGCAGTCGCGAGTGAGCTGAGCTCAGTGGCCGACGGGTTGCGGACGGGCGTGACTTGTCTCGATACCGAAGTGTCGGGTCTGCTCGGCGCGGGATGGCGGGCGAGCCGACATCGGCCTACTGGGATGTGTGGCAGGCGTGGCATCTGGGTGCGCACGGGGTTGTCAAGGGACTGGCCACGATGCCTGGATTGCTGCAGGAGGCCGCTAGTCGATATTCGGGCACGGACGGCGTCGGTGGCGAGCCCGGGTGAGCATGTCCCGGCTGCGGTGGCACCCGGTGACCTTGCTCCGGTCGGCGCCGCCGAGCACGGTGTTTATGCGGCCGCGTCGAACACTCGACGCGGCTGGCACGAGTCTGTCGCACTGGCGCGCCAGACTGCGGACATGCTCGACCTTGTCCTCCCGCTGGAGTGCGGCGGCTGCGGCACGCCCGCGACCCGATGGTGTGCCGCTTGCGCGCGCCAACTGACCGTTCAGGCCGACCAGCCGCACCTGATCGCCCCCCGGGTCGATCCCGGGGTTCCGGTCTTCACTCTCGGTCGGTACGCCGGGTCGCGCCGCGAGGCCATCGTCGCTGTCAAGGAGCACGGCCGCGCCGACCTGATTTCGCCGCTCGCCGTCGCGCTCGAGGCCGGGCTGCAGCGCCTGTTGACATGGGGCGTGATCGAGGCGCCGCTGACCATCGTCCCCGCACCAACGCGCAGATCAGCCGCCCGCCGCCGAGGCGGCGACCCCGTGACCCGGATCGCGCGGGTGGCAACGGCGGGGCTGGACGGTATCCACGTCGTTCAGGCGCTGCGGCTACGAGCGCTGGCCCGCGACTCCGTCGGCCTGTCCCGCGCCGACCGGCAGCGCAACATCGCCGGACGGGTCAAGATCATCAAGGCTCTGGCGGGCGCCGTGCTGCTGGTCGACGACATCGTGACCACCGGGGCGACCGCCACCGAATCGGTCCGCGTCCTGCACGTCGCAGGTGCTCACGTGACCGGGGTGCTTGCGGTCGCCAATGCGTGACGCGGGAGGCAACTTCGATTCAAATCAACCCCATGTGAAGAACTGAAAACGGGTCCGCGAATTTACTGGCACTACTGGGTGAACACGATTACCGTCGGCATCAACCACCCGTGATTGCCTCACGGCGGCGCTCAACCGGAAGCGCCAGTATCGCCAACCAGCGGTAGGAGGTGAGTAGTCGACACCTTGCGCCGGTGGGCGGAGCGACAGGCATGCCCGCCGGCGCGATTCCTTAACTAGCCGGGCACGCGAAGCGTGCGACTCCGATGAGAAACGAGTTGCTAAGCATGTCAAGCCATTCCGTGGACTCAGACCGCACCATGGTGATCGAGGACGAGACGCCCGAACCGACGCCGAGCGCCGAGGTCGTCGTCAAGGGCCGCAACGTCGAGGTTCCCGAACACTTTCGCATTTACGTCTCAGAGAAACTGTCCCGCCTGGAACGATTTGACCGCACCATCTACCTCTTCGACGTCGAACTAGACCATGAGCGCAACCGGCGCCAACGCAAGAACTGTCAACACGTAGAGATCACCGCGCGAGGTCGCGGCCCCGTTGTGCGCGGCGAGGCCTGCGCGGACAGCTTCTACGCCGCCCTCGAGTCGGCGGTGTGCAAACTGGAAAGCAGGCTCCGCCGCAGCAAGGACCGCCGCAAGATCCATTACGGCGACAAGACGCCCGTATCGCTGGCCGAGGCCACCGCGATCGATCCGCTGCCGGCCACTTCGGCCGCGTTGTCCGACGACGCATCGCAGGTCGACGGCCTGCCCGGCGCAAGACCACGAGCCGGGGCGGATCGTGCGCACCAAGGAGCACCCGGCCAAGCCGATGACCGTCGACGACGCGCTCTATGAGATGGAGCTCGTCGGCCACGACTTCTTCCTTTTCCACGACAAGCAGAGCGACAAGCCGTGCGTCGTGTACCGCAGGCACGCCTACGACTACGGGCTGATCAGGCTCGCCTAGACGCTTTCCAGCGGCATCAACCAGCAATTTCGACGGGTCACCTACGATGGACTTCGTCTGATAAGTCGTGAGATCCATCGACCATAAATGAGGAATTAGCGTGCTGGACAAGTTGCTCCGTCTCGGTGAAGGCCGCATGGTCAAGCGCCTCAAGGGGGTGGCTGACTACGTCAACACCCTGTCCGACGACGTGGAGAAACTCTCCGACGCCGAGCTGCGGGCCAAGACCGACGAATTCAAGGAGCGCGTCGCCGACGGCGCCGACCTCGATGACGTGCTGCCCGAGGCGTTCGCCGTCGCCCGTGAGGCCGCCTGGCGAGTGCTCGACCAGCGGCATTTCGACGTCCAGGTGATGGGCGGCGCGGCGCTGCACTTCGGCAACGTCGCGGAGATGAAGACCGGTGAGGGCAAGACCCTGACCGCGGTGCTGCCGGCGTACCTCAACGCACTGAGCGGCAAGGGCGTGCATGTCGTGACGGTCAACGACTACCTGGCCAAACGCGACGCCGAGTGGATGGGCCGCGTGCACCGCTTCCTCGGGCTCAACGTCGGCGTGATCCTGTCCGGCATGACGCCCGAGGAGCGGCGCGCCTCCTATGCCGCCGACATCACCTACGGCACGAACAACGAGTTCGGCTTCGACTACCTGCGCGACAACATGGCGCACTCGCTGGCCGATCTGGTGCAGCGCGGGCACAACTTCGCGATCGTCGACGAGGTCGACTCCATCCTGATCGACGAGGCGCGCACCCCGCTGATCATCTCCGGGCCCGCCGACGGCGCGTCGAACTGGTACACCGAGTTCGCCCGGCTGGCGCCGCTGATGGAGAAGGACACCCACTACGAGGTGGACCTGCGCAAGCGCACCATCGGTGTGCACGAGATCGGCGTGGAGTTCGTCGAGGACCAGCTCGGCATCGAGAACCTCTACGAGGCCGCCAACTCGCCGCTGGTCAGCTACCTCAACAACGCCGTCAAGGCCAAGGAGCTGTTCCAGCGAGACAAGGACTACATCGTCCGCGACGGCGAGGTGCTGATCGTCGACGAGTTCACCGGCCGTGTGTTGATCGGCCGCCGCTACAACGAGGGCATGCACCAGGCCATCGAGGCCAAGGAGCATGTCGAGATCAAGGCCGAGAACCAGACACTGGCCACCATCACGCTGCAGAACTACTTCCGGCTCTACGACAAGCTCTCCGGCATGACCGGCACCGCCCAGACCGAGGCGGCCGAGCTGCATGAGATCTACAAGCTCGGCGTGGTGAGCATCCCGACGAACAAGCCGATGATCCGTGGTGATCAGTCCGACCTCATCTACAAGACCGAAGAGGCCAAGTACATCGCGGTCGTCGACGACGTCAGCGAGCGTTACGACAAGGGTCAGCCGGTCCTGATCGGCACCACCAGCGTGGAGCGATCCGAATACCTGTCGCGCCAGTTCCAGAAGCGGCGCATTCCGCACAACGTGCTGAATGCGAAGTATCACGAGCAGGAGGCCGGCATCATCGCTGAGGCGGGCCGGCTGGGCGCGATCACCGTCGCCACCAACATGGCCGGCCGCGGCACCGACATCGTGCTCGGCGGCAACGTCGACTTCCTCGCCGACAAGCGACTGCGCGCGCAGGGACTCGACCCGGTCGAGACGCCCGAGGATTATGAGGCCGCCTGGCACAAGGTGCTGCCGCAGGTCAAGGCCGAAGCGGCCGAGGAGTCCGAGGACGTCATCGCCGTCGGCGGCCTGTACGTGCTGGGCACCGAGCGGCACGAGTCGCGCCGCATCGACAACCAGCTACGTGGCCGCTCGGGCCGCCAGGGCGACCCTGGCGAGTCGCGGTTCTACCTGTCGCTCGGTGACGAGCTGATGCGGCGGTTCAACGGCGAGACGCTGGAATCTCTGCTCAATCGGCTCAACTTGCCCGATGATGTGCCGATCGAGGCCAAGATGGTCAGCCGCGCGATCAAGAGCGCGCAGACGCAGGTCGAGCAGCAGAACTTCGAGATCCGCAAGAACGTCCTCAAGTACGACGAAGTGATGAACCAGCAGCGCAAGGTCATCTACGAGGAGCGTCGCCGCATCCTCGAAGGCGAGAACCTCGCCGAGCAGGCCCATCAGATGCTGGTTGACGTGGTCACCGCGTACGTCGACGGCGCGACCGCCGACGGCTACGCGGAGGACTGGGACCTCGAGCAGCTGTGGACCGCACTCAAACAGCTTTATCCGGTGGGCATAGACCACCACGATCTGATCGACTCCGACGCGGTGGGCGAGGCGGGCGAGCTGACCCGCGACGAGCTGCTCGACGCGTTGGTCGAGGACGCCGAGCGGGCCTACGCCGCGCGCGAGAAGCAGCTCGAGGAGATCGCCGGCGACGGCGCGATGCGGCAGCTGGAGCGCAACGTGCTGCTCAACGTCATCGACCGCAAGTGGCGTGAACACCTCTACGAGATGGACTACCTCAAGGAGGGCATCGGCCTGCGGGCGATGGCACAGCGCGACCCGTTGGTCGAGTACCAGCGTGAGGGCTACGACATGTTCGTCGGGATGCTCGAGGGGATGAAGGAAGAGTCAGTGGGCTTCCTGTTCAACGTCACCGTGGAAGCAGCGCCCGCGCCCGCCGTCGCGCCTGTTGCCGCGCCCGCGGGGCTGGCGCAGTTCGCTGCGGAGGCCGCGGCAAGGGCTCAGGACAGCGCCGTCGCCACCAAGGAGCGGCCCGAGGATGAGCAGCCAGGCGGCGAATTGCCGGCTCGGCCAGCGGCCTTGCGTGCCAAGGGAATCGAAGATTCTGCGCCGCCGCTGACCTACTCCGGGCCGTCCGAGGACGGGTCGGCCCAGGTGCAACGGCCAGGTGGCCCGAAGCACGCCGCACCGACGGGCAGCCGGCGTGAACGGCGGGAAGCCGCGCGTCAGCAGGCCAGGGCCGCCAAGGACAGCCGCAGGCGCTAGCTCGCGGCGACTACGGCTAGCCGCCTCAGCCGATCTGCAAGGCGACGATCCGCCAGCGGTCATCGACACGTTCGATCCGCCCCGCGATCGCCCGGACACGGTTCGCCCGGGTATACGTCGCGAACACCTCGGCTTGAGTTTCGTCGTCACCGTCGACCATGCGCACCCGGACCCGTCGCAGCGTCGCGGCGGCGTTCTGTGGCGCTCGCGTCAGCGCGGTGACCGTGTCGATCAGCGCCGGCATCACGAGCGGACGCAGTTGCGCGATGGGCCTGCGCCGGTCCACGACCTCCAGGATGCGGCGCAGCGCCGCATCGGCGAACGCCACCGCCGCGGGCGGCGGCAGTGGGTCGCGGGGCACTGGACGCTTCACCGGCCGAAGGCGCCGGGTGGTACGCCGATGCAGCGTTGCCGGTGACGGAGGCGGGCAGGCGGCGATTCCGACAGGCGGCGGCTCACAGTCGATGATCGGTGTCGTCAACGAAACCGGCTCGGGCGGAATTCGGGATGCGGTCATCGGTGCTCTCCAGTGGTCGTGCGACGGCGACGGCATCTGCTGGAGAGTCGCAGACACATTCATGATCCCACGGGTCGACGACGCCGAATGCACCCATGATGCGGGCACACAGAACCGGCCGATAGCCTGCACGGGGGTCGATTGACAGCGTCGAACAACACGAGGGGGTGGCACCGAATGGTGACCAGGTTGTCGGCGTCGGACGCGTCGTTCTATCACCTGGAAGACACCTCCACCCCGATGTACGTCGGCACGCTGTCGATCCTGCGCAAGCCGCGCAACGGGCTGAGCTACGAAACCCTGCTGGCCACCGTCGAACGGCGGCTCCCGCAGATCCCGCGTTACCGCCAGAAGGTGCGCGAAGTGACGTTGGGCCTGGCCCGCCCTGTGTGGATCGACGACCGCGACTTCGACGTCACCTACCACATCCGCCGGTCGGCGCTGCCGTCGCCGGGCAGCGACGCGCAGCTGCACGAGCTCATCGCCCGGCTCGGCTCGCGGCCGTTGGACAAGTCCCGGCCGCTGTGGGAGATGTATCTGATCGAGGGCCTGGCCCGTAACCGCATCGCGATCTACACCAAGTCGCACCAGGCACTGGTGAACGGCATGACGGCGCTTGAGATCGGCCACGTGATCGCCGATCGCACCCAGAAGCCGCCGGAGTTCGGCGAGGACATCTGGATCCCGGCGCGTGAGCCCAGCGACCGTCAACTTGTGCTCGGCGCTGTCGGTGAGTGGATCGCGCGTCCAGCCGAACAGATCGGGGCCGTTCGCTCGGCGGTGACCGAGGTGGCGACGAACGCGGGCCAGCTGGTCGAGGTCGGCCGCCGGTTCGTCGACGTCGCGCGTACCTTCGCGCGCGGCACCGCGCCGAGCAGCCCGTTGAACACGACGGTGTCGCGCAACCGCCGGTTCACCGTGGCGGGTCATCGGCTCGAGGACTACCGCTTGGTGCGGGCGCGCTACGACTGCGACGTCAACGACGTACTGCTGACCGTGGTGGCCGGGGCGCTGCGGAACTGGCTGATGTCGCGTGGCGAGCCGGTCACGGCGACGACGACCGTGCGGGCGATGGCGCCCATGTCGGTCTATCCCGACGCGGACCTCGACACGACAGGGCCCGGTCAGGCGATCAGTGAGGTGTCGCCGTTCCTGATCGACCTGCCGGTCGGTGAGGGCAACGCGGTGGTGCGGTTGTCGCAGATCGCCCACTCCACCGAATCGCATCCCACACATCCCAGCTTTGTCGATGCCAGGACCATCGTCACGCTCTCGGGATTTGCGCCACCGACGTTGCACGCCATGGGAATTCGCGTCGCGACCAGTTTCTCGGCGCGGCTGTTCAACCTCCTGATCACCAATGTGCCCGGCGCGCAGAAGCAGATGTTCCTCGCAGGAACCAAACTGCTGGAAACCTATGCGGTGCCACCGCTGCTGAACAACCAGGTGCTGGCGATCGGGGTGACGTCATACAACGGCATGCTCTACTTCGGGATCAACGCCGACCGCGACGCGATGAGCGACGTCGACGTATTTCCGTCACTGCTGCGGGAATCGATGGAGGAGCTGCTGGAGGCCGCGCAATAACGGCTAACCTCGCTTCGTGCGTGTCTACGTCCCAGCGACCCTGGCCATGCTCCAGCAGCTGGTCGCCGATCGCCTCTTGCACGCCCGCAACGGGACAGCATTCGCGGTGACGCCGACGCTGCGCGAGGCCTACGCCGAGGGCGATGACGACGAACTGGCCGAGGTCGCACTCCGCGACGCGGCGCTGGCGTCGCTGCGGCTGATGGCAGGCGAGGGGACATCCGCTCTGCCGCCGCGGCGAGCGGTGGTGGTGGCCGACGTCGAGGGTGTGACGGCGCGTCCTGATCTCGACGATGCGGTGGTGCGGCTCTCGGCGCCGATCACGTTCGACCATCTGGTCGCGGCGTATGTCGACAACGCCGACGCTGAGCCTGCGGTGGTGCCGGCGATCGAGGCCGTCGACGCCGCTGACCTGGGCGATGAGGACGCCGAATTCATCGTGGGCGATGCCCAGGACCACGATCTCGCCTGGTATGCCCCGCAAGAGCTGCCCTTCCTGCTCGAGCTGCTGTGACGCTTTACGCCTGGCTCAAGCGCCGAACCTACGGTACCGTAGGTTATGTCTCCCGGACGACGGGTGAGGCAATCCTGAAACTGGGGCAGGAGCTTTCGTTGGGCAAGAAATACAGCAGCAGCAGGCCCGTGGCTGTTCTCGTGGACACCGAGCGGCCCACTGTCGCCGGCGCGGGTAAACATCGCGGCTGGGACACGGCGCGCGCGATCGCCGAGCGGATCACCACGCCGCTGCTGCCAGACGACTATCTCAAACTCGCCAATCCGTTGTGGTCGGCGCGGGAACTGCGCGGCCGCGTGCTTCAGGTGCGGCGCGAGACCGTCGACTCCGCGACCTTGGTCATCAAGCCCGGTTGGGGCTTCTCGTTCGACTACCAGCCCGGCCAGTACATCGGCATCGGCCTGCTCGTCGACGGCCGGTGGCGCTGGCGGTCGTACTCGTTGACGTCCAGTCCGGTGACCGGAGCCGCTCGGCCTGCGACATCGGGCCGAGCCTCGCGCACTATCACCATCACGGTGAAAGCAATGCCCGAGGGCTTCCTGTCGACCCACCTGGTCGGCGGGGTGGCACCCGGCACGATCGTTCGGTTGGCCGCGCCGCAGGGCAACTTCGTGATGCCCGATCCGGCGCCTGCGTCGGTGTTGTTCATCACCGGGGGCTCCGGCATTACGCCGGTGATGTCGATGCTGCGCACGTTGGCGCGACGCGATCAGGTCACCGATATCGTCCACTTACATTCGGCCCCAACGGAATCCGATGTGATGTTCGCTGCGGAGCTGGCCGAGCTGGAACGTGCGCACGACGGATATCGACTGCGGCTGCGGTCGACCCGCACTGAGGGGCGGCTCGACCTGGCCCGGTTGGACGATGAACTGCCCGATTGGCGGGAACGTCAGACGTGGGCGTGTGGCCCAGAAGGCATGCTCAACGCGGCAGAGCGGGTTTGGCATGCGGAGGGCACCGCCGAGCGGCTTCATCTGGAGCGCTTCGCGGTATCCAAGGCCGCGGTGCATGGCCAGGGCGGCACGGTGGAGTTCGCACGCACTGGGAAGACGCTCACTGTGGACGCCGCGACTCCGTTGATGGATGCCGGCGAACAGGTCGGCGTTCAGATGCCGTTCGGCTGCCGAATGGGTATCTGTCAGTCGTGTGTGGTGGGTCTGCTCGAGGGGCACGTACGTGACCTGCGCACGGGCGCCGAACACGAACCGGGAAGCCGGATACAGACCTGCATCTCCGCAGCATCCGGCGATTGCGTACTCGACGTTTAGACTTTACTGGTTGGTAACCTACGGAGCCGTAGGTTACGCTAGCGTAGGTAAAAGAAGGGAGGCAGAACAATGGCAATTACCGACGTACCGGCATTCGCGCATCTGACCGAAGCCGACATCGAAAATCTGGCTGTCGAGCTCGACGCGATCCGCCTGGACATTGAAGACTCCCGTGGGGAGCGCGACTCGCGCTACATCCGCCGCACCATCGCCGCCCAACGCGCCCTCGAGGTCGCAGGCCGGCTCATGCTGGCCGCGGGTTCGCGACGCTCGGCGTGGTGGGGGGGCACCGTGACTTTGGGCGTGGCCAAAATCATCGAGAACATGGAGATCGGCCACAACGTCATGCACGGCCAGTGGGATTGGATGAATGATCCCGAGATTCACTCCTCGACGTGGGAGTGGGACATGAGCGGGGCGTCCAAGCACTGGCGGTTCACCCACAACTTCATGCACCACAAGTACACCAACATCCTGGGCATGGACGACGATGTGGGCTATGGCCTGCTGCGGGTCACTCGTGACGAAAAGTGGAAGCCGTTCAACCTCGGCAACCTGCTGTACAACACCGTCCTCGCGCTCGGCTTCGAGTGGGGTGTCGGTTTGCAGCACCTGGAACTCGGCCGGATGTTCAAGGGCCGCGACGACCGCGACGCCACCATGGTGCGGATGCGCGAATTCTCGGCGAAGGCCGGCCGGCAGCTGGCCAAGGACTACGTAGCCTGGCCTGCGGTGACGGCGCTGTCCCCCGGCGCGACGTTCAAGTCGACGCTGAAGGCCAACGCGGTGGCCAACGTGATCCGGAACGTGTGGGCGAACGCGGTGATCTTCTGCGGCCATTTCCCTGACGGTGCAGAGAAGTTCACCAAGACCGATATGGCCGGTGAGACCAAGGGCGAGTGGTACCTGCGGCAGATGCTCGGCAGCGCCAATTTCGAGGGCGGACCGGCGCTGCGGTTCATGAGCGGCAACCTGTGCCATCAGATTGAGCATCACCTCTATCCGGATCTGCCGAGCAATCGGCTGCACGAGATCTCGGTGCGGGTGAGGCAGGTCTGCGACAAGTACGACCTGCCGTACACGACGGGTTCGTTCCTGGTGCAGTACGGCAAGACGTGGCGGACCATCGCCAAGCTGTCGCTGCCGGACAAATACCTGCGCGACACCGTCGATGATGCTCCCGAGACCCGCAGCGAGCGGATGTTCTCCGAGCTGGAGCCCGGGTTCGGGTATACCGATCCGGCCACCGGTCGACGCCGCGGGCTGAGGACCGCCATCGCCACGGTGCGTGGCTGGCGTCGCGGCAAGCGGGCCGAGAAGCGGGCGCCAAGACTGGCGGCCTGACGCCACAACCGCGAACGTGCGTGTCTGCACACCGACGCGCCGGATTTCGCGTGCATTTAGCGCACGCTCGTGGTTAGTGGAGCGCCCATTTTGCCCGCTTGGCGGTGCGCGCGGTGCAACGATGTCGGCGTGGTGGTCGGCGGCCGTTCTGGCTCGCAGATGGCATCTGCGGAGGCGACATGACCGCCGCGGGGGTGGCGTGCGCGGCGTGCGGTTTCGAGCTGCCGCCGACTGCGAAGTTCTGTCTCGAATGCGGGACGCCGATCGCCGCACCGGAGAAGCCGGCGGAGTACAAGCAGGTGACCGTCCTATTCGCCGACGTAGTCCATTCGATGGACATCGCAGCGGCCGTTGGGCCGGAGCGGCTACGGGAAATCATGACCGAGCTATTGGAGCGATCGGCATTGGTTGTCGAGCGCTACGGCGGCACGGTGAACCAGTTCACTGGTGACGGGATCATGGCGGTGTTCGGTGCGCCGATCTCCTTGGAGGACCACGCTTTACGGGCATGCCTTACCGCGATGGGGGTTCAACGAGAGGCCGAGCGGCTGGCGGCAGAGGTGAAGTCTCGCGATGGCGTCACGCTGCAACTGCGCATCGGGCTCAATTCCGGCCAGGTGATCGCGGGCGAGATCGGTTCCAAGGCGGCGGGTTACACCGCCATCGGCGAGCAGGTCGGGATGGCGCAGCGAATGGAGTCGGCGGCGCCACCAGGCGGCGTGATGCTCAGCGAATCGACTGCGCGACTGGTCGAGGACACGGTGGCGCTGGGTGACGCTGAGGTGGTGCAGATCAAGGGCGTCGACACTCCGGTGAAGGCGCGACTGCTGCGTGCGATCGGCGAGCATCATCCGCACTCCCGCAGGGAGTCGCGTTTGGTTGGGCGCACCAGGGAACTGAACTTCCTCACCGCGGTCCTGGACGAGGCCGTCGGGGGCGCGGGCTGTGCCGTGAACATCGTCGGGCCAGCCGGCATCGGCAAGAGCAGGCTCGTTCGCGAAGTCACCCCAATCGCCACGCGACGCCATGTGGCGGTGTTCACCACCTATTGCGAGTCACATGCGAGCGATGTTTCTTTCCAGGTGATTTCGCGAATTCTGCGCGCAGCCCTGGGAATCGACGATCTGACCGCTGACGCTGCCCGGGTGCGCGTCCGCGAACAATTCGCTGATGCAGACGATGAAGACATGCTCCTGTTCGACGACCTGCTGGGCATCGGTGACGCGGCGATGACTCTGCCGGCCATCGCCCCCGAGGCGCGGCGCCGGCGATTGAGCGCACTGATCAACTCGGCCGCGCTGGCACAATCCGAACCTGCGGTCTACGTGGTCGAGGACGTGCACTGGATAGACGAGGTGAGCGAGTCGATGATGGCAGAGTTCCTCGCCGTCATCCCGCAGACACCGTCGCTGATGCTCATCACATCCCGTCCCGAATACCGTGGTGCGCTGATGCACGCCTCCGGCGCACAAGTGATCGCGCTGCGACCCCTGAATCATGCGCACGCGTCGACGCTCGCCGCTGATCTACTGGGGGATGATCCCTCGCTGGCGGATCTGACTGCCCACGTGTCAACTCGAGCCGCCGGAAATCCCTTCTTCGCCGAGGAGAT
The DNA here is from genome assembly GCA_963698965.1 of uncultured Actinomycetota bacterium. Classification (GTDB taxonomy): domain Bacteria; phylum Actinomycetota; class Actinomycetes; order Mycobacteriales; family Mycobacteriaceae; genus Mycobacterium. Next base: position 66,262 of record CAVOSY010000020.1, read on the forward strand.
CGTGCGCGATCTGGCCGAGCGTGGCGTGTTGAATGGTGCGCCAGGCGCGTATACATCGCGTGGCGACATCGGTGATGTGGATGTGCCCGCCACGCTGCAGGCCACGATCGGCGCTCGCATCGATCGGCTAGGCGCGGCCGCAAAACATACGTTGAACGCCGCCGCGGTTATTGGGTCTCGGTTCGCTGCCGAGCTATTGGCGAGTGTGGTCGACAGCATCGATGTCGCGTCACTCATTCAATCCGAACTCGTGGACCAGATCAGGTTCGGGCGACGTGCCGAGTATGCGTTTCGTAACCCGTTGATCCGCGCGGTGGCCTACGAATCGCAGCTGAAGTCCGACCGTGCCCAATTACATCGACGTCTGGCCGCTGCTATCGAGGGTCGCGATCCCGCATCGGCCGATGAGAACGCGGCACTGATCGCCGAGCATCGCGAGGCGGCCGGTGATTCTCATCAGGCGTTCGACTGGCATATGCGCGCCGGCGCGTGGCTGACCAACCGCGATATTCTCGCCGCGCGAAACAGCTGGCGACGGGCACTGCTGGTGGCCGACCGGTTGCCCGATGGCGACCCCGATCGAATGTCGTTGCGTATCGCGGCGCGGGCGCCACTGTGTGCCACCGCATTTCGCGTCGGGGGAGGCGGGGCAGAGATTGGCTTCGATGAACTCCGCGACCTGTGTACCGCTGCCGGCGATAAGCGGTCGTTGGTACTTGGGTTGAACGGACTACAGACCTTGCTCCTCTTCAACGCCCGTCGTCAGGAGGCGTCACGTCTGGCCGACGAACTGGTCGCGCTGCTCGATTCGATAGGGGATTCGACGTTGACGGTCGCGTTGTCGATGGGAGTGGCAACAGCCAAGCACGAGACGGGCGAGATGGCTGAGTTGCTACGGGTGACCCAACGGATCATCGATCTTGCCGAGAACGACCCGAGAAAAGGTGACCAGTTCCTGGGCTCCCCGATGGCGGTGGCGTTGGCTCTGAGATCCAGCGCACGAATGTGTTTGGGAATCGCGGGCTGGAAGGCTGACCTGCACCAGGCCAATGCCATGGCGCGAGCATTCGACCCGATGACGGCACAGGCTGCGAACTACTACACCTACGTCTACGCCGTTGCCGCCTTTGGGGCGTTGCTACCCGATGCCACTGCGCTTCGCGACACCGCCGACGTCTTGGCAAGAGCGGAGCAATCCGGTGACGACATCTGCCTCCTTGGTGCCCAAGCTGCGCGGGCCGTCATCCTCATCCACCACAACGGTCCGGACCGGGAAGCCGGATTCCGATTGCTGGCCGAGATGCGTGAGAGGTCCGTCAGGGACCGGTTTTCATTGCTGACCGTCCCGCTTGCCGACATCCACATCGCGCGGGAAAAGACGAGAGTCGGGGATCTCGACGGTGCCGTCGAACTGTCGCGCTCAGTCCTCGACGGTTTCTACGACACGGGTGGATCGATCTGGTGCGCGCTCGCCACCACCGCATTGGTCGAGGCGCTGGTGCAACGTTGCGGCGACGGTGACCTCGAGCAGGCACACGCCGCGATCGACCGGTTGGCCGCCGTTCGCACCGATCCCGGATTCGTGCTGCACGACGTCGCGCTTCTGAGGTTGCGTGCGCTGCTAGCGCGCGCTCAAGCCGACACGATCGCGTATCGAGATCTCCGCGATCGCTATCGACAAACGGCCACAGACCTTGGCTTCGAAGGACACATCTCGGTGGCCGAGGCGATGCCCTGACTGTCGATACAAGCTCACATTCGACGGGCGATCAGATAGGCATGCGGCGTCGATTCGAAGCCGTCGTCGTTGGGTTCACGCACCAAACCCGCATACGGCTCAAGGCCCGCCTCTTCCAATAGCAGGGCGACGGTGTCCGGCTGGCGCCGGTAGAACGTCAACGACACTTGCTCGCCGAACATCTGCTTGAACTCGCGGGGTTGCTCGCCGACCTGAAATGCCAGTAGCACCCATCCGCCGGGGCGCAGCACGCGGCGGAATTCCGACAAGACGTGCGGTAGTTGGTCATCGGGTATGTGGATCACCGAGTACCACGCGCAGATTCCTTCGAAGTGGCCGTCGTCGAAGTCCAAATTTGTCATTGATCCGACTTGGAAGCGCAGATCGGGGTTGCGGCGCCGTGCCTCTGTGAGCATGTTGGGAGACAAGTCGATACCGACTACGTCCAGCCCGATGTCTGCGAGCACGCGCGACGTTGCACCAGTGCCGCAGCCGACGTCGGCGATGACGCCATCGCGATCCAGCAATCCGGCGAACCCGGCCAGCATCGCGCGGTCGAGCGGCTTGTCGTGCAGGTGGTCGTGAAACTGTTGGGCGTACACGGCCGCGGTCAGGTCGTACCCCTCGCGAGTACGCGCCAGGAAGCCCAGTTCGGTCACGTCCGCACTCTACGCACGCTCGCTGTCCGCCAGCGTGCATAAAATGCTCGTGGATGCCGGCGTGTCGCCGTGCGGACACGCACGTTCGCGGGGGTTTAGGACAGCGGGAACCGCAGCGCCGCGACGGCGGTGTTGTTCCAGATGTCTGCGGTGATCTCCTCGGGCCGCGCGGCGATCACTTCGCCGTCCTTGTCGAGCACGATGACCGCAATCCGGGACAGCAGGTCATAACCGTCGTCGCCGTAGCTGACCTCGCCGGTCGTGTCATCGAGTCGACCGAGGATGTCGACGGTGAAGTTGTACACGAGCGTGGAGACCGCCCCGGCGACAGCGGCGCGCGCGATGTCGGCGACGTCGGTGGCGACCAGCCCCCGGCCGACGCCGTTGGCGATCTCGTCCACGCGCGCGCTGGTCCGCTGCGCATTCAGTGTCGACAGCGATTCGCGGATGGCATGGTCGATCTGGTCCGGCCGCAGTTCGTCGGGAGCTCCTGGAACGGCGATGATCTGGCGCTTGCGGTCGACGCCGCGGTAGAGGTCCAGCAGCGGGTCGGTCGCGAAGAGAAACAGCGGCACGCTCGCCGACGCGTCCGTGTGCCCCAGTTCGGACCGCACCGCTTCGGCAACCCGCTTGGCGTACGTCTCGAGCAGCACCTTCTTGCCTTCGTCGCCGACCAGCCGCCGCACGTGCCCGCGGTCGCGGACAGTCGCGCGGTTGGTGGCCTCGGCGACGTCGGTGGCGTACTCACCGACGAGCGGGAGTTCTTCGGCCCGAGTAGTGGCCGTCGCGCGCCACAGGTTCCAGCCGTTGGCGGACAGCGTCAGCGCGTACGCCTGCTGCGGCGTCGTCACGGCACGCACCAGCTCGCCGATGTCGAAGTAGTCGCCCAGCTGTGACTGCGTCTCGAGCGCATTGGGCAGCACATAGACCTCATGGCAGTCGTCGGCGATGAAGACCGCCAACGACCGCGACAATCTGAGCCACAGATCCGAGTCGGCGATCTCCGCCCACCGCGAGCGCAGCTTCTCCTCGGCGGCGTGCCGTGCGCCGCCCTCGCGGATGGTGCGCAACGCGCGGTCGACGGCACTCTTCACCTGCAGCAAGCTGTTCTCGCGTTCATTGGGAGCGGGCGAGGTTTCTGCGTACACCGTGATGGCGCGTTCGTGTCGATCGCCGAGCCGGATCAAATCCGCAATGTCGGGCAGCTGGTAGCGCGTCACCGTCACTCCTCTGGGCAGGCGTCTGCAACCCAGCGTAAGCCGACTCTGGGCTGTTCCCCCGATCGGGGGACATGCGATTCAACCGGTGCGTCGGCCGATCACCGGACATACACCGCGGCCTGATCGCGGCATTGTTGAGTCATCGCCGGAACGCACCGACGCAAGAGACCAAAAGTCAACGGAGACAGGAGAACTCAAATGAACATCAACAGCAGCCGCCGCTTCGTCCGCTACTTCGCCCTGCCGGTCGTCTCGGCCGGAATCATCGGCGGCGCCGCCCTCGGCATGGCGGGTATGGCCAATGCGGCCACCCCAGTCGCTTCCGATCCCAAGCCGGGCATCGTGGCCGCCCCGGAGGTCAAGGCGCACCCGGCGCCTTCTGCGACGCCGGGCTGGCATGGCCACCACGGCGTGTGGCACGTCGAGAACCTGCAGCCGGGCTACCACCGCTGATCGCGTCCAGTCACTGAGGCCCTTCCCGAATGGGGAGGGCCTCAGTGATTTCAGCTTCTGGTATCGAGGAAGACATGCAGATCGCAATCATCGGGCCGGGCGGCATCGGCAGCACGTTCGCATTCCGGCTCTCCCGGGCAGGGCACGACGTGACGGTCATCGCGCGCGGCCGCAGGCTCGAACAGCTGCGCGGCGACGGCGCGATCGTCACCGCTGACGGCCAACGAGCCGGCATCCGCGTCGCAGCCGTGCTCGATGAGTCGATGCCATACGACCTGGTGCTCGTCACGGTGTTGGCATCTCAGGTCGACACGTTGTTGCCCACGCTGGCGCGAAGCGGCGCAGCGTCGGTGATGTTCATGTTCAACACGTTCCAGTCGCTCGACCGGCTGCGCGACGGCGTCGGTGCACACCGCTTTGCGTTCGGCTTTCCCGCTATCGTTGCCAGCGTCGCCGACGGCACTCTGTCGTTCAGCATCCTCCGTCGCAGAATGTCGACGACGGTCACGGATCCGTTCTGGGCCGAGATATTCAGCAACGCAGGCATTCCCGCTACCGTCCACCCGGATATCCAGAGTTGGTTGCGGACCCACGCCGCGGTCATCGTGCCGTTGGTGATCGCAGGCAGCACCGCCGACCTCCGCGGAAGCGGCCTGTCCAAACGCGAGTCGCTGCGCATGGCCGGCGCGATGAACGAAGGGATTCGTCTGGTGCGCCACCTCGGAAACGCCGTCACCCCAGCGCCGATGACGGTGCTCAGCCGCGTCCCAAGACGGCTTCTCGCCGCGATGTTCTGGATGCTGACGCGGCTAGACGTCTTCGTCCGAACGGTTGCGGTGGCGCAGGCCGAGGAACCTCGCACGCTGATCGACGAAATGAGCTCCGCATGGCCAGGACACACCCCGGCGCTGTTGGCCATCAGACCCTGAGCGGTGCTAGCTCGGCACGTAGTCGAAGACGTCGGCGTCGGGGCCTATGCGTCCGTCCGCACCCTTGTCCAGTGCCGTAAGCGCCTGCATGTCGGTGTCGCCGAGTTCGAAGTCGAACAGCGCGAAGTTGTCCTTGATACGTTGTGGTGTCACCGATTTGGGGAAGACGACATGGCCTCGCTGACGGTGTCAGCGAAGCACCACCTGGACCGGTGCGATTCGGGTCACAACGGGTTCGTCGAGCGCTCTGCCGCGTGCGAGTGGCGACCAAGCCTCAGTAGTGATTCCGTATTCCTGATTGTGGCGCAGACCTCGGCGTTGGCGAAGTACGGATGCGCCTCAACCTGATTCACGGCGGGCACGGTGTCGGTCTGCGCGACGGCCGGTATCGGGCTAACGGCCGCGAGCCTAGTTCCCCCCGATCGGGGGACAACCGATCTCCCCCTGTGACCGGCCGATCGCCCGACATACAGCGTGGGCTGCGTCCGGCATTCTTAGTTCATCGCCGGAACGCAGCGGCGCAGAAGCTGAAAAGCCAACTGACACAGGAGAACTCAGAGATGATCAGCAACATCGCCCGCACCTTCGCCCTCTCGGTGGTTTCGGCAGGCATCATCGGCGGTGCCGCCCTCGGCATGGCAGGCATGGCCAACGCGGCCACCCAGACGCGGCCGAGCGGCCCGGGCTACTCGTACGCCCCCGCCGTCAAGGCGCACCCCGCGCCCGAGGCAGTCCCCGGCTGGCACGGCCACCACGGCGCGGATCGGATCCAGCACTTCGTGCCCGGCTACCACCGCTGATAGACCAGCTACGGGCCCTCCCCGACATGGGGAGGGCCGTGTCGGTGCTCAGCGTCCCTTCACGGACATGCAGTAGTAGTTGTCGCCGAACGCGGAGTTCTCCAATTCCGGTGGCTTGGGCAGCCCCGCATCGGCCAGCAGCTCCCGCAGCGGCTTGCGCACCGAGCGCCAGCCCCGGCTGTCGAGATAGTCGGCGACGTCCGCGCGCTCCTCGGGGTAGCCGAGTTCGCCGAGCTCGATGTCGAAGCCGTGGTCTCGCCAGCGCTTCGTGACGTCGTCCATCGAGTCCGACAATTGGCCGTCGCCCGCGGAGGCCGACATCACCGCCACCTCCGACGCCAGCCGGCTGCCGTCGACGCTGAGCGCGGTGATGTTGGCCAGCAGGCGATCCTGGGCCTCCGCGGGCAGGAACGGAAGCAGGCCTTCGGCCGTCCATGCGCAAGGCTTGGTCACATCGAAGCCCGCGTCGCGCAGCGCGGCGGGCCAGTCCTGCCGCAGGTCGATGGGGACCGTCCGCACCTCGGCCGTCGGCGCCGCCTTCAACTCGGCGAGCGTCGCGGCCTTGAATGCCAGCACTTCCGGCTGGTCAATCTCGAACATCACGGTGCCCGCAGGCCACGCGAGGCGGTATCCGCGCGCGTCGAGCCCCGACGCGAGAATCACCACCTGACGGATGGCGGCATCGGTCGCATCGGTGAGGAAGGCGTCGAAGTACCGGGTGCGCGCGGTGAGCAGGTCCGTCATCTGCTGCATGCCCCAGAACGAGCCGGGAACGTCGACGTCGGCGGCGGCGAGCTCACCGGTTGCCCAGCGCGTGAAGAAATCGACGCCGACGGCCCGTACCAAGGGCTCGGCGTAGCGGTCGTCGAGGAGGTTGGCCCTGGTGGCACGTGCCCTGCCCGCGGCGACCATGGTGGCGGTCGCGCCGACGCTGGTCGCCAGGTCCCAGGTGTCGTCGTCTGTCCGATCAGCACTCACTTAGCCCATTTAACTCTTAGCTTTATTAACGAGCAACAGGGCAAGTGGACTTGCAGCCTTCTCCTAGCCTTCTCTCAGCGCCGCCAGCAGCCGTCGCGCCGCCGCCACGCGCCCGCCGGCAGGACCGGTCAGCCTGTCGAGCGCGCACTCCGGATCGGCGGGTGGCCCCATGTGCCCGCATCCGCGCGGGCAGTCCTTGATCGCCTCGGCGAGATCGGAGAAGGCCAGCAGCACATCGTCGGGTTCGATGTGGGCGAGCCCGAACGACCGGATGCCTGGCGTGTCGATCACCCAGCCGCCAAGGCTCAGCGGAAGCGCCACCGACTGGGTCGACGTGTGCCTGCCCCTGCCGATGTCGGTCACCTCGCCTGTCGCCCGGTCTGCGTCCGGCACAAGGCGATTCACCAGCGTGGACTTGCCGACCCCGGAATGCCCGAGCAGGACGGTCACCTTGTTCCTCAGCATCGGCGCCACGGCATCGAGCGGGTCGTCGCGGCCGGCGGTGGTGATCGTCAGATCGAGATCGGCGAACTGCGCGGCGAACGGTTCAGCCGGGGCCAGGTCGGTCTTGGTCAGGCACAGGATGGGTTCGAGTCCGCCGGCGTATGCCGCGATCAGCGCGCGCTCGACCAGGCCGGTTCGGGGTGGCGGGTCGGCCAGCGCAACCACGATCAGCAGCTGGTCGGCGTTGGCTACGACGACGCGTTCGGTCGGATCGGTGTCATCGGCGGTGCGCCGCAACACCGTTCGCCGCTCACCGCGCCGCACGATGCGGGCCAGCGTGTCGGGCCGCCCGGACAGGTCGCCGACGATGCCGACATCGTCGCCGACGACGATCGGCGTGCGGCCGAGTTCCCGTGCGCGCATGGCGGTGACCCGGTGGTCGGTGTCCCGGCCCAGCGCGCATCCCCACCGGCCGCGGTCGACTGTGACCACCATGGCTTCCTGCGCGTCGGCGTGTTCGGGGCGAGTCTTGGTTCGCGGCCGCGAGCCCCGGCCGGGTCGGACCCGGACATCGGACTCGTCGTACTCGCGAGGGCTCAAAGGCCTTTTTTCCCCCTCGCGTCCGGACCGCTCTCCGCAGTTTGGCCTTTGAGCATCTCGGCCCACATCTGTGGGAATTCCGGCAGCGTTTTCGCCGTCGTACCAATGTCTTCCACTTCGATGCCGGGCACCCGCAGCCCGACGATGGCGCCCGCGGTCGCCATTCGGTGGTCTGCATATGAGCGCCACACGCCGCCGTGCAATTGCCGCGACGTGATGCGTAGGCCGTCGGGTGTTTCCTCGCACTGCCCGCCGAGACCGTTGATTTCGGCGCACAACGCCGCGAGCCGGTCCGTCTCGTGGCCTCGCAGGTGGGCTACCCCGCTGAGGTGCGACACCGCGCCGTCGGACGACAACGCCGCCATGGCTGCGACAGCAGGCGTCAGCTCGCCGACGTCGTGCAGGTCGACATCGAAGCCGCCGTAGGTCCGGGCACCCTGCACCTCCAGGTGTGAACTCTCTTGGCGCACAACGGAACCCAGCTTCTCAAGGATCGAGAATATGTCCTCGGCGGGCTGGATGCTGGCTTGTGGCCAGCCGCTCACCCGGACGATACCGCCACTGACCACGGCCGCCGCCAGGAACGGGACGGCATTGGACAGATCGGGTTCAATGATCCAGTCCCGCACGGCAATTGGGCCGGGCGCGACACGCCAGCGGTTGGCCTCGCCGTCGTCGACCTCGACGCCCGCATCGCGCATCATCGACACCGTCATCGCGATATGCGGCGCCGACGGCACCGACTCGCCGGTGTGCACGATCGTGAGCCCGTCGGCGAACGCCGCACCGGACAGCAGCAGACCGGAGACGAACTGCGACGACGCGGAGGCGTCGATCTCGACCACGCCACCGGCCACGGACCCGGCACCGCGCACCGCGAACGGCAGACCGTCGCCGTCGATGTCCACTCCGAGGCCGCGAAGCGCGTCGAGCAGTGGCGCGATCGGGCGGCCCCGGGCCTGCTCGTCGCCGTCGAACAGCACCGCCTCGGTGCTCAGCGCCGCCACCGGCGGGACAAAGCGCAGCACGGTGCCTGCCAGGCCGCAATCCACCCGCGCACCTGGCTGCGGCGCGATGGCGCCGCTGATCGTCAACTCGGTGCCTGCGCCGTCGACGTCAACGCCGAGCGTCTGCAATGCGCCGATCATCAGATCGGTGTCGCGGCTGCGCAACGCGCCGCTGACGGTCGACGTTCCGTTCGGAGTGGCCAGCGCGGCGAGCAGAAGCGCCCGATTGGTCAGCGACTTGGAGCCCGGCACCGTCAGTGTGGCGTGCACCGGGGTCGGCGTCGACGGTGCCTGCCAGTTGCTCACGGCCTCCATCCTGCCCTGTCCGATCCGCGTGCCACCATGGGATATATGTGTGGGCGATTCGCGGTAACCACCGATCCGGCCCTGTTGGCCGAGAAGATCAAGGCGATCGACGAGGCCACCTCGGCCGAGAAGGACACCCCGGGTGTCAACTACAACGTCGCACCGACCACGACGATCAGCACGGTCGTCAAGCGGCACACCGAACCGGACGACGAGTCGACGCGGCGGGTGCGGCTGATGCGGTGGGGCCTCGTGCCGCCGTGGGCCAAGACCGCGGAGGACGGTGGCCCCGACACCAAGGGACCGCTGCTGATCAACGCGCGGGCCGAGAAGGTGACCGCCTCGCCCGCGTTCCGCAACTCCGCCAAGAACAAGCGCTGCCTGGTGCCGATGGACGGCTGGTACGAGTGGCGCCCGAACGGTGAAACTGCATCCGGCAAGAAGGCGCCCAAGACGCCCTTCTACATGTACGGCGGCGACGGCGAGATGCTGTTCATGGCGGCCCTGTGGTCGACCTGGCGGCCTAAGGACGGGCCCAAAGACGCGCCGCCGTTGCTGAGTTGCACGATCATCACCACCGATGCCGCCGGACCGCTGGCAGAGATCCACGACCGCATGCCGTTGACCATCAGCCGCGACGACTGGGATCGCTGGCTCGATCCCGATGCTCCCATCGACGAGGGACTGCTGCGCGGCCACGGCGATCTGGACCGCATCGAGATTCGCGAGGTGTCGCGGCTGGTCAACAGCATCCGCAACAACGGCCCCGAACTGATCGAACCCGCCAAGCCGGAGCCCGAACAAGCCACGCTGCTCTGAATCTACCGAGGATTCCTCGGTACAACTAGAGTATTCCTCGTGCCCTCGGGTGCGAAGACTTCGGACGCCCGCGACCGGTTGCTACAAGTGGCGCGGCGCCGGTTCGCGGTCGACGGTGCACTGGTGCCCACGCTCGACGAGGTCCGACGGGAGGCCGAGGTGAGTGTCGGCGCGCTGTACCACCATTTCCCTGACAAGCCCGCGCTGGCTGCGGCCGTCTACGCGCAGTTGATCAGTGAATACCAGGCGGGGTTCGTCACGATGCTGCGCGACCACGACATCGCCGAAGGCGGCATCCGCGGCGGCGTGGCGTACCACCTGCGGTGGGTGACCGAGCACCGTGGCGAGGCCAGGCTGCTGCTCGGTGACCCGCTCGACAGCGCGGCGTTACGCGACGCGAATCGGGAGTTCTTCGCCGCAGTCCGGGACTGGTGGCGTCCCCACCACGCCTATGGGGCGCTGCAGCCGATGCGGCTGGGTGTCACCGCCGCGCTCTGGCTCGGTCCGGCGCAGGAGTACAGCCGCTACTGGATCACGGGCGAAGATGCCAAGATGCCACGCGACGCCGTCGACACATTCGCATCCGCTGCGTGGGCGGTATTGCGCGCCAACGATATTGAGGAGCAGGAGCAATGAAGTCCATGTACCGCGCAATCGTTGAGAGCGGCGACGAGGCCGATGCGCCCGAACGGGTGCACGTCGATCATCGCGGCGACCGGGCGGTGGTCACGCTCGACGAATCCGACCGGCTCAACGTGCTTTCCGCTCCGCTGGTGCGTCAATTGCGGCGGGCGCTGGTTGCGCTGGACGCCGATGCCGACGTCCGCACCGTCGTGCTGACCGGCGCCGATCCGGGATTCAGCGCCGGTGGCGACCTGAAGATGATGAAGGTGGCCGTCGAATCGCTCGGCGAACCCGAGGGGGTCGCCGATGTGTGGCGGTGGATCCGCCGCGAGTTCGGCGGCATCGCCCGCCTCATCGCCGGGTCCGACACGATCTTCATCGCCGCGCTCAACGGCGCGGCCGCCGGCGTGGGCTTGGCCTGGGCCCTGACCTGCGACCTCGTCATCGCCAGTGATCGCGCGGTGATCGTCCCGGCGTTCGGCCGCCTCGGCCTGATCCCCGAGGTCGGCACGAGTTGGGCGCTCACCCGTCGTCTCGGCTACCAGGGCGCGCTCGCCTACTACCTGCGCGGCGACCACATCGATGCGGACACAGCGCTTCGGCTGGGGCTCGTACAGGAGGTCGTCGAGCACGATGGGCTGCTGGCCGCCGCCGACGAATGGTCTTCGCGCATCGCGAGTTTGCCGCCGCACGCGGTCGCGATGACCAAGCCATTGCTGCGTGCCACCGCGGACGCCGACTGGAACGCAGCGATTACCTTGGAGGAATTCGCCGAACCGACGTGCTTCACCACCGCCGCGTTCGCCGACAGCGTTCGCGCCATGCTCGAATAAGCACTGCCGTTCACATTCAGCGGACTTATCCGCTCAGACAATCGGAAATCGACCCCTCGCAGTGCGAATCGCCATTAACATAATCGCTCGCGGGCCGGACGCCAGGGGGTCGAGCATGCTCAGCGCGCTGAAGAGTGTCTTGAGTTTTGAGATGACGATCGCCGAGTGGATCGGCACGGCCGTCATGCTCGCTGTGCCGTACCTGGCCATCGGCGTGCTGTGGGCGCTGACCCACGCCGGGGACGTCAGGGCGATCGTGTGGTGGCCGGTGATGTTGGTTTCGACGGTGTGCCTGGCATGACACCCGTTGACTGCCGCATCGACGTCCGCCGCCGCACCGCGCGTTGGGACCCGGACGCCGACGTGACGGCGGCCGAGGCCATGGATTTCTGGGCGTTCACCGCCGGGGCCGCCAACGTGGTCATGCAATTGTCTTGGCCGGAGGTCGGTTACGGCGTCGCCGAGAGCAAGGTGGATTCCGGCAATCTGCTGAAGCACCCGTGGAAACGGGCCAGGACGACATTTCAGTATCTGGCCGTGGCCATCCTCGGCGGACCCGATGACCGTGCCGCGTTCAGAGAGGCCGTCGACAGTTCGCACCGCCATGTCAAGTCCACTGCCGACAGTCCCGTCCGCTACAACGCCTTTGACCGCGATCTCCAGATGTGGGTCGCCGCATGCCTTTTCGTCGGCCTGGAGGACACCTACCGGCTGTTGCGCGGCGAGATGACCGCCGACCAGGCCGAACAGTTCTACCGGTCGGCGTGGTCGTTGGGCACGACGCTGCAGGTCACCGAGGACCAGTGGCCACCAACGCGGGCGGACTTCGACATCTACTGGAAGGACGCCTGCCTGCGCGTCGCGATCGACGATCGGGTGCGTGCCTATCTGCAGGATCTGCTGAATCTGCGAATGATCAATCCGGTTCTGGCACTGCCGTTCCGGCCACTGCTGAAATTCCTCACCATCGGGTTCCTGGCGCCGGTCTTCCGGGACGCGATGGGTGTGCAGTGGAGCGACTTCAAGCAGCGCCAGTTCGAGCGGTTGTTCCTACTGGTCGCCTTCGTCAACCGGTTCCTGCCGGTGTTCATCCGCCAAGGCGGCAGTTACGTGCTGCTGGCCGACGTGCGCAGGCGGGTCCGCGATCACCGAGCGCTGGTGTGAGGCCGTGCTTCGTCGTGTGCTGAGCCGTCGGGTGAGTGTCGAGGCGATGATCGAGTTCGCGTTGTGGATGGCGATTCCCTACATCGTGATCGGGCTGGTGTTCGCCTTCTTCGGGGCCGAGCGAGTGCAGCTGATCGAGACGCAGCTGCAGACCCGGCTACCCGCAGGCGCCGACGTGGCGGCCTACGGACTGACGGCGCTGATATGGCCGGCGACGCTCTTCGGCGTCGATGTGTGCGTTATGTGAGCAACGGAAATCCGAATATGCGAATACTCGCTTGCGGGTGTCAGGCCGGTGGGATTCTGACTTCGCCGCTCACGCGGCGCACGTCCAGCCACACAGTGGAACGGGGGACCCCGCATGACCGCTACCCAGCCAATCACCCAACTGAGCACCATCGAGGTGCGCAATCCCGCCGACGGCACCATCGTCGGCGAAGTACCGAACGATTCGCCTGAGACCGTCGCCGCCAAGGCGCGTGAACTGCGGCTGTTCCAGCCGGAGTGGGAAGCCCTCGGCCCGAGGGGCCGCAAACCCTGGCTGCTGAAGTTCCAGGAGTGGATCCTGGACAACGCCGAACACATCACGGATGTCCTGCAGTCCGAGACCGGCAAGGTGCGGGCCGAGGCGTCAATGGAAGTACCCATGACCGCGGACATCCTCAACTACTGGGCCCAAAATGCCGAGGCGTTTCTGGCCGACAGCCACCCGAAGCCTCACAGCCCGCTTGGCAAGACCAAGCGGCTGACCACCGTCCACCGGCCGTATCCGGTTGTCGGCCTGATCATTCCGTGGAACTTCCCGTTCATGAACGCCCCGATCGACGGGGTTCCCCCGTTGGCCGCGGGTGCCGCGGTGCTTCTGAAGCCGTCGGAGGTCACCCCGCTGAGCGCAGTCGAGTTCGTTCGCGGGTGGACCGAAATCGGTGCTCCACCGGTGCTCGCATTGACCACCGGATATGCGGAAACCGGTGCCGCTGTGATCGCCAATTCCGACTACGTGCACTTCACCGGTTCGACGGCCACCGGCCGCAAGGTCGCGGTCGCGTGTGCTGAGCGCCTGATTCCATACAGCCTCGAACTCGGCGGCAAGGACCCCGCGGTGGTGCTGGCCGACGCCGATCTCGAGCGCGCCGCGAACGGCATTGCGTTCGGTGGGATGTTCAATTCCGGTCAGGTCTGTGTGTCGGTGGAACGCGTGTACGTCGAGGCGCCCATCTACGACGAGTTCGTCGCCAAGCTCACCGACAAGGTGAGTCAGCTGCGTCAGGGACAGGATGACCGCGGCTACCGCTTCGATGTCGGCGCGATCGCGACCGCGGCACAACGCGATATCGTTCAGCGCCACGTCGACGAAGCCGTCGCCGGGGGTGCGCGCGTCACTACCGGCGGGAGGCCAACCGGGGTCGGCACCTTCTTCCAGCCCACCGTGCTGGCCGACGTCGACCAGTCGATGTCCTGCATGACGGAGGAGACGTTCGGCCCGACGCTGCCCGTGGTCAAGGTGGCCGACGAGGACGAGGCGATCCGGCTCGCCAACGACTCGCGCTATGGGCTCTCGGCAACCGTGTGGACCGGTGATGCGGTGCGAGGCGAGCGGGTGGCACGTCAGCTCGAGGCCGGTGCGGTCAACATCAACGACGTGATGGCCAACGGCTTCAGCTTCGCCCTGCCGATGCCGGGCTGGAAGCACTCGGGCATCGGATCCCGCAACGGTGGCGCCGAGGGCATATTGAAATACTGTCGCCCACAAGCGATCACAGCGCCGCGTGTCCCCACCCAATCGCGTGAGCTGCTCTGGTACCCGTATTCGCGGCGTAAGTTCCGGATGTTGATGGCCGTCGTGCGCGCAGCGGCGGCGCACGGCGTGCGACGGGTGGGCCTCAAGCCGCGGGGAGGCGCCCGATGAAGTGTCAGGGGGCGGTTCTGCGCGGCGTCGGCCAGGACTGGGAGGTCACCGACATTACGCTCGACCCACCCCATGAGGGCGAGGTCCTGGTGAAGATGGCCGTCGCGGGCGTTTGCCACTCCGACGACCATTTCGCCACCGGCGACATGGTTCCCACCCCGGACCTCGCGGCGATGATGGAGGCCATGGGTATCCCGCGCCTTGACTACTTCCCGCTGCTCGGTGGTCACGAAGGCGCGGGCGTGGTCGAGGAGGTGGGTCCGGGTGTCCGGTCCGTGCAACCCGGTGATCACGTGGCCATGTCGTTCATCGCGGCGTGCGGGACCTGCCGGTTCTGCGTGTCAGGCATGACATACCTGTGCGACAACGGGGCCATGATGCTGGCCAGGGAGTCGGTCACCGACGGCACCGTGAGGCGGCGCGTTGGCGACGAGGGCCTGACAGCCTTCTGTCAGCTCGGCACCTTCGCCGAATACGCCGTCCTCGCAGAGGAGTCCGTGATCAAAATCGACGAGTCGATTCCCTTGGAGGCGGCCTCCTTGGTGTCGTGCGGCGTAACGACCGGATGGGGCTCCGGAACCGTTGGCGTCGGGACGGAACCCGGCGACACCGTGGTCATCATCGGGACCGGCGGGGTCGGAATCAATGCAGTGCAGGGTGCCCGCGCCGCGGGTGCCAACAACGTCATCGCCGTAGATCCCGTTGATTTCAAACGTGATACGGCGAAGTTCTTCGGGGCGACGGACACCAGTCCGTCGATCGAGCAGGCTTTCCCTCTGGTGCAGGAGCTAACCCGCGGGGTGATGGCGGACCGGGTCGTGCTGACGCCGGGTGTGGTCTCCGCGGACATGCTGGCCCCGGCCTTGATGCTGACGCGCAAAGGTGGCACCTGCCTGATGACCGGCGTACCGAAGTTCGAAATCGCCAATGTGCCGCTGATACTCGTCGACTTCCTGCAGAGCTGCAAAACCTTCAAAGGGTTGATCTACGGCGGCATGAATGCCCGCGCGAGTACGCCGATGCTGTTGGACATGTACCGCAGCGGCAACCTCAAACTCGACGAGCTGATCACCCGTCGTTACAGGCTGGACCAGCTCAACGACGCAATCAAGGATCTGCGCGAAGGCCGGAACATCCGCGGCATCATCGAATTCAATTAAGGACCTGTGTATCCCGGCGGGTTCGGGGTGTCGACCCACAGGTCCACACCCAGTTCTCCGCCGGGCACGCAGTCGTAGACCGACAGGTCGGTGACACCGGAGTCCAACAGCACGTCCTCACACAGCAGGGCATTGCCGGTGAACTCACGGGCAGGCTTGTTGAGGACGACGTACGCGGCGTCGGCGTACACATCGGGCTTGCGGGCCCGGGCCATCGCCTCGTCACCGCCGAGCAGGTTCTGCACCGCCGCGGTGGCCACCAGCGTGCGGGGCCACAGCGTGTTGGACGCGATGCCGTCCTCACGCAACTCCTCGGCCATCGCCAACGCGCACAACGACATTCCGTATTTCGCCATCATGTACGCGGTCGGCTTGAGCCATTCCGACTCCAGGCGGACCGGTGGCGACAGCGTCAGGATGTGCGGATTCTCGCGGCCGACCATGTGCGGAATGCAGGCCTGCGAAACCGTGTACGTCCCGCGCACCTGGATGCCGTTCATCAGGTCGAAGCGCTTGAGCGGCACCTCTTTGATCGAACCGAGGTTGATCGCCGAGGCGTTGTTCACGCACATGTCGATGCCGCCGAACTGTTCGACGGTCTGCGCGACCGCGTCAGCCACCGACTGCTCGTCGCGGATGTCGCCGACGATCGGCAACGCATGACCGCCGGCCTCCTCGAGCTCCTTGGCCGCGGTGTACACCGTGCCGGGCAGCTTGGGATGCGGTTCGGCGGTCTTCGCGATCAACGCGATGTTGGCGCCGTCAGCGGCGGCGCGTTTGGCGATCTCCAACCCGATGCCGCGGCTGGCGCCGGAGATGAACATGGTTTTCCCTGAAAGCGACATGGGGTCACCTTATGCCGGTGCGGATTTGGTGCGTGCCACCTGCCGCAGAATTGTCAGCACGCGTTCGATGAGCGGCGAATTCGCTTGCACCGCGCGGGCGGCAACGAGGTCCACCCCCAGCCGGTCTCCGGTCAGCGGTCGGTAGCAGACACCGGCGATGTCTAGGGCCGCGGTGGGATCAGGGACTATCGCCACGCCAAGCCCCGCAGCCACGAGGGTGACCAGTGTGGATGTCTCCTCGACTTCGTGGCGCACGCGGGGCACGAAACCCGCGTCCGCGCACATCGCCGTCAGCACACTGTTCATCACGGATCGGCCGTGCCCGGCGTGCGCGACGAACTCCTCATCACGCAGGTCCGCGATGCTCAATTCGTCGCGTAGCGCCAGCGCATGTCCCTCAGGCAGCGCCGCCAGCAGTCGGTCGCGGCGGACGGTCTCCAGCAGGACGCCCGACTGCTCGACAGGCGGGCGCAGCAGGGCCAGGTCAATCTCGCCTGCCAGCAGTGCACTGATCTGAGCCGGCGCCAGCATCTCGCCGCGGATGCTGACTTCGACGCCTGGCAGACGCTCGCGCAGAGCCCGAACCAGCCGGGGCAGCAGCGAGTAGGTCGCCGACCCGACACACCCGATGGCCAGTCGTCCCTCCACCCCCTCGGCGATGCGCTGGGCCTGCTCGGTCGCGTCGTCGACGGCGTCGAGAATCGCCACGGCCCGAGTCAGATAGGCGCTGCCGGCTGGAGTCAGCTCGACCTTGCGAGTGCTGCGGACCAGCAGTGTGACGCCCAGCTCGCGCTCGAGCTGACGGATCTGCTGCGACAGCGGCGGCTGTGCGATGTGCAACCGCTCGGCGGCGCGGCCGAAGTGCAGTTCCTCAGCCACCGCGCGGAAGTATCGGAGATGCCGCAGTTCCATCAATTGATACTCTCAGAATCTCAATCAGACTGAAACATATATTTCCAAATATCAAGATGGTTTCGTAACGTCGACTACATGGACGTTGTCATCTGCGAACCGATCCGAACGCCGGTGGGCCGGATGGGCGGCGCGCTCGCCCAACTCACCGCCGCCGAGCTGGCGACCACGGTGCTGGCCGAACTCGTCCGCCGGACCGGCCTGGGCGAGGGTGACGTCGACGATGTAGTCCTCGGGCAGGGTTACGCCAACGGCGAGTCACCGGCGATCGGTCGGGTGGCTGCGCTCGACGCTGGCCTCGGCACCAGAGTGCCCGGCCTGCAGATCGACCGGCGTTGTGGTTCCGGCCTGCAAGCGGTGCTCTATGCCGCCGCGCAAGTCGCCACAGGGGCGGCCCGGCTGGTGGTCGCTGGAGGCACGGAGTCGATGTCGAACGTCGAGCACTATGCGCTGGGCCTACGGACCGGCGTCAGGCAGGGCGGCATCGCGCTGATGGACCGACTCGACCGCGCCCGCGAGACTGCCGGTGGGGCGTCACACCCGGTGTCCGGCGGCATGATCGAGACGGCGGAGAATCTCCGTGCCACCTACGGCATCTCGCGCGAAGCGCAGGACGAGCTGGCGGTGCGGTCCCACCACCGCGCGGTGACCGCGCACGAGGCGGGCAAGTTCGCAGACGAACTGGTGCCGGTCACCGTCCCCGGAAAGCGCGGCAAAGCAGACATCGTCGTCGACCGCGACGAGCATCCCCGCGGCGATGCGACCGTTGCGGGTCTCGGCGCGCTGCGCCCGATCCGGCTCAAGGTGGATCCGAACTCCACGGTGACGGCCGGCAACGCGTCGGGCCAGAACGACGGCGCCGCGATGTGCGTCGTCACCACTCGGGCCGAGGCTGAGAAGCGCGGTCTGACAGCGCTTTTGGCGCTGCGATCTTGGGCGGTCACGGGTTGCGACCCGGAGGTGATGGGCATCGGGCCGGTGAAGGCGACCGCGGCCGCGTTGGACCGGGCTGATCTCACCCTTGACGAGATCGACCTGATCGAGGTGAACGAGGCGTTCGCCGCGCAGGTGCTGGCCGTGCTGCAGGAGTGGAAGGTCGACCCACTCGATGACCGGGTCAACCCCAACGGCTCCGGAATTTCGTTGGGCCACCCCATCGGCGCCACCGGCGCGCGAATCCTCGCCACGGCTGCGCACGAGGCCAAGCGCCGCGCCGCGCGGTACGTGCTCGAGACGATGTGCATCGGCGGCGGCCAGGGGCTGGCCGCGGTCTTCGAGGCGGTGCGATGAAGGTGTACTCCGTCGTCACCGGTCGCGCCGACGGTCCGGCGGTGGTGCTGTCCAATTCGCTCGGGTCGACGCACCGGATGTGGGATGGGCAGCTGGCCGACCTCGAACAGCGGTTCCGCGTGATCCGTTACGACACCCGCGGGCACGGCGATTCACCGGTCCCGCTGGGCCCCTATGGAATTGACGATCTCGCCGATGACCTGGTGGCGCTGCTTGACCGGCTGGAGGTGGAGCGAGCGCACATCGTCGGGTTGTCGTTGGGCGGCATGACGGCGATGAAAGTGGCGGCTCGCAACCCGGGCCGCGTCGACCGGCTGGTGTTGTTGTGCACCGGCGCCCGGCTGGCACCGGCGTCCGGCTGGACTGACCGCGCCGCGACAGTACGGACGCACGGCGCCGTCGCGGTCGCGGAGGCTGTCGTCGAGCGCTGGTTCACGGCCGAACACCGCGCCGCCCATCCCGACGTCCGGAAGTGGCACGAGCGGATGGTCGCAGCCACGCCTGCCGAGGGCTACGCAGGATGCTGCGAGGCGATCGCGGCCCTGGACCTACGCGACGAGCTCTCGTCGATCATCGCGCCGACCCTGGCGATCGCCGGGGCCGACGACCCGGCGACCCCTCCGGCAATGCTGCAGGAGATCGCGAGCGGGGTGAAAGACGGTCGGCTGCTGATTGTTTCGCACGCCGCGCACCTGGCCAACGCCGAGCAACCCGACATCATCACCCGCGCCGTCATCGAACATCTGGAGCAGTCATGAGCATGAACAAACTGGTCGGGTCGCCAGCCGAAGCAGTCGCCGATATCCCGGACGGCGCCAGCCTGGCCGTTGGGGGATTCGGCCTGGCGGGCATTCCATGGTTCCTCATCGAGGCGCTGCTGGAGCAGGGCGCCACCGACCTGAGCATCGCGTCGAACAACTGCGGCGTGGATGGCGCCGGTCTGGGCCTGCTGCTGGAAGCCGGCCGGATCAGCCGGGTGATCGCCTCCTACGTCGGCGAGAACAAGGAATTCGCCCGGCAGTACCTTGCGGGCGAGCTGACCGTGGAGCTGACGCCGCAGGGCACGCTGGCCGAACGACTGCGCGCAGGCGGCAGCGGCATCGGCGCATTCTTCACGCCCACCGGCGTCGGAACGCTGGTCGCCGCAGGCGGTCTGCCGTGGCGTTATCACCCCGACGGCAGCATCGCGCTCGCGTCACCGCCCAAGGAAGTGCGCACCTTCGGAGGCAAGGAGATGGTGCTCGAAGAGGGCATCGTGACCGACTACGCGCTGATCCGCGCGGCCGTGGTGGACACCGCGGGCAACTGCAAATTCCATGCGGCCGCACGCAATTTCAACCCGCCGGCGGCGATGTCCGGACGGCTCACCGTGGTGGAGGCCGAAGAGGTCGTCGCGGTCGGCGCGTTGCACCCGGACGAGATCCATCTGCCAGGGATCTTCGTCAAGCGGATTGTCGCGCTGACGCCCGAGCAGGCGGCCCGCAAGGACATCGAGAAGCGCACCACCCGCAGTCGCCCTGAGGAGACCGTGAAATGAGCTGGACCCGTGGTGAAATGGCCGCCCGCGCGGCGCTGGAACTGAAGGATGGGGACTACGTCAACCTCGGCATCGGGCTGCCGACGCTGATCCCGGACTACCTGCCCGCGGAGTCCGACGTCACGCTGCACGCCGAGAACGGGATCCTGGGGGTGGGCCCGTTCCCGTACGACGACGAGGTCGATCCCGACCTGATCAACGCAGGCAAGCAGACGGTGTCTGTGCTACCGGGTGCGTCGTACTTCGACTCCGCAACGAGTTTCGCGATGATCCGCGGCGGCCATGTCGACGTCGCAGTGCTCGGCGGTATGCAGGTCGCGATGAACGGTGATCTGGCCAACTGGATGGTGCCGGGCGCGATGGTCAAGGGCATGGGCGGCGCAATGGATCTGGTGAACGGAGCTGGCCGTGTGATCGTGCTGATGGAACACGTGACCAAGTCCGGTCAGGCCAAGCTCGTCGCGTCGTGCGACCTGCCGCTGACCGGCCGGGCGGTGGTCAGCCGCGTCATCACCGATCTCGCCGTGCTGGATGTGGCGGGCTCCGGATTCGAGGTCCTCGAGCTGGCACCGGGCGTCAAATACGACGACGTGGTTGCCAATACCGCCGCCCCCGTTACCGATCAGCGGCGCAGCGCCGCCAGCTCGGAACGGGACCGGATACCGAGCTTGGCGTAGATCCGGGTCAGGTGGTACTGCACCGTCTTCGGTGACACGTACAGCTCGGCGGCCACCTCGCGGTTGGACAGGCCTTGGGCCACAAGCGAAGTCACTGCCTCCTCCTGAGGCGTGAGTTCGGTGTGGCCGCGTGCTCCGCGCACCATGTGCAGACCGCCTGCCTTGAGCTCCCGCTCGCAGCGCTGCACATACGTGTGCGCGCCCAGCGAGAGGTAGATATCGCGCGCGGTGCTGATGATCGCGTCGGCATCGCGACGCTTGCCCGCCCGGCGCAATGTCTGGCCGTAGGCGAAATTCACCCGCGCGAGGTCGTAGCGCAGCGGCGTGCCGTCCAGCAGCTCCAGCGATTCATCGAAAGACCTTCGGGCCGCTGCCAAGTCGCCTATCGCACCCAACTGCCGGCCCCGCGCGTAACCAAGCCGCGCCATCGCAGACCGCCGTCCCTGTGCCCGAGCCCGTTCCTCGTGTGGCCGCAGAAACGCGTCGGCGGAGTCGGGCTGCCCGTCGAGGACCAACGCGTTGGCCATCACGTCCGCCCACGGCCACAGCCCCGACTCGTTCACGGCGGTACCGGATGTCATTCGCGTCAGCGGCTCGAGCGCCGGGCGTACCTTCCCGTAGTCGGCCTCGGCCTCGGCGATCTGCGCGCGGGCGAGCAGGGTCGGGATCCGCATCATGTCGTAGTCCTGGGTGACCGCGTCTGCGCTACGCGCGGCCGTCGCCGCATCGGGCCAGTTTCCGCGCAGCGCATGCACTTCGGCCGCGGTCCACTCCAGCAGGGGCGTTGTCAGCACGATGCCGCTCGAGGCTGCCAGCGCGCGGCCCTGTTCGACGGTGTGCAGCGCCCGGTCCCACTCGCCGGTCAGGAACTGCACCCGGGCCAGCCAGCCCAGCGCCCACAGCGTGATTCGCGCGGAACCGCCCAATTGTGCCATCGCGATGGCGCTTTCGAGGCTGATGCGGGCGCCGTCGATGTCGTCGATGGACAGCTGTAGCCAGCCCTGACCCATGGTGACCCGCTGCGCCTGGGCGCCGTGCCGGACTCGATTCGTCAGGTCGTCGTATGCCGCCGTGGCCTCGGCGAACCGGCCGCACCCGGACAGGCCGAGCCCGCGGATGGCGGCCGCCTCGATGCCCGCGGGTGAGTCGTCGCCGGCGAGCGCGATCGCACGGTCGGCCCATTCGACGAGTTCCTCACTGCGGCAACGGGTAAGGGAATGCAGCACGTAGCGCTGGGCGATCAGCGCGGCCGTATCCGGATCGCGCTCGACGTTGACGATGTCCCACGCCCGGCCGAGTCTCACCTGCGCCTCGGTCGCTCGGCCGCGCACGATCGCCAGGTAAGCCAGTACGGCGTTGCGCAGCGGCGTCTCCCGCAGGCTTTCCACGGCGGGAACCAGGGCGGCGGCTCCCTCGCAGTCGCCGGCTGCGACGAGGGCGTCCACCGAGCGGGTGAGCCGATCGTCGCGCAAAAGCGAGTCAGCGGTGAGCCGGCTGGCATCCCGGAACAGCCGCGCGGCTTCCGCCCAGGCGCCCTGGGTGCCTCGTTGGCGGGCCAGCCGGTCAACCTCGTCGGCGAGTGACGGATCCGCGATGGGTGTGGCGGCAACCCGATGACCGAGCCGGCGCGCGGGATCGGCGACGATCTTGGCGGCCCGACGGTGGGCGTCGCGGGCCGCGTGCGCGCCCATCAGGCCGAGCACGGCGGCCCTGGTAAGAGCGTCGCGCAGGCGTGGGTCGTCATCCGCCCAGCGGGTCACAAGCCCTGCGGTGACCGCCTCATCGATCGCCGTCAGCGGCTCGTCGAGGCCGGCCAGCTTCGCGGCCTCGCCGAGCGATGCGGTCTCGTCGAGGATCGCCAGCGCAGCTACCAGCGCCCGTCCCTGCGGGCCGCATCGGCGCATCCTGGCGTCCACCTCGGTCACGACGGGCGACGGGGCGGGCAGCTGGGCATCGGGGCGTGACCACACCGCGGCCGGCACCTCGTCGAGCAGCGCCAGGATGTGTCGTGGATTGCCGCCGGTGTGCCGCGTGAGGACGTCGGCCTTCGCCGGGTGCAGCACCCGCCCGCGCGATGCGGCGAGTTCGGCCACCGCCGCAGCATCGAGGCCCTCGAGCCGGATCTCGTCGGAGATCAGGTCTGCAACCCGTGCCTGCCGATCCGTCATCCCGAGCACCACCAGCAGCCCTACGTCGCGATGGTGCCGCACCGCCGTGGCCAGTGCATGCAGGGAGGCGTCATCGGTGTGCTCGGCGTCATCGACCACGACGAGCGTCGGGGCTGTGATCCGGTCCACGAAATGCCTTGCCGCCGCGACCGGTTCGGCGGGCACCTGCTCCTGAAGCAGCTGGCTCAGCACCGCCCCGGGCGTGTCGGCCTCCCAAACGGCGGCCCGGGCCCAACGGGCACCTGGGTGCTCGTCGGTGAGCCGGCGCAACAGTGCGCTCTTGCCGATGCCGGGCTCACCGACGACCGCGACGACGTCCGCGCCGCGGGTCGCGGTCGCTACGCGCCGCCTGTCGAGCTCGGCCAGCTCCCGATCGCGCCCGACGCACGTCGTGGCCACGATGATCACCGTCCCAGCGTAGCGGTGACAGCCCGTTAGCCCTGGTCGCCGCCCGCGACCGGCAGTACCGTGCCGGTGACGTAGGAGGCTTCTTCGGAGGCCAGGAAGCAGATCGCAGCCGCCTGTTCGTCGAGCGTCCCGTACCGCTTCATCAGCGACGAGTCGAGCGTTTGGTCGATATGCGCCTGGAACCAGGCGCGTTCGGTGTCGTTCGCGGGCTCCGGCGTGCCCCGCGAGATCCGCCGCGGCGGCGCTTCGGTGCCGCCAGGCGCGGTCGCGACCACGCGAATGCCGGCGTCGGCGTACTCCTTTGCGAGTGAGGCGGTGATCGCGTTGATGCCGCCTTTGGCCGCCGAATACGGGATGCGGTGGACGCCGCGAGTGGCCGCGGAGGAGACGTTGACGACGACGCCCGTACCGCGGGCCACCATCGACGGCAGCACGGCGCGGCAGGTGTAGAGCGTGGTCATCAGCGAGCGATCGATCTCGGCGCGGATCTCCGCGTCGGTGAATTCGATGAACGGCTTGAAGTTGATGGCGCCGCCGACATTGTTGACCAACACGTCGATCCGGCCGAAGCGGGAAAGTGCTTGTCGAACAAGGGTTTGCGCGCCCTCCGGCTGCTCGAGGTCGACGGTGACCGCCAGCGTGTCCGGCCCGGCGGTCGCCAGCTCATCGGCCAGTTCCTTGACCAGCTCGGAGCGGTCGGCCAAGACCAATGTGCCGCCTTCGGCGTTGATACGGCGGGCGGTGTACTCGCCGATGCCTTGAGCCGCGCCGGTGAGGACGACGACCTTGCCTGCGAACCGGCCCGGGGTGACGAACTTCGGTCGCCGGGCCGCCTGCGCGTCGGCCATCGCCCGCCGCATGGTCTGTTTGGACCGGTCGGCGTGCGCGGCGATGAGGGCTCGGGCGGTGTCGCGATCGCCGCGATCGAAGGCGCTGACGATGTCGACGTGGTCCTGCGCGCACAACGGGTGGCACCAGATGGCGTTGCGCAGCACCTCACTCATCCGTCCTTTCACGCCGAGTGCCTTGTACGCCTGCAACAGATGTTCGTTGCCGGTCAGGGTGAACAGGTAGTCATGGAACGCAGCGTTTGTTTCGGTGTACTGGGCGGCGTCGACAAATCGGTCGCCCTCGACATACGGCAGCGTCAGTTCGGCGAGTAACCGGTAGCCCGCCAGCTGTTGGCTGGACAGCCTGCCCATGGTCAGCTCCAGCGCCCCCAGCTCGAGGGCCTCGCGCGCCTCGAAGATCGCGTCCGATTCGTGGACCGCCGGATGTTCCTCGCCGATCTGGTAACCGTCCGCAGCGACCGTGGCAGCCGCTGGGGGAGTGGGTGTTTCGACAGAGGACGGCGGGAACAACTCCTGGCCTGCGATCGTGCGCGCACCGGA
Organism: uncultured Actinomycetota bacterium; assembly: GCA_963698965.1. Classification (GTDB taxonomy): domain Bacteria; phylum Actinomycetota; class Actinomycetes; order Mycobacteriales; family Mycobacteriaceae; genus Mycobacterium. The sequence continues at coordinate 91,133 of CAVOSY010000020.1, forward strand.
TGGCAGCAATGCCGGATCTTCGTCGAGTCGGCCTACCCCGCCGTCGCCGGGGCCCTGCACGCCGATCAACTGCCCGGCGATCCGTCGTGCTACATCGTGGTGATCGGTGAGCGCGACCGATCCCACCCAGTGGTCGATCTCGACGGCAGGAAATGCCTGCTGCCCCGCCATTGCGCGGGCGTCGGGCGAGAGCAGCAGCTCTTCGCTCGGAGCAGGGCTGTCGACAACCGGCCCTGGCGGTGGCTCCGCGGCGGCGGGCGGCGCGAGCGCGAACTTCTCGTAGTAGAAGCCGGTGGGCTCGATACCTGCCTCGGCGACGTGCTTGCGCACCGCCTCGACCATCGGCGGCGGCCCGCAGAGGTAGATCGCGACATCTCCGTCGTACATGTGCTCGGGCCGCATCAGGCTCATCACGAAGCCCTTGTTCTCTGCCGTGCTGGCCGGGTCGGAAACGCAGTAGTCCCAACTGAATCCGGTCAAACCGGCCGCCACTTCGGACAGCGTGTCGAGCTCCACCAGGTCCGCGTCGGTGCTGACGCCGTAGACCAGGTGGGCCTTGCGGTGGCTGCCCTCGGTGCGCATCTTGCGCAGCATCGCCAGGATCGGCGCCAGCCCGGTGCCGCCTGCCAACAGCAGCACCGGCCGATCGATTTCGCGCAGGAAGAACGAGCCGTGCGGACCGGTGAAAGTGATCTCGTCACCGACCGCGGCTCGGTCGGCGAGGTAGCCGGACATCGCGCCGCCAGGCGTCAGCTTCACCAGGAAGGTGAGTTGCGTCTCATGCGGGGCGTTGCTGAACGAATAGGAACGAGTCATGTCGGTGCCGGGCACCGCGATGTTGACGTACTGCCCCGGCAGGAACGCCAGCTGCTCCCGGTCCGGGATCTCCACGCCGAACCGCACCGTCGTCGCCGAGAGCCGTTGCAGCTCAACCAGCTTCCCCGTGTAGGTGGCCGCCTGTGTCTTGGCGACTTCTGAGGTGCTGGCGATCTGCAGCACCAGGTCCGATCGGGGCTTCATGCTGCACGGCAACACAAAGCCTTCCGCAGCCTCGTCCGCGGACAGCGCGTCGTCGATGTACGTTCCGCCGTCGAACCGCCCCGACTCGCAGAACGCCTTGCAGGTGCCGCAGGCGCCGTCGCGGCAGTCCAGCGGGATGTTGATGCGTTGCCGGTACGAGGCGTCGGCGACGGTCTGGTCTTCGCGGCAGTTGATGAACCGGGTGACGCCGTCCTCGAAGGCGAGCGCCACTTTATGAGTAGTCATTCGGGCACCTCAGAAGTGGTAGACATCCACCACGTGGTGGATGTAGTCGTTTTTCAGAACCACCGTCTTACGCCGGATCAGCGGCTGCTCGCCGGAGAAGTCGATGGTGTAGAACGAGGTCCCGTAGTACGGGTCGACCGTCTTGTAACGGAAATACATTGTGTGCCAATTGAATCGGACGTCTACGATGTCACCACGGCGTTCGATGACCTCGACGTTGCTGATGTTGTGGCTGGTGCGCGGCTCCGGCAGCGACGTCGCAGACGAGCGTTCGGTGCGGATCCGGAAGACCCGATCCTCCAAGCCACCCTTGTTCGCGTAGTAGATCAGTGATATGTCGCGCTGTGGATCCTCGACCAACATGTCGTTGTCGTCCCAGGACGGCATCCAGTACACGACATCGTCGGCGTAACACGCCAACCACTTCTCGAACTCGCGGTCATCGAGGTAGCGCGCCTCGCGATAGAGGAACTGCTCAATCATGTTCTGAGTGACGAGCTTTGCGCCCGCCTGTGTCGTGGTCATCGTCAGTTCTCCGTCCGGGTCGCGTGTTCTTTCGCGAGGGCTGTGCGCATGGTCTCCAGCCAGAAGCCATGCTGGACCGGATAGAGACCCTCGTCTTCATTGCGGACGCCTGCCGAGATAACCCCCTGCATGCCAAGTGATTCCGCGACCGAGTCCGGTCCGGACAGCCAGTGCTCGGCGCCCCGGCTCATGTCGTTCCACGGTGCTGCCTGCGCCCGGAAGGTCAGCTGGCAGGACCGGAACTCCTCCAGGTCGTCGGGAGTGGCCATGCCGGAGGCGTTGAAGAAGTCCTCGTACTGGCGGATGCGATGCGCCCGGGCCGCGGCGCTCTCACCCTTCGGCGCGATGCAGTAGATGGTGACCTCGGTCTTGTCCGGTGCGATCGGGCGGAAGTGCCGGATCTGCGTCGAAAACTGGTCCATCAGATAGACATTCGGATACAGGCACAGGTTGCGGGAACCGCTGACCATGAACTCGCCCTTCGCGTCGCCGAATTGCCGCTTGAGTTCGTCGATCTTGTCCCAGAGAGGGCGGTCCTGCGGGTTGGCCGCCCAGGTCCACAGGCACAGGTGCCCATTCGGGTAGGACCAGTAGCCACCGCCGGACTTGCCCCAACTGCCGGCGTCGAGCACCTTGGCGTCGTTCTTGGATTCGCCGGTGCCGCGCCGCGAGGTGGTGGCCGCGTAGTTCCAGTGCGTCGCGGTGACGTGGTACCCGTCGGCGCCGTTCTCCGCCTGCACTTTCCAGTTGCCGTCATAGGTGTAGGTCGAGGAACCGCGGAGCACCTCCAGCCCGTCGGGGGACTGGTCGACGAGCATGTCGATGACCTTCGTGGTGTCGCCGAGATGCTCGGACAGCGGCAGCACATCGGGATTGAGGCTGCCGAACAGGAAGCCCCGGTAGCTCTCGAACCGCGCGACACGGGTCAGGTTGTGTGATCCGTCGACGTCGAACGTGGCGGGGTAGCCGGCCCCATCCGGATCCTTCACCTTCAGAAGCGTGCCGTCGTTGCGGAACGTCCAGCCGTGGAACGGGCAGGTCAGCGTCATCCGGTTGTCCGTCTTGCGCCGACAGATCATCGCGCCGCGGTGTGCACAGGCGTTGATCAGGCAGTGCAGTCCGCCCTCCTTGTCGCGGGTGATCATCACCGGCTGCCTGCCCATGTAGGTGGTGAAGTAGTCGCCCGGGTTGGGCAACTGGCTTTCATGAGCCAGGTAGATCCAGTTGCCCTCGAAGATGTGCTTCATCTCCAGTTCGAAGATCTCTTCGTCGGTGAAGATCCGACGGTTGGCCCGGTAGATGCCGGCCTCGCGATCGTCGATCACCGCGTCGGCGAGGACGTTCGCCAGATGGTCGAGCCTCTCGGCGGTCGGTGTGGTCATGTTGCCTCCAGCGGGTGGGTTTTTTCGACCATCGCATCGGGTGGCCCGGGTCACACGAGGCAAATTCCTAGTCCTGGCCTAGGTCCGAATTCATTGATGTCATCGATCAATAGATGGAAATTTGGTCTTTGTCATTTATCGATGGCCGCCATACGCTGAGCGTGTCGCCCGTCACAAGTGGGCCCGACCAGGAAAGCGCGAGACAGCCATGGAGCTACGTCACCTGCGGTATTTCATCGCCGTGGCCAAGACCTGCCATTTCGGACAGGCCGCGGAGCAACTTCATGTCGCACAGCCGGCGCTGTCGTACGCGATCCGGCAACTGGAGGCCGAACTCGACGCCTCGCTGTTCACCCGCACCACCCGGCAGGTGTCGCTGACCGCTGCCGGTGAGTTCCTGCAGGCCGAAGCCACCCGCATTCTCGCCGGTGTGGACGACGCCGTGCGCGGTGCGCGCCGCATCGCCGCGGGACGCAGCGGCCTGGTCCGGTTGGGGCTGACAGGGACCGCGGCCTTCTCGCATCTGCCCCGCATCGCCCGGGTGGTCAAGCGCGAACTGCCCGGCGTCGCGCTGGAGATCCAGGCCGACATGCTGACTCCTGACCAATGCGAGCACCTGCGCGCCGGCACCCTTGACCTCGGTGTGCTGCGTCCGCCCGCGGTCGGTGACGACATCGAGTTGCGGCCGATCGACACCGAGGCGCTCGTGCTTGCGATTTCGGTGGACCACCGGCTGGCCGTCGAGCCCGTCGTGTCGATGACAGATCTGCGCAACGAGCCGTTCGTGGCTTACGGGGCGCGCGACTCCGCGGTCAACGAAGCGGTACTGCGCAGCTGCAGGCAGGCCGGGTTCGTTCCGCACCGTGAACACGAGGCGGCGGGCACCGCTGTGCTGCTGGCCCTGGTCGCCGCCGGGCTGGGCGTCGCCGTTGTCCCTCAATCGGTGCGCGCGCTGCCGCTCGAGGGCCTGGTGTTCCGGGACCTACTCGACGCGGGAACCATTGATTTGGCGTTGGCCTGGCGCGCGGGAGCGGACAACCCGCTCGTCGACGCAGTCGTCGGTGTCCTCGACAGCATGTTCGCCGCCGATGCTTTGACCTCCGGAGGACAGCCGTGAAAATCGTTCGTATCGAGGCGATCCCGTTCGCCATCCCGTACACCAAACCGCTCAAGTTCGCCTCCGGCGAGGTCGACACCGCCGAACACGTACTGGTGCGGGTGCATACCGACGAGGGCGTGGTCGGCGTGGCCGAAGCGCCGCCGCGGCCCTTCACCTACGGCGAGACCCAAGCAGGCATCGTCGCGGTCATCGAACAGATCTTCGCACCGCAGATAGTCGGGCTGACGCTGCTGGAACGGGAGGTCATCACCACCCGAATCGCACGCACCGTCGGCAATCCCACCGCCAAGGCGGCGGTCGACATGGCGGTGTGGGATGCGCTCGGGCGCACGCTCGGGCTGCCGGTCAGCGCGATGCTCGGCGGGTTCACCGACCGCATGCGCGTCAGCCACATGCTCGGGTTCGACGACCCGGCCAAGATGGTCGCCGAGGCGGAACGGATTCGGGATACCTACGGCATCACCACATTCAAGGTCAAGGTCGGCCGGCGTCCGGTGTCGTTGGACACCGCGGTGGTGCGCGCATTGCGCGAGCGGTTCGGTGGCGCGGTCGAACTGTACGTCGACGGCAACCGCGGCTGGACGGCGTCAGAGTCGTTGCGCGCCATGAAGGAAATGGCCGATCTGGACCTGTTGTTCGCCGAGGAATTGTGCCCGGCTGACGACGTGATGGGCCGCCGCTGGCTCGTCGAGCACCTCGACGTCCCGTTCATCGCCGACGAGTCGGTACCCACGCCGGCAGACGTGACCCGCGAAGTGCTCGGCAAGTCGGCGACCGCAATCAGTATCAAGACGGCCCGCACCGGATTCACCGGCTCGCAGCGGGTGCACCACCTCGCGGAGGGCCTGGGCCTGGAGATCGTGATGGGCAACCAGATCGACGGGCAGGTCGGCACGGCGTGCACCGTGGCATTCGGGGCGGCGTACCAGCTCACCTCCCGGCGGGCCGGCGAGCTGTCGAACTTCCTGGATATGAGCGACGACCTGCTGACCGAGCCACTGCAGATCCGCGACGGTCTCCTGCACACCCCAGCCGGCGCCGGCCTGGGCATCGACATCGATCCAGACCGGCTCGCGCGATACCGAACCGACAACTGAACAGCCCAACATCCCACGAGGAGAACAACAGTGACGACATTCGAAACCCCGACCGAACATGCAACCGCCGCCGCCTCAGGTGCGTCGGCGACCGAACGGTTCCACACCGACAAATCGCCGTTCGAAGCGGTCAAGGACACCCCGAAGGAACGGGTGGACCTGCTGGCCCGCGCGGTGCTCGACGCCGTGCACGACACGATCCGCGAGCACAAGGTCACCTACGACGAGTACAACGCGCTCAAGGCGTGGCTGATCCAGGTGGGCCAGGATGGGGAGTGGCCGCTGTTCCTCGACGTCTGGGTTGAGCACGTCGTCGAAGATGTCGCGACGTCACATCGCGAGGGCAACAAGGGCAGTATCGAGGGCCCGTACTACGTGCCGAATGCACCAGAACTAGGCGCCGACGGCACGATTCCGATGCGCGACGGCGAGCAGGGCAGCCAGCTGGTGTGGGAGGGCACGATCACCTCCACCGACGGAAAACCCTTGGCGGGCATGGTTGAGCTGTGGCACGCCGACGCCGACGGCTTCTATTCGCAGTTCGCGCCTGGCATTCCCGAATGGAATCTGCGCGGGTCATTCTCGACAGGACCGGACGGCAAGTTCAAGATCACGACGATTCGCCCCGCCCCGTACCAGATACCCACCGACGGATCGTGCGGCAAGCTGATCTCCGCCGCGGGCTGGCACGCCTGGCGCCCCGCGCACCTGCATGTGAAGGTGTCGGCGCCGGGACATGAATTGCTGACCGCCCAGCTGTATTTCCCCGGTGACCCGCACAACGAGGACGACATCGCGACCGCGGTGAAGCCCGAGTTGATGCTGGCCCCAGTGGAAGGGCCTGACGGCGGCTACGCCATGGGTTACGACTTCGTGCTCGATCCGGTGCGGAGCTGATCGGCGGATGCTGTTTCACGTGCGGATGGATGTCCGCATTCCTCACGACCTGGAACCCGACACGCTGGCCCACCTCGTGTCGAGGGAAAAGGCCTACAGCCAGCAGCTGCAGCGGGCCGGCAAATGGCCGCACATCTGGCGGATCGTCGGTGAATACGCGAACTTCTCGATATTCGACGTCGACTCCAACGACGAACTACACGACATCCTTTCCGGCCTGCCGCTGTTTCCCTACATGGACATCAAGACGACGCCATTGGCGAAACACCCTTCGGATATCAAGGCTTAGCCGCTAGGCGCGGATATCGGCCGTGACCGCGTTGGTCAGCCGGATCAGGTCTTGCGGATGCACCGCGACATCCCAGCCGCGCTTGCCCGCGCTGCACAGCACGCGATCCCAGTGCATCGCCGAGGCGTCGACCACGGTCGGCAACGGCTTGCGCTGGCCGAACGGCGAAATGCCGCCGAGGACGTAGCCCGTGGACCGTTGCGCGGCTGCCGGGTCGGCCATCGCCGCCTTCGGCACGCCCAGCGCAGCCGCGGCGGCCTTCAGCGACAGCTTCGACGGCACGGGGATCACCGCGACGGCCAGACCCTTGGGCAGCGCGATGACGAGTGTCTTGAACACCTGCTCGGGGTTGACGCCCTCGACCTGCGCAAGCTCCTCGGCGGCCTCCTCGCCGAACGACTCGTTTCGGGGGTCGTGATGGTACTGAATGACCTCATGAGGGACCTCCGCGGCCAGCAGGGCCGCGATTGCCGGGGTTGCCGCGCGCACCACTGGCTCAGCGTAATGCGGGAACAACCGCGGCTGTCCGTGCTGTTATTGCTTGCAGTTCGGCCCGTAAACGGGTCATGTCGGTCTCAGCCTCTAGGATCGAAGGAAGGGGTCTTTGGTGCTTGCCATGTGCCTGGAGCGTCCGGTGGATATACCGGGCCTGTTTGGTGGCGCCGCAACAGAAGGGACGGTGTTCCCCACAATGACCGACATCGACGGGTCGGCGCCGGATACGGCGCCAGAGACGTCGGGATCCGACAGGGCTTCATCTTCTCTGGAAACCGATGCCGAGCTGACGGCGCGGTTCGAGCGCGACGCGATTCCGCTGCTCGACCAGCTCTACGGTGGTGCGCTGCGAATGACTCGCAACCCCGCCGACGCAGAAGACTTGCTGCAGGAAACCATGGTGAAGGCCTACGCCGGCTTCCGGTCGTTCCGTGAGGGAACGAACCTCAAGGCGTGGCTCTACCGGATCCTGACCAACACCTACATCAACAGCTACCGCAAGAAGCAGCGCCAGCCGTCGGAGTACCCGACCGAGGAGATCACCGACTGGCAGCTTGCCGCGAATGCCGAGCACAGCTCGACAGGCCTGCGGTCGGCCGAGGTGGAGGCGCTGGAGGCGCTGCCGGACAGCGAGATCAAGGAAGCCCTACAAGCACTGCCCGAGGAATTCCGGATGGCGGTGTACTACGCCGACGTCGAGGGCTTCCCCTACAAGGAGATCGCCGAGATCATGGACACGCCGATTGGGACCGTGATGTCCCGGTTGCACCGCGGCAGGCGCCAACTGCGCGAGCTGTTGGCCGACGTCGCAAGGGACCGCGGCTTCATTCGCGGACAGCAGCAGCTCGACACGCCGGAGGAGGTGTCCTCATGAGCGATGACGAGCGTTGGTCCCCGCCGGTCGGACCGATCGATCCCGAGCATCCCGAGTGCGCGGCAGTCATCGCCGAGGTATGGACGCTGCTGGACGGTGAGTGCACGGCGGAGACGCGCGACAAGCTGCGGCACCATCTCGAAGAATGCCCGACATGCCTGCGTTACTACGGCGTCGAGGAGCGGGTGAAGTCGCTGATCGCCAAGAAGTGCAGCGGCGAGAAGGCGCCGGATCGGCTTCGCGAACGGCTGCGGATCGAGATCAGCCGCACCACGATCATCCGCGGCAGCTGAGACGAAAAAGCGCCCCTAGGAATTGGGGCGCTTTCCGTGATTTGCCTTTGAGTGCTTACGGTCGCGTTTCTTGCGGCCTCGCTTGGCCATGCTGATCCTCCATTTGGTTGTGCTTGCGTCCATTGTCTCATGGCGCGGCCACCCCACCCTCCCCGAGCCGTTGTGGTTCGATAGAGCGGCGTAAAGCAGCCGAAAGGGGTGAAGATGGCCGAGGACGTTCGCGCCGAGATCGTAGCCAGTGTGCTTGAGGTCGTGGTTCACGAGGGCGACCAGATCGGTGAGGGCGACACCCTGGTGCTGCTGGAGTCGATGAAGATGGAGATTCCGGTGCTCGCCGAGGTGGCAGGCACCGTCAGCAAGGTGAGTGTGTCGGTTGGCGATGTCATCCAGGCCGGCGACCTCATCGCGGTGATCAGCTGACGGCCGTCACGCCGGAGTGAGCGCCGATGTCCACCCTCGGTGACCTGCTCGCCGAGCACACGATGCTGCCCGGCAATGCCGTCGATCACCTGCACGCCGTGGTGGGTGAGTGGCAGCTGCTGGCTGACCTGTCGTTCGCCGATTACCTGATGTGGGTGCATCGCGACGACGGCGCGCTGGTGTGCGTCGCGCAGGTCCGGCCGAATACCGCGCCGACCGTACTGCTGGCCGATGCCGTCGGCACCCTGGAGGATGACGACCACGTGCCGCTGGTGACGGCGGCATTCGAGTCCGGCACGATAGGCCGGGAAAACATTGGGGGACAAGAGGATTCAGCCGGTCTCAAAGTGGAGGCCGTGCCGGTGCGATACAACAACGAAGTGGTGGCGGTGCTGACGCATCAGACGGCGCTTGCCGCCGCCCGCAAGGCCAGCCCCCTGGAGAGCGCCTATCTCGACTGCGCCGGTGACCTGTTGCTGATGCTCTCCGACGGCACCTTCCCCAACGTCGGCGATCTGGCGATGTCACGTTCGAGCCCCCGCGTCGGCGACGGGTTCATCCGCCTCAACGAGGTAGGCGACGTCACTTTCGCCAGCCCGAATGCGATCTCGGCCTATCACCGGATGGGGCTGACGGCTGAACTCGAGGGCCACAACCTAGTCGCCGTCACCCGGCCGTTGATCGGTGATCCATTCGAGGCGCAGGAACTGGCCAATCACGTCCGCGACTCACTGGCCGGCGGGTCGAGCATGCGCATGGAGGTCGACGCCGGGGGCGCGGCCGTGCTGCTGCGCACGCTGCCATTGGTGGTGCACGGCAAGGCCGTTGGTGCCGCGGTGCTGATCCGGGATGTCACCGAGGTCAAGCGCCGCGACCGCGCGTTGCTGTCCAAGGACGCGACCATCCGCGAGATCCACCACCGTGTGAAGAACAATCTGCAGACCGTCGCCGCACTGCTGCGGCTTCAGGCCAGGCGCACGAACAACGCCGAGGGCCGCGAGGCGTTGATCGAATCCGTGCGGCGGGTTTCGTCCATCGCGCTCGTGCACGATGCGCTGTCGATGTCGGTGGACGAGGAGGTCAACCTCGACGAGGTGGTCGACCGGATTCTGCCGATCATGAATGACGTTGCGACAGTGGACACCCCGATCCGCATAAACCGGGTCGGCGACCTCGGTGTACTGGACGCCGATCGTGCCACCGCGTTGATCATGGTGATCACCGAGCTCGTGCAGAACGCCATCGAGCACGCCTTCGACGGCACCAAACAGCAGGGCTGTGTGACGATCCGCGCGGAACGCTCAGCGCGCTGGCTCGACGTCGTCGTTCACGACGACGGCAAAGGGCTGCCCGACGGCTTCAGCCTGGAAAAGTCGGACCGGCTGGGCCTGCAGATCGTCCGGACGCTGGTGTCGGCGGAGCTGGACGGTTCGCTCGGCATGCACGACGTGCCGACCGGCGGGACGGATGTGGTGCTGCGGGTGCCGATCGGGCGCAAGGCGCGGCTAGCTCAGTAACCACACAGTGCGGTCACAACATGTGACCGATTTCGCAAATTGACGATTGTGTGCGGTATTTCTCGCAGAAACTTCTATTGCACACAGATACGGCCCCGACAAATTTGCCGGGGCCGTAGCTAAATGCGGAACACTGGGTAGCGGTTACACCCCGCTGCGTGCCTTGGTGCGAGCGTTGCGCCGCTTCAGCGCGCGCCGTTCGTCCTCGCTCATGCCACCCCACACGCCAGCGTCCTGGCCCGAATCCAATGCCCAGGTGAGGCACTCAGTGGTCACCGGGCAGCGGTTACAGACAAGCTTCGCGTCAGCGATCTGCGCAAGGGCCGGCCCACTGTTCCCCACGGGGAAGAACAGCTCCGGGTCCTCGTCGCGACAGACCGCCTTGTGGCGCCAATCCATAGGTCCAACTCTCCTTACTGTGTGCGCAGCAGGGCGCACGAGCTTTTCTTCGGCTGTTAACGCGTGCACTCGAAATGTTTCTGCACTGTTGCATCCGATGCTTTCACAGGCTGAACAGATGTCAATACTCGTGAGTTAACAAGTGGGTAATCTCACTAACGAGGGTCGTTAGCAGAACCCTCATTCGTTTGTACTACACTGAACGAACCTGCGCCCTAATTTGGCCGATCGGATCTTATTTCTGCAGCTCAGAGGGCTTCTTTGCGGGTGGTGCCAGCACGCCCAGCGCATCGGGCACCGCGGTGAAGGTCATCGCATGCCGCGGACCCACATAGTCACCGTCGATCTGACACGCCACCGGCGTGTCGCTCGTCACCCGCACCCACGGCAGATCGTCGTCGCGGATCAGGTGCTTGGCTTCGATGCGCGGTTTCTTTGACACCATCCGTCGCACCAGCCCCAAATTGGCCCAGACGTTCATGCTGGTGGTCGCGAACACGCCGAGGCCGGTCTCGAAGGTGGTGGTGGGGTTCGTCCAGACGGGGCGTGTGTTGGCATACGTCCACGGACTCGAGTTCGACACGAATGCGAAGTGAACATCCGGGACGGGCTCCCGGTTCGGTAGGTGCAGCGTCAGGGTCGGCTCCTTGCGGGCGCTGGCCAGCATCTCGCGGATCGCGACGCGGATGTAGCGGGATGCGGTCACCTTGCGGCCCTTGTCGCGCTGGGCCTCGACGGCGGCGACCACGTCGCCGTCCACGCCCATGCCCGCGGTGAACACGCACCAGCGTTCGCCGCAGTCCATCAGCCCGATGCGGCGCCAGGACTTGCGCGTGCGGTACACCGACAGCAAGTCGACGAGTTGGTTCGTCGCCTCGATCGGGTCGGGGCTGATGCCCAGCGCACGGGCGAATACGTTGGCCGAGCCGCCAGGGACCACTCCGACGGCAGGCGCCTGGCTGCCGGGACCGGCCTCGCCGAGAATCCCGTTGACGACCTCGTTCACCGTGCCGTCGCCGCCGTGCACGATCACCATGTCGACGCCCTCACGTGCCGCGTCACGGGCGATCTCGATGGCATGGCCTCGGTGATCGGTGTGCGCGACTGTCAGCTTCACGCGGCTCTCCAGCGCGTGGGCGAGCAGATCGCGGCCCGCCGGGGTGGTCGACGTCGCGTTCGGGTTCACGATCAGCACGGCGCGCACGGAGTCCGAGCCTATCCGCCGGATCGGCCGGCTCGGGTCAACTCAGCGCGAGGCCTCATCGGTCGAGTACCACTCGTACACCCCGTCCTCGCGGGTTCGCCGCTCAATCAGTCCCTGCCACCGCAGGTAGGCCAGATGTGCGAGCGTCTCAGCCATTGCCAGATTCCGCTGAAACTTCAAGAGGGCCTTCGCGACCTGAACTTCCGCGATCTCACGGACGGTGCAGGGGTGGCTGCGGATCATGGTGTGGATGGCGTCGAGCCGGCGTTGTTTGTTGCGCGTTATCGCATCGACTCGCCGTCGGCCGTCGGCGAATGCGCGGCCGTGTCCTGGCATCACCAGCGTTGGGTCGCGCTCGGCGACCAGCTTGAGCGACGCCAGATAGCTGCGGAGCGGATCCTTGTCGAATCCGCGCTCGAATGTGACTGGTGGAGTGACCGCCGGTAGCAGGTGGTCGCCCGAGAACAGGAGTCTGTCAGTCGGCGACCACAGGCAGACGTGACCGAGTGAGTGACCGGGAGTGTGCAGGACCTCCCACTGGCGTGTGCCAATAGTGAGTACCTCGCCCCCGTTCAGACGCGTGGAGGCTTCGACCACGGAATGGAGGTACGGCAGCCAGGCGACGAGCGTGTCGGCGAAAGCGGGCAACTCGGACTTGGGCACGCCGTGGTCACTGTAGGTGTCGCGCTTTCGCGCCTGAGCGGTGTCAGGATGCCGGTATTTTTCGCAGTCCAGATCGGTCATGGCGTGCATGAGCAGCTCGGCGCCGGTCAGTTCCATCAGTCTGCCGGCCATACCGTAGTGGTCGATGTGAGCGTGGGTGACGATGATTCGTGAGATGTCGTCGAGCACGTAGCCTCGGGAGTTGAGCGCGTGGCGCAGTGTGGACAACCCGTCGTCGGGCTCACCTGGATGCCACATGCCGCAGTCCACCAGGGTCACCGAGTCGCCGTCTTCGACGATGTAGACGTTGACGCTCTCGATGTGGTTGATCCCGATGGGCATCGTGGCCAATCCGATGCCGTCGGGTTGGATTTGGCCACGCAGTTCTGGCGCGGTCGTCACCGTTTTCGGCTCACTCGTGCATCCGCTCGAGGAGCGTGAACCATATCGTGACCTCAACGTCGAACACCGGGCCTGTGTCGGTGAGGTCACCGCCGATCTTGGTGACCTCGAACCGCGTGATCCCCTCAAGCGTGGTGTAGGCGCGGTCTATGGCCTCGTGGATGGATGCTTCGATGGTGGGGCCTGATCCGGCGATGTTGATGGACTTCCGCACCGCCATCGTGACCTCCTGAGATGTAAGAGAGTTGTCGGCTCGCTGGGTCCATCGTGTATTGCGGTCGACATCGATACCGATTGTTTTCCGCTGATCGGGACGGGGCCTGTGGGCTGATGCGTTGACGTCGCGTTGACGCGAGTCGATGATGCCCCCCATGGCGATGGAGTTGAAGGTGGACACGGACGCGGAGGAAGTCGGGTTTGACGCGGGCCGGCTCTAGAGGATCGACCGACACTTCGCCCGGTATGTCGAGGAGGGTCAACTGCCGGGCTGGCTCATCGTGGTCACCCGCCGCGGCAGAGTCGCGCACCTGGCACGGTGCGGGGACGCCGACGTCGAGGCCGGGCGGCCGGTCGAGGTCGACACTCTGTGGCGCATCTACTCGATGACCAAGCCGGTCACCTCGGTCGCGGCGATGATGCTCTTCGAAGAGGGCGCCTTCGACCTGACCGATCCGATCGCCCGTTGGTTGCCCGAGTTCGCGCAACCGAGGGTCTACGTCAGGGGCTCCGCACTCAATCCACTCACCGAGCCGGCGATCGAACCGATCCGGTTGTGGCACCTACTCACCCATACCTCGGGCCTGACCTACGGGTTCCACCATGCACATCCCGTCGACGATCAGACAGCGGATCTTCGCCCCGCTCGGCATGAACGACACATCGTTCGGCACCGAGCGCGAGAATCTCGCGGCACTGTACGTGCCGCAGCCGGGGACGAGAAAGGCGGTCCGGCACGACGCGTTCGGCGAGGTCGGCCACGGGCAGCCCGACTGCCTGGCGGGCGGCGGCGGCTTGGTGTCCACGGCGGCCGACTACCACCGGTTCACCCAATTCCTGTTGCGCCGCGGCGAGTTGGATGGGGTGAGGTTGCTCAGCCCCCGCACCGTCGCGCTGATGACGAGCAACCACCTTCCCGGCGACGTGGATCTGGAAGCCTATGGGCGGCCGCTGTTCGCGGAGATGCCGTTCAACGGCTTTGGGTTCGGGCTCGGCTTCTCGGTGCTGAAGGACGCGGTGAAGGCGAAGACGCTGTCGAGTGCGGGCGAGTTTGCTTGGGGCGGGGCGGCCAGCACCGCTTTCTGGGTCGACCCGGCCGAGGAGCTGACGGCCATGTTCTTCACCCAGCTGCTGCCCTCCAGCACCCATCCCATCCGCCAGCAATTGCGCCAGCTCGTCTACCAAGCGCTGGTGGCCTGATCGATCGCATTGCCGACCACTCCGGGAACGGGCGGCTGGCCATGACGGGCGACACAGTCGGCTCAGGGCGTGAGGGAAACGACAGCAATAAAATTCGCTAACCAGCGGTTGCTGATATGGAATGTAGGTATAGTTTTTCGTCCGGCCTGGAAGGTTCAGATGCTCACCGATATTGCGGCTGTGGTTGCGTCGATTGCTGTGGTGGGCGGCTTGTGCTGGGCGCTTCACGGATGGTTCAGGCTGTCGATCAACCGGTTCAACAGCGTGGCTGCCAAGGACGTGCTGGCCGCGTGGGATGCCAAGTTGGCGGAGCTGTCGGCAGACGACCGTGAACGGCTGCGCGTGCAGCCGCCGGTCGCGGTCTTGGAAGCCCTTGTAGCTTTGCCTTCCCAGCGGTCACGGCGATTTCAGTTGAGCTACAGCCGGTAGTTCGCGGCGGATGCGAGGACGTCGCGAGCCGCGTCCGCCGATACCTGCGCGGCGATGTCGACTCCGCGGGCCATTAACTCGTCGGAGATCACCTCTACCGCCATGACGGCGGGCGTGACGCCGTGTTTGATCAATCCCTGAACCATTCCGACGGTGTCGCCGTAGCCCTTCCCGGGCGGCAGCCGATGGCCGAGCGATTCGGTGCGGAGCGGTTCCATCGGTTCCGCCCGCACGTCAGATAGCTGTACCGACACGATCCGCTCCGCAGGCACATCATCGAGGTCGGCGACCTGCTGGCCGGCCCGCGCCCAGTGCCAGCCGTCGATGATGAGGCCCGCGTTGGGTACCGGCTGCACGATCTGCCAGGCGGTCGCGAGGTCGGGAAGGCCGCTGTAGGGCATGAACTCCAGCGCGACGGTCAGGTCGGGGCCTGCGCGTTCACAGAGGGCGGCGAACTCCTCGCCGATGACGTCGAGCGGGAGCTTCTCGAGCAGCCCGGCGTTGAGGTGGCGTACGCCGAAAGCACGTGCCATGTGGAAGACGGTTCGCTCCTTGGCCTGTTGCGCCACGTCGCGGTGGGCTGCGCTGCCCCAACCGGTGAGGTACTCGACTTCCAGGATCCGCACCCCGTGCTGCTCTGCGATGGCCAGCATCGCGGCGTCATCGAGGCCTGCGGCCCAGTAGTTCTCCGCGCGCAGCCCGATGCCGTCGTACCCCGCGGCGGCGGCGGCGCGTACCCGCTCGCCGAACTCGACTTCGGTGCCGAGCGTGTAGGAACTGACGACGAGCGGCGGTGTAGCGGCCATCGTCAGTTCCCGTCGTTCGGCGGCGCGGGGGTGGCGTTTTCATCGTCGGTGACACCGGCTGCGTGTCGGCCGGCGATGTAGCCAAAGGTCATGGCGGGACCGATGTTGATGCCGCCCAACAGGTAGTGCCCGCCCATCACGTTGGCCTGGTCGCTGCCCGCGGCATAGAGGCCCGCGATGGGCTTGCCGTCGCTGTTGGGCACGCGCGACATCGGGTCGGTCTTGAGCCCGGCGAAGGTTCCGAAACTGCCGGGCAGCAGTTTGATCGCGTAGAAGGGCCCCTTCTCGATCGGGGCCAGCGACGGGTTGGGTTTGTGGTCGGGGTCTGCGGACCCCCGGGTTGAATGGGCTAACAAGGGGCTGGCGTTCGCGTTAGAAGAATTTCATGGTTGCGTCGAACGCCCGGGCGGCTGCTTCGTCCACATCGAGCTGTCTGAATTCCGGATAACTCGATTCGATGCCGAAGGGCCCGTCGTAGCCGATGGACTTCAGAGCCGAGAGGAACCCGCTGACGTCGAGATCGCCCTCGCCAGGCAGCAGCCGAGTGTTCCGGGCGTTCCACAGGTAGTTGTCGTGTACGCGCGGGCCGTCGTTCAGTTGCACAGCGGCCACCGTTGTCACGTCCAGATTGGTGATGGCATCAGCGGTTGACCCAGTGTTGTAGAAGTGCCAGACATCGAGCAGATGTCCGGCGTTACGCGCGTCTGCGCGCGCCAGCAGAGCGCTCGTTGTCGGCACCGAGTTGATCGCAGACCATGCGAAAGCCTCGACTGCGATGTCCAATCCAACATCAGCAACTGCCTCCGCCGCGTCGTTCAGGCGCGTAGCGGCACCGTCGATATCCAGCGGACCGCCAACGAAGTCACCCGAACTGAGATGATCACCGCCGCCGGTGGTTGCGGCCAGCTCCCGCACCTTCTCAAGTGTCGCCCGGGTAGCCGATTCGGCCCCGGGAGCGGCCCAGCCGGCGAAGAACTCGATCTCACCGAGCTCCAGGTTGTTGTCCGACAGAATGTCAGCCACGTCGGCGCTCTTGAGGGTCTTGAGATCGTTGAGATGGATACCGATCCGTGCGAATCCGACTGCCGAGGCGGCCTCGCACCGTTGTCGGAATGTGAATCTGGGTGGCTCGGCGAATCCGGCTCCGGCGAGGGTGACGTAGCTGGCCGTGAGTTTTGGGGTGCTCATCGCATTGTCCTGACTCGGTTGCGCTGGACGTCGGCGTTCGCCGATCGCACCGTTCGCATGTCGTGCTTGAACCGTGCGCCTTCTCGCCGACATACTCAACGGGTGAGTTCCACTGTGCGGAACACCTCATTACAGAACGACAACTCGTCGACGTCGGTGGTTCGCCGACTCGCGGCCGTGCTCGACGCATTCCGTGCCCGAGATGTGTATCTAGGCGTCAACGAAATCGCCCGCCGCACCGATCTACCGAAATCGACGGTGTCGCGATTGGTCAAGGAGATGCACGAAGCGGGTTTCCTCGAGCGCAAAGCCGAGAAAGTCGGGCTGGGGTTGCAGATGTTCGAATGGGGAGAGCGCGCCTCTCGGCGGCGTTCACTGCGCCAGGTGGCGCTACCGTTCATGGCCGATTTGCGTGAAGCGACCCGCCAGACGATCCACCTTGCTGTGCTGGACGGCACCGAGGTGGTCTACGTGGAGATATTGCATAAGGAAGGCGCCCCGCGTCTGCCGTCCAGGGTCGGCGGCCGGCTGCCTGCACACGCAACGGGAGTGGGGAAGGCGCTGCTGTCCGCCTCGGATCCCGATGTGATCGATCAAGCGATCGCTGCCGGACTGGTGCCAGTGGGGCCCCGGACAATTCGGAATCCTGATGTCCTGAGACAGCAGCTCCGGCGGGCGGCAGTCAACGGGATCGCCTACGAACAAGAGGAGTCCGCCGCCGGGGTCGTGTGTGTCGCGAGCGCCGTGCTCGACTCCGAAGGCGTTCCTGTCGCGGCGATTTCGGCGTCGGGGTGGGCCGGGAAGGTTGACATTCGACGAGTCGCGCCCGCCGTCCACACTGCTGCGCTGAGTGTGTCCCGCATTCTCGCGAGTCGCGACACCTGAGCCGCACTGCGTGTTCCGTTGTCCGAGCACCATTGGAAGTCTTCGGGTATATCGAGTTCATCCAGTGGATCGGATCTCCGATCGTGCTGGTGCGCGGACTGAGAAGTGCTAATACGGACAGGGATGCCAGGGTGCATCCAGGAGGCCGACATGCACGTCCGTTTCGTAAGTCCTGCGGGAGTCGAGTTGTGTGACGCTGCCGAGCTTGCCCACCCTGCTGGCCCGCACCGACGGGTTGGTCTGGGTCGACGTGCCGGTGTGGGACGAGCAGGCCGAGCAGACTTTGACGACGATCTTCGGGTTCCATCCGCTCGCGATCCGGGATTCGGCGAATCGGAATCAGGTGCCCAAGATCCATCGTTACGACGACCATCTGTTCCTGGTGCTGCACGCGCCGCAGCCCGGCGCCGGCGGCCATGTGCACTACGTCGAGCTCGACCAGTTCATCGGCGACCGTTACCTTGTCACCGTCCACGGCCCACTCAACCCCGCGGTCGACCAGGCGGCGGCAATGGTCGAGGTGGATACGGTGCTAGCGCGGCTCGAAAGCGGAAAGCTCAAGCCGGAGAAGGGATTCGAGCTATCTTATGCCCTTCTCACCGCATTGACTGGGCGCCTGCGCACATACACCGCGGAGCTGACCAAGGACGTCTGGATGCTCGAGCAACGCGTCACCGGAGACCACCTCGGCGATCCGGAATCGTTTCTCGATGAGATGTTCCGGGCGCGGCACGGTCTGCTCACGGTCAGCACCATGTCCGCGCTGAGCCGCGAGGTATACAGCCGGATGGCGACCATCACGGCCTGCGGCCCGGGTCACGGGCAATCGCTGCTTCTGGACGCTGTCGATCAGTTCCACCATCTATCGGAGATGGCGGAAACCCAAAAGGCATATCTACAGGGAACGATCGAGTTCTACCAGGCGCGGACCAACACGAAGATGACCATCGCGGCCGAACGACTCGCGGTGATCGCGGCAGTCACGCTGCCGATCACGGCGCTGTCCTCCGTTCTGGGCATGAACCTGATCGTCAACGATGAGACGCACTGGATACTGCTGACCATCACGCTGGCCGTCATGATGGCCATGTCGACGGCGCTGCTGGTCTGGGCGAAGCGCAAGGGCTGGTTCTAGCGGCGAACGTTCGCGTGCGCCGGAGCTGAATACCCGTACGGAGGTATGAGCTAGTCTCAGGAAGTGGACCAAGACAGACCACAGAGTCTGCTGGGGGCGATCATCCGCGAACAACGCGAGCTTGCGGCGCTGCCCCTGCGCCAGTTGGCCAAGTCTGTCGGAATCTCCAATCCGTATCTCTCGCAAATCGAGCGCGGGTTGAGGGCACCCTCCGAGGCGGTGGTCGAGGCACTGGCCGATTCGCTGGATCTTTCGGTCGAAGAGCTGTACCGGCGTGCGGGTTATGTCGAGCCGGAGCCCTCACCCGATGATCACACCCATTCCGACCTCGCGGATGCTATCGCGGCGGCGCCCGAACTCACGGCGGCCCAGCGCCGCGCGATGGCGGAGATTCACCGAAGTTTCATTGACGCAAACCGAGTGCGCAAGACATCAGGGCATCACGACACCGACTAACGAGAATCGAACGCGCCCAACGAATCTCGCGTCTTGCAATTTCTGCGCCGATCCGGTTGCGGCGAGCGATTCGCCGGTCAGTACCGCGTGAGCCTGGTCACAAATAGCTGTGTTAGCAAGATCTGTGCTAACGTAGCTAG
Organism: uncultured Actinomycetota bacterium; assembly: GCA_963698965.1. Classification (GTDB taxonomy): domain Bacteria; phylum Actinomycetota; class Actinomycetes; order Mycobacteriales; family Mycobacteriaceae; genus Mycobacterium. The sequence continues at coordinate 110,431 of CAVOSY010000020.1, forward strand.
CAACCGGGCCACAGATGGCCGTGGTACGAACAGGAGGAATGACAATGACTACAACTAAATCAGCTGCTACCACCACATCACCGTTCGACGTTGATTTCGAGGCGGCGACCGAGCGGATTCGCGGGCTGAATGAGAAAGTGCTGGCTGCGGCGAAGCAGACTGGGACCATGTCGATCGACACCTATGAGCAGGCCGTGAACAGCGTGCTGGATTTCAGCCAGAAGGCCGCCGACTCCACGAACGTGGACTGGGTTTCGGCGATCGCCAAGGCGCAGGCTTCGTACATCACCGAGGTGACGAACGCCTACACCAAGGCTGCCCGCGACCTCCTGAAGTAATCCCATCGAACGTGCACCGGCACTTCCGGCGGTCTTGAGGAGCACCCTGTTCTGAGAGCCGCCGGATGCCGGTGTTCGTCTGTGTCCACCACGCAAGGACTTCACGTGCCCGCCAGTCTGCCAACGACAATCGCAGCCCAGTTCGCTTGGGCGCCAATCAAAGCATGGGCGTCGACCACCGCTGGTGTGACCGAATACGCCGCTCGGGCGGTGGCCCGGAACAGGACGCCGCTGGGGATGGCCGAGGACTTGGCGGAGTTCGCCCGTGTCGCGACGCTTCGAGAGAAACCAACCTGGGCATATGACGCACCCGAAGTTCGGGCGTGGCCCATCGCCCGGCTGCTGGACTGTTCGGCACCGTCAGGTACCACGGCTGTGCCGACCCTCGTGCTTCCACCGGCAGGCCGGCACGCCTCGTCGAGCGTCGACTAAGGACGTGACCAGAGCCAGATGATGACGCTCCGCGACGGCGGATTGGACCGACTTTTCGCCATCGATTGGGCTACCGGCGACGGATGAGACCGCGGATTGGTCGATCGAGGGGTACGTCGCCGTGTTGAGGAGGCGGCGCAGTTCCTCGGTGGGCGGGTGAATCTCGTGGCGATTGCCAAGGCGGCTGGCTCGCGCTGGTCTGCGCGGGCCTACACCCCTGAGCACGTGAGCATGCTAATCATCGGTGGGGGCACCCATTGACACACATGCCGGGCCGTCCGCAATCCAGAAATGGACTCGACTGCTTCCCGGCGCAACGAACTCGCGGTACCGGACACTTGTTCGTGTCGGTGGTTGCGTGCAGCGCGGGAAGCAGCACCAACACTAACCGGGTTCAAGTTTGTTGGAGCCGGGCGCTCAGCTCGAGCGCCTGACGGGCCTTCTCGCCAACAACACGATCCTGCCTGGAGCCTTCTACCTCTGGATCATCGAGCAACGTGTTCGTCCACAACGAACTGGCTCGTGGCGTGCTCGTCGTCGACGGGAAGCGGGTGAACTTGTCTGCCGCCGATTGTCCGACCTTCCTGCTCGCGGGCACCAAGGAGCACATCACACCGCCAGAGCAGGTCTGGGCACTCGCCGACCTGGTTCCGACTCCAGCCGAGCACATATCGCGCGCGCTGGTCGATGCCGGACACACCTCGGCCTGTTCATGGGCCGCGCTGTACTGTCCGAGCACTGGACGCCGATGGCCGAACAAGTGCGGACGTACTCTCTGTGAAGAGTCCTCGAAGATCCCTGAAAATCGCTGCACTAGAACATTGTTCGGAGCTAACTGCCGCGCATTCAGGTAGATCGGTCGTGTTAGTCCAGCGCGGGTTCGAAGTTATTGGTCCCGTGGCCGTCTCGGCTTCCCGTCACGCGAAACTCGGTGGCCAGTTGGCGCGAGAGACTGCGGCACGCAACGGATAGCGCACCGGCGGCAGGCTTCCATTCGCTGCCCATATCTCGGACTGCGAGTTCGATGGCGGCCGCGACGCGGCCTCCCCCGTAGAAGATCGGCATCGCGATTGCCGCCTTGCCGCACTGGAATTCGTTGCGCGACGTCGCGATCTGCGTCAGCCTGATCACCGAAAGCTTGCGCCGCAGGACGTCCGGCGAGGTGATGGTATGGGATGTGAACGCGGGCAACCCGGCCGCGATGACATGGTCGATGACGTATGGCGGGGAGAAGGCGAGCAGTGCCTTGCCCGAGGCAGCCGCATGCGACGGTACGACACCGTGCAAGAGCCCCTCAGCGTGCACGCGTTCGGAGAACCGATTGGTACGCGGCTGCAACGTCAGGACATCGGAGCCGCGCAGAATGCCCAGCCGCACCTCGCTGCGGGTCGCCCTTGACAGTTCGTGCAGCACCGGCAGCGCCCGCATCACGGTCTGCGTGGTTGAGCAGACTTCGGACTCGGAGTACTCGCTGGCAATCATTCGTAACGGCAAACCGATCCGATAGCTGCGTTCCTCGGTGCGTTCGAGAAGGCGCCAGGCAACCAGTTCGGAGGCCAGGCGGTGCGCGGTCGACGTCGGCAGGTCCGCGTATGCGGCGATCTCGGTCAACGAATGCACGTCACCATCGGCGAACACCATCAAGATCGCGGTGACCTTGCTGGTCACCGACCGTCCGGGATCGGTCGAATTTCCCGCCATGCGGCACTCCTCATCTGTTATAGAGAAGGTTCCCAGTCTGTGGCGGGTATAAGCGAGCATCAAGTCCCGCAGAGCGGAACACCCGCAGGAAAGGGATGGGCATCAATGGTGGCGGTAGAGTTGCGACTGAGAGTTGTCGTGTCCGCGCTCGACCGTGATCAAACTGACGCGATGTTCGCGCACGCAGAGGGGAACGACATGTCGGAACTCACTAAGACATTGCAGGTGTTGCTCACTCCCGACGAGCACGAGGAATTGGAGCGGCTCGCGGACAGTCGCGGACTGTCAACGTCGACGGTGGCGCGTGAGGCAATCCTTCGCCTGGTCCGGGCTGAGGCCGCCCCGCGTTCTGCCGAGGATCGTCGGTTGGTCCAAGACTGGCAGATTTACCCCTAACCCTCTTGCCTGTAGATCCCGTGGCTGTCCGGGTGTCCCGTCACGTGAAACTCAGTGGCCAGTTGGCGCGAGAGACTGTGACACGCAACGGATAGCGCTCCGGCGGCAGGCTTCAATTCGGTGTTCAGATCTCGGACGGCGAGTTCGATGGCGGCGGCGACGCGGCCTCCCCCGTAGAAGATCGGCATCGCGATGGCGGCTTTGCCGCACTCGAATTCGTTGCGCGACGTCGCGATCTGCGTCAGTCTGATCACCGAGAGTTTCCGCCGCAGGAGGTCCGGCGAGGTGATGGTATGCGGACGTGAACGCGGGCAACCCGGCCGCGATGACACGGTCGATGACGTATGGCGGGGAGAAGGCGAGCAGTGCCTTGCCCGAGGCAGCCGCATGCGCCGGTACGACAGCGTGCAGGAGCCCCTCGGCGTGCACGCGTTCGGAGAACCGATTGGTACGCGGCTGCAGCGTCAGGATCTCTGAGCCGTGCAGGATGCCCAGCCGCACCTCGCGGCGGGTCGCCCTTGACAGTTCGTGCAGCACCGGCAGCGCCCGCATCACGGTCTGGGTGGTTGAGCAGACTTCGGACTCCGAGTACTCGCTGGCGATCATTCGCAACGGCAAACCGATCCGGTAGTGACGCTCCTCGGTTCGCTCGAGGAGGCGCCAGGCAACCAGTTCCGAGGCCAGACGGTGCGCGGTCGACGTCGGCAAATCCGCGGAGGCGGCAATCTCGGTCAACGTATGCACGCCATCGTCGGCGAACGCCTTCAAGATCGCGGTCACCTTGCTCGTAACAGACCGTCCCGCATCGGTCGAATTTCCTGCCACAGAACGCCCCTCATCTCTGTGAGACGAGGTTCGCATTTAAGGGTGGGAATGCCCCGCATCCGCTCCGGCTGTCTGAGAGTGCTCAGTGAGAATTCTAGCCCTTATTGACGAGAGTGTGGCATTAGCGGCGACGGGACCGACGGGTCGTGCGCCGTGGACGATTTGTCAGCGCTCGTTGCGGGATCGCTCCCAATGTCCAGACGCCGTACGGCCATGCTCGGACCGCCACGAGTGTGCGTAGGGGCCGCCGGCGAGGATCAACTGGTCATGCCTGCCCCGCTCTGCCACGCTGCCGTTCTTCAGCACGATGATCTCGTCGACGAGTTCGAGGGCCGAAAGCCGATGGGTTATCAGGACTGTCGCGCGATCGGCGGTCGCCACAAGGAGGTCGCGCACGAGCGCGTCGGCGGTGGGTTGATCGAGATTGGCGGTGGGTTCGTCGAAGACAATCGCGGGGAAGTCGGCCAACAACGCCCGGGCGACAGATAGCCGCCGGCGTTCTCCTTCCGACAGTCGTTGACCGTCCTCCCCGACGTGGGTGTCCAAGCCGTCCGGTAGTCGCTCGACCCACCCCAGCAGGCGGACCCGCCGGAGAGCGTCGCGCAGTTCATCGTCGTCGCAGGCCGGGCGGGCGAGACGAAGGTTCTCCCGAATGGTCGAATCGAATATGTGGGCATCCTGCGCGCAGAGGCCAACGATCCGACGGACCTCGTCTCCAGCGACGTTTCGGGCATCCACGGGACCGATGCGATAGCGCCCTGAGCTCAGCTCGACAAAACGCAGGAGCATCGCCGACAACGTTGTCTTCCCCGCGCCGCTCTCGCCAACCACGGCGACCGTGCGCCCGGGCATCAGTTCAAGGTCGACATCGGTGACCGCGGCGGGCGCCGACGAATGCGTGTTGGACCAGCGCGCTCCCGCACCCTGCAACGAAATCGGCCACAGGTTCGCACGGTCCAACCGTCCAACGTTGGACGGCTCGATTACCGGCGCGGGTGTGTCCATCACTTCGATGACTCGCTCGCCACTTTGCCGCGATCTGCTGTACGCGAGCGTCGCAGTCGGAAGGATCTGCACGGCCTCGAAGGCCGCAAGCGGAATCAAGACCACCACGGCGAGCATGACGCCGCTCAGGGCGCCGGCACGCACCGCGGATGTGCCAAGGGCGAGCGCGCCCCACACCGCGCACCCGGCACAGACGACGGCCAGTCCCGCACCGACACCGGTGGCCAGCGCTGAGGACCGCGCGATCCGCGTCAGACGGGCGTCGAGATCTCTGAGCTCGGCCAGATGCTGCGGGGCGGCACCATATGCGACCAGGTCGGCTCTCGCGTTCAGCAGCGTGACGACGCTCGTCGACAGTTCGGCTCGCACCGTGGCCAACTGGGCCTCGGCATGTCGATTGGCCCAAGAGGTCGCCGCCGGTGCCACGACCGCTGCGACCACAAGGGTGGCAGCCAGAACGGCGGCCGAGGAGGGGAGCAGCGTCGCGACGATACTCACAGCCAGTGCGGCGGCTCCGGCCGCGACAGCCACCGGTTGTAGGACCCGAAGCGGCAGCTCCTGCAGTCCGTCGACGTCGGAGACCATGCGCGCAAGCAGATCACCGCGGTGGTAGACGGGCAGGGCGCCAGGCGACAGCGGCTCCAGCGCAGTGACGAAACGCATCCGGATGGTGGCGAGCATGCGGAAGGCGACATCGTGAGAGACGAGCCGCTCCGAATAGCGCAACACCGCCTTCGCGAGGGCGAACACCCGAACGCCCACGATCGCCACCGTGAGCGCGGCGATGTGGGGCTGCAATGAGGCAGCGCTGATGAGCCACGCAGCGCAGGCGATAAGACCCACACCGCTGCCGACGGCAAGCACACCGAGGCCACATGCCGTGAAGAACCGTCTCCGTCCGGGGGCGGCCAGGGCCAGCAGCCTCCTCGACGATCCGGCGTGGCTGGTGACCTCGGACGGAGACCTCACGACAGCGCCGCGCTGGTCATGGGTCGCTCCTCAGGGATGCCTGCGCCAAGCTCGACGGTCCGATCGGCGAAATCGATCGCAGCGGGACGGTGCGCAACCATCAGCACGAATCGGCCGACACTGAGTTGGCGTATCGCACCAAGCGCGTGCAGCTCTGTCGGCGCGTCGAGATGCGCGGTGGGCTCGTCCAGCAGGAGGAGATCCGCTCCGCGCTCGGTGCGCAGGAAGCAACGCGCGAGCGCGATGCGTTGACGCTCTCCTGCGGAGAGGTCGGCACCGTTCTGCGCGATAGGGCGGCGAGGGTCCAGGCCTTTGCACGCAGCCTTCGCCAAAGCTGCTGCAACTTCGGTGTCCGTGGCATCCGGTGCCCCGAGTCGAACGTTTCCTGCGACTGTGCCGGCCACCAGCGTGGGCCGCTGCGGCATCCAGGCAATGTGGCCGAGCCAGCTCTGGCGGTCGGCTTCGGCCACCGACACGCCGTCCATCCGTACTGTGCCTGCGAACGGCTCGAGGAAGCCGAGCATCACGCTCAGCAGTGTCGACTTCCCGCAGCCGCTGGGGCCCACCAGTGATACGACCTCGCTCCTGCGCAACCCGAAAGACGTTGGCGCAAAGGTGGCGATCGAAGCGTCGGCCCGGTGGACGGTGACATCCTGCACGGCGACGAACTCCACGGCGCTGGGCGTGATGCGGGTGCCCAGCGGCGGGGCGGGCTCGTCGAGAATGTCCAGGATCTTTTCCGTCGCAGACCGGCCCTCGGCGGCGGCGTGATAGCTGGCGCCAAGGGTGCGCAGTGGTTGGAAGGCTTCGGGGGCGAGCAGCAGGACGATGAGTGCGGCCTCCAATTCGATGCTGCCGCCGATGAGGCGCAGCCCGACCTGGACGGCAACGATGGCCACAGACAGGCTTGCAAAAAGCTCGAGCACGAACGACGAGAGGAACGACACGCGCAGCACCGTCATGGTGGTTCGGCGGTACTCGTGTGTCACCGACTGCACTGCCCGGCGCTGCGCGCGTGCCCGACCGAATACCCGAAGAGTCGTCAGCCCTTCTGCGACATCGAGGAAATGGTTGGACATGCGCTCGAGGGCACGCCATCGATCGTTGGTGCGGCGCTGGGCGGACAGTCCCGCGAGCACCATGAAGAGCAGGACAATGGGAAGGGTCAGCAGCAGCACGACCCCTGAAATCCAGTCTGTCGCCCAGACCACCACAACGAATAGTGGCGAGATGATCGCGGTCAACACCAGCTGTGGCAGGTATCGCGAAAAGTATGCATCGAGCGCTTCCAACCCGCGCGTGGCCAGTTGCGTGATCTCTCCGGTGCGATGTTCGGAAGACCACGACGGACCGGCGTCAACGAAGCGGCACATCAGGCCTTGTCGCAGCTGCGATTTCACGACTGCAGTTGCCCGCGCCGCTGCGGTCTCCTGCAGATATGACAGCGCGGCTCGCATCAACGTCAAGCCGGCAAGCAGGACAAGAAGGATGGTTATGCCCTGAAAGTCGGCGCCGCCCAGGAAGACTCGGCTGATGCCCATGGCGAGGGTCACGGCTTGTCCGAACACGCACGCTGCGATGGCAAGTCCGATCACGACGCACACCAGTAAGAATCCTGAACTGGAGCGCGCGCGCCGCAGCAGGCGTGGGTCGATCGCACGCATTATGTCGATCGGTTGCCGCCCGCGGCGGCGCCGTGCTGCGGGATCAGTGGAATATGGTCTCGACTCAACCGCCTGCGGAACACCCAGTAGCTCCACGCCTGGTACGCCAGGACGAACGGAACGACGAGAATGGCGACCCAGCTCATCAGCGTCAGCGTGTACGACGACGAACTTGCGTTTGCAATCGTGAGGTTGTTGGCGGGGTCGATTGTCGACGGCATCACGTTCGGGTACAGCAGCGCAAAGTAAGTCGTGACCAGCAGGCCGATAGCGCTGGTCGTGAGGAAGAAAGCGATGCCGTCGCGGCCGCGCCCGTTCGCCACCACTGCGCCAATCAAGGCGGCGACGACCGCGATCGCGAGTGTCGCCGACAGCGCATCGCCGTCCGAGGCGATGGTCCAGCTCAGGAACGCCGCCGAGAGTATCGCTGTCACGACGGCGAGTCGGGTGCCGAGTTCGGAAGCGTCGTGGCGAATGCCGCCGCTGGTCTTCAGCGTGAGAAAGATGGCTCCGTGGGTGACGAACATCGAGAGGACGACCAGTCCGCCTAGCATCGCGTATGGCGAGAATAGGTCGAGGATTCCGCCGGCGTAGTCGCCCCTGGCATCAATGGGCAGTCCCCTGACCAGGTTTGCAAAGAACGCGCCCCAGAGCAGGGGGACGACGGTCGAACCGAGAACGATGCAGCGATCCCATCGGCGCCGCCACTGCTCATCGTCTTGCTTTCCACGGAACTCGAAAGCCAGACCCCGCACGATCAATGCCCCGAGGATGACAAGCAGCGGCAGATAGTAGGCGCTGAACGTAGTGGCGTACCAGGACGGGAACGCCGCGAACATCGCCCCCGCGGCGAGCACCAGCCACGTTTCGTTGGCATCCCAGACCGGGCCGATCGTGTTGATCATGACCCGTCGGCCGGTGTCGTCCTTACCGAGGACGGGAAGGAGAGCCCCGACTCCGAAATCGAATCCCTCGAGCACGAAATACGAGGCGAACATGAAGCCGATCAGTAGGAACCAGAATTCAGGCAATGTCACGGGATGGTCCTAATAGGCGAACGTCAGTTGCTGGGCCGGCGTTTCGGCCTCCGAGGTCGCAGCAGGGCCGTCAGGCGGGGGTCCGGCCTTCGCGTACCGAAAAATGAGGCGCACCGCGATGGTGGCGATGACGAGGTACAGGACTGCGAACACGCCAAGGGAGCTGATGACCTGCCACGCGGGAACCGACGGCGAAAGTGCTTCGCGCGTCAGCATTTCGCCGAACACGGCCCACGGCTGACGGCCCATCTCGGTGAAGATCCAGCCGAAGCTGTTCGCCAGGATGGCCAGCGGTGTGGTCCAGACGAACGCGCGCCAGACCCAGCGATTGCCGGGAAGCCTGCCGCGTCGGGTGAGCCAGATACCGAGAAGCGCCAACGCGGTAGTGACGCCGCCCAGGCCGATCATGTAGCGGAAGCTCCAATAGGTGATCGGGACATACGGCGTGTAGTCGCCGGGCCCGAACCGCTGCGCATACTCGGCTTGCAGGTCGTTGATGCCCTCGACTTTCGCGTGAATGTCGCCGTCGGCAAGATAGGACAGCAGATACGGAACCCGCACGGAGAAGACCTCCCGCGTGGCGTCGCGGGTTCCGACGGTGAAGAGCGAAAACGACGCGTCCGACTTCGAATCCCAGAGAGCTTCCGCCGCGGCCATCTTCATCGGCTGAACTTCAGTCATCACCTTGCCCTGCATGTCGCCGGTGATGGTGGTGCCGATTCCGGCCGCCAGTGCCATGAACAAGCCGAACCGAAGCGAGGTACGCATGACCTCGACGTGCTGTCCTCGCGCGAGGTGCCACGCCGAGATCCCGATGATGACGGCCGCACCTGCGAGCAATGCGCCGACGAGTATGTGCGGATACGCAACCACGGCAACCGGATTGGTCAGCACGGCCCAGATGTCGGTGAGCTGTGCGCGGCCCGATTCTGCGTTGACGGTGAAGCCGACGGGGTTCTGCATCCACGAGTTGGCGGTGAGAATGAAGTACGCGGACAGGTTCGTGCCGATCGCTACACACCAGATACACGCCAGGTGAACACCTTTCGGTAGTCGATCCCAACCAAAGATCCACAGCCCGATGAATGTCGCCTCAAGGAAGAAGGCGAGCAATGCCTCCATCGCAAGTGGCGCGCCGAAAACGTCGCCGACGAATCTCGAATACTCGCTCCAATTCATCCCGAACTCGAACTCCAGGACGATGCCTGTCACGACACCCACCGCGAAGCAGATCAGGAACGGCTTGCTCCAGAACTTCACCATTTTCAGGTATTTGGGCTTACCGGTGCGGTACCAGGCCGTCTGCATTATTGCGAGATATACGGCCAGGCTGATCGACACCGGCACGAAGAAGAAGTGGTAGAGCGTCGTCAATCCGAACTGCAGTCGCGCGAATAGCAGACCGTCCATCGCCGTCACCGCCGATGCTTCGCGGAACGGACCGCGGGTTGCTCCGAGAGTCGGGTTCCAAGCAGAGAATCCGCTGTGCGCCAGAGGATCGCCTCGGTGTCCTCGGCGCCGAGACCGAGCGAATGCACCGTCGACACCGGGTTCCTGTCGCCCAGTTCGAAGGGGTGGTCGGTGCCGAGTAGGACGCGGTCGGCGCCCATGTCCGACACGAGATGAGAGAGCAGTGTGGTGTCAAACACCGCGGTGTCGTAATACAGCCGTTTACAGAATTCGCTCGGTGGGATCTCGGTTGTGTGAGCCACCTCTTTGCGTTCCCAGCCGAGGTCGAGGCGACCGCGCAGCCATGGCAGGCAGCCCCCGCCGTGGGCCAGGCACATGGCCAAGTCGAAACGTTCGAAAACCCGGCCGTAGATCATGCGGGCGATGCTCAGCGCCGTTTCCATCGGGTAGCCAACGAGCTGGGGGAGCCAGTAATCGCGCTGGCGGTGGCCGTCGGGCACCCCGCTCGGGTGAACGAAGACAAACACGTTGCGCTCGGCCAGCAGGGCCCAAAAGTCGTCATTCACAGGGTCATCGAGCTCTTTGCCACCTCCGCGAGTACCGATCGCAACTCCCTGGAAGCCCAGTTCCTCGATACAGCGACGAGCCTCGTTCGCGGCGTCGGGGAATCCGACGGGGATCGACCCGAGACCGTACAACCGTCCGCCGCCCTCGGCGATGTAGCCGGCCAGCTCGTCGTTGCCTCGCGCAATCGTTGTGGTGACGAGCCCTTCGTCTTCGGAGTTCGAGCAGTACAGGAACGGCGGCATGGACACCGCATGGGCTCGAACCCCGAGGTCGTCCATCTCCGCCAGCCGGGTGCGAGGGTCGTACTGGGAGCGGGCGAGGGGCAGCGGTGCGTTCTTCGTCACTCCGCTCACCGTTGGATCGAGCAGGACGACGTCGTCTCCGATCCTCGACAGGTCCGCTAGGCCGTCGCGTTCCAGCCATTCGAGCAACGGCAGAGGCATCGCGTGGCTGTGCACGTCGATCGCCGCGGCATCGACGCCGTCCGCTTCCGCCGGTCGGCTGTCGTTGGACTCGTCTGCTCGCATCCAGTTCCTCCACGTCCTGTAGGTCGAAGTCCATGTTGGTCGCGCGGGTTCTCTGGAGCTACGGCTTCTTGCTGGGTGGAACTTGACCGCTGAGCCCTATCGTCGCCTTCTGGCGGCATGCCATGCTCCGATTGAGCGGTCTCTCGCTCACGCTCTGACGACGTGCGAAGTTCGCGAGCGTTGCCGCGTCAAGGAGTTGTACCGACAAAAGAAAACAGCCAAGGAGGACCCAATGGCTCAGACGCCGAACTTCGCCCCTGATGTCGAGGCGGCAGCGGAGCGCATCAAAAAGACTAGTGAGCGGGTGCTCGCATTGAGCAAAGAGAACGGCCTCGTATGGCTGGAGGCGTACGAGAAGATGCTGAACGGTGTGCTCAAGCTCGAGGAGGACACCGCGAAGGAGCTCAGCTCCGACTGGGTCGAAACGCTGGTGACAACGCAAGCCGACCTCATGCGTGAGACGTCACAGGCTTACCTCAGTGCAGTCAAAGATCGCCTGAA
>CAVOSY010000021.1:0-139836 GCA_963698965.1 uncultured Actinomycetota bacterium
CACGTCGTTCCAGACCTTGTCCATCGGGACAAGGAAGTGAGCGACCTCGGGTCCCTCTGGTGGCCCGGCGCGCGTGACCGTCCAAGCCAGCGGCCGTCGGCAGGCGGGACAGGTGGTGGCGACCAGGACGCTCGGCTCATCTTTCACTAGGTTGGGGATGGCGAAGCTGTCCCAGGCGCACCCGCCCCACCACAGGTTCCTCTCGCCCATAACGGAGAACCCAAGGTTCACGGTCGTGAATGGATGGGCCATGACGACGTTGCCGGACTGATCCAGCGCGAGGTGACGTTGAGCTGCCAGCTCGGCAACTGCCTCGTTGACCTGCGCTTCGTCCACCGCAGCCAGGTCCCGGACCTGCTGGCGGCTCGGTGGGTGCCCCTGGCTGGCGAACGTGTCATAGATGGCCCGGCGCACACGCTCGACAACCTCGCGGTTCACGGCTCCTCCACCAGATGGACGGTGACCAGCACGGTCTTGTGGTCGCCTGGAGAGCCAAGCTACCGGGACAGGTGCCGCAGGCGCGCAGTCAAACGCTATATCGGGGCGAGGCCCGGCCGAAGGCCGCGCCGAATCTGCCGTTACCAGTGCCCGGACGACCGACGCGACGCCGCCCGACTTGCACACCAATTTGAGCCAAGTCGGGACCAGCAGGTGATAACGTCCGCACTCGGTGTTCGCGCTCCGGCCCAGCACTGGCATTGTTTGGACGTTCATATGTCAACCTAGTTGATATATGGGGGTGATCCCGTGAGCCCGCGTTCAGTGGGCAGGAGTGTCTTGGCGCGAGCCTGGATGCCGTTGGTTGCCGTCGTTGCGCTCGCTTTGGGTGGAGTGTGCATGTGGAAGGTGCACGAGTTCTCCGCTCCCGGGCCTGTCATCACCGTCCTTGGCCCGCAAGCACCTCCGGAGTTGAGTCCCAAACAGGTCACGTATGAGCTGTCCGGCTCCATCGGGGAGGGGGGATGCTCGTCTGGGCGGACGTCGACGGGCATCCGCATCGGGTTGATCTCACGACGTTGCCGTGGTCGCACACGGAGACGACCACGCTCACCGTGGTGTCCGGCAGTATCTCGGCGCAAGTTCACGGCGGTGATCAACTCGGCTGCCGGATACTGGTGAACGGCGTTGTCCGCGATGAACAATCCGACACCCGTCAGGATGCGCACGTCTTCTGCATAGTGAAATCCGCATGAGCGAGCATCGGGCGAACGAGCATGGGGCGAAACGGCCTTTCGTCGCCAGGACGGTTCGTGCCCTGGCGATACCGATCATCGTCTTTTGGGGGCTTTTGGCGATCTCGACGAACACCTTCATGCCGCAGGTAGAGAGAGTCGCAGAAGAACTCGCGGGGCCGCAGGTCCCGCACTACGCGCCGTCGCAGCGGGCGTTGCTGGCCATCGGCGAGAAGTTCCACGAGTCCAATTCGACCAGCTTGGCCATGGTCGTGTTGGAAGCCGACCGACTGTTGGGCAACGTGGACCATCGGTATTACGACGAGTTGATGCGCCGGCTGAAGCAAGACCCCAAGCATGTTCAGTACGTCATGGATCTGTGGGGGAAGCCGATCACCGCGGCGGGCGCGCAGAGCGTCGACGGCAAGGCCACCTACGTGCTGTTGCGTCTTGCGGGCGATATCGGCCAAATGCAAGCGAATCAGTCCGTTGATGCCGTTCGGGATATCGTCGCGAAGGACAATCCCCCGCCAGGGCTCAAGGTCTATGTCAGCGGCGCGGCTCCGCTGGCCTCGGACACGCTGGCAATTGCCAATTCGAGCTTGAACAACATCACGATCGTGACGATCTTCCTCATCGTCGGGATGTTGTTTTTGGTGTATCGCTCCGTTTCCACCCTGGCGGTGCCCCTGTACGGCGTTCTGTTCGAACTGCTGGTCGCGAAGGGAGTCATTTCAACCCTGGGCCATCTCGGGTACCTCGAGCTCTCGTCATTCGCGGTGAACATCGTCGTCGCGCTGACCCTGGGAGCGGGGACGGATTACGGCATCTTCTTAATGGGCCGCTATCACGAGGCGCGACAAGCCGGCCAAGGCAAGGAGGACGCGTTTTACACCGCGTATCGGGGGGTCGCACCGATCATCATTGGCTCGGGGCTGACGATCGCGGGGGCGTGTTACTGCTTGACTTTCGCGCGACTCAACTACTTCCACACCATGGGGCCCGCCGTAGCCGTCACCATGCTGTTTACCATCGCCGCCGCGCTGACGCTCGGCCCGGCCCTGTTGACGTTGGGCAGCCTTTTCGGGCTCATGGACCCGAGAGGGAAGGCTAAGGGGCAGCTTTATCGGCGGATCGGGACGAGCGTGGTGCGGTGGCCAGTGCCGATCCTCGCGGCCAGTGCCGCTGCCGTCATGCTCGGGGCGATCTTCGTGCCGACGTACCGGGTGAACTACGACGACCGTCAATACCAGCCGGCCAATTCCCCTTCCAATCAGGGTTTCGCGGCGGCGGATCGGCACTTCACGAAGAGCAAACTGTTCTCCGAGATGCTGATGGTCGAGACGGATCATGACATGCGAAACTCGGCCGATTTCATCTCGTTAGACCGGGTGGCCAGGAGTCTCATTCGCCTTCCCGGCGTCGCGATGGTGCAAAGCATCACCAGGCCGATGGGCCGAGCATTGGAACATGCCACCCTTCCCTACTTGTTCACCACGCAAGGCAGCGGTAGCGGTCAACAGCTCCCGTTCAACGAGCAGCAAAACGCCAATACCGACAAGCAGGCACAGATCAACGCGGACACTGTCAAGGTCTTGCGGAAAGAGATCGAATTTTTCCAAAGCACGTCGGATGAGCTGCATAAGACGGTTGTCACCGTCGAGGATCTGGAAAAGGTCACCGATGAGATGAATTCGGAAATCTCAAATTTTGACGATTTCTGGCGGCCGATCAAAGCCTATTTCTATTGGGAAAATCACTGTTTCGACATTCCCATTTGCTGGGCATTCAGATCGCTATTCGATGCGCTCGACAACATCGACAAGTTGGCCGATGATATCAGGGACGCCAGAACCTCCCTCGAGGCCATAGACAAGCTCTTGCCGCAAATAATAACGCAGCTCGAACTCACGGCCGACGACACGGAGGCAATAACGGCTCTTTTAGTCAACACCTACGGCCAGTCGGCCCTGCAGTCCACACAGACCGACCAGACATTCTTCGACCAGGTCAATGTGGGGCTCGACTTCGACCAGTCCCGCAGCGATGACTTCTTCTACATCCCCCATGAAGGTTTTGACAACGAAGACGTCAAGACTGGTATGCAGCTCCTGATGTCGCCGGACGGCAAGGCTGCTCGGTTTATCGTCACCCACGAGGGGGACGCCATGGGCCCCGAAGGCGTCGACCATGTCAACGCGTTCCCCGACGCGATAACCACGATCTTGAAAGAGACCTCGTTGGCCGGCGCGAAAGTTTATATCGGCGGCTCGGGATCGACCGATAAGGACATCAAGGAATACAGCGCATCCGATCTGACTATCGTGGCGGTCGCCGCCTTCGTGCTGATCTTCTTGATCATGTTGTTCATCACGCGAAGTCTGATAGCCGCCTTGGTCATCCCCGGCACGGTGGCCTTCTCGTTCGCCGGGGCGTTCGGGCTCTCCGTGCTCGTCTGGCAGCACCTCATCGGCCTGCACCTGCACTGGTTGATATTGCCGCTCACGTTCATCATCCTGGTGGCGGTGGGTTCGGACTACAACCTACTGTTGATCGCCCGAGTCAAAGAGGAGCTTCACGCCGGGTTGAACACCGGTCTCATCCGCGCGCTTGGAAGCACGGGTGGTGTGGTGACGTCCGCGGGTTTGGTGTTCGCATTCACCATGCTGGCGATGCTCTCAAGCGATCTCAGAACTATCGGTCAGATAGGTTCCACTGTATGCATCGGCCTGCTGCTCGACACGCTGATCGTGCGTTCGTTCGTCGTGCCGTCCATCCTCAGCATCCTCGGGAAGTGGTTCTGGTGGCCAACGCTGGTGCGTTCCCGTCCGCTACCGCAGCGATAAGGGCGGGCGCCGCAAAAACTGAGGCTTTCTGCCCCACAAGCCGGACGGCTCCCCAACCCGGTTCCGCTTCTTCGACGGGGTCCGTGACCTAGACATGACCTGACTGGTGGGTTGTTTACCCCGCCGGTATTTTGAGCGCCCGGTTGTTGCCGGTGTCGGTGACGTAGACGGTGCCGCTGCTGTCCAGCGCCACCACCGTTGGAGTAGTTTTAGCTGGTGGGTCGTAGCATGTCCGACCAGGTGAGGGCGTGGGAAAGGCCAGAGGGGGAGATGGCGCTCGAGCGTTACCGGCTGCCGATGCTGATCGGCCAGGGCGGAATGGGCAAGGTTATCGCGGTGGCGGCAGCCGCCATAGCGCTCGCACCGTTCTCGGTGCTAGCCGCCACACCCGGTGTGGCACAGGCGGCTCCATGGGCCGGCATTGGGGCAGACTCCATAGCTTGCCGGAACTGTCTGCTTCCGGCGGCGCAATATCGTATTTCGACGCCACGCGTGTGCTACGAAGCCGCGGCCCGCCCGGCCCAGGCGCCCCCGAGCAGGGTGCCGGCGCAGACTCCGGAGGCTCCGCCGGAGCACGCGCCTACGACCATGACGCAGATGCAGACCCCACAGGTCGTTCCGCCAAGTCTCCCGCTCACGAGGACCATTCCGGTGGTGGCCGCTCTCGAGGAGCCCACCCAACCCTGGTGGCCCTCGGCACTGCACTACGGGGTACTGGTGATAGCAGCGTGCTCTGTCGCCTGGATGATCCATCGTTCGAAAATGTGGAGCGCGCCCCTGATGGCTAGCGCACCGTGGCCGGCCCGGCGGGGTTTCGGCCGGGGTGGGATCGCAGGTGTGCTAAGAGCCCGAAAAAGAATGGCGCTGGTCGAGGCGGGCCATAGATGCGCCATCCCCACCTGTCGGCACCCAACGACCGAGATAGCTCACATCGTGCCTGAGTCACAGAGCCATGACGACTCGTTCGCGAACCTGATCGCGTTATGCCCGAAATGCCAAAAGAAAGAAATCGATGCGCAGTCGATCCGCATGTACAAGCACAATCTCGAGATCTTGAACAGCCGCTACTCTGATTTCGAGCGCCGGGTGTTCGACCAGATTGCCGAGACCGACCGGAGATCCTTCATTGTCGAGGCGGGTTTGGAGATCCCTCTTCTCCACGCAGTCAATGACGGGCTTTTGAAGCGAGTAGAACTAGCGCCCGTAGCGAACCAGCGGGGTGAACCAACCCAGCACAAGTACGAGGTCACCGATGAAGGCCTGGACTTCATTAACCGATACATCTGCGGTGAAGACCTATCGTGAGGTCCCGCGTTGAAAACACCGCATTTCGCGAATTCGCGCGTTTCTGAAATCTGTTGTCTCGCAACAAGTTTGCTAATCTTCGACATTTCAAACTTCGCGTGTGAAGAGTCACGACGTTCGTGGCGTTGCTAAACCACCCCTTGGTCCGATTTTCGGCGGGATGGGTTGCGTTGCGCCCCAACGGTCCTGACTTGGCTCAAACTAGTGCGTACCCTCGGTGCGGATCTGCGGGTGAGCATCTGTTTGCCGGCTTTGATCTTGACGGTGCGGTAGCGGCGTGCCTGAAGCCGGGCACCACCAACCACTCCGGCGGCGGTTCTCCACCGGTTCTAGGGTCCAATCAATGATTCGCGAAGTACATGTCAGCGAACCACATGTCCGCGCCACTGCGGCGAAGCGGACGGGCGTTGGGCGACCGCTCAAACCAGAATTTACATCCAGTTCGCGAGGAATCAGCGGCCGTCGACGTCGGGCCGATTCCGCTCGCGTTCAACGAAAATGGAGGCAGTACAGTGCGGTTTCCCCGCTTCCGCTCCCCCCGTAGGCCAAAGGCAAATCCAGAAGCGTGGCATACGCGTCAGCATGACATCCTGGGTCGGCTGGTTCGTGGCACGGAGGCACCGACCGACACGTTGCCGGTGCTGGTGAATCCGGAACGCACGCGGCTCAGCGAATACTACGACGCCCGCCTCGGAGAGGTGCTCGAGCTTGCCGTGAGTATCGGCAGCGTCCTGATGGCCTCCGGCACCTCGGCGAGCGACACCGTGATCCAGGTCAAGGCGATCGCTGCCGCCTACGGGATCGAAAACTGCGACGTCGACGTGACCAATACCGTCATCTTCATCGCCGTCTACCGCGGGCCGACGCTGCCTCCGGCCAGCACACTGCACACGGTGCGCTCGCGGGCGATCGATTTCAGTCGACTGGCCGCTGTCGACCGCCTCATCCGTCGCATCCGTACCGAGCCGCTGCCACCGCCGACGGCACGCGCCGAACTCGACAGAATCGTCACCGCCCCGCACCCCTACAAGCGCTGGGTCGCCACCCTGGCCTGGGGCGGGCTGGCGTTCTCGTTGGCCGGCACCCTGGGCGGCGACCTCGTCGTCTGTCTGGTCAGCGCGCTGAGCACCATGTTGATCGACCGGGTGAACCGGCTCCTCAATAGGCACGGGCTACCGTTCTTCTTCCAGCACGCGGTCGGTGGGGCCATTGCTACCGCACCGCCTTTGGCGCTGTACCTCCTGGGCCCGAAATTCGGGCTGCAGTTCGATCCCACGATCGCCATCGCCGCTGGCCTGGTGGTGCTGCTGGCGGGCCTATCGCTGGTGGGGTCGGTCCAGGATGTGATCACCGGTGCTCCCGTCACGTCCGTAGCGCGGTTCTTCGAGCTGGTCATGCTGACGGCCGCAACGATCGCCGGTGTCGCGTTCGTTCTGCACGTCGCGGCCCGCTTCGGCGCGCCCGACCTCACGATCAGCCCGAACGCGCCGCCGGCGTTGGGCGAGCTGACTGTCCGGGTCGCGTTCGGTGCGGTGAGTTCGGCTGCCTTCGCCCTCGCCTGTTACACCGAGCGACGGGCATTGGTGGCCGCGGCGATCGGCGGCGCAGCGGGCGTTGCCGGGTTCCTCTTCGCGCAGGGGTGGGGTCTGAGCGTCGTCGTCGCCTCGTTCGCCGCCGCCGTGCCGGTCGGGCTGGTCGGCCGGCTAATGGAACGACGCCACCTGACCCCTCCGTTGATGGTATCGATATCGGGTATCACCCCGTTGCTGCCGGGTCTATCCCTACTTCACGGTGTATACGCAATCCTCAACGACGAGCTCACCGTCGGGTTTGCCTCAGTCCTTGGGGCTTTGGCAATCAGTACCGCCCTCGCCGCCGGCGTCACACTCGGCGAATGGGGATCGGGGAAGATCCGGAGACCTGAAAAACGACAGAAATCGTCTGGAACCCAAGGCGTTTCACCGTTCCGGCGACCATGATGTCGAGCATTCCCCGAACCCTTCAAGCTTGGCCACCGGGGCGGGCAACCCAGCGATCGCCCCGCTGAGGGTGCGGCGAATACGGCCGTCGGGGAGCAGCCACGTCCATCGTTCGTTCACAAATCAAAAACCGCATGTGGGCGTCCACAACGATGCGATCGGGTCGCCTAGGTGCCCGTGTTGGCCCAATAGATGTGGCCGCGCTGAGAGTCCACGACGACTCCGTCAGGGAACTCGTCGCGACCATCGACCAGCGTGCGGACTCGGGAACCGTCGAGTGATACCGCCCGCATTACCTTTGAGCGACGTCAAGAACCTAGTTCAGTTATGAACCACTCCTCAGGTCAGCTGGTCGCACCAGCTCACCGCTTGACATCCTCGACTAGAAGACGGCGACGGGGTTGGTAGCGATTCGATCACCCATCGTTGTTCGCGATCGGGGTGCTGCGCACCCAGGCCTCCCCGACGAATCGTGGGATGCTCCGAATGCTGCCCGTACCGCCGCGCTTAGCGTGCTCGAAGAACGACTAGCCCGATTACGCTCGGCACGCCCACTCGGCGAACGAACTGTGCATTCGATGGCCACACACTTCCATGCCTACTGCGAAGGCATGGCAGCACTCGAAATCCGCTGGGGCGTGGCGATGGACAACGCCACGATGGAGCGGCTGTGGGTAGACGGACTCACCGCCCTACTGCACGGCCTCCAGACATCGACCACCTCGGACACCATCCGCGCCGCCGTAGCCGGCGACACTCTCGCCCCCGACTAGCGGACTGCGGCGGGGGTTTGCAGGCCGGATTCCGCCCGCGGCATGAAAACCGCAACAACGTCAGATAAGCGGTGTGTGGGTTGGGCTTGCGGCGTCCTCCGGGGCCGCCCCGGGTCGGATCGTCCCTGGCCAGGTGGGCGCTGGTCTTCGGTGGGATGGTCGTGCTGCCTGGACAAGATTTTAGGTGGCCGTCAGTTCGCGGACCCACTGCTGGTAGCCGCCGGCGAGATCCGAAAAGTTGTCGAATCCCCGTGCCCGCAGCCACGATGCGGCCACGCTTGAGCGCCAGCCGCTGGCGCAGTGCACCACGATCGGCTTGCCGGTGGGCACCTCGTCCGGGCGCGCGCCCAACTGGGCCAGCGGGATGTGGATGGCACGGCGATGGTGCCGCGCTCGCGCTCGCCGCGATTGCGGAATTCGTTGTCGTCGCAAAGTGTGCCGATCATTGAGATCGCCTCGTGGCGAAGCCGGAGGTCCCCTCTGGGCCAGCCCCGAAACGGTGAACGGTGCCCACCACCCCGGCTTCAGGGTGGAATCAAACATGTCGCCGCCGGCGAAGTGCTCGACCAGGAAACCCGTCGGGGTCGCGCCAGTAGTCCAACAGCGGGCTGCCTTGGATGGGGCGGCCGTCCGTATTATTCCAAATCATCGGAAGGTCAGTGCCTGTTCGCAACCCGCTTCTTTGAGGCTCGCGATGTCCTTGAATCCGCAGATCGCCAAGCAGAGGTCCAGTTCGGCCAGGAAGGATTTCAGGTAGTGAGTCAGGCTCTCGGCGCCGCCGTAGGAGAGGGCGTAGGCGTAGGACCGGCCGATACCGACGGCCGTTGCTCCCAATGCCAACGCGATCACAGCGTCTGTGGCGCTGCGCACGCCGCCATCGAACATCACCGGAGTGGAGTCCGCCGCCTCGACGACCCCGGGCAGCAGTTGAAGGGTCGGAATCCCCGAATTCGCCTGGCGGCCGCCGTGATTGGTGACGTACAGTACATCGGCACCGTTGTCGATCGCCAATCGGGCATCATCGGGGTGCTGAATCCCCTTCACCGCGATGGGAAGTTTGGTGTTGGAACGGATCCAACGAAGGTCTTCCCAGGACAGCGGGACCGCGAAGATCGATGCGTAGTAGCGCAGCGCCGCCGCCTGATCTTCGTGTGGTGGCTTCGCGAGATGTTTGGTGAAGTTTTCGTCGGAGTAGTAGTTCTGCATGCAGAAGCCGCGCGCTTGCGGATAGTTTCCGATCGCGAGATCAGCAGGCCGGTAGCCCAGCGTCCAGGAATCAACGGTCACCACCACGCTGGAATACCCGCTGCTCTCAGCACGATCGAGGAAACTGGCTGCTAGCTCCCGATCTCCCGGCAGATACAGTTGGAAAAAGCTTGGCGTGGACCCAGCGTGCTTGATGACGTCGTCCATGGGGGTTTGGGAGAACGTTGACAGGGTGAATGGCACACCGGTATTGGCTGATGCCTGGGCCGCGGCCACGTCTCCGTGAAAGTCCGGCGAGCACAAGCCGATGAGGCCTATCGGGGCCATGAACATCGGCGAGGGGAGATGGTTACCGAACAGGTTGATGGACAAGTCACGCTCGGGCGGGCTGACCATCATTCGGGGAATGATCCCATAACGCGAATATGCATCGATATTGGCGCGCTGCGTGCGACCGTCGCCGGCCGCGGCCGAGACATACCGGTACACCCAGTCCGGCAGCGCGTCGATGGCTTTCCGCTCAATCGACTCAAAGTCGAACGGGAACCGCGAAGTTATGCCGCGTACCGCATCGCCATAGACGCTCCACTGAAAGTCCCCAAAATTCTTAGTCATGACCCTATCCCTTGTGTCGAGGATTACCTGGTCTCGATGACCACACGCTGCTCATCATCGTGAGACCTTCGGACGGTGTCGATGTAGTGGGGAACAAATCCGCGCGCCGACTTTTGTTCCGCACCACGACCTCCCGAATGTCGCAGATCTGCAAGAGATTTCGCAGCTTCTCCTGTCACCCGGGTTAAAGTTCAGTTCGATGGGACCCGCGGCGCGGCGCGTTATTTCGGACGACATCAAAACGGGTCGCCACTGGATACATCAAGGAAGGGGTGGGCTGAATGCACTATGTGCGGAAATGCTTCAAGGAAAGCTGACTTGCGCCCCGATGTACCGATGCGAGTGGGGTCGGCCATATGCACCATCGACCGCGCCGCGAACCACCGCCTCGATCGTGATGTCGTCGACCGTGAGATTCCTGCGCTGGGACCCCTAATAGCCTTGAGTGCCTGGGTGTTTCACAGTTTTCTGCGCTACCGGGGCCGACACCGGTGCGGTGGCTTCGGCGCCGCCGATCCTCTGGCGGTGCTGCCAGCCGCTGTGAGCGCCGCTATCGGAGGCTAGATCCGACGGGTCCTGCAACGATCTGGGGACCCGGCATGCTGTGTCAGGGAGCTCGTCGATACCATCGACCAGCGTGCGGACTCGGGAGCCGTCGGTGATACCGCCCGCATTACCTTTTGAGCGACGTTCAAAACCAGTAGTTCAGTCATGCAACACTTCTCGGACCATCTCGCGGCCGCCAGCTCACCGCTTGACATCCCCGACTAGAAGACGGCTACGGGGTTGGAAGCGCTCGATGTCACACCCTTCATTCGCCACGGCAGAGCGGCGAAGAAGAAATCCCAACGGTTCTCCTCCAGGCAGGCCTCCGCCAGTTCGGTGAGGTTCACGTTGTCGATCAGCCATAGGCCCAGGGCGACGAGCGCCACCGTGTGAATCGGCCGAAGGAAGTCCAGACCGAAGCCCGACGGTTGGACGTCCTGAACGCCATCGTTACCAAGTATGGCCACGTCACGCTCCCGCAGGAACGGCAGGCAACTTGCATGTAGACCTGCCTGACGCGCCGAAAGGCCTTCCCCGTCGGGACCTTCGCTCAATATGGCCGCCGCATTCCCGGTATGCACCAGTAGGGCATCACCGGGACGGACGGTGACGCCCTGGCGTAGTTCAGCGGCTAGCAGCTCGTCCGGCGTGACCGCGTGGCCGCGCTCGAGCCAGGGAACGCGATGCAGGGCGGCGATGTCCAAGAGCACCCCACGTGTGATGAAGCCGTGCTCGGCCTGATCCATCGACAACGATCGCGCGCCATGAAGCGAATTAGTATCGCCCTTCGCGAAGCCGTTGTAATTCTTGCCGTCCCAGGAATAATGGGCAAGACCGTCGATGTGGGTGTTGGAACCATGTGCAGCGATCCCCACGTATTCGGTGACAGCTTCGTACCGCATCTCGCGGCCGACATGGTCAGCGACCTCGTTCAGCGTCATGAAACGTTGCACCAGTGCGAAACCCGAGTCCAACGGGTCTGGGTCGAGCGCATCGATCGGGCGGGATAACGAAACAGCCCGGCCGGTCCGGATAGTGGACGCTGCCGCAACTCTGACCTCGTCGGTGATGAGGTTGAGGGTCCCGATCCGGTCATCGTCGCCCCACCGGCCCCAGTTGGACAGGCTTGTCAGGTATGCCTCAACTCCTGCCGTTGTCAACCCGGTTTCTTCGGTAGTTGATTGGGGGTCAGCCATTTGAACCCTCCTTTTGTCGAGCTTTCAGATGAGCAGATGGGGCCTATCACACAAGTCGCGGCGTAGGCCCCATCCGCTGTTACACCCTCAGCCTTGTTCAAACGTCGCGTATTGTCTTTATCCGCCGGAACAAAGGCGAACCCGGAAGTTAGTACTCGAGAACAGCTTTGGTAGCCATGCTCCGCTGACGGACGCTAGAACGCGCTGCATCGAACTGGCCTTTAACCCTGTAGACAGGCGAAGCCGCGAAATCCCGCGCCGATCAAAGGCATTCGGAGATCGCGTGCTGCGGCACAAAAGTCAGCACTCGGGGAATGTCCCCCACTACATCGACACTGTCGGAAGTCTCACGATGATGAGCAGTGTTGGTCGTCGCGACCACATAATCCTTTACAAAAAGGGATAGGACTTTTTCCAATTAACGAAAGGTTTGTCATGCCAACGAAAACCGAATACGTGGAGGGCACCCCGAACTGGGTCGACGCGCAGACCATCGATCAGTACCCGTCCGTTTGTTGGAGGTCACACACCGACGGCGGCTCCGCCCCGGAATAGACGGGGGTCGCCGAGCCGCTGACCACCGTCGATCGCGATGGTCTCGCCCGTCATCCAACTCGCTGCATCTGACACGATGAACGCGATGGCCGCGCCGATATCCTCGGGTGAGCCGATCCGGTTGAGCGGTGTGGTTGCGGCGACCTGCAGTTCGTTTTCCTTCCACAGCGCCTCGGCCAGTTTGGTCCGCACCACGCCCGGCGCGACCGCGTTCACCCTGATCTTTGGCGACAGCTCGAGCGCCATCTGCTTGGTGATGTGGATCAGGGCCGCTTTGGAAACGTTGTACAACCCCAGGTTCGGTTCGCATCCCATGCCGCCGATGGATGCGGTGTTGACCACGACGCCACCGTGCTCGGCCATCCAGGCGCGCACGGCCACAGATGTCCACAGGATCGGCGCCCAGAGGTTCACGTCGAACGTCTTGGCGAACCGGGCGTGATCTTGGTCGATGACCGGTCCGTATGCCGGATTGGTTCCGGCGTTGTTTATGAGGATGTCGACACTGCCGAACCGCTCGAGGCTGATTCCGATGCAGCGCCGCGCTGCCTCCTCGTCGACGGCGTGCGCCGCGATGCCCACTGCCGACCCGTTCACCTGCATGGCGGCGGCGTCCGCGGACTCCTGGGAACGGGACGTCAGCACGACGTTGCCGCCGGCCGCTGCGATAGCTTGTGCGGCGGCCAACCCGATGCCCCGCGACGCGCCGGTGACGATCGCGGTCCGGCCGGTCAGGTCCAGTCCGGGGTTCGTAGGTAGTTGACGTTGTGGTGTCATTTCAGGACACACTTACCTTTCTTCGCGGGTTGCGGGCATGTGGGCGCGCCGGTCTGGTCGTGCGCAGTTCGTGGCGGGCGATGGCCCGCTCGTGCAAGCTTTCGGCATGTTCCAAACTCCTGGTATCGAAGGGAAACTGTTGTGGTTCAGCGGTTCTGGTCTCAGCCGGAGTGCAGTGGCGTACGCATCACGTCCACGAGGCGTTTGAATTAGCGCAACGGCGGACCCCACTGGACCTGTTCGCGTATTCGGATCTTGAGCAGTTTGCCCGAGGCGGTGCGCGGCAGTGCCTCGTTGACCACCACGGCGTACTGGGGGACCTTGAACTCGGCGAGCTGCCGGCGGCAGTGCTCGATGACGGCCGCCAGATCTACCTGTGCGCCATCGCTGTAGAGGACGGCGCCAACCTTCTCACCCATGACGTCGTCTGGGACGGCGAGGACGGCGGCGTCGGCGACACCCGGCGCTGCCAGCAGCACACCTTCGACCTCCACGCTCGAGACGTTCTCCCCTCCGCGGATGATGATGTCTTTGACCCGGTCGATGATGTGGACGCGGCCCGCGTCGTCGACACGCACAACGTCCCCGGTGTGCATCCATCCGTCGACGATCGTGGCGGCGGTGGCCTCTGGGCGATCCCAGTACCCGTTGGTGACATTGGCTCCGCGGGCCACCAGTTCGCCGACGCGCGAGTCGTCGCCGATCGGAACGATGCCTAAGTCGACAGCCGGGACAGCGTAGCCAACCGAGTCGGCGTGCTCGACCGCATCGCTGTCGGGCAACACGGTCATCAGAGATGCCGTCTCTGTCATGCCGTAGCCGTTCATCACCGTCGCTGCGGGGAAAGCCTCCTTCAGCGCAAGCACCAACGTGGGCGCAATCGGTGCGCCGCCATAGGCCAACCACCGCACGCTGGACACGTCCGCGTCCGGAAAGACCTTGTTCCGCAACAACAACGAGTACACAGCCGGGACGGAAACCAAGAACGTGATCCGCTCGACGGACAGCAGGCCGGCCAATGTCGGGAGATCGAGCGCAGGCATGATCACCGAGGTACCGCCGACGTACAAGGCCGTCAGCAGCTGCGAATTACAGCCGGTCACGTGAAACAGCGGCACGCAGATCAGGGTGCGCAGCTCCTCGCCCAGATCACGCTGCACCCCGAGACAGCGGATCATGTTCTCCGCGTTGGTAAGAAATGCTGTGTGCGTGGTCGGCACACCCTTCGGATGCCCGGTGGTGCCCGACGTGTAGAAGAGTGCGGCCACGTCGTCGGCGCCCAGGCCCTCCTCGACGTACGGTTCACCGTCGGGCAGCGCGGCATCGGCCGTAAGGTCCACCCGCACTCCGGCGTCGGTCAGGATGAATTCGACCTCCGGTCGCGTCGACCGAGTGTTGACCGCCACCGCGATCCCGCCGGCCATCACCGTGCCCCAGAACGCCAGCACCCAGTTCACTCCGGCCGGATAGCGCACCGCGACACGGTCACCACGTCGGAGTCCAGCGGCGCGAAGCCCCCCGGCGACCCGTGCGGCAGCGTCCCCCAACTGTCGGTAGGACAATCGATCGCCGCCGACTTCGGCCACCGCCTCGCTGTCGGGTCGGTTTTCTACGTGTGACCGCAGTACATCCAGCAACGTCGGCGGCAGGTCGCCGAAGCATGGGATACCATTCTCGTCGCGCGAAATCCCGGTACGCGGAAACGGGTTGTCAGTGCGCGGAATCTCCACGATCATTCGATTCATTTCGTCATCTCGAAGTAGCAGCGGGGGTTGTCGACCAGCATCGTTGTGATCTGGCCTTCGGTAACCCCACGCTCGAGCAGCGCGGGGAGCACATCGTCACTGATGTGGTTGTAGTTCCAATTCGGCACCGCGGCGGCGACGGCACCCGGTGGGAACCAGTCGAAGTGACATGCCGCGTCGTGGGCGAGCACCATCTTCTCCGCGTAACCCTGTTTGGCCAGCTCCGCCACGGTGTTGACGCGGGCATCGAACGGCAACAAGATGTCGAGGCCGAAGCGGTCCATCCCCAGGTAGGAACCGGCATCGGCCAACGTACGCAGATAGTCGAGGTCAGCGGAATCGCCGGAGTGGCCGATAACGACCTTGCTCAGATCGACGCCCTCCTCGGTGAGAACTTTCTGTACCACCAGCCCAGACTGCGTGAGCGGATTTGTGTGCACCGTGATCGGCACGCCCGTCTCCACATGTGCCTGCCCTACTGCGCGCATGACCCGTTCGACGCCGTCGGTGAGGCCCGGCTCGTCTATGGCGCACTTGAGCAGTGCGGCCTTGACACCGGTATCGGCGATGCCCTCGCGGATGTCCTTGACGAACAGTTCCACCATCGGCTCGGCAACATCGAACAGAAGGCCGCGGCCGGTGTAACGAAACTGGAAAGGCACCTCGTTGTAGGAGTAGATGCCTGTCGCCGCAACAATATTGATGTCGACCTGTTCGTTGACTTGCTGAATCCGGGGGATGTATCGGCCCAGCCCGATCACCGTCGGGTCGACGATGGTGTCGATGCCGCGTGATTTCAGATCACGCAGCTTCTGTACTGCGTCGTCGATCCGCGCCTGCTCATCCCAGTGGTCCGGGAAGTCGGGATAGTTCTGCCGGATCTCGGCGCCGAGTACGAAAACATGCTCATGCATGAAGACCCTGCCTAACGCGGCGGTGTCGATGGGGCCCCGTACGGTATCGACTGCTGCCATCGTTTTTCCTTCCGGTTGTGACGGGGAGGGGGATATCTTTCGAGTCGGACGAATCGCTACCTGCTCGGCTGGGCGAGAGCGTGTGCCACCACTCGGTAGGCGTGGCGGCTGCAGGCCATCCCCAGATGACTGCCGGGAACCTCGACACAGTCGGCGTAGTCGGCGACACACGACGACCAGCGCACGACTCCATCGGTGCGCGAGAAAATCGAGGTCATCCTGACCTGGTCCGGAACAGCCACGTTGAAGGCGCGGGCAGGCGCGCAGGTGCAACCGGTCGTGAGGCAACCCAGGGTGGCTCGCTGCGGATCGCCAGTGTGCAGCACGGTGCGCACGGTGACGGCCCCAGCGTGGCAGAGCGCCGACACATCCAGGGGATCTTCGAGTCCGGTGCCCATGGCGACCAGATGTGACACCAGGTTTGGATGCCGCGCGGCTAATGAGCGTGCATAGTGCCCGCCGCGACTGTGCCCGATGATCGCGACCCGCCTGCTGCTGCGGTCGTGCGCGCCAACGAGCCGGTCGACCATACGCCGGTCGAAGGTGGCAAAGCAGCCGGAGTTTAACCGGATCCCACATCGGATCGGGCGATATCCGATACGCCGCAGGAATAGCGCGAGCAACGACAGCGAACTGTCGCCAGCGAGAAAACCCGGCAGCAGAAGTACGCTGCGGCCGTCTCCGCGCGGCACGCCCCGCCCGCACATCACCGGGTCGACTACCAGACGGGCGAGTTCGCCGTACCAACGCAATTCGAGCAGCGGATGCCCGAACTCGGCCGCCGTCCCGGCCGCGACTATCGGCGGCGGTTCCGGCTGTGAGTCGGTCGGGTCGAAAAGGGGGTGATTCATGTGAGCATCTCACGGACGTAGGCACCGGGGGCGTCCGTAAGGACCGGCGTACCCACTGAACCTAGGGTCGTGGGTGCCGGACAGGTTGTCGGGGTGCGTTCCTGGATCCACTGATTCCAGTGCTCCCACCAGCTACCCGGATTGTCGGTCGACTCAGCCAACCACTGCTCGGGATCCAGCGTTGAGGAAGTGCCCGTGCGGTAGCTGGCCTTCGGATTGCCGGGTGGGGTCGCGATAGCGACCGCGTGCCCACCGCGAGCCAGCACGAACATCGTCGATCCACCGAACAGGGCGCGGGTGCGGTAGCAGTCGGGCCAGGGCGAGATGTGGTCGGTCGAGGCGCCCAGTACGTAGGTGTCCACCGTGACGTTGTGCAGGTCGATCGTCTGATCGAGTACCCGCACCGTCCCCGCGGCGAAGCCGTTGTCCACCACCATCTCGAGGAGATCCGCACCCAACTGTAACGCCAGGTTGGTTTGGTCGGCGGCCCAATACAGCAACGGCTCAGCCGGCGGTTGCTGACCGAGCAGATAGTCGTTCACGACATTGGCCCAGATCCCGTCGTTTGGTCGAAGCCAGGCGAAAGCCACAGCGCTGTTCCTGCCGTCGAAGAGGCCGTCTTTGCTGGCGCGCGCGATCGCTCGTTTTGCCACCTTTTGATCGACCAGCGCGCCCTGCGGCCCGCCTCGCTCGAAGTCGATCACGGTGATCGCCAGCGTCAGCGTCGCCAACCGCGCCTGCCGTCCGGTGGCCGCCAGATAGCCGGCCACGGCGACAGCGAGTTGTCCACCCCCACACAGTCCGAGCAAGTGGGCGCGATCGCCGCCGGTGATCGCGTCGATCGCATCGAGTGAGTCAAGGATGCTCGAGGCGTACTCATCGAGACCGGCATCGCTGTGCCGTTGATCCGGGTTGACCCACGAGATGACGAACACCTGACGTCCACACGCGAGTTCGGCGGCGATGACCGATCTGTGCGGGCTCAGGTCGAGCAGGTAGTACTTGTTGACCGGCGAGGCCACGAACAGCACCGGAGTCTCGTCGACGGTCTCGACCGTCGGCGCATACTGGATCAGTTCGAACAGCGCACTGCGCCAGACGACCTTCCCCGGGGTGGCGGCGATGTTTTCACCGATTGAGAACGCCGTGGTGTCGACCGTCGCCGGAAGTCGCGGAGGCGCACCCATGTCGATGACAAGCTGCTGCAGACCATGCATCCAGCTCCGCCCGCCCGTGTCGATCGCACGCTTCCACGACAACGGATGCAGAACCGGGTTGTTGGTCGGTGCCGCAGCAGCCAACAGATTGTCCGTCAACAGCTTGACGCGCTCCTTGGTGCGCCAGTCCACCTCGGCATCGGCCACGATGCGCTCGACCGCTTGACAGGATGCGAGATACCCGAGGGCGATCCGCCGGAGCAACGGGTTGGTGCGCCACGCCGGATCGGCGAAGCGCCGATCGTGCGACGTGCGCTGGCCGTCGCTGCCCAGCACGATCGGGACCAGCTGACGCACGAGATCGATGACCGGCGTGAACGCCGGACCAGGGTGCTGCACCAAAGCCGCGGCCATCGTGCGCAGTTCGTGACCGGGGATGTGATCGCTGATAGTTCGGAACGCTGCTGAGGCCAGCACCAGTTCGAAGCCGCCGGGTGCCCCCTGTTGCGAGATTGCGTCGACATCGGGGCCCACGTGTTCTGACATTCAACTATCTCCTTGTAGAGGTTGTCGACGTCGAGCCTTGTTAAGGGTCGAAGCGGTTGCGGGGCGATCCTGCTGTCCAATATCGGTCTCAACTTGGTTCGACTTGGTTCGACGAAACATCCAACTCGCTGGCTGCAGGGCGGCAGGAATCGACCCCGACCAGGCCTGCAACCGTTGCACCACACCTGACGGCTTCACGGACATCCATCGCAACCCCTCACGGCGGAACACTGGGAAATTATGTGCCATTCTGGCACACAACGTCGTGATGTCCCATAGGCTTGGGTGCGAAAATCTCATAGTCTGCTGGATATGGGCATAGCTGATGTGTCGCCCCAAATCGCTAACGAGCGGCTTGGCGCGATTCTGACCCGCCAGGCCGTCATCGACGCGGCGACGCGGCAGTACCTGGCGGGCCAATCGCTGGACATGTCCGCCCTGGCCGCAGAGCTTGGCATCGGCCGCTCAACGCTCTACCGGATCGTCGGCAATCGTGAAAACCTACTCGGCACCCTGCTCGCCCAAGCGACCGAGCGCACATTCAGCCTGGCGACCACGTGCACCACTGCAGAAGGTGGTTTGGAATACGTGCTGGAGGTACTGGACCGGTTCATGCACGCGATCATCGCCGCCCGGCCTCTGCGGACGCTGTCCGAACGCGAGCCCTTGCTGTTCGTACGGCTCGTGTTATTGCCGGGCCAAGTCGAGCAAACCGCGGGACGACTGATCGGCGACATGCTGGCCACTGAAGTGGCCGCCGGACGGCTCGAACTACCGCTGCCGCCCGCCGTGTGCGGCGACGCGATCGTCCGGATGTGCGATCCACACCTCTACGCCCACGTCCTTGGCCGTGGCGAACCCGAGATTGACGCCGCCCTGGATCTGATCGCGGCGCTGCTCGGCCGCGTGCACTAAGCTTAGGCGGGTGGTGGGGTGGGGTCAGTCGCGAACGATGATCACGGTTTTGCCTGGCCGTCGGTGCGCGTTGGTCCCGCTCTCGAAGGCTTGCCGACCGTCGGCCAGTGCGAATGTGTTTGCGATTTCGACCTTTAGCTGGCCACGGTCGAGTAGTGCGGCCAACTCTGCGAGCTGGTCTCGATTGGGCGTGACGATGAAAAACGTCGCGGTGACGTGGTATTCGTCGGCTTTGCCTGCGGGAGGTGGTGCCGACAGGGTGACCAGCCGTCCTCCCGGGCGTAGTACCGCAAATGAGCGGTCCAGTGTCTGCCCACCGACGGTGTCGATGACGACGTCATACGCAGTTCCGGTTGCATCAAACGCTTCGCTTCGCGTATCGATCACCCGTTGTGCGCCGAAGTCACGAACTAGGTCGCTGCTGTCGGACCGGATGGTGGTGGTGACTTTCCCACCCAGGATGGTTGCGAGCTGGACCGTCAGAGCACCGACGCCGCCGGTGCCGCCGTGCACCAAAACCCGCTCTCCGGGTTGGAGTTTGGCGTGGTCGACCAGCGCCTGCAGCGCGGTCAGCCCGGCCAGCGGCAGAGCAGCGGAGACGACGTGCGACACGATCGTCGGCCGGGCGGCCAGATCGGCGCCCGGCACGGCGACGTACTCGGCGGCCGCGCCATCGCGGTCGAAACGGATTAGCCCATAGACCTCGTCGCCCGCCGAGAAGCCGGTGACACCGGACGCCCCGTCCGCGACGACGCCGGATACTTCGTGCGAGGGAATGATCGGAGTCCGGTCCACTCCGCCACGGGTCCAAGTCTCGTCCCAGGTCAACTCATCGAAGGTGATCGCCGCCGCATGCACCTCCACGAGGACTTCTCCCGCGGCAGGCACGGGCACAGGTGCGGGTTCGACGGCCAACACTTCCGGGCCTCCACGATGGTGTGCCCGCAGCGCCGTCATCTCGGTCATCGAGCACTTCCAATCAGATACGACAGCGCCCACATGGCACCGACACCCAACGGTAGGCGCCGATATGACCGCAGGGCCAGCTGCCGTCCGTGAGTTCAGATCAGCCGAGCGTTCACGAAAGCCCGCAAACCCGGCCATCTGTCACATCGTGCGCCCACCCAACCTTGGACGTGTTGCGAGAACGGCCCGCGTCTGTTCGGAAATCGGTTGCCCCGCGCCAGGTCAGCGGTTTCGGCATATCGGCCTAGTTCACGGAATGGGTGCTCGGGAGCCGAGCAGATCCGCTAGGAGGCCGCGGCCAACACTTGATTGGGTTTCGCGCTCGGAGTAGTACTCCCCCAGTCCGCCGCCGGCCCACGACAGATCGCGGGCAGCGGTATCGGCGGCCTGGGCGGTGTCGATGTAGTAGTTGATCGACCACCGCTTGAGTTTGGAGATCGTCAGCATCGATCTATCTACTCCTCCCGGCGACTGTGGTTGTGGCACTTGCTGCGCCACAACCATTCTCGCACCCTTGTGCAAATGTGCCGTGCAGAAATTTGGGCGAGACGAGAAGGGACGCTGAGCGATATGGCAGCGGTGTCGGTGTGACGTGTTCAGTTGATGTGAGGCAATGGATGTTGTTGAGGTGAGACAATGTGGTCGGGGATCGAACGGTGCGAGGCAGTCTGAGCGAGGTGCGCTTCACCACGATATACCAGCTGGCCCAATTGGATGAACTGGATGACACTGTCCAACAAGCGGTTTGAGTACATGGGTCCGAACTAGTCGACCTACCAAGTAGGTGCCATTGCACGTCGACCGGTTGGTTGATGGCCGACCGAAAATTGTGCACAGCCGGATGCGGACGGCTGCTTACAGTTGTGTCATTCCACCCAACGACGACTGGACGCTTCGGCCCCTTCTGCCTCCAACCTAAGTGAGTCCCAATGACGAAATCTCTGTCCGACGGTCGTGACATGCTCACCGCCGAAGAAGTCCACGACATCACCGGTGTACCTGTCTCCACACTCCACGACTGGGCAGCCAAGCGAGAGCGCGGAATGCAAGCGCCAGGCCCACACCACATCCGGCTAAGCAACAGGCATCGGCGCTGGGCGCGAAAGGATGTCGACGACTGGATTGAATCGGCCCGCATCTAAAGCGGCTCTGTCGGACCGTAGGTTTAGCCTCCCACCAGACCCAAAAGTTCTGCGGCAGAACCGGTACGACTGAGCGTGCCAGAAATCAGCCGATCTCGGGAGGCAACAATGTCGATTCGGCGACGAGAGACCACGGACGGTGTCCGCTACGACGTGCAGTGGCGACTACCTGACCGTACGAAGCGGAAGAAAACATTCAGCAGCGAGCGCGCCGCCAAGCAGTTCGAAGCCAGGCTGATCACCAGTAGCGCCAGCGGCGAGTCTCTGGACCCTCGAGGCGGCAGAACCGAACTGGAGACGGTCTACCGATCCTGGATTGCTTCGCGTCCCGACCTCAGCGCCAAAGTCCGCCGCGGATACGAGGACAATTGGAGACTGAGGATCCAGCCGCGGTTCGGCAACTGGCCGATCGCAAAGATCGACCACGAGTCCATTCAGCGGTGGGTGAATGAGATGTCGGCGTCGGGACTTAGTCCGCGGACTGTCCGGTGGACGCATACGGTGCTCAAAATGTCACTCGACTACGCAGTCGACGATGGCCGGCTCATCGCGAAAAATCCAGCGACGCGAACCAAGTTCCCGCCGATGCGGCGAACCACTCACGTCTATCTCACCGCAAGAGAAGTCGCCCAGCTGTCGGACGCCTGTGGGGCTCAGGGCGACGTGGTGTTGATCCTGGCGTATACCGGCCTGAGGTTCGGCGAGCTGACGGTTTGAACGTCGAAGATGTCGACATCGCCGCGAGGCGCATACGGGTCCGCCGCTCCATCACGCAAGTCGGTGGCAGACTCGTCGAGGGCAACCCGAAATCTGACGCAGGCCGACGGTCCGTCCCGATTCCGGAGCGTCTGGTGCCAGCCCTGAAGGCCCGACTCGACGGCCGGCCGCTGGGCGCCCCGGCCGTCGCCTCCCCGCGCGGTTCTCGTCTCGGTCTGGAGAACTGGAAGCGAGCAGTCGATTGGAAAGCGGCGATCGCTGCAGTCGGACGGGAGAAGATGCGCGTGCACGATCTGCGCCACACCTACGCCTCGCTGTCACGCCGCGCGGGTGCCGATCTCCGCCTGCTCCAGAAGGCCATGGGCCACGCGTCGATTACCGTCACCGCACACACCTACGCAGACCTTTTCGACGACGAACTCGACAACATCGCGACTGCACTCGATTCGCTCGAGGATCTGAGTGCGGACATCTGAGAAACGCGCCGCTGGCGGCAGCTCAGTTTTGGCCCCATATTGGCCCCATCGCCGACCCGATCCGCAGATTCTCGGCTCGAACCCAGGAGAAAAATAGCCAT
Organism: uncultured Actinomycetota bacterium; assembly: GCA_963698965.1. Taxonomy (GTDB): domain Bacteria; phylum Actinomycetota; class Actinomycetes; order Mycobacteriales; family Mycobacteriaceae; genus Mycobacterium. The sequence goes on from CAVOSY010000021.1 coordinate 22,561, forward strand.
TGAGCTGCATGAACCTTGGTGGCCAGGGCCGGGATCGAACCGGCGACCTTCCGCTTTTCAGGCGGACGCTCATACCAACTGAGCTACCTGGCCGGAAGGCACCCATGTCAAACCCAAGTGCCTCGCCAAACACTGGCGACCCTGACGGGACTTGAACCCGCGACCTCCGCCGTGACAGGGCGGCGCGCTAACCAACTGCGCCACAGGGCCTTACTGTGCGACTCCATCGTACGAGCGTCGCGTGTACCCCCTACGGGATTCGAACCCGCGCTACCGCCTTGAAAGGGCGGCGTCCTAGGCCGCTAGACGAAGGGGGCCAGCCGAATCTCTCCGGGGTACTCACAACGCTGTGACGCTGGGAGCCTCGATAGCTTAGGGTACCGGGACCCCAATCCTCAAACGAGATGGGCATCCGAAGGCAGTATCCTTTCTGGGATCCAGTTCCACCCTGCCCCTATAGCTCAGTTGGTAGAGCTACGGACTTTTAATCCGCAGGTCCTAGGTTCGAGTCCTAGTGGGGGCACTGAGAAACAACCTCGCCAGGCACCACAAGCGCGAAGGTGGAGACCGCGATGGTCGTGTCCACGATGAGCGGTGTCAGTCCTGGCGCGAGGACGTGGGCATCGCGTGCGCAGACTTTTATTGGGCATCAGCGACGAGAGCCTGCTCGATGGGCCCGGCACGTGCGGCGGGTTCGAGCAACGCCACGCCATTGCGCAGGCGGACCGCACCGGGCAGGTCGAACGGGTGCTGCCGCTGGGCTAGGACGGTCTTCTCGATCGCGAGCGTTCCAGTGACCGTGCAGTTCCCGGATCGGATCGCTGTCAGCCGGGCCTGGCGTACCACGGCGAGCACCCCGGCAATGTCGAAGGCGACGCTCAAGTCCACCTTGATAGTGCCGACCGACTTGCCATCGATGAACAACTCGATGGCCGGATGGTGGCTGGACTCGATCCGATGTGTCGCCAGCGCCACAATCTCCTCGGTCGTCGACGCGTCGCGGGTGCGCCGAGCGGCCTTGGTTAGCGCCCCGTACCGCTTCCATCCGGCGACGGCCAGATCGAGGAGGTTCAGCGAGAGAAGGCCGCTTGCCTCGGTGGCCACTTCACGCTCGACGACAGCGGTGAGGCCACGGAAGCCGGTGACGAGGGTGTTGACCGTGCCCAGCTCGCGCAGCGACTCGGCGAGTGCGTCAGTCGGTTCGAGAGCCATTCCACCGAAGAGGAGGTCTCGTACGGTTGCGGTCTCATTCAGCGCGGGTGTGGTCATCATCCACCTCTCTGATCGTCAGCGCGCCGGGATCGGTATGCGCCGCGAGTCGTATGGCGTGGGTTTTCTCGCCGGGGGCCTGTGTCTCGCGCACCGTGACGACCGGCGGCCCGCCGGGACGCGAGACCGCCTGGATACGCGTGCCCTGGCGTCCGTGTCGTGGACGCTGCTTCGCTCGGCGGATACGAACAGCAATCGCGCTAGCGCCCAGCCCCGCTACAACGGCAAGGATGATCAGGAACAGGATGCGTAGACCAGAAGTGGGTTCGCTTGCGCTCGCCAACTGCAGCGGGTACCGGCCCGGCAGCTTTCCCTCCGCAGGCGTGTCGATGCCCGGAAACTGCTGTGTCTTGTTGACCTCGAACTGTCGTTCGCCGCTTGGGGTCTCCGTCCACCGCCCCCATGCCGGTGTCGCGCCGTCGAGAAGGACTTTCCGCTCACCCACATTCGGATCGTCGCCGACGTCGGTGATTTGGCCGACCACGATTGGCTTGTACGTCGCATCTGTGTACTTCACGACGACAGGAACGTTTGTGTAGCTGTCCGGCGGTTTGCCACTGAACACATTGCCCACTGCCACGTTCTTGGGTTGGCCGACAGCGTCGAGCGCCATCACCGTGATGCCGTACGCGCCCTGGGCCAAGTCCATGAGTGCGCTTGTCAATGGTGGAATCGTCAGTATCCGAGGGTTGCCCCTATCGACGTAGACGATCTGGAGCGGGTCGCGGAAGGGATTGAAGATCACCGGTCTGAAGTTGTTGTCGTGCCTCACCCAGTCGGGCTGCCATTGCAGCACATCGCTGTTAGCACCGGAGTTTTCCGCAACAGAGTCGGGCCCAATGTTGGTACCCGGGGTCTGCCCGGTAGCGAGCAGGCCCCTGATGTGATCAATTTCGCTCTGCGACGCCGGATCAGGATTCTGCGGGACGGGTACCGCAGCCTGGGCAAGTTCGACATCCTGCGGGGCTGCCTGCAACCTCTGGGGCTCCACAGTCGGGGTCGCTTGCGCAGGCTGAGCGGTGTTCGACGGCGTCGGCAACGCGGCGTCGGACGTCGTTATTGCAGGACTCGCGATGGCCGAGTCACTTGTCGTACTTACAACCACGGATGATGTCGTGCTGCTTTTGGTCGACGTTTGGGTTGTTGTTCCCGTGGTGGATGTAGTGCTCGATGACGAAAAGCTGGTTGTCGTGGTTGTGGACGCCGAGTCACTTGTCGTCATTGCCACCGTTGGCGGGGCTGGCTCCGGTGTCAGAACCGGCTCGGTCAGAACCGGCTCATCTGTCGGCGTTACCGGCGGATACTCGGTCGTCGTCGCATACGCCGTTTCGCTCGCTATGACTGTCGGCTCGAGTGGCGGATCGGCGAGAGCCGGGACGATTTCTATGGAAAGTTCCATCAAGGAGATTGCGACTCCCGAAGCCAGCACAACCGCTGCGCCACGACATAAACCGATACGACGTGGTGCGTTCATCTTGGCTCAACCCCTGTCATTACTGACGGTGTGGCGGTTCCTCCTCGGTGCCAGAGCCCATGGTTGGGCACCTACAGCGGTTTGATGCGAGTAGTGCAGTACCTGTTTTCGACCTGACTGACTTCAACTCGAAGCGTGCCGAACTTGTGGTTGATCTGACCGTGGTCGGGAACGCTTCTCCGGCGTAAGGCTGCTCACGGAGCGCGTCTAGGTCAGTACTGCTCACCCCGACTGCAGTCAGCGGTCATCCTGCCGTCGTATCGTATTTCAGTGGGGCACTTAGCATCTCGCCCGTGGCAGGGGATGACACACCGCAGATGCGGAGCCTGCGAGCCAGGATCGGCGCGTATGTAGGTAAACGACGCCCCTTGACCCTGCGTGGGCGGCTCGGCAGCTAGTGCGGTGTCCGACGACATCCGACGCCCTAGCAACTCGAAGCGAAACAATTAGAGCGGTGTGCCGATAAGGCTGCCGCAACACCGTGCTGGCATGGATGGAATGCCGAAACCCCGCGGCGCTGTCAGTCACCGCCGCTCTCACATCGACAGTGCAGCGGAAACTAGTCCGGTGCGACCGGCAGGTCCGGGCAGACGCAGCAGAGAGCCCACCGACATTGCTGCCGATGGGCTCTTCGGGGTGCAGTGCTCAGGTTGTGCGGCTTGCCAGCTTGGCGAGGCCCTGGTTGGCCACCATCGCCAGGCCGATGTCGAGCTGGGTGGCAAGCAGTGCTGCGTACCGGAGCACGTCGCCCAGCGCTGCCGACAGGGCGTCCCGGTGCTCGTCGGTGATCAACCCGCCGCTGTCGAGGAGGATCTTCTTCACCTTGCCGACGATCTCGCCGGCCTCGCCAGCCAATCCCATTGCCACATAGGACAACCCGGTCATGGACTCGACATCGCCAGCCCCGGGGAAGATGGCGGTCTGGCCGGCTTTGAGCTGGTATGCGTTGAAGTAGTTCGTCATCCGTACGCCTCCGCGAATTGCTTGGCCTGCTGGGTGTGGTTCACTACGCGGACCCCCCACTAGCGGCGCCAGCGACACCGACCCCGGCGACGTGCCCGCACAGAGCGAGCAACGCAGTGTGGCCAAACTGCGGTGCGTCCGTCGGGTATCCAGCCCGAAACCATCCGACAACCTTGTTCAGCATTCCGTTCATTTCGATACTCCTTTGCGAGGTGTGTTTTCACTTGCGAGCCGGTGTCGAGAAAGCTCCCGGCAGCGGTGCTGCACTAGAAGTTAGGGATTCGCAGTGATCGTGGCTCGCTTGTGCGCACAAGCGGCGTAAGAGGCAATTTCTAGCTTTTGCGCATTGCGCTCGGGGCGTTCCGCACTTCCGCGTCGGTCGACGTGAGTCAGCTCGCACGAGTAGCCCAATAGACGAAAAATGGCGGTCGGCATCACGATGCCTCTGTTCGCCGGATAATCCGCCTACCCGTCGTCGCCACCCTTCTTGCGGCCGTTGCCATTTCCGTTTTCGCCGTGCTTCTTCGGCTTGGGGTGTTCCACCTGGACCGGCGTGGACGGCGGCGGTGGCGGTACGAAGGCAGGCGTCGGAGGCGGCGCGACCGAAGTGCTCGTGCTGGCCGGCTCCGGGCCTGCGGGACGCGAGGTCGAATCGACGACGATCGCGATGACGCTGACCACCAACGCGATCAGCACCGCCACCACACCCCACAGCCACCGTGACGACCGGCTCCGTCGGACAGACGGAGCCACCACCATCGTCGTCGCGTCCGGTAGCGGGGCCGCCATTACGCGGGTCGCCGGCCGCACGGGCGGATCGACGCGGCCGACCAGCGCCGCGCGCATCTCGTCGGCGCTCGCGAACCGCCACGCCGGATCATGTGCCATCGCCCGCTCGATGACCGCCGCCAGCGCCGGGTCGACGTCGCGACGCAGGACCGCCAACGGCGGAGGTGTGTCGATCGCGACCGCGCGGGCCAGCTCCGCCAGGTTCTCCTGCGGGAATGGCCGGCGGCCGACGAGCGCTTCGTAGCCCACGACGCCGACCGCGTACAGGTCGTCGCCGACGGTTGCGGGTCTGCCCGCGATCCGATCAGCGGACAGATATGCCATGGTGCCGACGATTTCGCCCGTCACCGTATGGACGCTGCCTGCGCTCTTCGCGATGCCGAAGTCGGCCACCTTCGCGTGACCCGAGGGCGAGAACAAGATGTTCGCAGGCTTGATATCGCGATGCAGGACGCCTGCCGCGTGGGCGGTTGCCAGCGCCGACAGCACGTCGTCGAGGATCGACCGCACCCGTGGCTGCGGCAGCGGCCCGCGGGCGATCACGTCGGCCAGCGTCTGTCCTGACAGCCGCTCCATGACGATGTACGGCGTTCCGTTGTGTTCCCCGCTGTCATGCACGGACACGATGTGCGGATGGTTGAGCGCCGCGGCCGCGCGTGCCTCCACATCGAAGCGCATCCGGTTATCGGGCTGTGTGGTGAACATCGGGTGCAGCAGCTTGACCGCGACCGGACGGTCGAGCCGGATGTCCCAGCCGTCGCGGACCTCTGCCATGCCGCCGCGCCCCAGAACCCCCCGCAGTTCGTAGCGGCCGCCAAGTACCTCTGGCGCCTGCATACCTCAAAACTAGCCGGTCGACGCCGGTGTCAAACAATCGCTAGGTGTTGGCCTGCGGCGCCGGGATGGCGATCGGCGCAGGTGTTGCGATCATCTCCACAGCGTTGGCGATGCCTTCGGCTATCGCCTCGATGACATGCAGACCGACGGTGAAGGGAGTGACGAGCACCGTCAGAGGCGACGGCGGCGGTGTGTTCACGTCCGTCATCGCCACGATGGTCGTCGCCGACGCAGGAGCGGGCGCGGACAGCCCGATGGCCACGGCGGCAACCAACGCCAGCACCGCACAGCCAAGGGACCGCATCGCGCGCAACACATGAGAATCGTGCCGCAAAAATCGCTCCAGGCAAAGCGAAAAACGCCGAATGTTACCGGGACGGCACAGTTGGCACCGTCGTGGTGTTCGGCCACGGGGGTATTGGCCTTCTCGACGTTCAACACAGACGGAATACGTCGGCCGAATCGTATGATCGACAGCGATGCTGTACCAGCAAGTCCACAGGTCGTTCTGGCGACGCCACCCGGTGGTAACCGGCGGCGGCCTGCTGTTGACGCTCTGGTGGCTGCACAACGGCTGGTACAACGCGGTCGCCGTGGCGGCCATCATCGGCTTGTTGATCTTCGTCGCGCGTCGCAGGCGGGCGCTCGCGGTGCGCGACGCCGGGTTGCGCGCCCGCGCGGACTTCGAGCATCGGCTGAGCTTGGCCGGCGATCCGCGCGGCATCTTCGGCCGGTACCCGCCCGTGCAGCCGGGCTGGTTCCCCGATCCGCAAAACGGTTCGCAGATGCGCTATTTCGACGGCGCACTCTGGACGCCCTACGCGCGGCCGCGCTGACGCATCACACCTTCGGGCAGTAGTGCATGCCGTTGTCCTGATGATCGATCGGCGGCAGATTGCGGGCCGGGGTGTGCACCAGTGGCGCGTCGGCCGGGCTGCGGCCCGTTGCTCGATCCCAGCCGGCGCGGGCCCGGGGGTGATAGCGCCGCCGCCTCGGCAGCATCTTGAACGACAGGTTCACCAGCCTGCCGAACAGCCAGTGCAGCCGCTCGTCTCGCGCCGACCACGTGTAGCCCACCAGCTCCCGCACCGCCGGGTCGTAAAGGCCTACTGTGAGCCAAACCAGGAACGGCCCGAACACTTTCAGCTGTAGACGCCACAGCCGGTCCGGAATCCATTGCAGCGACGGATGTTTGGGCATCGTCGAGAGGTCGAGCACCCCACGCGCGGCGTAGTTGTTCTCCAACACGTTGCGGCACATGTGATCCCAGTAGACCTGGAAATCCTCCCAAGTCTTGGGTACCGGCCGCATGCTCATTCCGTACATGCGGTACCAGGTGATGTGCTCGTCGAACAACTGTCGCTTCTGCGCCTCGGTAAGGCCATCGCCGAAGCGTTCCGCGGTGAGGATGGTGCCCATGAAGAACGTCGAGTGCGCCCAGTAGAAGACATCCGGATTCAGGGCGTTGTACCGGCGGCCTTGATCGTCGACGCCCTTGATGCCGATGTGATAGTTGCGCACCTCCGCGCCCGTCTGTGGCGCCCGGTCCCCGTCGAACACGACGCCGCCGATCGGGTACAGCGAGCGCAGCAGTCGGGGCATGCGCTCTTTGAAGAAGATGGAGTGCTGTTCGACGGCCGCGCCCAGCTGCGGGTGCATGTTCTGCATCGAACCGGCCCACGGCCCCTGTAATAGCCCCCGCCAGTCGCCGAAGAGGCGCCAGGTCAGCGAGTCCGGGCCAAGCGGCTCCGGAACGGCGTCGTACCCACCCGTGGTGACCGGGCAGCCCGGCGCGGGCGAGGGAGATCCGGTGGTCACCGGGCACACCTCAGACGTATCTTGAGTCACTGGTGAACTTCCGATCGGAGTCAGATGTGATTTTGACAGAATTCTGACTACGGGTGTTGTCATCAATGAGCTTAGGGAGTGATGTGCCGTCCGGTCAACGACGCGGCCGATGGTCCGGCGTTCCGCTGCAGGACCGCCAGGTCCTGCGCCGCGACGAACTCATCGCCGCCGGTGTCGAGTTGCTCGGCAGCGAGGACGGGCCGGCACTGACAGTGCGCGCCGTCTGCCGCGCCGCCGGATTGACAGAGCGCTACTTCTACGAGAGCTTCGCCGATCGCGACGAGTTCGTCCGCGGGGTCTACGACGATGTCTGCGCGCGGGCGATGTCCACGTTGATGACTGCGAAAACGCCGCGCGACGCCGTCGAACGCTTCGTCGCGTTGATGGTCGACGACCCGTCGCGCGGCCGGGTGCTGCTGCTGGCCCCCGGCGTGGAACCCGTGCTCACCCGCTCGGGTGCCGAATGGATGCCCGACTTCATCGACCTGTTGCAGCGCAAGCTGACCCGCATCACCGACCCGGCAGTACAGGCCATGGTTGCCACCGGCCTGATCGGCGCACTCACGGCGTTGTTCACCGCTTATCTGAATGGTCGCCTGACGGCGACGCGCGAGCAGTTCATCGACTACTGCGTCGAGATGCTGCTCAGCCGCGTGTCGAGCTACTGACCGCTACTGGTCGGGAGTGCTGACCTCTTCGAGCGACTGCTGCTCTTCTGCAGCAGCCTCGTCGGCGGCGGCCTTGGCCTCGCGACCCTCGGGGCTCGCGAGCGACGGGCCGGGGGTGTTCGCCGATGCATAGCCAGCGTTGCAGTTCAAGTAGAACTGCACCTGGTCGCTGTAGTGGGCGCCGTCGTTGGCGGAAGCAAACGGTGCGGTCTGCGAACGCGTCACGATGCAGTCGTCTTGTCCCACTTTGTCACCCACGCGGCCGGCGACGACCACCGTCTGGCCGGCATCACTGGCCGCAGATGACGCGTCGGCGTAGGTCTGGCCTGCGTAATCGTCCGCTGCGGCCACGCCGGTGCCGAACAGAGCCATCAATGCTGATGCGGCCACGGCCGAACCGGCAGAGAGAACGATGGACTTCTTCACTGAGCCCGAACCTCCGAATGTCTGATTACTGCCTGCCAAAACTGATGGAGGAAGCTTATTGCGTGCCCCGCTTCACCGCTACTGATCGCCCTTCATGTGCGCGCAGATAGTACCGCGACGACGGTGACCTGTGAGGCAGATGTGACACTCCGAGAGACAACTTGAATGTCACCGGGGTACACAGATATATTGAGTGCAACCAACAGGTACAGATAACTGGGAGGGCCCATGGCGCAAGATCTGACAGATCTTCAGCTACTGCACGAGCTTGAGCCCGTCGTTGAGAAGAACCTCAACCGGCACCTGTCGATGCGCAAGGACTGGAACCCGCACGACTACATCCCATGGTCGGACGGCAAGAACTACTACGCCCTCGGCGGGCAGGACTGGGACCCCGAACAGTCCCGGCTGTCCGAAGTGGCGCAGGTGTCGATGCTGCAGAACCTGTTGACCGAGGACAACCTGCCGTCATATCACCGCGAGATCGCGATGAACTTCGGCATGGACGGCCCCTGGGGCCAGTGGGTCAACCGCTGGACCGCCGAGGAGAACCGGCACGGGATCGCCTTGCGTGACTACCTCGTGGTGACCCGCGCGATCGATCCGATCGAGCTGGAGCAGCTTCGCATCGAACAGATGACGCGTGGCTTCTCTCCCGGCCAGAACCAGCAGGGTGACCTGTTCGCGGAGAGCCTGTTCGACTCCGTCATCTATGTGACGTTCCAGGAGCTCGCCACCCGCGTCTCGCACCGCAACACCGGCAAGGCGTGCGATGAGACGGTCGCAGACCAACTGCTGCAACGGGTTTCGGCCGACGAGAACCTGCACATGATCTTCTACCGCGACGTGTCGGAGGCCGGCTTCGACATCGCACCCGACCAGGCGATGCACTCGCTGCACCGCGTCCTGGTCAACTTCAAGATGCCCGGTTTCACGGTGCCTGAGTTCCGCCGCAAGGCCGTGATCATCGCCGTCGGCGGCGTCTATGACCCGCGTATCCACCTCGACGACGTCGTGATGCCGGTGCTGAAGAAGTGGCGCATCTTCGAGCGCGACGACTTCACCGGCGAGGCCGCGCGCAAACGCGACGAGCTGGGCAAGCTCGTCGAGGAACTCCAGGAGACGTGCGAGAAGTTCGAGGTCGCCAAGCAGCGACGCCTCGAGCGGCAGGCAAAGGTGGCCGAAAAGAAGGCCGCCAAGAATCTGGTCTCGTCATCAGCGTCCTGACAGAAGCCCGCGCCGGGCTGCGGATCGGGCCGATAGAGCTGCGGAGCCCCGTCGTGCTGGCGCCGATGGCCGGCGTGACCAACGTCGCCTTCCGCACGCTCTGCCGCGAACTCGAGTTCGCCCGGGCCGGGACGGTCAGCGGGCTCTACGTGTGCGAGATGGTGACCGCCCGCGCACTCGTCGAGCGCCATCCCGTCACCATGCACATGACGACGTTCGCGCCGGACGAGTCGCCCCGTTCGCTGCAGCTCTACACCGTCGACCCGGACACCACCTTCGTCGCCGCGAAAATGATCGCTGACGAGGGGTTGGCCGACCACATCGACATGAATTTCGGGTGCCCGGTACCCAAGGTGACCCGGCGCGGCGGCGGTGCTGCGCTGCCGTTCAAGCGGCGGCTGTTCGGCCAAATCGTGGCCGCGGCGGTGCGCGCGACCGAAGGCACGGACATCCCGGTGACCGTGAAGTTCCGCACCGGGATCGACGACGCTCACCACACCCACCTGGACGCGGGCCGGATCGCCGCGGAGGAGGGCGCGGCGGCCGTAGCACTTCATGCCCGCACGGCGGCGCAGCGGTACTCGGGTACCGCGGACTGGGAGCAGATTGCCCTGCTCAAGCAGGTCGTCACGACGGTCCCGGTGCTGGGTAACGGCGACATCTTCGACGCCGACGACGCGCTGGCGATGATGTCCGCGACCGGGTGCGACGGCGTCGTCATCGGCCGGGGCTGCCTCGGTAGGCCCTGGCTGTTCGCCGAGCTCTCCGCGGCCTTCACTGGCTCGACGCCTGCCACGCCGCCTACGCTCGGCGAGGTCGCGGCCATCATGCGGCGGCATGGCCAGCTGCTGGCCGACCACTTCGGCGAGGACAAAGGCATGCGCGATATGCGCAAGCACATCGCGTGGTACCTGCACGGGTTCCCCGCCGGAGCCGATGTGCGCCGGGCATTGGCCCTGGTCAAGACACTGGAGGAGCTCAATTCGCTGCTAGATCAACTCGACCCGCACGTGCCGTTTCCACAGGCTGCCGCCGGTCCGCGGGGCCGGCAGGGGTCACCGGCGTCGGTGGCACTGCCAGAGGGCTGGCTGGCCGATCCGGATGATTGCACAGTGCCAGCGGGAGCCGATGTCATGCACTCCGGAGGCTAAACCGAGACGTTCTCGGTACCTTCGGACGACTGGCTGTCTCTCAGGATGTCTCAGTACGATAAGACCCTTGTCGTATCCGGCTCCAACGGCGGAGCCTGCAGAGTGCTGCTACAAGACCGAGAAGCAGACAAAGACGCTGCATACGCCCATGCGCACCGACGCGCACGATGGTCCAGAAGTCGGAGGCCACTAGGAACATGAGTGACGGCGACAACGCCACTCCTGGCCTTCCCGGTGCCGGGCCATCGCACATCGGGGGCGATAACCAATGGCTTACCCGAAGCGCGCGGCCATCGCCAGGCGCCGCGCCGTGGGAGCGCAACGGCAGTTCCAATTCGGGGGAGGCCGAGCAGTCCGCGCAGACCGGTAACCACACCAACGGTGTCACGGTCGCCGACCTGATCGCCAAGGTGCACGGCGCTTCGAGTGTTCCCGAGGAACTGAGGCGCCCCCGTCCCGAACCTGAGCCGCCCGCCCCGGCCACCGAGATCATCTCGGCGGTACCCGCCGACCCGGAAGATCCGGACACGGAGGTTATCCCCGTCGTAGCCGGGTATGCCTCCGAAGTGCCCGAACTGGCGGCGCTGCGCCGGGGTGACCGTGTGCAGCCGTCGCGCGTCGGCACCGGACGTAGCACCGCCGAGCCGGAGCCACGCCGGGGCCGGCGCAGAAAAACCATGATCGCCGGGCGGGCCGCGGCCGCCCTGATCGCGGTTTCGGCGTTGGCCCTGACCGGCGGCGCCTGGCAGTGGCAGTCGTCGAAGAACAACATGCTCAACAGGGTCTCCGCGCTTGACCTCGGCTCGCGCGACATCGTCGACCCCAACGCGCAGTACGGTGACGAGAACTTCCTGATCGTCGGCGTGGACAGCCGATTCGGCGAGAACAGCGACATGGGCGCGGGCGACACTCAGGATGCCGGCGGCACGCGGTCGGACACCGTGATGCTGGTGAACATCCCGGCCAACCGCAAACGCGTTGTCGCCGTGTCCTTCCCGCGCGACCTAGCCATCACCCCGATGCAATGCGAGGCGTGGAATCCCGAAACGCACGAGTACGGACCGCTATACGACGAGGAGACAGGGAGTTACGGACCCGATCGGGTGTACACCGAGAGCAAGCTGAACTCCGCGTACGCGTTCGGCGGCCCGAAGTGCCTGGTGAAGGTGATTCAGAAACTGTCCGGCCTTTCCGTAAACCGGTTCATGGCAGTCGATTTCGCGGGGTTCGCCAAGATGGTCGACGCCCTCGGCGGCGTCGAGGTCTGCAGCACCACACCGCTCGAGGACTACGAACTGGGCACCGTGCTGGCCAAGGCCGGTCGCCAGACCCTCGACGGGCACACCGCGCTGCAATACGTGCGCGCCCGGCAGGTGACCACCGAGACGAACGGCGACTACGGCCGCATCAAGCGCCAGCAGCTGTTCCTGTCGTCACTGCTTCGCTCGATGATCTCCAAGGAAGTGTTCTTCTCGCTGTCCAAGCTCAACAACGTGGTGAACATGTTCATCGACGACAGCTACGTCGACAACATCAAGACGAAGGACCTCGTCGACCTCGGCCAGTCCATTCAGGGCGTCAACGCAGGCCGGGTCACGTTCGTGACCGTGCCGACCGTCGGCTACGCCGACGAGTACGGCAATGAGACGCCCCGCACCGACGACATGCGGGCACTGTTCGACGCGATCATCAACGACGACCCGCTGCCAGAGGAGAAGAACCCGGACAACACGCCGGTGCCCGGGACGCCCGAATCGACCACCAGCGCAACGCCGGACGCCAACCCGAGCATCAGTCCGACCTCGCCGGAGCAGGGGACTGCCGAGCTGGTGAACGCAGTCACCACCAACCCACAGGACATCACCGTCCGCGTCTCGAACTCGACGGGCGAGGACGGGCTGGCGGCCACCGCGGCCAGCGAACTGGAACAGCATGGCTTCAACGTGACCACGCCCGACGACTACCCGGGGCCTCTCACCTCGACGACGGTGTTCTTCTCGTCGGGCAACGAGCAGGCGGCCGCGACGGTCGCCTCCGCGTTCACCAACCCCACCATCGAGCGGGTGGCCGGCATGGGCGACGTGGTGCGGGTCGTGCTCGGTAGCGACTTCTACTCGGTCACGCCGCCGTCGCCCAGCGGCTCACCGGTGCAGGTCCACGTCGTGCACGACACCAGCACCGCTCCGACGCACCTGCCCGAGGATCTGACCGTGACAAACGCCGCCGATACGACGTGCGAATAAGCCGTAACGACGGCACGGCTAATCACATTTAGGCAGGTGGCATTCACCTTTCGTTCACCGATCGCGTCGTGACGTTTCGCCGAAATACCCCGTAGGCTTGGGCGCATGCGAACCGCGTACCACGAACAACTTGATGCCTTGACGGGCCAACTCGGCGACATGTGCGGGCTGGCGGGCGTTGCGATGGAGCGTGCGACGCAGGCGCTTCTACAGGCGGATCTGGTGCTGGCCGAGCAGGTCATCACCGACCACGAGCAAATGACCGCGATGAGCGCACGCGCCGAAGAGAGCGCGTTCGTGTTGTTGGCATTGCAGGCGCCGGTGGCGGGCGATCTGCGAGCCATTGTCAGCTCGATTCAGATCGTTGCCGACGTCGACCGGATGGGCGCACTGGCGTTGCACGTCGCCAAGATCGCCAGACGCCGGCACCCGCAGCATGCACTGCCCGAAGAGGTCAACGGCTACTTCGCCGAAATGGGCCGGGTGGCAGTCGAATTGGGCAACAGTGCCCAAGAGGTGCTTCTCACCCGCGATCCGGAGAAGGCCGCCCGGATCCGTGAAGAAGACGATGCGATGGACGACCTGCACCGCCACCTGTTCACCGTGTTGATGGACCGGGACTGGAGGCACGGTGTGGCCGCCGCCGTCGACGTCACGCTGCTCGGACGGTTCTACGAGCGGTTCGCCGACCATGCCGTCGAGGTCGCCCGGCGCGTCATCTTCACCGTGACCGGGAGGTTCCCTGACGAGGAAGAGATCCCGACTCCCCACTGAGCCCGGCCGTCACGGCCGCAGCACGATCTTTCCCCTGGTGTGCCGCTGCTCCAGCGCACGGTATGCCTCCTTCACCTGGTCAAGTGGGTACACCGCGGCGACCGGCACCTCCAGCTCACCCTCGGCGACCAGACCCGCCAGCTCCGCGAGCACTCTCGCGTCGGAGGCGTCGGCATTTCCCTCGCCCTTGACGCCGAAGCGATCGATGGCCGCGAAGTCGATGATGGTGTCGACCCGCTGCGGATCGATGCCGAGCTCCGTCACCGCCAGTTCGACGTAACCGCCGCCGAAGAAGTCGAGGAACGCGTCGATCTGCCCGCCCGGCGCCGCCTGACGCAACCGGTCCGCGAGGCCGTCTCCGTAATTGACCGGGACAACGCCGCGCGCGGTCAGCCACTCGTCATTCGAAGGACCCGCGATACCCAACACCGTGGCACCCGCGCGCTTGGCCAGTTGGACGGCGATGGTGCCGACCCCGCCGGCTGCACCCGCGACGGCGACCGTGTCACCCGGCTTCAGCGCGACGGCGCGAACCGCCGCGTACGCGGTCGTACCCGCGACGAAGAGCGCCCCGGCCGCATCCCAGCTGACGTTGGCCGGTTTCTGCGTGAGCTGATCCGCTGGCGCAACGACGAATTCGGCCTGACTGTCTCGACGATCGGTGAACCCGATGACCTCGTCCCCCACGGTGACGCTGTCAACACCCGTGCCGGTTTCGGCGACCACGCCCGCAAGATCACTGCCCTGGCCAGACGGGAAGGTGGCCGGCCAGCGGTCGTGCAGAAAACCCTGCCGAATCATGGCTTCACCCGGGTTGATGCCGACGGCCTTCACCTCGACCAACACCTCACCGGCGCCGGGCGCCGGTTTCGGAACGTCGCGGACCTCGAGCACGTCGATGCCGCCGTAAGAGTCGAATTGCACTGCCTTGCTCATGGCAGCTACGACCGTGATGGCCGGCGAGTTATTCCGGCCCTGGCACGATCCGCACCCCGACTTTCTCTGCGGACAGGAAGTCGCGCAGCATCTTGGACAAGACCAGCAGGTCGGCATTGCTGTAGCGGGACAAGAAGTCGGCCACTCCGCGTTTCATCTCGCCGTGCAGCCGTTCGTGAACGTCGGCGACGACCTTTCCGTCTGCTGTGAGGTCCAGGACCACCTCCTTGCGGTTACCTGGCAGCGGGGCGCGCTCCACGAGTCCGGCCTCGACCAGACGCTGAACATGTTTGGACACCGTGCCTTTGAGTTGATCGGCCCGCGCGGCCAGGCCCACGACGCTGACCGGGCCCTCGGCGATGTGCGCAAGCAGGTGCATGCTGAGCGTGGGTAATCGCCGCGCAGTCGCCTCGAGGCGGCGCGGCAGGTGCTCGACCATGTAGTCGCGCTCCGGGTCTCCCTCGTCGGCGTCGAACTTGTCCCCGACTGCGCCGATCAGCGCGTTGATCTCGTCGACGAGCTCCGCCTTGGTTTTCACGGAAACAATCTTGCCATCGGTGCGGTGGTTCGCATATAGTTTCTACTGAAACCATATATGAGGAAACCTTAGGGGCGCCAATGAAAGCAGCAGTCGTCGATGCGTTGGGGCAGACACCGGTGTACACGGACTTCACCGAGCCTGCGCCACGCGATGGGGCGGTGGTGGTCACGGTCGAAGCCTCCGCACTGACCAACCTGACCCGTGGGCTCTTGTCGGGTAACCACTACGCCAGCAAGGAGATTCAGCTACCGGCTGTCGCAGGCGTCGACGGGGTGGCGCGGCTGGCTGACGGCCGGTTGGTGTACACCGGAGCGATCGCACCGTACGGCATGATGGCGGAGCGGGCGCTGGTCAATCCCGACGCGGTGACACTCCTACCGGACACGATCGATCCGGTGACGGCAGCAGCCATTCCCAATCCCGGCTTGTCGGCCTGGATGTCGCTCGACTATGCCGCCGCGGTCAAGCCGGGGGCGCACGTGCTGGTGCTCGGCGCGACGGGTGTGACCGGTTCGGTCGCGGTGCAGCTGGCGAAGTCGGTGTTCGGCGCCCAGCATGTCGTCGTGGCGGGCCGAAACACCGAGCGGCTGCGGTGGTTGCGCAGCGTCGGCGCCGATGACGCCATCACGATCGGCGAGGACGATCTTGGTGCCCGTGTCGCCGTCGCCCATGCCGAGCGCCCATTCGACGCCGTCCTCGACTATCTGTGGGGTGAGCCCGCCGAGCAGGTACTCACCGCGCTGGGCAGCAGCCATTCCGCCGCGCACTACCACGCCACCCGGTTCGTCCAGATCGGCGCGATGGCCGGTCCGACGATCAACCTGCCCGCCGGGATTCTGCGGGGCAATGGCATCACGCTCGTCGGTGTCGGCATTGGCAGTGTGCCGTTCGAGGTGCTCAACGGTGCCCGCAACGAGGGTCTGCCCCGGCTCGTCGCGATGGTCGCGGCCGGGGAGTTGCACATCCAGACCAAGCAACGGGCCCTCGCCGAGGTGGCCGACGCGTGGTCCAGTCCGGAACAGTCCGGAACCCGGGTGGTGCTGACGCCGTAAGCGGCCCTAGCCGAACCGGCCGGAGATGTAGTCTTCCGTGGCCTTCTGGGTCGGGTTGGAGAAGATCTTCTCGGTGTCGTCGATCTCGATGAGCCGGCCGGGCTTGCCAGTCGCCTCGAGGTTGAAGAACGCCGTCTGATCGCTCACCCGGGCGGCCTGCTGCATGTTGTGCGTGACGATCACGATCGTGAAGTCCTGCTTGAGCTCAGCGATGAGATCTTCGATCGCCAGCGTGGAGATCGGGTCGAGCGCGGAGCACGGTTCGTCCATCAGCAGCACCGCCGGTTGCACGGCGATCGCGCGAGCGATACACAGCCGCTGCTGCTGACCGCCCGACAGGCCACCACCCGGTTTGTCGAGCCGGTCCTTGACCTCGTTCCACAGGTTCGCGCCCTTCAGCGAGCGTTCGGCGACCTCGTCGAGCGTCTTCTTGCCGCGCACGCCAAGGAGTCTCAGCCCGGCCACCACATTGTCCTTGATCGACATCGTCGGGAACGGGTTCGGCCGCTGGAACACCATGCCGATGGTCTTGCGGACACTCACCGGGTCGACTCCGGCGCCATAGATGTCCTCGCCGTCGAGCAGCACCGAGCCCTCGGCCCTGGCGCCGGGCAGCACTTCGTGCATCCGGTTCAGCGTGCGAAGCACGGTGGACTTACCGCAACCCGACGGTCCGATGAAGGCCGTCACGCTGCGCGGCGGCACGGACAATGCCACGTCCGCCACGGCGTGAAACGACCCGTAATAGATATTCAGGTCTTTGATGTCAATACGCTTGGCCACGTCCGCTCCTAGATCGTCAAGCTCGATTGCGGGTAAGGAACCGGATCACGAATGCGGCGCCGACGTACAGCGCCGCCACGATGATGATCAACGTGAGCGCGGCACCCCACACCCGCAGCCGTCCGGCCGGCTCCGGGTTGATCAGTTCGGTGTAGATCAACAAGGGCAGCGATGCCATGTTGCCGTCGAACGGGTCGTAGTTGATCGACCTCGCGTAACCGACGAGCACCAGCACGGGGGCCGTCTCGCCGATCACCCTCGCCAGCGCCAGCAGGATGCCGCTGATGATGCCGGGCAGCGCGGTGGGCACGACGATCCGGGCGATGGTCTTCCATTTCGGAACGCCCAGCGCGTACGAGGCTTCGCGTAGTTCGTCGGGAACCAGCTTGAGCATCTCTTCTGTGTTGCGCACCACCACAGGAAGCATCAACAGCACCAACGCCAGCGACACCGCGAAGGCGCTCTGTGGGAAGCCCATCGTGGCGATCCACAGCGCGAAGATGAACAGCGCCGCCACGATCGACG
Organism: uncultured Actinomycetota bacterium; assembly: GCA_963698965.1. Taxonomy (GTDB): domain Bacteria; phylum Actinomycetota; class Actinomycetes; order Mycobacteriales; family Mycobacteriaceae; genus Mycobacterium. Next base: position 40,067 of record CAVOSY010000021.1, read on the forward strand.
GCACACCGGCCAGGATGTCGACCATGAACGTCGTGGTCCGCGCGAACCATCCGCGGCCGTATTCCACCAGGTAGACCGCGGCCATAATGCCCAGCGGCACCGCCAGCAGCCCCGCGAAGCCGGCCTGGATGATCGTGCCGTAGATCGCGTGGTAGACGCCGCCTGCGAACTCCTCGGGTAGCACCCCGGCGAGGGACCTGTTCCACCAGGTCGACGAGATCACCGCCTGGTACCCCCGTGAAATGACGGTGTACAGCAGCCAGACCAGCGGCACCATCGCGATGATGAACGCCGACGCGAACAGCCCCTCCGCGACGCGGTTCTTGATCTTGCGGCTGACGCTGATCGCGTGAAAGGTCGGCGGTTTCACCGGCATATCGAGCATCGCGTCCGTCATCCTCCGCTCACCCTTCCACCGGCTGCGAATCGGGCAACCGCGTTGACGACGAATGTCAGGGCGAACAGCACGAAGCCCGCCGCGATGTAGGCACCGGTGGGCAGCGGTGCACTGAATTCCGCTGCGGCCGAAGCGATCTTGGACGCGAACGTATAGCCGCCGTCGAACAGCGACCAGTGGCCGGCCTTCGCAGCTGTGCGCAGGATGATCAGGACTGCGACCGTCTCACCGAGTGCGCGACCCAACGCCAGCATCGAGCCGGCAATCATCCCGCTGCGGCCGTACGGGTAGACGGTCATCCGGATGACTTCCCACTTCGTGGCACCGAGCGCCTGGGCAGCCTCGACGTGACCCTTGGGGGTCAGAGTGAAGACTTCCCGGGACACCGAGGTGATGATCGGCAAGATCATCACGGCCAGCACGACTCCCGCGGTGAATATGGTGCCGCCACCCGCGAGCGACACGTTGCCGTCGCCGAAGAGGAAGAACCACTTCAGGTTCTCGTTGAGGAACCGTTGGATCGGCTCGATCTTGGGAGCCAGAACGAAGATGCCCCACAGGCCGAAGACGATTGACGGCACCGCGGCCAGCAGGTCGACCAGGATCGCGAACGGCCGGGCGTACCGGCGCGGTACGTAGTTCGTCAGGAACGTCGCGATGCCGATGGCGATCGGTACCGCGATCGCGAGGGCGAAGATCGAACTGAGGAGGGTGACCCGGAAGAGATCGGCGATCCCGAAGCGCAGGTTGTTCTCGTCGGTGGTGGCGAATTCCGAACTGGTGATGAAGTTGACCTTGTCGGCCGCCAGCGAAGGAACCGCGCGGATCAGCAGGAAGAGGCCCATCAGCGCGATGGCGCCGATGATCGTCGCGCCCGCGGCCAGCGCGATCGAGTAGAAGATGGTGTCACCCCACCGGCGCGTGCCCTTCAGGGCAGAAGTTTGCGCCGGCTTGGTCGACATGTCAGGAGTATCGCCGATCTGCGGGGGGCTCGTCCCGGTTGTGGACGAGCCCACCGCAGCCGGTTCAGGCTTCAAAGTCATTGCAGCCTTTGACTAGGAGGGTGACTACGAGATGGCGTTGATGGCTGTGGTCAGCTTGGACTTGAACGAGTCGGGGATCGGAATGTAACCGGCCTCCGTCAGGCCCTTCTGGCCGTCGGTGGTCGCCACCGTCAGGAACGCCTTGACGGCCGGGGCCACGTCGCTCTGCGGGTACTTCGAGCAGACGACGTTGTAGGTCCCGAGGATGATCGGGTACGCGCCCGCCGCAGTCGGCTTGTAGAACGAGGACGTGTCGAGCACGAGGTCGTTGCCCTGGCCCTTGATCTGGACCGCATCGATCGACTTGCCCGCGCTCTCCGCCGTCAGCTTCACCGGATCAGGACCGGCGGACGTGATGACGTCGGCGATCTGCAGGCCCTGCTTGGTGGCGTAGGACCACTCGTTGTAGGTGATCGATCCTGCGGTGCTCTTGATTGCCGCCGAGGTTCCCTCGTTGCCCTTCGCACCTTCGCCGACGCCACCGTTGAAGGTCTTGCCGGAGCCCTTGCCCCACGCGCCGTCGGACGCCGCGTCGAGATACTTCTGGAAGTTGTCCGTGGTGCCCGACTCATCGCTGCGGAAGACCACATTGATCTTGTCACCGGGCAGGGTCTTGCCCGAGTTGAGCGCCGTGATCTCGGGCGCGTTCCAAGTCGTCACCGCGCCGTTGAAGATCTTGGCCAGCGTCGGTCCGTCCAGAGCCACGCTGTCGACGCCGGGAAGGTTGTAGGTGACCGCGATCGGTCCGAAAACCGTCGGCAGGTTCCACGCATCGGCGCCGCCGCAGCGCGCCTTGGCCTTGTCGACCTCACCCTTCTCGGCGTTCAGGGGCGAATCGGTGCCACCGAAATCGGTTTGCCCGCCGATGAATTCGGAGACGCCCGCACCGGAGCCGCTGGATGTGTAGTTGAGGGTGAAACCCGGGCACGCCGACTCATAGGCGGTCACGAACCGGGTGATGGCATTGGCCTGCGCGGACGAGCCACTCGCCTTGAGCGCCTTCTTGCCACTGCAGTTGACAGCGGACGCGCTGTCCCCCGCAGTTCCAGCGCCGGCCGTCGTTGCTCCAGTGCTGGTCTTGTTCTCGTCGCTGCCGCAGGCCGAAAGCAGCAGGGCCCCCGCAGCAAGAATGCTCACCGCTGCGCCGATTCGGTTGTGCTTCACGTAGCTCCTTTGATTGTGAGGGACGACGCATATGACCGCCGCCCCGAGTTCGGGCAAGCCACGGAACCCGGTTCCGCCGAGCAGATGTGATCGCTGCTCGGCTCACGAACCTAGGGGTGCGCTGTGAACAGGCATCCACACATTGGTGAACGGAAGATGAACCGGATGCGGGTACGCGGAGTCGAATTACGTCGACGACGTTGATCTTTGCAACTCACTCAGTAACTATTGAGTCAATGGCTACTGAGGCAAATACACGCACCGTGACGCGGACGTCAATCTACGCTGCGCTTGCTGATCCCGGACGGCTGGCGATCGTCGATCGGCTGTCGCTCGGCGATGCCTCGCCGTCCGAACTCCAGGCCCTGCTGTCAATGCCGTCCAACCTGATCGCCCACCACCTGAACGTTCTTCAGAAAGCCAACGTGACCCATCGCGCCCGCTCCGAGGGCGATCACCGGCGGATGTACGTGTCGCTGAACAGCGAGGCACTGGAATCGATATTGCCGTCCCCCGTACGCCTAGCGGTACGGGTGGTGTTTGTGTGCACGCAGAATTCGGCCCGCAGTCAGCTTGCAGCAGCGATTTGGCACCGCCACAGCAGGCTGCCCGCCACGTCGGCCGGCACGCACCCCGTCTCCGAAATCCAGCCCGGCGCGCTCGCCGCTGCGCGGCGCCACCAACTGCCGATGCAGGCGCGTACCCCGCTGCACCTGAACAACGTTCTCGCGCCGGGGGACCTCGCCGTCGTGGTGTGCGACCGTGCCCATGAGGAATTGCCCGGCGAGCTGCGCCGCATCCACTGGTCGATCCCCGATCCCGTTCGGGCATCGACACCCGAGGCATTCGATCGCACCATCGAATCCCTCACCAAACGGATCGTTCGGCTCGTTCCCATCCTGCAAAGTTCTCGCGACGGAGCAAACCAATGACCGACAACCCGACCACCCCGGGCCATCCGCAACACGTTGTGAGCATCGACCAAAGGCTGGCCCTGAAAGCCGCTGCAGAACGATTGGAATCGGAGTTCGGCGACACCTTCGATGCGGAAACCATCGATCGGTTTCTGTATGCCGCTCACGCACACTTCGCCCATCATGCGTCGGTGCCCAACTTCCTTCCGCTCCTTGCCGAACGCTTTGCACAGCAACAGCTTCGCGCGCTGGCGCGGGTCGAGGGCAAGCACCATGACGGGAAGCCCACCGTGTTGTTCCTGTGCACCCACAACGCCGGCCGCTCACAAATGGCCGCGGCCTTTTTCGCCGAACTCGCAGGCGAGGACGCGGTTGCGTGGTCGGGCGGTTCGGACCCCAGCGATCAGGTGAATCCTGCTGTGATGCAAGCGATGTCGGAGCGGGGCATCGACATCTCCCATGAATATCCGAAGCCGTTCACCGACGAGATCGTGCAAGCCGCCGATGTGGTCATCACCATGGGCTGCGGCGATACGTGCCCGGTGATCCCCGGTCGACGTTATGAGGAGTGGACGTTCGACGACCCCGCGGGCAGGGACGTCGACGCCGTGCGTCCGATTCGCGATGCGATCGAGCAGCGAGTACGCCGTCTGCTGACCGAACTCAATGTCGCCGTCCGCGCGTAGCCGCTTACCGACCACCGGCCGCGTACGCCGCATCGACCGTGGACACGTCGAAACCCAGCCGTTGATAGGTCTTCACCGCCGCGGAGTTCTCTGCCTCCACGTAGAGCATCACCGTTGGCTGTTCACTGTCCGATAGTCGCTCAGCAAGGTGATGCAGCCCCACCAACGTGAGCGTGGCACCCAGCCCGCGGCCTTGCGCGGCCGGATCGACGCCGACTACGTAGACCTCGCCCAGGTTTTCGTCGTGCACTTTCGTCCAGTGAAAGCCGAGCAGCTTGGCCGTGTTCACGTCGAAGGCCATGAACAAGCCTGCGGGGTCGAACCAGGGCTCGTCGCGACGCTCGGCGATGTCGGCTTCCGTCCACCCGCTTTGTTCCGGATGCCATGCGAACGCGGCGTTGTTGACCCGCAGCAGCTCGGCATCGTCGGCGGGGCCGGCGTAGGTCGTGATGTGCACCCCGTCGGGAAGGGTCACCGGCGGCAGGTCGGTCAGCGGCCGCCGCATCTGCAGCAGCTCGCGTACCACCACCAAGCCCAGCGCGGCCGCCGTCGCGCGAGCGGGCGCCTGGTTGCCATGCGCCCAGATGCGGGCGTCGTCGCCGCCCTCGGCTAACCCGGTGCGGACCATCGCCGAGCCGATGCCACGGCGTCTGGCGTCCGGATGCACCACCAGCTCGGCCATCGCCGGCTCGTCGGTGAGGTTCAGGTAGCCGGTCACGTCATCACCGTTGACGGCGAGCAGGTGCCGGGTACGGTCGTGGGGTAGTTCGCGGAGCACCTGATCGCCGACGGGTGCGATGCCGTCGGCCTCCTTCGCAGCCGCGATCAGCTCGCGAATCTTTCGCTGCTCATCGTCGGACAGGCCAGTGCGCCAACCGATTTCGGGCACCGCGGGGTCCGAGCGAGTCACTGACTGCGCAGCGGGTCAGCCAGTGCTTCGGGCAGGCTGTCGGGCGCGTCGTAGCCGACCGCGTCGTCGACCATGTCGTCGGGCACTTCCGAGCCCGGCGCCGGCCCCCTCCCCCGCGCAGGCCGCACCGCCTTGTAGCCGACGTTGCGCACGGTGCCGATCAACGACTCGTATTCGGTGCCGAGCTTGGCGCGTAACCGCCGCACGTGCACGTCGACGGTGCGGGTGCCGCCGAAGAAGTCGTAGCCCCAGACCTCTTGGAGTAGCTGCGCGCGGGTGAACACTCGGCCGGCGTGCTGAGCGAGATACTTCAGCAGCTCGAATTCCTTATATGTCAGGTCAAGCGGTCGGCCGCGCAGCCGCGCGGTGTAGGTGCCCTCGTCTATCACGAGCTCACCGAGGCTGATCTTGCCGAGGTTCTCCTGGTTGGCCACGCCGCCGCGACGTCCCACGAGCAGCCGCAGGCGGGCGTCGATCTCGGCAGGCCCCGTGCTCGGCAGCAGAATCTCGTCGAGTCCCCATTCGACGTTGACCGCGACAAGGCCGCCCTCGTTGACGACCGCGACCACAGGCACCGACGTTCCCGTCGTTCCCAACAGTCGACAGAGGCCGCGGGCGGCGGCCAGATCGGCGCGCGCGTCGACGATCGCCACATCCGCAGTGCCCGCCTCCAGAAGGGAGGACACCTCCGTCGGTGCCGTCCGCACGTTGTGTGCAAGTAGCGATAACGAGGGCAGCACTAATTCGGGATGGGGGTCGACGGTCAGTAGCAATAGATCCAACTGGCCCTCCAGCAGCCATGGGGACCTCGCCCGATGACAACGATGTCGGTGGTGACTTCCCAGATTCACGCCTGACACACGGCCGTTACCCGGCCGATAGTTATCTAACGATAGCGTGCTACCTGCTCGTTAGCCGCGCCGAGCCGGATCAGCGGTCGCGGTGGGCCAGAATATGCGGGTGCGAAAGCTGCTGATCGGTGCCATCGCGACCGTGACCACGGTGGTGGTCGGTGCCGTCGGAGCTGACTTCGGGGCAGCAATCTACGCCGAATACCGGCTGGCCAGGAGCGTGCGCACGGCGGCGAATCTCAGCTTCGACCCCTGGGTCAGCATCCTCGGATTTCCGTTCATCCCCCAGGCCACGCGCCATCGCTACAACGAGATCGAGCTAAGAGCCAGTGGCGCCGATCACCCCGTCGTCGGCAAAGTCGGGCTCGAGGCGACCCTGCACTCCGTCGACATCGCCCACACGTCCTGGCTGATCGGGCCGGACGCGAAGCTGCCGGTCGGTGAGCTGGAGAGCCGCATCATCGTCGACTCCACGCATGTCGGGCGATTCATGGGGATTCCCGACCTGCTGGTCGAGGCACCGCCGCGGGAGACCAATGACGCCACCGGTGGCACCACCGAATCGGGCATCTCCAGCAACCGGGGACTGGTGTTCACCGGCACACCCAAGAAGGCGGGCTACGACAAGAAGGTCAGTATCGCCGTCGACCTGTCGATCGCCGGTCCCGACCAGACCACGTTGATCTTCACGGCGACCGGCGTGCTGACCGGGCCGGGCACGGCAGATCAGCAGGTTCCGGAGGACAAGCTGCCCGCGGTGCTCGCCGCGTTCAGCACCAGCCTGCCCGGCCAGAAGCTGCCCTTCGGCGTGCGGCCGACCAGTGAGGGCGCCCGCGGTTCGGACATCATCATCGAGGGAATCACTACGGGAGTAACCGTCCCGCTCGATGGGTTCAGACTGTCATGAGCTCTTCCTGGGTTCTCGTCATCGTCGTGCTGATAGCCGCGTTCGGCGTGGCTTTTGTGGTCGGCCGCCTGCTCACCCTGCGCGCCGGGATGCTGAAGGCCGCCACCGAGGCGAGCAGCGTCGATACGTCCGATCTCGGCCTTTCCAGTACCGGACCGACCGTGCTGCACTTCAGCGCCGAATGGTGCGGCCCCTGCGCGGCGGTGCGCCGCGTGGTCGACGAGGTCTGCAAGGACCTTCCCGGCGTCGCGCATGTCGAGATCGACATGGACGCCAATCCCGAAGCAGCCCGACGGCTTTCGGTGATGTCGCTGCCGACGACGGTGATTTTCGACGCGGACGGACGGCCGCGATACCGCACCACGGGCGTGCCCAAGGCCGCTGACCTGCGATCGGCGCTGGCACCGCTGTTGGCTTGATCACTATGTCATTGGGTAAGCTGTCAGCCGTGTCCGCCCGCCTCGAGCCGATGCTCACGAAGCGCCGCGCAGTAGATCTGTGCCGCGTTGCGGGTTGTTGCGTTGTTGTTGTAGCTGCTGAGCGCAGCTGCGCGGTCTAAGCGCGCTCGCTCGGAGCAGCCGATTCGGCCTGCTCATCCCCAGCCCCTCCAACGCAACAGGAGTCTGCTTCCATGTCGACCAACACGCGTACGGCCGCACCGGCCCTGGTTGACGTCCGTGGCCCCCGGTTCGCCGCCTGGGTCACCACCGTCGTTATCGTCGCGACCCTGATCGCAGCGGGATTCAGCTCGACCGCAGCGGCCGTGATCCTGGCCGTCCAGGCCGTTGTCTTCGCCATCGGCGCATGGCGCGGCCCGCGTCAGCATCCCTACGGCCTCATCTTCCAGCGTCTCGTCGCACCACGACTCGGGCCCGTCACCGAGAAGGAACCGGTGCCGCCGCTCAAGTTCGCCCAGCTGGTCGGCTTCGTTTTCGCAGTGGTCGGCGTCGTCGGATTCGCCGCAGGCGTCCCGCTGCTCGGGCTGGTCGCGACGGGCTTCGCGCTCGTCGCGGCGTTCCTCAACGCGGCCTTCGGCATCTGCCTCGGCTGCCAGATCTATCCGCTCGTCGCACGGTTTCGCCGTGCGCCCTCAATCGCATAACGCTTCAAAACCCAAGCAACCGAAAGGATTTCGTTCATGGCACGCTCCGACGTCCTGGTCAGCACAGACTGGGCCGAGAGCAATCTCGACGCGCCGAACACCGTCTTCGTCGAGGTCGACGAGGACACCAGCGCCTATGACGGCGGCCACATCGAGGGCGCCGTCAAGCTGGACTGGAAAGAGGATCTGCAGGACCACGTCAAGCGCGACTTCGTCGACGCCCAGCAGTTCTCCAAGCTGCTGAGTGAGCGGGGCATCGCCAACGACGACACCGTGATCCTCTACGGCGGCAACAACAACTGGTTCGCCGCATACGCGTACTGGTACTTCAAGCTGTACGGGCACGACAAGGTCAAGCTGCTCGACGGCGGCCGCAAGAAGTGGGAGCTCGACGGCCGGCCGTTGTCCACCGACGCGGTGAAGCGGCCGGAGACCAGCTACACCGCCAAGGACCCTGACAACACCATTCGCGCGTTCCGCGACGAGGTCATCGCTGCCATCGGCGAGAAGAACCTGGTCGACGTGCGCTCCCCCGACGAGTTCTCCGGCAAGATCCTCGCTCCCGCGCACCTGCCGCAGGAGCAGAGCCAGCGCGCCGGGCATATCCCTGGAGCCATCAACGTTCCGTGGAGCAAGGCGGCCAACGAGGACGGCACCTTCAAGGCAGACGAGGACCTGGCCACGCTGTACGGCCAGGCGGGCCTGGACGGCGAGAAGGAGACCATCGCCTACTGCCGGATCGGTGAGCGGTCATCGCACACGTGGTTCGTGCTGCAGGAACTGTTGGGACACAACAACGTCAAGAACTACGACGGCAGTTGGACGGAATACGGCTCCCTGGTGGGGGTCCCGATTGAGTTGGGAAGTTGATATGTGCTCTGCACCGAAGCAAGGACTGACGTTGCCCGCCAGCGTCGACCTGGAGAAAGAAACGGTGATCACCGGCCGGGTTGTCGACGGCTCGGGTCAGGCGGTCGGCGGCGCGTTCGTGCGCCTGCTGGACTCGTCGGACGAGTTCACCGCCGAGGTCGTCGCGTCGGCCACCGGTGATTTCCGGTTCTTCGCCGCTCCTGGCACGTGGACGCTGCGGGCGCTGTCCCCGGCGGGCAACGGCGACGCCAGCGTGGCACCGTCCGGCGCGGGCATCCACGAGGTCGACGTCAAGGTCGCCTGACGACCCCAGGTGCGGCCGGCATCGGCCGCACCTTCGCATTCGCTGCGAAAAGGCTGCGAACTCAACTGTTCCGGTCCACCATGTGGTTCGTTGCTGCGCTGCCGTGCGGAATCTTCGCGCGCCGAGGCGAGCTGGTTTTGCCCCAAATACATGTCGCAACCCCCGTGAACGCGGCGACGACGGTCGCCGAGAGTCGTCGGGGCTCGGCGGCTAGACTCGCTGACGTGGTGCTGTTCTTCGAAATCATGCTCATCGCGGCCGTCGTGGTCATCACGTGGTTCGCGTTGTACGCGCTGTACCGCCTCATCACCGACGAGTCGTGACCTCCGGCGACGACGCCGTCGCGGCAGCAGCCGAACGAGCGAAGGCAACTGCGGCCCGCAACATCCCGGTGTTCGAGGACCTGCCGCTGCCTGCCGATACCGCCAACCTGCGTGAGGGCGCGAACCTCAACGATGCGCTGCTCGCACTGCTGCCGCTGGTGGGTGTGTGGCGTGGCGCAGGCGAGGGCCGCGCATCCGGCGGTGACTACCGGTTCGGTCAGCAGATCGTGGTGTCACACGACGGCGGCGACTACCTGAACTGGGAGTCGCGGTCGTGGCGGCTCAGCGACACCGGCGAGTACGAGGCGCCCGGCCTGCGCGAGACCGGCTTCTGGCGGTTCGTCAACGACCCGGCTGATCCGTCCGAGTCCCAAGCCATCGAGCTGCTGCTCGCGCATTCAGCGGGCTACGTCGAACTGTTCTACGGCAGGCCCCGAAACCAATCCTCGTGGGAGCTGGTCACCGATGCCCTGGCGCGCAGCAAGTCGGGGATGTTGGTCGGCGGCGCCAAGCGGCTGTACGGCATCGTCGAGGGCGGTGACCTGGCCTACGTGGAGGAACGGGTCGACGCCGACGGCGGGCTGGTGCCGCATCTGTCCGCCCGGCTGTCGCGGTTCGTCGGCTAGTGCGGGGGCTACCGGTAGCCGCGGCCTTGGCCGCGGCGGGACTGCTTGCCGCCTGTTCGTCGAACACGGCGCCCGCAGAACAGCCGTCGACATCGGTCGCCGCGACGGGTCATGGCGGTTTCGCGCATTGCTTGAGCGAGCACGGTGTGCCCACCGCGCCTGGGCCCGCGCTGGGTCCGCCGCCCGGCGTCGACCAGGACACCTGGCACCGGGCCATGCAGGCGTGCTCATCTCTGGCGCCCGGGCCCGCCGGTTAAGTCAGCACGGGGGCCTTGCCCGCGTCGGTAAGCCACTGTTGCTCCAACCGATCAAGCGTGCCGTCCCCGCGAAGGCTGTCAACGGCCCAAGAGATGCAGCGGGTCAGCATACTGCCCTTGTCGAGCACGATGCCAAACTGTTCGACATCGCCTGAGGCACTTGGCAATTGGCCGACCATCATCCCATTCTTCAACTCGTTGGCAACCGCGAAGGCGGTCGGCAGATCGGCCACCAGCGCATCGATCTCGCCGGTGCTCAACGCCAACTTGGCATCGCCGTTCGTGTTGTACACCTCGACAGGAACGTTGCCGTTCACCGACATCGCGGCGGTGTAACTGGTGGTGCCCACCTGCGCCCCCAGCCGCAGAGTCTTCAACTGATGCACCGTCTTGACGCCCGCCGCGGGCGATGACTTGATCGTGACGACAGCCTGCGTCACGTCCAGATACGGCGAGGAGAAATCCACTGCCGCCTTTCGCTGGTCGGTGATCGAGAACTCAGATAGGTTGGCGTCGAACGTCTTTTGTCCCGGTGCTAATGCGGCATTGAATGGCACCCGCACCCATCGCACATCGTCGCGCTCGTAGTTCATCTTGGCCGCCACGCCGTAGGCGACCGCCGATTCGAACCCCTCGCCGCTGGCAGGATTGTCGCCCATGTACCACGGCGGGTAGACCGGTTGATCAGTGCCGAACGTGAAGATGCCCGGATACAACGTGCCCAGCACATCCTTCGTGCACTTGTCGGGTGTACCCGTCGTGGTCTTGCTGGAAATCGGTGCGCAACCGGTGGCCCCCGCGAGGGCTGCCGCAGCCATCGCCGCGGCGAGCCTGCGAAGTTTGCGCATGGGGCGCATCATCGCGCACCCGGCTAACCGACGCCAGGATCGATGCGAGTTCGGTGCATAGCCGACACATCGCGGCTTGCCATCGACCGCCCCGACAAGGCGACACAGGCGTGCTCGTCGTTGGCACCGGCGCGCCCGGAGAAGTAGTCCAAACATGGAGCGGCCCCCGAGCCGTAGTTTCCTGGTTGGACAAGACCGAGAGGCTCGGGGGCCGGGTGGCTGCGGGGAATTCGCCAGCGCGCGCAGGTGACTCCCCTGGCGCTGCTAGCTCGCAGCCACCTCACATGTCCGTAAGTCAATCAATTGGTCGGACCACCTCCTTCCTTGTGTACGAGCGACCGTACTCGCACATCCGCACGGCGACAACCGATTTCTAGCGATCGCTGACGATTGCGGTGTCGATCAGTTCGGCGAATTCGGCCGCCAAGGGTGCAGGCCGCAGCAGCTTTCCGTCCAGTGTGTGCACCCGCGCGCCGAGCGTGATGCTCGACACCAGCCAAACCCCCTGCGCTGCAAAAAGATCGGCCGGTCGCAGCATGCGGTAGTCGCAGTCGTAGCCCTTGTTGCGGGCCACCTCGAACAGCGCCTGCTGCGTGGTGCCTCGCAGGATCGGGTACCAGGGCGGCGGCGTCAGCAGCGCGGGGACACCGTCGAGCTCGCTGGCGATCACGACCGTCGAACGCGGACCCTCGAGGATGTAGTCGTCGGAGCTGACGAAGATCACATCCCCCGCGCCGTGCCGCTCGGCGTGTCTCAGCGCGGCCATGTTCACCGCATAGGACAGGGTTTTCGCGCCCGCAAGCAGCCACGGCATGTCAGCCGTGCCCTGCGATGGCAGGCCGCGGGCAAGCGTCAGCGCGGCCAGCCCGTCGCGACGCACCGCCGCGACCCGCGCGGGCAGCGGGCCCACAAGGACTAACGCCGTGCCAGATGTCGCCGACCCAACGGCTCCGCCTGGTTCGGAACCACCCTCCCGGCCGCGGCTGTAGATCAGCCGCATCACTCCCTCGCCGCCGCCTTCGGCGATCCACCTCGATGCCGCGGTGGCGGCGGCCTCGCGCCAGAGCGGCAGATCCGGTGCCGGTAGATCGGTCATCCGTGCCGACTGCGTCAGCCGGCCAAGGTGCGCCTCCAGCAGGCACGGCCTGCCGTCGCGGACCAACAGCGACTCGAAGATACCGTCCCCCCGCACGACCGCCAGGTCATCGGCGTGGAGCAACGGTGTCGCAAGGTCATGCAGTACGCCGTCGAGCGTGACCACGAGTCCTTTTTGGCTGGCTGGTTGCGTCGCCATGGGCAAGAAGCGTAGCCCCGTAAAGTTGAGGACATGTCTGCAGTTCCCGCGCCTGAGACCGGACCGGACGCCGGCGCCGTCTGGCACTACGGCGACCCGCTCGGCGAGCAGCGCGCGGCCGCCGAGGCAGCCGTCCTGGTCGATCGCTCGCACCGGGCCGTGCTGACGCTCACGGGCAATGACCGCAAGACCTGGCTGCACGGCATCTCGTCCCAGCACGTCAGCGACCTCGCCGACGGCGCCGTCACGCAGAATTTGAGCCTCGACGGCCAGGGCCGTGTCGAAGATCACTGGATCCAGACGGAGCTCGACGGCGTCACCTACCTGGACACCGAGCACTGGCGCGGGGAACCGCTGCTGACGTACCTGCGCAAGATGGTGTTCTGGGCCGACGTCGCCGTCGAACCCGCTGATCTGGCCGTGTTGTCGCTACTCGGCCCACGGCTGGCCGATCAGAAGGTGCTCGACGCGCTCGGCGTCGGTTCGCTACCGGCTGAAGACACGGCGGTTCCGCTACCTGACGGTGGTTTTCTGCGCAGGGTGGCCGGTCAGGACATCGACCTGGACCTGGTGGTGCCGCGCGATCAGGCCGCCCGATGGCGACAGCGACTCGGCGACGCGGGGGTGCGGCCCGCCGGGGTATGGGCGTACGAAGCCCATCGGGTGGCCGCGCTGCGGCCCCGCCTCGGAGTCGACACCGACGAGCGGACGATCCCACACGAGGTCGGCTGGATCGGCGCCGCGGTACACCTCGACAAGGGTTGCTACCGCGGCCAGGAGACCGTCGCACGCGTCCACAACCTGGGCAAACCGCCCCGGATGCTGGTGCTGGTGCACTTGGACGGTTCCACGGATAGGCCGGCCACCGGCGATCCAGTGCTGGCTGGCGGACGCACCGTCGGCCGACTGGGCACGGTGGTCGATCACGTCGACGAGGGCCCTATCGCGCTGGCGCTGCTCAAACGCGGCCTGCCGGCGGACACGCCGTTGACCACCGGAGGGGACGCGGAGGTCGCGGCGGTGATCGACGCCGACTCGATGCCGTCCGCCGATGTGGTGGGCGCGGGCAGGCTTGCGGTGGAACAGCTACGCGGTCGAGCGCGTTGAGCCAATGGGGCTGCCAGCGCACGACAGCCGGGCACGGTAAAGTGTTGGCAGGACAATAAAGACACACAGATCGGAGCCGCCTAAATATTGGGCCGCTCCGTTATTGCGCGAGGGGGTTCCCCCATGGGCCGCGGCCGGGCTAAGGCAAAGCAGACCAAGGTTGCTCGTGAGCTTAAATACAGCTCACCGCAGACCGATTTCGAGCGGCTTCAGCGCGAGCTGTCCGGCGCTCCCGATGACGATCTGAACGGGTCGGACGAACTGGCCGACAACGGCTGGGCCGACGAGGACGACTGGCGGCGTTGATCCCCTAGAACCGGGGGTGCTGGCCTACGAGGCTGGCACGGGGGCTGTCCTTGCTGCCCTTCTTGATGGTGCCGAGGGTCCAGCAGGCCAGGTGCCTTGCGGTCAGCACGGCCAGTGCGCGATCGGTGTCCTCCGGCGCGACAACGGCGACCATGCCAACGCCCATGTTGAACGTCTTCTCCATCTCCACCCGCTCGACGCGGCCGCGCTGGGCGATCATCCCGAACACTGGAGCGGGCGTCCACGTCCCTCGGTCGATCTCGGCGACCAGGCCGTGCGGGATGACGCGCTCGAGGTTTCCGGCGAGCCCACCACCGGTGACGTGACAGAAGGTGCGGACCTGGGTTTCGGCCGCCACCGCAAGGCAGTCCTTGGCGTAGATGCGGGTGGGCTCGAGCAGCTCTTCGCCCAGCGTGCGGCCGAATTCCTCGACGTGGCCTGCCAGGTTCATCCTGTCGATCTCCAGCAGCACCTTGCGAGCCAGCGAGTAGCCGTTGGAGTGCAGGCCGGTCGACGCCATCGCGATGATCACGTCGCCTGGCTTGACCCGCTCGGGCCCCAGCACGTCGTCGGCCTCCACCACACCGACCCCGGTGGCCGAGATGTCGTAGTGATCCGGTGCCATCAGCCCGGGGTGTTCGGCGGTTTCGCCACCGAGCAGCGCACAGCCGGCCATCACGCACCCGTTGGCAATGCCTGACACCAGTTCGCTGACGCGTTCCGGCACCGTGCGTCCGACCGCGATGTAGTCCTGCAGGAACAACGGCTCGGCGCCGCACACCACCAAGTCGTCGACGACCATCGCGACCAGGTCGATGCCGACGGTGTCGTGCTTGTCCATCGCCTGGGCGACCGCCAGCTTGGTGCCCACGCCGTCGGTCGACGACGCCAGCAGTGGCTCGCGGTAGCCGCCGCGCAGCGCGAACAACCCGGCGAATCCGCCGAGCCCGCCGCGCACTTCGGGCCTGGTGGCCTTCTTGGCCAGCGGTTTGAACAGTTCGACGGCGCGGTCACCGGCTTCGATGTCCACCCCGGCCGATGCGTAGGAGATGCCGTGTTGTTCGGCTTGATCCGTCATCGAAAGCAAGGCTACCGTCGTTGCCCACCGCTCGGTAACCAGTCGATCCTGAGCACTTCCCCCTGATCGCCTCCTGCGATCGCAACCGGTGTGAGAACGTGACCGACCATGAAAACAGTTCGCTGGTTTGCGCTTCTCATCACGGCTACCGTGCCGGTTTCGACGGCCCTGTCCCCGGCCGCAGCGGCCACTCCGTCGGAGAACGCCGATGCGGTCATCGTCTCGCAGGCCACGGTCGACGGGGTCGACTACATCACCCGCGAGATCACCATCCAACCCGGCGGCAGCACCGGCTGGCACTATCACGACGGCCGGGTGTTCGGCGTGGTCCGGGAAGGCACGCTCACCCGCACGATGAAGGACTGTTCGGTCGTGGTCTCCCCCGAGGGCTCGGCGGTCACCGAGGACAGCGGGGCGGATCACACCCACATCGGCCGCAACCTGGGCCCGGGGTCTCTGGTGCTGTGGGTTGACTACATCGAACCGGCGGGTACCCCGTTGGCGGTGGACATGCCCGATCCCGGCTGCGGGTAGGGCCTGACGACAGATCCGGAGGGCCGATGTCAGACAGGGAATTTCGCTGCCTGGTAACCGGCGCGACCGGCTACATCGGCGGCCGGTTGGCGCCGCGACTACTCGACAAGGGCTACGCCGTGCGGGCGATGGCACGACGTCCCGACAAGCTGGCGGGCGTCGCTTGGCGTGACCGCGTGGAAGTGGTCCGCGGGGATCTGGCCGAACCCGATTCACTCGCGGCGGCGTTCGACGGAGTGGACGTCCTGTACTACCTGGTGCACTCCATGGGCACCTCCCGCGACTTCGTGGCCGAGGAGGCCCGTTCGGCGGGCAACCTGGTGGCCGCGGCCCGGCGCGCAGGCGTGCGCCGGCTGGTCTACCTGAGCGGATTGCACCCCAGCGGGGCGGACCTGTCACCGCATCTGCGGTCGCGCAAGGCGGTCGGCGAGACCATTCTTCAGTCGGGCATCGAAACCGTCGTGCTGCAGGCCGGAATCGTCGTCGGATCCGGGTCGGCCTCGTTCGAGATGATCCGGCACCTGACCGATCGACTTCCGGCGATGACGGCGCCGAAGTGGGTGCACAACAGGATTCAGCCGATCGCTATCGACGACGTTCTGCACTACCTGACGGAGGCGGCGACGACCCCGCTACCGGCGTCGCGCACATGGGACATCGGCGGCCCGGACGTGCTGGAGTACGGCGACGCATTGCAGATCTACGCCGAGGTGGCGGGGTTGCGCAGGCGATTGATCGTCGCACTGCCCTGGCTCACGCCGACGATCGCGAGTTTATGGATCGGACTCGTCACGCCGATGCCTCCCGGGCTGGCGCGGCCGCTGATCGAATCGCTGGAATGCGATGCCGTCGTGGGCAATTCGGATATCGACACGGTGGTGGCGCCACCGCCGAACGGCCTGACCAGTTACCGCGACGCGGTCGCGAACGCGTTGCGGCGCGGCCCGTTGCCCAACGACCCGGATTGGGCGGGACCGCGATACCGGCTACGGCCTGCGCAGCGCTGAGACGTTGTCGTTCTCGGCCACCGCACAAGCTGCTCGCCGGTTTACGCAGCTAGACAGCGGTTTTCGTGTTTGCTAACGACCGTCCTGGCCACCGCGTGGCCACATTTTGGCCACACTTTCACGTGAATAGCGGGCATGCAGCGTGACCGCCACAGCGTCTAAATCGTCGTCGAACAGGACCGCGTAGGTGTCCAGCGTCATCTTGGCGCTGGCGTGCCCGAGCATCCGCTGCAGCGCCAGCACGTTCACTCCGGCCGATACGGCCAGCGACGCGCACGTGTGCCGAAGGGAGTGCGGAGTGATGACCTCGACTCCTGCCCGCTTCACCGCGGCGATGAACCACCCGGTCTGAGACTTCGGCCGCGGCAGATAGCCGCCAGCCGGGCCGGGGAACACCAGATCGGCGGGAGCCTTGTCCTTGCACTGCGCCGATAGCTCGTTGAGGACGAACTCCGGCACCGGTACCGAGCGGGCCTTGCGGCCCTTGGTCGGACCGACCGCGTGCCCGGCGCCCAACTCCACCGCGGCAGTCGACACCGACAACCGGCGCCACAGGAATTCCACATCGGCGACCCGCAGTGCGATCGCCTCCGACCACCGCAGCCCGCAATAGGCCAACACCAGCACCAGCGCGCGGTGCTTACCCGACTCGTCGGCCAGCCGGTACACATCGTCTGCGGACAGGTAGACGTGTCTCTTGGCCGTTTGGCGCGGCAGGTTCTCCACACCGCGGGCCGGATTGACGGCCAGTCGCTTGCTTTTCACCGCGTCCGACAGGATCCCCGACAACACGACGTGCGCCCGCGACACAGTGGTGACACCACTACCGGCGCGGACCATGCCCGCAATCCATGATTCGACGCCGAGCACGTTCACGTCGGCCACGCTCACTGCTCCCCAGCGCGGCATGACATGGACGCGGTATGCCGATTCAAACATCCGCCAGCTCGACGGCGCGGCGGTCTGTTTCTTGCGGGCGAGCCAGTCGGGGCCAGCTCCCCGACCGTCGCACGGCCGAGCGCTGGCGCGACGTACTCGCCGCGGGCCATGGAGACCTCGACGGTGGCGGCGAACAGCTCGGCGTCGCGCTTGGTCGTAAACCCGCGCTTCTGTGTCGAACGGTGATCCGGTGTGCGGTAACGGACGCGGTAAAGCGTTGCGCCGCTGGCGGTTTGGTACTTACTGATCGTTGCCATCGGTGATTGCTTTCTGTAGTTCGGCCCGCAGTTCGCGAGTCACGCGGCCTCGTTTCTGGGCGTTGGCGTCCGCACCCGCGAGGCGGTCACGTTCCTCTGTGAATGTGCCGCCCCACAACCGGTAGGACAGTTGCGCGAGCCGCACCGGTTCGATGCCGAGTGCTTTGGCTAGTGGTCGACCGTGGAGACCTCGCCGAGCGTGTTGTTGTCGTCGGCCTTCATAGGGTCAAAACGCGCCGGCCTGAGGACGAACTCGCCGCGGCGTGGGAAGCCGCCCGGCCGGGTATCTTCGGCGGGCTGCTGGACCTCGCTGCTGAGGTTCATCACCGGCTCCCGGCCGTCGAGGTCGACGACTTGCCGAGAATGGCGGATTTCGCCAAGGTGCTCGCCGCGGTCGATGAAGTGCTCGGCACAACCGGGCTGCTCCGGTACCGCAAACGCGCCCAGCAGGCCGCCGCCGATACCCTCGACGCCCCGTTTATCAACGAGCTGGTCGGTCGAAGGTTGCCCTTCGCCGACAAGGCCAGCGCCGAGATTCTGGCTGCGCTCAAGCCGGGCGAACCGGACTGGAAGCCGCCGCGGGAGTGGCCCAAGACCGCCCGCTCGGTCACCGGTCAGCTAACCCGGCATGCCCCGGCGCTACGCGCCCAAGGTTGGCATATCGAGCATGACGATGGGCAGAACAAGGAGGGCACCCGGCGCTGGACCATCCGGCCACCAGAGAAAGACCCGAATCCTGACCCGCCTGACCCGCTTAACCCGCCTTCGCAGGTCAGCGGCCACAAACCCGGCGGGTCTACGGGCGGGTCAGACCGCGGGCTGTTCCCCGCCAAACCCGCCGGCGGGTCAGCCGGAGAGCAGGCGGGTCAACCAGATTCGCCTGACCCGCCGCAAAACAGGCCCGTGACCAGTGAGAACGGGTCAACAGGTCAGGCGGGTCAGGAATACACACCTTCTCTGGTTTCCTGCCGGTTCTGCGGCACCGGACTGCCCACCCACATGTCCTCACAACGGACCCGCGGCTACTGCCACCGCGCACCATGTATCCGCGCAGCAAGCTCTGAGGGGGCTTCGTGAAAAGCGCAATCGTCAGGCAGCGTCGCACCCTCGGCGACGGCCGCCGGTTCGTCAACGTGGTCTGCCCCGTCTGCGATCGCAGGCACTGGCTGCCCGCGACTGACACGGGACGCTGCCCGCGGAAGCCGGGGCGGTTCACCATCGCGACGACAGAGCGGGGGCGCTCGTGAGCACGCTCGACGCACTTCTCGCCGCCGTCGCGCCGCACCCGCGTTGCCGGGCGCGCGCTGTCGAGGCCGCCATCACCTGTTCGACGAGGCAGCATCCGGCGAGGACGCCGCGACTATCGACGCCCGCCATAACCAAGCACGCGGCCTGTGTGAGCGCTGCCCGGCCCTATCGCGTTGCGAGGCTTGGTACCTGACCCTTCCGCCGCGCAAGAGGCCCGAGGGTGTAGTCGCGGGACGGGCCCCAAACACCAGCCGAAGGACAGCCTCGTGAGCCGAGCCAATAACAAGCGGCTGTGCAACCAGTGCGGGACACAGCTCACCCGTGCGGTGACCGGCGTGTGTTGGCGATGCAAGCCCGCACCGACGGTGCGTCGCGAAGGCGACGGCATCCACGTCGGCGGGCTCGGCCACATGACCACCGAAGCGCTGAAGCTGGCGCACCGCATCGCCGACGAGGTGACCCCATGACCAGCTCGCAGCCGTCGGATAACGCCCTGACCTGCAGGTATGGGGGGTGGGGGGTAGTGGGGCATCGGATCTTGCCGACTTTCTGCTAGGTCGTGATGGCTCACGCCCGGGTGTGCGAACTGGGAGCCATATCCGAACCGATGATCTACCTCTGAGTTTGGTGGGAAGGTACTTTCTTCCCATGTGGTGGACCGTGTGGTGGATCCCGTTCATCCTCACCGCGCCTCTTATGCTCGGCCTCCTCGTGGAGGATATTTGGGGTTCGCGCAACCCTGGCGTCGCATGGATCGCAGTGGGCATGGGCTATGGGTTGATCGCCGCCTTCTCTGGAAGCCGTCGCCGACATTGACTCCGCCTTGGTTCGGGTCAGGCTCAGTCCCTTGCGGGTGAGCGCTGCTTTGCGTTTCCATCCCGGCCCCGCCGACTCTGTTTAGTTATGCCATGAGACGATGGCGAATTCTGTTGGTGCACAAGGCTTTTCAGAAAGAATCGGCCCGCCACCGAAGCGACGGGCCGATTGCGGTCGCTGGACTGTCACAGGCCGTTCCGATTGTCCCGGCACGTACCGAGTTGATCTCCGTACGTGATAGCGTCGGACGGCAGAACACCCCCGGCAAGGTGGTCTAGCCGGGGGTGTTCTGCAATGGGGATTACCGATAGCCAGTGTCTGACAGGACGCTGAGGACTAACCGTGATCAACCTGAGAAATCACCAATAAGAATCTCTAAGGTGAAATTTGGACTCGGCCCTTCACATGGCGCTCGGTCCGCCACCCGTGGGATTTAGGTGGCGCGTTGGAGATCCGCACTGTCGCCGGCCCATCGAGTGTCGAGCAGTGGGTGTTGAGCGGCGGCCCGTACACGGTCTCGTTGCATGCGCGGCAAGTCCAAGTCGTGTGGCCGCCACCGTGACCGAGGCAGGCTTGGTGACCGACATGGACCTGGCCGGCGCCGAGCTTGTGGCCGTTGGGGCAGCGCGTCGGCGGGTGGGTGATCCACTTGCCATCCGTGGTCTGCACCAATTCGCCCAGCATGAACCCAAGCCTACGAGTTCTTTTCAGTGTCAACCCTGAAAGGGACCGTTAACGCCGAACCGCGGGCCGCCGTCCCTCGTAGATGTAACTAGAGGGGCACCACCGCGGGCCAGTAGGGCGGCGTTGCGGTGGGAGCGGGCCAGGCTGCGCCTCAGTGTCCTAAACGCCGCAGTTGCTGCACCCGGCCCGCGCGCCCCTCGCCTGCAGCCGGCGGCCGTTGGCTGTCGGTGCCGCGCGTCTATCGGATCCGCGACGGGCGCCGCTGACCAGTACGCAAACCCCGTCACACCAGCGTGGCCACCGCGTGGCCACAATTTGGCCGCAGTTACAGATAACTCTGGTGAAGTACAGTGATGTCTTTTCGCAGCTAGAGCCGTTTCGGTCGCTATGGTCTGCGCAGCGCTGAGACGTTGTCGTTCTCGGCCTGAATGGGGATGCCGGTACGCGCGGCGGTGGCCAGCATGTGCTCGATCACGTTCTTGCCCAACGCCGTTTCCCCGGGTAGCTCGATCGGGTACTTTCCGTCGAAGCAGGCGGAGCACAGTCGCGATGCCGGCTGCTCGGTGGCCGCGATCATGCCCTGCTGGGAGATGTAGCCCAGCGTGTCGGCGCCGATCGCGTGCCTGACGGCCTCGAGCATCTCACCCCCATTGGCCTCCGTGCTGCTGGCGTTGGCGATCAGCTCGGCAGGCGTGGCGAAGTCGATGCCGTAGAAGCACGGCCATTTCACCGGCGGGGAGGCGATCCGCACATGCACCTCGATGGCGCCTGCCTCGCGCAACATCCGGACCAGCGCCCGCTGCGTGTTGCCCCGCACGATCGAATCGTCGACGACGATCAGCCGCTTGCCGCGGATCACCTCTTTGAGCGGGTTGAGCTTGAGCCGGATGCCGAGCTGCCGGATCGTTTGCGACGGCTGGATGAAAGTCCGCCCCACATAAGCGTTTTTCATCAAGCCCTGCCCGTACGGGATGCCCGACTCCTGCGCGTAACCGACCGCGGCGGGGGTGCCGGACTCAGGCACACCGATCACCAGGTCGGCGTCGATCGGATGCTCGCGCGCCAGCGCGCGGCCGATGTCGACGCGGGTCTTGTGCACCGAGCGGCCCGCCAGCGTGCTGTCCGGTCGGGCCAGGTACACGTATTCAAAGACACAGCCCTTGGGTTCGGGGTTGGCGAAGCGGGTGGAGCGCACCCCGTCAGCGTCGATGGCCAGCAGCTCGCCCGGCTCGATGTCGCGCACGAACGAGGCGCCGACGATGTCGAGCGCGGCCGTCTCCGAGGCGACCACCCAGCCACGGTCGAGCCGCCCCAGCGACAACGGCCGCACGCCGAACGGATCGCGCGCCGCGTACAGGGTGGCCTCGTCCATGAAGGTCAGGCAGAACGCGCCACGCACCGTCGGCAGCAGCTCGAGGGCCGCCTGCTCGAGCGTGGAGTCCGCGGCACCGTGGGCCAGCAGCGCGCCGAGGATGTCGGAGTCCGTCGTGGCGGCGGGAGCACCACGCGTCCCGAGGAGTCCGGCCTCGCGGGCGCGGGCGGCCAGGTCGGTGGCGTTGACCAGGTTGCCGTTGTGACCCAGCGCGACGCCGGTGCCCGCGGCGGTGTTGCGGAACACCGGCTGGGCGTTTTCCCAGGTGGTGGAGCCGGTGGTCGAGTAGCGGCAGTGGCCGATGGCGACGTGACCCTCCATCGCGGCCAGCGTCTGCTCATCGAAGACCTGGCTGACCAGGCCGAGGTCCTTGAACACGAGCACCTGCGAACCGTCGGCGACTGCGATGCCCGCCGCCTCCTGGCCGCGGTGCTGAAGCGCGTAAAGGCCGTAGTAGGTGAGTTTGGCGACTTCTTCGCCCGGCGCCCAGACGCCGAATACGCCACACTCTTCGCGGGGTTCTTGATCGGTCTGCGGGCCGGTCACGATAAGGCTTCTCCCAGGGCGGGGTGGGTAGACATGTTCAGTCTACGGTCATCAGGGGTTAATCACGGAATCGCGGCAAGGTGTCGCGAACAACACAACGACCATGGCGGGCCGGGACATTCCTATTTCTGTCCGCATGGCGAGCGACAACCTCGACGGCCTGGGGTATGTGATGCGAATCACTGGACAACCTGGACAAGCAGTGACGCCCGCCGGCTACTCACCAACCTCCACCAACGGTAGCCAGTGCGCGATCTCGCCTGCGCGGCCACCGGAGAGTTGTAGAGCGCCGCTGGCGGCGGCGTCAGCGACGTCCAGCAGACCACTGGCGAGCAGCAGCCAGGTGCGTGGATCGGTCTCGACGACGTTGGGCGGATTGCCGCGCCGGTGCTCGGGTCCCGAAATACATTGCACCGCAACGAACGGCGGCACACGGACCTCCACGCCGGCACCCGGTGCGATGGCCGCCAACGTGCGCGCGGTCAACCGCACCGCCTCACCGAGCTCGGCCCGCGTCGGCTCGGGCAGGCTGTTGTCGCGCAACCACTCGGCAACGACCGACACGGCGGCGCGGGTCTTCGCCGGATCGGTATTGCGGCGGGCGGCCATACCTTAGAGTCTCAAAGTGCTTGTCGACCGCCATCAACCGCCTTACAAAACGGCGGGCGCGGTCCTCGTGGTGATCGCCGCGGTGGTCGGAGCCTTCATCTACTTACAGTTTCGCGGCGACCTCACCGACAAGACCAAGCTGACCCTGCTCTCACCGCGGGCGGGCCTGGTGGTGGAACCGGGGTCGAAGGTGACCTACAACGGGGTGGAGATCGGCCGCGTCTCCCACATCACCATGGTCGACGAACGCGGCACGGCGATGGCCAAACTCACCCTGGACGTGAATCCTCGCTACATCCAGTACATTCCCGCCAACGTTGAAGCCGATATCCGGGCCACGACGGTGTTCGGCAACAAGTACATCTCCTTTAGCTCTCCGAAAGACCCTTTACCACAACGTATTTCGACCCACGACGTGATCGAGGCGTCGGCGGTGACAACCGAGTTCAACACGCTGTTCGAAACGGTCACGTCAATCGCCGAGCAGGTGGATCCCATCAAGCTGAACCAGACGCTGGCCGCGACCGCCGAGGCGCTCACCGGGCTGGGCGACCGGTTCGGTGAATCGCTGGAGAACGGCAATCAGATCCTCGGCGACCTGAATCCGCAAATGCAGCAGATCGCAGACGACAACCGCGGGCTCGCGGACCTCGCCGAGGTCTACGCCGACGCGGCGCCCGATCTCTGGCAGGGGCTGCAGAACGCGGTACGGACCGCGCATACCTTCAACGCCTACCGCTCCGACATCGACGAGGCCCTGATGGCGGCCGTCGGCTTCGGCAACGACGCGGGCGACAGCTTCGAACGCGGCGGACCGTATCTGGTTCGCGGCGCCGCCGACCTGGTCCCGACGACCCAGCTGTTGGACGACTACAGCGGCGAGATCTTCTGCACGATCCGCAAGTTCTCGGACGTGGAGAAGCGGGCCGCCGCCGTGCTTGGCGGAAACGGTTATTCATTGAATACGGCGTCGGGCGCGCTGGCAGGCGCGGCCAATCCGTACGTCTACCCGGACAACCTGCCGCGGGTGAATGCCCACGGCGGGCCCGAGGGTCGCCCCGGCTGTTGGCAGGACGTCAACCGTTACCTGTGGCCCGCGCCGTACCTGGTGATGGACACCGGCGCCTCCATCGCGCCGTACAACCACATCGAACTCGGCCAACCGTTGCTGATCGACTACGTATGGGGCAGGCAGGTCGGCGAGAACACGATCAACCCGTGACGGTTGACTTCAACAATTGTTGAGGAGGTTGTAAGTTCGCAGTTTCCGTGTCGTACAGCGACGCTCTGGCCTGCGGTTATTCAAGGCGTCTCAAGCCATGTCGTCGAGCGTTTGTCTCAAACTTGTGTCATTTTTTGGAGCGGCACTGATGTCTTGCTCGAGTTTCGTATCGTTGCGGGCCGTCTACTGGGATTGCCTCATGAGGGTCGAGTCACTGTTCCGTCGCTGTGTGGATGCGCTTCGCGTCCGACGAGCCTGATACCGCCATCGCTGCTTCGCGCCGATGCGGCAAGTCTCAAAGAGACTGACCGCTGACGAAGGGCGCTCTGCAGCAACGGAAGTCGTCAGCAGCCATTCCCATCGGAGTCGGCTGGCAACGCATGCCTTAGATCGGCCATTACGCCTTGCTGCTTGAATATTCGCACGGCACACGATTGAGAACGACGCCTAGCTATTCCGACGCAACTTTCTCGGCAGGTCTCGGTGGGTAGCCGGGATAGTACGGCTGGTGGTGCAGGTGAACAGTCACCGTCTCGCCGAGGCGATCGCGCTACGCGGGGAGGCTAGTTAGGCGTGATCGCCCGCGAGCGGCGGCGGTCGTTAAGGCACGCTGTTCCTCACGATGACCGCCGATACTCCCCTGCTCGACGATTCGGGCGACCTGTCCGCCCTACGCGCGAAGGGCGCCGACCCCGACGAGCTGTTCGCGTCCTTCGCCGCCTGGGCCGAGGCGAACGGCACCGTGCTGTACCCGGCGCAGGAGGAGGCGCTGATCGAGCTGGTCAGCGGCGCGAACGTGGTGCTGGCGACGCCGACCGGCTCGGGCAAGTCGCTGGTGGCCACCGGCGCGCTGTACGCGGCGCTGGCAGCGGGACGGCGTAGTTACTACACCGCCCCGATCAAGGCGTTGGTCAGCGAAAAGTTCTTCGGCCTCTGCGGGATTTTCGGTGCGGCCAACGTCGGCATGCTCACCGGCGATGCGGCGGTCAACGGGGGGGCGCCGATCATCGCCTGCACCGCGGAGGTGCTGGCCAACATCGCGTTGCGCGAAGGCGCCGACGCGGACATCGGGCTCGTGGTGATGGACGAGTTCCACTTCTATGGTGACCCCGAGCGCGGCTGGGCCTGGCAGGTGCCGCTGCTGGAGCTGCCGAACGCCCAGTTCCTGCTGATGTCGGCCACGCTCGGCGACGTCACGTTTCTGCGGGAGGACCTCACCGGACGCACCGGTCGGCCGACGGCATGGGTGGCCAACGCGGAGCGCCCGGTTCCGCTGCACCACTATTACGCGACGACGCCGATGCACGAGACGATCCAGGATCTCCTCGACACGAAGCAGGCGCCGATCTACGTCGTTCACTTCACCCAAGCCTCCGCGTTGGAGCGGGCGCAGGCGCTGATGAGCGTGAACGTGTGCACCAAGGAGCAGAAGAAGGCGATCGCCGACCTGATCGGTGGGTTCCGGTTCTCGTCGGCGTTCGGGACCACGTTGTCGCGATTGGTCCGGCACGGCATCGGTGTGCACCACGCCGGGATGCTGCCGAAGTACCGGCGGCTGGTGGAGCAGCTGGCCCAAGCCGGTCTGCTCAAGGTCATCTGCGGCACCGACACCCTCGGCGTCGGCATCAACGTGCCGATCCGGACTGTCGTCTTCTCGGCGCTGTCGAAGTATGACGGCACCCGCACTCGGCTGCTCAACGCCCGCGAGTTCCACCAGATCGCCGGGCGGGCCGGGCGGGCCGGCTACGACACCGCAGGCACCGTTGTCGTCCAGGCACCCGACCACGAGGTGGAAAACCTCAAACAGTTCGCCAAGGTCGCCGACGACCCGAAGAAGCGCCGAAAGCTGGTCCGCCGCAAGGTGCCCGAGGGCATGGTGCCATGGAGCGAGTCGACGATGACCCGGCTGATCGAGGCCACCCCCGAGCCGCTGAAGAGCAACATGCGGGTGTCGACAGCGATGATCCTCGACGTCGCCGACCGGCCCGGCGACCCGTTCATCGCGATGCGCCGGCTGCTCACCGAGAACCACGAGCCGCGCAAGCGACAGCTCCAACACATCCTCGAGGCGGTCGGCATCGCCCGCTCGCTGCTGCAGGCCGGCGTCCTGGAGCGGCTCGATGAAGCCGACGACGACGGGCGCCGCTACCGGCTGACCGTCGACCTGCCCCGCGACTTCGCCCTCAACCAACCGCTGTCGACGTTCGCGCTCGCCGCGGTCGATGTGCTCGACCCGACGTCGGAAACCTATGCGCTCGACGTGGTTTCGGTGATCGAGGCAACCCTTGAGGACCCCCGCCAGATCCTGGCCGCGCAGCTGAACAAGGCCAGGGGCGAGGCAGTGGCGGCCATGAAGGCCGAGGGCATCGAGTACGACGAGCGGATGGAGCTGCTCGACGAGGTCACCTATCCTCGGCCGCTCGACGAGCTGCTCGGACATGCCTTCGCGGTGTACCTGCAAAGCAACCCGTGGGCCGCCGACGGGCAACTGTCGCCGAAGTCCGTTGTGCGCGAGATGTGGGAGCGCGCGTTCACCTTCCGGGAGTTCGTCAGCGTCTACGGGCTGACCCGCTCCGAGGGGGCGGTGCTGCGCTACCTGTCCGACGCGTTCAAGGCGCTGCGTTCCGGGGTGCCCGTCGCCGCGCGGA
The DNA here is from genome assembly GCA_963698965.1 of uncultured Actinomycetota bacterium. Classification (GTDB taxonomy): domain Bacteria; phylum Actinomycetota; class Actinomycetes; order Mycobacteriales; family Mycobacteriaceae; genus Mycobacterium. Next base: position 66,936 of record CAVOSY010000021.1, read on the forward strand.
CCGAACAGGTCACCGACATCGTTGAATGGCTCGGAGAGCTTGTGCGCCAGGTTGATTCGAGCCTGCTCGACGAGTGGGAGCAGCTCACCAGCCCCGACCAGCCCTTCGACGCGCCGGTGGCGGTGCCGGCCCGCCCGCGCCCCCTGACCGGGAACGAGCGGGCGTTCACCGCGATGGTCCGCAATGCGCTGTTCCGGCGCGTGGAGCTGCTTGCGCGGCGGCGCTGGCACGACCTCGGCGTACTGGACGCCGCCACCGGGTGGACGGCCCAGCGCTGGGAGGCAGTCATGGGCGCCTACTTCGCCGAGCACGACGATGTGGGCATCGGCGCCGACGCCCGGGGCCCGGCGCTGCTGATCTTCGACCGCCAGCCCGGCGTCTGGCGGGTACGGCAGATCCTGGACGACCCGGCCGCAGACCACGACTGGGGATTCGACGCGGAGGTCGACTTAGAGGGCTCCGACGAGGAGGGCACGGCCGTCATTCGGCTGATCGACGCCGGCCGCATGGACTAGGGCGCCCGGGTAGCGTCGTGGCGATGCAGTTCCAGCTCGTCGACGTGTTCACCTCGACTCCCTACCGCGGCAACAGCCTGACCGTCTTTCCCGACGCCGGCGGCCTCAGCAGCACCCAGATGGCGCAGATCACCGGCGAGCTGCGCCAGTTCGAGTCCATCTTTCTGAATCCGGCTGGACCTCAACATCATTGGCGGGCACGCATCTTCGACCTCTTCGAAGAGCTCGACTTCGCGGGGCATCCGGTGATCGGCGCAGCGGCCGTCCTTCATCATCGGCACGGCGGCGACGCGGTTCACGGACGCTGGACGATGGAGCTGGCCTCTGGTGCACTGACCGTCGAGACCGAGCGTCGCGGTCCCGCCGCCTTCCACGCCGTCCTGCCCGAGATGGCTGCCAACTTTCTCGGCGAACCGTCGGATATCTCCCGCGCGCAGGTGGCGTCGTGGTTCTCGTTGCCCAACGGCGACCTCGACGCCCGACTGCCCCTTGAAGTGGTCTCCACCGGACTGCGCTATCTCATCGTGCCGGTTCGCGACGGAGCACTCGCCCGCGCCCGCATCGCGCACCGCGAACTCGACGTGGCGCTGGCCGAGGCCGGCGCACAGTACGCCTACCTGCTCGACGCCGAAGCCGGCGAGGGTCGGCACTGGAACAACGACGGTGTCGTCGAGGACGCGGCCACGGGCAGCGCCGCAGGTTGCGTCGCCGCCTACCTACACCGACACGGCCTGCTTGGCGAGGACCACGCCAGTGAGCTAGGTCAAGGACGCTTCATCAACCGGCCGTCCCGCATCACCATCTCGGCACGGAGCATCGGCGGCGAGATTCTGGTCCGAGTGGGCGGCGAGGTCGTCCTCGTGGGATCGGGCCAGCTGGACGTGCTTCCCTCGTAAGGCTTTTGGTGCATGCTGTCATCGAGCCACGGGCAGCGCCCATGCGCTGCCCTGCTCGCGGTCGAGCACCGTCTCCCCCTTGTTCTTCAGCCCGAAGATGTAGACCAGCAGGCTCACGCCGATCACCACCGTGACGTACACGATGAACAAGGTGACATGATCGGGCTTGGACGCCTGATACAGCATCGGCGCCGTACCGCCGAACACGGAGTTCGCGAGCGCGTAGCCCAATCCCACACCCAGAGCGCGGATTTCGGCAGGGAACAGCTCCGCCTTCACGATGGCGTTGACCGACGTGTAGCCGGTGACATCATGCAGATCGCCGATCGCATCACCTTCGGGCCCGAGCCCGGACGGGCATCAACGCGGGTGTTCCCTACGGGGCGAACCAGGCACCGGGTATTTAGTTGAGACTCGGAAGCCAACCCCGGAAGGCCCCGGAAGGCTCCGCGCGCGTCACGCTGTGGACTGCGCCGCAACGGACTAAGAGCTGATCGCGACGGTTTTCCCGGTGGTCGCCGATTCGGCCGCTGCGTCGGCCAAGACCAGGGCCGCGACACCGTCGTCGAATGAAGGCGAGCAGGGATCACCGGTACGGATGGAGTGTACGAAGGCGTCGAGTTCTGCCTGATAGGCCTGGGCGTAGCGCTCGAGGAAGAACGGCAGATACCGAGATGACAACGAAACTTGAGACGATGACACAAGAGTTAAGCACCGACAGAGGTTCTACGTTCGAGTCATGACCTTCAAACCGCACGAACTCGACTTCCTGCGCCAGGCCGACCTCGGCCGGTTGGCCACCATCCAGCCCGACGGCACCCCACAGAACAGCCCTGTGGGGTTCACCTACAACGAGTCGCTCGGGACCATCGACATCGCCGGCTACCGGATGTCGAAGAGCCAGAAGTTCCGCAACGTCGCGCGCAACGACAAGGTGGCGTTCGTCGTCGACGACATCACCTCACGCGACCCGTGGCGGGTGCGCTGCCTGGAGATCCGCGGCACGGCCGAGCAGGCAGAGATCTCACCGTCACGGGGCGCGGCCGGTGACGAACTGGATACCGCGATCATCCGGGTGACGCCGCGGCGGATCATCAGCTTCGGCATCGACGATCAGGTCAGCGAGCCCCATCTACTCCAGGTGGATATCCGGGACGTGTAAGCCCGGCGGCTGCAAACTGCTTGCATGCCGAAGAAGATGGTGACCGGCCAGGGGGCGGCCGGCGGGGGGCTCGGCGCGACCGCCCTGCCGACATGGCAGGCGACCGGGTTGTCCCTTGCGGTGATCGTCGGCCACATTCTCAACGGGTGGGGCGCGGTGGTGTTCGGCCTGTTGTCGGTCGGGGTGATCTGGACGTTGCACCGCCTGCACGCGCACGCCCCTGGAGCGCGGACAACGGCCGACCTGATCGCGTCGGCACCTGGGGCCGCGTCCGCACGGGCAATCGTGGTCGTTCAGTTCGTCGCCTACGTACTGATCGGCGCATACACCGCCAAGACAATCGCGTCGATCGCGCTCGTAATGATGACCCAGCAGGACGCGATGACTCCCGACTGGTGGGGGCCGGCACTGGCGGTGGCCGCCGCAGCGGTGGGGTCCTTTTTGGTGGCTGCATTGCCGACCAGACTTCTGGCACCGGCGGTGACGGTGCTGGCGGCGTTCGGCGTGCTGGTGTTCTTCTACGTGGCGCTGGCCGTGATCGCTCGGATGCTTTCGGGCACTGCGCCCGTCGAACCCGTCATGGAGATCGGCGCGACCCCGGCGGCGGCCGAGTGGGGACCCGCCGCCCTACTGGTTTCGCTAGCCATCGCCTTCACTGGATTCGAGATCCCGACAACCGTGAGTGACCGGCTCAAGTCTGTCGGTCGACCACTGGGAGTCGCGATGGCGCTGGCGACCTTGTGTGCCGCGCTGGCCTGGGTGGCGACCAACCTCGCCTCGGCCGGCGAATTCCGTTACGACGCAGCCGACCTGGTTCTGATCGCGGCACAGTTGTTCGGCCAAACAGGCAACTTGTGGTTACTCGGGGCCACGATCGCGCAGGCGGTCGCCGCCCTGCTCGTGCTGATCTGGGGCGCGACGCGCGTCGTCCGTCCACCCGTCCCCCACAGCCCGCTGCCGCTGGCGGTCACGGCGGTCGTAACGACCCTGCTGGCGCTGGCGCTGTCGTTCGATTGGGCCGGCGCCGCAGGAAGGCTCTGGGGAGTGGCGGGCATCCTGCTGCTCGTCGTTTATCTTGCTGCTGCACAAGCAAATTCGCGGTCGGACGATTCCAACACGACCGCATGGGCAGTGTTCGCCCTGACTGGCGTCGTATTGGTGGTGGTCGTCTTCTTGCATGGCGCCACCGACGGCTGGTGGCCGGTGGCAATCGCGGCCGCCATCGTCGTGGTTGCGGCGGCGGTCGGTCAGATGGGGCCGCTACGTCAGTCTGGAAAGCCGAACAACTTGATGACGCCGTGATCGCGGCCTGCCGTGTAGCCGCCGTCGACTGCGATCGCCTGACCGGTGACAAACGACGCGTCGGGGGACACCAGAAAGGCCGCCATCGCGGCGATCTCGTCCGGCCTGCCGCGGCGCCCAAGTGCGTGCTCCTCCGTGATCGACTGCAGCGGGGCTGCCATGCCCTCGAAGCCCATCACGCTGTCCAACATCGGTGTGTCGATGAATCCGGGGCAGATGGCGTTCGCCCGGATACCGCTCGGGCCGTAGTCGAGCGCAATGTTCTTGGTGAGGAGCACAACTCCGCCCTTGGACGCGTTGTATGCGCTACCGCCCGCTGTGCCTTCGAGACCCTCGATACTCGCGAGCGTCACGATCGAGCCGCGCTCGCCGTCGACACGGCTCTGCTCGATCATCTTGGCGATGGCCGCCTTGGCCACCAGGAAGGTGCCGGTGAGGTTGACAGCGATGACGCGCTCCCACTCGGTCTGCGCGAGTAAGTGAACCGGCCCGCCGCCCGCCACCCCGGCGGAATGAACCACCCCGTCGAGTCGGCCCGGGACCGCTGCGATCACCGCGGCGACCGCGGCTTCGTCGGTGATATCGGCGGCCACGAACTCAAAGCGCGCGCCGAGGTCATCGGCCGGTACGGCCAGGTCGGTGCCGACCACGGTGCCACCCTCGGCCAGTAGCCGTCGCGCAGTGGCGAGGCCGATGCCCGACGCCGCTCCGGTTACGACGAACGTGCGCGATTCAGCTCGATTGCCGCTCACCATGCCCAGACCCTATGCGCTGCACCACCAGCGCCGCGACGGCGCCGGCCTCGTTGACCGCCAAGTGCACCAGCATCGGCGCGGCGAGGCTGCCCGACCGCCCGTGCAGCCAGCCGAAGAACCAGCCCGCAATGCCGGTGACCAGCACGGTGCCCACGACGGGTTGTCCGGTGACGCGCGCATCCACGATGTGCCACAACCCGAACGCCGCGGCTTGCAGCAGCCGCCCGCGGGTGGGTCCGAACGCCTCTTCGGCGACTGTGCCCAACGTCGCGCGGTAGGCGGCCTCCTCGGGCCAGACCGTTCCGATCGGGATGCTCACGAGCAGCCAGCGGCCCGGATGTTGGGGCAGGTCGCGCTGCGCCATCGCCCTGCGCACCGGCGGCAGCGCCGTGATCGCAGCGATACCGAGCGCCGCCGCTGTGCCCGCGGTCAGGCCGTAGCGCATACCCGACCACAACGCAGGCGGGCGCAATCCGAGCGGTGAGCGGGTGACCGCGACGAGTGCGGTGCCCAGCGAGGCGTTCGGGATCGGACGCCATCGCACCCGCGGCGCGGCGAAGCTCCAGCCCAGCAGCGCCGCGGCCAGTCCGACCGCGCGAAACTTGCTGGCCCGCATCAGTATTCGGGCCCGTCTTCGGACTCTGTCTTCTCCAGCGCGATGCGGACACGCTCTGTGTCGTCGTGTGTCCAGCCATCAGGCGGTGCGACGGCCGCCCAGCCGTCGAGCACGAAGTCGCCGTAGTTGTGGCCGTGCCCGCCGGGGACCGACGAGGCGTTGGTCATGTCGGCGGCGACCTGCCAGAACGTGATGATCGGATACCAGCGCATCGACGCAGTGCGGTCGCGGCCCGGCGGTTCCCTGAGCCAGTCCGGCCGGTTGAACAGCAGATCTTCTGACCACCAGACGATCGGGTCCGACGGATGCTCCAGGAAGAGCACCCGGGTGCCCTCCCACGGCGCCCCGGTGTCGTCGCGGATCTGCTTCGTGTCGTTACTCTGCGAAAACCGTACGGTGCGGCCGTTGTCGTAGCGTGGTTGGACCTCCGGCGTGCCGGGATCGCGTCTCTCGGTGATTGCCCGCCACAGCGGGCTGGCGTTCGGCGGGCCGACCCACAGCACCGACGAGAAACCCATTCGCGAGATATCAGGCAGCCAGCCGAAAGCTCCCTGCCCGGCCATCGAGCCGAGGCTTTCGCCGTACAGCACCAGCTTGGGTCGATGGTCGGGCGGCAGTTTCAGCCACCGGTCGTGGATCGCGTCGATCATCAGCCTGCCAGAGGCAATCGACTTCTCCCTGTCGCCGAGAAACGAAATCCAGCTCGGCAGAAAAGAATACTGCGATCCGACGATCGCTGTATCGCCGTTGTACATCATCTCCAGCGCTCGCGCGGCCACCGGGTTGATCCAGCCGGTGCCCGTCGTGGGGACGATCACCAAAAGCTTGCGCTCGAAGGCGCCGGTGCGTTCGAGTTCGCTCAGCAGCACCGCCATCCGGCTGTCGTCGTCGTCCGCGGTGTTGAGGCCGACATACACGCGGATCGGTTCTTTGGCGGGCCTGCCGTTCAGGCGCGTGAGGTCGTCGGCGTGCGGGCCGGTGGCGACGAAGTTGCGGCCCTGGAAGCCCAGCGTCTCCCAGGGCGCGTAAGACGTTGGACTACCGGATCTTTCGGGCTGTCGCGGTTGCACGATGCCGGCCCTGGTGGTGGTGTTCTGCGGTTGGAACACGCGGTTCGCGCCTGCCAGGAAGCCACGGATCAGCACGCCGTTGATCAACGTGATGGCCAGCACCACCACGATCGCGGTGCCGATGAACAACGCCATTTCGTCGTGCAGATGCCAGCGCCTGATGAAGAACCGCGCCAGCGTCTTGATCAGGTCGAGCAGCATGCGGGCGGCCGCCACGCACACACCACCCACCAGCGCGGCGATGATCAGTGTGCGTGTGTAGCCCAGTGTGTTCGGGCCCTCCATGCCCATCACCGCCGACACCTGACGCTGCCACGCGGCGGCCGGAATCATCATCAGCACACTGGCCGTGGCGGACACGGCGACCGTGATGGTCTTCATGACGTACAGCACCCGCTTCGACGGCGGCCACCACGTCCGACGCCGTAATACGAAGCGGCGCACCATTCGTCCGGCGAAGACGCCGATGCCGTAGCCGATCGCCGCATTGAGCCCACCGATCAGTCCCTGGAACAGCCAGTCGCGCGGCAGCAGCGACGGTGTCAGCGAAAGGCAGAAGAACAGCGCGCCGAATGCCACCCCGACGAAGTCGAGGCGCACCAGGCTCCACGCCCAGACGAATAGCGGGTGTCGTTCGCGTGGCGCGACGGTCACCCGAACAACCCGGGAAGCACGCCCTCCGACGTGCTGCGCAGGTCCTCCAGGGAAACCGTGAACAAGCCTTGTACTTCGATCGCGTCGCTGCCTTGGTCCACGACGCCGATCCGGGTGGCCGGCAGATCGCGGGCCTCACACATCGCGCGGAATCTGCTCTCCTCAGTGCGCGGCACCGCGACCAGCACCCGGCCTGCAGACTCGGAGAACAGCGTGACAAATGGGTCGGCACCCTCGGGAATAACGATGCGGCAACCGGTTTCGCCCGCAAGCGCAGCCTCCACGATCGCCTGCATCAGCCCACCCTCGGACAGATCGTGCGCAGCCGATATCAGCCCGTCGCGCGACGCGGCGGTGAGCACCTCGGCGAGCAGCTTCTCGCGGGCCAGGTCGACCTTCGGCGGCAGCCCGCCGAGATGGTCGGCGGCGACCTGCGCCCAGATCGAGCCGTCGAACTCATCTCGGGTGTCGCCGATCAGGATCAGCGTCTCCCCCGGTTCGGCGCCCAGTCCCGTCGGGATGCGCCGCTTCACGTCGTCGATCACCCCGAGCACGCCGACGACCGGGGTGGGCAGGATCGGCGTGGTGCCAGTCTGGTTGTAGAAGCTGACGTTGCCGCCGGTGACCGGAATGCCAAGCGCCGCGCAGCCGTCGGCGAGGCCACGGACGGCTTGGCTGAACTGCCACATCACCGCCGGGTCCTCGGGCGAGCCGAAGTTGAGACAGTTGGTCACGGCGACCGGTGTCGCGCCGGTGACGGCGACGTTGCGGTACGCCTCGGCCAACGCGAGCTGCGCGCCGGTGTACGGGTCGAGCTGCGTGTAGCGGCCGGATGCGTCGGTGGACACCGCGATGCCACGGCCGCTGGCTTCGTCGACGCGCAGCACGCCGCCGTCGGCGTGTTCGGCGAGCACGGTGTTGCCGCGCACGTAGCGGTCGTACTGTTCGGTGATGAATGCCCGGCTGCACAAGTGCGGACTGCCAAGCAGCGCAAGCAAAGTCGTCTTCAGCTCGTCACCGGTCACGGGTCGCGGAAGCTTGGCGGAGGTGTCGGCGTTGAGCGCGTCCTGGGTGTCCGGACGCTGCACCGGGCGCTGGTAGACCGGACCCTCGTGTGCGACCGTGCGCGGTGGCACGTCGACGACCGTATCGCCGTGCCAGGTGATCTGCAGCCGGTCGCCGTCGGTGACCTCACCGATGACGGTGGCCAGCACCTCCCACCTGCGGCACACGGCCATGAACTTCTCGACGTTCTCCGGAGTGACGACCGCGCACATCCGCTCCTGCGATTCGCTGGACAGGATCTCGGCGGGAGTCATGTTGGCGGCTCGCAACGGCACAGAGTCAAGCTCGATGCTCATGCCGCCATCACCGGCAGATGCGAGTTCTGATGTGGCACAGGACAATCCGGCCCCGCCGAGGTCCTGGATGCCGACCACGAGGTCATTGGCGTATAGCTCGAGACAGCACTCGATGAGCACCTTCTCCATGAAGGGATCGCCGACCTGCACCGACGGCAGCTTCTTTCGGCCTGGTGCACCGCCCTCGTCGCCGCCGAACGTCTCCGACGCCAGCACCGACACTCCACCGATGCCGTCAAGACCGGTACGCGCGCCGAACAGGATGATCTTGTTGCCCGTACCTGACGCGAACGCGAGGTGCAGATCTTCTTTGCGCAGCACCCCGACACACAGCGCGTTCACCAACGGGTTGCCCGCGTAGGAGGAGTCGAAGACGGTCTCGCCGCCGATGTTGGGCAGCCCCAGCGAGTTTCCGTAGCCGCCGATGCCGCGCACCACACCGTCGACCACCCGGCGAGTGTCGGGCGCGTCGGCAGCGCCGAACCGCAACTGGTCCATGACGGCGACCGGACGGGCACCCATCGCCATGATGTCGCGGACGATGCCGCCGACACCGGTGGCCGCGCCCTGGTACGGCTCGATGTACGACGGATGGTTGTGCGACTCCACCTTGAAGGTGGCCGCCCAACCGTCGCCGATGTCGACGACGCCGGCATTCTCGCCGATGCCCGCCAGCATCGCGGCCCGCATCGCCTCCGTGGTGGTCTCGCCGAAGTAGCGCAGGTGCACCTTGGAGGATTTGTAGGAACAGTGCTCGCTCCACATCACCGAGTACATGGCCAGCTCGGCGTCGGTGGGCCGACGGCCGAGGATCTCACGTATCCGCTGGTACTCGTCGTCCTTCAGGCCGAGTTCGCGGAACGGCTGGGGATGGTCGGGAGTGGCGGCGGCGTGGTCGACGGTGTCGACCTCATGGGAGAGCCCGGACGTCACGCAGACAGTCTAGTTTGCGTCGCCCCCGGTCACGCAGAACGCGTTGCCCTCCGGGTCGGCAAGCACCACCCACCCGAAGTCGCCGATGCTGTGCCGCCCCGTTTCGCTGGCGCCCAGGTTTACCAGCCGATTCACCTCGGCGTCGACGTCAGCGGCGGTGAAGTCGAGGTGGACGCGGTTCTTGCCGGGTGTCGGATCGGGTACCTTCTGAAACAACAGTTTCGGCCCCGGCTGACGTTCGACGGCGACGAATTCGCCGGGTACATAAGGGATTACCTGCCCACCCGCGGCCTCTGCCCACCATTGGGCCGCCTTCTCGGGGTCGGTGGTGTCGAACGTGATCGATTCCACATTGAGTGCCATGGCGCTGACCCTAGATCAGCCCGGTGACAAAAACGCCTCGAGCGCCGAGGCGTAGGCGCCGACATCGGCTGCGCCCATCACCTCACGCGCCGAATGCATGGCCAGCTGGGGCGCGCCGACGTCGACGGTCGGGATGCCGGTGCGCGCCGAGGTCATCGGGCCGATCGTCGACCCACACGGCAGGTCCGCCCGGTGCTCGTAGCGCTGCAGCGGCACGCCGGCCTGTGCACATGCCAGCGCGAAGGCCGCTGCGGTGCGCCCGTCGGTGGCATATCGCAGGTTCGGCTGCACCTTGAGCACCGGGCCGCCGTTGACCTCGATGAGGTGGCCGGGCTCGTGCCGATCGGGATAATTCGGGTGGGTGGCGTGCGCCATGTCGCCGGAGGCGACCATCGACCCGGGCAGCCGGCGCAGGAAGTCCTCGCGACCGCCGCCCGCCGCCAGCGTGATGCGCTCCAGCACGGTGTGCAGCAGCTCCGACTGCGCCCCATGATCCGACTGCGAGCCGACCTCCTCGTGGTCGAAAAGCACGAGCACCGGCATGTGCTCGCCCGGCTCGGCGGCCAGGAACGCCTCGAGCCCGGCGTAGCAGGTGGCCTGGTTGTCCAGCCGGGGCGCGCTCAGCAGGTCGTGGTTGGCTCCGACCAACCGCGACGGGGTCAGGTCATGGGTCATCAGGTCGGCGCCGAGGACGGCGGCTTCGTCCACGCCCGCGTGTTCGGCGACGTAGCCGAGAAACGTCCGGGTGCCGCTGCCGACGCCCCAGACCGCGTTGACGTGCCGCTGCGGATCCAGCGACACCGCCTTGCGGTCCTCGGCCAGGTGGATCGCCAGCTGCGGCACGCGCAGGATCGGTTCGTCGATGCGGACCAGCCGATGGTCGATGGTGTTGCCGACCCGAACCGACAGCCGGCCACTGATGCCGAGGTCGCGGTCCAGCCACGAGTTCAGCCACGCCCCGCCGTAGGGCGCCAGCGCGACCACCTGCCAGCCGGCGACAAACCGGTCGGGGTGCTGCTTGACCCGCAGGTTCGGACTGTCGGTGTGGGCGCCGACGATTCGGAAGGGCCCGGTCCGGTCGGCTTCGTCGACCCGCCATGCCACGAGCGAGCCGGCCCGCACGGTGAAGAACCTGCCCTCAGCAGGCCACTCGTCGCGTTCGGAGAGTTCGGTGAACCCCGCGGCGCTCAGTCGCTGCGCGACAGTCACGCAGACATGGAACGGCGACGGTGACGCGTCGATGAATTCGCACAGACCCTGTGCACTTGCGGACATGGTTCACCATCATTGCCGACGCGAGATTCGCTAGGGTCAAACGGTGCCCGACCCACTACCGCAACCGGTAACGGCGCCGTTGACACCCGCAGCCATCTTCCTAGTGGTCACCATCGACGAAGGCGGTGAGGCCGCCGTCCACGATGCGCTGGCCGACATCTCGGGGCTGGTCCGCGCCATCGGCTTCCGTGACAGCGACAAACGCCTCTCGGTGGTCACCTCTATCGGCTCACACGCCTGGGACCGCCTGTTCTCCGGTCCGAAGCCGGCCGAGCTGACGCCGTTCATCGAGCTGGATGGGGGCCGCCACAAAGCGCCGTCGACACCGGGCGATCTGCTGTTCCACATCAAGGCGATGTCGATGGACATGTGCTTCGAGCTGGCGGGCCGGATCGTCAAGGCCTTGGGGGCCGTCACCGTCGTCGACGAGACCCACGGTTTCCGGTTCTTCGACAACCGTGACCTGCTGGGCTTCGTCGACGGCACCGAGAACCCGGAGGGGCCACTTGCGGTGTCCGCCACCGAGATTGGCGACGAGGATCCCGACTTCGCAGGCGGCTGCTACGTCCACGTGCAGAAGTACCTGCACGACATGCGATCGTGGGACGCGCTGTCGGTCACCGAGCAGGAACTGGTGATCGGACGGAGCAAGCTCGAGGACATCGAGATGGACGACGATGCCAAGCCCGCCAACGCGCATATCGCTTTGAACGTGATCGAAGACGAGGACGGCAACGAGCTGAAAATCGTCAGGCACAACATGCCGTTCGGCGAGATCGGTAAGGGCGAGTACGGCACCTACTTCATCGGTTATTCGCGCACGGCCGCAGTCACCGAACGGATGCTCACCAACATGTTCATCGGCGACCCGCCGGGCAACACCGACCACATCCTGGAGTTCTCCACCGCGATCACCGGCGGGAAGTTCTTCACGCCGATCGTGGACTTTCTCAACGACCCACCGCCGCTTCCGGATTCGGAGCCCGAAGAAGACCAACCAGAAGTCACCGTCGCGCCCGTCGCCACCAACGGGTCGCTGGGGATCGGCAGCCTGAAAGGAACCCGCCAATGAACAACCTGTATCGCGAGCTGGCCCCGATCACCGAAGCCGCATGGGCGCAGATCGAGGAAGAGGCCACGCGAACGTTCAAGCGGCACATCGCAGGTCGGCGGGTGGTCGATGTCAGCGAACCGGGCGGACCGGTGACCGCAGGGATCAGCACGGGTCACCTGCTGGACGTGGCCTCACCCGGCGACGGCGTGATCGCCCACCTGCGCGAGGCGAAGCCGCTGGTGCGGCTGCGGGTGCCGTTCACGGTGACCCGCGAGGCCATCGACGACGTCGAGCGCGGCTCCCAGGACTCCGACTGGGATCCGGTCAAGGACGCGGCGAAGAAGCTGGCCTTTGTCGAGGACCGAGCGATCTTCGAGGGCTATGACGCGGCGTCCATCGACGGCATCCGAGCCTGCAGCTCCAATCCCGCGCTGGCGCTACCTCAGCATCCCGGCGAGATCCCCGACGTCATTGCCCAGGCGCTGTCGGAGCTGCGGCTCGCGGGTGTCGACGGCCCGTACTCGGTGCTGCTGTCGGCCGACGTGTACACCAAGGTCAGCGAGACCACGGAACACGGCTATCCGATCCGCGAGCACCTCAACCGGCTGGTCGACGGCGACATCATCTGGGCGCCCGCGATCGACGGCGCATTCGTGCTGTCCACCCGCGGCGGCGACTTCGATCTGCAGCTCGGCACCGACGTGTCGATCGGGTACCTCTCGCACGACGCCGACACGGTCCAGCTGTACCTGCAGGAGACGATGACGTTCCTGTGCTACACGGCCGAGGCCTCGGTCGCGCTCACCCCCTAGCCTCACTGCCGCGAGCGGGGCAGTGGGCAGCCAGCGGTGGGCTAAGCCGCGAGTACCAGGTCCAAAGCCGAGTAAAACAGGCCGAGCCCGTCGTCGGACGGGCCGGTCAGCGCCTCGGTGGCGTGCTCGGGGTGCGGCATCAGGCCGACGACGCGACCGTTGGCCGAGCTGATCCCCGCGATATCGCGCAGCGAACCGTTGGGGTTGTCGCGATAGCGGAACACCACCCGGCCCTCGCCCTCCAGCTCGTCGAGCACCTTCTCGCTGGCGACGTAGCGGCCCTCACCGGACTTCAGCGGGACGAGCAGGTCGGCACCGAGTTCGTAGCGCGTCGTCCACGCCGTAGAATTCGACGCGACCTCCAGCCACAGATCGCGGCAGACGAAGTGCAGTCCCGCATTGCGCGTCAACGCACCCGGCAGCAGGCCCGCCTCACACAACACCTGAAAACCGTTGCAAATCCCCAACACTGGCATGCCGCGGTTGGCAGCCGAGACCACCTCGCCCATCACCGGTGCGAACTTGGCGATCGCGCCGCAGCGCAGATAGTCCCCATACGAGAAGCCGCCAGGCACCACCACCGCGTCGACGCCCTTGAGATCGGCGTCGGCGTGCCACAGGCTGACCGCCCCGGCACCGGCCAACCGGACCGCACGCGCCGCATCGACGTCGTCAAGCGTGCCGGGGAAAGTGATGACCCCCACTCGCGCGGTCATGATTGCTCCCTGCTGACCGACCAGTCCTCGATAACCGTGTTCGCCAAGAGAGATTCGGCGATCTCGGCGAGGGTGTCGTCATCGATGCTGTCGTCGACCTCGAGCTCAAAACGCTTGCCCTGCCGCACATCTGACACGCCGTCGAAGCCGAGACGGCCCAGCGCTCCGACAATCGCCTGCCCCTGCGGGTCGAGGATCTCCGCCTTGGGCATCACGTGCACAACCACCCTTGCCACGGCGATCACTCTACCGGCGGCAATGCCGAGGCCGCCTCACCGGCACGACCCGAGGTACGCGTTGCACAGGGGGGCTGCCATCGCGTCGAGGACCTGCGCGTCAGCCACCGCGGGCCACTCGACCTGCGGCGGCAGTGACGACCACATGGCGAGTTCGACGATCGTGCTGCTGTCGGGGTCGGCCAGCAGGTACTCGTGCATGACCTGATGGCCCGCGTCGCTGATCACCGCGACGATGCGCCCCTGGTCATCGGTGGTGACCGAGGGCGAGGTCGCGCCGGCCGTCGATTGGCAGTCGTGCAGCCTCGACCTGGCAGTCTCCAGCGTGTCCAGCGCCGTCGGGCCGCCGGTCGCGGTGTCCCCGCGCCAGTGGATCACCTGCACCAGCAGGTTCCACTGGCCCGCCGGATGCAACACGACCGACCGCGCCGATACGGCGTAGGCACGGGGGTCATTAGCAACGGGTGGGCTGCCGCACAACGCCTCGAAGCCGAACCGAGGGGACGGCGCCGTGACCGACAATCCGGCGAGGCCGGGCCACTGGTACACCGCATAAAGGGGGATGGAGGTCGGCGCGATCCACGCCGAATCGGGGATGGCGTCGCAAATCGGCGGGCAGACGCCCGGAACCGCACGCGCAGGCCAGTCTGCACCGGGGGCAATGGTCAACCCGAAGGTAGCCATGACCACCGCCAGCAGCAATCGCACGTCTCAACGTCCCCTTGGTACGGCCTTGCGCGCCACAATATAGGCATGGAATTGACGCATTTCGGCCATTCATGCTTACTCGCGAATTTCGAGGGCGATTCCGGTCACGAGACAACGATTCTGTTTGATCCAGGGAACTTCTCACACGGTTTCGAGGGCATCACCGGCCTGTCGGCGATCCTGATCACCCATCAGCACCCCGATCACGCCGACACCGAGCGGCTGCCGGCACTGATGGAGGCCAACCCGCAGGCGGCGCTGTACGCCGACCCGCAGACGGCCGAGCAGCTCGGCGGTCCGTGGAAGGCGGTGCACGTCGGCGACGAGTTCAGCATCGGGCACCTGACCGTGCGCGGTGTCGGCGGGCGGCACGCGGTGATCCACCCGGAAATCCCTGTGATCGACAACATTTCGTATCTCATCGGTGACGGCTCGCATGCGGCGCGGTTGATGCACCCGGGTGATGCGCTGTTCACGCCCGGCGAGCCGGTCGATGTGCTGGCCACGCCGGCGGCGGCGCCATGGATGAAGATCTCGGAGGCAGTCGAGTATCTGCGCGCCGTCGCGCCGTCTCGCGCCGTGCCCATCCACCAGGCGATCATCGAGCCGAATGCCCGCGGCATCTACTACGGCAGGCTGACCGAAATGACCGACACCGACTTCCGGGTGCTGGAACCCGAAACCAGCACGGAATTCTAGGCCGTGTCGCGTGCCGCGGCACGTCCCGCCGCCCGACCGGAGAACACGCAGCCGCCGAGGAATGTGCCCTCAAGCGAGCGGTAGCCATGCACACCGCCGCCTCCAAAGCCCGCGGCCTCACCCGCGGCATAGAGTCCGTCGAACACGCTGCCGTCGGACTTGAGTACGCGTGAGTCGAGGTCGGTTTCCAAGCCGCCCAACGACTTACGTGTCAGGATGTGCAACTTGACGGCGATCAGCGGCCCCGCCTTCGGGTCAGTCAGGCGGTGTGGTGCGACGACGCGGCCGAACCGGTCACCGAGGTAGTTGCGCGCCACGCGAATCGACGCGATCTGAGTGTCCTTGGTGAACCGGTTGACCACCTCGCGGTCGCGCGCGGTCACCTCGGCCTCGACAGCGGCATAGTCGAGCGGCAGCACATCCGGCACGGTGTTCATCGCAGATACCAAGTCGCGCAACGTGTTTGCGCTGACGAAGTCGACGCCCTTGTCCACGAACGCCTGCACCGGCTTTGGCGCGCCGGAGCGGGCCCGCGCCAGCACGTCCCTGATGCTCTTGTTGGTGAGATCGGGGTTCTGTTCCTGCCCGGACAGCGCGAACTCCTTGGCGATGATGCGCGCGTTGAGTATGTACCAGGTGTAGTCCTGACCGGTCTGCGAGATGTATTCCAGCGTGCCGAGCGTGTCGAAGCCGGGATACAACGGCGATGGCAGCCGCTTGCCGTTGGCGTCAAGCCACAGGGACGACGGCCCTGGGATGATTCGGATGCCGTGCAGCGGCCAGATCGGGTCGTAGTTGGTGATGCCCTCGGTGTAGTGCCACATCCGGTCGCTGTTGATCACATGGGCGCCGGCGGATTCGGTGATGCCGATCATCAGGCCATCGACGTGCGCGGGCACCCCGCTGAGCAATTGTTCGGGCACCCGGCCCATCCGTTTCGGCCAGTACTTCCGTACCAGGTCATGGTTGCCACCGATGCCGCCGCTGGCGACGATCACCGCCGGTGCGCGGAACTCGAAGTCGCCGACGGTGTTTCGTGACGACGCCACGCCCCGCGCCGCGGTCGTCGGCTCCAGCACCGCGCCGCGCACCCCGACCGCAGCACCGTTCTCGATGATCAGCTCGTCCACCCGGTGGCGGTGCGCGAACCGCACCTTCGCATTACCCAGCAGCCGGCGCGCGAAGATCTCGACGATGGCCGGACCGGTCCCCCATGTGATGTGGAACCGCGGCACGGAGTTGCCGTGACCGCGCGCGTCGTAGCCGCCGCGCTCGGCCCAGCCCACGAGGGGAAAGGTCTGCAGCCCGCGTTCACGCAGCCAGCTGCGCTTCTCCCCCGCCGCGAAGTCGACGTAAGCATGCGCCCACTGCCGCGGCCAGTGGTCCTCGGGGCGGTCAAAGCCGGCTGTGCCGAGCCAGTCCTGCAGCGCCAGCTCGTGGCTGTCTCGGATGCCCAGCCGCCGCTGTTCAGGGCTGTCGACGAAGAACAGCCCGCCGAACGACCAGAACGCCTGGCCACCGATGTTGTTGGCGTTCTCCTGGTCGATAATCAGCACTCGGCGCTCGCGTTCAACCGCTTCACAGGCGGCGACCAGGCCGGCAAGACCGGCACCCACCACGATCACATCAGCGTCAGCCATGGCCGCCAATCTAGCGGTCCTGGCTGATCAGGCTGCGTCGGTCAGCGCGGGGTACGGGTCCCAGTGGTACACGGACGGCACGCATCGGTGCATCAACGCCAGGTCGATGGCGTCGAGCATGGCCTGCCGGGGTCCGGGCCTGCGCAGGTGACGGGCGGCCACCGCGACGCGGACGATGCCCTCGCGGCGGGCGGTGCGCTCTGCGGACAACACCAGCGTCCGGCACCACCACGGCTCGCTCAGGAAGCCCTCGCCGATGCCGAGCACCCGCGCGCGCACGGTCGTCTGACGAACCAAGTCGGTGATGCCGCTCAGCCCGACGAGCAGCCGAAAGCCGTTGCGGGGCAATGCAGTCACGGTGCCCTGCGAAACCGTCCAGCCGGGCGCGGCGAACAGCCGGGTGCGCAGGCCCAGGTGCTCGAGCACCCGGTCGGCGGCCATCAGCCGCAAATTGGCCTCATGCGCAGGCAACGTCGCGAACTCGCCGCGCCGCTTCTTGGTAGCCGCCTCGTCGAAGCCGTGAAGCACGATGGCGTCACCCTGTGCACGCCGGCCGCCAAGCCATTCGACGGTCGGGGTGTCGGAGTCGAGTCGGTAGCCGCCCTTGATCCGAGGGGCCACCAAAAACGAGGCATGCACACCGCGTTCGTCGAGCCGACCGCAGAAATCGTCGACGTCGGCCAGTGTGCGATCGCTGATCCCGGAAACCGAGACGATCAGTTGTCCAGCCACGTGTTCAGTGTGGCAACGTCAGGTGTCCCAACGGTTTCCAACACGTGGTCGGCAGTTGACCATCTGTGACTTCTCTGACGGGTGGGGCCGCCAGCTTCTTTTCACGCTGCGTGAGCGTGGTGGGCCAGTCCAGCCCGCAGGATGTTGCGTGCGGCGTGTTCGTCAGCGTGGGCGCTGTGAACACCGCCTGGGTGACGCGGTTCTCTCGTGCGGCGTGACCGCAGATCTCGCAGCCGTCGGAGGTGTGCCGGGGGTCGACCTCAATGAGTGTGCGTCCAGCGTCTTCCGCTTTGGCGCGCAGTATTGAGACGAACTGACCCCAGCCCGCGTCACTGATACGTCGATTCAGCCCGGACTTCGCCCGGGCACCGTTGGCCAGGAACTGCCCGGGATTGTCGGGATCGCCGACGGGTTTGGCCCGCCGCACCATGTTGGCGATCGCCAGGTCCTCCACCACCACCACGTCGTACGACTGGACGAGGTGGCGGGCCGTTTTGTGGTGGAAGTCTTTGCGCTGATTCGCGATCTTGCGATGCCGCGCTGCCACCGTCTCGCGTTTAGCAACCCGGTTCGACGACCCACGCTTGGCGCGTTGGAGCCGCCGCGGCGCGGCGGCCAGTTGATCCTCAGCACTACGCCCCCAGCGGGGGTTGTCGATATGCTCGGCGTCGCTGGTGGTGGCGAAACTCGCCACACCGACATCGACGCCGGCTTGGCGGCCGGTGGCCGGCAGCGGGCTGGCGGGCACGTCATCACAGGAAAGCACCAGCATCCAATATCGCCCTTGGCGTTTGATCTGGATCGTTTTCACCCGGCCCCGCACTGCACGGTGCACGTGGACCTTGACCTGGCCGATGCCCTGTAGATACACCCGCCGGGTGTCGGGTCGCCAGCGGGCGCCGTCGCCGTCTTTGGGCCACTCCACACTGTCGAATCGGGCCGTGCCCTTGAACCGGGGATAGCCGGGCGTCTTGCCCGCTTTGACCCGGCGGAAAAACCCGGCAAACGCCTTGTGCAACCGCCGCAGCGTGGCCTGCTGACTGGAAAACGACCACACCGCATGATCCGGACGCACGACCCGGATATCGCTCAGCTGCGCCGACTGATCCCCGTAGGTAATCCGGGTCTTGCTGTGCGACCAGCCATCACGGCGCTCCTGCAATGCCGCGTTGTACAACTCCCGATGTGCATCCACACACGCCGCCAACGCCACATGCTGGCGGGCGGTCGGCCGCAGCCGAAACACATACGCACGCCTCACCAAGCCACCCCGCCAAGTGTGCGACGAAACCGGCGCTCGGACATGCCGCACACCCTACGAAACGGCACCGACAAACCCGCCAAACCACGCTGGTCGCTAGCCCATCGTCGCTAGCCCCGATCCCCCCGACCGCTAAAACCCTAGGACTGCCTCGATGGCGGCGATCACCTCGGGCGCATCGGGAGTCGTGCGCGGCCGGAACCGATTGACAACCTTCCCACCGGGAGCGACCAGGAACTTTTCGAAGTTCCACTGGATGTCGCCGGCCTCGCCCCCCGCGTCAGGCGTCTTGCTCAGCTCGGCGTACAGGGGGTGGCGATCGGTGCCGTTCACGTAGGTCTTGGCCAGCAGCGGGAACGTCACCCCGTAGTTCGTCGAGCAGAACGTCTGGATCTCTTCCGCAGTGCCCGGTTCCTGGCCCATGAACTGGTTGCACGGCACACCGACCACCGTCAAGCCGCGCTCACCGTAGTCCTTCGCCAGCTGCTCCAGCGCGGTGTACTGCGGGGTGAGGCCGCATTTCGACGCCACATTCACCACCAGTGCCGCGCCATCGGCAAGCTCGGCGAGCGTGGTCGGACGCCCGTCCAGCGTCGTCAGGGCGATATCGGTCAGCGGTGTTTCGGTCATGCCCGCACATTAACCGTCGAACAACATCAGCGCGATCCTCTGGACCGCCGCCATCGGGTCGTCGTCGGTGTCGATCGCCTCGTTGAGCCGGAGCATGGCATACCCGTGCACCAACGACCACGCCGCAAGAGCGGCACTTGGTGGATCCGCCTTGGCCCGTGGGTCTTTCAGCGTTCCGACGCCGTGTGCCAGTTCGGCGCCCGCAGCGTCCTGGGCCGCCTTCAGTTCGGGATCCTCGGAGTTGACGAGCGAGCGGTCGAACATCACCGCGTAGTGGCCGGGACGGTCGAGCGCGAACCGCACATACGCCAGTGCCGCGTCGACGAAGTCCGGCCGCGCAGCAGCCAGCGCGTCGGCCAGCATCCGCCACCCCTCGGCGGCGAGAGTGGTGAACAGGCCGCGACGGTCGGTGAAGTGATGCGCCGGGGCGGCGTGTGAGACGCCGGCCTCCCGCGCGAGTTCACGCAGCGAGATCCCGTCGGCGCCCCGCTCGGCCACCAGGGTGGCGGCCTTGGCGAGGATGACGGCCTTCAGGTCGCCGTGATGGTAGGTGTCCCTGCTCATCAGGCCATCATAGTCGCTAATCTTGACAGTGCCTAGATTATCGATTAGCGTGTCCACTACATCTTGACAGTGTCTAGATAAGGAGCCGCAGATGGCCGTCATCATCGCCTTGGTCCTGGGTACGCTCGGCGCCCGGTTGGTCGGCTGGCTGGGTGTCGACTACGTCGACAGCTGGCCGCAGGCCGTCGCAGTCGGGCTGGCCGCGATGTTCGCGATGACCGGCGTCGCGCACTTCGTCCCGGCGATGCGGCGCGACATGATCGCGATCGTGCCGCCACGGCTGCCCGCACCAGGACTGCTCGTCACGGTCACGGGCGTGCTCGAACTGGTCGGCGCGGCCGGGCTGCTGTATCCGCCCACCCGCGTCGCCGCGGCGGTGTGCCTGTTCGTCTTGATGCTGGTCATGTTCCCGGCCAACATCTACGCGTCGCGGATACCCAATCCGCCGAAGTCGATGACCTCGCGGCTGGACGTGCGCACGGTCGAGGAGGTCGTCTACCTAGCCGCTGCCGTCGTGGTCGGCGTTGGCAGCATCCAGTAGCCAGGCGTACTGGAACGCGGCTTCCTTCCATCGCTCGTAGCGTCCGCTGATCCCACCGTGGCCGGCGTTCATCTCGGTCTTCAGCAGCACCGGGTGATCGTCGGTCTTGGTGCGCCGAAGCGCCGCAACCCATTTGGCGGGTTCGACGTAGAGCACCCTGGTGTCGTTCAACGACGTCATTGCCAGGATCGCAGGATAGTCCCTTGCCGCGATGTTCTCGTACGGCGAGTAGGACTTCATGTAGTAGTAGACATCCTTGTCCTCCAAGGGGTTTCCCCACTCGTCCCACTCGGTCACGGTGAGCGGCAGCGAGGGGTCGAGGATCGTCGTCAGGGCGTCGACGAACGGCACCGCGGCAAGGATTCCTGCGAACAGTTCCGGCGCCATGTTCGCGACCGCCCCCACAAGCAGCCCGCCCGCGCTGCCACCCATAGCGACGAGATTCTCCGGCCGTGACACGTCGGTCTGCACGAGATGCCTTGCCACGGCGATGAAGTCGGTGAAGGTGTTCTTCTTCTCCAACAGCTTGCCGTGCTCATACCACGGCCGACCGAGCTCACCGCCGCCCCGCACGTGCGCGACAGCGAACACCATGCCGCGGTCCAGCAGCGAAAGCCGGGCTATGGAGAAGCGCGGGTCTTCGCACGATTCGTAGGCTCCGTAGCCGTAAAGCAGCGTGGGCGCAGGATAGGGCACGCCGGTCCGGTGGATGATCGAGATCGGCACCCGCGCGCCGTCGGGCGCGATGGCCCAATCACGGCGCTCGACATACTCATCCGAGTGGTAGTCGCCGAGCACCGGCTGTTCACGCAGCAGCGTGCGCTCGCCGCTCGCGAGGTCGATGTCATAGATGCGCACCGGGGTGACGAACGACGTCGCGCCGATCCGCAGCCTCGGTGAGCTCCAGTTGGGGTTGGCGGAAATGCCCGCCGACATCAGTTCGGAGTCGAACGTGATGTCCTCGGGATGGCCGTACTCCCCGGTCGCATAGATCGGCCACAGCTGGATCCGCGGCAGCGCCTCGCTTCGGTAGCTGACCACGAGATGGCCTTCGAACGCGTCGACGGAGTCCAGTCGCACATCGTCGCGGTGCTCGATCAGCGTGCGGAATGTGTTGGGATCGTTGACCGGAGCCTCGACGAGCGTGAAGTTCTCTGCGCCGTCGTTGTGCAGGATGAGAAACCGGTCCTCACCGCCGATGATCGCGTGTTCGACGGAGTACTCGACCAGATCACGGCGCGGCCAGATGGGGGTGAACTCGGCCTGGCCGTCGTTGGCATCGCAGTAGCGCATCTCGGTGGTGACGGCGCTGCCCGCCGCGATGATGACGTACTTGCTACTGCGGGTGCGGCCGACCGCGAGCCAGAACTTCTCGTCAGGCTCGTGGTAGACCCTCTCGGCGGGCAGTCCGGCGCCGAGCCGATGCCGCCACACGGTGTCGGGTCGCCAGGCGTCGTCGACGGTGACGTAGTAGATGGTGTGGTTGTCGGCGGCCCAGGTGGCACCCGCACCGATGCCGACGATCTGGTCTTCGTACAGTCTGCCGGTCCGCAAATCCTTGAACCGCAACGTGTATCGCTCGTCGCCCTTGACGTCCACCGAGTACGCCAAGATGTTTCCGTCGAGGCTGACAGTGGCGGCGCCGAGCGCGAAGAAGTCGTGCCCTTCGGCCTCGACGTTCTCGTCGAGAAGGATCTGCTCGCCGGGGATCTCCGTATCCTCGTCGAACTGCGGAGGGTTCCAGTCCTCGGGATCGGCGACGGGGCAACGGCATTGCACGCTGTACTGCTTGCCTTCGAAGCTCCTGCCGTAGTACCACCAGTCGCCGCGGCGGGTGGGCACGGACAGGTCGGTTTCCTTGGTGCGCGCCTTTATCTCGTCGAAGATCTTCTGCCGCAACGGCGCCAGATCTGCGGTCGCCTGTTCGGTGTACTCGTTCTCCGCGTTGAGGTAGTCGACGACTTCGGGGTTCGACTTGTCGCGCAGCCACTCGTAGGGATCGATGAACACGTCACCGTGGTACTCCCGGCGGTGCTCGACGCGCTTGGCTTCTGGTGGTTTCACGGCTTGATCCAGTCGCTGAATTTATGGCCCGAGATGCGTTCGTAGGCTTCGATATAGCGTGCGCGGGTGGCATCGACTATGTCTGGCGGCAGCGGTGGGGGCGGCTTGTCGCCGTTGCGGTCCCAGCCGGACTCCGGACCCGTGAGCCAGTTGCGGACGAACTGCTTGTCGAAGCTCTGCTGGACGACGCCCTCCTTGTAGTCGGCGGCACGCCAGTACCGGCTGGAGTCCGGGGTGAAGACCTCGTCGGCCAGTCGCAGGTTGCCGTGCTTGTCAACACCGAACTCGAATTTGGTGTCGGCGACGATGATTCCCTTCGTCAGCGCATGGTCAGCGCCCTGAATGTAGGTCTGCAATGTACGTTCGCTCAGCTGATTCGCCCTGACCGCGCCGACGAGTTCGATCACGTCGTTGAACGTGATGTTCTCATCGTGTTGTCCGAGTTCGGCTTTGGTTGCCGGGGTGAACAGCGGTTGGACGAACTTGCTGGCCTCGGACAGCCCCGGCGGCAGCGCGATGCCGCACAGCTTGCCGGTCTTCTCATAGTCGATCAGGCCGGAGCCGGTCAGGTAGCCGCGGGCCACACACTCCACGGGCACCATCTCCAGCTCCTGGACGACCAGCGCGCGGCCGAGCACCTCCTGGGGGATGCGCTCGTCGTCGGGCGGGCCTGCGAGGTGGTTGGGCGCCTCGACGTAATCGAAGAAGAAGACGCTCATCGCGGTCAGGATGCGGCCCTTGTCGGGTATCTCGGAGTCGAGGATGTAGTCGTACGCGGAGATCCGGTCGGTGGCGACGAACAGCAGGGTCTCGTCGTCGATGCGGTAAAGCTCGCGAACCTTTCCGCTGGCCACATGTTGGTAGTCGGACAGAGACGGGCGCATCGGGCCAGCCTATCTGCTGGGATCAATCCCATGACGTCCCGTTACGTGCCTTATGCCACCACCCCGACGCGACTGCTCGGGCAGCTGATCAGCGACGTGGTGATGATCGTCTGGACATTCATCTGGGTGCTGGTCGGGATGGCGGTGCACTCTGCCGTGGCGACCATCGCCGAGTTTGGCAGGCAAGTCGAAGGCGGGGCCAACGGGATCGCGGGCAATCTCGATTCCGCGGGCGACGGTGCGGACAAGGTGCCGTTGATCGGCGACGCATTGAGCAAGCCCTTGGCGGCCGCGGGGGAAGCCGCCCGCGACATCGCGGGCGCCGGCGCCAACCTCAACAGCACGGCCAGCTGGCTGGCATGGCTGCTGGCGCTGGCCGTCGCCGCGCCACCCATCCTGGCGATCGCGATGCCGTGGCTGTTCCTGCGGATCCGGTTCTTCCGGCGCAAGTGGACCGCCGTCACGCTGGCTTCGACAGCCGCGGGCGAACAGCTGCTCGCACTTCGGGCACTGGCCAACCGGCCGCTGGCCAAACTCGCGGCGATCACCCCCGACCCGGTCGGCGCATGGCGGAACCTGGACCCCATCGCGATCCGCGGCATGGCCGCCCTGGAGCTCCGGGCCTCGGGCGTGCGGGTCCGCCTCGGCCGCAATTGATCCGCAAAAGCGGACGCGGGGTGGCCACTAGCCACCCTGCTCAGCACCCGCCTTGATGCGCTCGAGAGTCGTACGCATGCCGGCTCGCAGGACGTCCACACGCCGGTCGTACCCGCCTAGAAACAATCGATAGCCCGTCTTCACCCAGCGGAACTCGCCATCGGTGACCCGCTCCTCAACCAGTCGGGTACCGCCGTTTTCGGGTGCCAGCCGATACCGCCAAACGACCCCACTGGCAGCACGGAACGCAAACGCTTTGGCACGCTCGAATTCGGTGACGATCGCAGGCGAGGGCCAGCTGAGCCCGCGATCCCGATTCAGCCCGAGGAATACCGCGCCCTTACCGCGTTTCGGGCTAAGCCAAATCGCCTTATAACATTCTGGACTCCACTCGCCCATGCGAGTGATGTCGCTGACCATCTCCCAAATGGTCGAGGGGTCGGCCGCGACGAATGCGGTGACCCGGTCTTCAGGGCAAACCGCCATGAAAGCATGGGTATCACAATGCCGCTCGTGGTTAGGCGACAACCCGCCGCGACACGGCGTGCAGCGCGGTGAGCACCCAGGCCGCGAAGGCGATCCAGAAGAACCCCAGCGACACCGTCGTCAGCCACCGCCAACCCGTCTCGACAGCCGTGGCATACGTAGCCGACGAATACATCCCCAGCGGAAACACCGCCGCCCACCACAGCCCCGGCGGAAGTTCGCGCCGCATGCGGAAGCGCCGCGCTGTCACCCAGATCAGCAGCGGGATCCACGCCGTGGCAACACACCACGTCACGACCGTCACCGGCCAGACGCTCTGCAAACCTGCCTTGTGAATGTGATCGCCCGCCAATGTCGCGATCGCCGCACCGCCCATCAGGATCCAGATGTCCGGCTGTACCAATTCCGGAGCCGACGAATCGCGCACAGCCCGCCCCACGATCAGCGCCGTAATCGACAGGTAGACCCCGATGGCGATGACCCAGAACAGCACCGCAAGGAACACGATCTTCAGATCCGCCGTCACGATCGCCAACCCGGCCGTCGCGACGCTCGCCAGTTCCCAGCCGCCACGCGCACGGTCGCGCAGGCCGGCCCCGCGGGCGCGCCACATCAGCCGCGCCACCACCGGCGCCAGCGAAAGCCACCCCTGCAACGCCATCCCGGCGAGCACCCACAGCACAATTCGGTGCTCGGCCAGTCGCGCCGCCACCACCGCGCACGCCGCGATGTAGGTACACAACCGCAGCGCCACATCAAGGTCGTTGAGGCTCCAAGACTCTCGTCGCCAGGCAATCGCGGCGGCCACGATCATCGCCGGCAGCGCACCGGCGGCCAGCACGATCAACACCTCGCTGATGACGCCGAACCCGTGATCCACAGCCGCGATCGACACGATGCCGGTCGCCATAACGGCCGCGAACGTATCCGGTTTCACGCCCTGAGCTCGACCACCAGATGCCGGATGCCGGTATGGCGGTTGCTGCGCGTCCACTCCACCGGTTTGACCACCTGCACCGACGAGAACCTGCCGAGCAACTCCTCGAACAATACCCGCAACTCCAGCCGGGCCAGGTTCGCGCCGAGACAGTAGTGCACCCCCTGGCCGAAGCCCAAGTGCGGATTGGGTTTACGTGAAATGTCAAAGCAGTCGGCATCGGCGAAGAGCAACGCGTCGCGGTTGGCCGAGCCCTCCCACACCAGCACCTTGTCACCGGGCGAAATCACATGTCCCCCAAGCGACGTCGCCCTGGTGACGGTGCGCCGCTTCGACGGCGACGGCGACGTCCACCGCACGATCTCCTCGATCGCGGTCGGCAGCAGCTCCAAATCCGAACGCAGCAAGGCTAACTGATCGGGGTGTTCGGCCAACGCCAGCAGCCCGCCCGCGACGGAGTTGCGCGTCGTCTCGGCGCCCGCGCTGAAGAGCAGATTGAAGAACAGGTAGACCTCGGCATCGCTGACGTCAGCGTTGGCGACGACCGAGAGCATGTCCTCGGTCGGCGCAGCCCGTTTCGACGCGATGAGCTCCCTGCCGTAGTCGTACATCCGCGAGCCGGCCTCCTCGATGGACAGCCGCGTGATGGACGCCTTGCGGGAGCCACCGAAATCGAAGCTCGGCTCGATGGCCTCGAACAGCCAATGTCGTTCGGACTCCGGGATTCCCAGCAGTATGCAGATCATCTGCATCGGCAGCTCGGCGGCCACGTCGACGACGAAGTCGAACGCCTCGCCGTCGACGATCGAGTCCAACAGGCGCCGTGCCCGCGCTCGCAGATCGTCCTCGACCCGGGTGATCATCCGCGGTGTCAGGCCGGAACTCACCAGGCGACGAATCTCGGAGTGACGAGGGTCGTCCATCATGTTGAGCACCTGGCCAGCGATGGCCAGATCCTGCAACAGCGTGCCGCCGTACGCCCGTGAGCCACCGGTAACCGAAGAAAAAGTCACCGGATCCTTCAGCACCGCAAGCGTTTCGGCGTAGGTTGCGACGGACCAGAAACCCTCCGCGTCGGGAGTGTTCTCCGTCGGAGCATGCCAGTACACCGGCGCCTCGCGCCGATGCACATCGAAAAGCGAATGCGGAAAGCCGGATGCGAAGTTGTCCAGATCGGTGAAGTCGATCTCCGACAACGCCGACACTGAAGTCACAGGATCGCGCCCGACGTGTACTTGGCGGCCTCCGGATAACGACTTACCAACTCGTCGACCGCGTCGACGACCCGGTCAACCTGATCGCCTGCGGCGCCGGTGAACGCCTGCTTGTCGGCCAGCGCTGCGTCAAGAGCCGGCCGGTCCAGTGGCAGCCGCGGATCGGCGGCCAGCCGGTCGAGCAGGTCGGGCTCCACACCCTTCTCGCGCATGGCCAAGGCGACCGCGACGGCGTGCTCCTTGATCACCGCGTGCGCCGCCTCCCGGCCCATGCCGGCGCGCACCGCCGCGATCAGGATCCGCGTGGTGGCCAGGAACGGCAGGTAGCGGTCGAGTTCACGCTGGATCACCGCCGGATAGGCGCCGAACTCGTCGAGCACGGTCAGGAACGTCTCGGTCTGCCCGTCGATCGCGAAGAACGCATCGGGCAGCGCGACGCGCCGCACCACCGAGCAGAACACGTCGCCCTCGTTCCACTGCGCGCCCGCCAGTTCCGCGGCCATCGACCCGTAGCCCCGCAGCACGACCTGCAGCCCGTTGACCCGCTCGCACGACCGAGTGTTCATCTTGTGCGGCATGGCCGACGAGCCGACCTGCCCTGGCGCGAACCCCTCGGTCACCAATTCGTGGCCCGCCATCAGTCGGATGGTGTGCGCGAGCGACGACGGGCCCGCCCCGACCTGCACCAGCGCCGAGACGACGTCATGGTCCAAGGATCGCGGATACACCTGTCCGACGCTGGTGAAAATGTCTGTGAAACCGAGGAATTCGGCCACCCGCCGCTCGAGCTCGGCCAACCGACCAGTGTCGCCGTCGAACAGGTCGAGCATGTCCTGCGCCGTGCCCATCGGACCCTTGATGCCGCGCAACGGATACCGGTCGATCAACGCACGCAGCCGCGTCAGCGCAACGAGCATCTCCTCGGCCGCCGACGCGAATCGCTTGCCCAACGTGGTCGCCTGCGCGGCGACGTTGTGGCTGCGGCCCGCCATCACCAGGTCGCGGTAGCTGATCGCCCGCTCGGCCAGCCGGGCCACCACAGCCACGCCGTGTGTGAAAACCAACTCCAGAGACTGGCGGATCTGCAGCTGCTCAACGTTTTCGGTGAGGTCGCGACTCGTCATGCCCTTGTGCACGTGCTCGTGGCCTGCGAGCGCGTTGAACTCCTCGATGCGGGCCTTGACGTCGTGGCGCAACACGCGTTCGCGCGCGGCGATCGACGATAGGTCGACGTCATCGATCACCCGCTCGTAGTCCTCCACCACGCCCTCGGGCACATCTACGCCCAGTGAGGCCTGCGCCCGAAGCACCGCCAGCCACAGCCGACGTTCGGCGACGACCTTGGCCTCCGGTGACCAGATCACCACCATCTCATCGCTGGCATACCGGCTGGCCAGCACATTGGGGATCGTCACAGACACACAGCTTACGGCCCGGGTAAGGCAGGCTAGGCCTATGTACTTCGTTGGGCTCGATCTTGCGTGGGGTGAAAAGAAGCAGACCGGCGTGGCCGCCGTCGACTCCGACGGCCGCCTGCTCCACGTGGGCATCGCGCAGGACGACGCCAGCATCATCGACGCCGTCGGCCCATTCACCGGCGACGACTGCCTGGTTGCCATCGATGCGCCGCTCATTGTCAACAACGCAGGCGGATACCGGCCCGCCGAGGCCGAGTACAACCGCGACTTTCAGAAATTCGACGCCGGAGCTTATCCGGCGAATACGACCAATCCGCTGTTCAATCCACCGCGCGGCGCGATGCTGGCCACCGCCCTCGGCCTCGACATGGATCCCGCGTCGAACGCGAACCGACGGGCCATCGAGGTTTACCCGCATCCGGCGACCGTCGTCTTGTTCGGGCTCGAGAAGACGCTGAAGTACAAGAAGGGTTCATTCGACGAGCGTCAGCGCGAGTTGCTCAAGCTGATGACGCTGATCGAGGGGCTCGACAACGAAACACCGAGACTGCGCGTGAATCGAAGCGTGGCGTGGCTCGAACTCCGCAGGAGGGTGGAGGCCGCCACCAAACCGAGCCAACTGGACAGGGACGAGGATCCGGTCGACGCCGTCATTGCCGCGTACGTCGCGCTGTATTGGTATCACCGGCCAGAGGACATCACCATCTACGGCGACTTCGACACGGGCTACATCGTCACGCCGTCGCTGTCGGGCCAGGTCGTCCCAGAGCGCCGTGGCAGTCGCTCGTCACTCGAAAATCGGCTGATCCGCGCGATGGAACTCCTCGGCGACGCGCAGCGTGAATTGGCCGCGATCCGTGAGGCGCTTCGCTAATCCGGCGCAGAACCGAGGTGCGTCGGGTCGGTGATGCGCGTACCGCGGATACCGAGCTGACGGTTGATCACCATGGTCAGGAAGAACAACAGAATGCCGATGCCGACGAGAATCAGCGCCAGCACATACTGCTGAGCGGGCCTGCCGGACAACGGCGTCACCAGATACAGCGACGCCAGACAACCGATCACCGGCAACGCCGTCGGAGTTCTGAAATGTCCACCCGCCTCGCGAACATCGCGCCGCAGCACCAGCACCGCGACGTTGACTATCGCGAACACGGCGAGCAGTAACAGCGACGTGGTCCCGCCGAGCACGGCGATCGCGTCGCTGTTGGCGAACGCCGTCACGTAGAAGATCAACCCGAACGCGATCAGCGTGGTGAACATGATCGCCACCCACGGGGTGTGCCGTGTCGGATGCACCGCGCCCAGCACGGGCGGCAACACGTGCTGACGGGCCATGCCGTAGATCAGCCTGCTCGCCATCAGCATGTTGATCAGCGCCGTATTGGACACGGCGAACATGGATATGAACGGCAGGATGTCCTCGATCGGCAGCCCCGGAGCGCCGGCCTTGACCACCTCGACCAGCGGAGTGTCGCTGGCCTCGAGCGTGCCGATCGGCACCAGCGCGACGGCCACGATCGCCACGAGCACATAGACGAAGCCCGCGATCGTCAGCCCCGACAACAAGACCTTCGGAAAGACCCGGACCGGATCCTTGGTCTCCTCGGCCATGTTCACCGAGTCCTCGAAACCGACCATCGCGAAGAACGCCAGCGACGTCGCGGCGGTGACGGCGAGGAACGCGTTCTTGTCGGCCGCGGTTTCGAACGCGACGACGCGGGAGAAGTCGACGTCGGCGCCGCCGGTGAATGCCCACAACCCGACGAGTATCACCATAAGCAGGCCGCTGATCTCGATGATCGTCAGTGCCACATTGAGTTTCACGCTTTCGCCGACGCCGCGCAGGTTGACGGCCGCAAGCATCGCCATGAACAGCAGCGCCACGATGACGATTCCGGCCTTGCCCCAATCGAGGTCGAACGCCGTTTCGAAGTTCGCCGCGAAGAACCGCGATGCGGTGGAGGCGGACGTGATGCCCGAACACATCACCACGAATGCCACCAGGAACGTCACGAACTGGATACCAAAGGCCTTGTGCGCGTAGAGCGCAGCACCCGCCGCCTGTGGATACTTGGTGACGAGCTCGAGATAGCTGAACGCGGTGACGGTGGCGATCAAAAAGGCGACCAGGAACGGAACCCATGCTGCCCCACCGACTTCGGCGGCGACGTCACCAGTCAGGGCATACACGCCGGTGCCGAGGATGTCGCCGACGACGAACAACAGCAACAGTCCTGGGCCCATGACCCGCCGCAATTCAGGCTGTTGTTCTACTGTTCCGGTGTCAGTCATGGCGTGAGTCCTGTTGGTCGGCTGTGAAACTCATTGTTCCAGTCTTCGAAGCGACCGCGTCGAGAAATCGCGCAACCGCGGCGGGATCCTGACCGCGCTGCCACCCGAAGGTGGTCGGCCGCTGGGCGCGGTCGTGCCAGAAGTGCTGGCGTGTCGAATCCGGTCGCATCGCGACCAACCAAACCGCCGTGTCCGCGCCCTGTGCCGTGTCCCGCAGCAGTGGCCGGGTCACCGCCCGAAACAGTGGCAGTGCCTCGGCGACGCCGGGTGTCTCGACCCAGCCCGGATGCATGCTTTCCACGCGAATGTCGCTGCCCGCCAATCTTTGTGCCCACGCGTCGGCGAGCACCACCTGCATTCGCTTGGTTCGTGCGTACACCCGAACACCGTCATACCGGCCCGATTCCGCTTCCAGGTCATCGACGGACAGCGGCGCCGTGTACATGCCACCCGACGACATGAACACCACCGAGGCGCCCGCGGCGTTGCGCAGCAGCGGCAGCAGCCGTTCGGTCATCAGGTGCGGACCCAGGACATGGGTCGCCAGTTGGCTCTCGTGCGATTGCGGAGTCTCGATTCGTTCCTTCGGCATCGCGCCCGCGTTGTGCACCAATCCGTGGAGAGCGTCGATACGCCCGGAGAGGTGATCGCTCCACGACCGCACCGCGTCGAGGTCGGAGATGTCGCAGACCTCTTCGATCACCATCGCGCCGGAAACGGTCCGCCGGATCGTCCCCGCCGACCGCTTGACCTTCTCCTCGTTGCGACCCAGCAGGTGGACGGTCGCGCCGAGTCCGGCCAACGCGGATGCGATCGCCTCGCCGATTCCCACCGTCGCGCCGGTGACGACCACCCGCTTCCCGGCCATGGCCTTCGGGCCTGGGCCTGACGGCCACCACAGTCGGCGCACCCGCGAACCAAGTCGGCTATAGCCCAGCAAGACCGACCGGTCGAGCACGCCGTCAAGAACCGTCGTGATAGTCATCGTGAGCTAGATATCCAAAGAGCGAACCGCGCAAACTTCGGCTAAACGGGCACCACTCTTTCGTCGATCGGCGCGAGCACGTCGATCACGTCGATCAAAGTCGCGCGGGCCGTCGCCCTGGGACCGTCACCATCGCCCACCAGCGCCGCCACCACCGCGCCGTCGACGGCGCATACGAGCGCGGTCAGCAGTTCGGAGCGTACCGAGCGGCCGGACCGCTCGACGACCTCGACCACCGCCTCGGTGCGCTGCTGCAGAGTGCGTCGCGCGATGTCCCGCAGCCCGGGCTGGCGGGCGCAGGCGATGTACCGCTCATAGCGGGAGATCAGTTGTTCGCTGACCCGTAGCCCGTTGGCCTCACCGACCAACAGGTCCACCAACACATCTGCCGTCGACTCGGCGCCGCGCCTCCGACGCGACAGCGTGGCCACTCGCGAACGCAATTGTTCGGCCTCGCGGGCTCCGGAGTGTTCGACAGCGTTCGCGATCAGGTCGTCGAGGGAAGAAAAGTAGTACGTCGTCGACGCCAGCGGCAGCCCCGCGCGACGGGCGACGGCGCGATGCCGCACGGCGTCGAACCCGCCTTCGCACAAGAGATCGGCAGCCGCGCTGACCAGCGCATACCGCCGACGCTCTCCCTTGGGAGTGACCGCTGCCGTCACCTCTAGCATGTTGCCAGTCGCGAGGTTGCGGCATCGGGCTTTCGGCTAATCATCAGCCTTTACTCAGGGAAGTCGGCGCTTCGACTGACTGCCGCCCACCGCCGCGCTTCCTCGTCGCGTTCGGTGCCACTGGCCAATGCGAGTTCGACCGCGTCGCTACCCAGCAGCAGTCGCCGCGGCGGGTCGGGCGACTCGACGACATCGATGATGATGCGGGCGGCGCGCGCCGGATCGCCCGATTGACTTCCGTTGGAGGTTCGGCGCAATTCGTGCATGAGGGCGAGCGCGTCGCGGTAATCGGGTCCCGGCTCGTGCATCGTCATCGACGACCCCATCCAGTCCGTCCGGAACGCACCAGGTTCGACGATGATCACCCTCACGCCGAACGCGCGCACTTCATTGGCGACTACTTCGGAGAAACCTTCGACGCCGAACTTCGCCGCCTGGTAAGCCGACAGACCGGGTGTGCCGCCGACGCGTCCGCCGATCGACGAAAACTGAACGAACACACCGGATCGCTGCGCGCGCAGCACCGGCAGCGCGGCGCGGGTGACGTTCACGACCCCGAACAGGTTGGCCTCGATCTGGCCTCGGAAGTCCGCGGGGTCCATCTCCTCGAACGCGGCGCTGTTGGCGTAGCCGGCGTTGTTCACGACCACGTCGATGCGACCGAACTCGGCGACCGCGAATTCGACTGCGGCGACGGCCGCATCGGAGTCTGTCACGTCGAGCTCGAAGATGCGGGCGCGGTCCTCGTGGCCCTCGACGAGCGCGCGCAACTGCTCCGGTTGCCGGGCGGTGGCGACGACGCGGTCGCCGTTGGCCAGCACGGCGCGCACCAACTCCGCGCCGAAGCCGCGGGAGCTACCGGTGATGAACCAAACTTTCGATGTGTCCGTCATGTTGTATACAGACGTAGACTTAGCGAGTTCTATTCCCTAGCGTCGAGGCATGACGGCGCCCAAGCACCGGCCGCGCAACGCGGCCGCCACCCGCGAAGCCATCCTCAACTCGGCGATCCGGAACTTCGCCCGAGCCGGCTACGACGGCGTCGGCGTACGCGAGATCGCGAGCGACGCCGGGGTCACCGCGATGATGGTGAACAGGTATTTCGGCTCGAAGGAGCAGCTGTTCGCCGAGGCCGTCGAGGTGTCGTTCACGCCTCCGGCGGTCATTGCGAACGAGTCGGAGTCGATCGCGCACGACACCGCCGTGACCCTGATCGAGCGCACCGATGCGGATGCCGGGCCGCTGGAGCCGTTCCTGATCATGCTGCGGTCGGTATCCAATCCGCGCGCCGTCGAGATCGTGCGCGACGGGATCGAGCGTCATGTCGGACGGCGGCTGGCGCGGCAGCTCCCCGAGTCCGGTCGCCAGATCCGCAATGAAGTCATGTTGTCGGTGATCGCAGGGGTCCTCCTGATGCGACGGGTGATCGTCACCCGGACCCTCAACGAGGCCGACCCCGACCAGCTGGAGCACGTGCTCGAGGCGGTCTTCGCGGCGATCGTCGAAACGCCTTTGGCATGATGGCCGGCATGCCCGAACTGAGTCGCCGCGCGATTCTGCGCCTTGGTGTCGGTGCGGCGGCCGGGGCGGCAGGCGCGTATGCATTGGGTTCCGCGCTACACACGCAGGGGGCGTCGGTCACCGGGCCGCCGGTGTCGATGACGAACGCCGGCGCGCCGTTGGCTCCGCCGCCACTCGAGCCCGCTCCTGCGGCAGTGCAACCGACGTACGTCGACGGCTCGTTCGTCTCGGCGGCGCGCGGCGGCGTGGCGACGAACTGGGCGATCGCCCGTCCGCCAGGACAGACCGCGCCGCTGCGTCCGGTGATCGCGCTGCACGGGAAGGGTCAGGACGCCGCGGGAGTAATGGCAGGCGGAGTGGAGCAGGGCCTCGCGCAGGCGGTCGCGGCGGGCATTCCGCCGTTCGCGGTCGTCGCGGTCGACGGCGGCGGAAGCTACTGGCACAAGCGGGCGTCCGGCGAGGACTCCGGCGCGATGGTGCTCAACGAATTGATCCCGATGCTCACCTCGCAGGGACTGGATACGTCGCGGGTCGGCTTTCTCGGCTGGTCGATGGGCGGCTACGGTGCGCTGCTGCTCGGCGCGAGGCTCGGCCCCGCACGCACCGCAGCGATATGTGCGGTCAGCCCGGCGTTGTGGACCTCGTCCGGCGCCACCGCACCCGGCGCGTTCGACGGCGCCGACGACTACGCCGCCAACAGCGTGTGGGGTCTGCCGCAGCTGGGCCAGATTCCGATCCGGATTGATTGCGGCAACAGCGATCCGTTCTATTCGGCGACGAAGCAGTTCATCGCCCAACTGCCGAGCCCGCCGTCGGGTGGCTTCTCGCCGGGCGGACACGACGGTGCGTTCTGGAGCTCGCAGCTGCCCGCTGAGATCGCGTGGATGGCTCCGCTGCTGACGGCCTAGACGCTGATGCGGCCCTCGGCGGCCGCGAGGCCGATGTCGCTGCGAAAGTGGCTGCCCGGCAGCCGAATCGACTTGACCAGCGCGTAGGCGGCATCGCGGGCGGCCCCCAGGTCGGTGCCCGTCCCGACGACCGAAAGCACCCGGCCGCCCGAGGACACGATCGCGCCGTCGTCGCGTCGCGCGGTGCCGGCGTGCAGCACGCCGTCGGCTTCAGCGCCGACGATGACGTCGCCCACCCGCGGCCGGCCCGGATAGTTCTCGGCGGCCACCACCACAGTCACGGCGTAGCCGTCGCGCCAGCGCAGCGGCGCCTGGTCGGCCAGCTGACCTGTCGCTGCGGCACGCAGCAGCGGCCCGAGCGGCGTTTCCAGCAGCGCCAGCACGGACTGCGTCTCCGGATCGCCGAAGCGGCAATTGAATTCGACCACCGCCGGTCCCTTGGACGTGATGGCCAGCCCGGCGTACAACAGGCCCGAGAACGGACTGCCGCGCCGAACCATTTCCGCTGCAACGGGTTTCACTACTTGATCGACGATCTGAGAGACGACCTCGTCGGGCAGCCATGGCAGCGGCGCGTACGCGCCCATACCGCCGGTGTTCGGCCCGGTGTCGTTGTCGCCGACCCGCTTGAAATCCTGCGCGGGTAAGAGTGGCACCACGATCTCGCCGTCGACGATGCTGAACAACGACACCTCGGGCCCGTCGAGAAACGATTCGAGCAGCACCGGGTGGCCCGCCTCGAGCAGGCTGGCGGCGTGCGCCCGCGCAGTGTCGCGGTCGGCGGTCACCACCACGCCCTTGCCCGCGGCTAGCCCGTCGTCCTTGACCACCCAGGCCTGATCGCCCGCGGACGGCCCGAACCGGTCGAGCGCCGCATCGAGGTGTGCCGGAGTGTCGACGATTTCGCTTGTCGCTGTCCGCACACCGGCCGCGGTCATCACGTCTTTGGCGAACGACTTCGAGCCCTCGATGCGCGCGGCGTCCTTCGTGGGCCCGAAGCAGGCGATGCCTGCGGCACGCACCGCGTCGGCGACTCCGAGGACCAGCGGCACCTCCGGCCCGATCACCACCAGGTGGGCGCCGATGCGTTGCGCCAGCTGCGCGATGGCCTCGCCGGAGGTGACGTCGACGTCGTACTGGTCGGCGATGATCGCCGTCCCGGCGTTGCCAGGAGCGATGGCCAGCTCCTCCACCTCAGGGTCTCGGCGCAGCGCGAGCAGCAACGCATGTTCACGGGCTCCGGATCCGATCACGAGGACACGCACAGGCTCACCCTAACCGCAGCCGATTACACCGGTTGCGCTCCGGGTATCCGGCCCCGATGACTGAAGCCGGTCTCATCATCGTCGGCAGCGGACCCGCCGGCGTCGGTGCCGCCGAAGCTTTCCGCAGGCACAACAGCGAGCTGCCGGTGCTCCTCGTGAGCGCGGATCCCGCCGTTCCGCACGAACGTCCGCCGCTCAGCAAGGACTTCCTGACCGTGCCGGTCACTTCGTCGTCATCGGCGGCGACCGCCACCCATTCGCGGCACTCCGAACAGTGAGCTCGGATGCGCGCTCGGCGGTCGTTGTCAGCGCAGGCTTCATCGGGTGCGAGGCTGCGGCATCGCTGGCCCGCCGCGGAGTCGCGGTGACTCTTGTTGCACCGGAAGATGTTCCGTAACAGAGGCGATCGCCGTCACCGGCGTCGTTCCACAAAGTGGGATAGCCGAAGCGGCTGGACTTGATGTCGAGCAGTCGCGGATCATCGTCGGCCCCGAAATGGCAAAGTTCCGCAGCGGACATCTTCGCGGCAGGCGACGTAGCGCTGGCCGACAACTGCGCCGCGGGTCGGCGAATAGCCGTCAAACACTGACAGGACGCCGCCGACCAGGGCACGATCGCCAGTGCCTCCGCAGCCGGCGTCGACGCGAAATAGGATGGTGTGCCTGGCTTTTGGATCACCATCGGTGACAGCGATGTGAAGTACCACGCGTGGGGCGACGGCTACGAGGACAGTCGACCGTTGTCTCGGGAGGACGGCTTCGCCGTCTTCTACGAGAGCGACGGCGCCACGGTCGGCGTGCTGACCCTCAACGCCGACGACGACTACGACCTTGGCGAACGCCTCGTTTCCGTGGTCAGTTGTTGAGGGTTTCGATGATGTAGAGGTTGGCGAGGGTGCCGCCGTCGACGACGAGGTCGGTGCCGGTGATGGCGGAGGCGGCGTCGCTGGCCAGGTAGGCGACCGCCGATGCCACTTCGTCGGGCGTGATCATCCGCTGTATGGGGACGCGGTCGAATCGGGTTTTCATCGTGGCTAGTTCGTCGGAGGTGAGCGCTCCCGCTGCCATTGCGGTCATCGTCCATCCGGGGCTGACGGAGTTGACGCGGATGCCGCTGGGGGCGAGTTCGGTGGCTGCTTGGCGAGTCAGTGCGAGGAGCGCGGCTTTGGAGGCGCTGTAGCTGGCGAAGGTGCCGTCGGTGCCGTAGGCGTCGATGGAAGCGATGTTGACGATGACGCCTTTGCCTTGGTTGGCCATGGCGCGTGCGGCTAGTTGGCTGAGCCTGAACGGGGCCGTGAGGTTGACCGCCAGAACATGTTCCCAGCCTTGGCGGGTGGCTTTTAGGAATGGTTCGTTGACATCGATTCCGGCGTTGTTGATCAGGACGTCGATGCGGCCCCAGCGGTCGAGGGCTGTCTCGACGACGCGGACCAGATGGTCGTCTACAGCCAGGTCAGCAGTCAGCGACCAGCATGTTGCGCCGGCGGCGCCGATCCGCTCGGCGACGTCTGTGAGACGTTGCTGGCTGCGGCCGACAATGCAGACCTCGGCGCCTTTGGCGGTCAGGAGCGCGGCTGCGGCCTCGCCGATACCGGTGTTGCCGCCGGTGACGAGGGCGGTGCGGCCTTCGAATTCTGCTGCCATGGTGGTGTGGTCTTTCAGTTCTGTAGGAATGTGATTCAACACCCGTCAGGGCTATGAGCTCCGGTCATCATCGCGGCGAGATCCTCGGGGGCGAGGAAGGACGGCGGGGGCGGTTGACCCCACGAATACAGCGAGTTCGATGCGTCCCACACGCCTGGTTTCCAGAGCGCATCGTCGACGATGCAGTCCATGTCGGAGTAGTACTCGCTGAAATTGCCGGCGGGATCCTTCAGGTACCAGAAGAAGTTCGATCCAATGAAGTGGCGCCCGAGGCCCCAGGTGTGCCGATCCGGGTCGGCTTTGAGCATCGCGGTCGCCCCGCGTCCCACATCGTCGACGTCGTCGACCTGCCACGAGGTGTGGTGCAGGAACGACACCGGAGCCTGCTGAACCAGGACGTTGTGGTGGTCGGACGAGCACCGCATGAATGCGGCCAAACCGGGAACGGTGTCACTGACTTTGAAGCCCAGCCCGTCGAGGAAGAATCTCTGCGAAGCGTCCTGGTCGGTGGAGCCGAGCACAACGTGCCCGAGTTTGCGGGGTCGGACCCCCTCCTGGCGCAGGATGCCGTCGGCACGGGTTCCTGGCCGGCCCAGGACTCCTGGCGCGTTGTAGACCGGCTCGGTGGCGGGTTTCTGCACAATCCGGTCATCGATCTCGACCCGGACCGACACCCCGGTGCCGGGATCGACGGCCGTGAGGCTGGTGTCTGCCCGCGTGCACGCAACGCCGAGCCGGTCGAGTGCCGACGAGATACGACCGAGGTCGTCGAGATCGTCCGTCCCCACGCCGAGCTGTACCAGGCGCCGGCTCACGGCAGGCACGATCCGAAGCTGTTCGCCGCCGTCGACCGTGGCGAAGTGGTGCGGCTCACTTGCCGGCGACAAGCCGAATTCCCGGTAGTAGCTGGATACTTCGGCGACATTCGGTACGCCCATCACGATTCGCGTGAGTCTGTGCAATGCCATGTTCGGTTCCTTTTCAGGAAGATTGACCGGCCGTCGATGCCGCGATCATCGGCGTGCTCTCACACCGGCTCGGTGGCCAACACCTGACCGAGCGCCGCCTTCAACACGGCGGTCGGATTGTCCGCCGCGTCGAGCGCGCGGAACGCGATGTATCGATCAGGCCGCACAAGCACCGCCCCGTGTGGCCCGATCTCGCGATGCTTGAGCCAGGCCGCTCGCACGTCGACGTAGTCGCAGCCGAGCACCCCGACCGTCGCGGCATCGAGCGGAATGCCATTTGTCCTGGCGATCTCGTCGGCCGCGCGAACCCAAGCATCGCCCTGTTCGCCTGCGAGTAGCAGGAACCGACCCCCATGCACGAGCTGACACAGCGGAACGCGTTGGCCTTCCCGCTCGACCCAGGCGTGCGGCATCGGATGTCCGGGCTTGGTCGACGGTTGGTAAAGCCGCACCGGATCCAGTGGCGCATCCACGACCAAGCCGTCGTCGACGATCGCCGAGGATCGGTAGGAGTACCCGAATTCGACGTTGTGATGCCGGAATTCGATGGTCTGGGAAGCGATCGCCTGGTTGAGGGCGTGCCGTCTGGCCGCCGACTCGGGTGAGTCCTGCCAAAGCGGTGTCAGTTCCGCCCAATTCTCCTCGGGACTGTTGTCCGGTGACAGGTTCAGCGCCTTGTCGATTGTGAAGTGGTTCATGGCATTTGCGAGCGCGTTGTCGATATTGGCCTGATCGACCGGTCGGCGCTCGTGCTCGTAACTGTCGAGCAGTCGGTCCCCGGCACGCCCCGCCAGCACCGCTGCCAGCTTCCAGCAGAGGTTGTGGACGTCGTGCACGGCCGAGTTCAGCCCGAGACCACCGGTCGGCGGGTGGCGATGGGCGGCGTCACCGACAAGGAAGACCGGGCCGATGCGGAAGCGATCCGCGATCACCCCCTCCATCACCCATGTGCTGATCTTGTGCACGTCGGGATCGAAGCCGGGGATGCCCAATGTGGCGCGCATTCGGTCCAGCACCTTGTTCGGTTGCATCGCCTCGGGATCGTCGGTCGCGTACTGCATGTGGAACACCCACTCCTCTGAGTGCCGGCCCCAGCGCTCGGGTCCCATCGGAACCAGGACGCCGCTGAACGAGCCCCCGAAGTCGGGGTTGACCAGCCACCGGATCAACACCTCGTCGTCGCGGGCCCAGGCGGACAGATCGGCCGTCATGTGGACCGAGACCATCTTCATCACGTCGCGAGGACCGGACATTCCGACGTCGAGCAGCCGGCCGACCGTACGGCCGCCGTCGGCGGCGATCACGAATCGCGCGCTGACCCGATACTCGACGTCATCGTCCTTGTCTCGGATGGTGGCGACGGCGTCACTCTGGTTGACGTCAAGGGCGATCAGCTCGTGATTGAACCGGACGCCGTGGGGATTGAGCCGCGTGGCGTGCTCACGCAGGACCGGCTCCAGCCTGATTTGCGGCAGATTGCAGGTGCGGCAGGGGCTTGCGGCGATGTAGTCCGGATCGGTGTAGCCGCCACCCCACGCCTCGAGTCGACCCAACTCTCGTCCGTATCCGTCGTGATTACCGGCCAGCCCCGCGTACCACGCGACCGCCTTCATGTTCTCCGGCGGAGTCGAGCACCGATAGATCTCTGGGGCCACACCGACTTCGGTGAAGATCTCCATGGTGCGCTGGTTGAGCATGTGCGCTTTGGGCAGCGCCGACGTGTGCGGCAGGGCATTGACCAGCAAGGAGTCAACGCCAAGCGTCGACAGGATCATCGACGCTGTCAACCCCGCGCCGCCGCCGCCGACGATGAGAACCGCAACCCGCGTCAGCACCGCGTCTTCTCCACCGCAATCACGCGAGACGTCCATGCCCCGATGGCTGCAGCTGGATCCGGTGCTGCTGGATTGGTTGGAGCGGAACCATTCTGGCGGCCGCCGCGAACCGATCTCTGCCATCGTTTGGGATCTCCGAAGGTGCTCAAGCGACGACCTCTTTCGCGTCGACGGGCGCTCCGCTACGCGGCCAGCGGTACGCGCCGGGCTTCTGGCTCTCCCGGACAATCGACCTCACGGTGTTCTTGCAGACCGCCTCCTTGATCAGCGCCGCCACCCGGCCACCGACATAGGACCGGCGCGGGGAGTCGTCCCGGTGGGTGAACTGGACTGTCGCACCGCGACGTCCGATGCTGATGTTCTGCACGACGAATCCTTGATCGATCGGTTTGGGATTCGCTCCGGCGATGCGGTCGAGCACCGTGTCCGCGGCGGTCGCGCCCAACGGCATCGCGGCCTGGCAGCTCATCCGCAGCGGCTGACCCGCCGGCGCCGCGGCATCGCCTGCAGCCACGATGCGGATGTCATCGACGCTCGTCAGGGTTGCGTCCGTGACCAGGCGGCCAAGCCCGTCCGTGGTCAGACCGCTGAGCGTGGCCAAGTCCGGCACGCCAAAACCCGCAGTCCACACGGTCACTGCGCTAGCCAGGACGCGGCCGTCGGTGAGCCAAGCATGATCGCAGCCCAATTCGGCAACTACGGCATCGTCCAGCACCTCCACTCCGAGGCGGGACAGCTGTCTGCGCACCGAGCGGCGCGCCGGCCCGCCGACGGACGGCGCAAGGACGCCTCCGCACAGCAAGGTGACCTTGAGGTCGGGTCGTTGTTCAGCCAGCTCGCCTGCCGCCTCGATACCGGTCAACCCGCCGCCGACCACCAAGATCGGCGCGTGTGACGGCAATCGGCCGATCGCGCCTTGAAGTCGTTCGGCCTGCTCGAGTTCCCCAATGGGATAGGCGAATTGCCGGGCGCCAGGCACGGCAACCGGCACTGCACCCGTGCTGCCTACGGCGTAAATCAGGTAGTCGTAACTCAACACGCCGCCCGAGCCGAGGCGCACCGCCCGGCGATCGGCGTCGATCTGGACGGCCGTGTCGACCATCAATCGCACGCCGGAATCAAGCATGCCAGCGAGATCGAGAGTGGCGCTGCCGCTTTCAGCAACCATCTGATGCAGTCGGATCCGTTCGACGAAAGCCCGCCGCGGATTGACGACAGTGACTTCAACATCGGGGTCTCGCCGTAACCGGTTGGCCGCCAACACTCCTGCGTAGCCGCCGCCGATAACCACGATGTGGGCTTTGCGATCGATGTGCGGTCGCACGGCATGGATACTCATCGAACCTCCTCGGTGGTGCTTGTCATACGTGAGACACCGAACGGAGGCCGAATGTGACTTGGGCAGGCGATATGTGTCGGACGTCACCTAGGGACGGTCGCGGATCCCAGCAGCAGCTCGGCCAGCCGGGCAGTCGCTGCGCCGACACGCCTCGGTCCCAGTGAAGCGAGGTAGATCTGCCACTCGATCGCGGGTCTGAGCGCGATCGCACGCAGATCACCGAACCGGGCCGCATCGGTAGCAGGCATGAACGTGGTGCCCAACCCATTTCGAACCAGGTCGGCCGCCACCGAATAATCGACCGCGACCTCGTACGGGATGTTCGCTTCGACCCCCGCCGCTACGAACGCGTCGTCGATCAACCGCCGTAGCCCCCATTCCGGGGGAAAGCCGATGATGTCCTCGCCGGCAAGGTCGCGGATGCTTACGTAGGTTCGGTCGGCCAGGCGATGGTCTGGGCCGCAGACGAGCATCATCGGCTCTTGTGCGAGTAGCCGCATGTCGATTCGGGGCGGGAACCGATCCGGTGCCGAGACCAGCGCCAGGCTCAGCGTTCCGTCGGCGATCGCCGACAGATACGTCGATGAGCCAGTCGGGCTGTGCCGCAGGCGGATTCGTACAAACGGATACCTGCGGTGAAAATCGCCGAGCACCTTCGGAATATCCAGTGGGCCGAACGAGACCAGGCAGCCCAACTCGACGGTTCCCGAAAGCGCGCCGCGGAAGTCGCTCAAGGCGTCCTTGGCTACGTGCGCACTGTGGATGACCTGGCGGGCGTGTTCCCGGAACAATTCGCCGGCCGGGGTGAGTTTGATCTGCTGCCGGGAGCGGTCGAACAGTTCAACCCCTAGTTCCTTTTCGAGCTTGCCGACCGACATCGAGAGCGCGGACTGCACGACGTGGGCGTTGGACGCGGCCCTCGAGAAGCTCATCTCGCTTGCTACCGCGATGAAATGCTCCAGCTGGCGGATCTCCATCGGCCACACCTATCACTAATACTGATTAGATTCATCATAACCGTTCATTGGACTTGATGACCGCTTGGTGCTGTCATGGATGTGCAAGTGCTTTTCCCGATCTCAAAGATGGCGAATGTTATGTATTCCCTTGATGATTCCCGCTTCGAA
Source organism: uncultured Actinomycetota bacterium (assembly GCA_963698965.1). Lineage (GTDB taxonomy): Bacteria > Actinomycetota > Actinomycetes > Mycobacteriales > Mycobacteriaceae > Mycobacterium. Next base: position 109,648 of record CAVOSY010000021.1, read on the forward strand.
CGAGACGTGCTTCCGCTTCGGAATCTGCTCTACGCGGCGGCACGCAGACGCACCCGGAGTCGCGTCGATGCAGAAGACCTACTTCAGGAAACGCTGGCGAAGGCCTACGCCGGTTTCGGCGGGTTCCGTGAGGATACGAACATCAAGGCCTGGCTGTTTCGGATCATGACCAACACGTGGATCAATTCCTACCGCGCTGCGCGACGGCGGCCGGATGAGTCGTTGACGGAGCAGTTCACGGACGTGCACCTCGCTTCCGATGCGCAACGTTCGTCGATGGGATTGCTGCAGTCGGCCGAGATACAGGCATTGCAGTCGATGGCCGACGACGAGATCAAAGACGCGCTCGCGTCGCTGCCCGAAGAACAGCAGATCGCCGTCTATTACGCGGACGTCGAGGGCTTTCGGTACAAGGAGATCGCTGAGATGACGCGCGCGCCGTTGGGGACCGTGATGTCGAGGGTTCATCGCGGACGCCGTAGCCTGCGCATTCGGCTCGCAGGGATCGCCACAGCCAGGGGCTACCTGCCCGAACCGGTTTCGAAGAGCGTCGTCGCGTAGCACAACGACCCGTGCCTCAGATGCCGCGGAGGCGAACCGAAAGGCACGTCACGCACCCCTCGAGCTTCTCGAACTCACCGATGTCGACGAGCACCGGGTGGTAGCCGCGTCCCTGCATCATCTTGGCGGTCTCTGGTGCGCGCGATGACATCAGCAGCTTTCCGTCGCCGAGCAGGACAACGTGGGCACCCGGCTCCTCCGGCGCCGCGAGGAAGTCTCTGAAGACCGACGGGTCGTCCACCACCGGCGCGTAACCGATGATGGTGCCGTCCGGCAGCGCGGTCACCGCGGACTTGAGGTGCAGCGCCTTGGTCAGCGGCACCGCAACCACCGTCGCGCCGAACAGCGCGAGATGATCGGCCAACTGGCGGATCCCGTCGGCATTCGTGCGACCGGACTGTCCCACGTAGACGGTTCCGCCGTGCTTCAACACGTCACCGCCGTCGAGCACGCCAGGTGCCTCGATGTGTGCGATGCGGTAGCCGTGCTGCGCGACTGCTTTTTCGGTGCCCTCGGCCTCCGGCCGCCGCTCGACGGCACCGGACCGCGCGATGACGGCAAGATCGCCGTACACCACGACGGTGTCCTCGACGAACACGCTGTCGGGACAGCCGGGCGCGGGCGCTACCTCCGTCACCTGCCAGCCGGCGTCGACAAGGGCGCGGACATAGCCCTCCCACTGCTTCATCGCGACGTCGGCGTCGACGGGCGAGCGCCCGATGTGGGTGAGCAGCCCATCCGCAAGGCGCGGGCTGGGCCGACGTACCAAAGCCGTCTTGGCGTGCACGGTCCGATCGTACGGTCGGGCTCGGCCATACACTTGACATTGCAGTGTATGGTCTCGGTATGACGCAGACCACATGTCCCTTCGGCAGTGGGTATGACTTCACCGACCCAGACGTCTTGGTGAAGGGCATCCCCGTCACAGAATTCGCCGAGCTGCGCAAGACCGCGCCGGTGTGGTGGAACGAGCAAACCGACTCGATCTTCGAAGACGGCGGCTACTGGGTGATCAGCCGTCACGCCGACATCAAGGAGATCTCCCGCAACGGCGACCTGTGGTCCACCAACCGCAAGGGCGTGGTGATGCGGCTACCCGACGGCACCAATGCCGAACAGCTCGAGCTCACCAAGGCGCTGTTGATCAACCACGACGCGCCGGAGCACACCCGGCTCCGCAAGATCGTGTCGCGGCTCTTCACACCGCGGGCGGTCGCCACGCTGGAGGAGAAGCTGGCGGTCGCTGCCCGTGAAATCGTCGCCGCCGCAGCCGAAAAGGAGTCCGGGAACTTCGTCGACGACATCGCGATGAGCCTGCCGCTGCTGGCGATCGCCGATCTGATCGGGGTGCCCGAGGCCGATCGGGCGAAGCTGTTCCACTGGACCAACTCGATCATGAACACCGACGACCCGGACTACGAGACCGACTATGCGGCCGCCAACGCCGAATTGATGGGCTACGCCTACACGATGGCCGAGGAGCGCCGCCGTTGTCCGGCCGACGACATCGTCACCCGGCTCATCGAGGCCGACATCGACGGCGAATCCATGGACGACGTCGAGTTCGCGTTCTTCGTCATCCTGCTCGCCGTCGCCGGCAACGAGACCACCCGCAACGCCATGACACACGGCATGAACGCGTTCTTCGAAAACCCCGACCAGTGGGAGCTGTACAAACGTGACCGGCCGGCAACCACCGCCGACGAGATCGTCCGCTGGGCCACGCCCGTGCACTGCTTCCAGCGAACGGCGTTGGCCGACACCGAACTTGGTGGCGTCACGATTCGCGAGGGCCAGCGCGCCGGCCTGTTCTACAGCTCGGCCAACTATGATGAAAATGTCTTCGAATACCCCTTCGTATTCAATATCCTGCGCGATCCCAACCCGCATCTGGGCTTCGGCGGCAACGGCGCGCACTACTGCATCGGCGCAAACCTGGCCCGCATGGAGATCAAGCTGATCTTCAACGAGATCGCCAACCAGATCCCCGACATCGCCAAACTCTCCGAGCCTCAACGACTTCGATCCGGGTGGATCAACGGGGTCAAGGAGTTGCAGGTCTCGTATCGCGGATAGCATCCAGGCGTGCGCACCCACGGCTGGTCGGGCTCGGCCCCCGCGACCGACGAGGAGGCCATCGCGCGGATCCTCGACGCCGCGAGCAAGGCCATCGACGCGCGGGGCGCCGACTTCTCCATCGCCGACGTCGCCCGCACGCTCGGCGTCACCCGGCAGACCGTCTACCGGTATTTCCCGAGCACCGACGCCCTACTCGTCGCGGCAGCCGTGCACGCCGCCAGCGGCTTCCTCGACCGGCTGGCCGCTCACCTGCAGGGCATCACCGATCCGGCCGATGCCGTACCCGAAGCCGTCGCCACCGCCCTCGAGTGGCTGCCGGAGGACAAACACCTGGGCCTGCTGATCAAGCCCGGCAAGCCGAACCCCCACACCGAGTCGGTGACATCGGACGTCGCGCTGGACTTCGCCCATTCGATGGTCCGCCGTTTCGATGTCGACTGGGCCGGCCTCGGCTTCTCCGACGCCGATCTCGACGAACTGGCCGAGCACTTGCTGCGGATCATCCAGTCGTTCGTCATCGACCCGGGCCGACCGCCGCGAAAGGGCGACGAACTGCGGGCGTATCTGCGGCGGTGGGTGGGTGCGGCTATACGACCGTCAGAGGAAGGGATTTCCGCGACTCGAACGCGAACGTCGAGCCGCCGCTGAATCTCGTCACGGCGACCTCGCGGAACTCCTTTGCCGGGGTGTCGGTCTCGATGACACGCGCCGTCCAGTCGGTATCGGTTCCGTTGACCTCCACGTCGAGATGCGGGTCGACCGCTGCGACAATCGCCTGCAGCGGCCGGTTCTCTGCTGGGGTGACCAACGAGAGCCAGGCACCGTCCTCGTGGGCGGGCGAGCGATAGACGTGCACCGTATCCGGGCCGAACTCGGCACTCACGTATTCCGCCGGGTTGAGCATCGGATGCAGTTCCAGTACGCGCAGCGCGCCCTCCATTCCGCCGGGAAGGTCGAGCGCGCGATGAATGCGCTCGGCGGCGATGCCGGCGATTCCGATGAGTTGTCTGGTGCAGATCTTGGTCGCAAGTTCGGTGTTGGTGCCCGCGCGCTTGCCGACGGCGATGACGAACGAGAGGTTCAGCAGGTGCATCTGCAGGCACACCTCGTCCGCGATGCGCACCAAGGCAGAGTGGGAGAACGCACCGAAGTCGAGGTCCGACAGCAGTTCGCCCGAGTAGTCCGCCTGTCCCTCGTCGTCGGGATCGATCGGGTCGAGATCGGTTCTCGCCGCGCGGGTTCGGCGTACGACATCGAGCACGGGATGGTCCTCGACTTCGGGATATGACTCGTCGATGACGACCGTCCATGCGCAGTGCGGGTGCCGATCGGCGGGTACCCGCGGCGGGCGATGAATCGGCCGGATCTGCGCCCTACGGTTGGTGGCCACGGCGGTGGCGTCGAACGTCGGGTCCTCGATGTCGTGGCACATGCCGCGGACGTAGTCCTCGCCCATCGGCTCGACGTCGAGCAGGGCGCCGCAGTGGTCGAGGTGGAATTCGCCGTGCCACCGGTCGTGCACGGTGTAGCGGAAGTCCATGAACTGCGGCGGGGCACCGATGTCGAGCTGCAGGCCCTTGAAGATCGTGATGACGTCGTCGCCCTCGTAGCGCAACGCCTTCTGCATCCTCTTGGTGTAGATCGGGCTGGACCCCATCCACTCCTCGATCGCGATCTGGAGCATCTCTGGGTGGCCGAATTCCTTGACACACCAGGCCATTCCGGATCGGTCGATCATCTGCCCGATCAGCAGCAGCTCCGGCACCAGCACCGCGAGTTGCTCGCGCGACAGGCCGGCGTACCTACTTGTCATGGACCTTGCCCCCGGAGTGCATTTGTACGGCGGCGTTGACGTTGGCCTTCTTGTCTTCCCCTTCGCCGCGCTCTGCTGCCTTCCGGCGCTTCTTTATCACTGTGCTGATGACCCCGTCGAGCTTCGAACCGAGCGGGAAGCCGAGGTAGTGGGTGAGGAAGATCGCCATCTCCTTCAGCTCGTCCTCGGTGATCTCACCGTTGGCCAGCGCGGCGTTGGCCTGGATCTCGGCCAGGTCGCTGTTGCCCAACGCCGTCACCACGGTCAGCGTCATGATCCGCTTGTCCCGCATCGACAGTCCGGGCCGCGTCCAGATGGTGCCGAACAGGTGGTCCGCGGTCAGCGCAAAATACTCGTTGCCTTCCACGTTCGGCATCTCCCAGCCGTAGACCTCGTTCATCTTCGCGAGGCCTTTTTTGCGCAGCTCATCCATTTGTCAATCCTCCCTATGCGGCACGCCGAGCCCGGCCGCCAAGTTTCTCAGCGCCAACTCGGCCATTGGCAGATCGACACCGACTGCTTCACCGAGCGCGAGCGCCAAGCCCAGATCCTTCTCGCCCAAATCGCGGGTGTGCTGGAACGGCTTGTAAAGAAAGTGATCCGGGGTGAGAACCTTTGCATCATCACGGAACATCACCATGCCCGCGCCGCCGCTTTGCTTGTCGCTGTGGCGGACGACGTTGCCGAGGTCCTGCAGGCTGACTCCCGCCGCGTCGGCAAGCTTGAGGGCTTCGCACGCCGCAGTGAACGAGATGAAGTGCAACATGTTGCGCGCCAACTTCATCCGCGTACCGGCGCCGGGTTCTCCCGCATGCACGATCAGGGATGCCCATTGCGAAAAGGGCTTCTCTACGAGAGCGAACGCCTCATCGCTGGCACCCACCATCACCGCCAGCTCACCCTTCTTGGCCGCGCGGTCACCGCCGCTTACCGGCGCATCGACGACATGAATACCCCTGTCTTGCAAATGCTCTGCCAATTCGGCCGCCGTGCCGTCGGCGATCGTGGAGTGGATCGCAATGACGGTACCGGGCTTGGCGTGCTCGCCGAGCTGCCCAACGACATCGCGGACCTGCTCGTCGTTGAGTACCGTCACGCTGATGACGTCGGCCTCCGCCACGCCCGCCACGTCGTCGGCCAGGCTCGCACCCAGCTCTGCCAGCGGAGTCATCGCCTCGGTGCGGACGTCGAAGACGACGAGCCCACCCGGCCATTCAACCAACCGCTTCGCCATCGGCGCACCTTGGTTACCGAGGCCGATATAGCCAAGCTTTACGTCGTCACTCATCATCGGATGATCTGCCCTCCGTCGACGTTGAAGATCTGTCCGGTGATCCACTTCGCCTGGTCCGACAGCAGAAACAGACACATGCCGACCAAGTCCTCCGGTTGGCCCATGCGGGACAACGGAAGACCTTTCACGATGTCGGCCACAATCTCCTGCGGCGTGGTGGTCCGGTTCGCCTCGGTGTCGATGGGGCCCGGCGCGATCGCGTTGATCCGGATGTTCTGGCCGCCGAGTTCGGTGGCCAGCTGTTGAGTCAGGCCGTTGACGCCGACCTTGGCCAAACCGTAGAAGTTCGAGTACAGCCAGGCCGCTGTCGAGGACTGGTTGACGATCGCGCCGCCGCCGCGCTTCGCCATCTTCTTGTACACCGCGCGGGTGCACCACAGCGCGCCGTTGAGGTTCACACTCATGAACTTGTTGTAGTACTCGGGATCGACAGTGAGCAGGAAGTCCAGCTTCATGCCGCCGAAGATCGCAGCGTTGTTGACCAGGTAGTCGATGCCACCGAACTCCGAAAGCGTCTGGGCGGCCATCTCCTTCGCGGACTCTGGATCGGATACGTCCACCCGAACCGCAAGCGCGTTGCCGCCCTCGCCCTTGATCCCGTCGGCGACCTTCTGCGCACCCTCGGTGTTGATATCGGCCACCACCACCGCGGCGCCCTCGCGGGCCAGTGCCTCGGCGTAGGCCTGGCCGATGCCGCCACCGGCCCCGGTGACGATCGCGACCTTCTCGTCGAACTGCATAGTTTTCCTCTCCGTTCGAGTGTTGGGTTATGACACGGTTTTCGCGTCTACGCGTGACACAACCCCACACTCGACACGACTAGACCCCTGTGGCAATGGCTTTGGTTTCGAGATATTCCTCGAAACCGGCGAGCCCCATCTCCCGGCCGATGCCGGATTGCTTGTATCCGCCGAACGGCATGTCGGCGGAGTACCAGACGCCGCCGTTGACGTTGACGGTGCCGACCCGCATCCGCGCGGCGATGCCCGCGGCGCGGTCGGGATCCGCGGAAAAGACCGTGCCCGACAGGCCGTACGGCGAGTCGTTGGCGATCCGCACCGCGTCGTCGTCGCCGTCGTGCGCGATCACCGTAAGCACCGGGCCGAAGATCTCCTCACGTGCGACCTTCGCGTTGTTGTCAAGCCCCGCGATGACGGTCGGCTCGATGAAAAAGCCGGTGTCGCGGTCCGCGGGACGACCACCGCCGCAGGCGAACTTGCCTCCCTCGTCGGTTGCCGAATCCAGGTAGCCCTGAACACGATCCCGTTGACGCGCCGAGATCAGCGGACCGCAGATGGTGCGTGCGTCGTTCGGGTCGCCGGGCTTCAGCGAACCCATCGTCGCCGCCGCGGCCTCGACGGCTTCGTCGTAGCGGGCGCGCGGCACCACCAGTCGGGTGGTGATCGCACAGCCCTGGCCCGCGTGCATCGAAGCAGTGAACGCGGACATCGAGCACGCGCCGGCCAGATCCGCATCGTCGAGTACGAGGAACGCCGACTTGCCTCCGAGTTCCAGGAAGACCTTCTTGAGCGTGGCGGCGCCGTCGGCCATCACCGCGCGCCCCGTCGCCGTCGACCCGGTGAACGAAACCATGTCCACGCGTGGGTCTTTCGACAACAGCGCGCCGACGCTGTGGTCACTGGAGGTGACGATGTTGAGCACACCGGGCGGGATGTCGGTGTGCTCGATGATGAGCTCGCCGAGGATCGCCGCGCACCACGGCGTGTCGGGCGCCGGCTTGAGGACGACGGTGTTGCCTGCCGCCAGCGCAGGGCCGAGCTTGGCGAGGTTGATCTGGTGCGGGAAGTTCCACGGGGTGATCGCGCCGACGACACCGACGGCCTCCCGTGCGACGGTGCGATGAGTCTTGATACCCATCGGCTCGGCGATTCCGAAGTCGGTGGTCCACTTGTACGACTCGGCGGTGTCCGCGCAGAAGCTCAGGTCGGCGACCGGGCCCTCCAGCTGGGCTGCGGACGTCAGCATCCGCGGCGCGCCGACCTCTGCGATCGTCAGGTCGCGGAGTTCCTCGACATGCTTGGTGAGCACGTCCTGCAGCTGACGCAAGCAGCGCACCCGCAACTCGGTGTTCGTCGACCAGTCGGTGGTGTCGAACGCGCGGCGGGCCGCCTCGATCGCCTGGCCCATGTCGTCGACGGTCGCGTCGGCGGCGACGCCCAGCACCTCCTCGGTGGCCGGGTTGACCGTCGGGAACGTGCCGCCGCTGCCCGCCACCAACTTGCCGTCGATGAACAGTTGGCTCTCACGATCGTTCAGCAGACCCATCCAAAATCTCCGCTTCATTGCTGGACAACTGTCCGACTGGATTCCTTCGAACGATAGCCCCCGATGGCTCCGAGTGGCAAGCACAGCTTTTCTACCTGCGTGCTTGCCTAACACGGACCCGGTCGGATAACTTGGACATGTGTCCAGCGATGCCGTGGCTGCCATCCCAGATTCGCCACGTAACCGCCGCCAGGAGGAGACCTTCCGCAAGGTGCTCGCCGCAGGCGTGGAAATGCTGCGCGAGTCGTCGTACGCCGACCTGACCGTGCGGGCGGTGGCCGCCCGCGCCAAGGTCGCGCCGGCCACCGCGTACACCTACTTCTCGTCGAAGAACCATCTGATCGCCGAGGTCTACCTGGACCTGGTTCGCCAGGTGCCGTACTTCACCGACGTCAACGACAGCAGGTCTAGCCGCGTCGAGCAGGCGCTGCGCGCCTTGACGCTGATGATCGCCGACGAGCCGGAGGTCGCAGCCGCCTGCACGACGGCGCTGCTGAGCAACAACGACCAGGCGGTGCGCGCGGTCCGCGATCGCATCGGCGCCGAGATCCACCGCCGAATCCGGTCGGCGGTGGGGCCCGACGCCGACCCGCGCACGGTGTCGGCGCTGGAGATGACCTACTTCGGCGCCCTTGTGCACGCCGGCAGTGGCGCCGTCACGTATCACCAGATCGCCGACCGCCTGTCCTACGTGGTCGGCCTCATCCTCGGAGACGACTCATGACCGTCCAGGCCAGCGACGTGGTTCTCGACCCCTATGACTACGACTTCCACGAAGACCCGTACCCGTACTACAAGCGGCTGCGCGACGAGGCGCCCCTCTACCGCAACGAGGATCTGGGTTTCTGGGCGCTGTCGCGACACCGCGATGTCCTGCAGGGCTTCCGCAACAGCACGACGTTGTCCAACAAATTCGGGGTGTCTCTGGACCCGGCCTCACGGGGTCCGCACGCCTCCAAGACCATGTCCTTCCTGGCCATGGACGATCCGGCACACTTGCGGCTGCGCACCTTGGTTTCCAAGGGTTTCACCCCGCGTCGCATCCGCGAGCTGGAGCCGAGGGTCACCGAGATTGCGCGCCGGCACCTCGACGTGATGCTGGAGAAGGCCGGCTCCGGAACCGTCGATTACGTCGACGAATTCGCGGGCAAGCTCCCGATGGACGTCATCTCCGAATTGATGGGGGTTCCCGAGAAGGACCGCGACCAGGTAAGGGCGTGGGCCGATGGGGTCATGCACCGCGACGAGGGTGTGACCGACGTGCCGCCGACGGCCATCGAAGCGTCGATCAATCTGATCGTCTACTACCAAGAGATGGTGGCCGAGCGACGCAAGAAGCTCACAGACGATCTGACGTCGGCGCTGCTGGAGGCCGAGATCGACGGCGACCGGCTCACCGACGACGAAGTACTGGGCTTCATGTTCCTGATGGTGATCGCCGGCAACGAGACCACCACCAAACTGCTTGCCAATGCCGCGTTCTGGGGCCACAAGAACCCCGACCAGCTGACCCCCATCTACTCAGACCTGGAGCGGGTGATGCTGTGGGTCGAGGAGACGCTGCGCTACGACACATCCAGTCAGATCCTCGCCCGGACGGTCTCCGGCGAGCTGACGCTCTACGACACCACCATTCCCGAGGGCGACGTGTTGCTGTTGTTGCCGGGTTCGGCGCACCGGGACGAGCAGGTGTTTCAGGATCCGGACAACTACGTGATCGGCCGTGAAATCGGCTCCAAACTCATGAGTTTCGGTAGCGGCGCCCACTTCTGCCTCGGCGCGCACCTGGCCAGGATGGAAGCCCGGGTGGCCCTGACCGAATTGTTCAAGCGAATCCGCGGATACGAGGTCGACGAGGCCAACGCCGTCCGCGTCCACTCCAGCAACGTCCGCGGATTCGCTCATCTTCCCATGACCGTGGAGGTCGCGTAGATGCCGCGCTTCGAACCCCTGCCCACTCGTAGACCCGCCTTGGTCGCGGGTGCGTCCTCCGGCATCGGCGCCGCAACGGCCATCGAACTTGCCGCCCACGGCTTTCCGGTGGCGCTGGGCGCCCGCCGAGTGGACAAGTGCCAGGAGATCGTCGATCAGATCAGAGCCGACGGCGGCGAGGCGATCGCCGTGGCTCTCGATGTCACCGACCCCGACTCGGTCAAGGATTGTGTCGAGCGGGTGACCGCGGAACTCGGCGACATCGAGGTGCTCGTCGCCGGGGCCGGTGACACCTACTTCGGCAAGCTCGATTCGATCAGCACCAACGAGTTCGAATCCCAGATCCAGATTCACCTGATCGGTGCCAACCGGGTCGCGACGGCGGTGTTGCCCGGCATGATCACCCGCCGGCGCGGCGACCTGATCTTCGTCGGATCCGATGTCGCACTGCGTCAGCGCCCGCACATGGGAGCCTACGGCGCCGCCAAGGCGGCGCTGGTCGCCATGGTCACCAACCTGCAGATGGAACTCGAGGGCACCGGAGTCAGGGCGTCGATCGTGCATCCGGGGCCGACGAAGACCAACATGGGTTGGAGCCTACCTGCCGAGCTAATCGGTCCCGCCCTTGAAGATTGGGCCAAATGGGGGCAGGCGCGCCACGACTATTTCCTGCGCGCCGCCGACTTGGGCCGGGCCATCACGTTCGTTGCCGAGACACCGCGCGGCGGGTACATCGCCAACATGGAGTTGCAACCTGAAGCACCGCTGGCCGACAACAAGGACCGTCAGAAGCTCGCCCTGGGTGAGGAAGGGATGCCGGGAGAGTGACTACCGCAATCGTGCCCCGGGTTTCCGGTGGCGAGGAAGAGCACGGACATCTCGAGGAGTTCCGCACCGATCCGATCGGGCTGATGCAGCGCGTCCGCGATGAGTGCGGGGACGTCGGTTGGTTCCAGCTGGTCGACAAACACGTGATCCTGCTGTCCGGCGCGGAGGCCAATGAATTCTTTTTCCGGTCTGCCGACGAGGATCTCGACCAGGCCGAGGCCTATCCGTTCATGACGCCGATCTTCGGCAAAGGTGTGGTGTTCGACGCAAGCCCAGAGCGGCGCAAGGAGATGCTGCACAACTCCGCGCTGCGCGGTGAGCAGATGAAGGGCCATGCGGCCACCATCGAGGGCGAAGTCAAGAAGATGATCGCCGACTGGGGTGACGAAGGCGAGATCGAACTGCTCGACTTCTTCGCCGAGCTGACGATCTATACCTCCACGGCGTGCTTGATCGGGCTCAAGTTCCGCGAACAGCTCGACCACCGGTTCGCCGAGTACTACCACGACCTGGAGCGCGGCACCGATCCGCTCTGCTACGTCGACCCGTACCTGCCGATCGACAGCTTCAAGCGTCGTGACGAAGCCCGGGTGAAACTGGTTGCGCTGGTTCAGGAGATCATGGATCAGCGATTGGCCAACCCGCCGAAGGACAAGGCCGACCGCGACATGCTCGACGTGCTGGTGTCCATCAAGGACGAGGAGGGCAATCCGCGCTTCTCGGCCGACGAGGTCACCGGGATGTTCATCTCGCTGATGTTCGCGGGGCACCACACCAGCTCCGGCACGTCGGCATGGACACTCATCGAGCTGATTCGCCACCCCGAGGTGTACGCCGAGGTCCGCAAGGAACTCGACGAACTCTATGCCGACGGCCAGGAGGTGAGTTTCCATGCGCTGCGCCAGATCCCGAAGCTCGACAATGTCGTCAAGGAGACGCTGCGCCTGCACCCGCCGCTGATCATCTTGATGCGGGTCGCGCAGGACGAGTTCGAAGTCGAGGGCTTCCCGATCCACAAGGGCGACTTCGTCGCCGCATCGCCTGCGATCAGCAACCGGATCCCCGAGGACTTCCCCGATCCCAACGCGTTCAATCCGGACCGCTACAACAAACCCGAGCAGGCGGATATCGTCAACCGCTGGACGTGGATTCCGTTCGGTGCGGGCCGGCACCGCTGTGTGGGCGCGGCGTTCGCCCAGATGCAGATCAAGGCGATCTTCTCGGTTCTGTTGCGCGAGTATGAGTTCGAGATGGCGCAGCCGGCCGACACGTACCGCAACGACCATTCGAAGATGGTGGTGCAGCTGCAGCGTCCCGCCAAGGCCCGCTACCGCAGGCGCGCCAAGTAGGGAGAATCATGGGCTATCGAGTCGAGGTGGACCTGGACCTGTGCCAAGGCCACGCGATGTGCGAGGTCGAGGCGCCCGACTATTTCAAGGTCCCCAAGCGTGGCAAGGTCGAGATACTCAATGCCGAACCGCCGGAAGAGGATCGGGCCCAGATCGAACAAGCCGTGTGGGCATGTCCCACCCAAGCACTGTCCATCAAAGAAGAGGACTAAGGAAGGCCAGAACTATGCCGTCACTGCCCCGCGAAGAACTCGACAAATGGGTCGAAGAGTGGCTTGAAGCCAACCGCGAATGCGAGCGGAAAGGCGACTGGACGCCGCTCGCCGACTTCTACACCGAAGACGCTACCTACGGCTGGAACATCGGCCCCAAGGAAGACGTGATGTGCGTCGGCCGCGACGAAATCCGCGACGTCGCATTAGGTTTGGAGATGGAAGGCCTGGAGAACTGGGTCTACGAGTACCAGAAGGTGCTTGTCGACGACAAGCAGGGCGAGATCGTCGGCTTCTGGAAGCAGATCGTCAACAAGTCGGACGGCACGCAGGGCGAGATCTACGGCATCGGCGGAAGCTGGTTCCGACTGAACGGCAATCTGAAGATCGAGTGGCAGCGTGACTTCTTCGACTTCGGCCACGTGTCGTTCATGTTCGGCAAGCTCATCGAGTCCGGGGATCTCAGCCCCGGGATGCAGAAGCGGATCGAGCGCTCGCTGGCTGGTGAGAAATTGCCCGGCTACTACCCGCTCGGCGAGGCGCCGGTACCGATCTGGTAAACCACCCAGTACAGGTGTGACTTAGATAACTTAGTCTGACCGGGGGCCGTCCCGAGGAAAGCAGGTTGCGATGAAGACAAAAGGCGCTCTCATCTGGGAGTTCAACCAGCCGTGGTCGATCGAGGACATCGAGATCGGTGACCCGGTCAAGGACGAGGTCAAGATCCGCATGGAGGCGGCGGGGATGTGTCACTCCGACCACCACCTGGTCACCGGCGGCATCCCGATGGGCGGCTTCCCGGTGCTGGGCGGGCATGAGGGCGCCGGCATCGTCACCGAGGTCGGCCCAGGTGTCGAGGACATCGGTCCGGGTGACCACGTGGTGCTGTCGTTCATCCCGTCCTGCGGCAGGTGTCCGTCGTGTCAGGCCGGGCTGCGCAACCTGTGCGACCTCGGCGCGGGCCTGCTCAACGGCGCGGCAGTGTCCGACGGCACCTTCCGGATCCAGGCCAGGGGCCAGAACGTCTTCCCGATGACGCTGCTGGGCACGTTCTCGCCGTACATGGTCGTGCACAAGAGTTCCGTGGTGAAGATCGACCCGACGATCCCGTTCGAGGTGGCCGCACTCGTCGGCTGCGGCGTGACCACCGGCTACGGCTCGGCGGTGCGCACCGCCGACATCCGGCCCGGCGAGGACGTCGCGATCGTCGGCGTCGGTGGCGTGGGCATGTCGGCGCTTCAGGGTGCGGCCAACGCCGGCGCCCGGCATATCTTCGTCATCGAGCCGGTCGAGTGGAAGCGCGACGCGGCGCTGAAGTTCGGTGCCACGCATGTGTACCCGGACATCAACACGGCGCTGATGGGCATCGCCGAGGTCACCGCTGGCTTCATGGCCCACAAGGTGATCCTCACGGTCGGCGAGCTCAAGGGCGAGGACATCGACAACTACCTCATGATCACCGCCAAGGGTGGCACCTGCGTGGCGACCGCGATCGGCAGCCTGCTCGACACCCAGGTGACGCTGAATCTCGCCATGCTGACGCTGATGCAGAAGAACCTGCAGGGCACCATCTTCGGCGGCGGCAACCCGCACTACGACATTCCACAACTGCTGTCGATGTACAAGGTGGGCAAGCTCAACATCGACGACATGATCACCCGGCAGTACAAGCTCGAGCAGGTCAACGAGGGCTACCAGGACATGCTGGACGGCAAGAACATTCGCGGCGTGATCCGCTACACGGACGACGATCGGTAGCGGTGGCCCGCGGGTTCACCCACCTGTTGCAGCCGGGTCGGATCGGCTCGATGACGGTGCGCAACCGGCTGGTGATGTCTCCGATGGAGACCATGTACGGCACGCCGGACGGGCTGCCGTCGGAGCGCACCCGCGACTACTTCGCCGCCCGCGCCAAGGGCGGTGTCGGGCTGATCACCGTGGGCGCCACCGGGATCGACCACCACCACCCGGAGACTCCGGGGGGACTACACCTCGGCACCGACGCGGCTGTCGACGCCCATCGCGCACTGGTCGAGGCGGTGCACGAGCACGGTGCCAAGATCCAGCCCCAGATCGTGCACGCCGGGCCCGACGGGCTGGGACCGGAGATGCACGGCGTGACTTCGATTGGGCCCTCGGTCATTCCGTCCTATCTCACCGGCAGGCCGTCGGCCGAGGTCACCCGCGAGCAGCTGGTCGAGGTGTTCGACCTGTTCAAGGCCGCGGTGCGACGCGCGGCCGAAGCCGGGTACGACGGCATCGAACTGCATGCCGCGCATGGCTACATGCTCCTCGGCTCGTTCCTGGCGCCGCAGCGTAACCGCCGCACCGACGAATACCGCGGCGACTCGGTGAAGGGCCGCGTCCGCGTGGTCCTCGAGGCGCTGGCCGCCATCCGGTCCGAGATCGGGGACGCGCTGCCGATCACACTTCGGATCTCCGGCTACGAACGGGTCGCAGGCGGTCGGCCGATGTTCGAAACCGCCCAGGTGGCAACGCAACTGGTGGCCGCGGGAGTCGACGCGTTCCATGTCAGCGGCGGCGTGATCGACCGGCTGGTGACCGGCATGGTCAACTCCGCCGACGACGGTGACGCGCTCAACGTCGGCGCCGCCGCCGCCGTCAAGCAGGTCGTCGACGTGCCGGTGATCGCCGTCGGCCGCATCCACGATCCGCAGCGCGCGGAGCAGATCCTCGCCGAGGGGCGCGCCGACTTCATCGCGATGGGGCGCCCGATGCTCGCCGACGCCGACCTGCCGAACAAGGTCGCCTCCGGTCGCGCCGACCGTGTTCGCAAGTGCATCTCGTGCGAAAACTGCATCGACGCCATGGAACAGCGATTCTCGGTCGACTGCGCGGTCAACCCCCGCACAGGCAAGGAGCGCGCGTTGGCCGCACCGCGCGCGTCCCGCCCCAAAAAGGTGGTGGTGATCGGCAGCGGACCGGCGGGCATGGAGGCCGCTCGGGTGTCCGCGGAGCGCGGACATCACGTCACGATGTTCGAACGCAACAACCAGACCGGCGGAGCGCTGTTGTGGGCGTCGATCCTGCACCCCGAGAACGAACCGTTCCTGCGGTGGCTGCGCGACGAGATCGGCCGGAGCTCGGTGAAGGTGCAACTGGGACACGAGGTTTCCGCCGACGAGGTCGCCGACCTGCAGCCCGATGCCGTGATCGTCGCCAACGGCGGTCAGGTCGTCGTTCCCACCATTCCTGGCGATGCACTGCCCCATGTTCAGACCGGCCAGGCGTTGCGAGAGCGGTTCGGCGGCTGGCGACAGCGCCTGGTCCGCCCCAAGGCTGTGCGCATGGCGTCCAAGGCATGGATGCCGCTCGGCCACCACGTCGTAATTGTCGGCGCCGATCTGGTCGCGCTCGAACTCGCCGAATTCCTCGCCGCGCGAGGCAGGCTCGTCACTGTGCTCGAGGCAGACAAGACGATTGCGCCGGAGCTTGGCAACAAGCGCAAGACGGAACACATGGACCGGCTCGACCGTCTGGGCGTCGCCGTCCACGTCCGCGCGCCGGTCGACAAGGTCGTACCCGACGGCGTGGCCTTCACTCCCTACGGCGGCACCAGCCGCAGGCTCGCGGCGGACAGCGTCGTCATCGCGGGCACCCTGCAACCGAACACCGAGCTGTACGAGAAGCTCGTCGCCGCCCTGCCCAACACCGCTGTGCACGCCGCAGGCGACTGCACCGGGCTCGGGCTGATCCGCAAGGCCACCGAGGACGGCGCCCACGCCGCCTGTGCCATCTAACAAAGGAGCGAAACACCATGTCGCAAGAAACCGTGGAACTGACTCCCGCGCTAACCGCGTCGCAGAGCTCGTGGCGCTGCGTGCACGCCCACGACAAGGAAGGCTGGCTCGCGCTGATGGCCGACGATGTCCTCGTCGAAGACCCGATCGGCAAGTCCTTCACGAACCCCGACGGCAATGGCCTGCGCGGCAAGGAGGCCGTCGCCGGGTTCTACGACGCCAACATCGCCCAGAACGAGCTCCGCATCACCTGCGAGGAGACGTTTCCGTCCAGCTCGCCCGACGAGATAGCCCATATCTTGGTGCTGCGCAGTAAGTTCCCGAACGGGATGATCAGCACGGTCCGCGGGATCTTCACATACAAGGTCAACGACGCCGGCCTGCTTACGAACCTGCGCGGCTACTGGAACATGGACGCCATGCAGTTCGCCAAGACGGGCGCGAGCGATTAGCGAGCCGCTGGCCGGCCGCGGCGCCGTCGTCGTCGGCGGCACACGCGGCGTCGGTTTGGCGGTGGCCGAACTGCTGGGAGCGCAGGGCGCCGGCGTGGTGGTGAACGGACGCGACGCAGACGCGGCGGCCGAAGCGGCCCGAGGCATCGCAGGTGCCGTCGCATTTCCCGGCTCCCCCGCAGAGCCGGCGCTCGCCGACGCGCTGATCGACACCTGCATAAAGGAATTCGGCCAGATCGACATCCTGGTCAACTGTGCGGGCACTGCGGGGTTGGCCAGCGAGTCGATCCTCACCGTCACCAGTGCACAGTTCCACGATCTGCTCGATGCGCATCTCGGCACGACGTTCGAGACCTGCCGCGCCGCTGCGCCGAAGATGGTGGAACAGGGCAGCGGCTCGATCATCAACACCAGCTCGTTCGCCTTCCTCGGCGATTACGGCGGGACCGGATATCCGGCGGGCAAGGGCGGCGTCAACGGGTTCACGATGGCGATCGCCGCCGAACTGAAGGAATACGGGGTGCGCGCGAACGTAGTGTGCCCTGGCGCGAAGACGCGGCTGTCGACCGGGACGAAGTACGAGAGCCACATCGCCGACTTGCACCGCCGCGGCCTGTTGGACGACGCAAGCGTGCAGGCCGCGCTCGACGCGCCCCCACCCGAGTACGTCGCGCCGACATACGCGTATCTCGCCAGCGATCTCGCGAAGGACGTAACGGGTCAGATCCTCATCGCCGCAGGGAATTTCGTCGGCCGCTTCGACCGCCCGTCACCCTCACTGCTGGGGTATCGGGACCACCGCGACACACCGCCGTGGTCAGTCGCCGACATTCACGCGATGATCAATGGGAGCTGAGCAGGCGGCTCTCACGCGCTGAAAACCCGACGAAGCGCAACGAATCGGATCAGCGTCGCAACGAGATTCGCCACCACGAGGACCGACAGCTCCACAACCCGGCCCACCGTGGGGTCGAAGCGGTGCAGTACGAACAGCGACCCGCTGGTGACGGCCAGACAGAATGCGAAGACCAGCAGGCCATTCAGCTGATGGCGCGCCACGCCGGTGCGTCCCCGGATCCCGAACGTGAAAGCGCGGTTGGCCGCCGTGTTGGCGATGGCGGTGAGCAACAACGCGGTCAGGTTCGCCGCCTGGGCGCCCATCCCGGGGTGAAGCAGCAGATACAGCAGGGCAAAAGCGAGCGTGCTCGCGATGCCGACGATGCCGAACCGCACCATCTGACCGACCATGCCGCGCGGCACGCCCGGCACCAGCGGCTCGCGGCCGAGGCTGCGCTGCAGCTCGCGGATCGGCAACTCGCCGGTCGCCAGCGCCCGGCCGACCCGCCAGCAGCCCTTGAGGTCGTTGATCGCGGTATGCACGATGTCGACGCGGGAGTCGGGATCGTCGACCCAGTCGACCGGCACCTCGTGGATGCGCAGTCCGGCGCGTTCGGCGATCACCAGCAGCTCGGTGTCGAAGAACCAGCCGGTGTCGGCGACGTGGGGCAGCAATTGGCGCGCCACGTCGGCGCGCAAAGCCTTGAAGCCACACTGCGCATCGGTAAAGCGGGCACCGAGCACGCCGCGCAGGATCAAGTTGTAACTGCGAGAGACGAATTCGCGCTTCGGTCCGCGCACCACACGCGAAGACGCCGCCAACCGGGAGCCGATCGCGACGTCGGAGTGGCCGGAGATCAGCGGCGCCACGAGTGGCATCAACGCCGACAGGTCGGTCGAGAGGTCGACGTCCATGTAGGCGACCACGTCGGCCTCCGAGGCCATCCACGCGGTGTACAGCGCCCCGCCGCGGCCCTTCTGGGCGAGGTGAATGACCCGGACGTCAGGCAGTTCCTCGGCGAGCGCCTGCGCCACCGCCAGCGTGTTGTCGGTGCTGGCGTTGTCGGCGATCGTGATTCGCGACGCGTAGGGCACCTCGGCGGCCAGATACTGATGGAGCCTGCGGACGCTTCCCGGAAGGTCGAACTCCTCGTTGTAGACCGGGATCACGATGTCGAGAACGCAACTGTGCGTAGGACGTGCGGGCACCTCGGCCGTGCGGGAGGCCGCCAGGTCGGTCATGGTGTTGAGCCTCCCTAAGCAGGCTGCTACCCCACTGCGGCGCGGCTGGGAGCTTGCTGGAATGCTCATGGCCATGGCGACCGTGTTCACCAAGATCATCAACGGGGAGCTGCCAGGGCGGTTCGTCTACGAGGACGACGACATCGTGGCTTTCTTGACCATCGCGCCGATGACGCACGGCCACACGCTGGTTGTGCCGCGCGCCGAGATCGACCAGTGGCAGGACGTCGAACCCGCCGAATTCGGCCGCATCATGGAGGTCTCGCAGCTGATCGGCAAGGCGGTCTGCAAGGCGTTCGGCGCCGAACGTGCCGGGGTCATCATCGCCGGGCTCGAGGTGCCCCACCTGCATGTGCACGTCTTCCCGGCCTACAACCTGACCGACTTCGGGTTCGCCAACGCCGACCACAACCCGTCGCCGGAGTCGCTCGACGACGCGCAGGCCAAGATCAAAGAGGCGCTAGCTCAACTGACGTGAGCGGGTACGTCCGCGATGCGCGGCAGGTTCACCTTGAAGCGGCAGCCCTTTCCAGGTGCGGTCGTAACACTGACCGTGCCGCCGTGCGCGAATACCAACGAGTCGACGATCGACAGGCCCAGCCCGGTACCGCCACTCGCCCTGGCGCGTGACGAATCGGCGCGGTAGAACCGCTCGAACACCCGGTGCGCGTCTTCCTTGCTCATGCCGGGACCCTCGTCGCACACCTCGAGCACCGCGTGATCCTTGTCGGTGCCGACCCGCACGGTGACGCCCGCGGTGTCGGGGGTGTGCTGCAGCGCGTTGGCGACCAGGTTGCCCAGCACCTGGCGCAGCCTGGCCTCGTCGCCGAGCACCTCCGGGGTGCCTGGCCCGTCGAAAACCTCCATCGTGATCTTGCGGGCGGGCGGCGCGATCGACTGCGCGTCGTGAACGGCGTCGCTGGCTATCGCGAGCAGGTCGACGCGGTGCCGCTCCAACGGCCGCTGCTGGTCGAGCCGGGCCAGCAGCAGCAGATCCTCGACGAGCAGACCCATGCGGCGGGACTCGCTCTCGATGCGACTCATCAGCATCTCGGTGTCGTTGGCCGCGCCCTGCCGGTACAGCTCGGCGAAGCCGCGGATCGTGGTCAGCGGCGTGCGCAGCTCGTGGCTGGCGTCGGTGATGAAGCGGCGCATCCGGTCCTCGGATGTGCGGGCCGCCTCGGCCGACGACTCCGAGGACGCCACCCCGCGCTGGATCTGCGCGAGCATTCCGTTGAGCGCCAACGACAATCGGCCGACTTCAGTGCGCGCATCACGTTCGGGAACACGGCGGTCGAGCTGTCCGGAGGCGATCGCGGCAGCCGTCTGTTCCACCTCATCCAAAGGGCGCAGGCTGCGATGGACCACCCAATACCCGACGACGCCGAGCACCAACAGCACTGCGGACCCGATACCGATCTGCGCGTAGATCAGCGCGCGCACGGTCGACTGTACGTCGGACAGATCGATCGCGACGGTGGTCAGCTCGCCGCGCAGCCCGCGCACGGTCATCGCCCGCCACTTGACTTCCGAGTGATCGATCGAGCCGACCGTGACCGGTACCGGCCCCACGTCGTTGTCGGCGGGTAGCACGGGTTCGGCGGCGCGATCGTTGACCGCCATCCAGATGCGGCCGTCCTGGTCGATGCCGCGCACGTAGAAGTTCGACGGCGGCCGGGCGGGATTGGGTCCCTCGACCGGTGGCGTCGGCATCCGGCGCGGAGCCTGCGCCCAGCTGCGGGACGCATCGAGCAGCGTCTCATCGACTCGGTTGGTCAAGTCGTGACGCAGGATCGTGGTGACGGCGATGCCGGATGCGAGCAAGCCGCACGCCACCAGCACAAGGGTGGCCGCGACCAGCCCGACCCTTAGAGGTATGCCTCGTCCGCGCGGTACCGCCATACCCCTATTGTCGCGAACAGATCAGCGTGGTTCACGTAGGACGTACCCGACGCCCCGCAACGTGTGAAGCAGACGCTTCTCGCCGGTGTCGATCTTGCGTCGAAGGTACGACACATAGGACTCGACGACGTTGACGTCGCCGCCGAAGTCGTAGCGCCATACGTGGTCGAGGATCTTCGGCTTGGAGAGCACGGTGCCCGCGTTGATGATGAAGTACCGCAGCAGCGTGAACTCCGTCGGCGACAGCGAAACCGGCTCGCCGGCCTTCCAGACTTCGTGGGTGTCCTCGTCGAGTTCGATGTCGGCGAAGGTGAGTCGCGCATTGCGGGGCTCCTCGACGCCACGGCCCGACCGGCGCAGGATCACCCGCAGCCGGGCGACCACCTCTTCCAGGGAAAACGGCTTGGTGACGTAGTCGTCGCCGCCGAGAGTAAGGCCTGCGATCTTGTCCTGCAGCGTGTCGCGGGCGGTGAGGAACAGCGCGGGCGAATCGATGCCGTCGGCACGAAGTCGGCGGAGCAGCCCGAAGCCGTCCATGCCGGGCATCATCACGTCGAGGATGACCGCATCGGGACGCACTTCACGAGCTTTGTCGAGGGCGGCGGGCCCGTTGGACGCGGTATGGACCTCGAATCCTTGGAACTTCAGGCTCACCGAGAGGAGCTCGACGATATTGGTCTCGTCGTCTACGACGAGGACCCGTGCCTCTGGGGTGTTCTCGGGTAATACAGCCATCGCCATTCCGCTAATCTCCACGACTTCACTTGGAATCATGCTGCATGAAGCCTGGTAACTTCCTGTGAGTTTGTTTCCAGGCACAACGCGGAAGCCTCCGGTGCGCTGAGCGAGCGCCCATACACTGGGCCACATGAACCTCGGCAAAACGCTGACGGACTTGGCCACCGCACCTGTACGAGTCGGGCTCGCCGTCGCGGATGCCGGCCTGGGCATTGCCAACGACGCGCTCGGGATAGCACAGCGGACGCTGGGCGTAGCAAACTCTCGAGCCCGGTCGGGGTCGGGTTCGTTTGCGCACATACTGGGCATCGACGACGCCGTCGAACGGGCGAATCGGCTGGCCAGGCTGGTGGACGAGGATCAGCCGCTGGGTCGGGCGCTGACGCCGGGGGGACCGATCGACCGGTTACTGCAACCGGGCGGTGTCGTTGACCGGCTGACCGCACCGGGCGGGGTGCTCGACCGGCTGACGCAGGAGGACGGTGGCCTGATGCGGGCCATCGAACCGGGCGGCCTGGTTGATCAGTTGCTCGATGAGGACGGCCTCGTCGAGAGGCTGCTGGCCGAGGACGGTCTGGCGGACCGGTTGTTGGCCGAGGGTGGGCTGGTCGACAAGTTGACGGCGAGAAACGGACCGCTCGAGCAGTTGGCGGATGTGGCCGAGACGCTGAATCGGCTGACGCCGGGGTTGGAGGCGCTGGAGCCCACGATCGAGGCGCTGCGTGAAGCGGTCATCGTGCTCAGCCAAGTGGTCAACCCGCTGAGCAACATCGCCGGTCGCATCCCGATTCCTGGGCGGCGACCGCGACAGTCGTCGACGCCCGTGCGCTCGCAGCGGGTGATCGACGCCGACAACTGACCGGATAGGCTTACTGGACTCGAAGGCCTCCTTAGCTCAGTGGTAGAGCACTCGCCTTGTAAGCGAGCGGTCGTCAGTTCAATCCTGACAGGAGGCTCCACAAAAGCGCAGTTCACGGGTCATGTCGCGATCCCGACAACGATCAAGAGCGCGTTCTTGCCGTCATTTGCCGTCAACTCGATTCCTTGCCGTCACGCCGGGCGGCGGAAATCGGGACTTCGGCCCATGTGGGGCACGAAAAACCCGGTCCGAGAACCGCTTTCGATTCTCGGACCGGCGAGGAAGAACGAAATCGCAGGTCAGACTCCCTACTGTGCGGACTTCTTACGCCTCGTCCACAACGAGATGCTCTCGGCCGCGAGGGCCAGCTTGTCCGGTTGGTTGTGCACGTAGGTGCGCATAGTGAACGCGGTGTCGGCGTGCCCGAGCCACGCCGAGATGATCGCCACCGGAACGTTGTGCTCCAGGTGCATGAGCGTGCCGCAGGTGTGCCGGGCGTCGTGCAGCCGGATACGTTTCACGCCCGCCTTCGCACACGCGGCAGCCCAGTAGTCGGACACCGTGTCTGGGTGGTAGCGCCGCCCCAGACGGTCGACGACGACGTAGCCGCTGCGCTCGTAGGTGGGCCCGGCGGCGAGCTGCTCCTCGGCCTGCATGCGCGTGGCGGCCCTGAGCGCCGCCAGCAGCTCCAGGGTCAGCGGCAGCACACGGGTCGAGGTCTCGGACTTGGTGTCGCCCTCGACGACCTCGCCGTCGACGACGACGCGGGTGATCTCAATGCTGATTGTCTGCGCCTCGAAGTCGATGTCGGTCCAGCGCAGCCCGCACAGCTCACCGCGTCGCAGACCGACCAGCGCGAGGTGCCACACGTGTCCGAGGCGGTCCTCGGCGAAGGTGTCGAGGAGCTTCTCGACCTCGACTGTGGTGAAGGTCTGCATGGGCACCTTGCTGACCGGCAGGCGGTCGACGAGCGCGGCCACGTTGTAGTTGACCTTGCCCTGCTTGAGCAGCTCGTTCAGCATCGACTCGAGGTAGTTGAGCATCGGATTGATCGTGGCAGCCTTCCACGGCCGCCGGTAACGTCCCCGCACACCGCGGCCCTCCTTCACGTGGACCGGCACGACGCCGCCCGCCATCAGGTCGGTGACGAGTTCATCGAGATGCCGCTTCTCCAGCGCCTGGATCGGCATGTCGCCGCCCCGGTCGCGCAGTGGTTGCAGACCATTGCGGTAGGCGGCCTTGGCCGACTTGCGCAGACCGTGTCGGCCGGCCAGCCAGTTCGCGCAAGCCTGCTCGACCGTGAGCGTCGAGCGCATCACGTAGGTGCCCCGAGCGGCCTGGTACTGGAAGTCGCGCAGGGCGTCGCGCGCTTCCTGCGCGGTGTCGAATCGCTTGTCGAGCTTGGGGCGCTGTTTGGTGATCGGGTCGACGCGGCCGTTCTCCTTGACGTGGTAGCGGACCTTGCCGTTCTTGAGGGTGATCTTCTTGATCTGTAGGGGGAGCTGCTGGCGCGGCATCGTGCGCGGGTCCTTCCTGGAATCTCTATCCGGTAAGGCGCTGCGCTCGTTCGTCGAGACGTGTGATGAAGTCGTCGAGCGCTGCATCGGTAACAAATCGGCGCGAACCGATTCTCACACTGCGCAGCTCGCCCGAGTCGATCAACTCGTACAGCTTCGTGCGGCCGATGCCGAGGCGTGCCATCACCCCCGGGACCGCAATCAGCTCGGCCATTGCATTCCTCCTGTAGGCCGCCCTCTTCGAGGTAGGTCCTTCTCACCCGTCCTGTCCGACTCAGGTGCCGCGTCGAGGTAGCGCCACTCGATGCGCGTGACCTCGGTATCGCGGTTGCAGCCGGCGCGCGTGCGGCAGAGGAACTCGACGAGCTCGGCAGGCGTCCAATCCGGGAAACCCTCGGCCGCAACATCTTCCGCCGCGATGACCGACAGCGGCTCACGCCATACCGAGACGACCTCAACCGGAGTCATCGGACGATCCGCTCGCCCGGGCGCAGACTCATCCACTTGCGGCAAAGCATCAGCTGCTCGCCGGCGCGCAGGTCCTTCCAGCCCAGCCGTCGGATAACTGTCTTTCGTCGCTCACGGACCTGCTGCTCGGTCAACGGCACCGACATTAATCGCACGATTACCTCTCCTCTCGCGAGAGGTTTAACGATGAGTGCACTTGAGGACTGCGGCGCGAGCAGAACGCCGCGGCCTCGGATCCGTCCGACCGGGTGATCGTCACGGTCGGCGGCCGCTCGTCCTCGAACTCGCCGCACCCGGGCAGGCTGGCCCGGATCTCCGACGACGCCGGCGGCTGGGTGTTCATGTCGTCTGTTCCCGCTGAGCGGGTGGATCGTGTGCCCGAAGATTATCGCGGGCGGTATGGCGGTGTTCGATCATCCGCTGAGCCGCGGACAGGATCAGGGCACGCTCGCCGAGAGTGCATAGCCCGACCCGATCGAATTCCCATGCGATCGGATCACTGCTCGGCGTCGCCCGACGATGCTGTGCGGCCATGGTTGTCGCGGCGTGCTCGGTGTGTTGTTGGCGGGTCCAGGCGGCTCGGTACGCGCGCAGGGCGCCCATGGTGGTGGAGAACAGCCGGGATTTGGTCGTGATGTGCCCCCGATACCCGAGGGTGTGCAGCCAGCGGTCCATCCCGTCGTAGGCGCGGTGGGCGGCCATGTCGGTGATGGTCGTCAGGATGGCCCGCACATGGGCGGTGACGTCCAATTCCGCGACGGCTAACGGGGACATGCGTCGGATGCCGACACCGAATTCGGCCACCGATTTCGTCACGTACTTCGCCAAATAGGCCGCCACCGACCGGCCCGATCGCCGAGGCGTGACCTCGCCGGGCCCGGTGCCCCGGTTTGACTGGAGTGGCTGGGTGTCGGTTTGGGTGCCGAACCGCAACACGCGATCATCGCCGTCGTCGGGGCTGTCAGGCGCGGTGACAGTGAGCGTGACGGCGCGGGCGGCCCGCTGGACCAGGACGGCGAAGTCGGTCGCGGTGATCGAAGAGCTGGGCGGCATGGGCGGCTCTCCCGTTTCCGGTGGCGCGTCCAGGCGGATCACGGCGTGAAAGTGCGGGATGGCGCGGCGCTGCATCTCGGCGACTTTGACGTAGTTGATGCGAACACTCTTGGCGGCTTCACCCATGCCGCGCAGGTGGCTGTCCAGGAGTCGGCGCAGGCTGATGGTGAAGCGCCGCCACAGCTCGGGGGCGTGCCAGGCAAATAGGACGTGCCCGGTGTAGTCGTAGCAGTCAGCGCATAACGGTTGACCCACCAGAGCATCGTCATCGCCGTGGATGATGCTGCACCACATCGGTTTCCCATGTCGACAACGCTGAAATCCGGCACGACCGGCATCATGACACGGCGCCTGTCTTTCCTTGTCCTATCGCCGGTCGTGTGCACGGGCCCAAAGCTGGGTGCTGTCAACGTGGCGAACACTTGGGGGTGTTCGGCGATGGTGGGAGGCATCTGGTGGTGTCCGCCGCGCAGGCCGGCATGCACGAGCTGCCAGGTGTCGCGGGCATAGAGGTCTGAGCAGGACGGGCACGCGACAGTACGGCGGTTATTGCAGCGGGACAGGACCCGATGCTGCCGGCCGAACGTGTCGGTGCCGATCAGGTGGATCGGGTTGGCGCAGAACCCGACGTGTTCGGCTTTCCGCCACCAGGACTCGAAGCCCGGCGAGGCGGCGCGGCGCACCATCTGCACCACCACATCGGTGGAATCAACGCCAGCCGGAAGGCCCGGCAGGACCGGAAACCTCACCGAGCACACCCGCAGCCGTGGTGTCCCGTGGGGTGAGCGTCATGGCTGGGCGCTCCGGGTGTTCCGGATGTGCGGGTCCCGGCCGAGGGCTGGTGGGGTGCGAAGTGGGTGGCGAGGTAGTCGATGTCGGGATCGGTGACATGGAAGGCCCGAACGCGCAAGGGTTCAGCGCTCACCGTCCTCGCACACGTAGCCGACACCGGGGGTGCTGGTGGGAATGTGGTCGCAGACCGCGCCCGCCTCCCGGGCCGCGGCGCCCAGGACCATCGTGGTTTGGCTGGATTCGGTCATCCGCAGCCCCACCCGGATGGAGAACAACTGCCGGATGGGTAAGACGTCTTTCGACGGATCTTGCACCGCGGCGATGACGGAGACACCGACCGCGCGGCCCTGGGACAGCAGCAGTCCCAAGAGTTGTTCGACTTCGGCGCGGATCTTGCGGTCCCCGATGTAGGCGGTCAGCGACGCGATTTCATCGACGATCAGCACGATCAGCGGTTCGGCGGTGGTGGGGGTGTGCAGGCGGGTGTGACCGCGCAGCCGCTGCGCGCGCTGCTGCATGACCGTCGTGACGGCCCGCAATAGGCCGAGGGTGTTGTCGCCGTTGTCGTGGGCGAACCCGGTGAACAGTGTCTGTCCGCGCCCGAATTCCATGCCGCCCTTGGGGTCGACCACCAGCAGGCGCACCCAGCCGACCCGCACACCGGGTGCCAGGCCGGCGATGATCGACCACAGCACGGAGCCTTTCCCGGAGCCGGTGGCGCCCGCGATCAGGATGTGCTGCCCCAACACCGGCAGGTGCCACCACCTGCCAGTTTCGGTGGCCCCCACCCCGACGCCCGCAGAGTTCACCATGGTTTGGGTTGTGGGGCGGCGCAGCCGGATCGGGGTGGCCAGCGCATCACCATGATGCGCGGTGATGCTAATTGCGCCGGGCTGGATGGAGCGGATGGTGACCCGGCGGGCGCGCAGTGCTTCGGCCAGGGCCGGCGCTTTGTTCTGCCAGTCGGCCGCCGATTGACCGGTCAGAATTCGCACCACGACGACGTCGCTGGTGGTGCCGATGGTGACTGAGCACAGGGCTGGCACGAGGGTCCGTTCATCCAGTTTCGCGGTCAGAGCCGTGCAGGGTGCAGATCGCGGTCCAGCGGTGCCGATAGATCGACCAGGTCCGCCACCGGGTCCGCAGTCCGCTGGTTACCCACTGCTGGAACGATCACCGGCGAGAGTTGCGACCAGGCCACCAGGGCCAGCCCGGACACCGCCGCGAGGACGACACCGAACACCGGTCCGTCGCGGAACCCGACCCACACGCTGGCGATGGTGGGGATGCTGATCATCGGGAACAACACCGACCACCACGCCAGCACGCCCACCCCTTTCGTCAGTGCCACCACGATCATGGTGACGGTTTCGTCGATGTCAGATTCGGTGCTGTGGGAGTTGTTGGCGCCGTGCGGTTTTGATGCTGCGGACATCACGAAGCCTTCCGGGAGTGGTGCACGAGTTACGGGAACGGATGTTGGTTGAGCGGGTGACCGCACCACCACATGGGCGCGGTGTTGCGGTGCTGCGATCACCCGTCAACCACCGGCGATTAGGCGGCCGGCTTACCCGTGCTTCCCGGAGTGCCGGTGGGCGTGGCGGTCCTGGGTGGGGCGATGACCCCGGCCAACGGGGCACCCGACGCGCGGATCGCATCAGCCCGGAACGCGATACCGGACTGCGGCCTTCTTGGCTCCACGGGCAAGCGCGACCAGACCATCGACCTGCACCGGCTGGCCCACCGTCACATTCGGGTCACCGGCACAGTCACGGCGATGACGTCCCCACCCGATGCGTCCAGCGCCATCAGCTGGACCTGCCACAACGGCAAACCCGTCTCCCGATCGGTTTTCGGCTGGCCGGTATCGAACGCCAACCGCTGTTCCGGTGCCCGGGTGCACACAAACGACACCCCCGTCGTATCGATCCTCAGTTTCATCGCTGTCACCTTCCTGTTTGCAAATGTGTTGGTTCCGACCGTGACTCGGCCGTGACGCCACAACACCGCAACTCGGGGATGGTTCGTAAGGGACGACCCGTGATGCGGGGGTCATCACGTGACGTCACGTCCCCGCACGACGGGAGCCGTCGCCGCAGGTCAGGCGACCGGGTTTCAGCCCAGCAGAATTCGCGGCGCGGGATGCGATGTCGGACACAACGCGAGCCGCGGTCGGGCATGATCGCACCCATGGGCACGACATCGACCGCCACGATGCCGATGCCCGCTGCCCCAACCGCACTGCAGCAAGCACGGCTCGACCTGGGCCTGACGCAGTCCCAGGTGATCGACCACCTGACCCGACTTGCGCGGCGGCGCGGTATCGCCCTGCCCTCGCATGAGTCGATCCGAAGCCGGCTTTCCGCGTGGGAGAACGGTCGCGCCACCCCCGACAGCGTGTACGCGTCGCTGCTGCGCACCCTCTACGGGCGCACCGACGCCGAACTCGGATTCATCTCCCGCGACAATGTGACACCACCCGCGCACAGCCATGACGAGGCCATGATGGAAATCCGGGCACGCCTCGCCTGCTCCAGCGGGGTCGACGGCGACCTGATCGCGAGACTCGACCGGCACACCCACGAACTACGACTACTCGACCGGAGGTTGGGAGCCGCCACCATCCTGGACGCAAATCTCCGCGCACATCACCACGGTTCGCCAGTTGATGATGCACACAATCCACACCAAAGACCGTCAAGCGCTGGCCCGCATCATCGCCGACGCCGCCGCCCTAGCAGGCTGGCAAGCCCTCGACACCGGGGCCACCATCCGGGCATGGCAGTACTTCGACATGGCACGCGGATGCGGGTACGAAGCCGGCGACCCCGCCGTGCTGGCCCACGCCCTCGGAGAACAGTCGTTCGCCCTCTCCGACCTCGGCGCACCCCCGGGATGCGGTCGCCCTCCTCGATGAAGCAAGCGCGGTGCCGCGCATCCCGCCATTGATGCGGTCCTGGCTCGCCGCCGCCCACGCCGAAATGTGCGCCCACACCGGCGACCAACACAGCGCACTCGTCAGGTTTGACAAGGCCGACGCCCTGTTACCCGACGACGGCCACGACCCGACCATGCCGTATCTGGTCGCTTGACCGAACTCATCTCA
This sequence comes from uncultured Actinomycetota bacterium, assembly GCA_963698965.1. GTDB lineage: Bacteria > Actinomycetota > Actinomycetes > Mycobacteriales > Mycobacteriaceae > Mycobacterium. The sequence goes on from CAVOSY010000021.1 coordinate 138,729, forward strand.
CGCGGTGGCGCGGTCACGGACTCGCGATCCTGGGACACGCCGAGGCCATCGATTACCTGACCCGCGCGCTCGACCAGCTCGACCGCAGTTTTGTGCGCGCCGAATCCGCTTTGCGCGCCGACCTTGCGCAGGTATTCCACCGCATCGGCGAACGCGATCAGGCCCGCATGCACGCGCTCGCCGCAAAGCAAATCGCGATGCAGATCGGCTCCGAACGCAACCGCCGCCGCGTGCTACCCCTCCTCGCACCCGTCTGAAAAACTGGGGCCACATAGCTTTCGTTGAATGCCTACTGCGGTATGTGATCAGGAACCGCCAGAACGTACAGCAGTCCGACCAACGAACCCGAACCGGCCACTTCGCCCCGGGCAATCAACTCCGGGACATCACTCAGCGGCACCCACGCCACCATCGAGGCTTCGACTGGATCCGCCGGTTCACCCACCTTCACCACCCGACGACTCCCGTACACCTCATGCGGAGTATCCACCAATCCGGGCATCGGCTGAAAATCCACGATCTTCACCAGACCCTCAGGACGCCAGCCCGTTTCCTCCACCGTCTCACGACGCGCCGCCTCGGCACCTGTCTCGCCCGAATCCACGATCCCGCCTGGAAGTTCCCACCCCCACGACTTCGTGATGAAACGATGCCGCCACACCAACAACACCCGATCCTGATCATCCAGAGCGACGGCTACCGCCACCCGCTGCAACCGGACAACGTGATGCTCAAACCGATTCCCGTCCGGCGGTGTGACATCCACCTTCGTCACCCGCACCCACGGACTGTCAAACAGCGTCCGCTCACCATGCTGACGCCACACCAACGACTCCGACTGCTCCGGGCGCACTACCACCGCCTCACACTAACCCCGACGCGATCGTCAACCAGCGCTCAGCACCCACCTGAACCCGATCGCAGAGAGCACCAGCCGTGCGTACCCGCAGCCGTCAGTCATCAACGGTGAAGCCGGACGAGCACCGTGGCGGCTCCCGTCCGCTAGCGCTCCCGTCCGCCGCCACGGACCGAGCCAGCACCGCCGGGCACCAACCACCCGCGACAGCACCCAGACAAACGGCGGTGTGAGGATTTTCATTACTGCTAT
>CAVOSY010000022.1:0-153383 GCA_963698965.1 uncultured Actinomycetota bacterium
TATCGGTTCGACATCACCCTTCTCAGCGATCTCCAAACGTGCACTCAAATCATCGATCTTGCGCAGCGCCTCGGTAATGATCGCCCGACGATCCGACGATGCAGCACTCACCACGCTCACCCCACCTCTCCGGCAGGTTCTTTGAGCAGTTCGTCATCGGTGATGTCTTGGTAGGCATCACCGCCTTCTAGATCAGCAAGCTCGACCAGCTCTGCAAAAATTGTGGCCAAGAAGCGCGCCGGTGGAGACTGGCCGACCGAGTAGCTCGGACAGTTCACCGGAAAGCACTACCGCGTCGGCCACCCCTACCCCCAGGTCAGTCATTGACGCATGACGATCGATGTAGTCGGGATCGCAGCGATGGTTACCACGCAGTAGTCGAGCAACCTGTGTCGAATTCTGGCTCCGTTAACAGCCGCCGTCATGCGGTAGCGTCCAGGCGGGTGAACTCCTGCTGTAGGTAGCGCTCCGCGCACGCCGAACGGCGCACCTTACCGCTAGTGGTGATCGGGATCGAACCAGGCGGCACCAGTACCAGGTCGGCGACGCGCACACTGTGGAATTTCGATATCGCAGACGTCACTTCGCGTTTCACGGTGCGAAGCTTGTGCAGGGCCTCCTCGTCGGAGCTGACTCGCTTCTTAACCTCCGCGATCGCGACCAGGCGTTCACTGTGATCGTCGGGCACCGATATGGCCGCGGCGCGCCCTCCAGTGATTTCCTGGATCGTGGCCTCGATGTCATCGGGATAGTGATTGCGCCCGTCCACGATCAACAGGTCCTTGATCCGCCCGACGATGAACAACTCATCGTCTGACATCACGCCCAGGTCCCCGGTGCGCAGCCACGGTCCCTGCGGGGTGCCCGGCGACGGCTCCACCAGCTGGCCGCGGAAGGTGTGCTCGGACGCCTGCGGGTTGCGCCAGTAGCCGGCTGCGACGTTCTCCCCGTGTACCCAGATCTCGCCAACCTTGCCGGCCGGATTCTCCGCCCGTGTCTCGGGGTCGACGATCCGCAGCGTGCTGGCACGGGGTGCGCCATAACACACCAACTCCACCCCGCCGTCGCTGCCGCCGCGCTTCGCATGCCCGGCCGACAACTTCTCGTAGTCAAACCACACCGTCTCCGGCTTGCGCGCTGGCGCCGACGTTACATACAGCGTCGCCTCGGCCAGGCCGTAGGACGGCAGCAGGGCCCTGTCGGCAATGTTGAAGCGGGAGAACCGCTCGGTAAACCGTCGGATCGTCGCTGCGTGGATACGTTCGCTGCCGCTGATGATGCCCAGCACGTTACCTAGGTCGAGTCCTGCCATGTCGTCGTCGGACGTGCGCCGGGCAGCGAGTTCGAAAGCAAAGTTCGGCGCGGCCGAGAACGAATGGGTGTTGCGCGCCAGCATCTGGATCCACCGCGCGGGCTTCTGCAGGAACGCCATGGGGCTCGTAACCACGGCATGTATGCCCGCCGCGATCGGTGCGAAGATGCCCAGCAGCAAACCCATGTCGTGATAGAAGGGCAGCCACGACACTGGTGTGGTGTCCGGCGGCGGGAATCGACCGAATTCGTCGAAGTAGTCCGAGAACACCTGCTCGAGATTGGCGATGATGTTGCGGTGCGTCACCACGACGCCCGTCGGTCGACGCGTCGAACCTGAGGTGTACTGCAGCAGTGCCGTTTTCGTATGCGAAGCGGCGCTCGCGTCGAACGCCGGCTCGCCATCCAGATCGAGCGCGTCGATCTGGATCACCGCTGGCGCCGACTGACCGAGCTGTGCATGCGCGCACGCGACCACATCGCTCATCACAGCCGACGTGGTCAGGATCGTGGTCGGTGAACAATCGCGCAGCGTCCCCGACACTCGTTCATCATGTGTGCCGAAGTACGGCACCGACAGAGGGACCGCGATGCGCCCGGCCTCCATCGCGGCAAGGAAGCCGACGATGTAGTCAAGGCCCTGCTGAGCAAGGATCGTGACGCGGTCCCCCGGCTTTCCGCGCGACGCGACCTCGGCAGCCACCACCCGCACACGCCGGTAGACCTGCGACCAGGTCAGCGTTTCGGTGAACCCGCCGGGATCGACGTCGAAATCGACAAACGTGAACGCGGGCGAATCGGGCTGCCGCTGGGCGCGTTCTTGCAGCGCAGCGGGGATGGAGGAGGCGATCACCGGCATCTCGACACCGTTGAGATTGGCAGCGGTGAAATTAAGCAATCCGGTGCTCCCATAGTCTCGTAGCCACGGGCATCGGCCACGTATTCTCCCGTCCGCGAACGCTAGCACGATACGTCGCGAGCTGCCGGACAAATCGTGCAATGACGGCGTTCGCAGAGCGTTTTGCTGCGGATCGGAACATCACGCGTGTGTCATAGGGATCACCATCTGGCGGTGCAGGTGTCGAGTGTTGAAGTCGGCCGGGGTGACACCTAGCTCGTTTTAGCTGCGACACTCTGAAGTGCTCCGGGATTGTTTCTTCAGGCGCCGTGCAGTCGCACCCCTACCGCGCTCGTTGGTGTGGTTGCGCCCTGGGTACTCTCCTTTGCTATGTTCCCGGACGACTCTCAGAAGGACCTCGGCACGGCCTTCTCCTAAATGGCTCGTAGTTGGCTCGGCGCACGCTCAGCACGGGACGAGATCTGCAACGCGCTGGAGCTTCATCGGTCGACCCACTACAACCAGCTGGACGAGGGAACGCTGATCGCCGCGGGGCAGGCCCTTTATCGTTGTTCCCGTCGGGAACGAGAAGATCACGAGGCCAAGAACGACGATCTCGGGGAAGAGGATGTACGTTTCCTGACCGGAAAATACCCAAGGTGAGTTGGGCAGCCGACGGTAGCCGGCCGAACTTGCCGAGCCGGGTGGCGATGCGCGAGTGTGTATTTCGAGGACTACGCGGCGGGTTGAAGAGTGACGTGGAATCCCATCGCGGTCAGGTGGGCGATGTGGTTGCGGATCTTTCGCTCGGTGACCACGCGGCTGGTGTGGTAGTCGGGGCCGAGGTCGTGAAATCGGGCGGTGGGGTCGGAAAGCAGCTGCCAAACGATGACCAGGATGGAGCGGGCGACCGCGACGAGAGCTTTGAGCCTGCCGCGGCGTTTGACGAGGCGCCGGTAGCGCTCGCCCAGGAAGGTGTCGGTACGGGCCGCCGCCGCCGCGGCCTCACCGAGCGCTCCCTTCAGGTAGGGGTTGCCCTTGCCGGTCTTGCCGCCGCGGATCACCGGACCGGACTGGATGGTGCGCGGGCACAATTTGGCCCATGACACCAGGTGCTCGGGTGTGGGAAAGCGGGCCATGTCCAGTCCGATCTCGGCGATAATCGTCTGCGCGGCGCACTGGCCGACGCCGGTGATCTCGTCGAGCCGCTCGACCGCCGTTAACCGCTGGGGCTCGACCACCGTGGCGGTGTCGCTGTCCACGCCGATCGCGGTAGTGGTGCGCCGAGCGGGCGCGGTTGCCTGCCCGCCGGTGCTGGGTGCGCCGGTGACCTGCGGCCCGCCGCCGCCCGACCTGCCGCGATCGCCGGTGGGGTGATCGGATTCGTCCATGGCGTCGATGAGCCGCTCGATGCGGGCGCTCAGCGCGCCGATTTGGGCGGTCAGCGCATCGATTTGACCCAGCAGCAGCCGCGCCAGCTCGGCGTGGTGGTCATCGAAGCGACCGTCGAGCGCAGTGATGAGCTCCGAGCGCTTGGTTTTCATCCGGCCGCGGGCCAAATCGGCCAGTCGGCGTGAGTCGCGCTCACCGCCGATGAGGGCCTCGACCATGTCGCGCGTCGACAGTGTGTCCAGTTTCGAGGCCACCGCCGACACCTTGATCGCCGCGTCCTCGAGCAGCTTCTCCAGCCGCTGCCAGTAGCGGGTGCGTTCCCGGATCAGATCCTCGCGCAGCCGGGTGTAGTCACGCAGCACCCGGATCGGCGCTGGCGGGACGAAACTGGGCCGCAGTAGGCCCTTTTCGGTCAGCTTGGCCAGCCAGACTGCGTCAAGTTTGTCGGTTTTGGGCCGACCGGGCACGTTCCTCACATCCCGGGAATTAACCAACTGCACATCCAGGCCGGCGTCTTCGAGCAGGTAATACCAAATCCGCCAGTAATCCGAGGTGGACTCCACGGTCACCTTCTCAATGCCCAGCTCCACCAGCTGCTCGGCCAGTTCGGTGATGGCGCCGGTGCGCGCGGGCACGTCCCACACTCGGCTAAACCGCCGCCCCGACTTGCCGGGCAGCCGCACACACACCTTGCCGGCCGCCTTGGCCACGTCGATCGCCGCGCCCCGATCGACAACCAGCTCGTGTTCGGCGTCGGGAATCTCCACCGGCTCGACCATCGCCGGCTTCTGCTTCGTCTTGCGTCGTGCTCCCACTTCGCTTGCCCTCCAATCCCATTCCATCGGGTGGGCCGCCCGGGGGCCTCGGTCAAGGGAACCGAAATTCTGACCGGCGTGCTCGAAGCGACAGTGCGTGACCCTTGCAGGTCGGGCCCCGGCGCCAAGCTTGTCTGCGGGCTCACACACCCAAGAAACGATCGACGTCGACAGGCGACCCGACCCCATTTTCACGCCTGCGAGGCGTCCCCCAGAGGGATATGGAGCTTGTCTCATCGTCGCGGCGCCTAGTTATCACCTTCTGTCACATGACGAGATCTTGCCCTCGATATCCTTGACCACTTCGTGCAGATGGTCGTTTAGGAAAAAGTGATGACCGGGGAACACGCGCGCGGAGAACTCCGATGTCGTTCGCTGCGACCATGGAGCTACCTTCTCGTAGGTGGCGATTTCATCGTCATCGCCTAGGAACGCGTAGATAGGGCAGGATACGGTCGCGTCAGGGGGGCACTCGTAGTTCGCGATCGCCTTGAATCCGCGCAGTGTCGGGAGAATCTTGACCGCGAATTCCTCGTTCTCCAGAAACTCGGGATTGACGCCAGTCATCTGCCTCACTGCGTCGAGCAGGCCGCAGTCGGAATCTGGTATGTACTCGAAGCCAATCCGGCCCGGCGCGGCGGACGCAGACACGAACAGGGCTGCAATAGGGCTGCCTGCCGCGTCGAACCGACGAGCGACCTCGAACGCCACCAACGCACCCATGCTGTGGCCGAAAAATGCGACCGTCCCGTCGGAGTGATCCGGCGGGGGGAGCCTCTGGCAAACCTGATCAGCGAGCTCCGGGATGCTCGCAAATGAGGCGAGGTCGTGGGTACCGCCACGTCCCGGATATTGGACCGCGATGCGTTTGATGCCGCTGCAGAACGCCTTTGCGAACGGCACATAGTAGTGCGCCGATCCGCCGGCATGCGGGAAGATGTAGAGCGTTGGCGTTTGCCCAGTCACGCCGCCACAGTACCGCCCACCCGTCGGCCCGAAGCAAATCAGCGCCGCGTATAGTTCGGCGACCTGGTCGGCGGATGCGCTTCGAAAATTGCCTGGTCGCCGGTCGACCGGTTCGCCGAACAATCTACGCGATCGATCGGATTCGATGTCATCACATCATGGCGCAGTGCCCATCCGCCCCGATAGGCACATCGGGGACGGACCGTCGTGAAAAATGTTGGGGCGAAGTAGATTTCGACTCGTTCAATGAGAATGGATAGGCCAACTAATGAGCCTACGGGCGCGAGGCTAGCTCGGGGTGGAGGTGGACTGATGGGCGCCGAGGATGCCCGCCACTGTCCCGAGGCTGCCCTCGTCGTCCAATGTCTTCCCCTGCGTGTGTGAACCACCGGTGCTCACCACCCGGCCAGGCGCGGCCGACGTTGTAGCACCTGTTGACGTTGAGGCGGCGCTCGATCCAGATCCTGTCGAGGTCTGCGTGCTGGTAGAAGAACCCGTTGGGGTCTTCACCGACCCCGAGCCGGATGCGCCGCTAGTCCCAGAACCGCTCGCGGACGAACCAGACGAGTCTGATCTGAGGAAGCGGGCTCGGCCCAGGCGATCCCGTAACCCGTGAAGACCGCTGCGCCCACCCCGAGGGCTACCGCCAGTCGTCCGCTATGTCCTCTCCGTCAGACTTCAGCCACGGCTCGGAACTCATTGACCGCGCGGGCACAGACCGAGGACTGGCGCGCGGAAGGAATGGCGACCGAGAGACAGTCACAGCTGACTGTCGGTGCACTCCCAGTGACTATTCGCGGTCACTCGCCGAGCCGGTCAGAGCAGGTCGGTGAAAAGCTCAAGCCATGGTTTGTTTGTAAATGACACAAACCCGTCTGCGGGATCGAGACCTGCGGCCGCGTCTGTGCCCTGGACAAGCCAGGAAAGGTCGAGGTCAATCCCCAAGGGGGTCGTGAGGGTATACGTAATCAAGTTCTGGCCGTCGGCCCCTGCCCCGAGGAGGTCGGAGTAAGTCGTCTTGAAGCCAAACGGGTAGGTCCGAACGTCGAACACCGAACCGACCGGCACAGCGGAACTTGATGAGTCAGTGACGAGGAGAACCTCGCTGTCGCTACTCAACACCATGGTCGGAACGGTCGTCACGTAGGCAGTGAACGTCCCGGCGGAGTCACTGCCTTGCGTAACGTCGAAAACCTTAATTTCCTGAATGGATGCAGTCCCAGGCGGAAGGCCGTTTACTCCGGTGAACACTTCGTGAGCATCGGTAGGAGCGATTGTGTAGCCGTCGCCGAAGTCGATCGGCGAGATGTTCGTGCCGTCGGTGAGGCCTTTGGACGCGTCAGAGCCCTGGAAGAGCCAGGAAAGGTCCACAGTCTGGCCGGTCCGGGTGTTCGTCAAGATATTCGTGATTTTGCTGGTGCCGTCTTCTTGAGGAATGGACGAATAAACGTTCGACAAATTACCGAAATTTATCGTGTTGTACACCGAACCGATCGGCGGAGCGTCCCCCTGGCCGGTCTCGGGATACCCCGTGACGAGGAGCGCCTGGGTGTGGAAAGTGAAGCCGTCCGTAGTGGTCGTCGTCACGGCATTGAAGTGCCCAATCGGCTCGCCATCCGCGCCGAGATATTCGAATGTCTGATATCCCTGAACGGCTATGAACAGTGGCGGGTCCCCGGTTACTGCGGTGACCGTTGGGTCGCCCACACCTTTGATGTAGTCAGGCAACGCGGGCGGCACGTTGGCCGAGTTGAAGCCCCGGCCGTTCACGAGCCAGGAAAGGTCAATAGTCTGGCCGGTCCGGGTGTTCGTGACGATATCCGTGACCACGTCGTTGGCGTGGTTGCCATCGACTGAGGCGATGGCGGAGTAAACGTTCACGAAGGGGCCGCCGAGCCTTGACGTGCTGATCACCGAGCCGTCCGGCAGAGCCCCCGGGCCGGGCGAGGCGCCCAGCAAATTTGCTACACCAGAGTCGACGTAGATTACTTGGTTGCTGTAAAGTCCCTCGCGTGTGGGGAGATACGGAGTGAGATACGGAGTGGTGGACACGTAGCCATAGAAGGTCCCAGTGTCGCCATTAGCGTCTACAAAGTTGAATTTCTGATATCCCTGAATGCTTTGGTTTATACCCGGAGGAGGGGTCCGCATATTGTAAATTCCGGTCACCGTTTCCGGAAAAGCGGCCGTAAAGGTAGAGCCGTCGTTCAGTACGAACGTCGGGCTCACCGTGATCGGGCTCAGCGTGTCAAGACTGACGGTGGCACCGGAAAGTTCCCGGCGCAGCGCCGCCGCAGCCAGCATCCATGTGGCGGGCGGGTCCACCAGCGGAGAGCGCGGCGTGCTCCCGGCGAACGGGTGCAATATGCTGTTGATCAACCTGGCAAGGCCGGTCGAGACAGTGGGGGCAGGTGTCGCGGCATCTTGGGTTGCTGGCTGACTCGTGACCATCGCGCTCGGCGTTACCAGGGCACTCTTCTTGGTTGACGCCAACGACAGCGTGGAAGCCGTCGTGGCGGTTTTTGGCTGCACGACGCTCGGGGCCGGTAACGAAGTCGCGGTTGACCACCTCTTCTTCACGACCTTGTTGGTTTCGCCTGTGCCGTTGTTCGTCCCCTCCGGGGAAGAGGCCGGTGAGCCTGGGATTACGCCGGTTGGCGTCGACGACGACCGGTCCCTCTTGCGCCGCGGTGTCGCGTCCGCCCCCGTCGTGTTGTCCGTATTCTCTGTCGAGTTTTCGGTGCTGGCCCCTGACGACGTTTGAGACGTCGATGCGGGCTTGCCGGTCCCCGATGCTGATTGCGGCGGCGTGGTGTTGGAGTGGCGGCCACCGAGGATGTCCGCCAACGTCCTGCGTCTGCCTTTGTTGCCCGATGTCTCGACCGGGTCTGGACCAGGCGACGTCGTAGCGCCTGTTGACGTTGAGGCGGCGCCCGATCCCGACCCTGTCGAGGTCTTCTTGCTGGTAGAAGAATCCGTTGGTGTCTTCGGCGATCCGGAGTCCGACTCGTCCGCTGGTCCCAGAACCGCTCGCGGACGAACCAGACGAGTTCGAGGAAGCGGGCTGGGCCGAGGCGATTCCGTAATTCGTGAAGACCGCCGCGCCCACCCCCAAGGCCACCGCCAGTCCCCCGATACGACCGATATACCTTGAAGCGTTCATACTTTCTCCCTCCCTACGAACTTGAAAACGTGCTCATGACGAACTTGAAATTTCGCCGGTGCCCGAGGGCCGACGGGCATAGCCTCCGCTGAGGTGCTGGTCACCGACCCCGCACTGGTGAAGCTTCAACCTCGGGATTTTCATTAGGGGCCCATCAGCCGGCCTGATCCGAGGCCTGTAACGCGTCGTACACGAATCCGAGGTCCCGGCGGATGCGCTCGGGGTCGAGATCGAATTTTTCGGGTGAATGCTGGTGGCGGCTCTTGTAATGCGCGTTGCCGCTCCGCCTGCGCCCGCACCTCTTCCACGAAGGCCGGGCTGGGCTCGATTTCGATGAAGTCGAGGATCCGTTTCATCGTCGGCTCGAGATTCTGGAGGAGGTCCGAGTATCGGACTATGCAGAGGTTCCGTTCCGGGATGAGCCCGGCAGTGTGCGCTTCGTAAAAGGAGCGGAACATCTCGCACGAGGCCTGGTAGAGGTTCTCGATCCAGCGGCGCTGGTCCTCCTCGCGCGTGCGGTTCCAGACGTCGTAACCGTTCTCGAGCACGCCTGCCACGAGCGACATACCGGACGGGATGACCTCGACCGGATCACGAACGACGTACACGAGCTTGCAGTCGGGGTAGCGCTTCAGCACCGCATCCAGGCGAAGAGTGAGCATGCTCGTCTTGGCCAGGATGCGGTTGCAGCGCTTGTATGTCAGGTTCCGTCGCCAGCACGCCTCGTGGTAACGAAAGAAGCGATCTTCGTCGCGTGCAGTCACGCCGTTGATCCCCAACTCGCGCCGGGACAACTCGCTTCCCCAGGTGTCCTGCCAGGCAAGGAAGTACGCCCAGGCGAACGGACCGTCGAGCGTACGGAAGAACCACATCACGTCGTCGGTCTCGATGCCGCGCAGGCTGGTGTCGTGCACGTCCGAAGGGTGGTAACGCGCGGGCGAGAGCCGGTCGAGGCGCGGGACGACGCCGCCGAGCAGCTTGCGCGCCGTGATGGCTGGGAAGAGCATCTCCCACAGCTCGAAGGCGGCCATGTCGCCGGCCCCCAGCAACAGCCGGTGCAGGAACGTGGTGCCGCTCCGCGGGTTCCCGATGATGAAGATCGGCCGGTCGATCGCCTGCTTGCGGTAGCGGGGATAGACGAGGTGGTCGAGGCCCAGGGTCGTCGCCGAGATCGCTTGCCGCACTTGGAGGATCAGAAACGCGCCGAGCGGTCGCAGCCAGAACCCGAAGGTCTTGTTGATCGTCCGGTAGAGCCGCAGGTAGTGGCCCATCCATCACTCCCACACCGCGGCGGCGCACACCATTGTGAAGCCGGCCGCGGCGCTCGCGACCACGATCTTGTCGCCGGCCTGCACGGTGCCGTGCCTCAGGCGGTAGTCGAGCGCGAGGGCCCACGAGGTGCTCGCCGTGTTCCCGTACAGCGAGTGGGTGTGCACGCACGCCTGGGGCCGCGCACCGAGCTCGGCCAAGACTTGCTCCACAAGCGCCTCGCTCGGCTGGTGGAAGGCGTAATGGTCGACGTCCTCCGGCGACCATCCGACATCCGTGAGGAGGCGGCGGGTCTCGGGTGCCGCGTGGATCGAGAGCGCGAACAGCTCTGTCGACCGTGACATGAATTTCCCGTCGACGGGCGCCCTGCAGAGGGCATAGTGCTCGCTGAGCGTCTTGTGCCTCAGCCCCACCACCCGCGCGCCACCCTGCGGCAGCGGCTCTCGGGTGACCAGAAACGCGGCGGCGGCGTGCCCCAGCGTCAAGCCAGCGGCGCCGAGCGCCACGTCCTCGATCGACTGCATGTCGTAGTTGATCCGTTCGCCCGTCAGCTCACCGGCGCAAATGACCGCGGTCCGGAGTTCGTCGTGGAGGGCGAAGTAGCCTGCGACGACGTGCAGCGCCTCGATGAGTCCGGCACAGGCGCAGGTCACGTCCATGGCGTGGAGCGGTTTCGCGCCGAGGCGCCCTGCGACCTCCGCCGCGGTCGCCGGCTCGAACGCGTCGCGGGCGATCCCGCCGTAGATGAGGAGGTCGATATCGGTCGCCGCCACGCCGTTCTCCTGAAGGCAGGCGGCCGCCGCGCGCGACGCGAACTCGCCGGGCCTCAGCTTCTGGAACTGGTCGAGGTAGCGCATCTTGGTGTTACATCGGTCGAAGACATAGCGGATGGCTAGCTCCATCGCGAACCATTCGGACGCCGCGCCGCGGAACGATTCGCGGACGCGTGACAGCACCGCTTCGTTATCGACCGCCGTATCTGGAATGAGGGTCGCGGGCCGGGAGAGGTAAAGCGTTGGAAGCATCATGAGTTTTTCGGTGTCCCCTTGCTCTCGAGCCGTGCGATCCTGTTATTGCATGCACCCACACGCGTGTTGTAGGTCACACGACGCGAGTGCAGTCGCTGTTTGCTGTGCGCTTGACGTCGTTCGTTCCTGGAACTTTACTGCTCTCTGGGCGAACCGGCAGCGCTTTTACAGGATCGGTACCTGAGCGGCGGCGGTCAGCGCAGGCACAGGTGCGTCAGCGAGCGCCTCCGCGATAGCTGCGTCGTCATCGGTGATCACTGCTGTGACCAAATGCGGAGCGTGCCTGATGAATCCACTTCCTTGAACCGCATTGACGACGTCACCTGAGGGTCTGCCGGCAAGCAGGTGACATTCATCAGTGTCTATATGGCATTTTTAAGTGTCAAGAGTGCACTGTCCGGTATCGTCTAAGGGTGTCCGCACTTCAGCCTGGCTCGTTTGCTGAGGTCAAGCGGCAAGCTGCGATTGACCATGTGCTGGCCGCGGTTCGTCGTCTGGTGCTGACCAAGGGTCTCGACGTGACCATGGATGAGTTGGCGGAGTGCAGCGGAGCCAGTCGACGCACGCTCTTCCGCCACTTCACGACCCGCGACAAACTACTGGCGGCGGCCTTTGAAGCCGGCATCGTCGACTACCGCCAGCAACTACCCGCTTACGACGGCGATCGGGATTCCTGGCTCCGTGCAACGTGCGACACCGCTCATCGCATGAACGCCACCATCGGTCCCGGATTCTTCGAACTCGCCTCCCGCCGAGATCTCTCACCTGATCTGGCGACGGTGGCAGCCAAACGCCTGCGAGAATTTCGCGCTGCGATGACCGACATCTCACAAACCCTGTGGCGAGCTACCGGGCGCGACGACCGGCCGCCGCAACTACTGCATGCAAACGTGTGTGCGCATCTGAGCCCACACTTCACCGCGGCGCTCACGATTGATGCGGGCCAAACCTGGTCGACCGCGGCCGACCTCGCCTACGGGGCGGTAACGGCGGCACTGCAACGCTGCGTTTCCGCTTCAGAGACGTAGTCGGGCTGTCCGACTCGTCCTACTGATGACCTGTACACCGACGATGCCGCAATCGTTCTCTTTGCAGCCGAGTTCGCGCGAGCGCGCTGTCCGCACTGGAATCTCCGCTGGATCCTGAACGTGTTTGACAAGCAACGGGATTCGCTAGAGATGGCGGATCAGCTTTCGGCGACGACATAGATTTGCTTGTTGACGAACTCGTCGATCCCCAGCGCGCCCAGTTCACGCCCGAAGCCGGAGCGTTTGATTGCGCCGAACGGGATATCGGGTCCCGACCGCTGGTATCTCGGCGTCCAGTGGCATCCCGAGGACGACGACGGCTCCGAGGCCGATCGGCTGCGCCTGTTCCGTGCATTCGTCGCCGCCGCCGAAGAATCCCGCCGGGGGAGCGTCGCGCAGCTGGCAACATAGCGCCATGGCGATCACTGCGCGGAGCCTGGCCAAAGTCAAGAGCCTTGGCTTGTCCTTGGTCGCCGGGGCGGGCGCCGCGGATCGTGAGATCGCCTGGGCGCACGCGATCGAGCTCGCCGACCCCACGCCGTATCTGGCCGGGGGTGAGCTGGTGATGACCACCGGCATCAACATCGGAACAGACGACGCGGCACAGCTGGACTATGTTGCGCGGCTGGTGTCGGCTGATGCCGCAGCGATTGCCGTCGACACCGGGACTACGTTCACCGAAGTGCCCGCCGGTGTGCTCGCGGCGGGCAATGCGTTGGGTCTGCCGGTGCTCGAGGTGCCGCCGTCCACACCGTTCATCGCGATAGCCCGGGTGGTCGTCGATGCACTCAAAGCCGACGAGCTGCGATCGGTGCAACGCGTGGTCGATGAACAAGAGGTGCTCGCAAGGGCAACGCTGAAGGGCGGCATTCCCGGTGTGGTGAGCGCGCTCGCTGACTGCCTGTCCGCCGCGGTCATCGTCGCCGACACCGACGGCACGATATTGGCCGCAGGCGGTGGCGGGCAGGAACGGCTGACCGCCGTGCTGGCTGAGGCGGTCCGCACCGCGACGTCGAACCGGCAGGCCGGCTACGTCACCACCGACGGTGACGCCTTTGTCACCGTCCAGAAACTGCGCGCGGCCCAACCGGTTCGCGGCCACCTCGCCGTGCGGACCACCCACCCCATGTCCAATGCCGATCGCCTGCTCGTCGCGCACGCGGTGTCACTGATCTCGATCGCACTGGAAAAGCCCGCCCAGGTCGTCGACGCCGAGCAACGGCTGCGGCGGGCGGTGACCCACGAGATGGTATGCGGCACCGGCACTGTCGACAGCGGTATGTTGCGCTACTTCGACTTCGACCCCCAGGGTGAGGTGGTCGTGGTCGTGTTGACCGGTGCGGGCCCCACACTGGCCGCTGAACAAGCCCTCGACCGTTTACTGGCAACCGCCGGCCCCTACCTGATGACTCCGGTCGGCGACGAGATGGTGATCGTGGTCCCCGCCGCGGGCCGGCGGCGCATCCCCGAGGTGCTGGCAGGACTCGCCAAGGAATCGGGCGAAGCGCTGCACGGCGGCGCCAGCGAGCCAATCCGCATTGCCGAGATCGACAAGGGCGTGGAGCAGGCGCGCATCGCGGCGCTCGCCGAGAAGGGCAGCCAGTTCACCGAGTTCGGTCAACTCGATGTCTACGGGGTGCTGCTCGGCGGTCGCGGGGACGCCGAACTCCGCGTGCTCGCAGGACCTTTGGATCCGCTGGCTGAGCAGGGCGACGAACTGCTCGGTACCCTTGCGGCCTTCCTGACTCACAACGGACAGATGGAGGCTGCCGCAACAGGTCTGGGCATCCACCGCCACACCATGCGCAACCGGATGCAGCGCATCAGTGAACTGTTGGCCGACGACGTGCAGTCCGCCGACACGCGCACACAACTGTGGCTGGCAATCAGGGCCAGGGAACTGCTGGCGATCAGGCGCCGAGCCGGGGCGGACCGCTGCGATAGGTGACCGGCGTCGCCGACAACGTGACAGGGTTGGCGACCTGCGGCGTGGGACTGTCGGGCACCGATACCGTCGCCTCGATGCCGAGCCGGCCGGCGAACGCGAACGCCTCCGACAGATCGTTGATGGGTCCGGCCGGTACGCCCGCAGCAGTCAGTGCCGCATACCAGTGGTCGGCGCCGTGGGCTTTGAACTCGGTTTCCAGCAAGGCGCACAACGCATCCCGATTGGCCACCCGTAGCGGATTGGTGGTGAACCTGTAGTCCTCGGCGAGTTCGGGGCTGCCGATCGCGGCGCTGAACGCCCTGAACTGCTTGTCGTTGCCGACAGCCACCGCGATGGGCCGATCGGCGGTCTCGAACGTCTCATAGGGCGTGATGCTCGGATGCCGGTTGCCCATGATGCCCGGGACGACGCCTGCTCCCACGTAGCCGGAGGACTGGTTGACCAAGGAGGACAGCAGTACGGACAAAAGGTTGGTGTCCACCCGCTGGCCTTCTCCGGTGCGGTCCCGGTGGGCAAGCGCAGCCAGGATGCCGCTTAACGCGTGCAGCCCGGCGAGCACATCGACAACCGCTACACCGGCTTTGGTGGGATCACCCGGTTCGGTTCCGGTGACGCTCATCAGGCCGCCGACCGCCTGCACCAACAGATCGTAGCCGGGCAGCGCCGCGCCGCCGCCGCTGCCGAATCCCGTGATGGTGCAGTAGATAACGTCGGGGCGGATCGCGCGAAGGTCGTCATAGCCCAGCCCGAGCCGCTCCATGGTTCCCGGCCGGAAGTTCTCCACGACGATATCGGCTCCGACCACCAGATCGCGGGCCCGCTGCACGTCGCCCGGGTCGGCCAGATTCAGGACCACCGACCGTTTGTTGCGGTTGACGGAGTTGAAGTAGGTCGCCACGCCTTCGGAGTCGAACGGTGGACCCCAGTGGCGGGTGTCGTCACCCACTTCGGGCCTTTCCACCTTGATCACATCGGCGCCGAAGTCGCCCAACATCATCGTCGCGTACGGCCCGGCGAGCACCCGGCTGAAATCGACGACGACAATGCCTTCCAGGGCGCCGGTGGTCATGCGCCAGGCCTTCCGCCACGCAGATACACCGTGGTGGTGTGGGTGAAGAACTCCCGCGCTGCGCCGCCCTGCTCCTTGGGGCCGAGCCCGCTCTTCTTGGCGCCCCCGAACGGAACGTGCGGATCGGCGCCTGCCGACTCCGAATTCACGTGCAGCACACCGACATCGATGTGCTCGACGGCCTGCAGCGCGCGGGTGAGGTCCTGGGTGAACACCGCCGCCGACAGGCCGAACTCGCTGTCGTTGGCCAGAGCGAACGCCTCGTCGGCGTCGGCGGCCCGTTTGACCGCGAGGACAGGGCCGAACAATTCGTCGGTCCAGATGTCGGCGGTCCGTTCGGACAGTTCGACGACGGTCGGCGCGACGAAGTAGCCCGCCGCAAGCGGACCGTCGGTGTACGGCTTGCCGCCCGCCAGCACCGTTGCCCCCTGCGCGGCGGCAGTGTCGATGCCCGCCGAGATCGACTTGAACGCCGATTCGTTGACGACCGGACCCATCTGGGTCGTGTCGTCGGTCGGATCGCCAACGACGAGCGCCCGCGCACGATCGGTGAGCGCACTCAAGGAATCGGTCGGCGATTCCGTCGGTGATGATCAATCGTGAAGTGGCGGTGCACTTCTGGCCGGTGGACCGGAACGCGCCGAGCATCACCTGGTCGAGCGCAAGGTCCAAATCGGCGTCATCGAGGACGACGGCGGCGTTCTTGCCGCCCATCTCGGCCTGCGCCGGTACGCCACGCGCGGCCGCGGTCGCCGCGATCCGGCGCCCGATTCCGGTGGAGCCGGTGAAGGTGATGGCGTCGATGTCGCGGTGTCCCACAATCGCATCGCCGATGTCCGAGCCGCCGATGAGCAGGTTGAGCACACCGGCGGGCAGCCCGGCGTCCGACAGCGCCTGGGCGAGCCGAATCGCCAGCAGCGGAACGGTGCTGGCGGGCTTCCACACGACGGTGTTGCCGTACACCAGCGCGGGCGCGAGCTTCCACGCCGGGATCGCGATGGGAAAGTTGAACGGCGTGATGACGCCGACGACGCCGACCGGCTTGCGGGTCACCAGGATCTGCTCACCCGCCCTTGGCGAAGCGAAGATCTCACCGGCCTGTCGGTCGCCCTCGTTGCCGTAATAGCGCAGGATCTGCGCGGCGCGACGCACCTCGCCGATCCCTTCGGCCTTGGTCTTGCCTTCCTCGGTGGCCAGCTCCAGCCCCCATGCATCGGCATTGCGGTCCACCACATCTGCCGCGGCGAGTAGCACCGCACCGCGCTGGTGAATCGGTGTGGCGGCCCACGACGCCGCGGCGTCGGCGGCGGCCGCGACGCCCGCGTCGACATCTGCGGTGCCCACGGTGCCGCCTTCGGCGACCACTTCGCTCGGCCGGGCCGGATTGAGGCTGCGCACAGCGTCGCCGCTGCCGGAGAACCACTGGCCGGCAATCAGATGCTGAATGCTCGCAGTCATCAGCGGAACGCCGCCTGGCCGGTGAGTGCCTTACCGATGGACAGCAGGTGCATCTCGGAGGTGCCCTCGTAGGTCAACACGGATTCCAGGTTATTCGCATGGCGCAGCGGTGAGTACTCAAGGGTGATTCCGCTGCCGCCCAACAGTGTCCGGCACTCGCGGGCGATCGCCAGGGCCTCGCGGACGTTGTTGAGCTTGCCCAGGCTGACCTGCTCGGGCCGTACACCTTCGGCGTCCTTGATCCGCCCGAGGTGCACTGCAAGCAGCATGCCCTTGCCCAGCTCGACGGTCATGTTGGCCAACTTTTCCTGCGTGAGCTGGAATCCGCTCAGCGGCTTGTCGAAGACCTCGCGCGACTGCGCGTAGGCGATCGTGGTTTCCAGGCTGTCCCTGGCCGCCCCCAGTGCGCCGAACACGATGCCGAACCGGGCCTCGTTGAGGCACGACAGCGGCGCGGAAAGCCCGACGGCATGCGGCAGCTGCGCAGATGCGGGCAGTCGCACATTGTCGAGCACCAGCTCGGAGGTGACCGAGGCCCGCAGGGACAGCTTGCGGTGGATCTCGTTGGCCGTGAAACCCGGTGTGTCAGTGGGCACCAGGAAGCCGCGGATGCCGTCGTCGGTCTGCGCCCAGACGGTCGCGACGTCGGCGAGGTTGCCGTTGGTGATCCACATCTTGGTGCCGTTGAGGACCCAGTCGCTGCCGTCGCGGCGCGCCCGGGTACGCATCCCGGCGGGGTTGGAACCGAAGTCGGGCTCGGTCAGGCCGAAGCACCCGATGGCGTCACCGGTAGCCAGTCGCGGCAACCACTCGCTCTTCTGCTCGTCGGATCCGTAGCGGTGAATCGAGAACATCGACAGCGAGCCCTGCACCGACACGAAGCTGCGGAAACCGCTGTCGCCGGCTTCGAGCTCCATGCAGGCCAGGCCGTAGCTGACGGCGTTGGTGCCGGCGCAGCCGTAGCCGTCCAGATGCATGCCCAGCACGCCGAGCGCGCCGAACTCCTTGGCCAGCTCCCTTGGCAGCGTTGCCGATTCGAACCATTCTTCGACATTGGGCTTCAGCCGGGTGTCGACGAATTTGCGCACCGTGGCGGCAATGTCGCGCTCGTCGTCATCGAGCAGCCGGTCGGTGTCGAACAGTTCCAGCGGCGCGTACGTGGACTTCTTCGCGGCGGGTGCAGCAGTCATGGTCATAGCTCTGGCTCCTTGGTGATGTCAGAGAGTGGCGAAGCCGTCGCGCAGACACCTCGAAGGCCTCGGCGAGCAGCTCGTCGGAGATGGTCAGCGGCGGCAGGAAGCGCAGGACGTTGCCGAAAGTCCCTGCCGTCAAGGTCAATACGCCGTTGTTGTGACAGTGCCGTGCGAGTGCGGCGACTGCGTCGCGGTGGGGCTCCCGGGTGCCGGGCTGCACCAATTCGACTGCGATCATCGCGCCGCGGCCCCGGATCTCGCCGATGATGTCGGTCGTGGCAGCGATGCTGCGCAGCTGCTGCATCATCAGCTCACCGATGGCTTGGGCGCGGGAGATCAGTTGGCCGCTCTCGATCTCTTCGAACACGCCGAGCGCGGCGGCGCACGCCACGGGGTTACCGCTGTACGTGCCGCCGATGCCGCCGGCGTGGGCGGCGTCCATGACGTCGGCGCGGCCGGTGACCGCGGCCAGCGGCATCCCACCGGCGAGGCCCTTGGCCGTGGTGATGAGGTCGGGCACGATGCCTTCGTGTTCGCAGGCGAACCATGCGCCGGTGCGCGCGATACCGCTCTGCACTTCGTCGGCGACCAGCAGGATGCCGCGGTCCCGGCAGAAGTCGGCCAGCGACCGCAGGAAGCCCTCGGCGGGCACGACGAAGCCGCCCTCTCCCTGGATGGGTTCGACCACCACGCACGCGACGGCGTCGGCGCCGATCTGGGTGTCGACGAGTTGCACGAACTGGCTGAATGCCTCGGCCGCGCAGTTGTCGGGACCCGACGGCCACCGGAACGGGTACGCCATGGGCGCCCGGTAGACCTCGGGGGCGAACGGTCCGAAGCCGTGCTTGTAAGGCTGGTTCTTGGCGGTCATGGTCATGGTGAGCAGTGAGCGCCCGTGGAACGCGTGATCGAACACCACGACCGCGGGTCGTCCGGTGGCGGCACGGGCGTACTTCACGGCGTTCTCCACCGCCTCGCTGCCGGTGTTGAACAGCGCGGTGCGCTTCTCGTGCTCGCCCGGGGTCAGCCGGTTCAACGTCTCGGCAACCTCAATGTAGGGCTCGTAGGGCGCGGCGAGGAAGCAGGTGTGGGTGTACCGCACGAGCTGGTCTGCGGCACGGGAGACGACCGCCGGCGCCGCGTTGCCCACGGTGGTGACCGCGATGCCGCTGCCCAGGTCGATGAACGAGTTGCCGTCGACGTCGACGACCACACCGCCTCCTGCGGCGGCCACGTAGATGCCGGCGCTGCTCGTCAACCCGGCCGGGAGGGCAGCCTTGCGCCGATTGGCCAGGTCGAGCGAACGGGGCCCCGGAATGTCGGTGACGATTCTGCGCACCTGCTCCAGTTCGGGCCCGCCTACCAGCGCGTTTGTCATACCGACAGCGTATGGATGCGATGGCAATCGGCGCATGTCCAATCTGGACAATCGAACGCTCCGAGGTGTACGTAGTGGACAGTTCGGCCTCGTCGCCCGATCGCGAAGAGGGGTCGCGACGCTGAGGGCGAAACGCGGAAGCGTCTCACGGCGCCTTCGGGGGGATCGGCAGCGAAACACTTGGGGGGTAAACGGTGATCTGATCGTGTCCCAGCTGTGACAACTGTGGTCCAACGTTATCAAAGTGAAATTTGTGTTCAATGAGCACTAATCCTTGGGGAACCCGGGAGGAGCGCAGATGTGACGACGATGACCTTTCAGAGCCGGTCGGTGCCGAGGCGACGGGTCAAGCCGAAGATCGGCCGCACACAAGTGAACATCGTCGATATCATCGCGGCGTTCGCATTGGGGTTCCTCCCGGTTGTCGTCTCGGTAGCGATCGTGGTCGCGGCGGTCACGTGGGCGCCGCCGGGACATCCAGACGCCGCCCACGATGCCGTTCCTGCCGCGTCGGGGTGGGCGGGTTTCGGACGTTAGGTTGAGGACGGAACGGACGGCGCAACAGGCAGACGCCCCTCAACCGTGCAACCTTGAGTAGCTGGATGGTGAGATTCGTGGACGGAGGGCGTGGCTCCATGCAGATGTTCAAGGCTGCCGAATACGTAGAAGCAGCCAAGGCTTAAAAGCGTTGCGGGGAACATTCCCCTTCCGGTTCAACATCGTTACGCCATAGCCCCTCCACGCAGGGCAACAACCCGGTTGTTGCCGGGCGGGAGACAATCACGCCCGAAACAGTCGGCGGCTGCTGAAGCCCGCCGGGGCAATGACTGCCGCCGCCACGAGAGCGATTGCCGCTCCGAGGAGGCCAAGGCTCAGGGTGCTTGCGGCGGAGATGGCACCGACAAGCAGCGGCCCATCGGCATCACCGAGTTCGCGGCCGACTTCGGCCGCCCCCAGCGTTTCGCCGAGTCGTTCGGCAGGCGCGGAAGCGGCGAGAAAAGCAAACCCTAGTGGCGTGAGTACACCCGCACCCGAACCGATGGCGATGGCGCCGGCGAGCAATCCGGCCAGACCGGGAATCGTTGCGGCAGCGATGAATCCGGCTGCACACAACAAGAGCCCAGCGGCGGCGCCCGCCCGGTAGCTCAACCGCTTGCTGTCCAATGCGCGACCGGCCCACGGCTGAGTAAGGACGGCGCAAGCCGAAAGGATTGACACACCGGCTCCGGTGACGAGCGCGTTCATGCCCGAAGCCGCCCCAAGGACCGGGAGAAAGCCGACGCCTGCGGACAACGCTGCTGTCGAAGCCGCGAGAACCACAGTGGGAGAAAGGAACTCGGGTCGGACCAGGCGACGTGCCAGCTCAATGACCATGGACCGCCTGCGAGGCAGTGGTGCGACCCTCGGTACGACCCAAACGGCAAACGGCCCACATCGCAACGCAGCATGCCAGTCCGCACAGAGCCGAGAACAGCAGTGTGAACCCGACGAGTGTGACCAGCGCACCGCCTACCAACGGGCCCAGCGTGTACCCGAGACCCTTTCATGCGCCGTAGCTGCCGAACCGTCGACCATGGCCTCCGGTCGGCGTGAGCCGGGCGACCAGCGTAGACGCCGCGGGGGAGAACGCAGCGGCGGCCGCGCCTTGACCGAATCTCGCCACAGCGAGCAGTCCGGGGTCGCCGGCGACGACGAATGCCGGAGAGGCAGCGGCGAATCCGACTAATCCGCCAAGCAGCACCGGGCGTGGCCCGACGCAGTCGACGAGCGCGCCGAACACCGGTTTCAGAATCACTTCCGCGCCGTCGTATATGGCCAGCAGTAGGCCGACAGTCAGCAGCGTGGCGTGGTGTTCTCGGCCGTAAGCTCCGAGATTCGCCGCGATGGAGTGCGCTGCGAATGCGGTGACGAATCCTGCGGCATACAGCGGCCAGTACTGGGAGTGTGGATAGTCTTGAGCCGCTTCTGTTTTCGAGCCGGATGACAGCTTTGGTCAGCACGCGGCGCACCGGGATCCATCCGGTGACCGCCACCAACGCGACGGTGCCGCAGCTTGCCCGCCAGTCATCGGGGGATGAAGCCAGCCGGTCGCCGCGGGCGAAAGCGTTGACATGCAAGATCAATTCCTCAGCAACGATCAGCCGCGTTCACATCTGATGGAGGGCAGCGAACACTCGTTCGGTGTAGTCGGCTAGCCGGTCTTGACAGTGTTTGAGCTGTTGGTGGGCCTCCGCGGCAGAGGATGCGCCAAAGAGGTCGCGGGTCTTGATCGTGCGGTGCCAGCGCCGCAGCCGGTCCAGGCTCTGCTCTTCTTCCTCGAGCTCGGCCAACGTGAATTTGCGTTGGCTGATCTCGCGGTCGATCTCCGTGTCGAACTTGGCGCAGTCGGCGACGAACTCTGCCCATTCTTGACTGCGTTCGGCAGTGAACAGTTCCGCCAATCGCTCCTCATCGCGTTCCGACCGCCCGGTCGCGGACAGCACTATCACCTCGCCGTCTCCGCGCTCAGCCATCGCTACCGCACGGTCAATCCCTTCGGTGAACGCGGTCACGTCAGGAACCGCCCACGAGCCTTGGCCAAGCGACACCGCTCCAGTGCGGCGTAACTCCCGCCAGACAGCCACCCGGCGCCGTGACGGCCCGGCGGGCAGCCGAACCCAGAGCAGCAGCCACCGCGCTTCAGAACGTTCCGACACAAAATTTGATGTAACAGCGGTTACATAACTGCGTGGAATTCGGGAAAGGCCGGGGCAACCAGCAATCGGTATGAATTGGCAGACACAGGGCCGGCAGTAGGTCGCTGGCAGTCAGCTGACCACTGATGACGCGAGGGGCACCGGCCCCTGTCATCGACGCCCATCACGACTTCCAGCAACTCGCGATTGAGACGCACCGGCGCGACGATGTTCTACGCGGATCGTCGTTGCTGGGCCGTGGGGTGAATCCCGTTCGAGCCGAAACGGAACAGTGGCGTCCTGTCTGCGAATCAGCAAAGTTTCCACTGCATGCCACCCTTTGCCCAATGTGACTACACGCGTTGCCGTTTCCACCGTCGGCCATGAGATGCCGGATCCTCAAAGCGTTTTCGTCTGCAGTAGCGGGTGATCAGGGAGGCCCCTTGAATCCGGAGGCTTCGCCCTCCGTAACCTGAACGCGTTCTCATTGGCGCGCACCGACGTTTGCTGACCGCATAGCTTGCTGTGTGCTGGCGACATGTGCCAGGCATGCAACAACTGTGTAGTACACGGCACGTAAGTCGCGAATGTGGGATTAAAGTCCCATAACTGAGCAAAGGCTGCTAGGTTGGCCGCCATGCGTGTGATGATGCACTCGTTGGCAAACGAGCAGATCCGACGATTCGTTGGAGGGTCCTGATGTCTGTGGGCATCGAAGGCAATTTTGCCGAGGCGACTTTAGGTTTTTATCGCTGGCCTGCGAAAACCGAGGGGTGGTCGCGGTCGACAAAGGTGTCTTGCAGTTACGCGCGATGTGCAGCTGCGGATGGCGCGGCAGACAGCATCTCATGCTGGCGGTCGGCGGGCACGACGCGCATCTACACAGCGCACTGAATCGAAGCCGGCCGGCAGTTGACCTCATGCCTCGCGACCTGGGTGTCCGGGCGTCGGCGATCTCCTCCAACTAACATCCTTCGAACCACACGCTGAAGAGAGGCGACCACACGTGGATCAAGCACCTGTTACTCCCATTGCTGTCATTGGGATGGGTTGTCGGCTGCCAGGAGGAATCGATTCACCCGAACAGCTGTGGGAGGCGCTGCTTCGGGGCGCCGACCTCGTCACTGAGGTTCCCGCCGACCGGTGGGACGCCGATGAGTACTACGACCCCGAGCCGGGAGTGCCCGGCCGGTCGGTCTCGAAGTGGGGCGCCTTCCTCGATGACATCGCGGGGTTCGATCCAGAGTTCTTCGGGATCGGCGAACGGGAGGCGACCGCGCTTGATCCACAGCACCGGCTGTTGCTCGAGACGGCGTGGGAAGCCATGGAGCACGCCGGCGTCAATCCGACGACCTTGGCCGGCTCGCTGACCGGCGTCTTCGTCGGGTTGACTCACGGCGACTACGAACTGCTTTCCGCGGACGTCAACGCCGCCGAAGGCGCATACGGCTTCACCGGCACCAACTTCAGCATGGCGTCGGGGCGGATCGCCTACCTCCTCGGCGCGCACGGCCCCGCGGTCACGGTCGACACCGCATGTTCGTCGAGTCTGCTCGCGTTGCACCTGGCGTGCCGCAGCCTGCACGAGGGCGAGAGCGACCTGGCTTTCGCCGGCGGTGCGACGATCCTGCTGGACGCACGGAAGGCGACGTCCGGGTCGGCGCAGGGGATGCTGTCGCCGACCGGGCACTGCCACGCATTTGATGCCGCTGCGGACGGATTCGTGTCGTCCGAGGGGTGCGGCCTGGTATTGCTCAAGCGCCTGCCTGACGCGATGCGGGACGGTGACCGGATCCTGGCCGTGGTGCGTGGCACCGCCGCCAACCAGGACGGCCACACAGTGAACATCGCGACACCATCGCGGCACGCGCAGGTCCTGGCGTATCGCGCCGCACTCGACGCGGCGGCCGTGGATGCCGCCTCGGTGGGCCTGGTGGAGGCGCACGGCACCGGTACCCCTGTCGGCGACCCCATCGAATTCGCCAGCCTCGCCGAGGTGTACGGGACCGACGGCCCGTGCGCACTCGGCTCTGTGAAGACCAACTTCGGGCATGGCCAATCTGCCTCCGGCGTGATGGGCCTGATGAAGGCGGTGCTGGCACTGCAGCACGGTGTCGTCCCACAGAATCTGCACTTCAACCGCCTGCCGGACGACCTCGCCACGATCAAGACGGAACTCTTTGTGCCGCAGGAAAATACGTCGTGGCCGACCAACGGTCATCACCCACGGCGGGCCGCGGTGTCGTCGTACGGGTTGTCGGGAACCAACGTGCACGCCATCGTCGAACAAGCGCCCGCGACAGCTGCGGAGGACGCTGCGACAACGGCACCCACGACCGCGGAGCCGCTGTTGTTCGTTGTCTCTTCCTCCTCCGCCGATGAGCTGCGGCGCACGTCTGGCCGCCTGGCCGACTGGGTCGCGGCGCGCGATGACGATGTCGATCTAGGCGATCTGGCGTACACCCTCGCGTGCAGGCGCGCGTACCGTCCGGTGCGGACCGCCGTGCTCGCCGAGAGCACCGACGAACTGGTCGCCGCGCTGCGCGAGGTCGCCGACGGCGACACGCCGTATCAGGCCGCGGTCGGGCAGAACGATCGAGGGCCGGTCTGGGTCTTCTCCGGCCAGGGTTCGCAGTGGGCAGCCATGGGCGCCGGCCTGCTGGCCACCGAACCGCGTGTTTGCCGCGACCGTGGCGGAGGTGGAGCCGCTGATCGCTCGCGAGTCCGGATTCTCGGTGACCGAGGCGATGACGGCACCCGAAACGGTGACAGGAATCGACCGGGTTCAGCCCACCATCTTCACCATGCAGGTGGCACTGGCCGCCGCGATGCGCGCGTATGGGGTGCAGCCCGGTGCGGTCATCG
Source organism: uncultured Actinomycetota bacterium (assembly GCA_963698965.1). Taxonomy (GTDB): domain Bacteria; phylum Actinomycetota; class Actinomycetes; order Mycobacteriales; family Mycobacteriaceae; genus Mycobacterium. Next base: position 24,397 of record CAVOSY010000022.1, read on the forward strand.
GCCATTCCCTCGGTGAGGTCGCCGCATCCGTCGTCGCCGGAGCGCTGTCGCTCGAAGACGGCGTACGCGTCATCTGCCGCCGCTCTCGGCTGATGTCTCGCATCGCAGGTTCTGGCGCCATGGCCTCGGTGGAACTGCCCGCCACCCAGGTGCTTTCGGAGCTCGCCGGTCGCGGAACGACTGATGTGGCCCTGGCCGTGGTCGCCTCCCCGCAATCGACCGTCATCGGCGGAGCGACCGAAACGGTTCGTAAACTGGTGGCGGCGTGGGAGCAGCGCGACGTGATGGCACGCGAGGTGGCCGTGGATGTCGCTTCGCACTCGCCTCAGGTCGATCCGATACTGGACGATCTCGAGGAGGCGTTGGAAGAACTGACGCCGATGGAACCCACCGTCCCGTACTACTCGGCGACGTTGTACGACCCACGCGATGTGCCGGAGTGGGATGCCGCGTACTGGGTGGACAATCTGCGCCACACCGTGCGGCTCGTCGCAGCGCTGCAGGCAGCGCTGGAGGACGGCTATCGGGTCTTCGGGGAGCTGTCCCCGCACCCGCTGCTGACCCTCGCCGTCGAGCAGACAGGCAGGAGCCTGGACATCCCGCTTGCGGCGCTGGCCGCGATGCGACGTGACCAGGAAATGCCTCGTGGCATGCGGGATTTCGTGGTGGATCTGCACAGCGCGGGCGCTACGGTCGACTTCTCGGTCATGTATCCCGAGGGGCGGCTCGTGGATGCGCCGCTGCCCACGTGGGCCCACCGTCCGCTGATGTTGACGCGCGATAACACCGACACCCCCGCGCATGGTGCGTCGACCGTGTCGGTCCATCCGCTGTTGGGCCAGCACGTACGCCTGGCCGAGGAGCCGGAGCGCCACGTCTGGCAGGCCGACGTCGGTACCGCGGCGCAGCCGTGGCTCGGTGACCACCAGATCCACGACGTTGCTGCGCTGCCAGGCGCGGCCTACTGCGAGATGGCGCTGGCCGCGGCACGCGAAGTGCTCGGCGATGGGGCCGAGGTCCGCAACGTGGTCTTCGAGCAGATGCTGCTGCTCGACGAGGAGACGCCGGTTTCCGCCGTCGCATCGATCTCGGTGCCGGGCATCGCCGACTTCCTCGTGGAGACCAACGAAAACGGCGAACGCGCGCGCCGGGCCAGTGCTGTCCTGCACGAGGCCGAGGCCGCCGAGGAGCAGCCGCCCGCATGCGATATGTCCGCCTTGCTGGACGCCCACCCGACCCGGGTGGACGGGGACGAAATGCGGAAGTTCTTCGACCTGGCGGGCATTCAGTACGGGCCTGCGTTCACGGGACTGACGGCGGTGTATACGCCCGAGGGCACGGTCAGCAGCGTGTTGGCGGAAGTCGGTTTGCCGCGCGCCATTCGCTCGCAACAGGGCGCGTACGGCACACATCCTGCGCTGCTGGATGCGTGCTTCCAGTCGGTCGCTGCCCACCCCGACGTGCAGGGCGCATCCGGGGGTGGCCTGTTGTTGCCGCTTGGTGTGCGTCGCCTGCGGGCCTACAGCTCGACCCGCAACGCGCACTACTGCTACATGCGGGTGACCTCAGCCGACACCGTCGGAGTCGAGGTCGACATCGACGTCCTCGACGAGCACGGAAAGGTGCTGCTGACGGTGCAGGGGCTGCGACTCGGCACCGGGCTGTCCGAAAACGCGCGCCGGGATCGCGTTCTCAACGAGCGGTTGCTCGCCATCGATTGGCAGCAGCGGGAATTGCCCGAGGTGCGCGACACCGACGGCGCATGGCTGCTGATCAGCACTTCGGCGAGCGCCGATGCGACGGCGACGAAGCTGACCGATGCGCTGCACTCCGCAGGCGCGGTGTGCACCACGATGGAATGGCCGCAGAATGCCGACCACAAAGCCAACGCCGAAGAGCTTGTCTCGCAGCTGAATTCCGGCGGTTTCCGCGGTGTGGTGGTGCTGACAGCGCCGCAGAACGGAAATCCGGAGAAGGAATCCGCGCTGCGCGGCGGGGAGTATGTGCACCATCTGGTCCGCATCGCCCGCGAGCTGCCGGACATCGCTGGCGAGCCGGCCCGGCTCTATGTGCTGACCAGGAATGCGCAATCGGTTGTGCACGGCGATCTGGCCAACCTGGAGCAGGTCGGACTGCGCGGCCTGATGCGAGTGATCGGTACCGAACATCCGCATCTGCACGCCACCCAGATCGACCTCGACGACAAGACGGATGCAGGGCAGGTCGCGGAACAACTGCTGGGTGGATCCGATGAGGACGAAACCGCGTGGCGGAACGGTGATTGGTATACGGCGCGGTTGCGTCCGACCCCCCTGCGCCCCGAGGAGCGGCGCACCACCGTCATCGACCACAAAGGCGACGGCATGCGCCTGCAGATCCGTACGCCTGGTGATCTCGAGTCGATGGAACTCGTGGCCTTCGACCGGGTTCCGCCGAGCCGCGGCGAGATCCAGGTGGCGGATCACCGCGTCGAGTATCAACTTCGCCGATGTCCTGGTCGCGTTTGGCCGGTACCCGAGCTTCGAGGGCCACCTTCCGAAGTTGGGCACCGACTTCGCAGGCGTGGTGACCGCCGTCGGCCCGGATGTCACGGAGCTTCACGTCGGCGACCATGTCGGCGGCATGTCGCCCGCCGGCTGCTGGGCCACCTTCGTCAACTGCGACGCGACGGCGGCGGTCAAGCTGCCCGCCGGGCTGACCGACCAGGCGGCGGCCGCTGTGACCACGGCGAGCGCGACCGCCTGGTACGGCCTGCACAACCTGGCCCGCATCTCGTCGCGGGACAAGGTACTGATCCACTCGGCGACTGGTGGCGTGGGGCAGGCCGCGATCGCGATCGCGCGGGCCGCAGGTGCTGAGATCTTCGCCACCGCGGGGAGCGAAGCAGCGTCGAGACCTGCTGCGTGAGTGGTGCATTGAGCATGTCTACGACTCGCGCAGTATCGACTTCGCCGACCAGATCCGCAAGGATACCGGCGGCTACGGGGTCGACATCGTGCTCAACTCCCTCCCCGGTGCCGCGCAACGGGCGGGTATCGAACTGCTGGCCTTCGGCGGACGCTTCGTCGAGATCGGCAAGCGCGACATCTACGGCGACACTCGCATGGGGCTGTTCCCCTTCCGCCGGAACCTGTCGTTCTACGCCCTGGACCTCGGGCTGCTCTCCGTCACCCACCCCGAGGACATCCGTGGGGTGCTCAACACGGTGTACGAACTGACAGCGGACGGCACACTGCCTACGCCGGCGAGCACGCACTATCCGCTTACCGAGGCAGCGACCGCGATCCGGGTGATCAGCGCCGCGCAGCACACCGGCAAGCTGGTGCTCGACATCCCCCACACCGGACAGAGCCGGGTTGCGGTGCCGCCGCAGCAGGTTCAGGTCTTCCGGCCCGACGGCGCCTACATCATCACGGGTGGCCTTGGCGGTCTCGGCCTGTTCCTCGCCGAGAAGATGGCCGCGGCCGGCTGTGGCCGGATCGTGCTCAACGGCCGCTCGCAGCCAAGCGTCAAGGCTCAAGAGATCATCGAGCTCATCCGAGCGACCGGCGCCGACATCGAGGTGGAATGCGGTGACATCGCGGACGCCGAAACGGCCGAGCGGTTGGTGGCCACGGCGACGGCCACCGGGCTCCCGGTGCGCGGCGTGCTGCACGCGGCGGCCGTGGTCGAGGACGCCACCCTCGCCAACATCTCCGACGAGCTTCTCGACCGCGACTGGGCGCCGAAGGTGTACGGCGCGTGGAATCTTCACTACGCCACGGCCGATCAGCCGCTGGACTGGTTCTGCTCGTTCTCCTCGGCTGCTGCGCTGATCGGTTCGCCCGGTCAGGGCGCATATGCCGCGGCGAACAGCTGGCTGGACGGCTTCTCCAACTGGCGCCGGGCTCAGGGCCTGCCCGCAACGGCGATCGCCTGGGGCGCGTGGGCCGAGGTCGGTCGTGCCACGGCGCTGGCCGAAAGCTCGGGCGCCGCAATCGGTCCCGACGACGGTGCGTACGCATTCGAGATGCTGGTGCGCCACGAGCGCTCGTACAGTGGCTATGCGCCGATCATGGGAGCGCCGTGGTTGGCGGACTTTGCGCAGCGCAGCAAGTTCGCCGAGGCGTTTAAGTCCCTTGGCGGCAACGGTGCCGCCGCAAGCAAACTGCGTGTCGAGTTGGAGGCGCTGCCACGCGAGGAGTGGCCAACCCGATTGCGGCGTATGGTGTCTGAACAGGTCGGTCTGATCCTGCGACGCGCGATCGATCCCGACCGCCCCCTTCCCGAATATGGCCTTGACTCGCTGGGCAGCCTCGAACTGCGCACGCGCATCGAAACCGAAACGGGTATTCGCATCACTTCCACCGATATCACCACCGTTCGCGGCCTGGCGGACTACCTGTGCGACAAGCTCGCGCCTGCGGAGGACGACGTGTCAGCGACGACATGAAGCGACGGTGAAGTTGGAACTGTTCGAGTGCGGGGGCCAAAAAGAGGAGAGCAAGTTGTTTTTAGGGCCAGTCGAGATAGCGACGATTGATGACTGGGTGCCGGGATCTGGTTCCGTAATCACTTGGCACCCAACGCCTGCGGCGCTGAAAAAGGCCGAAGCGGCGCCGATCAGCACAGTGCCGCCCAGCTACATCCAGGCCAGGCACCTTCGCAGCCATGCAAAGCAGGCTGCAAAGGGACACGATCACTCACGCCTGCTCATCTCTGCGTGCAAGGTCGGCGGTCGATGCGACATCCGCGCGATGACATACGTGATCAACGCACACCTTCGCAGGCACGAGACCTACCGCAGTTGGTTCGAGTACCACGACGAGGAGCACATCGTCCGGCACACCATCGCCAACCCGCGCGATATCGATTTCAAGCCCACCAAACACGGTGAGATGTCCGTGGAGGAGCTACGCAATCACGTCGTGTCCACACCGGACCCGGCGAACTGGGATTGCTTCCGGTTCGGGGTCGTCCAGGGCGAGGACGGCTTCACGTTTTACGCGAGCATCGATCATCTCCACGCCGACGGACAGTTCGTCGGGGTGGGACTCATGGAATTCCAGATGATGTACGCCGCGCTGGTGTCCGGGGCGCCGCCCATCCAGTTGCCCGACGCGGGCAGCTACGACGACTACTGTGCCCGCCAGCGCGAGTTCACCTCGGCGTTGACCTTGGACTCTCCGGAGGTGCGCGCGTGGATCGAGTTCGCCGAGAACAATGGTGGAGGTTTCCCCGATTTCCCGCTGCCCCTTGGTGATCGGTCCCAGCTCGATGGCGGTGATCTCCAGTCGGTGACGCTGATGGACGCCGAGCAGACGCAACGATTCGAAATGGCCTGTGTGGATGCCGGTGCCCGGTTCATCGGCGGCTTGCTGGCCAGCATTGCGCTTGCCGTGCACGAGTTGACAGGGGCGGACACGTATTACGGCCTCACGCCCATCGATACGCGCAGCACGCCGGACGACCATGTGACGCAGGGTTGGTTCACCGGCCTGGTTCCTGTCACCGTTCCAGTCGCCGCGACGTCGTTCGCGGAAACCGTCGCTGCCGCGCAGAAGTCCTTCGATGCGGGCACGCAGTTGGCGCATGTGCCGTTTGAGCGCGTCGTCGAGTTGGCGCCCTGGCTGGACAGGCCGCGACCGTTCTACCCACTGTTGAACTACTTCGACGGGGGCGTCGGTCCGCTCGCTCCGTTGCTCACCAATCGGCTCGACGGCGTGCATCTCGGCGCCTACAGCGACGGCCGCGTGAACTATCCACTGGGCACGCTCGTGGGTCGATTCGGAGAGACCGCGGCGACGGTGCTGTTTCCAAGCAATCCGGTTGCGCGCGAATCCATTGCGCGCTACGTAGATGCGCTGAAGTCCGTCTGCACGCGTGTCGCCGACGGCCGCTTCGCAGGACCGCTGAGTCGCCTCGCCGAGGTTCCTCAGTCGGCGTGAGTCCGGCGGTACTGGGTGTCACGGCAGATTGACAGAACGAACACATCCGGAGGTGGAGGCGTCTTCGGCCGGTTAGGCGATTCCGTCGTGCGGTGGCCGTGGGTCGTGATCGCCTTCTGGGTCGCACTCGCGATCGCGCTGCCGCTGTCCGTTCCGACGCTCAAGGAGATGTCGGAGCGCCATCCGGTGGCGATCCTACCCGCCGACGCACCTGCGAACGTCGCAGCCAACGAGATGGCCGAGGCGTTCAAGCAGTCGGGGTCGGAAAACGTCCTCGTCGTGGTGCTGAGCAACGACAAAGGACTCGGCCCGGGCGACGAAACCGCCTATCGGGCACTCGTCGACGCGCTGCGGCAAGACAAGCGTGACGTGGTCATGCTGCAGGACTTCATCACAACGCCACCGCTGCGTCAGGTGATGACAAGTCAGGATCAGAAGGCCTGGATTCTGCCGGTCGGACTTGACGGCGCGTTGGCCTCGCCAAGGGGCAAGGAGGCCTACAAGAACGTCTCCGACATCATCGAGAAAAGCACCGAGGGCGCGCCTTTCACGGTCAACGTCACCGGACCCGCGGTCACCGTCGCCGACCTCAACGCCACCGGTGAGCACGACAGGGTTCGGATCGAACTCGCGATCACCATCCTGTTGTTCATCATCCTGGTGATCATCTACCGGAACCTGATCACCATGCTGTTGCCGCTGATTACGATCGGCATATCGGTGGTGGTGGCACAGGCTGTCGTGGCGTCTCTGGGCCTACTCGGCTTAGGCATCGCGAACCAGACGATCATCTTCATGAGCGGGATGATGACCGGCGCGGGAACGGATTACGCCGTCTTCCTGATCAGCCGCTATCACGACTATCTGCGGCAGGGTGCCAGCTCGGATGTGGCGGTCAAGAAGGCGTTGACGTCGATCGGCAAAGTGATCGCCGCATCGGCGGCCACCGTTGCGATCACCTTCATGGGGATGATCTTCGCCGAGTTGGGGGTGTTCTCAACGTGCGGAACGGCATTGGCGGTGGCGGTCGCCGTCGCATTCCTTGCCGCGGTGACACTTCTGCCGGCCATCATGGTGCTCGTCGGCCGCCGTGGTTGGATCCCACCGCGCCGGGACCTCACCGGTCGCTTCTGGCGCCGGTCGGGCATTCGCATCGCGCGCAAACCCGGACGCTATCTGGTCTCGAGCGTGATGGTGCTGATCGTTCTGGCCAGCTGCGTCGGCCTGGCTCGCTTCAACTACGACGACCGCAAAACCTTGCCGGCCTCGGTGGACAGCTCACTCGGCTACGCCGCGCTGGAGCAGCATTTCCCGATCAACTCGATCATCCCCGAGTACCTGATCGTCCACTCGCCACAGGACCTGCGCACCCCGCGGGCCCTCGCCGATCTGGAGCAGATGGCGCAACGGATAAGCCAGCTTCCGGGCGTGGCGAAGATCAGTGGCATCACCCGGCCGACAGGTAAGCCGATCGAACAGGCGACGGCCACCTACCAGGCGGGCGAAGTCGGTAAGAAGCTGGACGAAGGGGCGAACCTGATCACCGGCCACTCAGGTGATCTCAACAAGCTGGCCAACGGTGCCGACACCCTGGCCGACAGCCTCGGCGACGTACGAGGCCAAGTTAGTTCGGCCATCAACAGCGTCCGCGGCCTGGTCGACGCCCTCGGATACATGCAGGGCCTGTTCGGCGGGAACAAGACGCTAAACCAGATCGACAACGCGGCCAAAATGGTGAACGGCATGCAGGAGCTCGGCGATGCGATCCTCGCGAATCTCGACAACGTCTCCGAAAGCTTCTCGTGGGCAGGCCCGGTGCTACGTGCGCTCGACAGCAGTCCGGTCTGCATCACGGATCCCGTCTGCGCCGGCGCGCGCATCGAGCTGCAGCGACTCGATACCGCGCGCCAAGACGGCACCTTCACCAAGATCGCCGACCTGGCGCGACAGCTGCAGTTGACGCAGGGCGCGCGGACTCTCGGGTCGACCCTGACGGGACTGAGCAGCGCCCTCGAGACGGCCAGCCGCGCGATGCGCGCTTCGGGGCTGGACAAGCCCGGCAGCCTGCAGGGCCGCCTGGCCATGCTGCAGCAAGGGGCCAACACCCTGGCAGACGCGAGCCGCCAGGTCGCCGATGGCGTACAGCTGCTGGTCGACCAGACCAAGCAGATGGGCAGCGGGCTCCGGGAGGCGTCGCAGTATCTGCTCGCCATGAAGCAGGACGCGTCGACGCCCGCCATGGCCGGGTTCTACATCCCCCCGCAGTTCCTGAATCTGGACGACTTCAAGAAAGCGGCAGGCATCTTCGTCTCACCCGACGGGCACACGGTGCGGTACCTGGTGCAAACCCAACTCAACCCGTTCAGCACCGCAGCCATGGATCAGGTCAACGCGATCATGGCCACCGCGCGGGACGCCCAACCAAACACCGCCCTCGCGGAGGCGAAAGTGTCGATGTCGGGCTTCCCCGTCATGTTGCGGGACACCCGTGATTACTACAACCACGACATCCGGTTGGTCGTCATCGTAACGATTTTTGTTGTGCTGCTGATTCTTATCGCACTGCTACGTGCGATAGTTGCACCGCTCTATCTGATTCTGTCGGTAATAATCTCCTACCTATCGGCGCTCGGAATTGGGGTCGTGGTATTTCAATTCCTATTCGGGCAGGAGTTGCATTGGAGTGTGCCCGGATTAGCCTTCGTAATTTTGGTTGCGGTGGGCGCTGATTACAATATGCTGCTGATTTCAAGAATTCGTGATGAATCTCCGCATGGTATGCGTTTCGGCGTCATTCGAACCGTCGCTTCGACTGGTGGCGTGATCACCGCGGCGGGTCTGATCTTCGCCGCGTCGATGTTCGGCCTGTTATTTGCCAGCATCGGCAACGTGGTGCAGGGCAGTTTCGTCGTGGGCATCGGCCTTCTGTTGGACACATTCCTGGTACGCACCATCACGGTGCCGGCCGTCGCCGTGCTGATTGGCCGCGCGAACTGGTGGCCGTCGCGATTGGTGTCGCGGCCGGTCTCCGCGAGGACCAAATCCGCCTAGGCTCGCCGACGTCCAAACTGCTTGGCGTACTTGCAATATCGCGAGCACACGCGCAAGGCGTCGTCCCTCTGGCGTCGATTGGCAAGTTGCTCAGGTATTTTCGCGTACTCGAGCTCGAAATCTTCTGCGGGGCGACTCATTGGGGGTCGCGGGAGTAAGCGGGCTGGCGACCGCGCTGCCGTCAGCCAACTACATGGCCGCGCTGGCTGTCATTCTTGCCACCGGAGCGACACCGACAGCACAGGTGCAAGCGCTCATCTTGTTCAACGTGATGGCCTTCACCCTGGCCGAGATCCCGCTCGTGAGCTATCTGGCAGCGCCGCAGAAGACGCGCGCGTTGATGACCGCACTGCACGCCTGGCTTCAGTCTCGCCGTCGCCGGGAGGTTGCCGCGTTGGTGGCGCTAACGGTCTGCGTGATGCTGGCGCTCGGGGTCACCGGTCTCTGAGCTCTGCCGGTTCGGCTATGCCGTCGTGAAGCAGTACATCCTTCGCACGAAATCGCCGGTCTCCAACGCGCGTTAGATCGCCCCACCTCGCGCGCCTGCGCCATCGCGGGCAACCCCACGCAAGAGCGCAGGCACATGGCGACTGATCAAGTCTCGGTTCAGTTGCGAATTGTTCTCCATCCCCCGCAGCGACTGCACGCTGATGTCCTCGTGGGCAATCATCCGCATCGGAGCATCGGCGAGGGGCGCCTCCCAGTCGGGGACCTGATCTCGCCACCGGGCGTCGACGTAGAGGAAGTGGCCTCCAGGGCGCAGCACACGAGCCACATCGGCGAGGAAATGGGACAGCCGCGGGTAGCAGTGCGAGGCTTCGATATTGATGACCGCGTCGAACGATTGGTCCGCGAAGGGTAGGTTGTCGGCATCGCCGTGCATGAACTCCAGGCCGGGCAGGTGGTGTGTCTTTCGGCAGAAGTCGATCCCGGCCTGGTTCAGATCCATGCCCGTGTAGGAATCAAGCGGACTCGGGACGACCTTGTCGACGGTTAGCTCGTCGGCGACCACGGATAGGATCGCGTCGGCGGCGGCAATTTTCATCCGCTCGGTGTTCCGGTGCGCACCGGTGTCGAGTGCACCCACGCCCGACAAGGGCGCCCGGTTGAGCCTGTCGAAGATCAGCGCCGCGCTCGAAGCAGCTGGGCTGCAACGCAATATCGACACTCGCGACATCCAGACCGCGCTACGGACTGAACACCTCGCCGTGCCCGAGCCCGTAACCAACGCGGTCGGAGCCAACACCGCCGCAGCGGTCAACATCATCGTCGAACTCAACCACCAATTCGCCGATCTCGAGACCGCGCTGGCACCCAATTCGACAAGCACCCGGACGCCGACATCTACCGTTCCCTGCCAGGACTTGGTGTCATCCTCGGCGCCCAGCAAGATCCAGCGCACCGAGATTGCGAAATAGCAGCGAAAGCCTGAGTGATCCGAGTGATGGGTCTAAGTCAACGCCGTGGTAGCAGGCCCCGGACGTGATTCAAGACATTCGTAGCGTTGACGAGGCTGGGGGCCGAAGTCACGGGGCCGACAGGGGAGACGGCCGGGCCGACGGCGCCAGCGGCCGGCGCGTTGAGGGCAGGGATGTTGAAGGCGGGTAGGTTGAGCGGAGTGGCCGTGTTTTGAGCTGGCGCAGGGCCATACGCGGCATCGACCATGGGTCGCAGGATCTCGTCAAGTCGCTGCGCGGTCTCATTGGAGAGCCCCGTGTTGTCCTCAATCGCCCGCACTACCGGTAGCCGCTCGGTCCGGACAAAGTACGTCGTTGTGGTGGCACCCCTGCTGTTGGTCGTCACGGTGATGTCCTCTGGCGCCACCCGGGCCGGGTTTGAGAACGCCGTGGCGGAATGACCGTAATACCCGGCTGCCGCAATCGCATTGAGGTCGGCTAGGAGATTCCCTGGCCGGTCAGGCGGGTCGGAATAAGGGTCGTATTGGCCCACGATGTCGATCGTGTTGTACTGGCTCTCCACCGGAGCGGGAAGGGTGTAGTCGATGAGGGGAATGGAGGTGCCCGGCTCGAAGACTCTCGAGAGCACATGGGCGGGGTCGCCGGCCTTGATGAACGTGATCTGCTCCGGCGGCGGCGCCTTCGGGTCGGTCGCCAGCCGCGCCTGTGCTTCGTCGAGCACCAGCGTCCCCTGTGACAGCCCGGTCACGACGATCGGGCCGCTGGTGCTACGGAGCGAGGAGTCGAGATTGTTCGTCCCGATAGCCACAGACTCGCCCACAGTCGGTGAATCCAATCCTGTGACCGGCCAAAAGCTCCCTGGGTAGGGGACGATTACCCGGTTGGCGCTCGCACTGTTGTAATAGTTTGCGCCGATCGCAGGCTGGTCCGCGGTATTGAAGCGATAAAGCGCCCTTAGCGGCCCGTAGGGGGACGGTGCGCTGCCAGGGACGATGAAAGCGGTCTCATCCCCCGCGGCGACGCCTCCACCCAAAATTGTTGCCGACGAGAAGATTCCGGCTACGGCTGTCACGAGCAGTTTGTTCATTGCTTCGCCTTGGGTAGGAGAGCGCGGACCTGATTCGTGATAGCTGTCGCCGCGGGGCCGCGGACCTCGTTCGCGACGGCTGTCACCGCGGGACCGACGGAGGCATTAATGGGAGCCGCGACCGGAGGAGCGATGCCGAGAGGCGTACCGATGGGAACGGTAGGCAGGTTTGCGTTGGGGAGATGGACCAGCTGGCTGAGCTGGGTGACCAGTGGGGGCTGGTAGGGCGACGACGGCTCACCATCGCGGTTATAGGCGGCAGCCACCATGGGCTCCATCACCGGGTCCAACTGATCCGCCAGTTGATTTGGCAGTCCAGAATTTCGGAGCATCGTTGTGATGGCTAGCTCGTTATGCGGGACGCGGTACGTCGTCGTGGTGGCACCCCTGCTGTTGGTCGTCACGGTGATGTTCTCCGCCGGTACGCTGGCCGGGTCCGAGAACGCCACCATGGTGTGGTTAAGGCCCATCCCCGAATTGACGACAGCAAGGAGATTCCCCCAGCGGTCAGGCGGATCGCCGACAAAATCGTATTCGCTCACGAGGTTAACGGTGTTGTACTGGCTCTCCACCGGAGGCGGCACGGTGTAGTCAAAATAGGGAAGGTGAGTACCGGGCTTGAACAGCCGCCTGAGGACAATCGCGGGGTCACTGACCTTGATGAACGTGATCTGATCCGCGGGCGGCGCGGTCGGATCGTTAGCTAGCCGCAGCTGCTCTTCGGTCATCACCTCTGCACCCTGTGACAACCCGACGATGGTCATCGGGCCTTCGGTGCTACGGATCGCCGCGTCGAGATTGTCTGCCCCTGCGGCCACAGACTCACCCACCGACAACCCACCAGAAGTGCTCGTCGGATTGGCCGCCGGATAGCTAACGATCACCGGGGTGGCGCCGGGATCGCCGGGATTGTTGGTGACGAGCGCATTGTTGTAGTACTTCTGGGCGATCTGGGGCACCCATTCAGGCTTGAAGTGATAAAACTGTTTCGCTGGCCCAGCGGGGGGCGCGGTGCCGGGAACTATCAACACGGAGTCGCCCGCCGCGACACCAGCACCCGAAATTACCGATGAACCTACGAGTCCCGTCGCGATGGCTCCGACGAGTAGTTTGTTCACGACTCCTCCTCAGAAGCCCGGCCGACGAGCGCTACCACCCGCAACCTTACCCAGTGGAAGACCATCTTCGGCGCCTGTGCCGGCGGATGCAGCAATGATTCTAACGCCCCTCACAAAAAGCGACCTTGGTTTGGATGTTTCTTTGAACCCGAAAGTGTCGGCGCGACTGACACGACCTCTCCCGACATCGCCACGGTCGCCGGGCAAACCGCCACCGTACCCTTGGGATGCACCAGCCGACCGTCGACTCAAAGACCACTCACTCCGAGCACAAGCATAACGACGCCCATCGCCCCCACCAACGTGGCAATATTCCGGCGAGGGCGAGACTGGAGCCATGCGTGGAACGCCGCCATTAGCTCAAGCGTCTTGCGCGGCGCCACCAGGTAGCTAACAAGCGGAATCTCCACCAGCGTGAACGCGACGACGTTGAACATGAGAAGCGCTTGCACCTGGGCCACCGGCGATGCTCCGGACACGAGAATCACAGCTACTGCACCCAAGTAGTTGGCGGACGGCAATGCGGTCCCCAGCCCGCTCACGCCCGCCACCCATAGCGAACGGCCCTGAAGGAGGTGCCACGTACGTGTCGACAGCCTGGCCAGGCCTCTTGGGCTTGGCGTCGATTCGACCAGCAGCACGCCCGCGTCGCCTCCGATTGCCGCGCCGACCGGGTTCCGGTGGATGAGGTTGCGCGCGCCGAGGTTTGCCGCGATACCGGCGGCGACGAGGAGAGCGATCAGCCCGACCGCTATCTGAACCTTGGGCACCGTGAGGTGGCGCGGGGCCAACGGCGCGGCCCGAAAGATGAATAGCACGAGCAGGCCTGCCCCGAGGCCCATCGTGAAACCACCGCACAAGAACGCCAGCAGTTGCAGCACCGGACGTGGCCGATTCAGCATAAGAACCGCTAAGCCGATCCGCACCGGTTCAAAGATCACCGCGACGGCCATAACGAGCACGGTCGCCAACATGAAGGGGACCGTACTCCCCTTCCGGCAGCTTTGCTCAGTAATCCCGCGTGACCGCTGCATGTCGCGGAATTTGACGGCTCGGAAGCTGACAGCTTTTCCAGGGCACTCGGTGGCGCAGGCTCTTCCACGATCCCGCCGCTTCCCCCCGACCACGGCGACGGCCATGGGCCGGCGGACTAGCATGCGGGCCGAGATGTTTGTGGCCAGCGCAGCCGCGATGAGCAGAGCGAGTAGCCCCACCGTGATCTGAACCTGGGGCAGAGTGAATCGTCCGGAGGCGATCGGCGTGGACCGAAGAATGAACAGCACGACGACGCCAACACCGACACCCATCGCGAAACCACCGCACAAGAATGCAAGCAGTTGCAGCATCGGCCGCGGCCTGTTCACCATGAGGACCGCTAATCCCATCCGGATTGGTTCGAAGATCACCGCGACGCCCATTACCAAGACGGTGGCCCACACCATGGGGAGGTTACTCCGCCCAGGGCCACTCTGCCCGAAAATGCAAGTGGGCGAACGGATCAACTTGTTTCGCATGGTTGCCCGGACTGGGTGGCGCCCGGCAGCGACCCGACGGGACGAGGGCCGACGTGCCGACCTGGCACTGGGCGCGTACCACATCGAGATGGTTTGCTGGAGATCGTCCCGATCCGACCGATCCGTGCCCACGTGGACATCTAAGGGGCTACCGTGTCCACATCGGTCCGATACGCGTACAGGTGGCAAAAAATGCGCCTACCTCGCATAATGGCATGCGTGGGGGACGGTTGCTGGAACTAGTTTGCTGGATCGACGAACTCTGCCTATTACGAGCGGTTGGAACGTATGTAAGAGACGGCACAGACGGCCAGTGAACTTTGTGATCCTTGGAGGGCAAGCGGTAGCAGGAATGCGACCACTGTTGGCGATGACCACGCAGGAGCGCAGCGAGAAGAGAGTGAATCGAGGCATGGTCTGTAATTCGGGTACGGTTTGCATTTGTCCACCGCGAATCCAGTCGCGTTAGGTATTGGAGTGACACACACGCCGACGTCGTATCTGGTGCTTGCATCGCAACGCACCGGCAGCACGCTGCTGGTCGAATCGTTGCGCGCAACCGGCGTCGCTGGTGAGCCTCAGGAGTTCTTCCAGTACTTGCCGACGACCAGCCTGGCCCCGCAGCCACGCGAATGGTTCGCCGGGGTCGAGGACGAGTCGATCCTTCGGCTGCTCGATCCCCTGGCCGAGGGCAAGCCGGACACCGCGCCCGCGGTGATTTGGCGCGACTACGTGCGGACCATCGGCACCACCCCCAACGGCGTGTGGGGCGGCAAGTTGATGTGGAACCAAACGCCGCTGTTGATGGAACGCGCCGCGGGACTGCCCAACCGATCCGGCGACAGTCTGCTCGCCGCGATCCGAGATGTCATCGGCAGCATGCCGGTACTGATTCACGTCTACCGCCCTGACGTGATCGCGCAGGCGGTGTCCTTCTGGCTGGCCGTACAGACACGGGTCTGGCAGGGTAGGCCCGATCCGATCCGGGACTCGCGTGCGCGGTATCACTCGGGTGCGATCGCCTACGTCGTCAAACTCCTGCGCGCGCAGGAGGACGGTTGGCGGGCCTGGTTCGCCGAGGAGAACATCAAACCGATCCAGATTTCCTATCCGGCGCTGTGTTGCGAGTTACCCCAGGTGGTGGACACCATCCTCGAGGCGTTGGGTCTCGAGCCACGGCTGGAACTGGAGCCGACGCTGAAACGCCAGGCCGACCAGCGGTCCGCAGAATGGATCGCCCGGTACCGGGAGGATGCGGAAAGAGAGGGCCTGCCGACCTGACTGAGCAAACAAGCGTCTCTGGCCCGTTCAGCAGCGGTCGCGCTGTTCGCATCGGCGCAGAGGGCGTTTGTGCAGGCAATACGGGGTTGGGGGTTGCCGAGTTGGCGCACACGTGGGGTAGTTGCACTAGCGTCCAGAAAATTCGCTAGACTACCCACACGCATCGACGCGTGTGCCGAAGAACGATCGGAGTGAGGAGCCGAATACCTTTCGCCGTACGCGAATTCAGTTGAGGTCACGGCCTCATGGGCTGCGGAGGGTGTACCTGGACTGGCATTCGTGCCATGGAAGGAAAACGTGTTCGCGATAGCCACAATCGACGATTGGGAGCCCGAACCGGGTTCAGTCGTCTGTTGGCACGCATCGCCCGCATCGCTGACGAAGGCCGGCCGCGCGCCCGTAAGCCCTGTGCCCGCCAGTTATCAGCAAGCGCAGCATCTCCGTCGCTATTGCGACCATGTCGCCCGCGGCCTCGACATGTCGCGTCTGATGATCTTCACGTGGGACATGGCCGGTCAGTGTGATATCCGCGCCATGACGTACACCATCAATGCACACCTTCGTCGGCACGACACATACCGAAGTTGGTTTGAGTGCACGGATGGTGAAGACATCGTTCGGCACACGATCGACAACCCGGCCGATATCAAGGTCGTCCCGGTCAAGCACGGCGACATGACCACGACGGAACTTCGCGAGCACATCTTGGCGCCGCACCCGCTGGAGTGGGACTGCTGGGCGTTCGGGGTCATTCAGGAGGCGGACCACTTCGTCTTCTATGCGAGCATCGCCCACTTGTGCGTCGACCCGATGGTGTTGGGGGTCCTGTTCGGCGAGATCCACATGATGTATAGCGCCTTGGTCGCCGGGGCCCCGCCGCTCCCATTGCCAGAGGTGGGTAGTTATGACGACTACTGCGTCCGGCAGCGCGAGTACACGTCGGCTTTGACGGCGGACTCCCCGGAGGTACGCGAGTGGATCGAGTTCGCCGAACACAACGGCGGAAGCCTGCCCCGCTTTCCACTGCCACTGGGCGACTTGTCAATCCCGACGGACGGCGAGCTGATCACCGTAACGCTGCTCGACGGCGAACAGACGAAGCGATTCGAATCCGCCCTGATGGACGTCGGGGCTCGGTTCAGCGGAGGAGTGTTCGCCTGCGCCGCCATCGCGGAACACGAATTGACTGGTGCAGAAACCTTCTACGGGATCACGCCGATCGATACCCGCAGCACGCCTGCCGAACTCACCACGACGGGATGGTTCGCCGGACTGCTTCCGGTCACGATCCACACCGCCGCAACGTCTTTCAGCAATGCCGCGCACGCAGCGCAGACATGCTTCGACTCCCGCATCCAGCTAGCGCGCGTGCCTTACGACCGCGTGGTGGAGCTGGCCCCGCCGGAACTGGGGCTTGGGAGGCCGCAACCGGGGAATCTCGTGATGTCCTACCTGGACGCAAGCATCGCCCCGCTGTCCACCGTAGCCAACTCTCCACTGGATTTCCGCATCCACCATGAAGGCAGGGTGTCGCACCAAGTGTCAGTGTGGGTGAACCGGCTCGTGCACGAGACCACAATCACCGTGCTGTTCCCGAACAACCCGGTCGCCAGGGAATCCGTCGATCGCTATGTCGCAGCAACGAAATCCGTGTATGTAGCCGTCGCCGACGGCAAGCGCATCGGCACGCTACACAACGCAGCGCGGGCTTAGGCGTCCAAGCGGCTGAACTGATTGCGACGGTACTGCTCGACGCAGGCCGCGCGCCTGACTTTGCCGCTCGTGGTGATCGGGATCGAGCCCGGTGACACAGCGACGAGATCGGCCACCCGCAGACCGTGCGACTTCGAGATCGCCGAGGTGACTTCGCCCTTGACGCTGCGGAGCTTGTTGAGCACCTCCTCAGGGGAGTCGCCCCGCTTCTTGAGTTCGACGATGGCAACCAGCTTTTCGGTTTGCTTGTCCGGCACCGCGATTGCCGCGCAACGGCCTCCGGTGATCTCCTGGATGGTCGCCTCGATGTCGTCGGGAGAGTGGTTGCGGCCGTACACGATCAACAGATCCTTGATGCGGCCCATGATGAACAGTTCACCCTCGGATACGAAACCGAGGTCTCCGGTTCTCAGCCACGGGCCTTCGGGTGTGCCCTCGGAAGGCGCGACCAACCGGCCGTGGAACGTGCGCTCGCTTTCCGCCGGTTTCCCCCAATAACCTTGCGCGACATTGTCACCGTGCACCCAGATCTCACCGGTCGTTCCGGCCGGACACTCGGTGTCGGTCTCCGGATCGACAATGCGCAGGACCGGTGACCGCGGCACGCCGTAGCTGATCAGCGGCGTGCCGTCGCCGCTTTCGCATCGCTTCGCGTGACCGGCGGACAGCTTCTCTGGATCGAAGTGAGCGAATACTGGTGGATCGCCGGGTTTGCGCGATGCGGCGTACACCGTCGCTTCTGCAAGTCCGTACGAGGGCCGCAGGGCTATGTCGCGGAAGTTGAAGCGGGCGAACCGATCTGTGAAGCGCTTCAACGTGGCGGCGTGTACGCGTTCGCTGCCGCTGAGGACATGCACCACGCCGCCGAGATCGAGCCCGGCCATATCCTCATCGGTTGTTCGCTTTACCGCCAGTTCGAAGGCGAAGTTCGGCGCGGCCGACACGACGTGAGGTTTGCTTGCCATCAACTGCAACCACCGGACCGGCTTCTGCAGGAAAGCCATCGGGCTGGTGAGCACCGTCTCGATTCCCCCCAGGATCGGTGCGCAAACTCCGAGGACCAGTCCCATGTCGTGGTAGAAGGGCAGCCACGACACGATCGTGGCGTCCCGCGGTACCACCCTGTCGTAGAAGTCGGACATGATCTGTTCGAAATTCGCCACCAGGTTTCGGTGCGTGATCACGACCCCCGCAGGCGCCCGGGTGGATCCCGATGTGTACTGCAGATAGGCGATACTCGGCCACCGGCTCCGACCGCGCGCCCTGCGCGGAGCATTGAGGTCGAGCAAATCGACCTGGACGATCGCTGGTGCGGGCCCGCCATTCTGCGGTTGCGCGTACTCGATGACGTTGGCAACGTCATCGGACGTCGTCAGGATGACCGACGGCGATGTGTCCTCCAGTACCGAACTGACCCGATCATCGTGGGCGCCGGGCTGCGGCACCGGGAGCGGGACCGCGTAGAAACCGGCCTGTAGCGCCCCAAGAAACGCAGCGATGTAATCAAGCCCTTGCGGCGCCAGGATGACTGCCCGGTCCTCGGGCGATCCGTGAAGGCTAAGTTCGTGGGCAACGTTCAGCGAACGCCGGTACAGCTGCGACCACGTCAAACTCTCGGCAAAGCCAGCCGGGTCCCGCTCGTAGTCGAGGAACGTGAATGCAGTGTCATTGGGCTGCAGACTCGCACGTTCACGCAGCAGGGCGGGAATGGAAGCCTCCATCGCGGGTGCGTCACCTTCCTGTTCGGCGGTGGGCGCCGGCCTGCCCGACCAGCCCTCTCTTAAATGACCGCAGAGATAATTAGTTAGCAGCTTAAGCAAACACGTCGCGCTCTGCCCGCTAGTGGGCCAAGTTGTACCTCGGGATGCCGGTTCGGGGCTCCTTGCCGGTTGCGACAGAGACATCGTAGCCTCGTGACGTGTCCGGCCTGACTGATGTCCGCGCCGACGACCTCGCCGCGTTGGAAATCTTTGCCGGTTGCCCCACCGAGGCCCTCGTGCCGCTGGCCGCACAACTGCGCCCGCTGACGGCGGCGGCCGGCCAGGTGCTCATGCAGCAGGGCGAGCTGGCGGTTTCCTTCTTGATCATCGGCTATGGACGCGCCGAGGTGACGCACACCGGCATCGACGGCCACGACACCGTCGCAGAGTTGAAGCCCGGGCTGATCGCGGGCGAGATCGCCCTGCTCCGGAACGGGCCGCGGACCGCGACGGTGATCGCGAAGGAAGCGCTGACGGGCTGGGTCGGTGGGCGAGATGCGTTCGCCACGATGCTCGAGCTGCCGGGCATGCTCGACAAACTCCTGCGACTGGGGCGGCAGCGCCTCGCCGCGTTCATCACGCCGATCCCGGTGCGGATGCGCGACGGTACCCAACTGCACCTGCGGCCGGTGCTGCCCGGCGACAACAAGCGCACCACGAACGGCCCCGTCGAGTTCTCCAGTGAGACGTTGTACCGCCGCTTCCAGACCCCACAGAACCCGACCGCATCGTTGATGCGGTACTTGTTCGAGGTCGACTACGTTCACCACTTCGTCTGGGTGATGACCGACGGTTTCGACGGACCCGTCGTGGCAGACGCGCGCTTCGTGCGTGACGAGATCGACCCTGCGGTCGCCGAAGTGGCGTTCATCGTGGGCGACGCATACCAGGGGAGAGGCATCGGCACATTTCTCATGGGCGCACTCGCTGTGGCGGCGGACTACCATGACGTCCAACGCTTTACCGCCCGAGTGCTGAGCGACAATTACTCCATGCGCGCAATCCTCGATCACTTCCATGCGGAGTGGCACCGTGACGATCTAGGCGTCGTCACCACCGTCATCGACGTTCCCAGGCCGCCCGACCCGCCCTTCTCGCCGGACCTGACCAAACAGATTCGCGATGTGACCGCCCGGGTCGTCAGGGTCGTCGGCTGATGCGCCCGCCGCTTTCGAAAGACACCCGCCTGTGCATCTCGCTGGCGGGCCGGCCCAGCAACATCGGGACCAGGTTCCACAACTACCTCTACGACCAACTCGGCCTTGACTTCATCTACAAGGCATTCACCACCACCGACATCGTCGCCGCTGTCGGCGGCGTGCGGGCGCTGGGCATTCGCGGGTGTTCGGTGTCAATGCCGTTCAAAGAAGCCGTCATCCCGCTCGTCGACACGGTCGAGCCGTCGGCACGGGCGATCCACTCCGTCAATACGATCGTGAACGACGACGGGCACCTGACCGCATCGAACACCGATTACATTGCGGTACAACGGCTTATCGACGAGCACGACCTGGATACGGACGACGCGGTGCTGATCCGCGGCAGCGGTGGCATGGCCAGCGCGGTCGGTTCGGCGTTCCGCAACAGCGGTTTTCACTCGGGCATCGTCGTCGCGCGCAATCCTGAGGCGGGGCCCGCACTGGCCGACCGGCTCGGCTACGAGTACGCGCCCGACATCGCAGACCGCACGGCGCCGATCATCGTGAACGTCACGCCGATCGGGATGGCAGGCGGGCCGGAAGAACGCGATGTGGCATTCGACGCGGCGACCATCGCCAAGGCGCACGTCGTTTTCGACGTGGTGGCGCTGCCGTCGGTGACCCCGCTGATCAAGGCTGCGCGCGCGGCCGGCGTCAAGGTGATCACCGGCGCGGAGGTGATCGCACTGCAGGCCGCCGAACAATTCGAGCGCTACACCGGGGTGCGTCCCGCCCCCGGGCAGATCGCCGAGGCCTCGGCGATCTCGCGCGCCTGACGCGTCACGGCGTGATTGTGGTCTGCTCGTTGATGACGTTCGTCGCGTCCATCAACGAGCCCGTCTGGTCCTCGGTGCCATCGGCGTTGAGTTGCAGCACATACAGCCCGTCCTGGCCCGGGATCACCACTGTCTTCTGGGCGATGGCGCGCTTGACGCCGTCCTTGGTGTAGGTGCCGCCGATCTGGGTCGCGTCGAACCCACCCAACGTGCTCGGGCTGCCGTCGGTTGCGCCCTCGTAGCCGGGCAGGTTCTTGATCTCGCCCGGGGCGAGTTCCAGGATCTTGGCCGGGTCGACGTTGCCCGTCAGCTTCGACACCAGCGCGATGATCGTCGGCGGATCCTGCGCCACCGCCGGATCACTCGACAGCATCGCGAGGTAGGCCCACTGCGGCGTGCGATTTCCGGCGTCCTCCCACCCGGGCGGGAACGGCAGGTTGATCGTCGGCGACCCGGGAACGCCCCGGTGCACGGGGGCCTCGGTGATGCTGTTCTCCTTGATGTAGTCGACGATCGTCTTGTTCGGACCCGCGGCCTGTGCCGACGTCGTCGGTGCAGCTTTGCTGGCGGTGGCCGACGATTCGGTGGACGTCTGCTTCGAGGGGGTCGGCTCGGCCTTGGTGTCCGATCCGCAGCCGGATAGGGCGATACCGACGGCGATCGCCGCAACGGCGACAACGCTGGCCCGAAGTGACCGTGTCATTAGGTCTCCTGTCGATTGGAAATCTCCGGCGTAGCCTACGGTCGGCAAACATCGGCCGCATGTGAAATCGCTACGCAGGGTGGTGGTTCGCGACGGCTGTCTCCCTCTGACCGGCGTGGCCTGCAGCCCCGCGGGTTGCCGAGGGCTGCGGCAGGCGACGCTCCGCGAACGCAACGAGTTATTGAACCCGCAAACGATCTGTATCGCCCCCGAGCAAGGCCCGTCAGCGCTGGTGACCGCGGTTTGTCACGCGGAATTGTATTGATCTTGCAAGCAAAGATACTTGACGAGTCAACTATCGACTGGCTGGCGGGGCGAACTTGGCGTCGCTCCGCTGACGCGGGTGCAAAATCCACCTGTGGTGCTGCTGTGGGGTGGGCAAGCCGACTCTCGCAGGCGTTGGGCGCCCGTGGCGTGCGCTTCTTTCTGAGTCCGTGATGGCGAGGTCTCGATCATGCGCAAGATCATTCGTTCGCTGTCGGTAGGTTTCCTGGCCTTCATCGGCGCCGTCATCCTCGGGATTTCCTGGACGATGACGACCGCGATCCAGCTGCAGGCGACGACGGCGTTGATCATGGGCGGCACCTGGAATCCCGATCCGAATGCCGCCTACGTCGCCGATGTGAGCCAGCGCTACATCAACCCGTTCGCAGACCTGCCCTACGACCCCCCGCCGCTGGCTGTGCACACCCCGGAGCAATTCTTCCCGGTGTTCGGAACGCTGACGTTCGACGACTCGGTCGCCGAGGGCGTGGTGGACCTGCAGGACGCTGTCGACGCAAACACGCCGAACGCCGACGACCGGGTGATCATTTTCGGCTACTCGCAGAGCGGGCGCATAGCGACGATCGCCAAGCGCAAGTTCATCGAGGACTACGACCCGGCAGATCCGGAGGCCACACCAATCGCCGGCTTCGTGCTGTTGGCCAATCCCAATAAGCCCAACGGCGGGATTCTGGAGCGCTACAAGTTCATCCGCAAGATCCCATTCCTGGGGATCACCTTCGACGGCGCTACCCCGACCGACGGCCCGCAGAATCCGGACGGCAGCTACGTCGCGCCGACCAAGGACATCACCTTCCTCTACGACGGTATCTCCGACCATCCCGTCTGGGTGCTCAATCCCCTTGCGTTGCTCAACGCTCTCGCCGGGTATCTGTACCTGCACAGCGAAAGCCCAACGGCGGATGCGAACCTGATCTACCAGGGCTCTGCGGGTGACACCGACTACTACATCATCGACGACGACATCGTCCCGATCCTGCTACCGCTCGAGAGCATCGGTGTTCCGCATTTCGTTCTGTCGGCGTTGGACGAGCCCCTCCGCGTGTTGATCGAGACCGCGTACCGGCGCGACCTCGGACCGGGCGTGCCGGTGCACGCATCGCTGCTGCCGCACGTCAACCCGATCACGGTCACGAAGAATCTGATCAAGTCGATTCCCGTCGGCATCGACGACGCGATGGAAGAACTCGGACTCGGCAGGCGCCTGGGCACCACACCGTCGGGACCCTACGGCGTCGGTGGCCCCGCACTGCCTGACCCGCCGGCTCCCGTGTCGGCTATGTCGGAATCGACGACGGCTGAACCGCTTGCAGCCCAGAATGATTCGGAGCCTCAGGCGGTCTCTGGCAACGATGACGAAGCGAAAGATGAGTCGGCTCAGAAGGATACGATGCCCGCCGCTACCAAGCCTGTCAAACCGGACACGAAGAAGTGGGACACGAAGAAGTCGGACACGAAGAAGTCGGACCGGCCAAAGGTGCGCGGGCTGATCGACTTCAACTCCAAGAAGAAGCCGAAGGAATCGCCGTCCTCGTCGTCTGACGAGCCGTCTACGACCACACAGACATCCGCGGTTAAGACAGACTCGACCGCGGCGTCACACGACACTGGCTCCTCGAAACCCGAGAGGAAGGCAGCCGCCTAGACCGTCAGCACTTGGCCGTCAAATACACGGTTTGATAGACGGTTTGGTTCACCAGCTGGTTGCCGTTCTGGACAAGACGGCTGACCGTCTCACCTGGACGAACCGAGTCGACCGTGCAGTGATCGAGTGGGGCTGCGCCCATCTTGTTCAGCACTACCTTGAAGCCGTTGTGCTCCAGCTCGTTGACGGTGTCCTGCGCCGACCCGATACCGGATGGCGCGGCCTGTGCGCCGGCCGGAAGTCCCAGGGCCAGTACGAAAAAAGCTCCTCCTGAAATGGCGGCAAAAGTCAAGTCAATTATTCGTGGTGCCTTCACGTCTGCTCCTTCGGACCGCAGCCGTCCCCTCCGGCCACCGTGGTCTGATTAGTGAAACTCGCAGTAGCGCAATTTGATTCCACCACTGGTCGCGACGTGAATACGAGATGGCCGGCACCCAAATACCACCCCTGCCAGCGGGTCTCGGATCAGACGTCGCAGTTCAACGTCACGTTAATCGACCTGCTTACGACGACGGTGACAAGCCGACGGTCCCTGCCCTCACCGACCCAGAACGTCCTGGTCTGCGTCTGCGGGTTGCGGACGCTGGTGACGATGCACTGGTTGATCGGCGCATTGCCGACGCGGTCGATGATGACGTCGTAGCCCTCGTCCTCGAGCATGCCGATCGTTTGATACGCGTTGCCGTTCTGTGTGGGTTCCGCCGCCGCCAGTCCAGCCGGTGCGAACACGACACTCAGGGCTACCGTTGCTGCCACACCCCAGCCTGTGCGCATGACAGTCTCCATTCTTTTGTTTGCCTGGTATTTGTTCATCGCCCGGCGGACACGCGACGTTGCAGGGATTTTCTAAGCGATCTCTGTGGTATCAACGGGCGTGCGGCTGTTTGCCTTGCTCGCATCGCTGTCTCTCTGGGTGGCGGCGTGCGGACAGACGCCCACATCCGCGCCTCCGGCAGCGCCGACGGATTCCTCGGCTTCGGTGAATCCTGCGCGGATCGAACGGGTGCGTACGGAACTGCCGAGCGGTTACGAGGTGACCGCCCTGCCCGGCAGGGCGGTGCCCGTCGCGTTGTGGGGCCTGGGTCCGGGCTGGACCGCAGACCCGCCGCGGTGCGGCGTTCTCGCCGATCCTGTCGACGGTACGGCGGCGGCGACGACGCGGGGGTGGTCAGCCTCGGGCGCGGGTGGGATCGTCTACGCGGTGCTCGCGGGTTCGACGGCGACCCTCGATCCGTCACTGATCGACGAGTGCGGCCAGTGGACGGTGTCGGGCGGGCATACCAGCGGAACCGTCGCATTCGCGGCGGCGCCTGCGATCGACGGCGCGGTGACGGTCGGCCTGACGACTTCGACCACCACCGTCGTCGAGGGCGGCACCGAAACCCATTCGCATGCGGACACGTTCACCACATATCTGCGCGATTACGTCGTGTTCGTCACAGTCGTCAGCGATCCAGGCTCGCCGAATCCTCCACTCGGACAGGATTTCGCGGCGGATTTGCTGGTGAAAACGGTGTCGGCGTTACGCGGCTGAGGGCGATGCTGCGGGTACATTGGCGGCGATGTCGAACCCGAGGGCGATCGTTGTCGTTGTGTGCGCGGGCGTGCTGACCGCATGCGCGACCGGACAATCCGCAGAGCAGGATTTCTCGCACGCCGACATCGCCCACATCGCAAACGTCAAGTCCAGCTTCGGGCCGGACTTCAAGGTGAACAGCGTGGGACCGACGGGCATCGATCCGCGACTGTTCGGGCCGCAGCCGCTCCCGTCCGGAATGACGTTCGACCCCGCCGACTGCGGTAAGTCGGCCAGCCAACAGGTCCTGCCTGCGGGCGTGAAAGGCAACATGTCCGCCACGACCGCAGAAGGCGAGGGCAACCGGTTCATCGCGATCGCGGTCGAGACCTCCGAGGCGGTGCCTCGCAGCGATCCCGCGCAGAACTGCCAGAAGGTCGCGTTCACCAGGCCGGGAATGCGCGGGCTCGTCGAGGTGGTCGAGGCGCCACAGATCGACGGGGTGCACACACTGGGCACCCACCGGGTGCTGCAGACGACCGTCGACGGCAAGCCCCGCACCGGCGAGCTCTACAACTACGTCGCCAGCTTCGGCACCTTCTTGGTGATCGTCTCCGCCAACCCGTTGGTGCTTCCCGACAAGCCCGTCGCCCCGGTAAACACCCAGCGCGCGAAGGACCTGCTGACCGCGGCTGTCGCGGCCGTGAAGGGCTGACTCATCGTCTAGCGGACGTCGTGCGGGCGGAACTGGATGCTGATCCGTGGGCCGACCGGCCGCGCCGTCTTCGGAATCGCGTGTTCCCACGTGCGCTGGCACGACCCGCCCATGACCAACAGGTCGCCGTGTCGGTGCGCGAGCCGCAGCGACCTGCCGCCACCGCGTGGGCGCAACGCGAAAACCCTCGTGGAGCCGAGGCTGACGATCGCAATCATGGTGTCTGCTGAGGCGCTGCGGCCGATCTTGTCGCCGTGCCAGGCGACGCTGTCGTTGCCGTCCCGGTAGAGACACAGACCCGCGGTGGTGAACGGCTCGCCGAGCTCGCCTCCATAGGTGTCGTTGAGCCGTCGGCGCATCTGTTTGAGCCTTGGGTGCGGGGCAGGCTCGTCGACGAGGTTGTGAAAGCTGACCAGCCGCGGCACGTCGAGCACGCGCTCGTACATCTGCCTGCGCTCGGCGCGCCACGGGATGCAGTCGTGGAGTTCGTCGAACAGGCCGTCGGCATCCGTGAGCCAGCCGGACCGCACCTCGACCCATGCACCGCTGCCGAGGTCGCGGCGTTCGGCGTGCTCAAAAAGCGAGCTTTGGAGAGCCAGCGCCATGCCCGCGAGTCTATCGCACAGGCGTTCGAAGGATCATAGGCGCACTGCGCCGGGTCCCTGGTCGGCCAGCACGTCGCCGGGGTTGGACAGGGCGCAGGTCTTCAGGCTCAGACAGCCGCACCCGATGCAGCCGGCGAGGTTGTCGCGAAGCCGCTCGAGGTGCAGGATGCGATCGTCGAGATCCTGCCGCCAGCCCGCCGACAGCCGGGCCCAGTCCTTGCTGGTCGGGACTCGGCTGGTGGGCAGGGTGGCCAAGGCCTCGCGGATGCGCGCCAGCGGGATGCCGAGGCGCTGCGACATGCGGATGAATGCGACACGCCGCAGCGTTTCGCGAGTGTAGCGGCGCTGATTGCCGCTGGTCCGGCGGCTGTGTATGAGGCCTTCGCGTTCGTAGAAGTGAAGCGCCGAGACGGCCACGCCGCTGCGATGTGACATCTCGCCCGGAGTGAGTTCGTGAATCAGCTCCATGACCTAAACCATAGTTGAGGTGAACGCTGGCGCTACTGTGCTAGATGTGACAGACGTTGCGCTGGGGTGCGACTCGGAGGTCGGCAGGCTGCGCGCTGTCATCCTGCACCGGCCGGGGGCCGAACTGCAGCGGCTCACACCGCGCAACAACGACGCGCTGCTGTTCGACGGGCTGCCGTGGGTCTCCAAGGCGCAGGAGGAGCACGACGCGTTCACCGCAGTGCTGGAATCGCGCGACGTGGAGGTGCTGCTGCTCGCGGACCTGTTGACCCAGGCGCTGTCTCACAGCGGTGCGGCGCGGATGCATGGGATATCGGCGGCGGTCGACTCGCGACGGCTGGGACTTCCACTGGCGCAAGAGCTTTCGGCGTACCTGCGGACGCTGGACGCGGGCTCGCTTGCCCGGGTGCTGACGGCGGGGATGACGTTCAACGAATTGCCGTTCAGCGGCGGTGAGCTGTCGCTGGTGCGGCGGATGCACCACGGCGGGGATTTCGTCATCGAACCGCTGCCCAATCTGCTGTTCACGCGCGACTCGTCGTTCTGGATCGGGCCGCGGGTGGCGATCACATCGCTGGCATTGCCTGCGCGGGTGCGCGAGACGTCGCTGACCGACCTGATCTACGCGCATCACCCGCGGTTCCTCGGCGTGCGACGGGCATATGAGTCGCGGTCGGCGCCCGTGGAGGGCGGCGATGTGCTACTGCTGGCACCCGGGGTGGTCGCCGTCGGGGTAGGGGAGCGGACCACGCCCGCGGGCGCGGAAGCGTTGGCGCGCAGCCTGTTCGACGACGACTTGGCGCACACCGTGCTGGCGGTGCCGATCGCGCAGGAGCGCGCGCAGATGCACCTGGACACGGTGTGCACGATGGTCGACGTCGACGCGGCGGTGATGTACCCGAACATCGTCGACTCGTTGTCGGCGTTCATGATTCACCGGGACGGGGACCGCGGCGTTCGGATTGACGACGCTGTGCCGTTTGTGCGGGCCGCCGCCAGTGCGATGCAGATCGAGAAGCTGCGGGTCATCGCGACGGGGCTGGACCCGGTGACGGCTGAGCGCGAGCAGTGGGACGACGGGAACAACACGCTGGCACTCGCACCGGGTGTGGTCGTCGCGTACGAGCGCAACACGGAAACCAACGCGCGGCTTGCCGATGCGGGCATCGAGGTGCTTCCGATCGAGGCGTCCGAGTTGGGCACCGGCCGCGGCGGCCCACGCTGCATGTCGTGTCCGGCAGCGCGCGATCCGCTTTAGTACCGCGCCGAATTTTGCGCTCAGGGCTGTTGCGCGCTCGAATTCGCAACCCTTAGTGCAATTTTGGCGGTATCCACCGGCGGCGGGCGAATGCCGCGCGGGCACGATGCAGGATGAATTGCCTGCTGTGTTCTGCGACAACCTTAATGTCGATCCAGCCTTCGCGGTCGAGCAGTTCGGCTCGGCCAATGTCGTGCACATATCGATCGCGGTTGGTCTGGTGCTGCTCGCCGTCGTAGTCGAAGCCGACCTTCGGCTGGTCATAGCCCATGTCGATGAATGCGTCGTTCACGCCGTCGCTAACACGAATCTGGGTGCGCGGCAGAGGAAGCCCGTCGTCAATGAGAATCAGCCGTACCCGCGTTTCCTGTGGGGATTCAGCTCCGCCATCCATCAGCGGAACTGCGATTCGCGATCGTGGCAATCCCCGTGCCCTCGGGTAGCGCTCGCCCAACAATTGAACGTCGGTTGCTTTGACGCCAGTCGCGCGAGCGAGCGCATCGAGGTGCCGGACCGCGAGATCACGTGGCAGGTGTCGAGCGATGTCGAAGGCAGTGCGTTCCGGCGTGGTGACCGGAATCCCGTCGATCATCATGATGTCCTCGGCGTCTATTCGCTCGTTGCGAACTGCGATGCCGTTGGGAGGACGACCGCACCGCCAGATCATCTCGATGGGCGTTGCCGCGTCGATCCACAGCGCGCCCTGGAGTGCGGCCGCGGCTCGACCGGCGATCACGCCGTCGCGGCCTGACCACAACCACGCGCCGACGGTGCGAAGTCGAAGTGAGGGCGCGACGACCTTCGAAAGGTAAATGTCGGGGAATAGCGGGCGATAGTTCCACCGCAGCTGGGCTCGGGTGAGCCGGCCGCTGGCCAGCGCCGCACTACCGATGAACACGTCACGCATGCGGGGATGCTCGCGATCATCGCCGACAATTCCGCGGCCGCCACTGAAAATTGCGCCTAGGGCTGTGGATAGCGCCAAATCGCAGCCGTGAGTGCAAAAATCAGCGCCAAGAGGGCAGCCAGATCTGCATGTTCCACGTCGACTGCGAGATCGGAATGCCCGTGAGGATGGGATACATCCACGCGAAGTTCGTGACGACGACGGCGAGATAGCAACTCACGGCGATCAGCGTGAGCGTTCGTCGCTCCGCGTTCTGGTTCGGCTTGCTCAGAATGTCGCCAAGGATCATCGCGATCATCAACACCAGGAACGGCGCCATCGTCGCCGCG
Source organism: uncultured Actinomycetota bacterium (assembly GCA_963698965.1). Lineage (GTDB taxonomy): Bacteria > Actinomycetota > Actinomycetes > Mycobacteriales > Mycobacteriaceae > Mycobacterium. The sequence goes on from CAVOSY010000022.1 coordinate 53,672, forward strand.
TAGAAGAAGTACATCTGCCGGTCGATGTCCGCGAACCACGGCAGAAAGCCGGCGCCGTAGCCCACCAGGAGCGCGCCGTAGCGCCAATCCCGCTTGATGAACGCTCGCCACAACGCCCATGCCAGCACCGGCACCGCGATGAACCACATCGCAGGCGTGCCGACCAGCATCACGGCCTTCACACACGACTGTGCGCCGCACCCCGGCACGTCCTGGTTGGTGATCGCGTAGAGCACCGGCCGCAACGACATCGGCCAGGTCCACGGCTTGGACTCCCACGGATGGTGGTTGCCCGCAGCGTTCGTCAGCCCGGCATGGAACCTGTACGCGGCGTAGGTGTAATGCCACAGCGAGCGGAACGCGTCGGGAATGGGTAGCACGCTGTCGGGCCCGATCGAATTGCCGACCTCGTGTCGGTTCACCGCGGTCTCAGACGCGAACCACGGCGCGTACGACGCCAAGTAGACGCCGAACGGAATCAGCACGAGGGCGTACAACGACGGGCCGAGGTCGCGCCGGAACGCTCCGACCCACGGTCGCGGGACCCGGTACTGCCTGCGCGCGGAGATGTCGAACGCCAGCGTCATCAGCCCGTAGAACACGATGAAGTACAGGCCGGACCACTTTGTCGCACAGGCCAATCCGAGCAGCACTCCGGCGCCGAACCGCCACCACCGCACACCCAGCCGCGGACCCCACGGCGTCTCGGCGATACGGCCCTCCAGCAGTGCGATGTGCATCCGCTCCCGCACCTGGTCGCGGTCGACGATCAGACAGCCGAACGCCGCGACCACGAACAGCGTCAGGAACCCGTCCAGCAGCGCCGTGCGCGCGGTGACGAAGCTGACCCCGTCGCAGATCAACAGCAGCCCGGCGATCCCGCCGACCATCGTCGACCTGCTGATGCGCCTGCCGATCCGCACCACCAGCAGCACGAGGATGACGCCGCACACCGCCCCGGAGAACCGCCAGCCGAGCCCGTTGTAGCCGAACAACGCCTCACCGATCGCGATCAGCTGCTTTCCGACCGGCGGGTGCACCACCAGCCCGTAGCCGGGGTTGTCCTCGACGCCGTGGTTGTGCAGTACCTGCCACGCCTGCGGTGCGTAGTGCTTCTCGTCGAAGATCGGCGTGCCCGCATCGGTTGGCGAGCCCAGGTTCAGGAAACGCGTCATAGCGGCCAACGCGGTGATGACGGCCGTCATCGCCCAGCCCTGCAGCCTGTCGACCGGCCCGAAGTCGGCGACGGGCACCAGGGGCGCGGGGCTGATGACGGGTACCGCGCGCCCCCTGGCAACTAGTTCATCGGCCGGGGCGGTCACGACAGCGATCGTAGGCTGTCCGGCATGACCACCGGCCGACTGCTCATCGGCGCCACGCCGCTTGGTCAGCCGTCGGACGCATCGGCACGCCTGGTCAAGGCCCTGGCGAGCGCCGACGTGATCGCCGCCGAGGACACCCGCCGCATCCGCACCCTGGCCCAGGCGCTCGAGGTCAGGCCCACCGGCAAGATCGTCAGCCTTTACGACGCCAATGAGGCGTCGCGGGTGCCTGCCCTGGTCGACGAGATCGGGGCCGGTGCCACGGTCCTGCTGGTCAGCGACGCCGGCATGCCGCTGATCAGTGATCCCGGCTACCGGCTGGTCACCGCCTGCATCGAGGCGGGCGCGCCGGTGCAGTGCCTGCCCGGTCCGTCGGCGGTGACGACGGCGCTTGCGGTTTCCGGGCTGCCGTCGGAGAGGTTCTGCTTCGAGGGCTTCGCCCCGCGCAAGCACTCGGCGCGGCTGTCCTGGCTCAACACGCTGGCCGCGGAGACGCGGACGTGCGTCTTCTTTGAGTCACCGCGGCGGCTGGCCGACACTCTGAGGGACGCCATCGACGCGCTGGGCACAGACCGCAAGGCGGTCGTGTGTCGCGAGCTGACCAAGACGCACGAGGAGATCGTTCGTGGCACGCTCGGCGAGCTCGCCGAGTGGGCGGGCGACGGCGTGCTAGGCGAGATCACCGTCGTGCTCGCAGGGGCGACGCCGAAGGCCGACGTAGCGGCACTGGTGGCCGAAGTGAACGCGCTCGTCGACGCCGGTGCGCGGGTGAAGGACGCCTGCGCCGAGGTGATCGCCGCGAATCCCGGCGCGCCGTCACGCCGTGACCTTTACGATGCGGTTCTGCGCTCACGGCAATAAGGGGGGTCCGTCATGGCGCTGCCCGCATTGGTCCTCGTTCACGGCGCCCAACACGCCGCCGACTGCTGGGACCTCACCGTCGAAGAGATTCATCGCCAGGCACCGGACGTGACTGTGCTCGCCATCGACTTGCCGGGCCGGCGCGGTAAACCCGGCGACCTCATCGGCGCCCGTGTCGGCAACTGGGTGCAATCCGTGGTGGCCGACATCGAGACGGCAGGCATCGACTCCCTCATCATCGTCGGCCATTCGATGGCCGGGCTCGTTCTCCCCGGCGTGACCACGAAGCTCGGTTCGTCGCGAGTGCGCGAGATGGTCATGGCCGCTGCCTTTGTCCCACCCGACGGCGCCGCCATGGTGGACACGGTTCCCGGGTCTTTGGGTTGGTACGCACGCCACACCGCGAAGCGCAACCATCAGAAGGGCAAAGCCTCCGCATTGCCAACAGCGTGGGCGACATTCGCGTTCTGTAACGGGATGACAAGTAGGCAACGCGAATTCACTGTCAACCGCTTCTACCCGGAGTCGCCCAGCGTCGTCCTCGAGAACGTTGACCGCGCCGAAATGCCCGACGACGTCCCGCGCACGTGGATCCTGACACTGCGCGATCGTGCGCTCTCCGTGAAGACGCAGCGCCGCTGCATTGAAGCGATCGGCGGCGTGCAGACCATCATCGAGGTGGACACATGCCACGACCTGATGGTCAGCGAGCCGGAGCGACTTGCCGAGATTCTCGTCGGGCGCTGTCGGCTCTATTCCCGATAATGGGCGCGGCCTTGTGCAGGCACTCGTCCCATTCGCGGTCGGGATCGGAATCGGCTGTGATGCCGCCGCCGACGCCGAGCACCGCGTTGTGGGCGGCGTCGAACTCGACCGTCCGGATCGCCACGTTCAACTCACACCCTGCGACGGGCGACGCCAAACCGACTGTGCCGCAATACACTCCGCGGCGGTGCGGTTCCCAGCCAGTCAGCAGCTGACGAGCCCTCGCCTTCGGCGTGCCGGTCACCGATGCGGGCGGGAAGGTCGCATCCAAAATCGAACCCATCGGCATGCCGACCCCGACGCGCGCCGACACCGTCGACACCAGATGCCATACGCCCGGCGCCGGCCGCACCACCAGCAGTTCGGGCACAGTGACCGTCCCGGTCAGCGCGACGCGGCCCAGGTCGTTGCGCACCAGATCGACGATCATGATGTTTTCCGCGACATCCTTGACGGATGCCCGCAGCGCCGACGGATCCGCATAGCGCGGCAGCGTGCCCTTGATCGGACTCGACATGACCGTCTCGCCGCACCGTCGCAAGAACAGCTCGGGCGACAACGACGCAACCGCACCCCACTCACCCGCCATATACGCTGCCCGTGCGGGCGATGTGCGTTGCACCGCCTCGACGAAGAAGTCGATGGGCGCGCCGTCGATGCGGCCCGCGAACTGCGTGCACACACACGCCTGGTAGATCTCACCCGCCGCGATCGCTTCCAGACACTCGAGGACACCGCGGCGGTGTACATCGCGGTCGGCCTCGCCCCACGCGATGCGGTACTCGCGCGGCTGAACACGCGTCTGAACCGCATCGGCTACCCACGCCGAAAGCGGTGCGCCGGAAAGGCTTTCATACCACCACTGCCCGTCGCGGTCCTGCCGTAGCACGCAATCGGACCAGCCGCCCGCCGCCTCCGGAATCCGGGGCCCACGTCCGTCGACACCCGCGTCGGGGTACGAGAGGTAGCCGAACCAGCCGCCGCCGATCGCCCCGTCGGATGCGCCGGGGGGCACGGCGAAGACGTCGTCAACCGCGACGGCCTTCACTGACGGGGCGATGACAGCAGCCGAGCCGAACCACTCACCGATCAGAGCGGCCGGCGGTGGCAGGCCGCGCTGTTCGGCGCCTGCGGCCATGGCACGCAGCACCGCAGGGGCGCCGCCCAGGTCGCCGAGCCGCTCGATCCGCACGTGAGTCAGTCAAGCACGTCCAGCGCCGCCCGCACGATGCTGTCGGCATCGATGCCGTGGTACCGATACACGTCGGCGAGGTCACCGGATTGGCCGAACCGCGTGACGCCGAGCGAGGTCCCGCGGACGCGGTTGATCGTCGGCAGGAACGCCAGAGTGTGCGGATGCCCGTCGAGAACCGTGACTAGCGGTGTAGCTCGGCTCGGCGGGAAGACCTGCTCGAGGATCCAGCTCGGCCCGTCGTGCAGGCCGCGCCTGGCCTGCAGCGCGCTGAAGAGCAGCCCGGGGCTGGTGACACAGACAACGTCTGCGGTCAGACCGTCGGCGGTGAGCCGGTCGGCCGCCTCCAGCGCTTCCGGGATGAGTGCGCCCATCGCGGCGATCGTCACTGCCGGGTGGTCGGTGCGACGGAGCGGGTAAGCGCCTGCGATGGCCTGGCGCCTGCGCCGTTCCCGCGCCGCGGAATCGGACGGCACACCGGCCAGTGTCTGGTCGACCGGGCGGGTGGACAGCCGCAGATAGGACGACGTGCCATCGGGCTTGCCGAGCTTCGCAAGGCAGGCCAGCAGGATCCACTCGGCGTCGAGGGCGAAGGCGGGCTCGTAGCTGAGGCAGCCCGGCTGCTCCAGCCCGATCGATGGGGTGGTGACCGATTGGTGAGCGCCTCCTTCGGACGCCAGGCTGACGCCAGAGGGTGTGCCGACCAGGATGGACTGCCCGCCCGCATAGATGCCGAACGACCAGGGCTCGAGCGCCCGTGCGACGAACGGGTCATAGAGGACGCCGATGGGCAACAGGGGCTGGCCCCATCGGCTCCATGTCGCGCCCAATTCCCCGATGGCCCCAACGAGATTCGTTTCGGCGATGCCGAGTTCGATGTGCTGTCCGGTGGGTTTCTCGTGCCAGTGCAGGATGGTTTCGCGGTCGTCGGCGAACCAGTCGACGCGTTCGGTCGGCGACCACACACCGACCTTGTTCAGCCAGCCACCGAGATTCGTCGTGGAGCTGACGTCGGGGCTGACGGTCACTATTCGTCGAGCCGCCTCGGGCGCCTCCCTGGTGAGATCGAGCAGCACGCGACCGAGCGCGGCTTGGGTGGTCGTGGTGCCGGAGGGAGTGCGGCCGATGTCGGCCGGAATAGTCGGCGGGGGAATGACTTCCGCGGCGGGGCGACTCAATCGGCGAGCCGTCTCCGCGCACAACTCGGCCATCGCACTTTCTGGCGGGAACCGCGCCCACGGCGTATCGACGTCGACACCCAAATCCGCCGCCAGATCGTGGAATTGCTGTTCGGTCAGCAGAGATGAGTGATTCTGCGGGTGGCCCTCGGTGGGCAGTCCTCTGCCCTTGATGGTGTAGGCGAAAATAATCGTCGGCCTGCTGTCGTCGATGGCGTCGAACGCGGCATCCAGTGCAGCCAGGTCGTGGCCGGCGAGATTGCGGATGACCTCGAGCAGCGCAGTGTCGTCCACTTCTGAAAGCAGGCCGGCGATTTCGGCGCTGTCGCCGTACAGCCGCTCGCGAAGCTGCGCCGCATCGCAGCGCAACAGGCGCTGATATTCGGGGTTGGGCATGTCGTCGATGCGGGTACGCAGCGCGGCGCCGCCCGGGCGCGTGAACAACTCCTCGAGCAGCCTGCCGTATTTGATGGTGAGGACCTGCCAGCCCGCTGCGGCGAACATCTCCTGAAGGCGGTCGGCGGCGATGATGGGCACCACCCGGTCCAGCGACTGCCGGTTGAGGTCGACGATCCAGACGATCTCACCGAGGTCGGCGACCGCGGGATCGAGGATCGCCTCCCACACCGCCCCTTCGTCCAGTTCGGCATCCCCCAGCAACGAATACTGGCGACCGGTGTGCGCACCACCGAGCGTGGTCTCGACGTAGCGGCGCGCGAGAGCGCCCCAGATCGGCGCCGTTGCACCGATGCCGACCGAGCCCGTCGAGTAATCAACGGGGTCGGGATCCTTGACGCGGCTCGGATAGCTCTGCAGACCGCCGAACTCCCGCAGCCGCGTCAGGTACGACTCATCCAGCTCGCCGAGCAGGTAGTTGATCGCATGCAACACCGGCGAGGCGTGCGGCTTGACCGACACCCTGTCGTTGGGCTGCAGGTGGCGAAACCACAGCGACGTCATGATCGTCACCATCGATGCGCTGGAAGCTTGGTGTCCACCGACTTTCAGGCCAGAGGGATTGGGACGCACCCGGTTCGCATGGTGGATCATCGCGGTAGACAGCCACAGCACGCGGCGCTCGACCTCGCCGAGGACGGGAATCGCGGTTGGCGCCGCGCGCGCGATGCTGGTCATTTCTCTACCTCGAATATGATGTGCAATGTGCTCATAGAAGTACAGCAAGATATACGCAGATGCACAATCAGATGGGCATTGGTAGCGCAGTATGCTCTATATACGGTGTCGACCGACCCTGGAAAGTGAGCATCATGCCCAGCCCCGACCGACTTGATCCGACCGACGCGAGGCTTCTGCTGGCGCTCAACGAGGTGCCCCGCGCCACCACCGTCGCGCTTGCCGAGCAGACCGGTCTATCGCGAAACACGGTGCAGGCCAGGCTTGCTCGCCTCGACGATCGCCTTCATCTGCACGAGCGCCGGGTTTCGCCGAAGCTGTTGGGATATCCGCTGACGGCGTTCGTGACGACGCAGGTACGGCAACGTCTGCTCGACGACGTCGCCGGAGCGCTCGACGGCATCGCGGAAGTCATTCAGGTCCAGGGCATCAGCGGTCAGACCGACTTACTCGTGCAGGTCGTCGCCATCGACGCGGACGACTTGTATCGCATCGCCGGTCAGATCCTGGAGATTCCGGGAGTGGAGCGCACCAACACGGCGCTCGTCATGCGTGAACTCGTCGACTACCGGCTCACCCCGCTCATTCGCCGCTGCGCCTCCGGCTGAGCTAGCGGGTGATCTCCCGCTGGATCGTGATTCCCACCAGCTTGTCGGGGTTGCGCATGGCGTAGAAGTGGGTGATCTTGCCGTCGACGATCTCGACCAGGAAGACGCCCTCCAAGTGGGCGCCGCTGTACACGACCACCGCCGGTGCGCTGTTGTAAACCGCCGTCTCGATCCGCACGTCAGGCAGCTTCTGACCGAGCCGGAAGATGCCGATGATCGCCTTGGCCACCTTTTCCGCGCCCACCACAGGGCGCCGGGCGGCGCTGGCCTTGCCGCCGCTGTCGGCCGTCCAGATGGCATCCGGCGCGAGCATTGACAGCAGCCCGTCGATGTCGCCGGTGGCGGCGGCGGTCAGGAACTGTTCGGTGATCTCCGTGGTCTTCGCGGAGTCGACGGGCTCGAACCGCTTGCGCCGCGCGTGCACATGCTCGCGGGCACGGTGTGCGACCTGGCGCACCGAGGCCACGGATTTGCTTACCGCCCCGGCGATTTCGTCATATTCGAAACCGAACACCTCGCGCAGCACGAACACCGCCCGCTCGTCCGGGCTCAGCGTCTCGAGCAGCACCAGCATCGCCATCGACACCGATTCGGCGAGCACGACGTCGGCGGACGCGTCGCGCTCGTCGAGCAGCAGCGGTTCGGGTAGCCACGGGCCGACGTAGTCCTCGCGACGACGGGCGCCCGCGCGCAGCGCGTTGAGTGCCGTACGGGTCACCAGTTGCGCCAGATATGACTTCGTGTCGCGCACCGTCGCGAGGTCCACTTCGGCCCATCGCAGGTAGCTGTCCTGCAGCACGTCGTCGGATTCCGTTGCAGAGCCCAGGATTTCGTAGACGATGGTGAACAGCAGCGGCCGGAGGTGGGTGAAGCGCTCGGCGTGTTCGGTCCCGGAGGTGGTCACGATTCCGTGCCCACCCGCGGAGCAGGCACCGGCTGCTCGGGACGTTTGCCGCCCTTGAGCCAGAACGTTGATCCCGGCTTGCGCGCCTCGCGGCGGATACCCCACACCGTGCCTTTGCAGATCGCCTCCTTGATCGAGCCGCCGAACCGTCCCCCGATGTAGTAGTCCACCGGGGTGTCGTCCTTGCGGGCCAGCTGGACCGTGGCCGCATGCCGGCCCAGGCTCACGCACGAGCCAACGAAGGCCTGATCGATCGCGGCCGGGCGGGTGCCTGCTATGCGGCTCAGCACGGTGTTGGCGGCCTGTGCGCCGAGCGGTCCTGCGGCCTGGCAGCTCATCCGCAGCGGCTGACCCGACGGGGCGGCGGCATCGCCCGCGGCGACGATGCGCGGGTCGTCGACGCTGGTCAGCGTCTCGTCGGTGAGCAGCCGGCCCATCACGTCGGTGTGCAGTCCACTGGCCGCGGCCAGCTCCGGCACGCCGAACCCTGCGGTCCAGATGGTGACGAGGCTGGGCAGCGCAGAGCCGTCGGCCAGCACCACCGAGTTCGGCCGCACTTCGGCGACCGCCGCCGTTTCGAGGACAGTGACGCCGTGCCGCTTCAGCCACTTGGCGATTGATCGCCTGCCGGGTTCGGACAGCGACGGGGCCAGCCGGCCTCCGCAGATGAGGGTGACGGCGCGCCCCTGCTCAGCCAGCTCGGCGGCGGTCTCGATACCCGTCAATCCGGCGCCGACCACAGTGACGACAGCTTCTGGGGGCAGCTCGTCGAGGGTGGTGCGCAACCGTAGAGCGAGCTCCAGTTCGGCTATGGGATAAGCGAATTCGGCCGCACCCGGCACCGATGCCGGTGTCGCACCGGTGCTGCCGACCGCATAGATCACGTAGTCGTAGTCCAGCTCGCCGCCCGACGCAAGCTCCACCTTGCGAGCCGCGGTGTCGATCCGCGCGACGCTGTCGACGACGAGCGCCACGCCTGTGCCGAGCAGCGTGCCGTAGTCGACCGTCGCGTCGTAATTGCCCGCCACGTGCTGGTGCAGCCGGATGCGCTCGACGAACTTCGGACGAGGATTCACCAGCGTGATGTTGACGTCGGCGCGCATCCGCAGATGATTGGCCGCAGTGGTGCCCGCGTACCCGCCCCCGATGACGACGACCTTGGTTGGGTTTTGTTCAGTCATGCCCTCAAGACACCGCGGGTCGCCGAGACGTGACGCACTGTGATGAGCGTCACTCGACCTGATAGCGCGGGAACACGCCCACCGGCGCAGGCAGCGCGGTACCCGGCGCCAGCCTGGTGCCGATCGCTGCGAAGCTGCGCTGGCCGTCGCCCTGGCCGAGGAGGTCGAGCAGCTTGCCCGTCGACTCGGGCATCACCGGCTGGCTCAGCAGTGTCGCGATCCGGACGGTCTCCAGCGTGGTGTACAACACCGTGCGGAACCGCTCCTGATCGGTTTTGCGCAGCACCCATGGCTCCTGCGCGGAGAAGTACTTGTTGGCCGCGCCGAGCACCGACCAGATCGCTTCGAGCGCGAGATGCATTGCGGTGGCGTCGTAATGGCCGCGAACACGCTCCAGCAACGCGTCGGCCGCCTCGAGCAACGCCTTGTCGTCCGCGGTGAATTCGCTTGGCTCGGGGACGATTCCGTCGAGGTTCTTGGCCACCATCGACAGTGAACGCTGCGCCAGGTTGCCCAGCTCGTTGGCCAGATCGGCGTTGATGCGGCCGATGATCGCGTCTTCGCTGTAGCTGCCGTCCTGCCCGAACGGCACCTCACGCAGGAAGAAGTACCGCACCTGGTCCAGCCCGAAGGTGTCGACCAGGTTGATCGGGTCGACGACGTTGCCCACCGACTTGCTCATCTTCTCGCCGCGGTTGAGCAGGAAGCCGTGCACAAAGACCTTGCGCGGCAACTCGATTCCCGCCGACATCAGGAAGGCAGGCCAGTAGACCGTGTGGAACCGGATGATGTCCTTGCCGATCATGTGCAGATTCGCGGGCCAAAATCGCTTGAACAACTCAGCCGACGTGTCGGGGAATCCGACGCCCGTCAGGTAGTTGGTCAGCGCGTCGACCCACACGTACATGACGTGGTCGGGATGATCGGGTACCGGTACACCCCAGTCGAACGTCGTCCGCGAGATCGAGAAGTCGCGCAGCCCGCCGGAGACGAAACTGACCACCTCGTTGCGACGCACCTCGGGCTCGATGAACTCCGGGTGTGCCGCGTAATGGGCCAAGAGCTTGTCCGCATAGGCCGACAGCCGGAAAAAGTACGTCTGCTCCTCGGTCCACCGCACCGGGGCCCCGGTCTCGGTGGCGATCCGCTCGCCGTCGTCGCCCACGGTGGTTTCGGCCTCGGTGAAGTAGCGCTCGTCGCGCACCGAGTACCAGCCCTTGTAGGCGTCCAGGTAGATGTCGCCTGCCTCGTTCATCCGGCGCCAGATCTCCTTGGACGCCTCGTAGTGGTCGGCATCCGAGGTGCGGATGAACCGGTCGAACGAGATGTTGAGCCGTTCCTGCATCCGCTGGAACACGTCGGAATTGCGCCGCGCCAGCTCCGCGGTCGCAATGCCCTCGGCCGCGGCCGTCTCCGCCATCTTGAGCCCGTGCACGTCGGTGCCGGTCAGGAAGCGCACATCGAACCCGTCGAGTCGCTTGAACCGCGCGATCGCATCCGTAGCGATGTACTCGTAGGCATGCCCGACGTGCGGATCGCCGTTGGGATAGGCGATGGCAGTGGTGATGTAGTACGGCTCGCTCATTTGTATTCACCTTATTGTGTTGGCGTGAGTTCGAAGCGCCCGGCGCCGCCCGCCCCGGAGCCGCTCGCCCCGTTGATCGACGCGCACACCCACCTGGATGCCTGCGGTGCCACCAATGCCGCGAGCGTGACCGCGATCGTCGACCGCGCCGCGGCCGTCGGCGTCGAGGCCGTCGTCACCATCGCCGACGACCTCGAGTCGGCGCGCTGGGCGACGGAGGCCGCCGACTGGGACGCCCGCGTCTACGCTGCCGTCGCGCTGCACCCGACGCGCGCCAACGCGCTCACCGAGGAGGCCAAGACCGTCATCGAGCGGCTTGCCGAGCACCCACGCGTCGTTGCGATCGGCGAGACCGGCATGGACATGTACTGGCCGGGCAAGCTGGAGGGCTGCGCCGAGCCGGCCGCCCAGAGGGACGCCTTCGCCTGGCACATCGACCTCGCCAAGCGCACCGGCAAGCCGCTGATGATCCACAACCGCGACGCCGACACCGAGGTCCTCGACGTGCTCTCTGCCGAGGGCGCGCCAGGCACGGTGATCTTCCATTGCTTCTCGTCGGACGCGGCAATGGCGCGCGTCTGCGTGGCCAACGGTTGGCTGCTCAGCCTGGCCGGCACGGTCAGCTTCAAGAACGCGCACGGGTTGCGCGAGGCGGCGGCGCTCATCCCGCCCGAGCAGCTGCTCGTCGAGACCGATGCGCCGTTTTTGACCCCGCACCCGTATCGTGGTGCCCCGAACGAACCGTACTGCCTGCCCTACACGGTGAGGGCGCTCGCCGAAGTCGTCGGTCGCCCGGCAGAAGAAGTTGCTCAGGCAAGTACTGCGACGGCCCTACGTGCGTATGGGCTGGCGAGTTGCCGTTCCTAGACCTGTTCGTTACCGTGCTGTGATCGAACCGGGGGTAGCCGGCCTAGCCGTCGACCGTCCGATAGTTGGGATAGACCACGTTTTGAATACTTTGAATAAGCTCCACGAAGCCCGCTCGCCGATGCTTCGGCTGTTGGTCGGTGCGACCCTGCTTACGCTCACCTTCGCCGGTGGATTCGCCGTTGCCGCCCACAAGACCGTCATGCTGACCGTCGACGGCACGCAGATGACAGTTGCCACGATGAAGTCTCGCGTGATCGATGTGGTCAAGGAGAACGGCTTCGACGTCGGCGAACGCGACGATCTCTATCCGGCCGCCAACGATCCGGTGCAGCAGTCCGAATCCATCGTCCTGCGCCGCAGCAGGCCGCTGCAGATCTCGCTCGACGGTGACGACAGCAGGCAGGTGTGGACCACCGCGTCGACGGTCCAAGAGGCCCTTGCCCAGCTGCGAATGACCGATAAGGCTCCCGCCGCAGCGTCGCGCGGCAGCCGCGTCCCGCTGGCAGGCATGTCCTTGCCCGTCGTCAGCGCGAAGACCGTGCAACTGAACGACGCCGGCGCCATCAGGACATTGCATCTTGCGGCGCCGAACGTGGCAGGCCTTTTGGAGGCTGCGGGCGTCCCGCTGGAGCAGAACGACACCGTGGTGCCCGAGGCCTGGTCGCCGGTTGTCGAGAACATGCAGATCCAGGTGACCCGGATCCGCATCGACAAAGTGATCCAACGCGTCCCGTTGCCGCCCAACAACAAACAGGTCCCCGACGTGACGATGAACATGAGCCGTCAGGTGGTCGACGACCCGGGAATGCCCGGCGTCCAGGACGTAACGTTCGCCGTCGCAACCGTCAACGGCGTCGAGACCGGCAGGCTGCCAGTAGCCAATGTCGTTGTGACGCCGTCCCGCGACGGAGTCCTTCGCATCGGTGCCAAGCCGGGAACGGAAGTTCCTACCGTAGCCAACGGCGGCGCATGGGATTCGCTGGCAAAATGCGAAGCCGGAGGTAATTGGGCAATCAACACCGGAAATGGTTTTTACGGTGGCGTTCAGTTTGATCAAAACACCTGGGAGCGAAGCGGCGGTCTGAGGTATGCTGCAAGAGCGGATCTGGCGACGAGAGAAGAACAGATCGCGATTGCTGAGGTAACTCGGGCGCGACAAGGGTGGGGAGCGTGGCCCGTGTGTAGCGGGAGGATTGGAGCGCGCTGACTATTCGACTCCTCGGGCGGACCGAGATACGACACCTGGCGAAAGAGATGGATTTCAGGCCGCGCAAGTCTTTCGGCCAGAATTTCGTCCACGACGCGAACACCGTTCGGCGCATCGTTTCGGCCTCCGGTGTCAATCGGCACGACCACGTCCTCGAGGTCGGTCCTGGCCTCGGTTCGCTGACCCTGGCCCTGCTCGACCGCGGCGCCAGGGTGACCGCCGTCGAGATCGACCCGGTGCTGGCGCGCCAGCTTCCGAAGACCATCGCCGAGCACTCACACAGCGAGATCAACCGGCTGACCGTCCTCAACCGCGACATCCTGACGGTGCACCCGCAAGACCTCGACGAGCAGCCCACGGCGCTGGTGGCCAACCTGCCCTACAACGTCGCCGTCCCGGCGTTGTTACACCTGCTGGCCGAGTTCCCTTCGATCCGCACCGTGATGGTGATGGTGCAAGCAGAGGTCGCCGAGCGGCTCGCTGCCGAACCGGGCGGCAAGGACTACGGCGTACCCAGCGTGAAGGTCCGGTTCTTCGGCAACGTCCGGCGCTACGGCATGGTGTCGCCGACGGTGTTCTGGCCGATTCCGCGGGTGTACTCGGGACTGGTCCGCATCGACCGGCACGAAGTCTCGCCGTGGCCGACCGACGCCGACTTTCGCACTCGGATCTTCGATTTGATCGACGTCGCATTCGCGCAGCGCCGTAAGACGTCGCGAAACGCGTTCGCCGAGTGGGCGGGTTCGGGCAACGAGTCCGCGAGTCGGCTCCTCGCCGCCAGCATCGACCCGTCGCGCCGTGGCGAGACGCTGTCGGTCGCGGACTTCGTCCGGCTGCTGCAGCGCTCCGGCGAATGGGAGCCCAAAGAGCCGGAGCCGCAAGCCCAGGAGTCGCAGACGCCGGAGTCGCAGGTCCGCGCGATCTGACGCCTACTCCTTGGCGTCCTTGTCGAGGAAACTCATCCATCAGTGGAGTTTCGGCGACGACGGGGTGGTTGCCGGTGAAGCCGACCCGCTCGCGGGCCATCTCCAGCGCCCGGCCCCGGACCGCGTATCAGCCGCCGACCAGTGCCGGGACGATCACCACCAACGCGACCAGATTCCAGTAGGTCTCGTAACACATCAGCGCGGTTACGGCGGCCAGGAACACCAATGTGGCGTGGTGTACGGGGTGCCGAACAGCAGAACGACGGCCGCTGCAGGATGCCGCCGTTGTCGGCGATGACCACATGCCAGTGCTCTCGCCTGCGATCGTGAAACGGCCGGCGAGGAATTCGATCCCGACGACCAGGAACGTCGCCAATGCGACGACCTTGATCCGTACGGCCCAAAACTCCATCTCACCAAACAGTTTCACCGAGATCATGTTCACGGTCAGGACGATCACCAGTGCGATCAGCGCGATCGTCCACTGCGGCACCGCCTGGAACGCCCCCCGCCCCATAGGCGGCCCGGCCCGACGTTAGGTGCGCAGACGCGGGCCCGAAACTCGGAGACCGTAAAAGTCAGGTTACCGATGATTTGGCTTGCGTTACTGCAACACCCGGATGATGAACGAGATGAACTTCGAACACGATTCGTATCTGTTGTCAACGTCTTTGGCCAGGGCCTTGCTCATGATCGAGTCGAACGCGTGCGGCAGCCAAGCGATTTTGCGGGAGACCTTCGGTGTCGGGGAGTGCAGCTGCTTGTCGATCAGGCCCATCGACGTGGTGTCGGTGAACGGCGGTGAGCCGGTGATCAACTCGAAGGCCGTGCACGCCAACGCGTACTCGTCGGTGGCGGCCGATGGCGCGTGCCCGAGCAGCAGTTCAGGAGCCGAGTAAGGCAGCGATGCTTCGACGTGAGTGGGCCTGTGGCCGACGTCCTCGGCCACCGCATGCGCGACGCCAAAATCGATCAGCACCGCTCCGCGTGTGGAAAAGGGAAGCGAAACAAGGATATTGGATGGCTTGACATCGCAGTGCACAATGCCGCGCTCATGGGCATAGTCCAGCGCACCTGCGATGTGGGCCAGCGCGGCCAGCCGATCGGGCAGGCCGATGATGCTATTCGCCGTGCCGCCGTCGACCAATTCCATTGCCTGCCAACCGGGCCCGCACGCGTATACCTTGATGATGTGGGGGTGGTCGAGACGGTGGGCAAAGTCGAATTCCCGCTGTAGCTGCGCCAACTGGGCGGGCTTGCGGTGATGGTCATCGAGAACCTTCAGCGCCACCGCGCGATCGGGGTCCGCGGCGTCGTGAGCCCGGTACACCGTTGCATACCCGCCGTGGCCCAGAGCCGCGTCAACGAC
The DNA here is from genome assembly GCA_963698965.1 of uncultured Actinomycetota bacterium. Lineage (GTDB taxonomy): Bacteria > Actinomycetota > Actinomycetes > Mycobacteriales > Mycobacteriaceae > Mycobacterium. The sequence continues at coordinate 68,774 of CAVOSY010000022.1, forward strand.
GTAGCCCTCGTAACGTTCGCCGGGCGACAACACTTTTACAGCCTAGGTTTTGCTGCCGCTGTTCGCCGCCGCTGCCCATCTCGCTGCTTCGCTACGTGTCTTGGTCGTCGCGGCGCTAGTGTCGTGCCGTGTCCTCGTCCGACGGAAGTACCGCCTCCGAGTGGGTTCCCACTGGATCGGTCACCGTTCGGGTGCCGGGCAAGGTGAATCTGTATCTGGCCGTCGGTGACCGCCGTGACGACGGCTACCACGAGTTGACGACGGTCTTTCACGCCGTGTCGCTGCTCGACGAGGTCACCGTGAGCAACGCCGACGTGTTGTCGCTGGAGTTGGCGGGCGAAGGGGTGGAGTCGCTGCCCACCGACGACCGCAACCTGGCCTGGCAGGCCGCCGAGTTGATGGCCGACCACGTCGGGCGCGCGCCGGATGTCGCAATCTCCATCGAGAAGTCGATTCCTGTGGCAGGCGGTATGGCGGGCGGGAGCGCCGATGCGGCGGCGGTGCTGGTGGCCATGAACACGCTGTGGGAACTCGGCGTGCCGCGTCGCGACCTGCACACGCTGGCCGCCCAGCTCGGCAGCGACGTCCCATTCGCGCTGCACGGTGGCACAGCGTTGGGCACTGGCCGCGGCGAGGAGCTCGCCACCGTGCTCGCCAGGAATACCTTCCACTGGGTGCTGGCCTTCGCCGACCGCGGTCTGTCCACTCCGGCGGTGTTCAGCGAGATCGACCGGTTGCGCGAAACGGCGGGCGCCGGAAGGGACCAGCCGCCGCGGCTGGAAGATCCGGAGCCGGTGCTGGCTGCACTGGCGTCGGGCGACCCGGCCGAGCTGGCCCCGCTGCTCGGCAATGACCTGCAGCCTGCGGCGCTGAGCCTTGACCCTGGGCTACGGCGCACGCTTCGTGCCGGCGCCGAAGCCGGCGCGCTGGCCGGGATCGTGTCGGGGTCGGGCCCGACATGTGCGTTCCTGTGCCCGTCGGCGATTGCGGCGGTCGACGTAGGCGCGGAGCTGGCAGGCGCGGGGGTGTGCCGCACTGTGCGGGTGGCCAGCGGGCCGGTGCACGGCGCCCGGGTGGTGCCGTCGCCGTCGAGATCGGTTTGATCACGGCGGGGTGTGACCCAGGCCTCAATTATCGCTAGAGTTTGGCGGCTACTTAAGAGTTGCTTAAGATGATCGGCGGTGAAAGTTAGCGGTCAGGGATCGGGCGCGACCTTTTCAGCCACCGGCAACCCCGGTGGCGGGTCAGTCAGATATATAGACGAAACCCCGATTCGAGACCTAACCGCTCCCCAATTGTGTGCGCGCCTCCGCAAAAGCGCCGTCTATCAGCGGGAGCATTACCCCCAGGCATTTGCTCTGGGACCGATGCCGAGGAGGTTGTCGTGAGCAGATTCACCGAGAAGATGTACCGAAACGCCCGCACCGTGACGACGGGCATGGTCACCGGTGAACCCCACGAACCCGTCCGCCACACCTGGGGCGAGGTCCACGAGCGTGCGCGCTGCATCGCGGGCGGACTGGCCGCCGCGGGCATCGGACACGGCGATGCCGTTGGCGTACTGGCCGGCTTCCCGGTCGAGATCGCCCCGACGGCGCAGGGCCTGTGGATGCGCGGCGCCAGCCTGACCATGCTGCACCAGCCCACCCCGCGCACCGACCTGGTGATCTGGGCCGACGACACCATGACCGTCATCGGCATGATCGAGGCCAAGGCCGTGATCGTCTCCGAGCCGTTCACTGCTGCGATCCCGGTGCTCGAGGAAAAGGGCATCAACGTCCTCCAGGTCGCCGACCTGCTGGCGGGGGACCCGATCGACCCCATCGACGTCGGCGAGGACGATCTGGCGCTGATGCAGCTGACGTCCGGCTCGACCGGCTCGCCGAAGGCCGTCCAGATCACGCACCGCAACATCTACTCCAACGCCGAGGCGATGTTCATCGGTGCCGAGTACGACGTCGAAAAGGACGTCATGGTCAGTTGGCTGCCCTGCTTCCACGACATGGGCATGGTCGGCTTCCTGACCATCCCGATGTACTTCGGTGCCGAGCTGGTTAAGGTCACCCCGATCGACTTCCTGCGCGACACCCTGCTGTGGGCCAAGCTCATCGACAAGTACAAGGGCACGATGACCGCGGCGCCCAACTTCGCCTACGCGCTGTTCGCCAAGCGGCTGCGCAAGCAGGCTGAGCCCGGTCAGTTCGACCTCTCAACACTGCGCTTCGCGCTGTCGGGGGCCGAGCCCGTGGAGCCGGCCGACGTCGAGGATCTGATCGACGCCGGTAAGCCCTTCGGGCTCAAGCCCGAGGCCATCCTGCCCGCCTACGGCATGGCTGAGACCACGCTGGCGGTGTCATTCTCGCCGTGCAATGCCGGTCTGGTCGTGGACGAGGTCGATGCCGACCTGCTGGCAGCGTTGCGCCGCGCCGTCCCCGCCACGAAGGGCAACACCCGCCGACTGGCCTCGCTGGGCCCGCTGCTGCAGGACCTGGAGGCACGCGTCATCGACGAGCACGGCAACGTGATGCCGGCTCGTGGCGTCGGCGTCATCGAGCTGCGCGGTGAGTCGCTGACGCCCGGCTACATCACCATGGGCGGCTTCATCCCGGCGCAGGACGAGCACGGCTGGTACGACACCGGCGACCTCGGCTATATCACCGAGGAAGGCAACGTCATCGTGTGCGGCCGCGTCAAGGACGTCATCATCATGGCGGGCCGCAACATCTACCCGACCGACATCGAACGCGCCGCGGGCCGCGTCGAGGGCGTCCGGCCGGGCTGCGCCGTCGCGGTGCGCTTGGATGCCGGGCACTCACGCGAGACATTCGCCGTCGCGGTCGAGTCCAACGCCTGGCAGGACCCTGTCGAGGTGCGCCGCATCGAGCATCAGGTGGCCCACGAGGTGGTGGCGGAGGTCGACGTGCGTCCGCGCAACGTCGTGGTGCTCGGACCGGGCACCATCCCGAAGACGCCGTCGGGCAAGCTGCGCCGCTCCAACTCGGTCTCGCTCGTCACTTAGCTTTCTTCGCGAGCGACCGTGTCTGTACATAGACACGCCGCTGAAACGTGGCATTTTGCGGTCGCTCGAGACGCTGGCGGCGCTAACCGAGCGCGATCCGGCCCTTCCCGAGTGCGACGGGTGGCAGGTACTCACCCACGAGGGTGCGACGCCACCACATCCGCTCGTGCCACAGTTCGCTCCACGTGGTGAACCGGTACTCATAGAGCTGAGCCCGCACGTAGCGTGGCGGTGAGTCCGGGAACGGATTGTGCCGAAGCAGACGCAGCGTCGGCGGATCGTTCCGCAACAGGCGTAACACGAACGGGCCCAGCCAATCCCGGGCGTAGGCCGGCGTCAGCGCGGCGAACCACATCAGCCAGTCCAGGCGCAGATGGTAGGGCGCCCACTGGCGTGGCATCCGGTGCGGGTCGCCGGGCTTGCCTTTGAATCCGTACTCCTTCCACACCGTGTGCTCGGTGATCTCGGTGTCGTCCGTGCCCTCGATGACCACCTCCAGGCGAACGCGGCCGATGCTGCCGAAGGCGCCGTAGGTGTTCATCAGGTGATACGGGTTGAATGCCGCATTCATGCGCTGATTGCTCGAGATCATGTTGCGCACCGGCCAGTAGCTCAGGGAGACCGCCATCACCGCGAACACGATCACCAGCCCCGCGAACCAGGCGGGCGGGCCGGGCAGCGCAGGCGGGTCGGGCACCGGCAGCACCGATGCGAAGGAGGACTGATCGATCGCGCTGACTGCCAGGATGATCGTCAGCCAATTCAGCCAGGCGAAGTTGCCTGAGAGCACCAGCCAAAGCTGGGTGACGATCACTATCGCCGCGGCGAGCGCTCGCCACCGGTTGGGGGGCGAAGAGTGCGAAGGGCACGACGAGCTGGGCGAAATGGTTGCCTGCCACTTCCACGCGATGGAGCGGCTTGGGTAGGTGATGGAAGAACCAGCTCAGCGGCCCGGGCATCGGCTGAGTCTCGTGGTGGTAGTACAGGCATGTCAGATTGCGCCAGCATGGATCGCCGCGCAGCTTGATCATGCCGGCTCCGAATTCCACCCGGAACAAGAGCCAACGCGCGAGGAGGATAGCCAGCACCGGCGGCGCCGTCTCGTCGTTGCCGAGGAAGATCGCCACGAATCCGGCCTCCAAAAGCAATGACTCCCAGCCGAACCCGTACCACCGCTGTCCGACGTTGACGATCGACAGGTAGAGAACCCAGAGCACCAGCCACATCACCATCGCCGCCCAGAGCGGGACCAGATCGGTTGCGCCTGCGACGATCGCCGCCGACAGCGCCGCTCCGAACCAGCAGACCGCGGCGAAAAATCGGTCGGAGTAGTGGATGTGGAAGATGCTCGGCTTCGTCCTGAACGGCACTCGCGCCACGAAGTCGGGAACAGGAAGCATGCCGCGTTCACCGATGAGCGCCCGGAATTGCCGCGCGGCACCGATGAAGGCGATCAGATAGACCACCGCAATGCCGACCTGCAGGGCCTGCCTAGCCAGCCAGTACTGAGGTGCTACGAACCATTCCGCGTCCACTTCGGGTACTCCTGAGACGATGTACTCGTCGTATCACCTGGTGTACCCCGAAGGGCGCCGTTGAGTCGGCGCATGAACAAAACCGATGGCCCGCTGTCGGCCACGGCCGATACGGTCGGTGACGTGACACCCGCGATCGAGGCCATTGACCTGGTCAAGAGGTTCGGCGGCACTGCAGTCGACAAACCAGCCGTCGACAGGGTCAGCTTCGCGGTGCCGCCGGGCACGGTGCTCGGCCTGCTCGGTCCCAACGGTGCGGGCAAGACCACCACCGTGCGGATGATGACGACGCTGACCGAGCCGACCAGCGGGACGGCCCGGGTGGCCGGCTACGACGTCCGTCGCGAGCCGGACAAGGTGCGCCGCAGCATGGGGCTCACCGGTCAGGTAGCCACTGTCGACGAACTGCTCACCGGCCGCGAGAACATCCGGATGGTCGGCGGGCTGTACGGCATTCGGCGCAAGGAGCTGGCGCGGCTGGGAGACCAACTGCTGGAACAGTTTTCCATCGCGGACGCCGCCGACCGAGTGGTCAAGTCGTACTCCGGCGGCATGCGACGACGGCTCGACCTCGCGGTCAGCCTGCTGGCCTCGCCACCGGTGCTGTTCCTCGACGAGCCGACCACCGGGTTGGATCCCCGCAGCCGCAGCGACTTGTGGGAAGTGCTGCGTGGTTTGGTCGAGCAGGGCACCACGCTGTTGCTGACCACGCAGTACTTGGAAGAAGCCGATCAGCTCGCCGACAACATCGTGGTGATCGACAAGGGCCGCATCATCGCCGAGGGTTCGCCGCTGCAGCTCAAGCAGCAGGCGGGCAACGCCGGCCTGATAGTCACCGTCACCAACGCCGACGACCTGCCTGCCGCGCAGGCCCTGTTGGGCAAGACGGGCGCCGAGGTGTTCGTCGACGCGGGAGCCCGACAGCTCACCGCGGCCGCCGACGGCCTGGCCGACATGGTCCGCGTGGCGGGCTGGCTGCGCGACAGCGACATCGACGTCGACGACATCGGCCTGTCGCGGCCCAGCCTCGACGACGTGTTCCTGTCGCTCACCGGGCACCGCACCGAAGTAGAGGTAGAGGCATGACGGCGACCACAACGCCGGCGCAGATTCAGCCGCAGCCGGTGCACACCCACCCCACGAACATCGTCCAGCAGTCGTGGATCATGGTGAAGCGCAACATGATCCACACCAAGCGCATGCCCGAGATGCTCAGCGACGTCACGGCGCAGCCCATCATGTTCGTGCTGCTGTTCGCGTTCGTCTTCGGCGCCTCGATCGCGACGGGCGGCGGCGCCTCCTACCGGGAATTCCTGCTGCCGGGCATCCAGGCGCAGACGATTGTCTTCACGGCGTTCGTGGTGGCGTCGGGGATCACCGCCGACGTCGAGAAGGGCATCATCGATCGGTTCCGGTCGCTGCCGATTTCACGGTCGTCGGTGCTGATCGGCCGAAGTGTGGCCAGCCTGATGCACTCCTCGATCGGCGTGGTCGTGATGGCGGTGACGGGGTTGGCGATCGGCTGGCGGATCCGGGGCAGCGTCGCCGAGGCCGCGCTGGCGTTCCTGCTGATCTTGTTGTTCGGCTTCGGCATGATCTGGTTCGGCATTCTCATCGGCTCGGTGATGCGGTCAGTCGAGGCGGTCAACGGCGTGATGTTCACGGTGCTGTTCCCAATCACGTTCCTGGCCAACACCTTTGCCCCCACAGAACCGATGCAGCACTGGCTGCGAGTAATCGCCGAATGGAATCCGGTGTCGTCGCTGGCTCAGGCGATGCGCGAGTTGTGGGGCAACGGTGGACCCGCGCCGGCAAGCGCCCAACTGCCGCTGCATCATCCGGTGCTCGCGACCATTCTGTGGTCGCTGGCGTTGACGGCGGTCTTCGCGCCGTTCGCGCTGCGTGCCTACGCGCGCCGCACCGGAGGCTAGGCGCCCAGTTCAGCCGGTTGGCCGCCCTCGCCGTTCGGCGGCCGCCAACGCACGGTCCCGCCGCGCGGCGGCCCGGTGCGCTTCGGCCGCGTGAAGAAACCCGAAATACAACCAGCCAGACGCGCCAGCTGCCAATCGATCATGCAAGCTTGCTTCGTGGTCGTGTCTGTGGGCAGATCGTTCGAACAGGTCGGCCTCGGCCCGGGCCGACGCGGGACTCTCGCTCGGCGTTTCGCCAGTGGCGACTCGGTTACCCGGCAACGCATCAGATGGGGCGCCCGCGTCGTCAGCGGGCGGCCCGTGCGGGTCGATCACGGTGCGGATACTACGACGTTGGTCCCCATTTCGACTATCGTACTGACATCGGCGTCAGTTTCCACGGCGGTGCGGATTGAGCATGCGGGATAGAGGGGTAGTGACTGATCCGGCTCTCAATCCGAACGTCAGTGCTGCGGAGGGTCAGTCGGACGGCTTGAAATCCCCTCAACCACTTGAGGTACCGAACCACGTCGACCCCGAAACCCGACGCGCGATGCTGCATCACATGCTGATGGCGCGGGGGATCGACGACGAGGCTGTGCTGTTGCAGAATCAGGGTGTCGTCGACCTGTGGCTGTCGTGCCGCGGGCAGGAGGCGGCGCAAGTCGCCTCTGCCATGGCAATCGGCGATGCAGCGGTCATCTTTCCCAGCTATCGAGAGCACGCAGTCGCCATAGTGCGGGGCATCGATGCTGTGTCGCTGGTCGCTCAGTGGGCCGGACGGACGTACTGCGGTTGGCAGCCTCGTCGGCATCGGTTTTTTCCTTACACCCTGGTCGTAGCGGCACAAACCCTGCACGCCGTTGGATACGCGCTCGGCCGGCGTCTCAAGAACGTGGCCGAGACCGTGGTTGTCTACGTCGGCGAAGGCGCCACTAGCGAAGGCGACATGGCGGAGGCCATGAACCTCGCCGCGGTCGAATCTGCGCAGGTCCTGTTCGTCTGCCAGAACAATGGCTGGGCAATCTCCAAGCCGAGTCGCGAACAATCGTTGACCAGCGTCGCGGCCCGGGCGCAGGGGTTCGGCATCCGATCATGGTCCATTCCTGCGCAAGACCCCGACAGCGCCTACCTGCAGTGCCTGGCAGCGCGACATTACGTCGAGGCCGCCGGGTCGCCCGGCCTCATCGAGCTGCATACCACGCGGATCGGCGGTCACAGCAGCTCGGATCCCCACACGATCTACCGTGAGCCCGAAGAGCTCGCCGCTGCGGCAGCCGATGATCCGGTGACGCGATACCGCGACCGGCTGCTGGGTGCCGGAGTTGTCGACACCGAGTGGCTCGCCGACGTCGATGCCGACATCGACGTCACCCGCCGCCGCCTCATCGAGGAGTTCGGACATTGACGATCGCGGCCCCGACCTGTCTGGCCGAGTCAATCAATGGCGCGCTGCATCAACTACTGGAAAGCGACGAGTCGGTCGTCCTTGTCGGCCAGGACATCGGCCGTCTCGGCGGCGTGTTTCGGGTGACACGTGGGCTGCAGGAGCGCTTCGGCGAAAGTCGCGTGCGCGACGCCCTGCTGGCCGAATCATCGATCGTCGGGCAGGCCATCGGCATGTCGCTGTGCGGACTCAAATCGATCTGCGAGATTCAGTTCGAGGGCTTCATCTATCCGGCGATGAATCAGATCGTCACCCAGGCCGCCAGGATCACGACGCGGTGGAATGACGATCAGGCGCTGCACCTCGTCATCCGGGTGCCCGTCGGCGGGGGCATCCGCGCCGTTGAGCACCACAGCGAATCCAACGAAGCCTACTTCGCCCACACGCCAGGTCTGCTTGTCGCGTTTCCGTCGTGCCCCAGCGATGCCGCATCCATGCTGCAGTACTCGTGCCACCTTGGCGCACCGGTCATCTTCTTCGAGCCAAAGCGCCTGTATTGGAAGCGACTACGGCAACCTCGCGACGAGTCGGAACCGCGTTCGGCTCTCGGTGCGCGCACGGTCCGTCGGGGTTCTGACATCACCGTCGTTGGCTATGGCGCCCTGATCGAGGAAGTGCTCACCGCTGCGCATCGGCTGGCCGGAACGGTCGACGTTGAAGTCGTGGATCTGCGCTGGATCGCGCCGATGGACACCGACACGGTGCTCGCCTCCGTGGCACGGACCGGTCGCCTGCTCATGGTCCATGAGGCGGTGGGGTTCGGAGGGGTCGGCGCCGAACTCGTCGCCGCTGTCGCCGAACACGGGTGGCACGACTTGAAATCTCCGCCGCGGCGGTTGGCGCCGACGCGGCGGGTGTATCCGCCGGCCGACGATGAGCAGAATTATCTGATCGGTGTTCCTCACATCGTGAAAGCGATCGAGGAGATGTGCAGGTGAGCGACCAGATCGACATCCGCGTTCCGGAATTCGGCCACGGGCTGACCGAGGCGCTCGTCGTGGAATGGCGCGTGTCGGTCGGTGAGGTGGTGAAACGCGGCGACGTGGTTGCGGTGCTGGAAACCGACAAGAGCAGTGTCGATCTGATGGCCGAAAGGGGCGGCACCGTCACGGAGATCGTCGTCGAAGCGCGTTCGATTACTACATCGGGTTCGGTGTTGTACCGACTCGAGCCGCAATGATGAAAGGCCACAGGTGATGTCACCCACTGCTGAGCGAATCGACTCCTTGATCCTTGCTTTTCTCCGGCGGCGTCTCCCCGACATTGATGCCGCCGATCTCCACAAGTCGATCTATGACCTCGACGTGGACTCCCTGGATGTCGTGGATCTCACCCACGAACTGGAGTCCGAGTTCGCAGTGAAAGCCGACCTCGACCGCGTCTCCGACTGCGGAACGTGGACCCAGTACCGGGCCTACATTCGCGAACTGATCGACGCGCCATGAGCGCGGGCATTGTCGACATCGCCACGGCCACAACGGGACAGCACGTCACCAACTCCTACTTCGATTCGATCGGCCTCACCGATGAATGGATCAGGCGCCGCACGGGAGTCGCTGCGCGCTGGTGGATGGATCCCGCCGACCCGCTGGAGGATGCCGCCGCGCGAGTGTGTGCGCCACTCGTCGAGCGCCACCGCGAGCGGGTGGACATCATCGCCCTGATCGTCGTCAGCAGTTCGACTGGGGGCGCGATGCCGGGTATCGCGCAGCGTGCGGCAAAGAAAGCCGGACTGGCGACCGACATCCTGGCCTTCGACATGACCGCGGCCTGCAGCGGTTTTGTCTACGGGATGATCACCGCCCTCTCCCTCTGCGAGTCCGCCGGCCCCGGCGCCGTCATCGTGTGCACCGTCGAGGCGATGTCGCGAATGCTGGACAAGAGCGACAGAAATACCGGCCCACTTTTCGGAGACGGTGCTGCCGCCGTACTCGTCGAGTCGCGCCCGGAATTTCGGAAACACCGCTGGCACGCCGGTTGTGACGGCGACGGCGCCGATCTGATGCGCGGGGAGATCAACGGTGGAATACAACTCGACGGAATCCACGTCTACGACCGCGCGGTGCGGTTGATGCCCGACACCGTTAATCGACTGCTGGACAACGACATCGAGCCAACCATCATCGTCGGCCACCAGGCCAACTCACGGATCTTGCAAAGGGTACGCGAACAGGTCGACGCGGGCGATGCCGTATTCGTCGACCGCGTCGAACAATTCGGCAACACCTCCTCGGCATCAATACCGCTGGCGCTGGGCACATGTGTAGCTGAGCGGTCCATTCCGCTGACCGGTCGGTCCGTCATGGTCGCGTATGGAGCCGGCGAGACGTGGGGCGGGGTATCGGTCGACTACGACCTTTCCGATGCCGTGGCGCTTGGAGCGCGTGCGAGCAATGGGCCGATCTGAGCTCGAACTCAAGACCATCCTGATCACCGGGGCCTCTCGCGGTATCGGCGCCGAAGTCGCAACGCAGCTCGCCGACCGTGAGCGCCACGTCATTGTGAACTACCGCGAGAAGACCAGGCGCGCAAACGACATCGTGAAGGCGATTCGAGACAGCGGCGGCAACGCTTCGGATGCCCGAGCCGATCTGTGCGATGAAGGTGCGACGGCGGTGATGTTCGATGACATCGCGCGACTCTTCGGCCGGCTAGATGTTCTGGTGCTCAACGCATCCGGGGGATTGGAGCGTGGTGCAGATCCCGGCTATGCCATGCGTATCAATTGCGATGCACAGGAAAGACTGGTCCGGCTGGCGCTTCCGCTGATGCCGCCCGGCGGGCGGATCGTCTTTGTCACCAGCCACCAGGCGCATTTCCTCGGCCGCAGACCGGTACCCGCCGACTATGTTCCCGTCGCCGCAAGCAAGCGGGCCGGCGAGGACGCATTGCGTGCAATGGGTCCTATCCTCGAGGCGAACGGCATTTCGCTTGTCGTGGTATCCGGCGACATGATCGATGGGACGATCACCGTGCGGCTCTTAGAGCAGCGTGATCCGGACGCCGTCGCGGCCCGTCGCGCGGTCGCGCCGTTGCCGACCGTGTCGGAGTTCGCACGTGCGATCGTTCGCGGCATCCAAGAGCCCGTTCAGGATGGCCAGACCATCTATGTCGGTGGCCCGGACTATCTGGATTAGCCGGGATAGTGAGGATTCGGCTCGCGGCTCCACCGTTACGTATTACGCTATATATGTAATGATTGCAAAGATGGCGGGCGGCAGGGCGAAGGTCGCGATCATCGGTGCCGGCCCCGGTGGCATTGCCATGGGGATCAAGCTGGCTGCCGGCGGCTACGACTTCACGATCTTCGACCGCAACGACGGCTTCGGCGGCACCTGGCGCAACAACACCTACCCTGGTGCTGCGTGCGATGTGCCCTCACACTTCTACTCCTATTCGTTCGCGCTCAACCCGCGGTGGAGCAAGACCTTCGCCAATCAACCGGAGATCCTCGCCTACCTCGAGAAGGTCGCCGCCGACCATCGGCTCGGCGACCGCCTCGTCACGCGCACCCGCGTGACCATGCTGCGGTGGTCGGACACGGAGCGTCGCTGGACGCTCGAGACCGACGACGGCGGCGCGCATCAGTTCGACGCCGTCGTCACTGCGGTCGGGATGCTGGACGTCCCCCATATCCCGGATATCCCCGGCGCCGAGCGATTCCACGGCCGTCGGTTCCACTCGTCGCGGTGGGATCACACGAAGTCGACCGCGGGCGAACGGGTGGCGTCGATCGGAACGGGCGCCAGCGCCATCCAGTACGTTCCCGAGATCGCCTCGGAAACAGCACATTTGATTGTTTTTCAACGGACGCCGATCTGGGTCAGCCCACGCTATGACGAACCCTTCACACCCGAGCAGCACGAACTGTTCGAACGTGATCCCGCCGCAGCCCTGAAGGTGCGAGACGAGGCGTTCCAGGCCTTCGAGTCCGCGAACTTCGGCGCCGATTCGGCGATGACCACGGAACTGACCGAGATCGCCCGCGGCTACCTCACCCGGAAAGTCAAGGATCCCGAACTGCGCGCGAAGCTGACGCCCGCCTATCCCGTCGGATGCAAGCGGCCGCTGCAGTCTCGCGCCTGGTTCCCGACCTTTTCGCTGCCGAACGTCGCCCTCGAGACGTCACCGATCGTCGAGTTCACCGAACGCGGGCTGCGGACAGCCGAAGGTGCTGAACACGCGGTCGACACGGTCATCTACGGCACCGGCTTCCACGCCGCCGACTACCTTCGCAGCCTCGACGTCTACGGCACACATGGCCGACGGCTGCGCGATGACTGGCGCGAGGGCGCCGAGGCCTATCTGGGCACGGTCGTCCCGGGGTACCCGAACCTGTTCACGCTATACGGCCCCAACACCAACGGTGTCACCTCGATCATCTACATCCTCGAGGCTCAGGCCGAGTTCGTCCGCCGCACCCTGGACGAGATGGCCCTTCGCGGGGTGCAGGCCATCGACATCAAGCGCGGGACCCACGATGAGTACAACGCCGACATCCAACGGGCGATGCAGGACACCGTCTGGCTTGCCAACTGCAACAACTACTACCGCCATCCGAACGGCAAGGTCGTCACTCAGTTCCCATACAGCGGAACGAAATTCGTGGCGATGCTTGCGCACGTGGAATTGGACGCTTTCGACCAGATGGAGGCAACCCCGTGCCAGGAATCCACCACACTGCGATAGTCGCCGCCGACGTCGAGCGCTCGAAGCGGTTCTGGTGCGACGGCCTCGGGTTCACCGAACTGTTCGACCACATCTTCACCGGCGACTGGCCCACACTGTTCAACGCGCGCACCGATCGACTGCGGTCGGTCTTTCTCGGCGACCCGAACACACCTGATAGCGGCATCGTCGAACTGGTTCAGTTCGCCCGCGGACGTGAGGAGCGGGATGTCATCAGCGTCACGGCCGACGTGCCGTCGCCTGATGAGCCTGCCTTCGGCTTCTTTCTGCTCTCCCTGGAGTGCGACGTCGACGCGACTTTGGCCGGGTTGGCCGAACTCGGCTTCGCCGATGGTGTCCGTCGCATCGAGATGCCCGCACCGGGCGGCAAGACGGTGGCCATGGCGGTGATCACCGCGCCCGACGGTGTCCGCGTCGAACTGATCGGACCACCCGAATGATCGCGGTCGTCACCGGAGGAGGGTCCGGGATCGGCAGCGCGGTCGTCGGCAGGCTGCGCAGTGTGGGCGCCGATATCGTGGCCTGGGACCTCAAAGGCGGCGACATCCGTTGCGATATAAGCGATCCCGAGTCGGTGTCGGCGGCGATCGAGCAGACGGTCGCCAGCCACGGGACGCCCGACCGGCTGGTCGCCTGCGCGGGGGTCGGCGCATCCGGGCTGCTGCTCGAGCAGACCCCCGCCGACTGGCAGCGGGTCATCGACACCAATCTGACGGGGACGTGGCTGACGATGCGCGCCGTCGCGCGGGCGATGATCGATGCAGGCTCGGGCGGGTCGATCGTTGCCGTGTCGAGCATCAGCGGCACGCTGGCCGACCGCGATATGGGCGCCTATTGCGTATCGAAGGCGGGCATCGACATGTTGGTGCGCGTCGCGGCCACCGAATGGGGTGCGCACGGTATCCGCGTGAACGCCGTCGGTCCCGGCGTGACTCGCACGCCGATGCTCGCCAAACCGGAGCAGCTGCCGGGGTGGGTCGAGGGCCTCACCGAACGCACCGCGCTCGGACGGCTCGGTGAGGCCGACGATGTCGCCGAGGCCATCGTCGCCGTGCTCGAAATGTCCTGGGTGACAGGGCAGACCGTGTTCGCCGACGGTGGGTTGGCGCTACACAGCCCTATCGACGCCTACGGTCAGATGCGACGGGTAGTGGCTGACCGGCCGCCCGGTTCTGCCGAACGATGAGATAGCGGACGAAGAGCAGGATCGCGGCAGGCACGGCCATCAGCGACAGCACCTGAAAGAGTTGCGCCACTACGCTCCCTTGCCGGACTCGTGCACGGCCGGGGAGGCCGGGCCCATCAGGTCGTACACCTGCCACCACATCATCTCGTGGGCGGTGACGGAGATCTCGCCCCTGGCGAGCAGTTCGTCGGCCTCCATCAGTGCGCCTGCAAGTTTCTCCACCTTGTTGCGCAGCGTCGCTGACAGCGGATCGTAGTGACCGGCCATGACCGTCGTGCCGATCGTCCTCACCTGTTTGTGAGTGACGCCGGCGCTCGCCGTCGCGACCAGGCCCAGCCCGAGATAGATCGCGGTCGAAACGACCAGGGCAGTCCACGGGCCGAGCGTGTTGCTGAGCGAGATCTCGCAGAAGACCCACACCAGCGCGCCCCACAGCGGCCAGCCCCGCGCCATGCGGACCCGGCGCCGCTCGGCGTCGTCGATGCCCGGCGGGAACACCACCAGGCGGTATCGGGTCACCCCGAAGCGGTCGTGGCGGATGTCGAGTGACCCCCATCGGCAGTCGCCATCGAGCGCCCGCCGCCAGCCCCGGCGCAGCAGGCCGGGCGTACCCGTTGTGTCGTGCATACCTCGGGTGTACCCGCGGAAATGGCCCCGAAGCGGACCCTGAACGCTTTCTTTACGCGTGCTGGGAATCTCTTTACGGAGCGAGGTCCCCCACTGAGTATAGTGTACTATACCTAGCATGACGATCGAGAACATCCCGACCCGGCTGGCCGACCATCCGACGGTCCGCAAGGTGCGGTCGCGCAAGACGGAAAAGCCCGGGGTCATCGACGCCGATTGGCTGCGTCAGGTGTGCCTCGACGCCGGTGCCGACGACGTCGCCTTCGCGAGCGTCGAGAACCCCGATCTGGCCGGTGAGCGCGAGCACGTCGACGCGGCGCTGCCGGGGGTGCAGAGCTACATCTCGCTGGTCGTCAAGATGAACCGCGACAACGTCCGGTCGACGGCGCGCAGCGTCGCCAATCAGGAGTTCCACCGCAGCGGCGAGATCATGAACGAGGCGGCCCACCGGATCACCCGTGCGCTCGAGGATGCCGGCTATCGCGCGATCAACCCGTCGATGTCGTTCCCGATGGAGATGGACCGGTTCCCCGGCCGCATCTGGGTGGTGGCGCACAAGCCGGTCGCGGTGGCCGCCGGCCTTGGCGTGATGGGCATCCACCGCAACGTGATCCATCCGAAGTTCGGTAATTTCATCCTGCTCGGCACCATCCTTGTGGCGGCACCGGTCAGCAGTTACGGTGAGCCGCTGGACTATTCGCCGTGCCTGGAGTGCAAGCTGTGCGTCGCCGCGTGTCCGGTCGGGGCGATCAAGAAGGATGGTGAGTTCGACTTCGTCGCATGTTCGGTACACAACTACCGCGAGTTCATGGGCGGGTTCACCGACTGGGCGCAGACCATCGCCGATTCCGCTGACGCCGACGACTTCCGGTCGCGCGTAAGCGATTCCGAGAACGCGTCGATGTGGCAGAGCCTGTCGTTCAAGGCCAACTACAAGGCGGCGTACTGCCTTGCGGTGTGTCCGGCCGGCGAGGACGTCATCGAGCCCTATCTGGACGATCGCAAGGGGTTCATGGATCTGGTGCTGCGTCCGCTGCAGGAAAAGAAGGAAACGCTGTACGTGCTGCCGAACTCGGCGGCCAAGGAGCATGCCGAACGCCGCTACCCGCACAAGACCGTGAAGGTCGTCGACAGCGGCATCCGGGGGCGTTAGCTTCGTCGAGCGCCGAGATCGACGTAATGGTGATCGGCTCTCGACCCTTTCCGCCCATTTGTCGGTTTGGGCGACATCGGAATAGTTTTTTGGGCGGACGGCGTTTGCCCAATCATGACGATCAACGATGTGGCGGCGTTCCGCGCCAAGTCAGGAACCGTTCCGCCGCTGCGTCGGCTGTTGATGTGCGTTGCGGCAGTATTGATCTCGGGTGTGACGTTGGTCGCACCCGCTGTTGTTTCATCCGGTGCCACGGCCGTCGCCTCGGCGCAGGCGGATCCATGTCCGGCCGTGCAGGTCGTGTTCGCGCGCGGCACCGGCGAGCCGGACGGCACGGGGCGGGTCGGCGAGGCGTTCGTCGACGCGCTGCGGCCGCTCGTCAAGGGCAAGTCCGTCGCCGTCTACGCGGTCAACTACCCGGCGACGCGGGACTTCCTCCGCGCGGCCGACGGCGCCAATGACGCCAGCTCGTTCGTCCAGAACATCGCCAACACCTGCCCGGACACCAGGATCGTTCTCGGCGGGTACTCACAGGGAGCGGCCGTCATCGACGCCATCACCGTGGCCGACCAGCCAACCCTCGGCTTCACCCAGCCAATGCCTGCCGACGTGGCCAACCATGTCGCCGCGGTGGCCGTGTTCGGCAACCCGTCCATCCGCCTGCTCGGCAGCCCACTGACCACGCTGAGCCCGCTGTACGGCTACAAGACCATCGACCTGTGCAACGGCGCGGACCCGGTGTGCTCGGACGGCAACGACATCCCCGCGCACAGCCTCTATGTCCAAGCTGGATTGGCAGCGCAGGCAGCGCAATTCGCCGCCGACCGGATCGCCAACCCTCAGGCGCCGATCAGCACGCTTGCCGGTCAGGGCTGACGGCCGGCTAACCCCAGGCGTGCACGGTGTTCTGTGCAGGCTCCAGGCCCTCGGCGACGAGAAGTTCAGTGGCGTCGGCAGCCTGCTCGCAGATGGTGGGAACCTCGCGCCATTCGGCGGCAGTGAAGTTGCCGAGCACGAACGTCGCGCCCTCCATCCGGCCCGGCGGGCGACCGATGCCGATGCGCACCCGCTGAAAGTCGTTGGTGCCCAAGGCGGACCCCACTGAGCGCAAACCGTTGTGCCCCGCGACACCACCGCCGAACTTGAGCCGGATGCGGCCGAACTCGATGTCCAGCTCGTCGTGGATCACCACGATATCGGCGGGTGGCACCGAGTAGAACTTGGCCAGCGGCCCGACCTGGCGCCCCGACTCGTTCATGTAGCACCGCGGCTTGGCCAGCACGACGGACCGGCCGCCGATCCGGCCAGTCGCCACCTCGGCCCCGGACTTCTTGTGCACCTTGAACCCTGAGCCGATGCGGTCCGAAAGGATGTCGGCGACAAGGAAACCGAGGTTGTGCCGCGTGGTGGCGTACCGAGGTCCGGGGTTGCCGAGGCCGACCACCAGTAGTGGTTCGGCCATGCCGGATTACTCCGACTCGTCGGCGGGCGACTCTTCGGCGGCCTCGCCCTCGCCCTCTTCGACGGCCTCGCCCTCGGCCCCTTCGGCCACACCTGCGCCCTCACCCTCGAGATCCTCGGCCGTCGGCGCGGCCACGACGTTGACCACGAGCATGTCCGGATCCGAGATCAGGTTGACGCCGGACGGCAGCGTGATCGAGCCCGCGGTGAACTGCGTGCCGATCTCGGCGCCCTCAACGGAGACGGTGAGGTGCTCGGGAATCGACAGTGCCTCGGCCTCGATCTCGATGGTGTTGGCGTCCTGGGTGACCAGCGTGCCGTTCACCGCCTCGCCCTCGACGACGACGTTGACCTCGACGGTCACCTTCTCGCCGCGGCGCACGACGAGCAGGTCGGCGTGCTGGATGTTGCGGCGGATCGGATGGATCTCGAGCGCCTTGGTCAGCGCGAGCTGCTCCTTGCCGTCGATGTCGAGCGACAGCACCGCGTTGGTGCCGGAGTGGCGCAGCACGGCCGCGAAGTCGTGGGCGTCGAGTTCGAGGTGCTGCGGGTCGCTGCCGTGGCCGTAGAGGACCGCGGGCACCTTGCCATTGCGCCGGGCGCGACGCGACGCACCCTTGCCCGTCTCGGTGCGTACCGCAGCGGTCAGCTTGTTCGCGGTGGATGTCTTAGCCATGTGGTGTTGCTCCTGTGCCGGTCGTTTGTTCGGGCACGGCCAGGGTTCGCAAACCATCAGATGCGGGTTCCCGTCGATAACGGTGGCCGGAACCACCCTCGCCGTGACGCCCGGAGCCGCTCGGCGACGACATCGGGCGCAGCCAGGTTATCCGATGAACTCCTCAGAGCGCGAATTTGGTGTCCGTGAGCTGCTCGGATAGCTCCCAGAGCGCGGCCGCCTTCTTGGCGTCGCGGGCCAGCGGGCTGCGCAAACCGGTAGGTCCGGTGGGGCCCCGCATGCCGAATCGGGGGCCGATGAAGCTGTCACCGGGCAGGTCCTCGGCGACGGCGTAGAGCGTCTGCCGCGCGCCGAAGTCGGCGTCGGTGGCTACGAGCCCGTTGCCGATCTGGAAGGCCTTGCCGAAGAGACCCGATGAATGCGACTGCAGGTTGGTCGCCGAGTATCCGGGGTGCGCCGCGTGTGCCTTCACTTTCGATCCTGCGGCATCAAGGCGCCGTTGCAACTCCTTCGTGAACAGCAGGTTGGCCAGCTTGGACTGCCCGTAGGCCAGCCACGCCGAGTACGGCCGCGACTTCCAGTTCAGGTCCTTGAGGCTGATGTAACCCATCAGGTGCACCTGAGACGACACCGTCACCACGCGCTCGGTGATCCTGGGAAGCAGCAGATTGGTCAGCGCGAAATGGCCGAGGTGGTTGGTGCCGATCTGGCTCTCGAAGCCGTCAACGGTTTGCGCGTACGGCACCGCCATGATGCCTGCGTTGTTGACCAGCACGTCGACACCGTCGACTCCGTCGGCGAACTCGCGCACCGACGCGAGGTCCTGCAGGTCGAGCTTGCGGACCTCTACGTCGCCGGTCATGGTGGCGGCGGCTTCGTCGCCCTTGGCCGTATTGCGCACGGCCAGAATGGTTTTGGCGCCCACACGGGCGAGCTCGCGTGCAGTGACGAGTCCCAGGCCACTGTTGGCGCCTGTGACGATCACTGTGCGTCCTGAGAACGAGGGCAGATCCGCGGCGGTCCACTCAGTCATACCGAACACCCTAGTCCGGAGACGCGAACGACCTGTTTCGTGAGGGCCTCGCCAGCGTGCCGATGCAACTACTTCGGCGGCGCTTTGGGCAGCGTGACGTCGAATCCCGCGATGACGGCCTCGATGTCGGGCGCCTCCTCGGCGGCCTTCTCCGCGTAGCCCGTCACAGTGAACTGCACGAGGTAGCGCTGATTCGCGGGTGGCGCGCCCGTCGGGATGACGATGCGGTTGTAGCTGTGCATGCGGCGGCCGTTGAGGTCGTAGCTGCCCTCGATCATCGACGAGGGAAATCCGTGCCAGTTGTCGGTGGAGGCGTTGAGCTGCTTGAAGTTCTGCGACAGCTCGGCGTCGGCGTAGCCGTGTTTGACGGCCTCGTTGACGTCGAAGTCGCCAGTGAGCTTGAACACCAGCAACATCGCGGTGGGGTAGGTGTCGCCCTTGGCGATCATCTGCGTGCCCGGCGCGAAGTTCGGATTGTTGTACTGCTGCCAGCCCTTCGGCTGCGGCATCGTCACCGTCAGATCGGGGAGCTTCTGAGGTGCGATGGGTTCGCCGGTGACACCCGCGTCCTCGAGGAATTTGCCGATCGGAACCGGCGCTTCCGCGGAGGTGGGCGGCGCTGTCGTGCTCGACGTCGTCCACAGCGAGTGATAGTCAGGCTGTTCCGCGCCGCAGCCCGATGTGGCGAGCACCACAAGGGTGGCGGCTGCGGCCCAGTGCCGAAAAGTCACAAAATCTCGCGAACCGCGTCGATCGGCCGTGCGAGCCGGGTGCCCTTGGGAGTGACGACGAATGGGCGCTCGATGAGGATCGGGTGCTCGGCCATCGCGTCGAGCAGCTCGTCATCCGATGCGTCGGCCAGCCCGAGCTCGGTGTACAGCGCTTCGCGCTTACGCACCGCGGTGCGTACGTCGATGCCTGCGGCCTTGATCATCTTGACCAGCTCGGCGCGCGTCGGGGGCGTCTTCAGGTACTGGACCACTTCCGGCTCGACGCCGTTGTCCCGCAACAGATCGAGGGTCTTGCGTGAGGTACTGCACCGCGGATTGTGATAGATGACGCTCTTCGCCACTACGCCGACCCATCGAAAAGGCCTGTGACCGAACCGTTTTCGAATACTGCTCGAATGGTGCTGGCCAGCAGCGGTGCGATGGACAACACGGTCAGCTGGGGGAACTGCTTGTCCTCGCCGATGGGCAGCGTGTTGGTCACGATCACTTCGCGCACGCCACATTCGGCCAGCCGCTGGGGTGCCGGATCGGACAGCACACCGTGCGTCGCGGCGACAAGGACATCGCGAGCACCGTCTTCCTGTAGCAGTTTCACCGCACCGGCGATCGTGCCACCGGTGTCGATCATGTCGTCGGTCAGGATGCAGGTCTTGCCCCGCACATCGCCGACGACGCGGTTGGACTTCACCTGGTTGGGCACCAGCGGGTCACGTGTCTTGTGGATGAAGGCCAGCGGCACGCCGCCCAGTGCGTCGGCCCACTTCTCCGCCACTCGCACGCGGCCGGAGTCGGGGGAGACCACGACCATGTCGTGGTCGGCGTAGTTCTCGGAGATGTAACCGCACAGCAGGTTCTGCGCGCGCATGTGATCCACCGGTCCGTCGAAGAAGCCCTGGATCTGGTCGGTGTGCAGGTCGACGGTGATGATCCGGTCGACCCCCGCCGTCTTGAGCAGGTCGGCGACCAGCCGCGCCGAGATCGGCTCGCGGCCGCGATGCTTCTTGTCCTGACGCGCGTACGGATAGAACGGCAGGATCGCGGTGATCCGCTTGGCGCTGCCGCGCTTGAGCGCGTCGATCATGATCAGCTGTTCCATCAACCATGTGTTCAGCGGCCATGGATGCGACTGCAGGACGAACGCGTCGCAGCCGCGGACAGACTCATCGAAGCGGACGAAGATCTCGCCGTTGGCGAAATCGCGCGCGGTCTGCGCGGTGACCGGGACGTCGAGCTCCTTGGCCACCTGCTCAGCCAGTTCGGGGTGCGCGCGGCCCGAGAAGAGCATCAGATTCTTGCGGTTGTCGGTCCACTCGGTGCCCACTGTGCGCCCTCGTTGCTCGGGGATCGATACGACGTAATCGTACGTAGCCTTTCGGCCTGTGCGCTGCGGGGTTACCAGATTGCCAACGGAAGGCGTCCAGTCACTCGTCGTCGGGCGGCGCCTCGGACGGATTCACGCGGGCTTTACGCGCGGCCTCCGCCGCAGCTGATCCGGGCCGCTTTCGCTCCACCCAGCCCTCGAGATTGCGCTGCGGGCCCGCCGACACCGCCAGCGCACCGGGCGGCACATCTTCGCGCACCACGGTGCCCGCGCCGGTGTAGGCACCGTCGCCGACCGTCACCGGCGCGACGAACATCGTGTCGGATCCGGTCCGGACGTGGGAACCGATCGTGGTCCGACTCTTGTTCTCTCCGTCGTAGTTGACGAACACGCTCGACGCGCCGATGTTGCTGTGCTCGCCGATATCGGCGTCACCGACGTAGGTCAGGTGCGGCACCTTCGTGCCTGCCCCGATGGATGAGTTCTTGGTCTCGACGAAGGCGCCGAGCTTGCCGTCGGCGCCCAACACCGTGCCCGGCCGCAGATACGCGAACGGCCCGACAGCTGCACCGTCACCGATCACCGACTGGCCGCCGTGGGTGCGCACCACCACGGCCTGGTCGCCGACGGTGACGTCGGTCAGCGTGGTGTCCGGGCCGATCTGGCAACGCCCGCCGATCCGCGTCGCGCCGAGCAGCTGGGTGCCGGGGTGGACCACCGTGTCGCGACCGATGGTGACGTCGACGTCGATCCAGGTGGTGGCGGGGTCGATGATCGTCACACCCGCCCGCTGATGTGCGGTGCCGATGCGCCGGTTCAGCTCAGCGCCCAGCTCCGCCAATTGCACCCGGTCGTTGACTCCGGCGACCAAAGTTGAGTCATCGACGTGCTTGGCCCGCACGACCAGCCCATCTGACCGGACGATCGAGATCACGTCGGTCAGGTAGAGCTCCTGCTGGGCGTTGTGGGGCCGCAGCCGGCTCACCGCAGAGCGCAGCACCGCGACATCGAACGCGTAGACGCCGGCGTTGATCTCTTGGATGGCCAGCTCCGCCAGGCTGGCGTCGGCCTGCTCGACGATCGCAATCACCTCACCGTCTGCGGTACGGACAATCCGCCCGTAGCCGGTCGGATCGGGCAACGTCGTGGTGAGCACGGTCACCGCGGCCGACTCGGCGCTGTGCGCGGCGATGAGGCCGGCCAGCGTGTCCGCGTCCAGCAGCGGCACGTCGCCATAGGTCACGACGACGATGCCGGTGTAGTCCTCGGGAAGCGCCGGCAAGGCGCAGCGCACCGCGTGGCCCGTGCCCAGCTGCTCCTCCTGGACCGCGACCTGAATGGGCCGGCCCAGCTCGTCGGCGAGCTCGGCGACCGCCGGCGCGATGCGGTCGCGGTCATGGCCCAGCAGGACGACGAGCTGTCCCGAGGCCGCCTTGGCCACCGAATGCAGTGCGTGCGCCAGCATGCTGCGGCCGGCCAGGGTGTGCAGCACCTTCGGGGTGTCTGAGCGCATGCGGGTACTGGCCCCCGCGGCTAGGACGAGGACCGCCGCCTCACCGTGCACGTTGGACATAGAACTCCATGTCGATAGTCGCTCGCCAAGGCTCGCTCCGTCGCCAGGACTCGAACCTGAACTATCTGAACCAAAATCAGAGGTGCTGCCGATTACACCACGACGGACTGATCAACTCGTGATGCTAGTCGAACGCTCTACCCTGAAAGACGTGGCAGCACCCGACAAGGAAGTGCGTGCACCCCGCGCGCGGATGACCGGCGCCGAGCGGCGCCATCAGCTGATCGATGTGGCGAGAACCCTGTTCGCCGAGCGCGGATACGAGGGCACCTCCATCGAGGAGATCGCGCAGCGGGCCAACGTCTCCAAACCCGTCGTCTACGAACACTTCGGCGGCAAGGAGGGGCTCTACGCGGTGGTGGTCGACCGTGAGATGTCCGCGCTGCTCGACGGGATCACGTCGTCGCTGACCAGGATGACCAACAACCGGTCCCGGCTACGGATCGAGCGGGTGGCGCTGGCGCTGCTGACCTACATCGAGGAGCGCACCGACGGGTTCCGCATCTTGATTCGCGACTCGCCTGCGGCCATCACGTCGGGCACCTACTCGACCTTGCTCAACGACGCGGTCAACCAGGTGTCGTCGATCCTGGCCGGCGACTTCTCCCGGCGCGGCCTTGACCCCGACATGGCGCCGCTGTACGCCCAGGCGCTGGTCGGGTCGGTGTCGATGACCGCCCAGTGGTGGCTCGACGTGCGCGAGCCGAAGAAGGAAGTCGTCGCCGCGCATCTGGTCAACTTGTGCTGGAACGGCCTGGCGCACCTCGAGGACGACCCGCTGCTGCTCGACGATTGACCGTCGGGCCCTCGAGATCGACGTTTCGGCGGATTTCACTCGCACTTTTGCGCCCGTTTGTCCGTTTGGGCGCTCCCGCAAGCACTTCGGCGCTTGCCTAGGATGGGTACATCATGACCGCATCGGGGACCGCCCATGTTCAAACCCCGATCGCGGGGCTCGTTGACCTGGCGCTGCGGGATCCCTCTCTGGCCGATGTCGCCCGCCGCGCCGCCGACAGGCCCAGCGATCTCACCCTCGTCGGCCCGGCCAGTGCCCGGGTGTTCGCGGCGAGCGCGCTCGCGCAAGCTGGTCCGCTGCTCGTCGTCACCGCGACGGGTCGGGAAGCCGACGACCTGACCACCGAACTGCGCGGCGTTTTCGGTGAGGCGGTGGCGATGTTCCCGTCGTGGGAGACGCTTCCGCACGAGCGCTTGTCGCCCGGCGTCGACACGGTCGGTGCGCGGCTGATGCTGCTGCGCCGGTTGGCCCATCCCGACGATGAGCGCCTCGGCCCGCCGTTGCGCATCGTCGTCACCACGACGCGGTCACTGCTGCAGCCGATGGCGCAACGACCGGGTGACGTAGAAGACACGGCGCCGGTGACGCTGACAATCGGTGCTGAGGCCGAATTCGACACCGTCATCGAGCGCCTCGTGGAACTCGCCTACGACCGCGTCGACATGGTCGGCAAGCGCGGCGAGTTCGCGGTGCGCGGCGGCATCCTCGACGTCTTCCCGCCGACGGCCGAGCACCCGGTGCGCGTCGAGTTCTGGGGTGACGAGGTGTCCGAGATGCGGATGTTCTCCGTCGCCGACCAGCGCTCCATCCCCGAGATCGCCGTCGACTGGGTGATCGCGGTGCCGTGCCGGGAGCTGCTGCTCACCGACGACGTCCGCGGCCGAGCGGCCAAGCTGGCCGCCGAGCACCCTGTGCAGGAGAACAGCGTGCCCGGCAGCGTGCCCGACATGCTGGCCAAACTGGCCGAGGGCATCCCCGAGGACGGCATGGAGGCGCTGCTGCCGTTGTTGAGGCCGACGGAATTGTCGACGCTGTCTGATCACCTGCCGGCAGGGACCCCGCTGCTGATCTGCGATCCCGAGAAGGTCAGGACCCGTGCCGCCGATCTGATCAAGACCGGCCGCGAGTTCCTCGAGGCGTCGTGGTCGACGGCGGCGGTTGGCGGCGGCGTGCCGATCGATCTGGAGGCGCTGGGCGCATCGGGATTCGTCGAGTTGGACGACGCTCGATCCGCGGCTCGAGAAGGCGGGCACCCGTGGTGGACGCTGTCACAGCTTTCCGACGAGGCGGCGATCGAGCTCGACATCCGGCCCGCGCCGTCGGCGCGTGGTCAGCAGTCCAGCGTCGACGAGATCTTCGCGATGCTGCGCGCCCACGTTGCGACCGGTGGCTACGCATCCGTCGTCACCCCTGGCACCGGCACCGCGCACCGCGTCGTAGAGCAACTTGCTGAATCCGACACTCCCGCAACCCTTTTGGAAGGCGGCACCGCCCCGAAGGTAGGCGTCGTCGGCGTGCTCAAGGGGCCGCTGCACGACGGTGTCGTGATTCCCGGGGCCAACCTCGTCGTGATCACCGAGACCGATCTGACCGGCAACCGGGCGACCGCGGTCGAGGGCAAGCGACTGGCCGCCAAGCGACGCAACGTCGTCGACCCGCTGGCGCTGACCGCGGGCGATCTGGTGGTGCACGACCAGCACGGCATCGGCCGGTTCGTCGAGATGACGGAGCGGGTGGTCGGCGGCGCGCGCCGCGAATACCTGGTGCTCGAGTACGCGTCGAGCAAGCGCGGCGGCGGCTCCGACCGGCTGTATGTGCCGATGGACTACTTGGACCAGCTGTCCCGCTACGTCGGCGGTGAGTCGCCGACGCTGTCCCGCCTTGGCGGCAGCGACTGGACCAACACGAAGAGCCGGGCGCGCAGTGCTGTCAGGGAGATCGCCGCCGAGCTGGTGTCGCTGTACGCCAAGCGTCAGGTCTCGCCGGGCCATGCGTTCGCCCCGGACACGCCGTGGCAGGCGGAGATGGAGGACGCCTTCGGCTTCACCGAGACGGTCGACCAGATGACCGCGATCACCGAGGTCAAGTCCGATATGGAGAAGCCGGTCCCGATGGACCGGGTGATCTGCGGCGATGTCGGCTACGGCAAGACCGAGATCGCGGTGCGGGCGGCGTTCAAGGCCGTGCAGGACGGTAAGCAGGCGGCGGTGCTGGTGCCGACGACACTGCTGGCCGATCAGCACCTGCAGACCTTCTCCGAACGGATGGCCGGCTTCCCGGTCACCGTGAAGGGGCTGTCCCGGTTCACCGACCCCGCCGAGTCGCGGGTGGTGCTGGAAGGCATGAAGGACGGTTCGGTCGACATCGTGATCGGCACGCACCGGCTGCTGCAGACCGGCGTGACGTGGAAAGACCTCGGCCTGGTCGTCGTCGACGAGGAGCAGCGCTTCGGCGTCGAGCACAAGGAACACATCAAGTCGATGCGCACTCACGTCGACGTGCTGACGATGAGCGCCACGCCGATCCCGCGCACGCTGGAGATGAGCCTGGCGGGCATCCGCGAGATGTCGACGATCCTCACCCCGCCCGAAGAGCGCTACCCCGTGCTTACCTATGTCGGGCCACACGACGACAAGCAGATCGCGGCGGCGTTACGGCGCGAGATGCTGCGCGACGGGCAGGCGTTCTACATCCACAACCGGGTGCGGTCGATCGACCAGGCCGCCGCCCGGGTGCGCGCGCTGGTGCCGGAGGCCCGCGTCGCGGTCGCCCATGGGCAGATGCCTGAGGATCTATTGGAGAGCACGGTCGAGGGATTCTGGAACCGCGAGTTCGACATCCTGGTGTGCACGACGATCGTCGAGACCGGCCTGGACATCTCGAACGCGAACACGTTGATCGTCGACCGCGCCGACACGTTCGGCCTGTCGCAGCTGCATCAGCTGCGCGGCCGGGTGGGCCGCAGCCGCGAGCGTGGCTATGCGTACTTCCTGTATCCACCCGAGGTGCCGTTGACGGAGACGGCTTACGACCGGCTCGCGACGATCGCGCAGAACAACGAACTGGGCGCGGGCATGGCGGTCGCGATGAAGGACCTCGAAATCCGTGGCGCCGGAAACGTGCTCGGGGTCGAGCAGTCCGGACACGTCGCCGGGGTCGGCTTCGACCTCTATGTGCGGCTGGTCGGCGAGGCGGTCGAGGCCTACCGCGCGGCGGCCGACGGGAAAACCATTGTGGCGCCTGAGGAGCCGAAGGATGTGCGGATCGATCTGCCGGTCGACGCGCACCTGCCGCCCGACTACATCGCCAGCGACCGGCTGAGGCTGGAGGCCTACCGGCGGTTGGCGGCGGCCGCCGACGACGGCGCCGTGGACGCCGTGGTCGAGGAACTTGTCGACCGGTACGGCCCGCTGCCCTCCTCAGCGCAACGATTGGTTGCTGTCGCGCGATTGCGCTTGTTGTTCCGTCAGTACGGGATCACCGAAATCAGCGCGGTGTCCGAGTCGACGCTGCGGCTGTCGCCGCTGCCGCTGGCCGACTCTCAGCAACTACGACTCAAACGGCTGTACCCGGGTGCGCATTACCGGGCAACGACGTCGACGGTGCAGGTGCCGATTCCGCGAGCGGGTTCCGGCGTCGGGGCGCCTCGTATTCGTGATCTTGAACTAGTTGCCATGGTTGCCGGTTTGGTGTTGGCCCTCGATGGAAAGCCCCAGGAAGGTGTTGATATAACGAAGTTCGGAGGTGGGGCAATGAGTGATAAGCGACAGGCGACATGACGGTCGTCCTGGTCGACCCTCGCCGCCCTTCGCTCGTTCCCGTCGAGGCAATTGACTTGCTGACAGGTGACGTCCAATACACCGAGGAGATGCCCGTCAAGGTCCCGTGGTCGCTGCCCGCCGCCCGCCCGGCCTACGACGGGGAGGACGCCCCGGTGTTGCTGTCGTCCGATCCCAACCACCCTGCGGTGAAGGCGCGTTTGGCGGCGGGCGACAAGCTGATGGCGGCTCCGGGCCCTGCTGCGGGGGAGCGGCTGGTCGACGCGGTGGCGATGATGGACAAGCTGCGCACCTCAGGCCCGTGGGAAAGCGAGCAAACACATGACTCGCTGCGCCGCTACCTGCTCGAGGAAACCTACGAGGTGTTCGACGCGGTGCGCGGCGGCAACGCCGACGAGCTCCGCGAGGAGCTCGGGGACGTGTTGCTGCAGGTGCTGTTTCACGCGCGCATTGCCGAGGATGCGCCACAGCACCCGTTCACCATCGACGACGTAGCCGATTCGCTGGTGCGCAAGCTCGGTAACCGGGTGCCTGCCGTGCTCGCCGGCGAGTCGATCTCGCTGGACGAGCAACTCGCGCAGTGGGAGGAGCGCAAGGCTTTAGAAAAGTCCCGCAATTCTTCGATGGACGATGTGCCGACGGGGCAGCCCGCGTTGGCGTTGGCGCAGAAGGTTCTTGAGCGAGTGTCGGCCGCTGGGCTTCCCGGCGATCTGATCCCGGACGCCATCACGTCGGTGACCGTGTCTGTGGATTTGGACGCCGAGAATGCCTTGCGCTCAGCTGTTTTGGAGTTTATGGACACCGTGCGCCGGGCTGAGCACGCTGTCGCGGCTGGGCGCCGCGGTGATGATGTGCCGGAGGAACTCGACGTGGCCACTCTCGGTGAGATCTCCGACGAGGAGTGGCGGGCATATTGGCCGTCGGCGGCCGAGGTCGTCGTCGAGGACACCGAACCGGCGCCCGATCGCATCCCTGAACCGACGCCTGTTGACGTTCCCGAGCCTGGGCCGGTCGAGGTGCCGGAGCCTGGGCCGGTCGAAGTTCCCGAGCCTGCGCCGTCAGACACTCCCGAGCGTGCGCCCGAAGATGTTTCGACGGAGGAGGCGGCCGCGGACGGGCAGGCCGACGACATCGAAGCCGGCGAGGAAGCCGCAGCGGAGAAGTTCACTGCGTAAGCGCGGTCCGCAGGGGCACTGTCTTTTTGCCTACCTCGGGGCGACAATGTCGCCCCCCTCGCCAACGACTCTGTCGGTCAGAGGCGGGCAATTAGCACATAGTGGGTCGGCTTAGCCGAACAGCGTCGAACCCCAATAGGCCGACGAGTCGCCCTCCCGCAGGCCCGGCGGGCACGCGAAAACGGCTGTGCCGGTGTGGAAGATGTACTCGTTGAGCGCATCGCCGGACATCTGCGCCAGCACAGGGATGAAGTTCGTTGCAGGACTGCGCACGAATGCGATGAAGAACAATCCGGCATCGAGATGCCCGAACCCGTCGGAACCGTCGGTGAAGTTGTACCCGCGGCGCAGCATCCTGATTCCATTGAGATGCTCGGGGGACACCAGCCGGATGTGGGCGTCGACATCTACCAGTGGATTGCCCTTGGCGTCCTTGATATTGAAGTCGACGGGCGCGAACTCGTCATCGTAGCCATTGGGTGCGCCACTGCCCTTCTGCCTGCCGATCACCCGCTCCTGCTCGAGCAGGGTCGTCCGGTCCCACGCCTCGATGCGATTGCGAATCCGCCGCGTCACCAGATAGGTGCCGCCCGTCAGCCAGTCGGGCCCGTCGCCCTCAGCCACCCAGACGTTCTTGTCGAGCGCCTCGGTGTCCTCGGCCTTGATGTTGTTCGTTCCGTCCTTGAACCCGAGCATGTTTCGGGGCGTGGTCTGTTCGCGCGTCGTCGACGACGTCCGGCCGAAGCCGAGCTGCGAATACTTCACCGCCACGGTGCCGAACCCGACCCGGGCCAGGTTCCGAATCGCGTGCACGGCCACTTGTGGATCGTGTGCGCACGCCTGCACGCAGATGTCACCACCGCACCTGGCGGGGTCCAAGATCTCGTTGGTGAACTTCGGCAGGTCGGCCAGCGCGGCGGGGCGCTGGTTGGCGATGCCGAACCTGTCCTTGCCGTCCTTTTCGAAGAACGATGGGCCGAACCCGATAGTCAGGGTCAGCCCGGAGGCCGGAAGACCGAGCGCCTCGCCTGTATCATCCGGCGGCGCATAGGGATTGCCCCCGATCGCACCGTTCGCCACGGCGTCTTCGCCCCGCGTCATCCGCTCGGCCATCTCGGTCCATTGCTTGAGCAGTACGGTGACATCGGCGCGGCTGTCCGTCGTGACGTCGAACGCGCAGAAGTGCATCCGATCCTGTTGCGGCGTGATGATGCCCGCCTGGCGCTCGCCGCGGAACGGGATCGGTTTGTCAAGCCCGCCGAAGTCCGCGCTGGCCGCCGACGCCCGCCCGGCCAGCGCACCCGCCCCTGCCGCGCCGACGAGTGCGGCCGTCACCCCCGCCGCGCCGAACAGCTTCCGCCTGGACAGACCGGAGCGTGTTGGCTCCGGATCTGCCGCAGGCGTTTCCGGCTCACTGGGGGGCGATGACACCTTGCACCTGGCTTACCTCCTTGGACAACGCGTCGATGGCCCGCGACAGCTCCTGGCGCTGCGGCTCAGTCACCTTGTCGTAGGACACGAAACCATCGCCCTGGCGGTACTTTTCGAGCAGCGCCTCGACATCGGCGAACCTCCCGTCCACCCTCTTGCCGAGGTCGGCGTTGCGCTCGTCGAGTATCGGCCGCACCGACGCCACCGCCGTCTGCGAGCCGTCGACGTTGGCCTTGAAGTCCCACAGGTCGGTGTGGCTGAAGATGTCCTCTTCACCGGTGATCTTGCTCGACGCGATCTCGTCGAGCAGACCCTGTGCGCCACCGGCGATCTGGGTCGAGTCGATCGTCCACGTCGGCGCCTTCACGCCGGTGTCGAGTTCCTTTACATCGGCCATCAACTGGTCGGCCATCGCGTTGGTGTCGGGCTGCAGACCGGTGACCCACAAGTCCTTCTCCAGCCGGTGGAAGCCCGTCCACTTCTGACCCGGCTCCAGGTCGGCCTCACGCAGGTCGATGCGGGGGTCCAGATCATTCGGGAACGACTCGGCCACCGGCTCGATGCGCTCGTAATAGGTACGGGCGATGGGGAACTGCGCCTTGGCCGCGTTGATGTCACCCTTCTTGACCGCGTCGACGAAGATCTGCGTGGCCGCGATCAGCGCGTCGGTTTGGCTGTTCACGTAGCGCTTGTAGCTCTCGGAGGCCTCTTTGAACTTGCCGGCTTCGTCGATCTTGACGGTGTCGCCGGTGACCTTGAAATCGCCGCGGATGCCGTCGCCGATCATGCCCGGCTTGCACGCGGTCTGATAGGTGCCTGGTTCGCCCAGCTGCACGATCAGTTTGCGTTGTAGCCCGGGGGAGATGTTCTCCACCTCGCCCATCACCCGCTCGCCTTCGCCGTAGACGTAGAACTCGGTGACCTTGGTGCCGTTGTTGGTGATGACGAAGGTATTCGCGCCGGTTCCGCCTTCGGTGCCCGACAACTGGCAGGCGGCGTCGGAGGCGTCGACGGTGATCTGTGCGGGCGCGCTCGGATTGGCCGAGTTGCCAGCGTCGGTCTTCTCGGGCTCCTTGGCCTGGCAGCTGGTCAGTGCCAGACCCGCCAGCGCAGCGGCGGCGACGGCGATAGACGAATTAAGCTTCACGTGGTCGACCTTTCGGATTCGGGTAGGCGTTGTGGTGATGGATCGGGTTTCGCAGGCGCCTTCGTCGGGCGCAGGAAGATCGTCAGCACGATGACGAGATAGGCCAGCCACGCTGTGAGCTGCAAAACGGTTGGCGTGGGCGTGATGTTGAAGATGCCCTGGATGACCTCGCCGTACCAGGACGACCAGTTGAACCATGTACTGATGTCGAATGCCTTGGCGCTCAAGCCGGGTAGCCATCCGACGGTCTGCAAGGCACCGATGCCGTAGGACAGGATTCCGGCCGCGACGACGATCAGGAAGATGCCGGTGTATTTGAAGAACTTGGCCAGGTTGATGCGGATCGCACCGGCATACATGCCGTAGGCGATCGCGGCGGCGGCCAGCACGCCGATCACCAGCCCGATCAGCGGCCATGCCGTCTGCGCCTCGGCGTACCCGACCATGAACAGGGCCGTCTCGACACCTTCGCGACCGACCGCGAGGAACGCCAGCGCGAAGACGGCCATCGAACCGGTTTCGAGCGCGCGCGCCATGTCGCTGCGCAGTTCACCCGACATCGACGCGGCGGCTCTCTTCATCCAGAGCACCATCGTCGTGACGATCGCGACCGCGACCAGCGACGCAATCCCAGCGATCGCCTCCGCCGCCAGGCCCGAGATCGTGTTCTCGCCGAATTGGATTCCCAGGAACACCGCGACCGTCATCAGGATTGCTGCGGCGACGCCCAGCCATACCCACTTGAGGGCGTCGCGGCGGTCGGCCTTGACCAGGAACGCCACCAGGATCGTCACGACGATCGCGGCCTCCAGGCCCTCGCGCAGACCGATCAAACCGCTGCCGAACAGCTGAGATGTGATGTTGGGTGCGGCGGCCTGAATACTGACACCTAAGGCCGTACCAGCAGTCATCAAATTGTCCTCGCTACGCCATGTCTGCGCACTTTGCTTTGGCTGACCAAAGCAAGGTGTGGCTCACCTTAGCAGGGGGCGACTCGCGACGGTACATGTCCGACGACGGTTGTCGATCTTGCCCACGCACATGGGACGATGGGCAATGACCAATGTGGGTTTGAGGGAGTCCGGTGTCGCCAGTGCGTTGGCTGCGGGCTGTCGCGGTGATAGGCGCGACAGCGCTGCTCATGGCTTCCAGCTGCTCGTGGCAGATGGGCACGCCGATACCCGACGGTGTGCCGCCACCCCCCGGCGATCCGGTGCCCAAGATCGACACCCACGCCAAGGGTCGCCCCGCCGATCAGCTGCACGAATGGGCGGCTGAGCGAGCGCCCGCACTGGGCATTCCGGTCACGGCGCTGGAGGCGTACGCCTACGGAGCGCGCGTCGCGGAGGTGGAGAACCCCGACTGCCATCTGGCATGGACGACGCTGGCGGGCATCGGGCAGGTCGAGAGCCACCACGGCACCTATCGCGGCGCGGTCATCGCGCCGAACGGTGACGTCACGCCGCCCATCCGCGGTGTCCGGCTCGACGGCACCAACGGCAACCTGGAGATCATCGACAACGACGGTGGCGACCTTGATGGGGACCCGGAGTACGCCCGCGCCATGGGGCCGATGCAGTTCATCCCCGAGACGTGGAAGCTCTACGGCGTCGACGCCAACAACGACGGCATCATCAGCCCGGACAATTTCGACGACGCGGCGCTGTCGGCGGCTGGTTACCTGTGCTGGCGCGGCAAGGACCTGGCCAAGCCGCGCGGCTGGATGGATGCGCTGCATGCCTACAACCACTCCGACCAGTACGCACGCACCGTGCGGGACTGGGCGACCGCTTACGCCAACGGACATCCCCTCTAAACACGCCACGGGCGGGTACACGCTCTAGGCTCAATTTCATCCAGCCCTATGAGCAAGGAGAAGCCAGTGCCCATCATCGAGCAGGTCGGAGCCCGTGAGATCCTCGACTCCCGTGGCAACCCGACGGTCGAGGTCGAAGTGGCCCTGCTGGACGGCACGTTCGCCAGGGCAGCAGTGCCGTCGGGCGCATCGACCGGCGAGCACGAGGCGGTGGAGTTGCGTGACGGCGGCACTCGGTACGGCGGCAAGGGCGTCGAGAAGGCGGTGCAGGCCGTGCTCGACGAGATCGCGCCCGCGGTCATCGGGCTGGCCGCCGACGACCAGCGGCTGGTCGACCAGGCGCTCGTCGACCTCGACGGCACGCCGGACAAGTCCCGGCTCGGCGCCAACGCAATGCTCGGCGTGTCACTCGCGGTGGCCAAGGGCGCCGCGGAGTCCGCGGGGCTGCCCCTCTTCCGTTACGTCGGCGGGCCCAACGCGCACATCCTGCCGGTGCCGATGATGAACATCCTCAACGGCGGCGCACACGCCGACACCGGGGTGGACGTACAGGAGTTCATGGTCGCGCCGATCGGCGCGCCCAGCTTCAAGGAGGCCCTGCGCTGGGGCACCGAGGTGTACCACTCGTTGAAGTCGGTGCTCAAGAAGCAAGGCCTGGCGACCGGGCTCGGCGACGAAGGTGGGTTCGCGCCCGACGTCGCGGGCACCAAGGCCGCGCTGGACCTGATCCTGAGCGCCATCGAGGCGACCGGCTTCAAGCCCGGCTCCGAGGTCGCGTTGGCGCTCGACGTCGCCGCCACCGAATTCTTCACCGCCGGAACGGGTTACAGCTTCGAGAAGGAGAACCGCACCGCCGAGCAGATGACGGAGTTCTACGCCGGACTCATCGACTCCTACCCGTTGGTGTCGATCGAGGATCCGCTGTCGGAGGACGACTGGGACGGCTGGGTGGCGCTGACGACGGCCATCGGCGACCGCGTCCAGATCGTCGGCGATGACCTTTTCGTCACCAACCCTGAGCGACTCGAGGAGGGCATCGAAAAAGGCGCGGCCAATGCACTTTTGGTGAAGGTCAACCAGATCGGCACGCTCACCGAGACGCTGGACGCGGTGGTGCTGGCGCATTCCAGCGGCTACCGCACGATGATGAGCCACCGCAGCGGTGAGACCGAAGACACCACGATCGCCGACCTCGCGGTCGCGGTCGGCAGCGGCCAGATCAAGACCGGTGCACCCGCACGTAGCGAGCGTGTCGCCAAGTACAACCAGCTGCTGCGTATCGAGGAGACCCTAGGCGACGCCGCCCGCTACGCCGGCGACCTGGCCTTCCCGCGGTTCTCGGTCGGCGAGGTCAAATAGCCCGTGCCCGAGGCGAAACGGCCCGATCCGAAGCGGCGGTCCCCCGCGGGCCGTCCGAAGGGGACCGCGCCTGCTCGTCGTAAGCCGCGCGTGATCGAGACGCGTCCTGCGCCCGAGCCCGAACCGAAGGAGACGATCCGCGAATCGATCGTCGCGTCGGCAGAGCAGCAGTCCGAGCAGCGGTTCGGATCGGCGGCCCGTCGCGCGGCGATCCTCGCGGCGGTCATCTGCGTGCTCACCCTGACCATCGCGGGTCCCGTGCGCACCTACTTCGGGCAGCGCACGGAGATGAAGCAGCTGAAGGCGACTGAGGAACAGTTGCGTGCGCAGATCGCCAACCTCGAAGAGCAGAAGGTCAAGCTCGCCGACCCGGTGTTCATCGCGGCGCAGGCACGCGAGCGGCTCGGCTTCGTGATGCCGGGGGACATTCCGTACCAGGTGCAGTTGCCTGCGAACGCCGCCGTGCCGAGTCCGCCCGGCAGTGCACCCACGACAGTGAAGAGCGGCGATCCCTGGTACACGTCGCTCTGGCACACCATCGCCGATGCGCCGCACGGTGTTTCGCCGACATTCGAACCGATCGCCCCACCACCGGGTCCGCCCCTGCCACCCGCTCCGCCCAGCCCGCCTCCTCCCGGTGGTTGACGGAGCGGATCTCGACGTGGTCGCGCGGCAACTCGGCCGCGAGCCCCGCGGCGTGCTCGAGATCGCGTACCGCTGCCCGAACGGCGAGCCCGGCGTCGTCAAGACGGCGCCGAGACTGCCCGACGGTACGCCGTTTCCGACGCTGTACTACCTGACGCATCCGGTGCTGACGGCTGCGGCGAGCCGGCTGGAGTCCGCGGGCCTGATGCGCGAGATGACCGAACGGCTGCAACAGGATTCGCAACTGGCCGCCGCCTACCGGAGGGCGCACGAGTCCTATCTGGCTGAGCGCGACGCGATCGAGTCACTGGGCACGACGTTCTCCGGCGGCGGCATGCCCGAGCGGGTGAAGTGTCTGCATGTGCTGATCGCGCATTCGCTGGCCAAGGGACCTGGAGTGAATCCCCTTGGCGACCAGGCACTCGCGGATCTGGCCGACGAACCGGAGATGGCCGGCATCCTGGAGAAGGGCAGGTGGGCATGAGCTCCCCGAGCATGAGCCGGGTGGCGGCAATCGACTGCGGCACCAACTCGATCCGGCTCCTGATCGCCGACAAGGTCGACGGCGGGTTGCAGGATGTGCACCGCGAGATGCGGATTGTGCGGTTGGGCCAGGGCGTCGACGCCACAGGGCAATTCGCGCCAGACGCGCTCGCGCGCACGAAGGCGGCGTTGGTCGACTACGCCGAGTTGCTGCGCGGTCTCGAGGTGCCCAAGGTGAGGATGGCGGCGACGTCGGCCACGCGCGACGCCGCCAACCGCGACGTGTTCTTTGCGATGACGGCGGAGGTGCTCGGTGCGGTGGTTCCGGGTGCGGTCGCAGAAGTGATCACCGGCACCGAGGAAGCGGCATTGTCGTTCCATGGCGCGGTCGACGAATTAGACCCCGCCTCAGCACCTTTCGTGGTCGTCGACCTCGGTGGCGGCTCGACCGAAGTGGTGCTCGGTTCGGGCGACGTCGACGCGAGCTTCTCCGCCGACATCGGGTGCGTGCGGCTGACCGAGCGCTGCCTGCACTCCGATCCGCCGACGGCTGTGGAGATCGCCGCCGCGCGGGAAGTCGTCCGCGAGGGGCTGGGTGAGGCGTTGGGGGTGGTGCCCGTCGAGCGGGCCCGCACCTGGGTGGGGGTGGCGGGCACCATGACGACGCTGTCGGCGCTGGCGCAGAAGATGACCACCTATGACTCGGAGGCCATCCACCTGTCCAAGGTGGGGTTCGGGGACCTGCTGGGGGTGTGCGACGAGTTGATCGCGATGACCCGTCAGCAGCGCGCCGCCCTCGGACCGATGCATGAGGGTCGCGTCGACGTGATCGGCGGCGGCGCGATCATCGTCGAGGAACTCGCGGATGCGTTGGGCAACCGGGCGGGCATCGACGAGCTGGTGGTCAGCGAGCACGACATCCTCGACGGCATCGCGCTGTCGATCGCCTAGCGTCCCGGGATGGTGCGAACATTGCCCGCGTACCGAGCGAAACCCATTTCGTCGCTACTCTTTTCGCCTCCACCGCTTGGTCGGATCGCGCTGGCCCGCAAGGGTGATGCCGAGCAGCACCATAACCACGCCGATGCCGAAATGCAGCCAGTTGTCTGGGCCGTTGACGGGCAGCAGATTGGCGCTGCGACGGCCCATCAACCATCCCTGCAGCCAGAAGGCCAGGTACACCAGGCCTCCGCCGAGGAAGTAGGCGCGCGACGCGGCATAGGTGCGCGCGAGCGCGACGCCGACGACACCGGATATCAGGTGGATGACGTTGTGTAGGCCGGAGACGGCGAACACGCCGAACAGCTTCGCGCCGGAATGCGGCCCGGCCCAGTCAAGCAGCGCGTAGTCGGTCGTCACACCTGGGATGAAGCCCAGCACACCGATCAGGATGAACAGGCCGCGCGACCAGCAGCGCAGCGCCCTGCACCGCCATGTACTTGGGGGTTGTCGCCGTCATCGCCCCATCTCCTACGCATATTTACGCAGGAGAAATACCCGGGACCGCGCGGGGCTAACCGGCGGCCGCCGTTCTTACCGGCGAGTGGTTACCTTCTGATGTTGCAGTTCGGCGGGTTGCCGCAGTGATGACCGCCTTCGCAGGCATTGCAATGACAGTTGCAGCCGGAGCCGGCCTTGACCTCTGTTGCGCGCATCGTCGATCAACTCCTCTGTAGCTCTGACCACCCGAGCGGG
Source organism: uncultured Actinomycetota bacterium (assembly GCA_963698965.1). Taxonomy (GTDB): domain Bacteria; phylum Actinomycetota; class Actinomycetes; order Mycobacteriales; family Mycobacteriaceae; genus Mycobacterium. The sequence continues at coordinate 105,461 of CAVOSY010000022.1, forward strand.
CGGGAGCAGAGTTCGTTACTGCGGACGAATATCAACATATGACGACATCACAATACTTCGCATCGTTCTGGAGTTAAAGGAAAGTCGGCACCAACGAAGGTCGAACCCCTGTCGTAGGCTGCCAATTGTCAGGGCCGGAACAAGTTGACGATTTGGTGAACAGGCGTAAAACTTCGCGTGTGATCGAGTTGAGCGAACAGACGGTCATCGACGAGGTAGTGGCGCGTCTCACCAGTCGGTACCCCGCGATTCCGAAGGAAACCGTAGAAAGCATCGTCCACGATGTGTACGCCCGATTCGACGGCAGACCGTTGCGCGACTATGTCCCGCTGCTGGTCGAGCGCAACGCCAAAAGCGAGCTGGAGCGGCTCGGCGCCGACGCTGATCACAGCCTTCGCAGCTGACGCAAGATCCTGGTAAAGGGTATCGACGCGGCCATTCCCCGCCGCATGTTGGGCTGAGCGAAGCTCATGTTGCACAGCACCGCGTAGCGCAAGCCGCTGTCACGCAGTCCCGCCGCCTGATCCACCACCTCGTCGGGCGTGCCGGTCAGCAAGCTCTGCTTGAGCAGTGAATCCGGGATGTCCTTGGTCGCGGCAACCACCGTCTCTTCATCGAGGGTCTGCGGGATGATGTCCTGTCCGCCGGTGAAATCGTCTCCGAAGGGGTGTCGGCCGCCGTGGCGTGCCCACTCGGTGGCAGGAAGATTGAGTGCGAAGGCGCGGATGAGCTGAGAGCCGAGGGTTTCATCGACCTCGTCGCGACTGCGGCCCGTCACCACGAACACGTAGCTGGCCGGGACGATTGACATCGGGTCACGCCCGGCGTCAGACGCCGCAGTGCGGACGACCTCGAGGGCGGCCGCATACTCCTCGGGCTGGAAATGCGTTACCGGAAACCAACCGTCTGCGTAGCGACCTGTCGCGCGCAACATGCGTGGGCCGTGGGAGGCGACCCAGATCTCGGGATACTTCCCGCGGTAGGGCGGCAGATCGAATATCGCGTCGCGCAAAGGGAAGAACGGCGAGTCCCGGGTGACCAGTTCACCCGGCGACGCCCAGAGTGCACGAATGGTGGCCAGGGCTTCGATTGTCCGTGCGACTGGCTTCGACCAGTCCACGCCGTACGGCTCGTTCCCTTCCCGCTCGCCGGTCCCGATGCCCAGGATCGCCCGCCCCCGCGTAAGCAGATGCAGCGTCGCGGCGGCCTGGGCGGTGACGGCAGGATTGCGGCGGCCGGCGTCCGTCACGCCGACTCCGAGCCTCATCCGCGCGAAACGGTTCTTGGCTGCCAGATAGCCCAGCGCGGTCCACGGTTCACTGATGGCGTCGGGCCGGGGCATCAGCTTCGCGCCCGCGGAACCGATGTACTTGGCGGTCCCGATGGATCGGGGCATAAGCGCGTTCAGGTGATCGGGCACCCAGAACGAATCGATCCGTGTCGCGGCCGCGGCGAGATAATTGGCCCGGGTCATGGCCATTGGGCCCAACCCGGTGCAAATCAGCAGATCGGCCAGGCCGACACGAAATCCGGTCACAGAGTTGCCTTTCGCTCGACGGTGCACCGATTATCGGCTGGGCGTGCGAGGACAGGTCAGAGTAACCGACTACTCGAAATTGGGCTCCAGCATCTGTTCTGCCGATTCGGAGATGACCCGACGATGCCCGTTGGTGATCTGCGCGTCCGTCGGCCGGCACATCTCAATCGCCTTCTCGGTGTACACCCGGTAGCCGAAATCGGGTTGGTAGCCGTGGATTTCGGGGGTGTCCAGGTCGCGGATGAACGTCAGGATCTCGCGGCTGAACACCTGCCCGGGCACCAGCACCGGGAAGCCGGGCGGATACGGCGTGACGAATGTCGCGGAAACGACGTCGATGCCGGCGTCCAGCCTTCCGAAGATCTCGTCGTTTGTCAGGTACTCGCAGTTGGCGTCGTTGTACGACAGGTAGAAGGCACGACGAACATCGCCTTCCGGCGTGGGCTCGGCGCCGGCGTGGTCGCGGAAGACCTCGTGGAAGCCGCTGAAGTCGGGTTGCGAGGTCGACGAGGCGGTCAGGCGGCGGACCCGCTGCTCGAACCGGCTTCGTTCGCCCAGCCCCATCTCCGAAATGCGTTCGTCGAGCTCCCCGGCGATCTTCACGAGCACCTCCACCAGGAACGCGACCGAGCTGCGGGTGGTGCCGATGTTCGTCATGAACAGCACGGTGTTGCGCGAGGTCTTGTTGATCTGCACGCCGTGCCGGTCCATCAACTGTTCGCGCTTGAAGGTGTCCCCGTCGTAGCCCGTGCGGCCGATCGACAGCGTGATTCGCGACGGGTCGAGCACGAACTCGTCCGTGTCCCACACGGCCATCATGTTGCGCAGACCCGAACGCAACGGCTGGGCGATGTGCGACGGGCGGAACTCGTCGGGGATCAGGTCCGACGTCCGCAGGCAGGCCATGTACTTGCTCAGCAGCGGGTGGTTGTCGATCGCGTCCCGCAGTTGCATGGCGTTCTCGATCTGGCGCTGGACGAGCTCGACGCCTTCCAGGGCGACCTGACGGCGCCCGAGGTCAAGCGATGCCAGGATCTGGTAGTTCGGCGACGTCGACGTGTGGGCCATGTAGGCCTCGTGGAACGGCTCGGCGACCTTCTGCGTGAAGTCCTGGTCGAAGATGTGGATCATCGAGCCCTGCCGCAGCGACGTCAGCGTCTTGTGGGTTGACTGTGTGGCGTAGACGCGCACCCTGGCTTTGGCCGGATCCGGCATGAGCCGGCGGTTCATCAGCTCGTCGTCGGTCAGCGGGCGCTTCGCATCGGCCTCCAGCGTCGCCTCGAACTGACGCTTGTAGTTCTCGTCGCACAGCTTGTCCCGCAGGTTTCGGGCCGCCGTCATCGCGGTCCGGTTTCGGTACACCGGGTGGAAGCGTGCGAACGCGAACCACGCCTCGTCCCAAAGGAACACCAGGTCGGGTTTGATCGCCAGGCATTCCTCCATCACGCGGCTGACGTCGTAGACGATGCCGTCGAACGTGCAGTTGGTCAGCGAGATCATCTTGACGCGGTCCAGCTTGCCGGCCCGATTGAGCGCCAACAGCTTTGACTTGATTTCCCGCAGCGGAACCGCGCCATACATGGAGTAGGCGGGGAGCGCGTACGCCTCCAGGTAGATGACCTGCGCGCCGGCCAGCATCATCCCGTAGTGGTGCGACTGGTGGCAGTTGCGGTCGAGCAGCACGATGTCGCCGGGGGCGACCAGCGACTGCGCGACGATCTTGTTTGCCGTCGAAGTCCCGTTGGTGACAAAGAATGTGCGCCGCGACCCGTATGCTTCGGCCGCCAGCTGCTGCGCATCGCGCAGCGGGCCGGTGGGCTCGAGCAGCGAGTCGAGTCCACCGCAGGTGGCCGACGTCTCCGCCATGAACACATCGAGGCCGTAGAAGCCGACCATGTCCTTGATCCAGTGCGAGTTGGCGATCGACTTGCCTTGTGAGATCGGTAGGGCGTGGAAGACGCCGGTCGGTCGGTGGCTGTACTCCTTGAGTGCGGAAAAGAACGGGGTGCGGTAGCGCGCCGCCACCCCCTGCAAGATCGACAGGTGCAATTCGAGGACGCCTTCGCGCGCGTGGAACACACGACGGAAGTGCTGACCGAGCCGGCCCGCGATGTCTTCGACCTCGATTTCCGTCATCAGGTACAGATCGAGCTCGGGCCGCAGCTGCGACAGCGACGTGGCCAGGATCTCTGTCCGCTCGTCGGGCGACCTGTGGTCTGCGAGTTCGTCGGAGATCTTGCTGTCGACAAACTCCGCGAGCGAGGACAGGTCGCGGGTCGACTGGTGGGAGAACCGGCGGCGGATCACCACTGCCTGCAGGTTGACATTGAGCCGTGCGGCGATCAAGGCCTCGTCGCCGCTGGACACCACCACCAGCTCGTAGACGAACTCGTCATCGGGGCGGCGCCAGCTGCGGACCTCGTTGCGTAGTGCGCGCTCCTGTTCTTCGGTCACCGACTCGACGACCAGCACCTCGAAGTACGGCTGGTCGCGCTTGGTCGCTGGCTGGTGCTCGAGCTGGCGCGGATCGGCTCCGAAGATGTCGTGCTCGTCGAGACCCGCGTGCTCGACGTCGCCCGACCGGTACGACTCCGTCGTCAGTGCCCAATTGATCTGCGATACCGCGTGGGCGAACTTGTCGTAGCTGCCCGCCGAAAACAGGCGTGACACACGGGAGAACTGTGGCATGCCCGGGTAGGCCCAGTAGGGTTCGAGCGGGGTCAGGGTGGTCAGCAAGTCCCTGCAGATCGCGACGTACTCCTCTTTGAGCTCGCCGCTCGCCGCCGGCTTGGTGAGCCGGTCGGATGCCTCCTCCAAGCGGCACCAGGAATCTCCGCGGAGCTGCTATACGCTGTTGTAAGCACGCGAGTTGTCACTCATGGCCGACCCTTCCGTTGGGGTCAAGCGTGGGCAGCGACGGTATCCGCCGCCCGATCAGAAGACTAACGCCGTGCGACCATCCCGTTACGCGGATTAGCTGGGAATCTCCTTACAGCGACCGTGCGAGGTCTGGGTGATCCCGCTCGTTGAATCTCCGTAAACCCTCGACGGTCTCGGCGTCGACGATCGACCGGCTGAAGCACTGAGCCTCGATCCGAAGGCCGTCCTCGAGTGGGCGGCCCTGCCCGGTGCGGGCCGCCTCGAGGTCGGTACGCAGCGCCGGCTGGGGGAGCGCGGCGATGGACTCGGCCAGCTCGATTGCCCGCTGCAGACAGGTTCCTTTCGGCACGACTTCGTTGACGAGGCCGATGCGTTCGGCTTCGCGGGCGTCGATGACGCGCCCGGTGATGATCAGTTCGATCGCGCGGCGGTACCCGAGGATGCGGGTGAGCCGTTGGGTGCCACCGTCGGCCAGCCCGATGTTCCAGCGTCGGCAGGTGACCCCGAACGTGGCGTGCTCGTCGGCGACCGCCATGTCGGTCCAGCACGCCCACTCCAGTCCGCCGGCATAGGCGACCCCGTTGACGGCGGCGATGGTGGGTTTGTAGATGTCCGTCCACCGCGACGGGCCGAGCACGCCGTCGTCCGGGCTGCCATCGATGTCCAACTCGCCCGCGAATGCCGCCTTCAGGTCGCCGCCCGCGCAGAACGCCGTGTCACCCGCGCCGGTGAGGACGCCGACCAAGGCGTTGTCGTCGCAGCGGAACCGGTCCCAGGCATCGATCAGCTCGCGATGTGTCTGCGGCCCAATCGCATTCATCCGCTCCGGCCGGTTGATGGTGATGATCGTGACCGGCCCGCGCTGCTGATAGATCAGGTGCTCGTAGTCGGTCATCTTGCGCACGCCAGCCGCTGATCGAGGTTGGCGTGGAAGCGCCCGATCGCGCTTTCGTGCGTGCCGAACTCGACGAACGTGTTCGCCCCGGCGTGCAGACCCCGCTGCACGCCTTCGGACATCTCGTTGTCCTCCACGCCGCCGTCGTTGAGCAGGTTGCGCGCGCCCGCGGCGGCGTCGGGGTTGGCCGATACATGTTCGGCGACACGCGGCGTGACCATGGCGTAGATCGTGACGGTGGTGTGATCGATGTCGACCGGATCGATCGTGATCACCAGCACCTGGTTGGGGAACGTCGCGAACATGACGTTCGGGAACAAGTGGTACACGTAGGTCACGCGGTGGTCCACGATCCACGTGGACTCCGGGCGATCACGAAGTCGTTCAATGTTGCGGAACGGGAACGTGATTCGAGTGTTCGGTCCGAATGCTTCGACGACGTTGAGGTCGTCGTACTGGATCGGGTAGAAGGTGTCTTTGTGCGTCGTGCGGATGTGGTAGCCCTCAAGGAACTGCTCGACGAGAACTTTCCAGTTCATCTGGCGCAGAGCGGGTCTCACGGCAAACAGCCGCTCGGCAGGCAGCAGTTTGTCGCGCCACGGGCTGTCGTCGGCCAGGGCTGCCATCGCGGCATCGGCTTTCTGCCGTTGTGAATCCGTCGACGGCGACTGCAGTGGGCCGATGATGATGAGGCCGTCCACCTCACGGCTGTCGACCTCAACCAATCCGCGGGTGGACTCGTCGAGGTCGGGGAACGCTTCGGCGTGGGGAACGTGCGACAGCGAGCCATCAAGGCGATAAGTCCAGCCGTGATAGCGGCACACCAGCGCGTGCGCACAGCCCGGGCCTTCGACGAGGGCCATCCCGCGGTGCCTGCATGAGTTGCGGAAGACCCGCGCCCGGCCGTCGCGGCCGCGGACCGCGAACAACGGCACCCCGAAGGTGACGCGTTCGGCATGGTCGCCAGGGTTGGGTATCGCCGCCGACGGCAGGTAGACGCTTGGATACGAGCGCAGCGTCTCGAGCTCTGCGGTGAATCGGATTGGGTCCAAATAGTTCTGGACCGGCTCGCGCCACGCGTCACCTTCATCGGTCGTGCCCGCGTCGATGTGCGCGAAGATGCGGCGAACGATCTCCACATCGTCAGCGACCGACGCCTTTGTCGGAGTGCTCATACCGTGGAAGTATCACACTGTACTGATCGCGTGTCAACGATTCTGTGAGATGCTCTCAGGTACCTGGGAACTGGATTGAGACCAGCGAGTTCGTGGAAAGCTGGGGCTATGGCAACTGATACACCCATGCAACTGGGAATGGTGGGACTTGGCCGGATGGGCGCCAACCTGGTCCGGCGGCTGATGCGCGACGGACATCGCTGCGTGGTCTACGACATGAACGCCGAAGCAGTGGCCGGCCTCGTGGACGAGGGCGCGACGGGCGCGGCGTCCTTGACAGAGTTCGTGCAGAAGCTGGACAAGCCGCGGGCGGTCTGGCTGATGCTGCCTGCGGCCGTGGTGGACTCGACGCTGGATCAGCTGGTGGACCTGCTGGAGCCCGGTGACACGGTGATCGACGGTGGTAACTCTTACTACCGCGACGACATCACCCGGGCCAAGAAGCTGGTGGCCAAGAACATCCACTACGTCGACGTCGGAACTAGCGGCGGCGTGTGGGGGCTCGAGCGCGGCTACTGCCTGATGATCGGTGGGGAGACCGAGATCGTGACGCGCCTTGACCCGATCTTCAAGTCGATTGCCCCGGGGCACATTTGCGAGGAGCCCACCCCCGGCCGCACCCGAACCGACAGCACGGCACAGGAAGGCTATTTGCACTGCGGACCAAGCGGCGCAGGGCATTTCGTGAAGATGGTGCACAACGGGGTGGAGTACGGGATGATGGCCGCGATCGGCGAAGGCCTGAGCATCATCAAGCACGCCGATGCGGGTCTGGTGACGCGCACGGTCGACGCCGAAACCACTCCGCTGCGCGATCCCTGGGCATATGAATACACGATCGACGTCGGGGAAGTCGCTGAAGTCTGGCGGCGCGGATCAGTGGTGTCGTCGTGGTTGGTCGACCTGATCGCCGCCGCGCTGGTGCGCTCCCCGGAGCTCGACGATTTCACCGGGCGGGTGTCCGACTCCGGTGAGGGCCGCTGGACGGTGCTGGCCGCGGTCGACGAGGGCGTCCCTGCGCCGGTGATCACCACGTCGCTGTTCGAGCGGTTCGAGTCGCGGGATCTGGGCGAGTTCACTGCCAAGGTCCTCTCGGCCATGCGCAGCGAATTCGGCGGCCACGCCGAGAAGAAGTAGCCATCGTGACCGCGCCGGCAACCACTCCCGCTGATGTGCTCGTGATCTTCGGCATCACAGGCGATCTGGCCAGAAAGATGACGTTCCGATCGCTGTACCGGCTCGAGCGCCGCAAGTTGCTTGACTGCCCGATCGTCGGAGTCGCCCGCGACGAATGGTCGGAAGCCGCGCTGCACGACCACGCGCGCAGCGCGATCGAGACCGCAGGCGAAACCATTGATGAGGAGGTCTTCGACCGATTCGCGCAGCGCCTGTCAATGGTGTCGGGGGACTTCGGCGACGCGAAAACCTATGAGAGAGTGGCGCGCGCGATCGAGGGCAAGCACACGCCAGTGTTCTATCTCGAGATACCGCCGTCGTTGTTCGGCCGCGTCGTCGAAGGTCTCGCGCACGCCAACCTGACCGCGCACGCGCGGGTCGTGGTGGAAAAGCCGTTCGGCCACGACCTGGCCTCGGCGCGGGCGCTCAACGAGCAACTGCGCAGCGTGCTGGAGGAGTGGCAGATCTTCCGCATCGACCACTTCCTCGGCAAGGAACCGGCGATGGACATCATGTTCCTGCGGTTCGCCAACTCGGTTTTCGAGCCGCTGTGGAACCGCGACCGGATCCAGTGCGTGCAGATCACCATGGCCGAGAACTTCGGCGTCGAGGACCGCGGCAGCTTCTACGACCCCGTCGGGGCGCTGCGTGATGTGGTGCAGAACCATCTGCTCCAGCTGATCGGGTTGTTCGCCGCCGAGCCGCCCAGTGTTGCCGACGCCGACGGGCTGCGTGACAAGCGCGCAGAGGTTTTTCGAGCGATCCCTTCGATCGACCCCGCCCACTACGTGCGAGGCCAGTACGACGGATACCGCTCCATCAAGGGAGTGCAGCCGGATTCGCAAACCGAAACGTTCGCCGCGCTTCGGCTGGAGATCGACAACTGGCGCTGGTCTGGGGTGCCGTTCTTCTTGAGGGCCGGTAAGGCACTTCCGGTGCGGGCCACAGAGATTCGGGTCATCTTCAAGCGGCCGCCCAAGCTCGCGATCACCGAGCTTAAGCCCGATCCCAACGAACTCGTGCTGCGCATCGATCCCAACCCAGGCACCGACATGATCATCCAGGCCAAGGAGCCCGGCGCGAACAGCACCCGATGTGTCGACCTCTCGCTGATCTTCGCCAAGGAGCTCGGTGAGGCGCCGGAACCCTACGAGCGGCTGCTCAGCGACGCGATGCGCGGTGACTCCGCTCAGTTCGCCAGGGAGGACGGCGTCGAGGAGACGTGGCGCATCGTGCAGCCACTGCTCGACGCGCCGCCACCGGTGCAGCCCTATGAGGTTGGATCGTGGGGACCGCCCGCTGCGGCCAAACTTCTTTCCGGACATCCCAAATGGCGCGAACCCTGGCTGGAGTCGTAAGTGCCGACAGCGTCCCGCAGTGACGTCGCCGACTTGGTCGGCGACCGCACGCTGAGCGCACGATCCGTCCTCGCGACGGCATTGCTGGGCGCCCCCCAACCCCACCTCACGGTCGGGGAACTCGTCGCGATGGCCTCGCTGTTTGGCATCAGCGACGGCGCCGCACGTACGTGCTTGTGGCGCATGGTGTCCAACGGGGAACTCACCAGCGGTGAGGGCACCTACGCACTCGCGGGGGGTCTGCTCGAACGGCGTCAGCGAGTCGACGAGGCATCGAGGACAGCCGCGACTCGGCCGTGGGATGGCACGTGGGAGCTGGCGGTCGTCTCGCTGGACCGTCGGTCGGCGGCCGACCGACTTGCGCTGCGCAAAGCCGCAACTGCACTGCATCTCGCCGAACTCCGGGAAGGCGTCTGGATCCGCCCGGACAACCTCGACCCGGACCGCCTGCCGACACTGCGCACCGTCCTCGACCTGCAATGCGTTCACTTTCACGACGCCGCGACAAACATACCCGCGGAGACTGTCAGATCCCTTTTCGGCCTTGATGATTGGGCCGCCGTCGCACGGAGGCTCACGGCCGCTCTGCATGACGAGGCAGACGCCGAGGCGGTCGGAGTCGACGACTTCGCCTATTGGTTCGGGCTGTCCGTCACGGTGGTCCGGCACCTGCAGCTCGATCCGCTTCTACCCGCCGAACTCATCCCACCGGAATGGCCGGGCGACGATCTGCGCACCGCCTATCGTCCCTTCAATCAAATGTTCCAGCAGCGGCTGAACACTGCGTTCCGCTAGCCGCGCGAGCAGACGCAAAAACGTGCAAATCGCGGTCAAAATGTACGTTTCTCCGTCTGCTCGCCAGAATCAGGCAGCGTCCGGCAGCAGCCGCTGCAGTACGTCGGTAAGGGTGATCAGTCCGATCGTGGCGCCGTCCTCGATGACCAGCGCGAGGTGATTTCGCGTCTGGCGCATCACCTGCAATGCCCGGTAGACCTTCACGTCGACCGACAGATTCAATACCGGTCGCATGAGGTCACCGGCCGTCGCTCCCGGGCGGGCGCGCAGGCTGTCGCGCACGTGCACCACCCCGACGATCGCGTGGTCGTCACCACACACGAGTATCCGTTGGTGACGAGTCGCCTGCGATTGGGCCTGAATGCCCGCCGCGTGCTCCGCCGCCGGCACCGCGCTCAATTCCACAGTGCGCGACACGATATCGCCAACGGTGAGCCGTTCGAGCTCCAGCGCGCTGGTCAGGTTCCGGTAATGGCGTTGGTCGAGTGTTCCGACCGTCGCTGAGTGTTCGACAAGGTGGCGCAGGGCGTCGGGATCCTGGCCGCTGTCGAGGTCGTCGACGGGTGTGACACCGACGCGGCGCAGGCACCAGTTCGCCGCGTGGTTCAGCCCGACGAGCAGTGGTCGGGTCACAGTCATAAAGGCGCGCATCGGAATTGCGAGCAGCGTCGCCGCCCGCTCCGGATGTGCGATCGCCCATGACTTGGGCGCCATTTCACCGATCACCAGGTGCAGGAACGTGACTACGATCAGCGCGAGCACAAACCCTGCAGCATCGGCGACCCACAGCGGTGCGCCCCACGCATGGATTACCGGCGTAAGCCAGTAATGCACAGCGGGTTTGGTCGTCGCGCCCAACGCTAACGTGCAGGCCGTGATCCCGAGTTGCGAGCCGGCTAGCAGGACCGACAGCTCCCTTGTGCTGCGAAGTGCATAGCGCGCCGGGGTGCTCCTCTCGGCCGCTTCCTCCAGACGATGGCGACGGGCCGCCAGGAGTGCGAACTCGACCGCCACGAAGAACGCGCTGACCGCGATGAGGCCGAACGTGACGACGAAGACGACCCAAGGGTTACTCATGGCCGGCCTCGACAGTTACGAAGACAGAGGCGGGCACCCGTCGGTCAAGCGTCTTGACGGTGGCCGCCAACAGTTTTGGTTTCACCCGGTCAACGGTGATGTCGAGCGGCAGCGCGATCTCGATGGTGTCGCCGACGGCAGGCAGCCGACCGAAATGCTGCATCAGCAGGCCGGCCAGGGTCTCGTAGTCCCCGTCCGGCAGGCGATGATCGAGCACCCGCTGCGCCTCGTCGACATGCATATCACCGGGCAGCAGCCAGCCGTCCTGGCCCCGGACGACTTCACTCTCGCTCGCGTCATGCTCGTCGGCGATCTCACCGACAAGCTCCTCGGCGATGTCCTCGACCGTCACGATTCCGGCGAAGCCGCCGTATTCGTCGATCACCAACGCCATTTCGTCGCCGACGGTCCGCAACTGTGCGAGTACCTCCGGAAGCGGCAGCGACGCAGGCACGCGCACCGCAGGTCGGCTTCGTGTCTTGACCATGGCCTGCGGGTCCGCGTCGAGTACAGCGTGCAGGTCGATGACACCCAGAAGATCATCGGTGGATTCACCGACCACCGGGTAGCGGGTGTGTGCGGTCGCCATACGGGTCAGCACGGCGGCGATCGACTCGTCGGCCTGGACCGTGTCGACACGTGTGCGAGGCATCATCGCGTGCTCGGCCGTGCTGGTGGGGAAGTCCAGTATCCGGTCGAGCAGCGTGGACAGCTCGCGCGGCAGTTGGCCGGCGGAGCGGGAACTGGCGACGATGTGCGCGAGATCGCGCGCGGTGGCCGACTGTTCGACGTCGTGCACGGGTTCCATCCGCAGCGCACGCAACAACATGTTCGACGACCGATCGAACAGCGAGATCAGCCAGCCGAACAGCCGCAGATACCAGTGTGTCGAAGTCGCCAGTGCGCGGGCGACGGACTCCGGCATCGCGATCGCGAGATTCTTCGGCACCAGCTCGCCGAACAGCATCTGCACCAGGGTGCAGAAGAGCAGGGACACCGCCGCGCCGACCGCGACACCGGCCGTGCTCGAAACGCCCCCGCCGATCAACTCGGCGAACCCGCTGCCGATGAGGGGCTCGGCAAGATAGCCGGCCAGCAGGCCGGTCACCGTGATGCCCAGCTGCGCGCCCGACAGCATGAACGACGTCCGCCGGGTCACCGCCAGGGCCCGTGCCGACCCCGCATCACCCGCCTCGGCGCGCGCGGTCAACCCGGCGCGGTTGACCGCCGTGTACGCGAACTCCTGCGCAACGAAATAGGCGGTAAAGGCGGTGATCAGGATGACGACCGCGACACCGAGGCCAATGTTGACCAGGGCGGTCAGCACGCTCCCACCTCCGGCCGCAGTTCATGGTTGCGGTGCGCCCGGGGTGGGCCAGGTCTTCGGGGTGCGCGCGAGGCGCTACTCATTGCTCCCTTTGGTCGTCACTTCGGCAGTCTGGTTCGACGATCCTAACGCTCGAGGATCGGCTTGAGCGCTTCGAGCACCGCCGGGTCCTCGATGGTCGACGGCAGCGGCTCGTCGCGGCCGTCGGCGATGCCCCGCATGGTCTTGCGCAGGATCTTGCCCGACCGGGTCTTCGGCAGCGCGGCAACGACGTCGACGAGCCTGAAGGACGCCACCGCGCCGATGTTGTCGCGCACCGCCTCGATCAGTTCCTCGGCCAGCCGCTCGGCCGTCGCACCGGCCTTGAGCACGACGAGACCGCGCGGCACCTGGCCCTTGATCTCGTCGGCGACACCGATCACCGCACACTCGGCGACGGCCGGATGCCCGGCCAGCACGGCCTCGATGGATCCCGTCGACATCCGGTGTCCCGCAACGTTTATCACGTCGTCGGTGCGGCCCATCACGAACAAGTAGCCGTCCTCGTCGAAGTACCCACCGTCACCGGTGAGGTAGTAGCCCGGGAACGCCGACAGATACGACGAAATGTAGCGGTCGTCGTCGCCGAACACGGTCGGCAACGTACCGGGCGGCAGCGGCAGCCGCACACAGATCGCGCCCTCCTCGTTCGGGTCGCACTCCGAGCCGTCCGGCCGCAGGATCCGCACGTCGTATCCGGGCATCGGCACCGTCGCGGAGCCGGGCTTGATCGGCAGCGGTTCGACGCCCATCGGGTTGGCGGCGATCGCCCAGCCCGTTTCGGTCTGCCACCAGTGGTCGACGACCGGGATGCCGAGCACGTCCGAAGCCCAGCCGTAGGTGCCGGGGTCGAGGCGTTCGCCCGCCTGGAACAGATACTTCAGCGCCGACAGATCGTACTTGCCGAGGTGCAGTGCCTCGGGATCTTCCTTCTTGATCGCGCGGATCGCCGTCGGCGCGGTGAACAACGCCTTGACTCCGTGCTCGGACGCGACGCGCCAGAACGCGCCCGCGTCGGGGGTGGCGACCGGTTTGCCTTCGTACAGCACGGTCGTCGCACCCAACAACAGCGGCGCGTACACGATGTAGGAATGGCCGACGACCCAGCCGACATCCGATGCGGCCCAATAGACTTCGCCGGGTTGGGTGTCGTAGATGTTGCGCATGCTCCACAGCAGTGCCACCGCATGGCCGCCGTTGTCGCGGACGATGCCCTTGGGCTTGCCGGTGGTGCCGGAGGTGTACAGCACGTACAGCGGGTCGGTCGCGGCGACAGGCACCGCGTCGATGGGTTGCGCATCGGCCATCAGCTCGCGCCAGTCGTGGTCGCGGCCCGCGAGCGGCTCGCAGGGGCGCTGCTCGCGCTGCAGGATCACACACGCGGGCGGTGCGTGCTCGGCGATCTCGAGTGCGGTGTCCAGCATCGGCTTGTAGTCGATGGTCCGCGTCGGCTCGATGCCGCACGAGGCCGAGACGATGACGGCCGGTCGCGCGTCGTCGATGCGCGCCGCGAGTTCGTGTGCGGCGAACCCGCCGAATACCACCGAATGCACCGCGCCGAGCCGTGCGCACGCGAGCATCGCGATCACCGCCTCGGGGACCATCGGCATATAGATGACGACGCGGTCGCCCTTGCCGACGCCTAAGCTGCGCAGCACTCCGGCGAAGCGAGCGGTTTCGTCCAGCAGTTCGCGGTAGGTGTACGTGCGTTGTGACCCGGTCACGGGGGAGTCGTAGATCAGCGCGGGCTGATCGGCGCGTCCGCCGTCGACGTGGCGGTCCAGGGCGTTCGCGCAGGTGTTCAGCTCGCCGTCGGGAAACCAGCGGTAGAACGGCGGGTTGGAGTCATCGAGGACGCGCTGCGGTTCGCGGGTCCACGTCACCGCCCGCGCGGCGTCGGCCCAGAAGGATGTGGGATCGGCGATGCTGGCGTTGAACATATCGCGATATCGGGCCATACCCGCACGGTAGCGCGGGAGCCGTTCTCTATAGTCCGATTCATGACGTCCGAGCCACCGCCGATCCCTGGTGTGCGCCGGTCCTTCGTCGAGGCCCGCGGAGTGCGTTTTCACGTCACCGAAGCGGGCCCGGCCGACGGCCGCCCCGTCCTTGCACTGCATGGCTGGCCCCAGCACCACTGGGCGTATAAGGAGCTGCTGGCCGACCCGCCGCCCGGCCTGCGGATCATCGCGCCCGACCTGCCCGGCTACGGGTGGTCCGGTCCGGCCCCGCACAAATGGGCCAAGGAGGACGTCGCCAGCGACGTGCTGGCCCTATTGGACGCGCTCGGACTCGGCCGCGTGCTGCTCGTCGGGCACGACTGGGGCGGTTACGTCGGCTACCTGATGGTCTTGCGCGCCCCGGAGCGATTCGACGGCTATCTCGCGTTGAACATGGGGTATCCATGGGTCACCGCGCGGATGCTGCTGCCGCACGTGTGGCGCTTCGCGTATCAGCTGCCGCTCGCAACCGCCGGAGTTCCGGTGCAGCGGTACACCCGGTACGTCGAACGCGTGATCTTCGGTATCGGATCCGACGTGGATGCGGCGACGGCTCAGGTCTACGCCGATCGCTTTCGCGATCCAGTAGTGGCGCGTGCCGGTACCGACACCTACCGAACGTTCTTGCTGCGCGAGATACCAGCGGGCGCAAGGCATCCCGAGAAGCGCCGGGCGACGGTGCCGATTCGCGCGCTTTTTGGTGTCCACGACAAGGCCGTTCATCGTTCACTCGTCGCGCCCGAGACGGCGAACGCCGATGATTACACCCTGGAGAAGGTCGACGCCACACACTTCATCATCGACGAGCGTCCGGATCTGGTGCGGGCGAGGCTGATTGCACTCGCCGAAGAAACGGCCGCGTGACTTGCCGTCAGCTGCCGTCCCAGTTCTCCAGGAATGCTTCCGTCACGATGGCGGCGTTGTCCGCTGCGATCTGCTTGTAGACGACGAACGTGAAGGGGTAGCCCGGGAGGTTGAGCGGGTCACCTGGCCCGTCGGACATGCCGCGGATGCCGAGGAACGGGATGCCGTGCGCATCGGCGACCTGTTGCGCCGCAGCGGTTTCCATGTCGACCGCGTCCACAGCCAGCGGCTTGTCCGTAAACAGCCCGGTGATGTTGCTGAGCAGTCCGTGGGCCAAGAACGGCCCCACCGCCTGGAAGAAATTGCCGGTGAACAGAGGTGAGCGGTCCGGAGCGGCGCAGGGTTGGGTGCCGAAAATCGCTCCGCCCAGGGGGATGGTGGGGAAGGCCGTACCGTTGTTGTTGTCGGCGCTGGAGCCGTCGCCGCCGACGAAAAGTTGCGGTTCGCGCTCGAGGTCGACCCGCACGCGTGAAAAGAGGCCGCAACTACAGGCGGGATCCCCGATGCTGTCGGTGCTCAGCAAGTCGACGTCGAGGGTGCTGGCTGCGACGAGCATGTCGGCATCGACCGCATGCCAGGTTTCGCCGCCGTCGGAGGTCCATTGGGCCGGTACGGCCACGTCGCCGATCTCAGTGCGTCCGGATCCGCCGGCAACACCGGAGAAAACCACTGCGCCGATGGAGACTCCGGACTCGGGCGTGAAGTAGTCGAGTGCGGCTTCGGTGGTCTCGGTCGCGTTGACCATGCCGATGCCGGTCATCCCCACGATCACCTCCTCGCCGCCCAGTGTTCCTAGGTAGAAGCGATGCCCGTCGACGACAACGGTGGGGTTCGGGTCGAGCGTGGTCCGCGCGAGTATGGCGTCGGCTTCGGCGGGAAACGCGGACAGGATCAGCGTGCGCGTCTCGCTGGTCGTTTGAGCGTCGACCGGTGACTCGGTCAGCGAGGGTGACGTGAATGCCCTGTCGAACTCGCGTCGCGCGAAGGCCAGCAGTGCCCACATCGACGGCGCGTCGGCGGGTGTGCCAGGCGTGCTACTTGCGGCGAACGGACTCAGGATCGCGTTGACGACCCCTGTCACCAACTTGTTCACCACACCAACCACATTGGGCAGCAACGGCTTCGGCGTCGACACAGCCGACGTCTCCACCGGCGATGACTGGATTGAGGTCATCCGCAGCGACGTGGTGCTGGACGGCTTGGTCGAACCCGTGACGAGGTTGGTGTCGACGGTCTCGGTGGCCGCCTTGTGTCTCGCAGGGGTAGCCACCGTCGCATCGTGCCCGGCGTCCACGGTCGCCGATACCGGGGCCTTCGTCGTCGTGGGCCGCACTGCGGCCGGGTCGGATTTCCTCTTTGTGGCGGGTTTGCTGGCCTTGCCCTCGGTGGTGCCGGTTGCCGACGGTGCGGCGGTATTGCGCGGCTGGGCCGTCGTGGCGGTCGCCTCCGTGCCGCGACCCGTACCGACGGCGACCCCTGCCGGGCCCGAACGCACCGCGTCGTGTTTCGTCTTCGAGCCGGTGGTATTCGTGCTCGTCGCGGTCGACGTGGCGGACGAGCGGGCCTCACTGCTGGTAGCGCCGGGGGCCTTCTGCGCTTCGGAGCCGGTGCTGGAGGCGCTTGTCCCTGCGGTACCGCCGCGTTCGTCGGCCCACGCAACGCCGCTGTTCCACCCGGTCAGGATGGCAACGCCGACAACCAAGGCGACGACCAAGCCGCCGACCCGACCGACGTATGCCTCGCTGGGCATGCGGTATGTATATCGCCTGGGTTCGCTCGGCGTGCCGGGAATGTCAGAAACCCGGCAGTTTGCCGACTGTTGTCGACCTCGGTTGGCGAGCCGACGAATTTGTCGCGCGCGTAAACGGATGTCAGTAATGTGAGTACTCGCTAGCAGCTAACACTCACGGGGGGAAGTTTCGTGTCTGGCATGTGGTCCGTCCCGCTTCGAGCCCTGATCGCCGGCACGGCGATGTCGGTAGCGTTTGCAGCGCCGGCAACCGCTGACGCGGGTGCCTACCTGCAGGTGCTGCAGGACAGATATACCTCCCTGACCCCCCAGCAGTTGCTATCCGAAGGCAGAGCGGTCTGCAACGCGATCAGCAACGGCATGCACTCCACGGATGCGGTGGGCATGGTGCAGAACCATCTCGGGGTGTCTGTGCCCGCGGCCGGCGATATTGTCAGCGCAGCCGTGGTCCACCTCGGCTGCTGAGCTGGTTCATGTGAAGGCTTGTCCTGCAAAGGGTTTAGTGGGCCTAGCGTCGGGCATCATCGGTCTAACTCCGAATCGAGCGCGCCTGCGGCCAGGGCGGCGGTGTTGATACTGGTGAGCACGTCGCGCAGATGCTCGAGTTCTGAGAGTTCGACGCCGAGGCGCTCGACGACCGACGGTGGAACCTCCAGCGCCTGCCGCCGCAGACTGCGGCCCTTCGGAGTGAGTTCCACGTGGGTGGTGCGCTCGTCGCTCTCGCTGCGCTCGCGGGTGATCAGGCCTTGGGCCTGCAGCCGTTTGAGCATTGGCGAGAGTGTGGCCGAATCCATCTGCAACAACCGCGCGATGTCCTTGACCGACAGCGGCTCGCCCGCGGCTTTCGCGTTGTCCCACAGCGCCAGCATCACCAGGTATTGCGGATGAGTCAGCCCGAGCGGCTCGAGCAACGGCCGGTACACCGCGAGCACCGCGCGGTTGGTGACGGCCAGCGCGAAACACACTTGGCTCTCTAGTGCGAGCGGATCGATCTCCGCGGCGACTCCGTCGGTCATGTCCACACTGTACTTGATAGTTAGTGTCCTATCTATTTGGACACTATTCATTCAAGACATCGCTCGCGATCAGACGATCTCACAGTTGGGATCGAGCCCTGCCAGGACGCGCCCGTACGCCTCATCGCCGGTGTTGGGCTGGATGGCCGCGTGCTGGTGCAACACGTTGATGTCGCGGAAGTACCGCTGGATATCGGCGGCCAGCAGGGTGTGTGACGAACTGCTGGCCTCGAACAGCTGATTCACGCACGCCCGGGACAGGCTTGCGATATGACCGATGTAGGCACGGGCCTGCGCCCGCTCCACGATGGTCGGCCGCCTGTCGAGGATGCCGCGATACAGCGCGCTCAGCCGGCTCGTGAACATCTCGGCGGCCTCGAGGTCGTACTGGGCCTTGGCCAGTTGATGATGCAGGAACGGGGCCTCCGCGGCTTTCGACCATGCGGTAAAGGTGATGGCCCCACGGGTCGGCAGGGTTTGCATGAAGCAGTCCATCGCTCCGCGTGCCATGCCCAGCAGCGCGGGTGCGCTCCCGGCGTTGACGTACATCACGAACGGCCGGTCGAAGTAGCGCAGCTGCGAGTAACGCCGTGTCGGATAGTGGCCCTCGGCAAGATCATTCATGAGGATGGTGCGCGCTGCGGGTACGAACACATCGGTGACCGTCGCGATGTTGGTGGCCGTTCCTGCCATTCCTGCTGCGCGCCAGTTGTCCTGGTGCTCCACCTCGGTGGTGGGCAGCAGCATCGCGCGCGGCCCCGAGTCCTCCTCGCCCGTCACGACGCAGGCGGGAGTGAACCAATTGCTGTGCACGCCTGCGGTGTTCCACGTCCACTGACCGGTGACGCGATAACCGCCCTCGACGGGCACCGCCCTGCCTGTGGGCGCAAGTGCCGCCGTGATCCGCAAATTCGGCGTCGAGTAGATGTCATCGGCCGCCTCATCTGTCAGTAAGGCCGGAATTACATTGGACACCACCATGATCGTGCACATCCAGCCGGTGGACGGGCATCCGCGCGAGATTTGCGCGAGGACTTCGGCGACGATGTCTTCGTCCGCCTGGTAACCGCCGACGTCGCTGGGCATGGCGAGCCGGAACACACCGGCTTCGGTCAGCTCGCGCAGGTTGTCCGGATGCATGCGACGAAGAAGTTCGGTCTCCGGCGCTCGTGCACGTAACCGGTCTACCAGCGCATTGACCTGCGCGAGGACGCCTTCGGCGGTGCGCGGGGCGGGTGAGGCGAGGCTGTGAAGCACAGCAGACATCGGGCGGCTCCTCGGTCGAAATCGGGGTACTCCGCTATAACGGGTGTGCGGCCCGAAATTGTTCAACTAGTTGCGCTCGCGCTGGAAGGTCACTGGTGGAAGCGGTAACCCATTCCCGCTTCGGTCAGCAGGTGTACCGGGCGTGACGGGTCGTCTTCCAACTTGCGTCGCAGCTGTGCCAGATACACGCGCAGATAGTGGGTTTCCTTCGCGTACGCCGGACCCCAGACTTCCTTGAGCAACTCCTCGCGGCCGACGAGTTTGCCGCGGTTGCGCACCAGCATCTCGAGCATGCCCCATTCGGTGGGCGTGAGGTGGACTTCCGAGCCGTTCTTGGTCACCTTCTTCGCGGCCAGGTCGACGGTGAACGAGGACGTCTCGATGACGGGCTCGTCTGTGTCGGATGCTGCGGCGCCCCGGCGCACCGCCGCGCGCAACCGCGCCAGGAACTCGTCCATCCCAAAGGGTTTGGTGACGTAGTCGTCCGCACCTGCATCGAGCGCCTCGACCTTGTCTGCGGAGTCGGTCCGGGCCGACAGCACGATCACCGGCGCCGTGAGCCAGCCACGCAGCCCGCCGAGCACCTCGATACCCGACATGTCGGGCAGTCCGAGGTCCAGCACGATGACGTCCGGCCGGTGATCTGCCGCCGAGCGCAACGCCTCTTCACCGGTGGCGGCGGTGGTCACTTCGTATCCGCGCACCGACAGGTTGATCCGCAGCGCGCGCAGGATCTGGGGTTCGTCGTCGATGACCAGCACCCTGGTCTTCTGCGGGGTCATGCCGAGCCGTCCTTTGGTGGGGCGGCGAGGTCGATTTCGACTGTCAGCCCGCCGCCGGGGGTGTCGGTGGGCGAGATGGTGCCACCCATTGCCTCGACGAAACCGTGCGCGACCGACAGGCCCAGCCCGACGCCGATGCTATTGTCCTGATCGCCAAGCCGCTGGAACGGCGCGAACAGCTGGTCCTCGGTGCCCCGCGGTATGCCTGGTCCCTCGTCGACGACCGCAATCAGCACGCGGTCGCCGACCTGGCCTGCCGTGACCCGCACCGGACTGTCCGGCGCGTACCTCAGCGCGTTGTCGATCAGGTTGGCCAGCACCCGTTCGAGCAGGCCGGCATCGGCCATCGCGACGGCGTCGCCCACGTCCACCTTGACACGATCGATGCCCTGACGGCGAAAGCCCGTCACGCCCTTGCTGATTCCGAGTAGCGCGCGCTGGACCGTCTCTTCGAGATACACCCGCTGCAGCTCCGGGCGCAGCACACCGGCGGCCAGCCGCGACGAGTCGAGCAGGTTGCCGACAAGCGCGGTCAGCTGGTCGATGGATTCTTCGATCGTGGCGAGCAGCTCGGCGGTGTCTTCTGCGGAGAAGTCAATGTCGTTGCTGCGCAGGCTGGATACCGCGGCCTTGGCAGCCGCCAGCGGTGTGCGAAGGTCGTGGCTGACGGCTGACAGCAACGAGCGGCGCAGTTCGTCGGCCTGTGCGATCGCCTCGGCCTTGCCGGCCTCTTCGGTCAGTTCACGTTGTTTGACCAGGCCCGCTGCCTGCTTCGCGACCGCGCTCAGCACCCGACGGTCGCGTGCTGGCAACTTCTTACCCGACATCAACAGCCAGAACTCGTCGTCGCCGACCTCGATCGCGGTGTCGGCGGAGTCGACGTCGACGCAGGGATCATTGCCCACGCATCCGACGATGCCCGTGCCTTCCCTCAGCAGGCTGACCGCGCGCTGTGAATAAGTTTCGCGCACTCGCTCCAGCAGCGTGTCCAGGTCGGCGCCACGCAGCACCGATCCGGAGAACAGGGCGAGCAGTTCGGCCTCCTGCGACGCGCGCCTGGCTTCCCTGGAGCGGCTGGCCGCCCCGTCGACCAACGCGGCGACCGCGACCGCCACGAGCAGCAGCACCACAATCGTGATGGCACTGTCGGGCTCCGCGATGGTGAAGGTGTAGCGGGGCTCGACCAGGAAGTAGTTGAGCAGAAGCCCTGACAGCACGGCCGATAGCGCAGCGGGCGCCACGCCGCCGAGCAAAGCGACGATGAGCACGCCGATGAAGAAGATCGCGCTCTCGCCGCCGATGCCCAGGTACGGGTCAAGGAGATAGACGATCACCGCGCAGATCGCAGAGGGAACCACCAGCGCGGCAAGCCAAGACATCGCATGGTGTTGTCGGGGCGACATTCGCGCCCATACCGAGCCGCCGCCCGCTTGCGGGTGGGTGACCATGTGCACGTCGATCTTGCCCGAGTGCTGCACGACCGTGGCACCGATGCCCTCGTCGAAGATGCGGGCCCACCTGGACCTTCGCGACGTGCCGATCACCAGCTGGGTGGCGTTCTCGTCGCGGGCGAAATCCAGCAGGGCGCTTGGTACGTCGTCGCCGACCACGGTGTGCAGCGTGGCGCCGAGGCTCAGGGCGAGTTCCCGCACCTTGCCCATCTGCGGTGCGGAGACGCCCGAAAGCCCATCCCCGCGCACGACGTGCACGATCATCAATTCCGCACTCGACTTCGACGCAATGCGGGATGCCCTGCGCACCAAGGTCTCTGATTCGGGTCCACCCGTGACGGCGACAACCACTCGTTCGCGCGCCTCCCAGGTGTCGGTGATCTGGTTCTCTTCACGATACTTCTCGAGCGCCGCGTCGACCTGGTCGGCGAGCCAGAGCAGCGCCAATTCACGCAGCGCCGTGAGGTTTCCGCGCCGGAAGTAGTTGGACAACGCCGCGTCGACACGTTCCGGGGCGTAGACGTTGCCGTGGGCAAGCCTGCGCCGCAATGCCTCTGGGGTGATGTCGACCAACTCGATCTGGTCGGCGGCACGGACGATTTCGTCGGGTACCTTCTCCTGTTGTTCGATACCGGTGATCTGGGTCACCACGTCGTTGAGGCTTTCCAGGTGCTGGACGTTCACCGTTGAGATGACCGTGATGCCCGCGTCGAGCAACTCCTCGACGTCCTGCCAGCGTTTGGGGTTCCTGCTGCCGGGGGTGTTGGTGTGGGCGAGCTCGTCGACGAGGACCACATGCGGCTGCCTGCGAAGCACTGCCTCGACATCGAGCTCGGGGAAGAGCTTGCCGCGGTAGTCGATGTACTTGGGCGGCACCATCTCGATGCCCTCGATCAGGTCGGCGGTCTTCTTGCGGCCGTGCGTCTCGACGACCGCGCCGACGAGATCAGTGCCGCGTTCCAGTCTGCGATGCGCCTCTCCGAGCATCGCGTACGTCTTGCCGACGCCGGGAGCTGCGCCCAGATAGATGCGCAGCTCCCCGCGTTTCTTCTTGTGGTCGGGCCGATGAGCGAGAGGCTCGGCGTCGCTTGGCGTGCTTGCCGGCAGCGACCGACCCGAGCTCGGCGATGACTGTCCAGCGCCGTCATCGGTGTCCGGTGGTGCTGCCGCATGCGGCTGATCGCTGCTGGTCACATGCCCATCATCCACCGCATGGATCAGCTCTTCGCCGGGTACTTCTCGTCGAGGGCGATGTTGAGCTGCAACACGTTGACCGTCGCCTCGCCGATGAAGCCGAGCACGCGGCCGTCCTGGTTGGCCAGCACCAATTCACGCACCTGGTCCGGACTCACCCCGCGGGCCTTGGCCACCCGGTTCACCTGCAGATCGGCGTAGGCCGGCGAGATGTGTGGATCCAATCCACTACCGCTGGCTGTGACGGCGTCCATCGGGCACCGCGGGTCCGCAGGGGCCGCACCGCGAATCGGCACGATCTGACCGATCGAGTAGTCGTCACCGAACTTGGCGCATTCGACCCGCACACCCTCGTAGGTGTTCAGGAACGGCGTCTTCGTCGTTTCACACGGCTCGTTGACGCTGACCACCTTGGTCGGATGCACGACGTTGCCGAGCGAGTCACGCGGGCCGATTACGGAGAGCACGGCACCCACGCCCTCACCGGTGCAGAACGGGCGTGAGCCGTCGACGCCTTCCAGCTGCCCGACCGTAAGGCTGCGGCCGCAGACCAGGGTGAGCAGGCTGGCCTTGTAGCCGTTGTCGTCCTTCGGCAGCGACGGATCGGCCGGGGTGTCGACGATGCTTTCCGGTCCCAGGTTGCTTGCGCTCGTCGCGAGCGGGTCGTACCCGTCACCGGCCGCCGACGGCCTGCTCTGGAAGTACTGCGGCAGAGCGTTGCCGTCCTTATCGGTGAACGACTGGCCAATCAGCCTGCTGCCGACGGGTTTCCCGTCGACCTGGATGATCGAGCCGTTCGCGTTGTCACTCAGGCCCGGGACTTGCGCCACCAGCCAGATGAACAGCGGGTAGGCCAGGCCGGTGATGACGGTGAGCACCAGTAGCGCACGGAACGCGGCCCAGTGCTGGCGGACGAAGTTCGAGAGTTTCATTTCTCACATTCCCGGTAAGAACTGGATGACGAGGTCGATCAGCTTGATGCCGATGAACGGCGCGATGATGCCGCCGAGCCCGTAGACGTAGAGGTTGCGGCTCAACAGCTTTGACGCGCTGCTCGGGGTGTAGCGAACACCACGCAACGCCAGTGGGATCAACGCGACGATGACGAGCGCGTTGAAGATCACTGCCGACAGGATCGCCGACTGCGGGCTGTGCAGCCGCATGATGTTCAGCAGATCCAGACCGGGGAACATCGCCACGAACATCGCAGGGATGATCGCGAAATACTTTGCGATGTCGTTGGCGATCGAGAACGTCGTGAGCGCGCCACGGGTGATCAGCAGCTGCTTGCCGATCTCGACGATCTCGATGAGCTTCGTCGGGTCGGAGTCGAGGTCGACCATGTTGCCGGCCTCTTTGGCCGCCGAGGTGCCGGTGTTCATCGCCACGCCCACATCGGCCTGAGCCAGTGCGGGAGCGTCGTTGGTGCCGTCGCCGGTCATCGCGACCAGCTTGCCGCCGGCCTGCTCCTTCTTGATCAACGCCATCTTGTCCTCCGGCGTCGCCTCTGCGAGGAAGTCGTCGACGCCTGCCTCGTCGGCAATGGCCTTGGCGGTCATCGGGTTGTCGCCGGTGATCATCACCGTTCGGATGCCCATCTTGCGCATCTCGTCGAACCGAACACGCATACCCTGCTTGACGACGTCCTTGAGGTGGATGACGCCGAGGACGGACGCAGTGCCGTCGACGACCTGTCCGACGACCAGGGGAGTGCCGCCCGCGGCGGAGATGCCGTCGACGATATCACCCAGTTCGGTTGACACGCGGCCACCTTGGTTGCGCACCCAGTCGGCGACCGAGCTGGCCGCGCCCTTGCGGAGGACTGTGTCCGTTTTCGAGGTCGACGCCGGACATCCGGGTGGTCGCGGTGAACTCGACCCAGTGCGCCTTGTCGAGTTCACCGGGCGTGCGTGCCCGCAGCCCGTACTCCTGCTTGGCGAACACGACGATCGAACGGCCTTCCGGCGTCTCGTCGGCGAGGCTGGACAGCTGCGCGGCGTCGGCCAGCGTTTCCGGTGACACACCCGTCACCGGCACGAAGGCGGCGGCCTGCCGGTTGCCCAGCGTGATGGTGCCGGTCTTGTCCAGCAGCAGCGTGTTCACGTCGCCGGCAGCCTCCACGGCGCGGCCCGACATGGCCAGCACGTTGCGCTGCACCAGCCGGTCCATGCCTGCGATGCCGATGGCCGACAGCAGCGCGCCGATCGTCGTCGGGATCAGGCAGACCAGCAGCGAGACCATCACGATGCCGGTGACGCCGTTCGACGTCAGCGCCAGGGTGTCCGGGACGCCGGGGTTGTTCAGCTTCGAGAAGATCGCCAGCGGCTGCAGGGTGGCGACCGCGAACACGAAGATGATCGTCAGCGAGGCGAGCAGGATGTTCAGCGCGATCTCGTTCGGCGTCTTCTGCCGGTTGGCGCCCTCGACCAGGGCGATCATCCGGTCGATGAAGCTCTCGCCGGGCTTCTGCGTGATCTTGACGACGATGCGGTCCGACAGCACCGTGGTGCCGCCGGTGACCGCCGACCGGTCGCCGCCGGATTCGCGGATGACGGGTGCGGATTCACCGGTGATCGCCGACTCGTCGACCGAGGCGATGCCTTCCACGACGTCACCGTCACCGGGGATGATCTGGCCGGCCTCGACGACGACGACGTCGCCCTGCTGCAGCAGCGGCGCGCGCGACTTCTTCTTCACGGCCGGGAGCACCGGGCGTCCAGTCGACGAGACGACGCGCCATCGTGGCGGTCTTGGTCCGACGCAGGCTCTCGGCCTGCGCCTTGCCGCGTCCCTCGGCGACCGCCTCGGCCAGGTTGGCGAAGACGACCGTCAGCCACAGCCATACCACGGTCAGCCAGCGCGAACCACGACGGGCTCAGCGATCGCCAGGATCGTGCTCCAGACGGCGCCGATCTCGACGATGAACATGACCGGGATTGCGCCACAACGTGCGTGGGTCGAGCTTGCGCAGTGCGTCGGGCAGCGACTTCCACAGCATCTTGGGGTCGAGCAAGCCGCCCTGAACACGCTTTCGGCGCAGCGGCCTTCGGCTGCGAAGGCGCGGAATGAATTGTGGGCGTGGACATCAGTGAATTCCTTCAGCGAGAGGCCCGAGCGCGAGCATCGGGCAGGAAGGTCAGGGCCACCAGGATCAGAGTCACGCCGGCGACCATGCCGACGAATTGCGGTCGATGGGTGGGCAATGTGCCGATGCGATTCCGGCGTGCTGCCTTGCTTGGCCAGCGAGGCGGCCAGCGCCAGCACGAAGATCATCGGCAGGAACCGGCCGAACACCATCGCCAATCCCAACGCGGTGTTGTACCACTCGGTGTTGACCGAGATGCCTGCGAACGCCGATCCGTTGTTGTTGGCCGCGGACGTGAACGCGTACAGCACCTCCGAGAGACCATGCGGGCCGGTGTTGAGCATGCCGGCGCGCTGTCCGGGCAGAGCCATCGCAATGGCGGTGCCGGTCAGCACGATCAGCGGGGTGATCAGGAAATACGTTGCGGCAAGCTTGATCTCGCGCGGAGTGATCTTCTTGCCGAGATACTCCGGCGTGCGGCCGACCATCAGGCCCGCGACGAACACGGTGATGATCGCCAGGATGAGCATGCCGTAGAGGCCCGAACCCGTACCGCCGGGCGCCACCTCGCCGAGCTGCATGTTGAACAGCGTGATCATGCCGCCCAGGCTGGTGTAGGAGTCGTGGAACGAGTTGACCGCACCTGTGGACGTCAGCGTCGTCGCGTCGGCGAACACGGCCGAGTTGGCAACGCCGAAGCGCTGTTCGACACCTTCCATCGCCGCGCCGACCGCGGTCGGCACGGTGCCATGGTGTTGCAGCTGGAACAGCATCATGAAGCTGACGCTGATCGTGGCGATGACGGCCATGACGGCGGCGATTGCGTAGCCCTGCTTCTTGCTGTCGACCATCCGGCCGAACGTGCGGGGCAGCGAGAAGCTGATCACGAGCAGCAGGAAGATCTCGACCCAGTTGGTCCAGGAGTTCGGGTTCTCGAACGGGTGAGCCGAGTTGGCGTTGTAGAAGCCGCCGCCGTTGGTGCCGAGTTCCTTGATCGACTTCCTGGCTTGCGACGGGTCCGCCGGTGATGGTCTGCTGGCCGCCGGCCAGCGTGTTGACGACCTGGTCGTGCAGGTGGAAGTTCTGGATCGATCCGCCGATGACCAGGATGATCGCGAAGAGCACCGAGATCGGCAGCAGGATTCGTATGGTGCCGCGGACGAGGTCCACCCAGAAATTGCCGAGGTCGGCGGTGTTGCGCCGGGCGAGCCCGCGAACCAGGGCGATCGCGACGGCCATCCCGACCGCTGCCGAGACGAAGTTCTGCACGGCGAGGCCGGCCATCTGCACGAGATGGCCCTGGGTGGATTCACCCGAGTAGGCCTGCCAGTTCGTGTTCGTCACGAAGCTGACCGCGGTGTTCCAGGCCAGTGCCGGCGTCATCTGCGTGGCGGGATCGTTGAGGTGCAGCGGCAGCTTGCCCTGGACGAGCTGGAAGATGAACAGGAACAGAATGCTGATCGCCGAGAAGGCCAGCACGCTGCGGGCGTAGGCGCCCCAGGTCTGCTCCGCTTTGGGGTCGGCACCGATCAGCCGGTAGATGACGCGTTCGGCGCGTGAATCCTTCGTGGCGGTGTAGACCCGGTACATGTAGTCGCCCAGCGGCACATGCACTGCCGCGAGCGCGACGATTAGCGCGACGAGGAACATGATCCCCGCGGTCGTAGTACTCACTAGAACCTCTCCGGGAAGAGCAGGGCGGCGAAGAGAAACAGCGCAAGAAGAATCGACAGCACAAGGCCGACGACGTTTTCGTAACTCACAGCCCCTCGACCAACTTCTGAACCAGGCCGAGGATGGCGAAGATCACCACCGTCAGCACGATGTACACCACTACGGACATGTCACTCCGACTCGTATGCGGGGCCGTCGGATTTCGACGACCTCTTAGAGAATCGCTCCAGCTCAGGGCGTCGATGCCCGTCTTGATGGTTTCTTTACGCGGCAGGCCGTGTCCTTTACGGGATTCTTCGGTGGGGCCGCTCGGCGCTCCGAATACCGCATCAAGACGGCATCAAATGACGGTGATCCGGCGTAGGAATCGCGTAATTGTCCGGTCGCAATTCGGCTGGTAGCTCGTAACTTTGGCGCGACCAGTTTCGATGCCGAAGGAGCGGAGCCATCAACGATTCGTCGCAGTGGGGACCGGCCGCCTGGACCCAACTCGTCGCGGTAATTGCGCTGGTCGTGATCCTGCACGTCCCGCTGGGCAACTACATGGCCAGGGCCTATGCCACCAGCGCCGACTGGCGCGTGGAGCGGGTTATCTACCGGATCGTCGGTGTGCAACCCGACGACCATCAGCGCTGGACCAAGTATCTGAGTTCGCTGCTGGCCTTTTCGGCCATCAGCGTGCTGTTTCTCTACGTGCTATTGCTATTGCAAGCATATTTGCCGCGACCCTGGGGTCATAAAGGAATGACGCCCGCATTAGCGTTCAATACGGCTATTTCCTTTACGACGAACACGAGCTGGCAGAATTACCCTGGCGAATCGACCCTCGGCCACGTCGGTCTGGTGGCCGGTCTCGGCGTTCAGGCGTTCGCTAGCTGCGCGGTGGGAATGTGCGTCGCCGTAGCGCTGATCCGGGGGCTCGCGCAGTATCGGAGCGAGGAGCTCGGGAACTTCTGGGTCGACCTCGTGCGCTCGGTGGTGCGCATCCTGCTGCCACTCTCGATCCTCGTCACGCTCATCTTGATCGGTGCCGGCGTCGTCAACAACTTCGATAATGCGCAGGACATTTCGACACTCTCAGGAGGTAGCCAGACGATTCTCGGCGGTCCGGTGGCCACGTGGGAATCCATCAAGTTGATGTCCGGCGACGGCGGTGGCGCATTCAACGTCAACAGCGCGCACCCGTTCGAGAACCCGACTCCGTTGTCCAATGTCGTGGAAATCGTAGCCATGTTGATCATTCCCGTCGCGTTCCTGCGCACGTTCGGTGTGATGGTCGGCGACAAGAAGCAGGGCTGGGCGCTGTTCGCGGCCAGCGCGGCGTTGTTCGCCGTCGGCATTGCGGCGATCGTGGCGGCGACGTCGGTGGCACACGGCACGGTGGTGCATGCCGTCGGGAGTCCCGTCGAGGGCACCGAGACACGGTTCGGCGTGCCGGGAAGCGCACTGTTCGGTCACACCGCGACCGCGAGCGCCGACGGCGCGGCGAACTCGTCGTACGACAGTTTCGCCAGCCTCGGCGGTGTGGTGCTGATGTTGAACATGATGCTGGGCGAAGTGGCGCCCGGTGGTGCGGGCAGCGGTCTGTACGGCTTGGTGATGATGGTTCTGCTTGCCGTCTTCATCGGCGGATTGATGGTCGGCAGGACGCCCGAATACCTCAAACAGCGGCTACATGCCCGTCACATGAAGCTGGTCGGCTTGTACGTCCTGGCCCTGCCGATCGCAGTTCTGGTCGGGACGGCGGTGGCGATGGCGCTGCCAGGCGAACGGGCGTCGATGCTCAACGCGGGCCCGCACGGGCTGTCGGAGGTGCTCTATGCGTTCACCAGTTCGGCCGCCAACAACGGCAGCGCATTCGCGGGCGTCAGCGGAAATACGACGTGGTACAACATTGCGCTCGCGGTAGCGATGGTCATCGGCCGATTCCTGCCGATCATCGCGGTGCTCGGAATCGCGGGCACGTTTGCAGCCCAACGACCCGGGGTCGTCACCGCCGGCACGCTGCGCACCACCTCGGCGACCTTCGTGACGCTGATCATCGGGGCGACGCTGCTGATCGTGGGGTTGGAGTACCTGCCTGCGTTGGCGCTCGGCCCGGTGGCCGACGCGCTGCTGTGACATAAAGGTTCCGTCAAGGCTCTCCGGCGGGACCGTCAAGAGAGCGCTATGGGCGCATGAATGTCGCCGTGCGCGCTCCATGCTGGCAGGCATGACCATGACCTACGTGCTCGTTGTCCATCTGTTGGTGGTCTGCCCGTTGATTCGATTGGTGTCAATATCGATGAAAGAGCGCAACGCCAAGCGCGTCTGACCGACGCGCGCCGGTTTGGCATCAATGCGGCGTCAAGGTTTGTTGTTGGGGCGTCAAGATGTCGCAAAGGCACTGGTCAACATGGCCCCGCAGGCGCGATCGTCGAATAGGTGCTCTCTGGCAATAGGCCAGGGGGCTCGACGAGGAAAAGGTTTCGGTGACTCTCTCCGGCGTCTTTCTTTCCGTGCTCTCTGGAACCAAGATGAACGGCTCTGCAGCGCGGCAGTCCATTGCGCACGAGCCGGATTCGCCTGATCGAGCGGCCCTGCGTCGCTGCGAGATCTATCGCAAGTCGTTCCCGATGACCGAGATCGCCCTTCCCGCTCATGCTCTCAGGAATCTCACAGTCGCGAAGTGGGTGCGAGATCAGCACCTGGCGATCGATGTGCGAACGGGCGAGGAGCTGGCGGCCGCGATCGCGGCAGGTATCCATCCGGCGCGGATGACTGTGTACGCCGACAGCATCACCGATTCGGAGCTGCGCGCCATCTCCAATCTCGCGCCAGGCCGCGTGGTGGTCGGTTCGATGTCCCAGATCGTGCTGCTGGGCTCGATCGTCGAGCACCGCACGCAGGCCGTGGTGGTGTGCGTCACCGACGTCAACGCGCCAGTACTGAGCGTCGCGGGGGCGAAGACGCGCGGATTCGGTTTCGACTCACACGAACTCGATCACGCGGTGGGTGCGGTGCTGGGTGACAGGCGGTTGAATCTTGTTGGCTTGCACTGCGATGTCGGCTCGGATGATCACGACTTCGTCAGCTATCCTGCCGCGATCGGCCACATGATCACCGAGATGACGCAGATCCGCCGGCATCACGGCGTTGTGCTGACACGCCTGGGTCTCGGTGGTGGCCGCGCCGTCCCGTCCGGCGACTGGACAACCGAATTGCCGGAACTGGCAAGCCAGATCGACGAATCGCTCGACGATGCGTGCGCAACGCTGCGGTATCCCCGTCCGCTGGTTGTGCTCTCGCCGGGCTTGGCGATTGTGGAGCGCGACGCGGCATGACCGTGCACTGGATTGAGGGCGTCGCGGACCATTCCGTTGATATCGGGGCGCGCCTCGCAACCGATGTTCGCCTCGACGAAGCGATCGCTCTGCGCCGTTGTGCCATGTACCGCACCGCGTTTCGCGCAGCCGCCGTCGGCTACCCGGCTGAGGCCATGCGTGTCGACGCGATCGCCGGATGGATGCGACGACAGGGTGTGACCGTCGACGTCGCTTGCGTCGACGACCTCGACTGGACCGCTATTGCCGGAATTCACCCGTCCCACATCGTCATGCACGAATTGGATGAGGTGTCGGGCCCGCTTGCGCTCGGCTACGGCGTATCCCGCGTCATCGTTGACTCCGCCGCGCAGATGGCGATCCTGTGCACGAGTGGCACGAGGCCACAATGCGTGCTGCTCGACGTCACGGATGGCCACGTCGACGAGGCGATGATCGCTGATCGTCGGGTCCGCCTCGATGGACTGCACTACGTGACGGATGGCGCCGACATCGCTGGCCTGTCGGAGATTGTGTTCGGGATGATCGCGGAGATGGCCCTCATCAGCCGGAGGCGGGCTGAAGTCATGTCGAGGTTGAGCGTCGGCGACGTCGATCTGACAGACATGGACGACGACCCGCGCAGCTTGCGTCGGGTTGCCGAAACGATCGACGAGATCGTGGAAGAAGCGTGTGTCCGGTTTCGTTATCCGCGGCCCGCGCTGACCATCTCGCCCCGCCCGAGCACATTGCTGCCCGCTGCCTGAGGCTCGTCCGGGCGACGGCTCAATAGAGTAGTCAACTACTCGTGTGTCGCAACCGTGGCAAGCGGATGATGATCCGTGAGCCGCCGTTCGCTCCGGACGTCGGCCGAGCTCTGGGGGCGCGATGCCGGTTCGCACGTTGGGTGGGGGAGACCTACGGGTCAGCTTTCCGTCCACACTGGACGTCCGCGAAACCACGCGAACCCCCACTCGATCACAGACACCGACAACCATCGACCAAGGCGTCATCGAGGACGTGCTCCACGACAGCGGCTTCGAGCTGGTCGAGCCGCTGACCATCAGGCCGAAGCAGGCGCGCGGACCAGTCGCCGCGGACGACAGCGCCAAGCTCGATCTCGAGGTGACGCTGCGCGGCGACGATGCCGCCGTGGTCCTGACGGACCGGGAGGGCTATTGGTCATGGCACGCGCCGCAGCGTCGGCAGCGCGCCCTCGGCGATGACACCGCAACGGCTACCTTCGAACTCGGTCTGCGGCCACCTGCGGGCGCACCCGCAAGCCGTGGGCTCGTCGACGGAGTTCGTGCCTTCGTCCTGAGGTTCGGCGCCCCCGTCATCGCCGGCGCAGCCATCAAGGTGCTCGAAGAAGGGGTCCACGAGGGTCTGGTGCACATCACCTCCACTGACCCGCAGTCGTGGGCCCAGGTGAAGTCACTGTCCGGCATCCAACTCCCCGAGGGCGGCGCGCCGCGGATCCTGTTGTTCGTACACGGTGCGTTCGACTCGACGGTCGGCGCATTCGGTTCTCTGGCAAGGGGGCCTGGCAAAGGCTTCCTCGAGCGGGCCATCGCGGATTACGACGCGGTCGTCGGCTTCGACCACCGCACGTTGAGCATGGACCCACTCGCCAACGCGAGGGACCTACTGGCGCGGCTGTCGGTATCCCGGGCCGACGGAGCGGTCGTCGACGTGATCTGTCACAGCAGGGGCGGCCTTGTGACCCGGAGCCTTGTCGAGCGTCTGCTGCCCGCCTCGAGCTGGCGCGGCTCGGTCAATCGCATCGTATTCGTCGGCGTCCCCAACGGCGGCACCAACTTGGCCGAACCGGATCGCTGGTCGAGACTGGTGGATGTCTACACGAGTCTGTTGCTGGCGTCGTCGCCGGTCGACGACATCTTCCTGACAAGGGCGATCGTCGGCAGCGCCATCAAAGGCGTTGGCGCGCTGGTGAAATACCTCGCGGCCTATGCGGCTGACGACGGCGGTGTGCCGGGCCTCGCTGCGATGGCGCCCGATGGTGACTTCATCGTCGACCTCAACCGTCATCAGCCCGGTCAACCCGAGCCCGGGCAGCCGTGGTTTGTCATCAGTTCAGACTTTCGCGCGTCCGCAGAGCAAACGAAGTTCAAGGTCATCGAGGGCATCGCCGACAACCTGCTCGACGGCGCGAATGATCTTGTCGTCGACAAGAAGTCGATGGCAGCCGTCGACGCTCCCGGCGCGTATGTCAGACGGGCGCTCGACTTCGGCACCAATTCGTCGGTCTATCACACCAATTACTTCTGGCAGGCCGAGGTGGCGGAGGCCATGCGGGCGTGGCTGTTCGCGGCCGCGGCCATCGCGCCGCCCAGCATTCCCATCGACAGGGGCCCGGGATTCGACGGCCCCATGATCGGTCGCCGCAGATCGGCACGACGGCGGGACCAGCCGTGGCTTTGACCCGAACGTGCGGATTCGGGTCAACGGTGGCGGAGCAGGCGCGGCTCCGCCACCGCCTCCCGGCCCACCGGTGCCGGTGCAGGCGCATGTGCTGGCCGAGATGCCCGAGAAGCCGGTCGTCAGCGAGCCTGCGGATGTCCGTGTTCTGCTGTCACGCAACAAGATCGAGGACAGCGCGGGAACGGTGTCGGACGGGGCGAGCGTCGAAGTCGACGAAAACGAGGTGCTCACCGTCCAGATCGTCCCGAAACGCAACGTGGTGATTGACGGGAAGGACACCGCCAAGTTCAGGCTACCGCTCGATGACGGGCTGTCCGAGGTCGGCTTCGTCGTGAAGCCGTGCAGCCCAGGGCCGGTCGTGGTCCGTATCATTGTCCGCCGGTCACCGACCGAGATCGTCGCGACGATGACACTCGAGGCCGAGGCCCGTCAGCTCGACGACGCCATTCACCGGCAGACACTCGTACGGCAGCAAGTCGAAGCCGCCTCTTCGACGTCGGTCGACCTCAAAGACGCAGTGTGGCTGGAGATTTCCGAGCTGGAGCGTCGCGGGTACGTCCAGTTCCAGTACGACCTACGGCTGCCAGACGGAAGCGAAATGCTGCGATACACGTCGGAGCCGCTCCGCAAGCGGGCGACCTACGTGGCGAACCTGTTCAAAGGCATCGAAGACAATTGGATGCAATGCGTTGGCAGGCCCAAAGAGTTCATGAGGTTTCTGCAGGATCAGGGGGCGCACCTGTTCGAGGAGCTGTTCCCGGTGGATCTCCAACAGAAGCTGTGGGAGTACCGGGATCGGCTGAAGAGCATTCTGCTCCTGGCCGATGAGCCGTACTTTCCCTGGGAGTTGGTCCATCTGAAGCCTCCGGGGAAGCCGCGGCAGCAGCCTCCTCGGTTCCTCGGCCAATACGGCCTACTGCGTTGGCAATTCTTGCCTTTCCCGGCCAAGCCGGAGCTGCAGAGGCGGCCGGGAAGGGTGTATTCGGTGTGTCCCGATTACGTGGATCCTGCGCTCGTCCTGGCTGAGAACCAAGTCGAGGCGGAATACCTCAAACTGAAGCTCGGTGCTGCCGCGGTCCCGGCATCGGCGACGAAGGTGCGTGAGATTCTGCGCAATCGGGAGGTCGACATCCTCCACTTCAGCGGCCACGGCGTCGCGAACCCACGGAATGTCGGCGGCGCCAAGATCCTGCTGCGAGGACGGAACGTAGGCAGGTTGTATGCGCGAGAGTACCTGTCGGCCACCACCGTTGAGGAAACCGCTGAACTTGCGGGCGAAGACGGTGCTGGTCCACTGGTGGTGCTCAACGCATGCCAGATAGGAATCAGCGGAGAAGAACTGTCGTCGCTCGGCGGCTTTGCGCGGGCGTTTCTGGAAGCGGGTGCCCAGGCGTTCGTGTCATGTCTGTGGTCGGTCCAGGGCCGGCCCTCTCGGATCTTCGTCGAAACGCTCTACAACCGGTTGCTCGAAGGCGACTCGATCGGCGAAGCGGCGGTCCGGGCCCGTACTGCCGCGCGCACCGACGACGACCCTGCGACATGGCTTGGCTTCATCATCTACGCCCGTCCCGACGCGAAATTTGTTCGGGCTTAACGACACAACAAATCGAGGAGAGAGTCTCATGACCGCGAAGGCACTGTGTGTCGGCATCAACAAGTTCGCCAATCTTCCGCAGGCAAGCTGGCTCAACGGCTGCGTGAACGACGCCGAGGACATGGCCGCAATGCTGCTCAAACGCCCAGACTTCGGCCCCAATGACGTCACGGTCCTGCTGGACGCCGAAGCCACCAAGGCCAAGGTGATGGCGGCGCTGACCAAGCTCGTCAAAGACGACGCCGTCGACCACATCGTGTTCTCCTTCTCCAGCCACGGCACGCAGGTGCCCGACAAGAACGGCGACGAGAAGGTTGATCATGTCGACGAGGCCTTCGCCTGCTACGACATAGACCAGAGCGGGCGCGACTGGGACCGCAACACCGTCATCATCGATGACGAGCTCAAGACGCTGTTCGCATCGGTGGGCAAGAATGTGCTTGTCGAGGTGGTGCTCGACACCTGCCACAGCGGCACCGGGCTGAGATCCTTGGACCTTCTTCCGGGGCGGCGGCCACGCTTCCTTCCGCCGCCGACACCGCTGGGTATCAGGGCGCTCGAGCCGAAGTCGGATCCGAAGGGCTTCCAGGACGAGGTCAAGCAGATCCCGGCGGCGACCCGGCCGGTGTTGTTCGCCGCGTGCCTGGCCAAGCAGGTGGCCTCTGACGCGCCGTTCGGTGACCACTACAACGGCGCGTTCACCTACTACTTCCTCAAGGCGCTCAAAGGGGCGGACAAGACGCGGGCCGATGTCCTTGAGGCCGTGGGGAAGTCGCTCGTTGCCGCGGACTTTCCGCAACGTCCGCAACTCGAGGCTGTTGCGAAGGCGAAGGACGTTCCGTTCGGGACCCGCTGGAGTTGAGTCGTTTACCCGCAGATCGACGTCGAATCTGGGGAACTGCCGCCAACTGGGAAATTCGAAACCGGCTTGTGTGAGTGGGCTTTTCAGTTCTCCGACCGGTTGTTTCCGGCGATGAGACAACTGTGCCTCAGCGAAAGGAGATGTATGTCGGCCAACCGGTCCTGCGACCGATTGAATCGCGTGTTCCCGATCGGGGGAACTACGGCAGCGCTGCGCGCGCCTTGAGCGCCAGCCACAGGCCCATCCGGTCGTCGCCGTCGTCCATTCGCCTGCCCGTCAGCCGTGCGATCCGTTCGATCCGGTTGCGGACGGTGTTGCGATGCAAGGCCAGCCGGGCCGCCGCGGGATCCCAGGCCCCGTTCACGCTCAGCCACTGATCGAGCGTGCGCAGCAGTTCCAACCGCTCCTTGGGGTCAAGTTGATCCAGTGGCGCCAGCACAGCGTCGGAGAATCCTCGCACTGCGTCGGCACTGCCCATCGACAACAGCAGGGACACCGTTTCGCCTTCGCTCGCCGTGACGATGCGGCCCAGCCGTGCGCTGACCGGCAGCAATGACCGTGCCTGCATGGCCGAAAGCGCGAAACCATCGAATCCGACGGACGCGCCCACCCCGGTCCGCAGCCCAGGTGCGTGGGTCGTCAGGTTTTCGGTGAGCACCGCAAGATCAGGGTGGGCGACCTCGACGACGTCGCCCCGCATCAGCACCAGTGCGTCCGGCAGGCTGACCTCCAACCGCAGCATCAGCGACTCGGCGCTATCCGCATCTCCCGCGTCGGCAACGGCCACCTGGTATTGCTTGCCGGCCAGGCCGATTCCTTCGGCGAGGTGCCTGGCGCGCTCAGCCCTGATCCCTGGCCGCAGCATTTGTGCGAAAACCTGTGAGCGGCGCTGGTGTTCGGCACGGCCGGCCAGATTACGCCGTTCGATATCGAGTGCGGCGAGCGCAACCAGCACGGTGGAGGAAGCCCGTGTTCTGGTGTCCATCGCGGCACCGAGCACGATGTAGGCCGACGGAACGCGCGCCCCGACGGTGTGCACCTCGAATTCACCGCGCATCGACCACTCAGTCCCCGCGGTGCGCGCCATGCCGACGGCCTCCACCGCGCGTTCGACCACCGACGCCGGTGTGCCCGGGGTCGCCGCGATCAATTGGCCTGCGCCGTCGCACACGACGCACGGTGTGTCGCTGGTCGCCGACCACGCCGACAACAGCGCAGGCAGCGGTGCCGAGCGGGTGGCCACCGCGGTGAGTTTCTTGTTGATCTCCATCGCGGCCTGCAGCTCGTGGTGTTCCTGCCGGGCGATGACGTCGAACACCCACTTCGTGATGGCGATGAACGGCGTCTCGTCGGGGACCGTCAACAACGGCACCTCACATCGCTGCGCGGCGATTCGCAGCGGTTCGGGGCAGTCCTGATAAGGCAACCCGTGACCTAGTCCCAGCGCGATGGCCGAGACTCCGGGCCGCGCACATTCGGCCAGATACGTCTGTCGTCGATCATCTCGTTGATGCCTGCCAATGCGTGCTTGCGGTGGCTTGGCTGGTGATGAGCTTGCTGCTGACCAATGCCACCAGCGCTCTGAATACCACTCTGCTCATCATGCTGTACCTGCTGGCACCGTGGACGGCGGTCAACCTGACCGACTACTTCTTCGTCCGGCGCGGGCATTACGCGATCGCTGATCTGTTCACGCCCAACGGGATTTACGGCGCATGGTCATGGCGTGGCCTCACCGCATTCACCGCGGGTGTACTGGCCGAGATCCCGTTCGTCGACCTGCCGTTCTTCGTCGGCCCGGCCGCCAAAGCCATGGGTGAAGTCGACATCGCGTTCATTATCGGCCTGCTGGTGTCCGGGGTGGTCTACATCGCCGTCACGCGCTCGCTGGACGTGTCCGGTGAGCTTGCACTGATCGAGTCCCATCCCGAGCTCGCCGATCCGGCCAGCGTCGAGGACATCGTGGAAACGGTTGCGGAGGAGGAGAAGTGACCGCGACCGCCACAGGCTCGGACGTTCCGGTCGGACCCGTCGACGCCACCAGGCGACCGCGCTACACCGAGCCCGCGACATTCGCCCGCCTGCCCCGCATCGACCAGGTGCCGTCCGCCGACGTCAGCATCGTCGGGGTGCCCTTCGACAGCGGAGTGTCCTATCGTCCCGGTGCACGGTTCGGCCCCGGACATGTGCGCGCGGCGTCGAAGTTGTTGCGGCCGTTCAATCCCGCCTTGGGTGTCGAGCCCTTCGCCAATCAGCAGGTCGTCGACGCCGGCGACATCGCGGTCAATCCGTTCGACATCGACGACGCGATCGCCACCATCGATTCGTCGATCACCGACCTGCGACGGGACGGGGCGACCGTGTTGACGATCGGAGGTGACCACACCATCGCGTTGCCGATTCTGCGGACGCTGTCTCGTGACCACGGAAAGATCGCCGTGCTGCATTTCGACGCGCATCTGGACACCTGGGACACCTACTTCGGCGCCCCCTACACCCACGGCACACCGTTTCGCCGGGCCAGCGAGGAGGGCCTGATCGATATGGAACGGTCTCTGCACATGGGTATCCGCGGACCGCTTTACAGTAAGTCCGATCTCGAGGATGACGCGGTGCTCGGGTTCCAGGTGATTCGGTCCGACGACTACGAATTCGACGGTGTTTCAAGCATTGTCGAGCGGATGCGCAAGCGCCTCGACGGCGGCCCCGTGTATGTGTCGATCGATATCGACGTGCTCGATCCAGCGCACGCGCCGGGCACCGGCACGCCCGAGGCGGGCGGATTGACATCCCGTGAACTGCTCAATACGTTGCGCGGACTCGTCGGCCTCGACGTGGTGGGTGCCGACATCGTCGAGGTGGCCCCGGCCTACGACCACGCCGAGATCACCGGGATCGCCGCGGCTCACGTCGGCTACGAATTGCTCTCCGTGCTGGCGGCCAACCGATGACCGAAACAGATCGCGGCGCCGAGGAAGCCGCCGTGCTGAACGCCGCCGACTCGTTGATCACGGCCTTCGGACACCATGACGTCGAGCGGTATTTCGCGGCCTTCCGCCCTGACGCGAGCTTCGTGTTCCACACCCATCCGGAGCGGCTGGATTCTGTAGGGGCCTACCGCGACCTGTGGCGGCACTGGGAGCGCGACTCCGGATTTCGGGTCATCGACTGTCGGTCGTCGAACCGGCGGGTCGATGTGTACGGCACATGCGCGGTGTTCACCCATGACGTCGTCACCACCGTCGAGAACACTGACGGGCCCAGGGCTCGGGTCCAGACCGCGACGTCCGAACGCGAAACCATCGTGTTCGCCCGATCCGGCGGCGGGTGGCTGGCGGTTCACGAGCACCTTTCCGGTCGTTTAGGACTGCGCTAGTCGGCCCAGCCATCGCTTCGCCAACACCCGCATCACCGTCCACGAATTCACGCCGCAGCATCAGCGGTGATCAGACCTAAGTCGTGGGGGTTTTCGATGCCTGATAGCTGCAGTGCGCGAAGGTCGTAGTCGGGGTGCTCCGGCCACGCCAGTCGCGCTTGTACGAGCCGCTTTTCATGCATACCCGCTCCACCACGGACTTCAGACTGTGCCCAATCGAGTCGCACCACGCATCCTCGTCGCCCCGATGAGGTTCCGGCTTCGGGGTTTCGGCGTCAAAGCTCACTTCCGGCGTCTCGGTTTCGGCACCGTACTCGTTGCCGTCAACGAGGTTTCCCCGGCGCAACCTTCTTGCCGCAAGAAGCTGACGGGGTCATTGGCTCCCTGGGACGCGGGGCCAGATGTCACTTCTGGCATCTAGCGGATGGGGGAATCCACATCCGGCTCCGGCTTCATCGCCCCAACGTCGGTTTTCCGACGAAATCCCTGGATCCCACCACTCCCTGGATCCCATCGCCCCGATGAGGTCGGGCGCACCGTCGGTGGGCACCGGCGAAGTCCCTCACGAAACTGATGCCCGCCGAGGGCGCAGGCAGGCCGCCGCAACGCACCACAGCGACCGCCGCGATCAGGGGGTTGAGACTCATGCACGCCTCGACGGCCAGCGCACGCAGACACAGCGCCTGGAAGACATCCGAAATCTGCTGCGCACAGTTGACGCCGACGAACTCCAAAGCGGATATAAGTCAGTTCTTGAGTTCGACCTCGACGAAAACGATCCCGTCGGCGTCGGCCGTCACCGTGTGGGCGAGACCGGCCTGACCGGTGTAGGGCGACCCCGCGACCTGGGTGATCGTGCGCGCCGAGCCGTCAGTCGTCGACACGGCCGTCAGCGTCCCCCCGGTGACGGGCACGATCACGTAGTCGTATTCGTGCACGTGCGCACCGGTGCTGTCGCCTGCTTTTTCGAACGACCAGGTCGTGACCCGCACCCGCTCGTCGTCGATCGTTGTCTCGCTGCGTGCGTCTGCCATGGCGTTCTCACCTTCGTGGGGTGACGGTGAGCCAAGCTTGGCACTCGTCGTCGGGTTCGGCTCGAAGTTGCCACCATTGGCGGCAGAGTGGTGCGCGCACTGGAGACCGCACATCACTATCTGCTACAGCACCTCTAGCCAGCCCGCCAAGCCCATCATCGAGGCGCTCGGCACGCGGCTGTCCGGATGCGTCGTCGACATACGCGCCCTTAGCCTTGTCATCCAGTCCTGAACGGGCCTGGGACTGAAACATCGTCAGCACGATCCGCCTTGCCACACCAGCGCGAACCTAGCCCGACGGTCCGCGCCGCCCGGAGCAGAGCACGCCCCGAGGTCACGCTCGGGTTGTTAGAAGGCGGTCACCTGCCTGCGCAACTACCCCGAAGAGGCTTCACGAGATGCCGTCGTCAAGCTCCGACTGGACGGCGCGCCAACCCCACGCTCATCGGGTGGCTCGGATGACGAAGCGGCCGTTACCATCCAGTGCTGGGCACGACCGCCTCACCACGGGGCCAACAGCCGAGGAGTAGTAGTTGTGGCTAGCACTGAGCAGGACAAGCGCCTGCGCGCCGAGCTTGCTCAAGAGCTGGGGTTCTATCCGGCAAGCCTTGACCCTGCCGACATTGACAGGCACCGGCGGCTCAACGCCGCCCTCGACAGCGCACTGACCCTGGACAGGATCCACCGGAAGTTTGCACACGTGCGGGAGGAAGAACGCCGCGCATTCGTCGAAGCCCGTGGCCGTGCCCAGGCGGCCGACCTTTACGAGTGAGCCGTGATGTCAACGGTCTGCGCTCCGCGTTGCGGTGAGTCCCACCCGGTCAGCACCTGAGACGCCTTCGGCTCCCAGCGGCCGGTGAGCAGATCCGCGACATACCGCGCCAGCTTGGCCGCGCTCTCGGGTGAGTACGGGATCGGCGCGAAACCCGGCATCGATGCCAGTAACTCGACCGCGAGCGCTCGGCACGATCGCGGCTGGTCGGTTGCAAGGATGATTGATTCCCGCGCTGGAGCTACCCGCATGGTGAACATGATCGTCAAGGTGGATCGCGGGTCTGCGCACCTTGGTGCGAGTATGGCAACTGGCCAATTGGGTGATTTGGCAAATCGCGATCATCAATGCGATAAGTTTGCTGCGTTGTCCTTAGCCAAGGACCTTACAGACCGAGTTCGCGGAGGGCGGGCAAATCGGTACGAGATGGGAGTGACAGTGGACATTCGCAGGATTGTGGTCGGCTCGGTGCTGGCCGCTGGAGTTGGTGTGGCGGGGATGATCGGAGCGGGCACGGCCAGTGCAGCGCCGGGTATCTCCTACGACGGCGGCCCCGGTGACCCGGTAGGAATCGGCGACAACTCGGCCACCGGTGCGCAGGCCAATGCGTCCAACGACAACCGGGCGTTGGCGATCAGCGTGTTCCGGCCTGCCACGGCTACGGCGGTTGGTCAAAACAGGACTGGGAACAAGGTGTTCGCACTCGACGGCACGGCAGGGTTCCAAAAAGACTACATAGACCCGTATACCGGCGACCATGACAATCGGGTGGTGGCAATTCACGGCAACGCTACGGTGCACGGTGAGTGGACCACCGTGCTCGCCGTAGGCAGCAAGGTTTCGAACAAGCCCATTGCCACCTACCCGGATGGCTCCCAGGCGTTCGCACCAAGTGTGGCGTTGTCTTACTTTCCCGTTATCGTGCGCCATCCCGTGGTAGCGGTCTGCGGACAGCGGCTCGCGGGAAGCGAAGACGTCTTTGAGGTGTCCGGAAACTGCCTGTCGTAGGAGCCTGACTGCCCCGGCGCGTGCCCCCAGAACCGTCACCCCGAAGTGCCCGCTCCGCGGGGTGCAGTTTCACTGGTCGGAGCGAATTT
The DNA here is from genome assembly GCA_963698965.1 of uncultured Actinomycetota bacterium. Lineage (GTDB taxonomy): Bacteria > Actinomycetota > Actinomycetes > Mycobacteriales > Mycobacteriaceae > Mycobacterium. Next base: position 147,281 of record CAVOSY010000022.1, read on the forward strand.
CCTGGTGGGGCGTGGAGAGCCGATGACCGGCAATCGTTGAGGTCGCCGAGCCGGAGGTTGCCGTCGGGGCAGGTGCCGGTCGGAGGTCGTCTCGATGTTCGCGTGCGCACAGAACAACCACGGCCGGTGGGCTGTGTGGCGAGGTCATGGTGGCGGCTCTTCGGGCGTGGTCAGCCTAGCCCCGTTGTCTTGAGAACGTCTTGGCGTTTCGCAGAGCGGGTCTAAATATTGGCTTTGAACTGCGGTTATAGCGGTGCGCGATAGTGGGATTGAACCAGAAAACGCTCAACCCGCTGAATCGGCGTTCCGGAAATAACATTCACGTCGGTGTGAGTTAATTGCCCCCCGTCCGGAATGTCACGAGGGCGGGCGGGTGGACTCGCCGTAGCGGCGGACGATGTACGTCGAGAGCCGTTGGGCGATCGTGGCGAGGGTCGTGGCAGCGGGGTGCTGGGGGTCCCATGCCGCGAAGAGGTGGATGCTCAGTTCGTCGGGTCCGACGGTGATCCGCACGGGGTGCAGGGCGAAACGCGGATCGTCGGATACGACGGCTACCCCGCGGCCGGCGGCCGCAAGGGCCTGCGCGACGGGGCCGCTGCTGCCCTCGATCACGACCCGCGGTGCCAGCCCGCAGCCGAGCGCCGCGGCGTCCAGCGCCTGCCGTGCGGTGAACGTCGGCGGGAGGCCAATGACGTTGTCCGCGAGCAAGTCTGCGAGCCGCACGGTATCGCGGCCGAACCACGGGTGCCCGGCCGGGACGTAGGCCCACACCGGGAGCACGGCCAGCGCCAGCACGTCGAGCTGATCACCGGGTCGACCGTTGGTGATGACCAGGTCGGCACCGTGTCGCAGCGCGGCCTGCGGCTCCAGCGCGTCGGACGCGAAGACGGACGGCGTTGGGTCATCCTCTTCGAGGGTGGCGATGAAGGGCGACACGACGTCGGCCAGCGTGGTCGCCGGGGCGGCGAGCATCAGGCGCTCCAACCGCCCGTGCGACAGGGTCGCGGCCGCGACGGCCAGGCGTTCGGCCCGAGTCAGGATGTCCCGGGCCAGCGGGAGCAGCTCACGCCCCACCGGAGAGAGCAGCAGGCGCCCACCCACCCGGTCGAACAGGTTGGTGCCGAGCTCGCGCTCGAGTTGACGCAGCTGACGGGACAAGGCCGGCTGGGTGACGTGCACCGCGTCGGCTGCGGCGCTGACGGTGCCGGCGTCGGCGGTCTCGACGAAATACCGCAGGGTGCGCAGCTCCATCGACTCTCCTATGTTCCACAGGCATGGTTCGGATGCCTAGTAAGTATTGGACGGCATGGAAGCGAGCCGCAACACTGGGCTCCAGAGATTTGATTCCCTTTGATTCCCTTGCACCAACGGAGGCACCCTTGACCGAGCAGATCACCCAACGCCGTCACCTCGTGACCGCAATTCCCGGACCGCGGTCGCAGCAACTGATGGCGCGTAAGGTATCCGCGGTCGCCCACGGCGTCAGCACGACGATGCCGGTGTTCGGTGTGCGGGCCGGTGGCGGCATCGTCGTCGACGCCGACGGCAACAGCCTGATCGACCTCGGCTCCGGCATCGCAGTCACTACGGTCGGCAACAGCGCTGCGCGTGTGGTCGACGCGGTCCAGGCCCAGGTCGAGGAGTTCACCCACACCTGCTTCATGGTCACGCCCTACGAGAGCTATGTGGCCGTGGCCGAGGCGCTCAACCGGCTGACCCCGGGCGACCACGAAAAGCGCACGGCGCTGTTCAACTCCGGAGCGGAAGCGGTCGAGAACGCCATCAAGATCGCCCGCGCCCATACCGGGAAGCAGGCCGTCGCCGCGTTCGACCACGCCTACCACGGCCGCACCAATCTCACGATGGCGCTGACCGCCAAGAACATGCCCTACAAGCACGGCTTCGGCCCGTTTGCCCCCGAGGTCTACCGCCTGCCGATGTCCTATCCGTTCCGCGACGCCAAGCAGGTCGACGGCGAACTGGCCGCCGCCCGCGCGATCGACCGGCTGGACAAGCAGGTGGGCGCCGACAATCTCGCCGCGCTCGTCATCGAGCCCATCCAGGGCGAGGGCGGCTTCATCGAGCCGGCGCCCGGGTTCCTGCCCGCGCTGCTGGCGTGGTGCCGCGCGCACGACGTCGTCTTCATCGCCGACGAGGTCCAGACCGGCTTCGCCCGCACCGGCGCGATGTTCGCCTGTGACCACGAGGGAGTCGTGCCCGACCTGATCGTCACGGCCAAAGGCATCGCAGGCGGCCTGCCGCTGTCGGCGGTCACCGGTTCGGCGGCCATCATGGACGCCGCGCACGTTGGCGGCCTCGGCGGCACCTACGGCGGCAACCCGCTGGCCTGCGCCGCGGCGCTGGCGACCATCGAGACCATCGAGGCCGACGACCTGGTCGGCCGGGCCCAGCAGATCGAGCGGCTCATGAAGGATCGGTTGCACCGCCTGCAGGCCGATGACGACCGCATCGGCGACGTCCGCGGCCGCGGAGCGATGATCGCCGTCGAACTCGTCCGCTCCGGCACCGATGAGCCGGCTCCCGACCTGGCCAAGGCCGTCGCCTCGGCGGCGCACCAACGCGGGGTCATCGTCCTGACCTGCGGCACATTCGGCAACGTGCTGCGCTTCCTGCCCCCGCTCGCGATCGGTGACGACCTGCTCACCGACGCGCTCGACATCCTCACCGACGTTTTCAAGGAGACCCGATGACCGACATTCTCGACACCCGTCCCGACACCACCGCGGTGACGAGATCCCCGCTGGATGACGCCCGCTCGCAGCTCGCCGACGCCATCAAGGTGCTCGGCTACGACCAGGGCATGTACGACCTGCTCGCCGCCCCGCGTCGCGAGCTCACCGTCAGCATCCCGCTGCGCCGCGACGACGGCAGGGTGGAGATCATCACCGGCCACCGGGTGCAGCACAACTACTCCCGCGGGCCGGCCAAGGGCGGCCTGCGCTACAGCCCGCACGTCGACCTCGACGAGGTCCGCGCGCTGGCGATGTGGATGACGTGGAAGTGCGCGCTGCTCGATGTCCCGTACGGCGGCGCCAAGGGTGGCGTGGTCATCGATCCGCGTGACTACTCGCAGGCCGAGCTGGAGCGCGTCACCAGGCGCTACACCTCGGAGATCATGCCGCTGATCGGTCCCGCGCACGACATCCCCGCGCCCGACATCGGCACCGACGAGCAGACCATGGCCTGGATGATGGACACCTACTCGGTGAACACCGGGCACACCGTTCTAGGCGTCGTGACCGGCAAGCCGATCAGCCTCGGCGGCTCGCTCGGCCGTGCCTCGTCCACCTCGCGCGGCGTCGTGCACGTCGCCCTGGAGGCGCTCACCCACCTGGGCATCGCTTACGACGGTGCGACCGCGGCCGTGCAGGGCTTCGGCAAGGTTGGTCGCGGGACGGCGCGATTCCTCGCCGAGGCCGGCGTCAGGGTCGAGGCCGTGGCCGACCAGTATGGCGCAATCCGTGCGCCCGGCGGCATCGACTTGGCCGCCCTTGAGACCTACGTCGACGAGACGGGCACGGTCGTCGGGTTCGACGGCGCCTCGCCGATCGACGCCGGGGACCTGCTCGAACTCGCTGTCGACCTGCTGGTACCGGCGGCGGTCGAAGGCGTGCTGCACGCCGGCAACGCCGAACGTGTCCGCGCACGCCTGGTCGTCGAGGGCGCCAACGGCCCGACGACGTCGGAGGCCGATGACATCCTCGCCGCCAGGGGCGTCACCGTCGTGCCCGACATCCTGGCCAACGCCGGCGGCGTCATCGTGTCGTACTTCGAATGGGTTCAGGCCAACCAGGCGTACTGGTGGACCGAGGACGAGGTCGAGGCCCGGCTGGCCGATCGGATGATCGGCGCCTGGCGTTACGTCCTGGACCATGCGAAGACTCATCAGCTGACGCTGCGCGCGGCTGCCACCAGCCTCGCGGTGCAGCGCGTCGCCGAGGCACACCGTCAGAGAGGCCTGTACCCGTGAGCACCTACCGCGACTCCCTCGACGCGGCCCGTGGCGTGTTCGTTGGCGGCACCTTCCGGCCCGGCGGTGCCGGCGTCTTCGACGTCGAGAACCCGGCCGACCGCACGGTCGTCGCCCAGGTAGCCGACGGCGACACCGCCGACGCGACGGCCGCCGTGGAGGCTGCAAACGCCGCGCTGGCGAGCTGGCGTGTCACCCCGGGCCGCGAGCGCTCGGAGATGCTGCACCGCACGTTCGACCTGATGATGCGCGACCAGCACGAGCTGGCCGAACTTATCGTCGACGAGAACGGCAAGTCCCGCACCGACGCCCGCGCGGAGGTCGCCTACGCCGCGGAGTTCTTCCGCTGGTTCGCCGAGGAGGCGGTCCGCTCCGGTGGCGACTACGGCGCCTCCCCGACCGGCGGCGTCCGCACGGTCGTCACGCACCGCCCGGTCGGGGTGGCCGCGCTGGTCACGCCGTGGAACTTCCCGGCGGCGATGGCGACGCGGAAGATCGCGCCCGCACTGGCGGCGGGCTGCACCGTGGTACTCAAGCCGGCATCCGAAACACCGCTCACCGCAATCGCTCTCACGCGGCTGCTGGTCGAGGCCGGCGTTCCGCGCGGCGTCGTCAACGTCGTGCCGACCACCGACGCGGCCGGCGTCGTGACGGCGTGGCTGGAGGACCCCCGCGTCCGCAAGATCTCCTTCACCGGCTCCAACCGCATCGGCCAGGTGCTGCTGCGCCAGGCGGCCGACCGGGTGGTGAACTCCTCGATGGAGCTGGGCGGCAACGCGCCATTCGTCGTCACCGAGGACGCAGACCTGGACGCCGCCGTCGCGGGCGCCATGGTCGCCAAGTTCCGCAACGGCGGTCAGGCCTGCACCGCGGCGAACCGCTTCTACATCCACGCCGGCATCGTCGATGAGTTCACCACCCGGTTCGGTGCGGCGGTCGAGGCACTCACCGTCGGGGCAGCCGCGGACGGCGCGGAGATCGGCCCGCTGATCTCCGGGCACGCCGTGGAGAGCGTCGACGCGCTCGTGCGGCAGGCCATCGCGGCGGGAGCGCGCATCAGCCATCGCGCGCCGGTGCCCGACAGCAAGGGCTGGTTCTACCCGCCAACCGTGCTGGCCGACGTCCCCGCCGACGCCGACATCCTCGACGCCGAAATCTTCGGTCCCGTCGCTCCGATCGTGGCGTGGCACGACGACACCGAGCTGCTCAAGCTCGTCAACGCCTCCCAGATGGGGCTTGCCGCTTACGTATACGCCGGTGAGTTGCAGCGCGCGATGCGCCTCGGTGAGGCGTTCGACGCGGGCATGGTCGGCGTCAACCGTGGCGTCGTGTCCGACCCGTCCGCTCCGTTCGGAGGTGTCAAGCAGAGCGGGCTCGGCCGCGAGGGCGCCCGCGCCGGTCTCGAGGAATTCCAGGAGACTCAGTACCTCAGCATCGACTGGCCGGTGCACGAGACGTCGGTTCCCACGAGACTGGTTGGTTGAGTCGAGGGTCGCCGGTGACCGGCACCAGCCGGCGAAAGGTTCACGACATGAAGCGACGTCCACCGGCGAGATGACTCACATCGCCGTCACCGGCGACGTCGACGGCACAAACGTCGACTGGATGGAACACGTCACGGACGACGAGTACTTCGCCTGAGCCGACCCGAAACCTGCTGCCGCGCGCCGTACTTCAGGGCGCGATTGTCATTTGATGAGTTGACCGACTCAGGCGGGAACCATCTTGAATGGCAACTTGATCACTAGCTGTTTGTTGATACCGCAGGCGCCGCTGGGCGAGGTGGTGACGTCTTCGCCGAGATATGTATCAGAACCCGGCAATGCCCGGCTCTAATTCTGTATGAACGGTCATCTCGGTGTTCGTTCGGGCAGTTCGCAGAAGATCAGGGCGTACAGCACCACCCGCCCGTTCCTCGAGTACCACATGATTTCGTCGACGTGACCACCACTGCGCGGCGCGATCGCGTCACCGGCGTTTTCACGGCTCAGCGCGGCGGCAATGGGGTGTCGCATTTGCCCGCCGATCTGGTCGTCGATGCCACCGGCCGCGGTGCACGCACACCGGTGATGCTCGAGCGGCTCGGGTATGCACGCCCGGCCGAAGACAACG
>CAVOSY010000023.1:0-366915 GCA_963698965.1 uncultured Actinomycetota bacterium
CCCAGACCGATATCCTTGGTGCGCAACGGAAATCGAACTCTTAGTCCCTTGGCGGTCAGATCCACGGACTGCACTGCGAAGGCACCCACTTGGCGTTCGAAAAATGCCGCCACACCTTGTAGCCGGTCGCGCGGGCCGCTCAGCGTGATCTCGCGTCGGGGCGTTGCGGTGTCCTCCTCTCCTTTGATGGTCGAAATGTCCTCGAGCCGAACGGGTTCCGTTGCAGCGATCACTGCCAGCGTGGCAATCACACGTTGATCCACCGTCGGAGACTGCAGAACCGCGAGCACATCCGGATCGGTGGCAGCGGCAAGGCGGGCCGCGAGTTGCCCTCCGAACGCCGGCGCCGCGGGCGACGGGGGTTTCGAGGTCGGTGCGCCGTTGTCGACACGGAGCACGTCGACTCGTTTCCCGCCCGAGAGGAATGTCGCCGCTGGTTGTGAGTGCGCGACCACGTCAGCGAGTATGCCGGTCGGCGGCATGTTGGAACGCAAGGATGGCGTCGACACGACCCACTCGTAGTCGGTCCAGCCGTGTGGCGCCCAGCCCTGCACCTGCTCGTCGGTGTCCACCTTGTAAGCCCACACGACATTGCGCCGGTCGCGGCCGTCGCGGACCAGGTCCGCCCAAAAAGCATCGTCGACGATCAGACGGTCGGTCTTTGGCACGTTCTGCTCGATCCACTTGAGTGCCTGCCGCATCGACGCGTCAATGTCGGACTCCATCAAGCCGTGATAAGTGGGCAGCCAGAGCGACACGGCGATGGACACCATCAGCACCCCGGCGGCCAGCACCGGAATCCGCAAGCGCCGCAGGGCAACCGATCGCTGCTCAACGGTGCGGAACAGATAGCGAACGGTCACCTCGCCGGTGCCCGCGGCCAGAAGTGCTGTCAACGGCAGCGTGGAAAGGATGAACGGCACCGGCAGGTGTCCGGGACGGAGAATCGTGGCGATGAGTATCACCAACCCGACCGCGAACGGCCTCAGCCGCTTGACGAACAGTGCGGCCAGGGCGATCGGGACGGTCAGAAACGGCAGGGCCGGATCAAGTTGGAGCCATTCGTCAACAGTATGGCGTTTGAGCGAATAGGGATCATCGAGCGTGCCGTCGGCCGTGCGCTCCCACAACTGGAACCTGATGCCGTCCCACAAACTGACGTGTCCGGGCCCTGGGACCAGCTCACCACGCAGAACGGCCATCAAGACGTACGTGCCCACCACCACGCCGAACACGGCGACGAACACGGCGAGCGCGTAGCGGCGGGTCACCGGCGCGGTCCTAGTCCAGACCAGCCAGGCGAACATCGGCAGGAGCAACAGCATGGTCTCTTTGGTCAACACCGCTATGCCGAAACATGTTGCAGCGCCGAACATTGCCGACAGCCTGTACCGGGGTGAGCACAGAAGCACCAGGGCGCCCAGCACCCACGCGGTGGCAAGATTGTCCAGATATACCGTGCGGCCTAACGAGATCGCCACCGGAGACAGCGCGAAGACGGCGACCGCGGCCGCGGCTGCCCACCGCGACATCTCGATTCGGCGCGCCAGGGCCCACAGCAGGGCAGCGGTGATCACGGCGACGATGACCATCAGGTATCTCCCGGCGGCGATCGCGTTGCCCCCGAAGTCGGGACCTGAAATTGCCGTCCACAGCGCCAGTTGCAGCCAGCCGGCCGGCGGATGGTCGTACCAGTAGGTGTAGTGGGCGAGTTCGCCCCATTTGACCATGGCGTAGGCCTGGGCCATATAGGTGCCTTCGTCGTCAAGTCGGGCGGGCGACCCCGTAAGGTTGATCAACCGCAGCGTCGCGGTGAGTATCAACAGGATCCCGAGTATCGGGATCGAGGGATTCAGACGTGATCGACGACTGTTGTCAGCTTGTCGGGTGCGGCGAACCACCTCTGGGCCGTGCCCATACGCAGACAGCGTTTGGTGCAAAGCGCTCTGCGGTCCCGGCGGCCGCGGCGGAGCCAACGGCCTAACGGCCCATTTCGCCAGACCTAGCCGCGCAGTGCGGTCAACATCCAGGCCGAGCCGCACCGTGCTGTCAACCGGTCCGCCGCGGCGAGCCACCGCACCGCCGGAGCGTACCCGCAGTGCTTCGCGCAAAGGAATATCGCTCTGCCGTCCCGGCCGCCGCCGCAGAACCGACGGCATGACGGTCCGTTTCGCCAGACCTAGCCGCGCAGTGCGGTCGACATCCAGATCGAGCCGCACAGTGTGGTCAGCGTCCAGATCGAGCCGCGCATTCATGCCGGAACCGTAAGTTTAGGCGTGGAGGTGCGGTGGGCGTTGGTGTGAGTGGTCTTCTCCCAGCCTCCGTGCCCCCGGATCTCACGCCACACGGCCCGAACCGCGGCGGCTGAAAGGAGCAGCTGGTACGGAAAGGTGCCCAGCAATAGTCGCGCTTGATCGCGGGAACGTATCCGAATGCCGAATTCCCGTCCGAACTCACCGAGTGCGGCAGATTCGACCGCCACCGTGACGAGCGTCGGTGCCAGCGGAATGAACGTCACCAACGCCGTCGGCACCGGAACCTTCAGCAGAAACATCGACGCTATCGACAGCGGCAACAACACGCCCGTTGCCGCTTGCAGGAAGGGCATCGCCAACGTGTAGCGGGCCAACCAACGCTGTCTGCGGCTAGGAAGCTTGCGCCACTCACCTTTGCGCAGCACCTGCAGAAAACCTTGATCCCAGCGCGTGCGCTGCTTGACGAGAGCACCGATCGAAACGGGGGTCTCCTCCCGGGTGACCGTTTGCGGGTCATAGGCGACGGCCACCCGTGCACCCCGGCTGGACAACCGCACGCCGATCTCGCAGTCCTCGGCCAGACAATCGGGATCCCAACCGCCCACGTCCCGCAGCAACTTCGTGCGGGTGAACACGGTATTCCCCCCAAGCGGAATGAACCGTTTCTCAGCGTGGAAATGCAGGCGGGAGCGGAACCAGAAGTAGTACTCCAGGCAGTTGCGCGCCGACCACCAACTCGTGTGGACGTTCATCAACTGCACGCCCGCCTGAACCACGTCTGCGCCGGACTCCTCGAACCGCGCTTCGACCAGACGCAGCAGTCCCGGATGGACCTCGTCCTCGGCATCAAAGACACCGACGATGTCGCCTTGGCATGCGGGCAGCGCAGTGTTGAGCGCCGTCGGCTTGTTCTTCGGCACGTTGTAGTCCAGGACCACCTTGACTATCGCGGGGTGGCGCGCCGCGGCCTCACGCGCGACGCACTCTGTCTCCGGGTCGTCGTGACCGATGATCACGATCACCTCGTACCTGGGGTGGTTGAGTCGAGCCAGCGCGTCGATCGTGTCCCCGAGAACATCCTGTTCGTGGCGAGCCGGTAACAGCAATGAGAACGACCGAGGTGCGCCAGCTGCTCGACGCCGAAAACCAGTCGCCGCCAACGCATCCGGACTGCGCCACGCGTGCAGCATCCACCACAGGGTCGTACCGGAGACCGTGAACAACCCCAGCGACAGGACCACCAGCACGACGTCAAGGAAGGGTTGCCGCCACGACGGCGGACGATTCTCGCTGCGCTCGGGCGGCTTTGACTGTGCTTGCTGCTCATCCGAAAACGCCTGCACGCCTTGGGCCGGTGGCAGTGCGCCGCCGGATGAACCTTCGGGATGCGCGCCCGAGCGATCAGGTGAAACCGCGCCGGATTCGCGCCCCGACGCGGCAGGCGACCCGGCACTGTCGGCTGCGGGAACCGCCGGCTTTTGCGTGAGTTGGCCGTTGACCCCGAAGGGCCGCGCACTCAAGACCACTAACCCGACGAAGAGTAGAACGGCACAAAACGCCACCGCGGCGCGCTTGATGCGACGCGCCCAAGGATTTGCCTTACCAACACTCACAGCCGCTCGCAGTGAAGCATCGTTTTGCTTTCCCGGCCGCCGCGACGTCACCGACGCCCTGACTTGCCGCCTAGCCGGATGTGACCGCGCAGTGTGGCCTGCCGGTCGGGCGACGTGATCCACCTCTCCGCCGCGCCCACGCACCGGTACCGCTACGCGCAGTGAAGAATCATTCTGCCGTCCCGGCCGCCGCGGCGGAACCGACGGCGCAAGGGCCCCCGGAGCCGGATCGAGCCGCGCAGTGTGGTCAACACCTAGATCCAGCCCGACAGTGTGGTCAACATCCCGATCGAGCCGCGCCGTGCGGTCAACACCTAGATCGAGCCGCGCAGTGTGGTCAACATCCCGATCGAGCCGCGCCGTGCTGCCAACATCCGGATCGAGCCGCGCAGTGTGGTCAACATCCCGATCGAGCCGCGCGGTGTGGTCGACATCCGGATCGAGCCGCGCGGTGTGCTCGACCTCCCGATCGAGCCGCGCGGTGCTGTCAACCTCCCGATCGAGCCGCGCGGTGCTGTCAACCTCACGATCTAGCCGCGCGGTGTGCTCGACATCCCGATCGAGCCGCGTAGTGCTGTCAACCGTTCGGCCGCGGCGAATCACCGCACCACCGCGAAGCGCCCGCAGTGCTCCGCGCAATGAAACATCGCCCTGCCATCCAGGCTGCCGCGGTGGAACCGACGGCCTAGCGGCCCGCCTCGCCAGATCGAGCCGCGCAGTGCCTTCAATCGGTCGTGCGCGGCGCACTATCTCTCCGCCGCGCCCGCACAGCTCCGCTGCACATCGATATCTTATTGTCAGCGATCACGTGTTTCCATGTTTCGCGGGTCGCTCGTCGACTTAATTCCCCGCGCCTGGGCGTCAGATCAATTTGGTAACCGCATAGCACGAGTCGCAGATGGGTCAAAGACCACGCCCGCTACACACTTTCCGTCGCCGCGCACCACCGAGTACGGAGACTGTCGTCCTCGACTCATTTGCAAAACCGTTGAACACCACCGTGTTCCGGCCCACAACATTGACTGACAATGGCATGGTCATCACCACCCGGCTGTCCGGTGGCAAAGGCGGACGTATGAGGCCCGCGTCCGCCCGGGCCGAACTCGAGAGGATGGTTACGAGCGTGATAGCAAAGTACGACGTCAGGGGATTTCGTCGCAGGTCATGTCCGTCCGCTGATACTTTCGCCGCATACGCGAACTCAGCTGGGACGGCGTTAAGGTCAAAGCGGTGGGGGTCTCATGGGGGCAGTCGGTCGGCAGGCCGTCGTTCTCGGTGGATCCGTCGGCGGACTACTGGCCGCCCGAGTCCTCGCCGATTCCTTCGCCAGAGTCACGGTGATCGAGCGAGACGTTCTGCCCGACGGCGCGGCGACCCGACGAGGCGCCCCCCAAGCCCACCATCCTCACGCGCTGCTCACCAAAGGAGCGCACATCCTCGATCAACTGTTTCCCGGACTGCTCAGTGCCCTCGTGGACCACGGAGCCCCTGTATGGGACGACGGGGACTGGTCGAAGCTCTACATGTCGATCGCCGGCCACGTCATGCTGCGCCACGGCCTGGCCGCATTCGACCACAACCAGATGGCGATGTACTTTCCCAGCCGGCCGTTGCTGGAAGCCGCCATCCGACGCCGGGTCGAGGCGGTCGACAACGTCGACATCCGCGACGGCACCGACGTCGCCGAATTGACCGTCACGGCTGATCGTCGGCGCGTCACCGGTGTGACGGTTACCGACGGAGACGGCACAGCCAGCCAAGACCTCGAGGCCGACCTGGTCGTCGACGCCATGGGCCGCAGCGCACACACACCGGCGTTGCTCGACAGACTCGGCTACGTACGCCCTGACGAGCTGCACGTCAAGTCGCGCATCTGTTACGTCAGCCAGCCATTGCAGCTCAAACCCAACAGCCTTCACGAAATGATCGTCAACATCCATCCGGTTCCCGGACGGCCTACGGGAATGTTCCTGACCATCAACGAGAACGACACCGCCATTTTCACCGTTTTCAGTATCGGCGGGAACGAACCGCCAACCGACCTCAAATCCATGATCGACTACGCCGAAAAATACACTCCCGCTGAGTTTTTCAACGCAGTGCGAGCCGCAGAGCCGATCGGGAACCCCCACCGGTACCGAATCCCCTCTAGCCAATGGCGGCGCTACGACAAGATGCGCCGATTCCCCGATGGCCTGCTGGTGAGCGGGGATGCAATCTGCAGCTTCAACCCCATCTATGGGCAGGGCATGACCGTCTCGGCGCTAGAGGCCGTGGCGCTGCAAGACTGCCTGCACAAAGGGCTGGACAATCTCGCACAGCGGTACTTCCGGTCGACCGCCAAACCCATCAGCACCGCCTGGCAGCTAGCCACCACATCCGACCTCAACTTCCCCGAGACCGAAGGCGCGCGTACTGCCATGACCCGGATCGGAGCCAAGCTGACCGAACGCCTGCTGACGGTGTGTGAAACCGACCCCGTCGTCGCAGCCCAGTTCTTCAAAGTCAGCGGCCTCATCGACTCGCCGACCGGGCTCCTCAGGCCGTCGATAGTCCGCCGCCTAGCCCTACCGAAGTGGCGGCACTCGTGAAGTCGCGAAAGCGCTTGTAATGGGCACGAATTCGTTGCGGCCAATCGCCAGCGCAAGGAAGGACCGACGCTGATAGCGCGCTGACGAAATCTCGATCCTCTTCTGCGCGATGCGGCGGCGACGCCTGGCACGCTCGCCTTCATTGCGCCCTACGGGCCCCGGGCATCGGGCGCTTCTCGGCTCCCGGGGTGTCGAGTTCGCCGGCCAGCCAAGGGAGCGCAGCCGCGAATCCGTCGCCAGCCGAAGGGAAGTCGTGCGAGCCCGAGTAACTCACCACCGAGCATTCGACGTTGTGTCCGCTCAGCAACGCACATAACTTGTCGGCGTTGGCGGCGTGCTCCTCAGAATACTGATCCCAGTCTTCGATGGCATCGGGATCCGGCGGCGCATCGTTGGCTGGGCGATGCACTGGGGAGGTAGCGTCCGAAACGCCGAGCCACGCCGACATGTCGTCATAGCGGCCGTGTTTCTCGATGACAGTTTTGGGGTCGAACGCCGCCCATGCCTCAGCGTCCCCGCCGAACAACCGCGCAATGGTCTGTGGCTTCGTGCCGGCGTTGGGTCCGAGCTGACCGTCCAGAGAGACGAATGCGCTAAATAACTCTGGATACCGAACCGCCAGCACCAACGCACACGTGCCGCCCGACGACCAACCGACCAGACCCCAGTTGGCCGGGCTCGAGCTGACACCAAAGTGCGAAATCATATACGGTACAACGTCCTTGGTCAGGTGGTCGGCAGCGTTGCCACGCGGCCCGTTGACACATTCAGTGTCGTTGTTGAACTTGCCGGTCGAGTCGACGAACACCACGACCGGCGCATTACCGTGGTGAAACGCCGCGAAGTTGTCCAGAGTCTGCAATGCACGACCGGAATCGGGCCAGTCGGAGGGATGACTGAACTCCGCGCCAACGGCCATCACAGTCGGCAGTTTCGGCGGAGGGTTGGACCGAAACCAGGCGGGCGGCAGGTACACGAGCTCCTGTCGGTGGCCGAATCCCGATGCATCGCTGGGGATATCAACCCGCACCAGAGTACCGCGGGTCGGCTCTTCCCCGTTCTGTTGCATTGCCGCCAGTGCCGTCTCGTCGATCCTCTGAGGCGGTTCGGAGCCGGTCACGCGCTGCCAGGCAGCTTGAACCGTCGGAAAATACCCGGTCGCGATGTTGAGCGCCGAGAAGGCACACACCACAGCCAGCGGAACCGCCAGCACGGAGACCACTCGACGCCACCATGTGGTGGGGCCGCCCCACGTCACGACCGCCATCGCGGCGGCCACCCCGGTCATGGCGACCCAGAACACCGTGCCGCCCGAAGCCGCCCTCTCAGACCAGCCCTGGCCTTTGACAAATAGGCGGACGACCGCCGCGAACCCGACACCTACCAAAACGGCGAAGGTCACCCACCGCAGCAGCCATGATTGGGACCTTCGTCCGACACCGACCGCCAGCGCCGCGAGCGCGAGAACTTGCAGTGTAACCGGGATCAAGCCGCTAGTAAGTGACATAGCCTCTCCCGGGCGCCGGTTCGCAGGTCATGGTTTGTGGCCAGCGGTAAACGACGCGCAATCGTTTGCTGAGGGTATCGATTTGAATCGGTCATTGAGCCAGCCCAGCGCTGCGACGGGGTCGATCTGTTGGTGTCCTTGGTCGGGCCAGTAAGCGATTTGGATCACGTCGCCCATCTGGCAGGCACGAGTGAGCGCACGATCGGTCCACGCGGCTGGGATCGTCGAATCACGGCCCCCGTAAATCACATACATCGAAGACGCCGTGGGGCCTTGAGGCAGCGTCGTCTTCTGCAGATAGCCGCGGAGGGTGGCCAGCGCCTCCGGCGTGGCGGGCCGTAGATCGTCCGGTGGTATCTGCTCAGCCAACGCGCTTCGCTGAGCGCTCTGGCATGACAGCAGCGCATCCCAATTCTGCTCGGCCGTCCCGCGCCGGTAGTCGTCGAGTTCGAGCTCGTACGGGTTCTCGTTTTTCAATGCCGCTAGAAACGCCACGTAGACCAGTTTCTGGTCGGGCGTGAGGGTGCCGGCCATGGCCGCGTCGGCGAGGCCTTCGAAATCAGCGATCGGGGACAGACTCGCCGTGGCAATCAGGTTCAGGCCAGATCCGTAGTTGTCCACGAGTTCGTTGGTCGCCCACGCCGCCTGCCCGCCTTCGAAACTGCCCAGCACCGCCCAGGAAGTCGATGTCGGGGCGGAGGCCAGTGTTTTCGCCGCCCGTACACCGTCGATGATGACGTAACCGGCTGTGGTCGAGTCCAAATAGGGGTGATAGACGGTCTTGCCGTCCGAGGGCTTGCCCAGACCCTGGTAATCAGGCACGAAGACGACATATCCCGCCTTCAGCAGCGCCGCCACATCGGCGGAACTGCCGAGCAGGTTCGGCGAGAGCGACGCAGCGCAGTCGGCAGCGGTGCCTATCGTCTCAGGCGCAAGGGCCACAACAGGATAGCCACCCTCGGGAGGGTCGCCTTTCGGCACGAAAACCGAACCGGTGACGTGTGTGTTGTCGTCGTCGATTCCGGAGCGCGACCGATACGTCATACCCCTCGCCCACGACGACGCATCGCGCACCGACGGGTCGAGATTGGCCGGGGGAGCATCGGATACGACGGTGCCGGCCCCAGGCTCTCCGCCGGTATCACCCGACTGGTTCTTCGAAGACGCACCGCAGCCGGTTAGGCCAATAAGGATGACCGCAAGCAGCGCGACGGCGCGAATGACCGAATTTCCCCCAGTTCGTTGTGATTGGCGGCGGTTGGTCAGACGGCACTCGATCCCTCCAGACGCTGCACGTCCCGAGGCGTGCCGCGCCGTCATCCTTTTATGCTTACACGAGCAATGCAGAGCCGACGGCCGTCACGAGAAAACCTGCGCCGATCGCGCTTTCGAGTCCACGCTGCTGTCGCTGCGGTGACCACTACTGCCCAAGGTGAATATGGACGCCTTGACTGGCTAGTTGGTTGAAGGTGTAGATGAAGTCGCCGCGATGGCTCACGCTGACGACGTAGCGATCCTGACCCTCAGTGACCGGAAAGCTGAACGAAAACGTGCACGTGAGGTCGTCGCCATGGCCGTCACCGAGCGGCGTGGTGCCCAGGATTTCGCCCCTGCCATTCCTCACGATGACTTGAGTGTTGCGGTCGATATCGGAGTATCCGTTCACTCCGTGACATGACGTTCCGTCCGATTCTATCGAGCTGATATCCACGCTCGAATCTCCCCCGGTCAGCACGAATGTTCCTGTCACAGTGGCGGTTTCGAGAATGTGAAACCCTTTGGAGAATTGAGGGCAGTAGGCGTCGACGGCGATCTTGTCTGCGTTCAGACCCTGCTGCGGTCCGCCGTCATCGAGCTGCCTGCACACCTGTTTGCCGTGGGCAATCGCATTGGCATCGGAGTTGAACTGGCCGGCCAGACCGGCGTCTTGCAACGTGGCGAGGTAGTTCACGTCAGGCGATTCCGACTGCCCGCGGCGCGGCAGGTGCAGCGCCCAAAATACGAGCGCCACCATCACGATGATTGCCGCCGCCACGCCAGTGCCGAGCCACGACGATCGAATGCTCATCCTGCTGCGCGAGGGAAGGTCGACGTAGTCCGGCAGCATCTGGCCACCGGCAGGGTCGTTTGCCTCGGCTCTGCCATTGCGGACCCGACCGGTGGGGCGCCCAGCGATGTAGTAACGGCCTTCATGGCGTGCCGTGGGGTCAGGGCGCCATCCGGTCAACCTGACGTCCTCACGCGGCGCGCCGCACTTCTCGCACACGCCGCTGCTGCCCACATCTGAACCGCAGTACGGGCAGACCATCAAGACCGCGCCCAAGGCCGCCGGACGGAAATCACGCTCACCTCGCCGAGAAGCATCACCGCCATTGTGGTCTGATCTGAAGCGTCCCGGCGGTTCATCCGAGTCCTCGACCGAAACACCGGCCAACTCATCCGCAAACTCGTCTCAGACCCCCACCGGGGTTGAGGCCCGTTGTGACTGTGGTTTATCGCCATGCGGGTTGGAAAGGCACGTTGATCTTGCCGCGAAGTGTCGGTTTAGCTGCGATCATGGCTGAGATAGGTGCGCGCCTGCGCCGACCGGGGGTGAAGCGTGTCGCGGGTGTTCTTGAGCCATTCCAGCCTGGATAGCCGCGAGGCGACGGCGGTTAAGGCGTGGTTGATCGAGCACGAGCCGGGTCTTGCCGAGGAGATCTTCCTGGATCTGGACCCGCACACCGGTATTCGGCCCGGGGAGCGCTGGAGGCAGGCATTGCAGCGGGCTAACAGCCGCTGTGAGGCGGTGATCTGCTTGCTGTCGAAGCACTGGGAAGCCTCCCGCGAGTGCCAGGCAGAGTTCCGGTACGCCGAGACAGCCCTGGCGCGAGGATCTCGGACCCGACTGGCTCCGGTTCCCGATCGCGCGCCTGCACAGGACCACCGGGCTTTGGTTCCTGTATTGGCGCGACCAGAACCTCAAATACCACCGGTACCAACCACTTTGGTTGACTACCTCGATGACCGTGCAGATCCCACCCTATGGGGATGACGACCAGCTAACCTGATCCAACGGATGCGCCGCCGGGCTGAGCGGAAGTTCGTTGTCGAGACCGGGATCATCATCGGATGGACCTCAGGCTTCGGAGGGGAACCGACCGGGATGCAGTTGCGGTGTCGGCTCTCTACCTTCGCGCCCGCAAGGCTGCGAAGGCCACGATCCCGATGACCGCCCACACCGATGACGAAGTACGGCGCTGGATTGCCGAGTGGGTCGTAGCTCACACCGAGCTTTGGGTAGCCGAGGACGATGGCGGCGCGCTGGTAGGCCTTTTGGTACTCGATGAAGACCGGCTCGAGCAGCTCTACGTCGAACCGACTCTGATCGGGCGTGGCATCGGCAGCGAGCTGATCGGGCTGGCAAAGCGCGTACGCCCGGAGGGCCTGAGGCTCTGGACCTTCGAGTCGAATCTCGGCGCGCAACGCTTTTATGAGAGGCACGGGTTCCGCCCGATGGAACGGACCGCGGGTGACAACGAGGAAGGCGCCCCCGACATTCTGTACGTCTGGGGTGCCTCGTGATGAGCTCTTCACGCGTCCTAGCGCGAGCCTCGACTAGTCAGATTGTGGTCCCGAAATTTCGCTCTAGAGAGCCAAATCGACCTGACGCAAAGGCCACCGGGCTATATCCTCCCGGTCTTGACGGCGGAATCGCGGGACTGCGGCATCGCAAACTCCGGGGCGACGCGGCCAGAACATGGCGTTCGCGCCCGAACAGTGCATGGACAGCCGAAGATTGGCAGTGAACAGAGAGAGGCCAACATGGCAGCACCGAGTCCTGGATACTCCATCACAGTCCGGGTTGAGGCGCCGGCTTCGTCCCGGGCCACCGGTGAGCTCACCGCGGCGATCGGCGCAGCTGGCGGCGCGCTAACCGCGCTGGATGTGGCTGAGTCGCGTCACGACTCAATCGTCGTCGACGTCACCTGCGACGTCACGGACGTCGCGCACGGCGACGCCGTCACCAAAGCGATCGACGCACTACCCAGCTTCCACGTCCGCAAGGTCAGTGACCGGACGTTCTTGATGCACTTGGGCGGCAAGCTCGAGGTGGTGCCGAAAGTGCAGCTGCGCCACCGCGATGACCTCTCCCGGGCATACACCCCGGGCGTGGCCCGGATCTGCCAGGCCATCGCCGCCAATCCAGAGGACGCCCGCCGGCTGACGATCAAGCGCAACACTGTGGCGGTGGTGACCGATGGCTCGGCCGTGCTCGGCCTCGGCAACCTGGGCCCAGCGGCCGCGCTGCCGGTGATGGAAGGCAAGGCGGCGCTGTTCAAGCGGTTCGCCGACGTCGATGCGTGGCCAGTCTGCTTGGACACGCAGGACACTGATCAGATCGTCGAGATCGTCTGCGCGCTGGCGCCGGTGTACGGCGGGATCAACCTCGAGGACATCGCCGCGCCCCGGTGTTTCGAGATCGAACAGCGCCTGCGGGAGCGGCTCGACATTCCGGTGTTTCACGACGACCAGCACGGCACCGCGATCGTGGTGCTCGCCGCGCTCATGAATGCACTGCGGGTGGTCGACAAGACACTGCCCGACCTCCGCGTCGTCATCTCCGGCGTCGGGGCCGCAGGATCGGCGATCATCCGACTGCTGCAGGCCCAGGGCGTTCAGGACATCGTCGCCGCCGGTCGAAATGGCGTCCTGTCGCGCGACGAAGATTACGCCGATCCGACCCGCCGGTGGATCGCGGAGAACACAAATCCCCGCGGCGTCACCGGCTCCCTCAAGCAGGCGCTCGCCGACGCCGATGTCTTCATCGGAGTCAGCGCACCCCGGCTGCTGGACGGCGACGATATCGCGACGATGGCCGACCGGGCGATAGTGTTCGCCCTCTCCAATCCCGACCCCGAGGTGGACCCGCTCGAGGCGCGTAAACACGCCGCTGTGGTGGCCACGGGGCGCAGTGACTTCCCCAACCAGATCAATAACGTGCTCGCGTTCCCCGGCTTCTTTCGTGGACTGCTCGACGCCGGGGCGCACGAGATCACCGACGACATGATGATCGCCGCGGCGAAGGCGATCGCGGACGTTGTCACCCCGGAGGAGCTCAACCCGAGCTTCATCGTGCCCAGCGTGTTCGACAGCGCGGTGGCGCCCGCCGTCGCGGCCGCCGTCAGCCCGGTCGCGAGCGAGCCTGACCGGGATTCCGGTCATCAACAGAGGTGATGTCGGCGTCCGAGGGCGTTCACGATGGCCGCTTACGTGCACTCGCAGCCGGAGACGCTGTGGACAGCGGCGCAGAATTTCGCGCGCGTTGTGACAAATCGAGACAATTGAGGGTGACTCGAACGCGTGGTCAGAACCCGAAATGTCTCTGACCAGGGTGGCAGGTAGTAGGATTCGAACCGCGTAGGCGTAAGCCGACGGATTTACAGTCCGCTCCCATTGGCCGCTCGGGCAACCTGCCTGGGTGCTGCACCACGCCGTGACCCGGTTTGGTGCGACTAGCAGGGTACAACGAGTATGGGCTCAAGACGAAAACGCACCAGACCATCCAGGAGGGACGGATCCAATGGCGGATTCATCGTTCGACGTCGTCAGCAAGGTTGACCGCCAGGAAGTCGACAACGCGCTGAACCAGGCGGCCAAGGAACTGGCCACCCGCTTCGACTTCCGGGGCACCGACACATCCATCGCATGGCAGGGCGAGGAGACCATCACCATCACCTCCTCCACCGAGGAACGCGCCAAGGCCGCCGTCGACGTGTTCAAGGAGAAGTTGATCCGCCGCGACATCTCGATGAAGGCCTTCGACGCAGGCGAGCCGCAGGCCAGCGGCAAAACCTACAAGGTCAGCGGCGCCATCAAGCAGGGCATCAGCAGCGAGAACGCCAAGAAGATCACCAAGCTCATCCGCGACGAGGGCCCCAAGGGCGTGAAGGCCCAGATCCAGGGCGACGAGATCCGCGTCTCCTCCAAGAAGCGCGACGACCTTCAAGCCGTCATCGCGATGCTGAAGCAGGCCGACCTCGACGTCGCCCTGCAGTTCGTCAACTATCGCTGAGCCGGCCCCGTGATGGCGATCGGTCCCGACCCAAGATCGTCGTGCGTAATCGACTACTCGTGCCATCCCACGGACCTAATCTGGTCGGCATGGCACCTGCGCAGCGCGAACCCAAAGTCGTCGTCCTCGGTGGAGGCTCCTGGGGCACCACCGTGGCGTCCATCTGTGCGCGCCGCGGCTCGACGCTGCAGTGGGTGCGCTCGGAGGACACCGCCAACGACATCAACGAGAACCATCGCAACACCAGGTACCTCGGTAACGAGGTCGAGCTGGCGCTCACACTCGAGGCCACGACCGATTTCTCCGAAGCAGCCAACTGCGCCGATGTCGTCGTCATGGGCGTGCCGTCGCACGGCTTCCGCTCGGTACTGACCGAGCTGGCCAAGGAGCTGCGGCCATGGGTGCCGGTGGTGTCGTTGGTGAAGGGCCTCGAACAGGGCACCAACTACCGGATGAGCCAGATCGTCGACGAGGTATTGCCGGGGCATCCCGCGGGAATCCTGGCCGGACCGAACATCGCCCGTGAGGTGGCCGACGGTTATGCGGCCGCGGCGGTGCTGGCGATGCCGGACCAGCATCTGGCAGCCCGGCTCGCAGAGCTGTTCCGCACCAAGCGTTTTCGTACCTACACCACCGATGACGTCACCGGCGTCGAGATGGCGGGCGCGTTGAAGAACGTCTACGCGATCGCGGTCGGGATGGGCTATTCGCTCGGCATCGGCGAGAACACGCGCGCGATGGTGATCGCCCGCGCTGTGCGAGAAATGTCGAAGCTCGGAGAAGCGGTGGGCGGACACCGCGACACTTTCGCTGGATTGGCGGGGATGGGTGATCTGATCGTCACCTGCACCAGCCAGCGCAGCCGCAACCGTCACGTCGGCGAGCAACTTGGCGCCGGTAAGTCGATCGACGAGATCATCGCGTCGATGAACCAGGTCGCCGAGGGCGTGAAGGCATCCAGCGTCATCATGGAATTCGCCGACAAGTACGGCATCAACATGCCGATCGCGCGCGAGGTCGACGGCGTCATCAACCACGGCAGCACCGTCGAAGACGCCTACCAAGGGCTGGTCGCCGAGACGCCGGGCCACGAGGTGCACGGCTCAGGCTTCTAAGCAGTCACAGAGGGGGGCGTTTGTTCTGACGCTGCCCAGCGCGTGGTCAGTTCGCGAACGGGTTCGTCCCGTCGGGACGGTAAAGCAGCGGCGGCGTTTCGTTGAGAATGGAGCTGCCTCCCGGGCCGACCACAAATCCGGACTGGCTGCGGCTGTCGACGCAGGTCGTCGTCGCGCCGTCGTTGCCGCAGCTGACGGTCTGGTAGCTGATCCGCGATCCTGCCGGCAACGGCTTGGCCGCATCCGGTGGCCCGAACACCGGACCTGCCGTATTGGCGAAGGCGGGGACCCCGCCCATCACGCCGCTGACGAGATTCGCACCCTCCGGCGCACCCGGAAGCGGACCGTTGCAGCCATATCCGCCCGAGCGCTGCAGCACGCACGTCAAGCCACCCGAGCTGAAGGCGTACCACGCACCGTCGGACACCGCGTAGTCGGACAGCTTCACCGGCGTCAACGCGTTGACATTCGGTGGCGGAGGCGGCTGCGGTGCAGGCACCGGCGGCGGCTCCGCCAATGCAACCCCAGGCACGCCAGCGATGGCGACTGCCCCAAAAACGCCGGTCAGAACTCTCCTCAGCACTGCCATAGCCTATGTGTCGCAGAAACGACCAGCAGTGTTTCTATCCGAATGTGTAGCTGCCAGCGGGGCTGAGGACGAAACCCGACCGATCGGCGCTGTTCAGGCAGGTCGTGACGTATCCGTCGGTCCCACAGCTGATCGTCCGGAAGCTGAGCCGGGTATTGGGCGGCAGCGCCTTCGCGTCCTCAACCATGCCGTACAGCGGCCTGGCGGCGTTCGCAAATCCGGGCTTCCCCGACGCGCCAGCGCTGACCAAATTCGCACCGCCCGGCGCCGCCGGGAGCGGTCCGCTGCAGCCATAGCCGCCCGACTGCTTGTCCAATACGCAGATGACCCCGTCCAGCACGCCGAACGCGTACCACGCGCTGTCCATGACCGCGTAATCCGAGGGCCTGGCCGACGGGAAGGCATTGATGTCCGGCGCCGGTGGCGGGTCAGCCGCCGCAACCCCCGGGACGCCGATCACGGTCGCCCCCACCACGCCGATCAGAACTCTGTTCAGCACCCACGACACCCTATGCCGTTGGCCTGATCACGCAGGCAGGGGCCGCGCTGCTGCACCGGGACGTGCCCGAAGCCGGGAGGGCGGTCGACCGGTTGGCGGTGACGCGTCGCTACATGTTGATGTTGCTTGCGGCAAGGCTGGCACCGAGTTGCTGAAGATACGTGATGGCCGGTGCGATGTCGTAGGTGTAGTGCGCGGCATTGGATCCGGCCGCCGCGAAAAGGCCGCCGTTCACGATGGCCTCGGTGATCGCCAGCGCCTGTGCAAACCCACGCGGGCCCACCAACTTCAGCACGTCGCGGACGATTGCGAAGACGTCGGGTGCGGTGGCTTGTTGGACAATGTTGTAGATCTGGGTCTCGATGGCTCCCGCTGGTGCTTCTTTTGTGGCTGGGGTCGGCCCGACGGGGCAATCGGTGTAGATATCGCGGTTATTGGTCCCGGCCAGCGTGTTGACGAAGTCATACCAGAATGCCGGGGTTTGCGCTGGCGTCAGGTCGTCAGGTCCAGCGATGCCGCCAGTCACCACACGGTCTAATTTCTTAGGCGTCGGCCACCCTGCGAACACGTTGCCGTTGGCGACACCCGGTGCGCGGCAAGGGTTTCCCCAGGTAATCGCGGCGATGACATCGTTGACGCGGTTGTGGCATGCGCCGTTGGGGTTCAGGATCACATCGCGCCAGAAGTGGCTTGCGCAGATCGCGCCTTGGCTATAGCCGATCAGGACAACGGGCCCGCTGGTATGCACTTGGGTCAGCAACCGCTGAACCCTCCGCAACGCCGGCAGCGACGCTGGGTCCCATCGGATACGCTGCAGCGGGCCAGTTTCCAACGGGCTGCCAGTAGAACACGGTGGGGTGGGCGTTCTGTGCCGCCGAGGCGACCTGTGCCGGGAAACCAGTCCACATATCAACGCCCGTCCCTTGCCACGTCAAAATGGTTACGGTCATGGGGATCACTTTCCTTCCGTTATCACGTCGGCCGATTTCGCAGAAACATTCGGGTAAAGAGACGTAGGACAGCTGAGCCAGCCCGCCTGGGGATCCACGCGACCACAGTCCAGTTGGGTGCTTAGCGAGGCTGATAGGACCGATCGTTGTTGTCGGTGCGACGCGGCAGATTCTTTGTGAGCTGCAACGGTTGGCATCGGCTCCGCACCAGCCGACACCTCGGAGCGGTCAATGGTGGTTCTCGCGTGCGTCGAGCAGCGCCATAGTTACCACTTCCCGCCGGTGATGAAGCTACCTCGTGAGAAACGACCATAGCTCGGAGGCGACGATAAGACCCGAGTACTGCATAACTCTACTGCGGATTCTTCTGCGCTTCGGCGTGAATTGGGTTGGGAAACGGTGCTTAAGGTCGTGGCGGGGTTTCTCACCGATGATGCGACTGCTCCCAACGCCACTGGCGTTTGGCAATCGTTGGAACCGACCGGCCATCGGTGCCGGGCATTACCACACGACGAACGCATACCGTATTGGCAAGAGCCCACAGGCAATTGGCAGTTATCTCACATGACCTCTCCAGTACCTTGCGGTGCTAAGGTCAGACACGGCGCGCTTCCGGACACCTCCATGTCCCATCAATCGATCGTGCTTGGCGGCCACACCGAGTGGCTGTATTTCTCAGCTTTCTCTAAATATGTTGCAGCCCAATATATTATGAGTACCGATAAGCGGCCGGCCATCGCGTCGATCAAGTCAGGCTCGGCTGATCGACGAGCTCGAAACCTCCGACCCTGCGACCGCTTCTGCGCTCCGCGAGATCAGCGCGAATACGAGACCGCCTGCTCCTCCGTCGTCGACGCCCGATTCGCTGGACTTCTATTCGCCCTTCGAGCGCCGCACGTCCTCTGACAGCGGCGACGACTGGTAGCGATCAGTACTGGCCGGGCCCGCGGCCCGCCATCTCCTCGAGCCTGCGGATTCGGTCCTCGATCGGCGGGTGCGTCGAGAACAGCTTGCCGATGCGCTCACCGCTGCGGAACGGGTTCGCGATCATCAGGTGGGCCTGATCGGCCAGCTGCGGCTCCGGCGGCAACGGCGCCTGCTGCACGCCCGCGCTGATCTTGCGCAGCGCGCTCGCCAACGCCAGCGGGTCACCCGACAGCTCCGCACCCGACTGGTCGGCCTGGTACTCCCGCGACCGCGAAACCGCCAGCCGGATGACCGTCGCTGCGATCGGACCGAGCAGCGAAACCAGCAGAATGGCAAAGGGATTCGTGCCACCCTCGCGGTTCCCGCCGAACATGCTTGCGAAGAATGCGAGGTTGGCCAGTGCGGTGATCACCGAGGCCATCGCGCCCGCGACACACGAGATCAGGATGTCCCGGTTGTACACATGCGACAGCTCGTGGCCCAGCACCGCCCGCAGTTCCCGCTCATTGAGGATCTGCAGGATGCCCGTCGTACAGCACACCGCGGCATTCCGCGGGTTGCGACCCGTCGCAAACGCGTTCGGAGCGGCGGTGTCGCTGATGTACAGCCGCGGCATCGGCTGTCGCGCCGTCGTGGCCAGCTCTCGCACGATGCGATACATCACCGGCGCCTGCATCTCGTTCACCGGCTGCGCATGCATCGCCCGCAGTGCCAGCTTGTCGCTGTTGAAGTACACGTAGACGTTCATGCCGACGGCGAACAGAACGGCCAGGAACATTATGTTCCTGCCGAACAGGGCACCTATGAACACGATCAGCGCCGAGAACCCCACCAGCAGCAGAAAAGTCTTGGCGGTGTTGGCGTGCGGGTGCCAGGTCATCAGCTTCTTCCTCCTACGAAGTCTTCGCTGATTTAACGCTCAACCAGCCTCCGCGGGTTCCTAACGCGTCATCCGTGCCTGTTCACCGTGTAGTCCACCAGCGTGGCCAGCGCTTGGCGACCCGGGCTCTCAGGGAGGTTGGCCAGCTCGTCGCGGGCGTCCTTGGCGTACCGGGCCACGGTGTCTTTGGCCTTCGCAATGCCCGCCGACCTGCGCAGCAGCTGCAACGCCTCGGCCAGGTCTTCGTCGTTTTCGACCGGTCCCGCCAGCAGCTCGCGCAGCCGGTCCGCGTCGGGGCCGGTGCCGCGCAGCGCGTACAGCACGGGCAGCGTGTGCACGCCCTCGCGCAGGTCGGTGCCCGGCAGCTTGCCCGACTCGTCGGGGTCGCTGTCGATGTCGATGATGTCGTCGGAGATCTGGAACGCCGTGCCGACGATGCCGCCGAGCCGGCTCAGCCGCTCGATCTGCTCCTCGTCGGCGCCGGAGAACGTCGCCCCGAACCGGCCCGAGGCCGCGATGAGACAGGCCGTCTTCTCGTACACCACCTTCAGGTAATGCTCGACTTCGTCGACTCCCTCGACAACGCCGCGCGTCTCCCGCATCTGACCCGTCACCAGCAGCGCGAACGTATCGGCGATGACCCGCACGGCCTCCGGGCCCAGCCTGCTGACGAGGCGTGAGGCCGTCGCGAACAGGTAGTCCCCGGCCAGGATCGCAATATTGTTGCTCCAGCGGGCGTTCGCGCTGGGAGCGCCGCGGCGCACTTGCGCCTCGTCCATCACATCGTCGTGGTACAGCGTCGCCAGGTGCACCAGCTCGATGACGGCGCCCGCGACCGTGACCTGCCACGCATCGGGGTCAGGCCCCAGCCGCGCCGTCAGCACCGTGAACAGCGGGCGGAACCGCTTGCCACCTGCCTGGAACAGATGCTGGACGGCGTCCGACATCAGCTCGTCGGCTTTGCCCAACTCAGTGGCCATCAGATCTTCGATGCGGGCCACTCCGTCGCGCACTTCCTGCGCGAACACGGGGTCACCGAAGTCCACCCCCGCCACCACACTCGCTGGTGTCCTCACCCTGCCAACATACTGGGAGCTATGGATACGCGGGCCGACGTGGTCGTGGTGGGGGCCGGACCCGCCGGCTCGGCAGCGGCCGCGTGGGCGTGTCGTGCCGGACGCGACGTGCTGGTCATCGACTCCGCGCAGTTCCCCCGCGACAAGGCCTGCGGCGATGGCCTGACCCCGCGAGCGGTCTTGGAGTTGCAGCGGCTCGGCCTCGGCGCGTGGCTCGAGGGCCGTGTGCAGCACCGCGGGTTGCGGCTGGTCGGGTTCGGCGGCGACGTCGAAGTCGAATGGCCTGGTCCGTCGTTTCCGTCGGTCAGCAGCGCGGTGCCGCGCACCGAGCTCGACGATCGCATCCGGATGGTGGCCGCCGACGAGGGCGCCAAGATGCTGCTCGGTGTGAAAGCCATTGATGTTCACCATGATTCGGACGGTCGTGTGTCGTCGCTGGTGCTGGACTCCGGTGCGGAGATCGGCTGCACGTCGCTGATCGTCGCCGACGGCGCCCGCTCGCCGTTGGGCCGGGTGTTGGGCCGGCAGTGGCATCAGGAGACGGTCTACGGCGTGGCGATTCGCGGGTACATCGCCACGCCCCGCAGCAGCGAGCCGTGGATCACGTCGCACCTGGAGCTGCGGTCGCCGGAGGGTCGCGTGCTGCCCGGCTATGGCTGGATCTTCCCGCTGGGCAACGGCGAGGTGAACATCGGCGTCGGTGCGCTCGCGACGTCGAAACGGCCTGCCGATGCGGCGTTGAGACCGCTGATGTCGTACTACACGTCGCTGCGCCGCGAGGAGTGGGGCTTTTCCGGCGAGCCGCGCGCCGGGCTGTCGGCACTGCTGCCGATGGGTGGTGCGGTATCCGGGGTGGCCGGGCCGAACTGGATGCTGATCGGCGATGCCGCGGCCTGCGTCAACCCGCTGAACGGCGAGGGCATCGACTACGGGCTGGAGACGGGCAGGCTGGCCGCCGAGATGCTGCGTGCCGGCGATCTGTCGTCGGCGTGGCCCGAGGTCCTCTCCGCCCACTACGCGCGCGCGTTCTCGGCCGCGCGGCGGCTGGGGTTACTGCTGACGATCCCGCGGTTCCTGCCGTCGACGGGCCCTATTGCGATGCGGTCGGCGTTCCTGATGAACATCGCGGTGCGCGTGATGGGCAACCTCGTCACCGACGAGGACGCCGACTGGATCGCACGGGTGTGGCGAGGCGCGGGCTTGGCGTCGCGTCGGTTCGATGCGCGGCCGCCGTTCGGCTGACCATTTGGACTTGAAAGTCCAGAGCCGGAGGTCAACCATGTCGCCAGTGATCACTAGACGCGATTTCACCCGCACCGTTGGCTTCGTCGTCGTCGCGACCTCCGTGGCCAGCTGCACGTCACCCCCGCCACCGGCCG
This sequence comes from uncultured Actinomycetota bacterium, assembly GCA_963698965.1. GTDB lineage: Bacteria > Actinomycetota > Actinomycetes > Mycobacteriales > Mycobacteriaceae > Mycobacterium. Next base: position 21,437 of record CAVOSY010000023.1, read on the forward strand.
CACAGGCGTCGCCACATACGTCGTTCGCATCGCTCAAACAGGTCGATGCCGGGGTGTTGAACGTCGGGTATGCCGAGGACGGGCCGCCCGACGGCCCGCCGGTGATCCTGCTTCACGGCTGGCCGTACGACGTCCACAGCTATGTCGACGTCGCACCGATCCTGGCGGCGAAGGGTTACCGCGTGCTCATCCCCTATCTGCGAGGTTACGGGAGTACCCGATTCCGTTCGGCGAACACCGTGCGGAACGGTCAACAGGCCGCACTGGCACAGGACATCGTCGCGTTCATGGACGCCATGAAGATCGACCGGGCGGTGCTCGCCGGGTACGACTGGGGCGCACGGACCGCAGGCATTCTCGCCGCGGCTTGGCCGCAGAGGGTCAAGGCGCTGGTGTCGGTGAGTGGCTACCTAATCGTCAATCTCGTTGCCAATCAACAGCCTTTATCCCCACAGGCCGAGCACGGCTGGTGGTACCAGTACTACTTCGCGACCGATCGCGGGGTTCGCGGCTACCGCCAGAACACGCACGACTTCAACAAGCTCATCTGGCAAGAGGCCTCGCCGACGTGGAAGTTCGACGACGCCACCTACGACCGCACGGCCGCAGCGTTCGACAATCCCGACCATGTCGACATCGTGATCCACAACTACCGGTGGCGGCTCGGCCTCGCACAGGGTGAACCTCAGTACGACGACCTCGACCGCAAGCTGGCCGCAAGCCCGCCGATAGCCGTGCCGACCATCACCATCGGTAGCGACTTCGACGGCCCCAACAAGGATGGTGCGGCCTACCGCAAGATGTTCACCGGCCCCTACTCGCACCGGATCCTCGACGGCATCGGACACAACGTGCCGCAAGAGGCGCCGCAGGCCTTCGCGGATGCGGTCGTCGCCGCCGACAACCAGTAACGCGGCATGGGTGATCTGTGCACCGTCGGTTACGAGCGACGCACGGTCGACGAACTGATCACCACGCTGACCCGGGCCGCCGTGGAAGTCCTTGTCGACGTTAGGCTTACGCCGTTGTCGCGTAAACCAGGCTTGTCCAAGAACCGCATCGCGACGCGCTTGTATGCAGCGGGCATCGATTATCTGCATCTGCCACAACTCGGCAACCCGCGCGACAACCGGGACGGCTTTCGTCGCGGCGACGATGCCGCCGTCGCGAAGTATCGAGATGTGCTAAGAACGCCGGAAGGCCAAGCGGCGCTTGACCAATTGCTTCGACTGGCTACACATCGGCGTGTGGCGGTGATGTGCTTCGAGCGGGAGGCGGCCGAGTGCCATCGATCGATGGTTGCCGACGCGCTGGTTGAGGCCCGGGCGACGTTGCGAATCGTCCACCTGTGAGCGACAACGCAATTAGAACTTCAGGCGCCTTCGCGTCGGCGTACCCTGGTTTCACACGGGTCGTCGGAAGGATCCACGATGACCAGAAGCAAGTTGATAGTTCCGGCGCTTGCCGCGATCGCAGGCGCGACAGTCCTCTACGGCCCGGCCACAGCGCACGCGGATCCCATCGGTCCCTGCGCTGACGTGCCGTACGTGGGTGTCTGCGTCCCGCCGAGCCAGCAGCCGACTCCGCCCCAGCAGAGCCACGACGAGAATTCGTTCATCCCTGACATCACCAGCGGAATCCACGTCGTCAACTAGGACAGCGGCGCCAACCCGGACCGCACCAGGTTCACAGCGGCCGCGGTGATCTCACCAAGATCACCCGTGCAGCGGTTGCGGCCCCAATTCTCCACTGCCACAACAAGAGCCGCGGCCAAGGCGGCACCGGCGACCTCGGCCACGAGGTCGAGGTCGGGCGTGTCACTGTATCGACTCTTGATGAACTCGGTGATGACGCCCGAAAACGAAGACTGCACGACCCGCAGATGGCCGGCGATGCGGTCGGCGCTGATCAACTCCGTTCGGGCGGTCGCCGCCTGGCGCACCACCTCGAGGTCATGGGGGAAGCGCGCAACGCTCGCCAGCACCGCTTCGAACAGCGACTCCGACGCCGGCCGCTGTGCCAGCGCCTGGGACAGCCATTCGACCTGAGTCTCGTAGTCCTGGAACAGCACGGCTTCCTTGGTCGGGAAGTGCCGGAAGAAGGTGCGCTCGGTGACCCCGGCCTCCCGCGCAAGCTCCGTCACCGTCACGTTTGCGAAGCCCTTGCTCCCGAAACTCGCGAGCGCCGCTCGCCGGAGCGCTTCATGTGTCGAGCGTCGGCGCTGCTCATGAAGGTTCGGCGTCGAGGTCATTGCCCGGCGATCGTATCTCACCCTTGCCAAATTATGTCAGTACTGACATATTTCTGATCATGAGCGATTACGACGCGATCGTCGTCGGTGCCGGCCACAACGGCCTGACCGCGGCGGCGATTCTGCAGCAAGCCGGCCTCCGCACGGTCTGTCTGGAGGCCAACACCTACACCGGTGGGATGGCGGCCACGGTCGAGCTCATCGATGGCTTCCGCTACGAGATCGCGGGCTCGGTGCAGTTCCCCATGCCGAGCCAGATTGCGAAGGAACTCGGGCTCGACACGCTGCCCACGGTCGACGCAGAAGTGATGTCGGTCAACCTCGGCGACGAAGACGAAGAGCCGATGATCTTCTACCGGGACCCGATGCAGTTCATCACCCACCTCGCCGATAAGCACGGCACCGACGCCGTTGCGGGCATGGCCGGCTTGATCGGCTGGAGCCAAGGACCGGCAAAGGCACTCGGCCGCTTCGATGTCTGCACACCACCCAAGACCATCGACGAGATGTACGCGTGCGCGGCGAACGAGGCGGAGCGCACCGCGATCCACGACGTGATCTTCGGCTCGGCGATGGACGCCATCGACCGCTACCTGCCCGACAAACACAAGCATGCCGTGCTGCGGAGCATGCTCGCCTTCCTCGCGATCAACTCCACCTACCGCGGTCCCTATACGCCCGGCAGCGCAACGTGTTTGGCGTTCGCGCTCGCGGTTCCCGACGACACCGCCGCGATGATGACGAAGCTTGAAGGCGGCATCGGTGCACTGTGCGAGCACCTACACCAACTGTTCGTCTCGGGTGGCGGCGAGGTCAGGTACCGCGCCAAGGTCGAAAAGATTCTGGTGGACGGCGATCGCGTTACGGGCGTGCGTCTGCGCGACGGATCCGCGATCAGCGCTCCGGTAGTCATTTCGAATCTGTCGCCGGACTACACCCTCATCGACATGGTCGGCGCCGAACACCTGCCCGCCGACCTGGTCACACGGCTGGGCGGCCGCGATCACAGGGCGTCGTTCGTGCAGATCCACTTCGCACTCGACAGCCTTCCAGAGTTCGCCGCGCCATACGACTTCCTCAACGAGCCCGGCATGCAGGGTTCCATCGGAATCTTCAATTCGCCTGAAGAACAACAACGTCAGTGGGAGGAGTGCAGGCGCGGCATCGTCCCGGACAATCCGTCGATGGGAATGCAGATTCCGTCCGTGCACGACCCCGGCATGGCGCCCCCCGGCAAGCATGCGGCGAGCGCGTTCGCGTATGCGTTGCCGGTTGAGAACAGCGGGGACACCCGCCAACTCAAGAATGTGATGGCGGAGAAGGTGATTGACAAGATCACCCGGCTGGCTCCGAACTTCCGCGATATCCAGATCCGGCACATCACGTTCGCGCCGTATCACATGCAGACGATGTTCGCCGCGCCGTCAGGTGACTTCTGCCACGGTCTGCTGCATCCGGATCTGATGGGACCCAATCGTCCTGGGCCGAAAGGCTTCCTCGACATGCCGATCCCGATTGACGGGCTGTACCTCGGCGGCGCGGGATGCCATGGCGGCCCGGGGATCACGTTCATTCCCGGCTACAACGCCGGCCACCAGGTGCTCGAGGACGCGGGCGTCAGCCCAGAGACTTCGCGAACCCGCTGACGTCGCGCATGCTCGCGGCGAACACCTCGGGCATGACAGCAGGGAACAGAAGGTCGCCACCATGGCAGGTGCCTGCGACCATCCGCCCCACCGCGGGCACGCCCGCACGCACCAGCCTTCGGTAGTAGACCAATCCCTCGTCACGCAGCGGGTCGAGTTCGTTCACGGAGATGACGTGCGGAGGCAAACCGACCAGCTCCTCGTCGCTCGCCACACCCGCAAAGGCCGCTGCATCCCGCGCGTGCTCACCGGTGGGATCGTAGAGCGTCCCCATCACCGCAAGTTGCTGGCGATTGATGAAGTAGCCGTCGCACTCCCGCAGCGACGGCAGGTTGTCCGGCGCCTCGTTCCAGAGGTTCGAGATGAAAGGACACTGCGCATAGAAGCCCGCGATCTCGTCCAGCCAGCCTTCTCTTTTGGCCTTGTGCGCGACCGTCAGTGTGAGATTGCCACCGCCGGATTCCCCGCTGACGATCAGATGCGACACACCGAGATCGCTGCGGTTGGCCCATACCCATCGCGCGCCGGCCGCACAGTCGTTCAATCCGGCCGGATAGGGATGCGGGCCGAGCTTGCCGCCGGAGTTGCGAAACTCGACCCCGACCACGACAAGTCCTGTGGCAGCAAGATATTCGCGTCCGCGCGCGAACCCGACGTCGGTGGCGCTGCAGATCGCCATGCCTCCGCCGTGCAGGTGCACCACCGCGGGCAATGCGCCGGCCTGGTCGGGCCGGCTGACGTAGAGCGTGACGTCGTTGCCGTCCTCGCTCGTGATGGTGGTGGTCGTGGTCGTGACACCCTCGACGTCCGGTACGGCCTGCCCGAACGACGCGAGCACAGCGCCGACGCCCTCCTCGTTCAGAGCGGCAAAGGCGAGGCGATCCTCCAGCGGTGAATCGACCGACAACGGCGCTTCCGGGAGGATTCCGTCGAGTCCGAATTCCGCGAGCGCCTTGACCATTCGCGGATCCGACCGAGGGTCGGTGCCGAGTGTGCAATCGGGATCTGCGAGACGACCGTGAGCCATGTGGTGACGCTACCTCCGGCCCTCCGCGCTGCGAGGGGCTTTAGCGCAGCGGCTTGGTCGCCGCGTGCAGCGCCACGATGCCGCCAGTGAGGTTGCGCCACCGCACCGCCGACCATCCCGCGTCGGAAATCCGGCGCGCCAGTTCAGCCTGATCGGGCCAGGCCCGGATCGACTCGGCCAGATAGACGTACGCGTCCGGATTCGACGACACCGCGCTCGCGATCCGCGGCAGTGCCTGCATGAGGTATTCCTTGTAGGCCGTCGCGAACACTCGATTCGTCGGCGTCGAGAACTCACACACGACCAGCCGGCCGCCAGGCCGCGTCACTCGCGCCATCTCCCGTAGCCCTGCCGAGTGGTCGACGACGTTGCGCAGCCCGAAGCTGATCGTCACCGCGTCGAACACGCCGTCGGCGAACGGCAGCCGCGTCGCATCGGCCCCGACCTTCGGCACATCGCGCGCGGCCCCGGCCGCCAGCATGCCGACGGAGAAGTCAGCCGCCACACACCACGCCCCCGACGCCGTCAACTCGACCGTCGACACCGCCGTACCCGCCGCGAGGTCGAGCACCTTGTCCCCCGGCCCGATGTGCAGCGCCGAGCGCGTCGCCCGCCGCCAGAACCGGTCCTGGCCGAGCGACAGCACTGCATTGGTCAGGTCGTAGCGACGCGCCACGGCGTCGAACATCGACGCGACCTCGTGCGGGTCCTTGTCCAGCGTCGCGCGGTTCACGCCCAAAAAACTACCTGTGAACATGCTTGATCAGGGAATGGGGAGCGTCATAACGGGCATTAACCGAACGTGAGCGAAAAAGTATGGTTCATCACCGGGACATCGCGCGGGTTCGGCAGGGAGTGGGCGATCGCGGCGCTGGAGCGCGGCGACAAGGTCGCGGCCACCGCGCGCGACACAGCGACGCTCGACGACCTCGCGAAGAAGTACGGCGACGCGCTGCTGCCGATTCAGCTGGACGTGACCGACCGCGACGCGGACTTCGCCGCGGTCAAGCAGGCGCACGACCACTTCGGGCGGCTGGACATCGTCGTCAACAACGCCGGCTACGGGCACTTCGGCTTCATCGAGGAGCTGACGGAGGCAGAGGCGCGCGCACAAATCGAGACAAACGTGTTCGGTGCGTTGTGGGTCACGCAGGCCGCGCTGCCATACCTGCGGGCGCAGCGCAGCGGCCACATCATCCAGGTGTCGTCGATCGGCGGCATCACCGCTTTCCAGAACGTCGGCATCTACCACGCATCGAAGTGGGCGCTCGAGGGCTTCTCGCAGGCGCTCTCGCAGGAGGTCGCACCGTTCGGGATCCACGTGACGCTGATCGAGCCCGGCGGGTTCGCCACGGACTGGGCCGGGTCGTCGTCGAAGCGCTCCGCGCCACTGCCCGACTACAAAGAGGTGCACGAGGAAGCCGAACGGCGCCGCAGCCAGCGCACCTCCAAGCCCGGCGACCCGCAGGCGTCGGCGCGGGCGGTGCTGAAGATCGTCGACGCCGCGGAACCGCCGTTGCGGGTGTTCTTCGGGGAGCTGCCGCTGCAGCTGGCCAAGGCCGACTACGACAGCCGGCTCAAGACGTGGGAAGAGTGGCAGCCGGTTTCCGTCGAGGCGCAGGGCTAAGCGGCGCGCAGTTGCCGCTGGCCGATGACGTCCTCATAGTGGCCGAGAAGCTGGTCGCAGATCGCAGGCCAGGTGCGGCCGAGCACGCTGCGGCGGGCGGCCACCGAGTAGCGCTGACGCTCGGCGATCAGGTGGTCGACGGAGTCAGCCAACTTCGACTCGAACTCGTCGACTTCCAGCAGCAGCCCTGTGCGATAAGGGGCAACCAGGTCCCGCGGTCCTCCCGCATTGGGTGCGATGACTGGCAGGCCCGATGCCATGGCCTCCTGCACCGCCTGGCAGAACGTCTCGTGCTCGCCGGGATGGACGAAGACGTCCATGCTCGCGTATGCCGTGGCGAGCTCCTCACCGTACAGTGCACCAGTGAAAACTGCTGACGGCAGCGCGGTTTCGAGCTTCCTGCGGTCGACGCCATCGCCGACGATCACGAGCTGAAGGTCGTCGCGCCCGTTCAGTGACGCCAGCCGCTCGACGTGCTTCTCCGGTGCGAGCCGCCCCACGAATCCGACGATCGGTTTGCCTTCCGAAGACCACCTGCGCCGCAAGCCGTCGTCCCGTGTCGACGGTGCGTAACCGGTGATGTCCACGCCGCGGGCCCACTTGTGCACACGCGGAATGCGGTGCGCTGTCAGGTTTTCCATCGCGGCGGTCGACGGCGCAAGCGTGCGGTCGGCACGGCTGTGCAGGTGCCGTGTCCACGCCCACGCCGCGCGGGCCGTGAAGCCGATGCCGTAGCTTTCCGCGAAACCCGCTACGTCGGTTTGGAATACGGCGACGGTCGGCACGCCGAGGAACCGCGCTGCATGCAGCCCGCCGTAGCCGAGCAGGGCAGGTGATGCCAAATGCACGACATCTGGCTCGAATCCACGTAGCACGCTCACCATCCGGGGTCGTGGCACACCGAGCGGCAACGAGGTGATCTTGGGAAACATGCGAGACGACACCCGGTGAACCCGGATGCCGTCGTGAATCTTGTCGGCCGGTGGCTCGCCGCGCGGGGTGTCGGGCGCGATGATCAGTGCCTCATGACCGGTGCGGCGGAGATGCTCGATCACCCGAAGCACCGAGTTGGTGACGCCGTTGACATTCGGGAGGAACGACTCTGCGACGATTGCAACGCGCACGCCAAAAGCGTCCCATCAACGGCTGTCGTCAAGGTTGCAGCACGGCATACGACACGCAAAAACCTCGTGCCAATGATCGGCCTGTCGGCAAACCGGGATTCGAGTATCGTGCGCACAGAGAAGGGCGGTCGACATGCGGATTTCCCGGACCGTGGTGCTGATCACGGCAGCCACGATGATCGTCGCCGTCGGCTGCACCAAACAGGTCGCAGGCGCTGCGGAGTCCGATCCGAACAAGCCACCGCTAACGGTCAGCAAGGACGGCTACGGCATCGTCGCAGGCTTCGACAACGCCCCTACGAAGATCGAGATCTACACCGAACCGCAGTGCAATCACTGTGCGGATCTCCAACACGACTTCGGCGACCAACTCGCCTACTACATCGCCGTCGGGCAACTCGAGGTCACCTACCGGCCAATGACATTCCTGGACGACACGACCGGCGGCTATTCGGGGCAGGTCAGCAATGCGCTGTTCCTGGCCACCCAGAAGACGGGGTCGCCTCAGGTCACGGCGACCGGCACCGAGTTCCAGCACTTTGTCGAGAACGTGTGGGCACACCAACGGCCAGGCGGTAATCCACCCACCGGAGACGAACTGCTGGACTTCGCCAAGAAAGCCGGCATGCCCGACGCCGTCGCGAAGAACATCAAAGGCGGTGGGTCCGCGGTCAACGTCAAGGAAATGGACGACGCGAACTTCGAATTTCTCTACGAGATCGACTCGGTCGAGACGGGCACGCCGACGGTTTACGACCTAGGCAAGGGCGAGAAGCTCGACATCTACGACGACAACTGGCTGACCAAGCTGGTGCAGTCCTGACATTCGCGGAACACATCGCCGCCGTTGGGAACTACGATGCGCTGGTGTACGCGCGAGCCAACCCGCCGAAACATCCGGCGATCTCCGTCGCCGCCGGCGCTGCTGCGGTGGCGGTGGTCGGCACCAAGGCCGCCTACCGAGCTGCCACGGCAGTGCCGATCGTCGGATCCTTCATGCGCCGAGGGGTGGCGCAATTGTCCGACCTTGGCGAAAGATTCGTGACCCGCAGCATCGACCCCGCCAGGGCGCTGGTGACCGCGATCGCGGTGGAGGTCGTGGAGTCCGTTCTGGATGAGATCGAGCTCACGACGCTGGTTCGCGAGCGGGTGGACATCGACGCGATCGTCGCCGATATCGACATCGACGCGATCGTGAACCGGATCGACCTGATCGGGCTGGCCAACAAGGTGATTGATGGCGTCGACCTGCCGGCGATCATCCGCGAGTCGACGGGTTCCGTCACCGCAGAGGTGATGGATGACGTGCGTAGCCAGGGCGAGCGCGCCGACGATTTCGTCAGCGGAATCGTCGACAGGGTGCTGGGGCGAAGCCGAGATGAGCAGTGACATCGACCGATCCCGCGCCGCATGATGCACGCGTCGCGGGAATCGTCAGCCGAGGCGTGGCAGCAGTCATCGACCTGATGGTCGTCCTGGTCCTGCTGGGCCTGCTCTATGTCGGCCTGATCCTCGTCAGGCTCGCCCAGTCACCCGCCGCCTTTGCGTTCCCAGCCGTCGATGCCGTGTTTTCCACCGCGGTGACGTTCGTGGTGGCCGTCCTCTACCTGACGTGCTGCTGGGCGGTCTCCGGGTGCACCGCGGGCGCTGTGACCATGGGGCTTCGGGTCGTCGGGCGAGCGTCGCCGCGCGTTCATCCACTGGTTGCGCTTGCGCGCGCGATCACCTGCGTCGTGTTTCCGATAGGCCTGGTCTGGGTCGCCGTGGACCGGCAACGAAGATCGTTGCAAGACATCGTGTTTCGTACTCAGGTGATTTACTCTCGACCGTCAGGACGGCGAGGCTTTCTTCCGGACGATGAGCACGGGTAGCAGCAGCGTCGCCAACGCCGTCACCAACCAGACCACCAATGTGGCAGCCAGCCACGACCCGATGCCGCGGATCGACAGGCCGTGGGTGAGAGTCGCGGCGAGGATCAACGCAACCAGGGTCGAGACCAGGCCGATCCCGCCCAAGAAGGCGGATGCGTACCGGCTGGCCATCTTGAAGATGAAGGGCGACAGGATCGCCTGGGCGATCGAGAAAATCACGACGGCGGTGATGAAACCCACCACCGACACCGATACGCCCGGCACCAGCCAGGCGGCTACCAACAGTCCGATCGCCGAGGATCCGAGAAAGACAGCCGCCCGCAACAGAAGCCGCACCATGGAACCGATCCTAGGCCGCGACGGCTACCGCGCCCGTCGTTCCACCAAAGCCACACCTGCCAATGCCCCCACCGCGATCAGCCAGCCGACCACCGCGATCGAACCGGCCGGGATGATCGCCAGCGACGCGTTACGGTCCTGCACCCGAACCAGATCCGGGTTGTTCCTGTCGTACTCGACGTAGATCCGCATACCGGTGTCGAGTTCGGAGGGGTACAGCACGCCGAGTTCGGGACGGTAGGTGACGCGGTCGGGCGTGACGAATTCGATCGTGGAGCGCCGTGGGCCCGCGCTCAGCACGTTCGCCTCGGCTACGCCCATGTGGCGCTCGATCTGGCGGTCGTTGCGCCACGCCCCGAACACCAAGAGCACCGACTGAAGCGTCACCAAGCATGCGAGGGCTACGATGCCGATGCGAATCCGCCGGAACATCCGTTGCGATCGGGTTTCGTCCGGATCCCGGGACAGACGCGGAATCAGCCAGCGTCGCAACGCATTCAGACGCTGCACCGCTTCGCTCACAGGGCGGCCTTGATCGACGCGTGCAGCGCCCGCAGCGACGACCGGTCGGCCTTCACCTCCAGCACCCGCATCCCCTCGAACGGCTCGTCGAGCGCGCCGACGAGGTCGCCCGCCTCGATCTGCCTGCTCTCGACGTGGTACGCCCGGCACAGCGCGCCGACATCGACGTCGTGTGGCGTGCCGAAGATCCGCGACGACACATCCGAGAACCTCGGGTCGCCCTGCTCGAGGAGTTCGAAGATGCCGCCGCCGTTGTCGTTGGACACCACGATCGTCAGGTTGCGCGGCGTCGGCTCCGTCGGCCCGATCAGCAGGCCCGAGCTGTCATGGACGAACGTCAGGTCACCGATCAACGCGATCGTGCGCCCGTTGTGTGCCAGCGCCGCGCCGATCGCCGTCGACACGGTGCCGTCGATACCTGCCACGCCGCGGTTCGACCGCACCTTGATGCCCTGTGCGTCCAGCCCGACCAGCGCGGCGTCGCGCACCGGGTTCGATGCGCCGAGCACCAACTGGTCCCCCGGCCGCATCGCATCGGCCACCGCCGCCGCGACGTGCAAGCCGGTGGTCAGCGGGTGCGCCTTGAGCTGCGTGCGCACCGCCTCGACGGCATGCCGATTCACGTCTGCGCAACGGCCGAGCCACGCGGGATTCGGCTCGCCGGTCGTCACCGCGCGCGTGCCGGTGGCCTGTGAGTTTCCCGACACGTCCGGCCAGCGCGGGCCTGTCGTCAGCGCATACACCGGGACCGCCGGGTCGGCCAGTAGCGCCGAAACCGGCCGGTGCAGCGTCGGGCGGCCGAGCATGATGACCTGCTGCGGGCGGACCAACCGCAGCGCGAACGGGTGCAGCGGGTTCTCGGCAGGCGGCGCGGTCGGCTCGGCGACCGTCGGCAGCATGGCGAGATTGGGGTGCACGCCCGCGCCATGTCCAGCGATGACCACGGTGTCCGGGGTGAGGTCGATGTCCAGCGGCTGGTCGAACGTGACCGGCGGCGTGTAGGTCCACGGCCTGCCACCGGTCCGGCCCTCCGGCGCGTACGGACCGGTTGCCCTGCTGTCTTCGGCGTCGGGCACCAGCGGCTCGCGCAGCGGGATGTCGAACTGCACCGGCCCGGCGTTGGCGGTGCGAGATCCCGTGGCGGCGCCCAGAACTCGGCAAGTCGCGGAGCGCCACTGGGCGTTCAGCGCGTCCATCCGCTCGGGTGCCTCCTCGGCCAGACCCAGGCTGATGTTGGCGCGCACCTGTGTGCCGAAGTAACCCATCTGCTCGAACGTCTGGTTGGCGCCGGTGCCCAGCAGCTCGTAGGGCCGGTTGGCGCTCAGCACGATCAGCGGCACACGTGCGTAGTTGGCCTCCACCACGGCGGGCCCGAGGTTCGCGACCGCAGTGCCCGACGTCATCGCTACACAAACCGGCGCCCGCTCGGCGACCGCGAGCCCGATCGCCAGATAGCCCGCAGTCCGCTCGTCGATGCGGACATGCAACCGGAGGCGGCCTGCCCGGTCGGCATCCTGCAGGGCGAACGCCAGCGGCGCGTTGCGCGAACCGGGGCACAGCACGACGTCCCGCACGCCGCCGCGAATCAACTCGTCGACGACCACGCGGGCCTGCGCAGTCGATGGATTCACCATTACAGACTATCGGCGAAGAATTTCAGGGCCGCGGCGTTGACCGCCACCGGCGCTTCGATGAACCCGAGGTGCCCGGTGTCGGGAATCTCCAGGTAGGAGCCGTTCGGGATGGCGTCGGCGACTTCCTTGCCGAGGTGCGGAGGCATGACGACGTCATCGGCGAAGCCGATCACCAGCACGGGCGCCGTAATACTTCGGTAAGCGGGCAGCCGGGTGTCGGTGGGCCCGATCGCGAGCTGCGTCTGAACTCCCGCCGTCTGTTTGGTAGGCCACATGGTGAACATGTCGATCCAATCGCCGACCTTTGCGTCGTCGTTGAGCGTCTTTGGCGAAAAGCTCTCCAGCAGGCGCATTTTCGCGTCGTAGTTGGCAGGCAGCCGAACACGGGACGAAATGAGCTCCCACTCGGCGGTGCGGAAGAATTCGCGGGTGCGGTCCTGGCGGCCGCGGGTGGCCATCAGCACCGCCTCCCTGACGAGTTCCGGCCGCGCGACCATCAACTCCTGGGCGATGTAGGCGCCCATCGAGACGGCCACAATGCGTACCGGTGCTGCGTCGAGCTTCTCGATGAGCGCGGCGGTGTCGGCCACCATCTGCTCGGTGGTGAAGCCGCCGGCGTTGTCGGTCGCGCCGACGCCGCGGTTGTCGAAGGTGATGCAGCGATAGCCGGCCCGCTGGAATTCGGGTACCTGGTGCAGGTGCCAGGTGCGGCCCAAACCCCCGCGACCTGCAATGAACAGCACCGGCTCGCCTTTTCCGCGATCGTCGTAGGCCAGATTCACGCCGACGACGCTACTGGAGAGCGATTTGGGCGCGGTCACGGACGCTCAGCGGGCGTTAGCGCGCCGAAATCGCGGGGCCGCGGAACGGAACGGCTGTCCGTGGCGTCCATCCCATGTGCTCGACGACTACCTCCGCCGTAACGACGGTGTGATCACGCTTGCCCAAGCTCGTCGCCTGGGGTTGAGTCTGAAGGCCGTGCAGCGACGTGTGGCCTCCGGTCACTGGGTTCGATGCAGCCGCGGCGTGTACTTCGTCCACGACCGCCCATTCACCGACGCCGCGCGGATCCGCGCCGTTGTATGGGGCTACGGCGAGCACGCCGCGGCCAGCGGTCTCGCGGCCGCGTGGTGGCACGACCTCACGAGGTTCGCACCTGACATCGTCGAGGTGACAGTGCCACGAAACAGCCACGGCCGCAGCCGCGACGGCTGCCGGGTTCGGCGTCGAGATTTGAACGCCACTGATGTCGTCGTCCACCGTGAGATCCGTGTGACGGCGCTCGCGCTCACGGTGATCGAATCGGCGGTAAAGGGACGCGGTGGCATCAAGCTGATGGACGCCGCATTACAGCGCCACCTCGGTCTGCAGGATCTGTGGCGAGCGCATCTTCGCAACAAGGGCCGGTACGGGTCGCCGCGAGCGCGGCGGCTCTTGAAGGCCGCGTCAGATGGTGCCCGCTCCGAGGCCGAGCGCTTGCTGGTGAGACTCCTGCGCGAAGCGGGCATTACCGGCTGGCGCACCAACTACCCGATCGGCCCATACAGAGTCGACGTCGCGTTCACGGCGCCGAAGATAGTCGTCGAGGTCGATGGCTGGGCGTTCCACAGTGATCAGGAGGTCTTCCAGAACGATCGAAAGCGCCAGAACTACCTCACGCTGATGGGTTGGCAGGTGCTGCGGTTCACATGGCTGGACCTCGTCGAGTACCCGCAACGGGTCATCGCCGAGATCCGCTCGGCGATTTGGGCGCGGTCACGGACGCTCAGCGGGCGTTAGCGCGCCGAAATCGCTTCGCGGTCGCGACGCTTGCCGCGGCGCTTGGAGCGCGCACGCTGGATGGCGGCATCCCAGAGCAGCAGCGTGGACGGGAGCAGCTGGCCCTTCTTGACCGACTCCTTGGTCAGCATCGCGGTCGCGGTCGCCTTCGTGGCGGCCGACGCCTTCGACATATGGCCCGAGTCGAAGGGCGGATGAGGGTCGTATTCGATCGTGAGCTGGATGGCTTTGGCTTTCGCCTCACCGACGATCTGCCCCGCCAGCCACAACCCGAGGTCGATGCCCGCCGAGACACCCGCACAGGTCACGATGTGGCCCTCGTGGACGATCCGCTCGTCGCCGACCGGCGTGACACCGAACGGCTTCAGCATCGGCACGCATATCCAGTGCGATGTGGCCCGCTTGCCTTCCAGCAACCCTGCCGCCGCGAGGATCACCGAGCCAGAACACACCGATGCCGTCCATGTCGCGGTCTGGTGCGCCCTTCGCACCCAGTCCAGCAGCTTCTCGTCGCGCGCGTGTTCGAAGGTCGTCATGCCGCCGGGTACCAGAACGATGTCGGGCGACGGCGTCTCGTCGAACGAATGCGTGGCGCCGACGAGCAGCACCCCGGAGTCGGCGGCGATGGGCCCCGGCTCATGCCAGACGAAGCGCACCTCCGCGTCGGGCAGGTTGCGCAGCACCTCGTATGGGCCGATGAAATCCAGTGCGGTGAAGCCGGGGTACACCACGATCGCGATCTGCGTCATTGCCATCTCCTCTGTTAGGCGAATGTCTTACGGTACTGGTCTGGTGAAATGCCAAGTCGTCGAACAAAATTGCGTCTCAATGTCTCGGCCGATCCAAAGCCGCACCGGGCGGCGATCACCGTGACGGTGTCGTCGGTCTCCTCTAGTTGACGTCGGGCGGCTTCGGTGCGGACGCGCTCGACGTATGCGCCGGGCGCCTCGCCGACCTCTTCGGTGAACAGTCGGGTGAAGTGACGCGGGCTCATCGCCGCACGACGCGCCAAGTCCGGGATGCTGTGTGCGGCACCGGGTTCTGTCTCGATGGCCTCCTGCACCTCGCGGATCGGGGTCCGTTTCGCACGCGGCATCCACACCGGCGCCGCGAACTGTGTCTGCCCGCCGGGCCGTCGCAGATACAGCACCAGCCAGCGAGCGACGGTCTGCGCGGCCTCCGTGCCGTAGTCGTCCTCGACCAGTGACAGCGCCAGATCGATGCCGGCGGTGACACCCGCCGCCGTCCAGACCTTCTCCGAACTACGGACGAAGATCGGCTCGGGATCGACCGTGACAGTGGGGAATTCGCGGGCCATCTGGCCGGCGAACGCCCAGTGGGTCGTCGCGATGCAGCCGTCGATCAAACCGGCCTGCGCGGTGAGGAAGGATCCGGTGCAGACGCTGACCACGCGGCGGGCGTGCTCGGCTGCTATCTGGATCCAGCCGATGGTGTCGGCGTTGTGTCGGGCGTCGTCGACCCCGATCCCCCCGGGCAGCACCAGGGTGTCGATCGGTTCGCGCGGATCGGGTAGCGGTTGGGCGACGAGCGCCAGGCCCGTGAGGGTGGTGGCCGGTTCGCCGCCACGGGAGACGACGGTGACGGAGTAGCCCTCGTCGACGCGTCCGTGGCCGGCCAGGTAGATGGTCGCGCCGGTGAACACCTCGGACGGGCCGACCAGGTCGAGTGCCTGGACGCCCGGGTAGCCGAGGACCACCACTGATCGCACGTATCCAGTGTTGGGGACCTCAGTTGTGGCGTCTAGGCCATGACCCCCACAAATTAGGACAAGGCGGAGTCGAGTACCCGGCTACCCTATGCCGCACCGCGGCGTCGACGAATGATCGGTCCATGCCCGGATCTGCACCGTCAGCCCTTGAGCACTGTGACGTCTGCATCGTCGGAGCCGGCATCGTGGGGTTGAACGCGCTCTTTGTCGCCAGCCGCTATCTATCGCGCGATCAGAGGATCATCCTGATCGACCGCAGACAACGTGTCGGCGGCATGTGGGTGGACACCTATCCCTACGTGCGGCTGCACCAGCCGTATCCCATGTTCACCGCAGGCAACATCAAATGGACCCTCGGCAAGGACCCCTCGTACCTCGCGACGAAGACCGAGGTGCTCGACCACTTCGCGCATTGTGTTGACGTGATCAAGCAGCGGGTCCCGGTCGACGAATTCTTCGGTTGGGAGATGGAGGCCGACGATGAGATCGATGGAGTCGTGCGGATCCGGTGCAGATCGTCGGATGGCCGGACTCTAGTGGTCGAGACGAAGCGATTGATCAAGGCCTACGGAATCGGCGTTTTACCCAACGACCCGCTCGAGGTTTCCAGCGAGCGTGTCCAGTCGGTGTCTCCGGACTTCTGCGACATGCGCGGGGACGCCATGCGGGACAGCAATACACCCGTGTGGGTCATCGGTGGCGGTAAGACCGGGATGGACACGGCGCATGCGCTGATCACGGAATATCCGGGCCGTGAAGTGAACCTGGTGGCGGGTTCAGGCACGTTCTTCGCATGCCGTGAGCAGTTCTTCCCCACTGGGGTCCGGCGATGGTGGGACGGCACCCGGTTCGCCAGCCTCGGAGTGGAACTCGCCCGGCGTTTCGACGGCACCAACGAGAAGTTCGTGTGGGATTGGCACCGCGACAACTACGGCACTTGGTTGACCCCCGAGACGGGGAACTTCGTGGGGGGCTTGCTGTCGAGAGCCGAGAACAAGACGATTTCCGACGGCCTCAACGACGTGATCATGGACCACTTCGTGGATGCCGTGGACCGCAACGGCTCGACGGAGATGGTCCTCGGCAGCGGAGCCACCAAGGCGATCCGGCCGGGCAGCTGGATTGTGAACTGCACCGGATATCTCACGCAACGCGAGTACCCTTACGAGCCCTATGTGTCCGACAGCGGAGCCGTGCTGTCGATCCAACCGCGTTCTGCCACACTCCATTTGACGTCGTTCGCGGGTTACTTCCTGACGCACCTGCTATTCCAGGGCAAGATAAGGAAAGTCCCGCTGTACGAAGTCGACGTTCCGGAGATTTTCGAGAAATCACGTGCGGTTTTCCCGTACGCGCTTTTCGCGATGGCGCAGTACAACCTCAGCCTGATCGCCGACAACGTCCCGACCAAAGCGTTCAGCGAATGCGGGCTCGATTTCGACCGTTGGTATCCGTTGCCACGCAGGATGATCGGCGCCGCACGATTCATGCTCACTCACCGCCGCGAACGCGAGAGTCTGCGCCGCACCCTGGACACGGTGCGCGAACGCTTCGACGTTCGGTGCGGTCCGCTAATCCACTGAGTCAGAGCTTCCTCAGCCGTCGCATTATCCGGAAGAAGGGCACTGTCGAAGCGAACCCGTTGCGCAACCTCGGCTGCAGGAAGCTGATGTTGCTCGCGACCAGGTGCCGCACGCCGCAGTCCCGCCACTCCGCCGCCTGCTCGATGACCTCATCGGGGGTCCCGGTCAACATCATGGATCGCAGGAAAGCCGGCGTTATCCCCTTGATATGCGATAACACCGTCTGCTCGTCCAAGGTCTGCGGCAGCAGATCCTGGCCACCAATGAATCCGACTCCCAGCGGGTGCTGTGCACCGTGCTGGGCGAAGAACTCATCGGATGCGCTCAGCGCGGCGGTTTTGAGCACATCCGATTCGAGCGCCTCATCGATGTCGTCGCGGCTGAGCCCCGTCAGGATCGGCATCAGAATCGCCGGGACGATCGCCATCGGATCGCGGCCGGCGTCCGACGCGGCCGCCCTGACCGCCTCGAGGCGACGAGCATACTCCTCGGGCCGGTGAGGAAACGCGGGAAAGTAGCCGTCCGCGTATCGTCCCACCACCCGAAGCATGCGCGGTCCGTGCGCGCCGATCCAGATCTGAGGCCACCTGCCCTTGTACGACGGCAGATCGAAGACCGCGTTGCGAAGCGGGAAGAACGGCGAATCCCGATTCACGAGTTGGCCTTTCGAGTCCCACAGAGCCCGAATGGTGGCCATCGCCTGCTCGAATCGGGCGACCGGCTTGGACCACTCGACGCCATAGGGCTCGTTGCCCTCGCGTTCGCCGGGACCGATACCGAGGATGAAGCGGCCACGGGTCAACAGATTCATCGTCGCAGCGGCCTGAGCCGTCACCGCCGGGTTGCGACGCCCGGCGTCGGTGACGCCGATGCCGAGCGGGAGCCTGCTGATCCGGTTGCGCGCGGCTATGTTTCCGAGCATCGCCCACGGTTCCATGGAAGCGTCGACCGACGGTTGGATCCTGGCCGCGCCGCAGTACTTCGATTGCCACAACGACCGCGGAAAGATCGCATTGAGATGGTCGGGCACCCAGAACGAGTCGACACCCATGGCGACGGCGCTGAAATAGTTGAGGCGCGTGAACGTATCGGCGGCGGGGCGGCCCGCGACGATCAAGTCCATCAGGCCAACACGAAATCCGCTCATACCAGCAGTGTCTGGCCACCGTCGGGCGACGGCATAGGGTAGGTAGTTACTCGAATTCTTCGAATTCTTGTCGATAGCAAGCAATGACGCGGTCGATCCACCATTCCCTGCGCTCCGGCTCCGCAGCGAGAGCAGCGAGGCGCGCCGGGTCCGGCGTCACCCGTTTGACGGACAAGTAACCATCGACGGGCGGCGACGGTGCCGCGACGTCCTCGATGAACAACCCGCCGGTGCCAAGCCCGCACGCGTGCGACAGCTCGGGCAGGGCCGCGGCGGCCAGCAGTCCGTGACCGATCCCGACGGCCGAATCGAGTGCGCTGGACACCACGATCGCAATCTCGATCTGCTCAGCGATGTCGAGCAGTTTGCGCACCCCACCCAGCGGCGCGACCTTCAGCACCGCGATGTCGGCGGCCCCGGCGCGGACGACGTGCAACGGATCGTCGGCCTTGCGGATGCTCTCGTCGGCAGCGATCGGCACGTCGACCCGCCGCCGCACCTCGGCGAGTTCTGGCACCGTCTTGCACGGCTGCTCCATGTACTCGAGCGGGCCGTCGGCCGTCAGCGCATCGGCGGCCGCGACGGCATCTTCGACGCTCCAGCCCCCGTTCGCGTCCACCCGCACCGTCGGCACTGATGCGCGAACTGCGTTGACCCGAGCCACATCATCGGCCAACGACTGCCCGGGCTCCGCGACCTTCACCTTGGCCGTACGCGCCCCGGGAAACCTGGCCAGCAGGTCAGGCACCTCGTCTGCGGCGACGGCGGGCACGGTGGCGTTGATCGGGATGCGATCGCGATACACCTGCGGAGTCGGCTGATAGGCAGCTTCGATACCGGCGGCCAGCCAATGCGCCGCCTCGGCCGGCTCGTACTCGAGAAACGCTCCGAACTCGCCCCACCCGGCCGGCCCGTCGATCAACGCGATCTCGCGAACCGTGATGCCGCGGAAGCGAACTCGCATCGGCAGCGAGACTACATATAGTCGGTCGAGCAGGTCCGTCAGGGGCGGCACACTGACCATATTTCCCTACCGCGCCTAAACTGTGGCTGCAATGCTTCCTCGTCCCACCCCAGATACGCCCGGCCCCGGACAGGAGTCGGTCTGGGACTACCCGCGTCCACCGCGGTTGGAGGAGTTCAACGGATCTATCACCGTCGAACTCGGCGGAGAGGCGATCGCATCCACGCGACGTGCGTGGCGAGTGCTCGAGACGAGCCATCCCCCCACCTACTACCTGCCACGTGACTGCTTCCGCGACGGCGCTCTGCGCTCGACAGGCGGTTCGTCGTGGTGCGAGTGGAAGGGACAAGCCAGCTACTTCGACGCGCTCGGCGGGACGAAGGTCGCAGCCCGTGCGGCATGGACATATGTGCGTCCGACCCGTGGCTTCGCCGCGATCGCCGGCGCAGTCGCCGTGATGGCAGCGCTGGTTGATCGGTGCACGGTCAACGGTGAGGTCGTCCAACCGCAACCGGGCGGCTTCTACGGCGGATGGGTGACGACCTGGGTGGTCGGTCCATTCAAAGGCACTCCGGGATCGCAGGGCTGGTGAAGCCCGGCCGATGTCATAGTTCGGTAAGCACTTGACGGTTTAGGTGGCGGCGGGGGGCGGCTACATTTCAGTTACTTAACTATCTGGGTAACCATCAGGTGCAGGGAGGTTCCGTGCAGATCACCAAGATCGCCGGCCAGGTGGTCGAATCGCTGCTGTCGATCGCGGGTATCCGCGTCGGCACCGACGAACCGCACTTCATTCGCAGGCCCCTGACGAATGGCGTCGAAATTCGCCAGTACGGACCGCGGATCGCTGCGGAGACGACGGTCGCCGGCGACGAGGAACGCGCTCGCAGCATCGGCTTCCGCCGTCTGGCGCGCTACATCTTCGGAGGCAATCATCGCGACGAGGGGATTGGGATGATGGCACCTGTTGCCCAGCAGTCGATCCGCGGCGACAAGATCGCCATGACCGCACCGGTTGCCCAGTCACTGATAGAGAACGGTCGTTGGACTATCCGCTTTTACATGCCGTCGAAGTGGAGCTTGGAGACACTTCCCACACCCGACGACGACAATGTCGCGCTTGCGTCAGCCCCTGGCGAGACCGTCGCCGTGTTGCGCTTCAGTGGCGATCGCAGCGCGAAGGCCATCTCAAACCAAACCGATGAGCTCTTGAAGACACTGCACGACAACGGAATCCAACCTGCGGGGTCGCCGTCGCCTGGTTCTACGACCCGCCATGGACTCTGCCATTCCGGCGCCGCAGCGAGGTGGCCGTTCCGATAAGCCAGATTTGACTCGGGTTTCGTTAGACCGTGGCGCGGTCGCGGCCCTCCCAGAACGGCTTGCGCAGATCTTTCTTCAGGATCTTGCCCGTCGGATTGCGCGGCAGCTCGTCCTTGATATCGACGGTCTTCGGGCACTTGTAGGCGGCCAGATGCTCGCGGCAGAACGCGATCAGCTCCTGCTCGGTGGCGTCACCTTCCAGCGAGACAACGGCTTTCACCACCTCGCCCCACTTCTCGTCAGGCACGCCGATGACCGCGACCTCGGCCACCGCCGGGTGTTCGGCCAGCACCCGCTCCACCTCGATCGAGTAGATGTTCTCCCCGCCGGAAATGATCATGTCCTTCAGCCGGTCCTCGACGAAGATGTAGCCACCGTCATCGACCCGGCCGATATCGCCGGTGCGGAACCAGCCGTCCTCGGTGATCGCCTCGGCAGTGGCCTCTGGCTTGTTGTGGTAGCCCTTCATCAATTGCTTTGACCGGAACCACAATTCGCCCTGCTCACCCTGCGGGACGTCTTCGAGGGTGTCGGGGTTGACCACCCGCACCTCCGCGTTGGGTACCAGCGTCCCCGCGCTGGATAGGCGCTCCACATTGTCGGAACGATGGTCGTCAGGCATGAGGTGGCTGATGACGCCGCACAGCTCGGTCAGCCCGTACGCCTGGATGAAGTCGGTGTTGGGCCAGGCCTCCAGGGCAGCCCGCAAGAGCGGCAACGGCATCGGTGAAGCGCCGTACGAGTACGTCTTGAGAGCGCCGAACAGCTTCACCGCGTCCGGGCCCGAGTCCAGCACCTTCGCCAGCACTGCGGGTACCAGGAACGTGCGGTTGGCCCCTTGCAGGATCGCTCCGGCAAGCGCGGCGCCGTCCACGTCGCGTGTCATCACACTCGGGATGCCATTGTGAATCCCGAGCTGGGCGTACGACGTGCCGCCGACGTGGAACAGCGGCATCGACACCATGTTCTTGTCGCCGTCGTCGAACTCGAATCCCTCTTGCCCGTTGACCGTATGCGCGATGAGGTTGGCCTGCGTCAACGCGACGCCCTTGGGGCGGCCGGTGGTCCCCGACGAGTACATGATGATGCAGACGTCGTCGGGCTCGACGTCCGATGAGCGGTCCACCGGTGTCGCCCCCGCCAGCAACGCCTCGTACTCGTCGCCGTCGCCACCCTCTGGGGTGACCTCGATGATGTGCTCGACCTTCGGCAGCTTGTCCCGGATCTTGTCGATGCCGGGCTTGAGCTCGGCACCAACGATCAACACCTTGGCGCCGGAATCGTTGAGTACGTAGTCCATTTCGTCGGCAGCGAGTCGGAAGTTGATGATGGCGTTTGCCGCACCCAGTGATGCGGCGGCGAACGTCATCTCCAGGCAGGCGGGGTGGTTCTTGTCGAGGAATGCGACCACGTCACCGCGCTTGACGCCGAAGGCCGCCAAGGCTCCGGCAAGCCTGCGGACGCGGTCGTTCCACTGCGCCCACGTCCAGGTGCGGTTGAGATAGGTGACGGCCTCGTCGTCGGGCTTCGTTTCCGCCCAGTGGGCCAGACGTTCGTCGAGAAATTGCGGATCAGCCAGGTCAGACATACGACGAGCCTTCCATGTCAGCCGATTTGTCAGTCCTATTTCGGGTAAACCTGCTGGCCCGCGAGAAACGTCCGTTGCACCTCGAGATCGGCGATCTCCTCCGGCGGCACGGTGCGCGGATCGGCCGACAACACCACCATGTCGGCGTACTTGCCGACCTCCAGCGAGCCGACCACGTCGTCGGCGAACAGCTGCCACGCCGCGTCGATGGTCTGCGCACGGATGGCCTGCGTGACCGTCAGCCGCTCCGAGGGGGCCAGCACGCGGCCGCTCGGCGCGGTCCTGGTGACAGCGACGCTGATATTGCGCAGCGGCTCTTCCGGCGTCACCGGTGGGTCGTTGTGCAGCGATATCCGCATCCCTGTCTTGACGGCGCTTCCGCACGGCATCCAGCGCTCACCGTGCTCGGGCCCGAACAGGCCGTCGACAATGACGTCGCCCCAGTAGTGGATCTGGTCGACGAAGAGGCTGCACGTCACCCCGAGGTCATGGGCGCGCACCAACTGTTCAGGCCGGATTGCGCCGACGTGTTCGAGCCGCAGCCGGTGGTCGTCTCGGGGCCAGCGCCGCAGTGCGTCCTCGTAGACGTCGAGGATGGTGTCGACGCCCGCGTCGCCCTGCACGTGGCAGGCCATCGGCCAGCCCTTCGGGAAGTACGCCGCGACGATCTCGGCCAGCTGCTCGCGGGTGTAGTTGGCATGACCGCACGAACCGGGTGCGACGCCGATGGTGCGCGTGGCGTCGGTGTCCAGATACGGGAAGCTGAGGTCGATGTTGCCGATCCACGGTGAGCCGTCGACCCAGATCTTGATGCCGACCTGGCGCAGCATGTCGTCGCCGTTGTCGGGGGTCATGTCTGTGTTCATCTGCGCGTTCGAGATCTCATATGGCCGCAGCCGCACGGTGAGCGCATCGCGCATCTGCTCGACGACGGGCCGGAACACCGGGTCGAATGCCATTTCCGAGCAGGTGGTCAGCCCGCCGCGGTTGAGCCGCGCGAGCTCGGCGCGCAACATCGCCGGGTAGCCGCTCGGGTCGATGGCGCCGGCCAGTAAGGAGAACACCGCGCCGGTCTCCTCGGCGGTGCCGTCGAGCTCACCGTCGGCGTCGCGGCCGTATCTGGCGCCCTTGGGATCCGCGGTGTCGCGGGTCAGCCCCGCCCGGGCGCCAGCTGCGGAGTTGAAGTACGCCTTGTGTCCGGAGTTGTGGACGATCACCAGCGGGGAGTCGGGTGCGACGGAGTTCAGCCAGTTCAGCGTCGGCTCCGGTAATCCGTTCTGCAGCAACGGGTCCCAGCCGTTGAGATACCCGCCGTCGGGCCCGCGGTTGGCGACTTCGCGCCGTATTGCGTCGACGACGTCGTCGGCGCCACGGATGGTGACCGGCCGGATGTCGACCATGCGGTCGGACAGCACGATCGCCTCCATCAGCGGATGGCCGTGTGCTTCAACGAATCCCGGCATCACGCAGCCATCACCGGTATCGATGACCTCGGTGCCGGGCCCGATCCAGCTCTCGACGTCGCGCGCTCACCGACCGCGATGATCCGGCCATCGGACACGGCCAACGCCTCGGCGGTCGGTTGGAGTTCGTCAACAGTGAGGACAGTTCCCTGAATGACCAGGTCAGCGGCCAGCATGACGCCATCCTTCCAGCGCTCGAAATTCTTTGGAGAAATTTCGCGGCGTGTGTCGATTTCGGCGGGTTGGCGTTCGACGTACTTGCGAGGGGCACTCGAGCAATAAGAATGGACGGGCCCCTTCCCAACTAGAAGGAGACACCACAATGTCGCGCTACATGCTGATCATGCGGTCAACCCCCGAGGCCGAGAAGGCCATGGCGGAGCAGAACATCGATTTCAACGAGATCATCGAGTCGATGGGCCGCTACAACGAGGAGCTCATCAAGGCCGGTGTGATGCTGGCCGGCGAGGGCCTGACCGGACCAGACGAGGGCTTCGTCGTCGACTTCGACTCGGATCCGCCCGTCGTCACCGACGGCCCGTACACCGAGGCCAAGGAGCTGTTCAATGGGTTTTGGATCCTCGACGTGTCGTCGAAGGAAGAGGCCAAGCAGTGGGCGCAAAAGTGCCCGTTGGGCCCCGGCGTCAAGCTCGAGGTGCGCCGCGTGTCGGACACCGAGGAGTTCGACCTGGACAACCCTTGGATCCAGAAGGAGATCCAGTGGCGGGCCGACCTCGCCCAGAAGGTGGCTGATCAGGCACGCGAAGCCGCAGGCCGCTGAGTTCGTTGCCGCATTTCTGTAACACGTTCTAGTCTGGTCACCATGACGGACCTGCTGCGCCATCCCATCCACTCCGGCCACCTCACCGTCGGGGCTCTAAAGCGGAACAAGGACAAGCCGGTGCTGTTCCTCGGCGACACCACCCTCACCGGTGGTGAGCTCGCCGACCGGATCAGCCAGTACATTCAGGCCTTCGAGGCGCTGGGCGCAGGCACCGGCAGCGCCACCGGCCTGCTCTCGCTCAACCGGCCCGAGGTGCTGATGATTCTCGGCGCCGGCCAAACCCAGGGCTACCGCCGTACCGCACTACACCCTCTCGGGTCGCTGGACGACCACGCGTATGTGCTGAACGACGCGGGAGTGACGTCGCTGATCATCGATCCGAACCCGATGTTCGTCGAGCGGGCGGTCGGGCTGCTTGAGAAGGTGCCTGCGCTCAAGCAGGTGCTGACGATCGGCCCGGTGCCCGATGCCCTGTCCGATGTGGCCGTCGACGTGACCGCCGAGGCCGCGAAATATTCGCCGCAGCCGCTGGTGGCCGCGGACCTTCCGCCGGATCACATCGGCGGTATGGCCTACACCGGCGGGACAACCGGTAAGCCCAAGGGCGTGATCGGCACTGTCCAGTCGATCACCACGATGACGACGATCCAGCTCGCCGAGTGGGAGTGGCCCGAGCATCCGAAGTTTCTGATGTGCACGCCGCTGTCGCATGCGGGCGCCGCGTTCTTCGTCCCGACGATCATCAAGGGCGGCGAACTCGTCGTGCTCACCAAGTTCGATCCGGCCGAAGTGCTGAAAACCATTGAGGAGCAGAAGATCACGGCGACGATGCTGGTGCCGTCGATGATCTACGCGCTGATGGACCATCCGGATTCACACACCCGCGACCTGTCATCGCTGGAGACCGTCTACTACGGCGCTTCCGCAATGAACCCGGTGCGGCTGAAGGAGGCCATCAATCGGTTCGGTCCGATCTTCGCGCAGTACTACGGCCAGTCCGAGGCGCCGATGGTGATCACGTATCTGGCTAAGGGCGATCACGACAAGAAGCGGCTGACCTCCTGCGGCAAGCCCACACTGTTCTGTCGGACCGCTCTGCTGGGCGAGGACGGCACGCCGGTGAAGCAGGGTGAGGTCGGCGAGATCTGTGTTTCCGGTCCGCTTGTGTCGGGCGGCTACTGGAACAAGCCTGAAGCGACCGCCGAGACGTTCCGCGATGGCTGGATGCACACTGGCGACGTTGCCCGTGAGGACGAGGACGGGTTCTGGTACATCGTCGACCGCACCAAGGACATGATCGTCACCGGCGGCTTCAACGTGTTCCCACGTGAGGTGGAAGACGTTGTCGCCGAACACCCTTCGGTCGCGCAGGTGTGCGTGATCGGTACGCCGGACGAGAAGTGGGGCGAAGCGGTGACCGCGGTGATCGTGCTGCGTCCCGACGTACCCAGTGACGAGGAAGCCGTCGCGAAGGTGGCCGCCGAGATCCAGGCCTCGGTGAAGGAGCGCAAGGGCTCGGTGCAGTCGCCGAAGCAGGTGATCGTCGTGGAGTCGGTGCCGGTGACCGCGCTGGGAAAGCCCGACAAGAAGGCGGTGCGCGCACAGTTCTGGGAGGGCGCCGGCCGCGCGGTCGGCTAGCGTCGCGCGAGCAAGCCCGCGACATCGCATGGGTGATCTTCGTCTCACTCGTGCGAATAGGACTGCAACGCAAGTCGTTTATTCGACTGTGGCACACGAAGAGACGATCCGGCTCGACCGGGCCTTCTTTCAGAACCCCCATCAGCTCTACCGCCGATTGCGGGCGGACGGGCCGGTCGCCCGAGTTCTGATCTGGGGCGCCGTGCCGGTGTGGCTCGTCACCCGGTACACCGAAGCGAAAGCTCTACTGAACGACGCGCGACTCAGTAAGGATCACGCGCGCCTGGACACGATGTTTCCGCCGGGCACCGGTGGAAACCACACGTTCCCGCTCAACGCGAGCATGCTGATGACAGACCCGCCGGATCACACCAGGCTGCGCCGGCTCGTCGTCAAGGCCTTCACGTCACGTGCCGTCGAGAAGCTGCGCCCCGGCATCGAACGAATCGCAGACGAATTGCTCGACAACGTCGAACGAGCGGCCGCTTCCGGCACTGTCGACCTGGTGGAGTCCTTCGCCGTACCACTGCCCATGCGCGTGATCGGTGATCTCCTTGGCGTCCCTCCTGTGCTGCGGCACCACTTCAAGACCGCCGTCGACCCACTACTTTCCTCACTCGACCCAGGCGAAATCGCCGAATCCTGGGACTCCCTGACCACGCTGGTGAGCCGACTGATCGCCGCCAAACGGCAGGACCCCGGCAGCGACTTGCTGACTGCACTGATCGAGGCCAGAGACGACGGTGACCAGCTGTCCGACGACGAACTAGTGACGACGGCCTACCTGCTCATCCTGGCCGGCTATGAGACGACGGTGAACCTCATCGGAAACGCCATTCTGGCTCTGTTGCGGAACCCGTCGCAGCTCGCCGCGCTTCGTGATCAACCATCCATGCTGCCGACCGCGATAGAAGAGTTCCTGCGCTACGAGAGTCCGATCAACATCGCCACGATTCGATTCACCACTGTCCCGATCCGCGTGGGCGACGTAGACATACCCGCGAACGAGTTCGTCATGATTGCGCTGTTGGCCGCGAACCGCGACGGTGGGCAGTTCGATGATTCTGATCGGCTGGATATTTGCCGAAAACCTAATGCACACTTGGCATTCGGCCACGGAATTCATTATTGCGTCGGTGCCCCGCTTGCCCGCATGGAAGCCGAGGTAGCCCTCGGCCGGCTGTTGGTCCGATTCGGTCGGATCAGGCTGGACGACGCCGCGACGGTGCAGTACCGCACCAGTACTCTGACACGCGCCCTGAAAGCCCTGCCGGTTCGGCTTTGACCGCGGGGATGTTCCGAAACATGGCCCGCCGGGCCCCTCAGTCCAGCAGCGCGTCGATCTCGGCGCGCAACCGCTCGATGCGTTCGGCTTCGGGCGGAATGCCGCGGCTCTCCTCGGCCGCCCGTTGCCAGCCGAGTCGCCACATACGGGCGACGGCACGATCGCCCATTCCCGCGTACGGGTTGAGAAGCGTGTGAGGAAAGGCCTTTCGCCCTTCCCGGTAAGCGGTGACGAGCCTGTGTGCCATAGCACTACTCTCCGCCTCTGATCGTTGCTACCGCCCGCATTGCCTCGGCGTGTCACTCACGCGTTTGATAACAGAGCATTCGCTCTGTTACTTTGCCTCTCATGCCCCGGCCACAGGTGTACGACCGCGACGCGATGCTCGACGCGGCCGAGGCGCTCGCCGTCGAGGGCGGGGTCAAGGCCGTCACGATCCGCGCGGTGTCTGAGCGGGCAGGCATCTCGAACGGCGCGATCTATCACGCGTTCGGTTCCCGCGGCGGCTTGGTCGGCCGCGCCTGGGTGCGCGCCGCCCGACGCTTCCTCACGTTGCAGCAGCAGGCCGTCGAAGCCGAAGACGAGCCCGTCCGCGCCGTCATCGCCGCGGCCGATGCGCCCGCCGTGTTCAGCGAGCAGTACCCATCGTCGACCCGGCTGGTGTTCGAAATCAGCCGCGACGAACTGATCGGCGAGGCACCCGCCGAGGTACAGGCCGAACTGAGCGCGCTTGACAGCGATCTTCGCGACATGCTGATCCGGCTGTCGATCGCCATGTGGGACCGCAAGGACGCCGCATCCGTTGCCGTGATCGAGGACTGCGTGGTCGGCCTGCCCACCGGTCTGATGCTGCGCAGGCCCATGCCGCCCACCGCCGACACCCGCCACCGCCTCGCTGCCGCCGTGCAAGCGATCCTGTCCGTCAAGTTAGGAGACAACCATGCCCGCACTCGAAATCATCGATGACATAGCGGTTTTGCACCTCGGCGACGACGAGAACCGCTTTTCGCCTGACTGGCTGGCCACCGTCAACGGATTCCTCGACCGCATCGAGTCCGGTGAGGCCAAGGCGCTGGTAACAACCGGAGACGGCAAGTTCTACTCGAACGGCCTGGATCTGGATTGGCTTGCCGCCCATAGCGATCAACGCGACTGGTACATCGACCAGGTGCAGCAACTACTCGCTCGTGTGCTCGTCGCTCCGGTCCCCACGGTCGCCGCCGTCAACGGTCACGCGTTCGGCGCCGGCGCGATGCTCGGAATTGCCCACGACTTTCGGGTCATGCGGGTCGACCGCGGCTACTACTGCTTCCCCGAGGTCGACATCCGCATCCCGTTCACACCGGGCATGGCTGCCGTGATCCAGGCCAAGCTCACGCCGGCTGCCGCGGTCGAGGCGATGACCACCGGACGTCGCTACGGCGGGGCCGACGCTCACGCGGTCGGCCTGGTGACCGCGACCGCTTCCGAGGACAAGGTGACGTCGGCGGCCGTCGATCTCGTTACGGCCTTGAAGGGCAAGGATCCCGGCACCCTGCAGGCGATCAAGTCCACCATGTTCGCGGGCGCGACCGCGGCACTGCGCGGGACGGCCTGAGCCGCTCGGCACAATGGGCACGTGCCGGATCTACAGCAGACCGTCGATGCGGTGTGGCGGATGGAGGCCGCCAAGATCATCGCGACGCTGACCCGCGCGGTCGGCGACGTCGGCCTCGCCGAGGACCTGGCGCAGGAAGCCCTCGTCGACGCGCTGACCCAGTGGCCGTCATCCGGTGTGCCGCGCAACGCAGGCGCGTGGCTGACCACCGTCGCGAGGCGCAAGGCCATCGACCATTGGCGCAGGCAGGAGAACCTCGACGCCAAATACGCGGCGATGGCCCACGAACTCGAGACGCAGGTCTCTAACTTTCCTGAACCCTGGGATCCCGACCGCATCGATGACGACGTGCTGCGGCTGATCTTCATCTCGTCGCACCCGGTGCTGTCCCGGGAAGGCCAGATCGCGCTGACGCTGCGCGTCGTCGGCGGCCTGACCGCCGAGGAGATCGCCCGCGCGTTCCTGACGTCGACGGCGACGGTCGCGGCACGCATCACCAGGGCCAAGAAGACGCTGGCCGCGGCGAATGCGCCGTTCGAGGTGCCGGACCGGTCGGAGTACCCGCAACGGCTGTCGGCAGTGATGAGCGTGATCTACCTGATCTACAACGAGGGCTATTCGGCGTCGTTCGGGCAGCGTTGGGTCCGCGACGAGCTGTGCAGCGAGGCGCTGCGGCTGGGCCGCGTCCTGGCGGCGCTGGTACCCGACGAGGCAGAGGTGCACGGCCTGGTGTCGCTGATGGAGTTTCAGTCGTCGCGCTTCGCCGCACGCACCGACGCCGACGGCCGTCCGATCCTGCTCGAGGACCAGAACCGCACCAAGTGGGATCGCGCACAGATCCAGCGCGGCATCGCCGCCCTCGAGCGGGCGGCTAATGCGTTGCAACGCAAGGGTGTTGGCTGGGGACCGTACGCACTGCAGGCCGCGCTGGCCGAATGCCACGCCGTCGCGCCGACGGCGGCGGACACCGACTGGGCGCGCATCGTGCTGCTGTACGACGGGCTGCGCCAGGTGGCGCCGTCACCGGTGGTCGAGCTGAATCGGGCGGTCGCCGTGGCGATGGCTGATCCTGTGGCGGGCCCCGCCTCCGCCTTGCAGATCGTCGACAACCTCGACGGCCTTGACGGCTCTTACCTGGTGCCGAGCGTGCGCGGCGAACTACTGGCCAGGCTCGGTCGCGGTGCCGAGGCCGCCGACGAGTTCGACCGCGCAGCACAGATGACCGACAACGACCGTGAACGAGAAGTGCTCACGGACAAGGCCGCCCAGGCGCGTCGTCGCTAGGTACCGGGCACCCCGGTGCGGGCGGCCACCGATGTCGGCGTGCCGGTGTCGAATACCTCGATCACGACGTCGGCGTCCCGATATCCGCCGACATGATGCAGGCCGGCGGTGGCCCCGATGACGTCGTTCGCGTGATCACCGGTCATCGGATAGTCGGCCACCGGGTGGCGCCAATGCGCGGCCAGCAGGGTTGCGCCTTGCGCCAGCCGCGGCACCTCACGGTCCATGACCGTGCGCAGTACGGCGGACTCCAAGTAGTAGCAGATCTCCGACAGCACAACCAGATCACATCCCTCCGACCGCCAAGGCTGGTCGAGGGATGCGCGCAGCAGAGTCACCCGGTCGCGGCATCCGGCGTCGACAAGCCTGCGATGAGTGGCGTCCAACGCCGCCACCGCGACGTCGGTGGCAGTGACGTGGTCGCACCGGTGGACGAGGTGCTCGGTCAGCACGCCAACCGAGCAACCAGGTTCGAACGCGTGGCGATACCGCGCATATGGCAGAAGGGCCAGGGTAATTGCGTACTTGCGTCGTTCGTACCATCTCGTCTGCAGCTGCCAGGGATCGGCCGACTCGGTGTACATGCGGTCGAAGTAGTCGTCGGACAGCCGAGCGGTCAGCGAAACACCACCTCTCCCACCGCCAGCAGTCGGCGCAACACGGCTGCTGGGATAACCGGCGCTGTATCGGGCGCCGCAGGCTCGAGTTGACTGCGAAATACCTGCGCTGCAACGCGTTTGCGAAGCATCGCGGCGCGGGTCAGCGACACTCTGTATGCGCGGTGCCACGGGATCGCCGAGTCATCCGGGTGTGCCCAGTGCCACATCCACACCGGGTACTCCAGCAGCTGCGCCCCGGTGCGCGCGGCCGCGACCGCCGCTGCCCGCCCGACCGCTTCATGGTCTGGGTGGCCGTCGCCGCGCCAGGTTGCCGCGCACCAGGTTCCGGCGGGACGGGCCGCGAGAATCTCGGTCAACATATCGGCCAGCTCTGCCTCGTGGTCGCCGATCTGCCCGTCGGGCAGGCCAAGTGACGACGGGTCCGATAGACCAAGGGCGTCGGCGGCACTGCGAAGCTCCGCTCGGCGGAGCTGTTCGAGCTGCCTGCGCTGCGGCGGCGAAAGATCAGGGTGCGACGCCCCGCCGTCACTTGCGGATAGCACCTGAACGCGCACACCCGCGTCCGCCATCATCGCGGTCGTCGCGCCGAAGCCGAACGTCTCGTCGTCGGGATGCGCTCCGACCACCACGATTTCACGACAAGAGGAATGGTCAAGTACGGGCAATTCGCGCCGAGCGTCGAGCCACACGTGCGCCGGGGTTCCACCGCCAGACAGCGGCCGGGCCGCGAAGCGGGCGGTGTTGCTCAGTGCCGGGGATGATTTCATCGTTTCTGCCCCGCAAGGCGGCCCAGCTGTTCGAGGTCGCGTTCGGCGTGGCTCTGTCGGACGTAGATGGTCAGGTCGGCCACCCGCTGCGCGTGCTCGGCATCCTGACACAACGGCCCGGGCCCGAGTGCACGCGCCGTGCGATTGATCACCTGGTCCACTGCGGTCTCCACGACGGCTCGGACTCGTCGCGCGATCAGCTCGGCTGAACCCTTGCGGTTCAACGGATCCGCGTCCACCTCGGCGGCGGCCGCCATGAGTATCGCTTCTCCTGCGGCGAGTGCCGCGTCGACGGCGCCCAGATGCGCCAGAGCATGCGGATCCGCGCCGCCGTCGGCGCCGCGGTCGTAGAGGGGCTTCGCCACCGACCGCGCTCCACCCAGCCAACACGCGCTGACGCCGATTGCACCGTGCCAGAAGCCGGGTCGGCTCAGGTAATCGCCGGGTTGTCCGACCGGAATGGCAGGCGCGTCGCTGAAGTGAACGGAGCGCGTGTCGGACTGCGCCATACCGGGATTGCGCCACGTACTCGGAAGGGGCCTGACGGCGGGCCGGCGCAGCGGCACGGCGAACAGTCCCCGGTCCCCGGACGACATCCGCGCGGTTACCAGGGCGTGCGAGCAGAGGCCCGCACCCGAGCACCATGCCTTGGTGCCGTCGAGTGTCACCCGGTTGCCTGCATCGCTGGCGTGCACGACCGCATCGGGAGCCTCCGCCGCCCACACCCCCCACAACTCATCTGGCTGGACGTCCGGCCCCTCGAGATCGGCCAGAATCGCCACCGCATCGGCGTGTGCCTCAGCCAGCCGGCCCGCGACGATGTCCGTCTCAGTCAGGTCGGCCAGCCGCCGCCACCGTGCGGCCGTCGAACCGCGACCCGGCAGCGGCAGGTCCAGCTCACCCGATGCAAGCCACTCGGCGACCATCCCGGCATTCATGCCCCGGCACCTGTCCTACGTGTCAAGTCGCGCAGGTGCTGCGCGAAGCCGCGAGGCGCCCGGCCGTCGCGTCGATCCGACGTCGCCACCACCAGCTCGGCGTCACGGTGGATGCGCATGCCTGCAGCCTGGAACCGCTCGACCAGCTCGACGTCCTCGCCCGTGGGGAGTGCACGAAAGCCCCCGACACGCCAGTACGCGTCAGCGCGGAAGCCCATGTTTGCGCCGTGAATGTGGTTGTGGCTTTTGCCTTTCGAGTGGTACGCATGGAGGTATCGGCGGGCGACCGCAGCGGGAAAGTGCCGCCATGCCGGGATGCGCACGATCCCGAGCACCATGTCCGCGTCGGCGGACGTCATCCGCGGCAGCCACTGCGCATCCACCACACTGTCGGCGTCGGTCGTCGCGTACCACGTGCGATCGACGGCGGCCGGGCAGTGCTCCCGTGCGTAGTCGAACCCCGCGGCCCTCGCCGCGCCGACGCAGCCTGCGTCGACCGACACGAAGTGCACGTCCGCCCCATACCGGCCAGCGAGGCGCTCGCTGCCGTCGTCGCAGGCGTCGAGCACAACGACGGTGACTACGGGCACAGGCATGCACAGTGCGGCAGTCGTCAGCGCCCTCAGGGAGCGCGGCAAGTGTTCGAGTTCGTTGTGCGCGGGCACCACCACGACGACCCGCTCGATATCTGCCATGACAGCTAATTAGCCGGAATGCCCGGCTTTCACACCTGGCACGATGACGGATGTGTTCCACGTGCAAGCCGTTCTCTTCGACTATTCCGGCACGCTGTTTCGCCTCGAAGAGGACGACAGCTGGTTCGAGGGCATGAAGGCCGATGAGCGTCAGATCGATGGCCACGTCCAGGCCGAGCTGATGCGCAGGCTCACGGCCCCGGTCGGCCAGCACGTCGAAATGACACCCGAGGCCTACCACGCCTGGGTCAACCGTGACCTGGCACCGCACCTGCACCGCGAGGCGTATCTGCACGTGCTGCGCGAGTCCGGGCTTGCCGATCATCACGCCGAGACGCTCTACGACCGGGTGATCGACCCGTCGTCGTGGACGCCCTATCCGGACACCGCCGACGTGCTCAAGGGCCTGCACCGACAAGGCATCAAGACCGCCGTGGTGTCGAACATCGCGTTCGACGTGCGTCCGGCTTTCGTGGCCCTGGGGGTGGCCGAATGCGTCGACGAGTTCGTGCTGTCCTTCGAGGTCGGTGCCGTCAAGCCGGCCGCTGCGATATTCGAAACCGCACTCTCCCGGCTGGGCGTGGAGGCCGCGCATGCCGTGATGGTCGGCGACAGTGACGAGGCGGACGGCGGCGCCCGCGCGGTCGGCTGCGGATTCAGCCTCGTGGACCCGCTGCCGACCGCCCAGCGAACCGACGGGCTGACAAGAGCGCTGGCCGAACACGGCGTCGCGATATGACGCGAGCACCACGCTGGCTGAAACCGATCAACAAGATCTACATGCTGCTGCTGCGCCGCGGCGTGAGCTTCGGCGCCGAGCAGCCGCTGGTGTTGACGGTGCGGGGCCGCAGGTCGGGCAAGCCCCGCTCGACGCCGATCACCCCGATGGCGGTCGACGCAAAGCGCTATGCGGTCGCGGTCTTCCCAGGCGCCGATTGGGTAGCAAACGTCCGCGCCGCCGAAGAGGTGACGCTGGCCTACGGGAGGCACACCGAACGCGTCCGGCTGGTGGAGCTCCCGTCGCAAGAGGCGCGTCCCGTGCTGCGGTTGTTCCCGGTACAGGTACCTGCGGGCGTCGGCTTCCTGAAGAACTCCGGCGTCGTCAACAACGGCACACCCGACGAGCTCGAGGGTCTCGTGGGCCGCCTGCCCGTATTTCGGATCGACCCGATCACGTAGCGTCGCTGTCATGTCCAACAGCGAGCGCCTCCGGCCGCCGTGGTGGCTGAAGTACGTGAATAAGGTGATGATCGGGCTGCAGAAGCTGGGCGTGAACTTCGGCCCGGTCGTGTTGACGGTGCCTGGCCGCAAATCGGGCAAACCACGGTCCACCCCTGTCACTCCGATGACCGTGGACGACAAGGTCTACGTCGTTGGTGGCCTCCCCCGCTCGGATTGGACCGCCAACGCCCGCGCTGCAGGCGAGGGCACGCTGCATCGGGGCCGTCACACAGAGCGCGTCCGCCTCGTCGAGATGTCCGTCGAAGACGCCCGGCCACTGCTTCGTAAGTTTCCCGTCAAGGTGCCGAGCGGAGTCGGCTTTATCAAGAACGCCGGGCTGGTCACCGGCCCCAACCCCGACGAGTTCGAGGCGCTCGCCGGCAAGTGCCCCGTGTTTCGCCTCGACCCGGTGAACGCATGAGCGACAACCCCTTTGACCCGTCGGTGTGGCAGCCCATCGAGGGATTCGGCCTGACCGATATCACGTACCACCGGCACGTCGTCGACGGGAAGCCGCAGCCGACGGTGCGGGTGGCATTCGATCGGCCGGAGGTGCGCAACGCGTTTCGGCCGCACACCGTCGACGAGCTGTACCGCGTGCTCGACCACGCCAGGATGTCGTCGGACGTCGGCGTCATTCTCTTGACCGGGAACGGGCCGTCACCCAAGGACGGCGGCTGGGCGTTCTGCTCCGGCGGCGACCAGCGCATCCGTGGCCGCAGCGGCTATCAGTACGCGTCGGGTGAGACCGCGGAGACGGTGGACCCCGCGCGCGCCGGTCGGCTGCACATCCTCGAGGTGCAGCGGCTGATCCGGTTCATGCCGAAAGTCGTGATCTGCCTTGTCAACGGATGGGCCGCGGGCGGCGGACACAGCCTGCACGTGACGTGCGATCTGACGCTGGCCAGCCGCGAGCACGCGCGGTTCAAGCAGACCGACGCCGACGTCGGCAGCTTCGACGGCGGTTATGGCAGTGCGTATTTGGCGAAGCAGGTGGGCCAGAAGTTCGCCCGCGAGGTCTTCTTCCTCGGCCGCCCGTACACGGCCGAGCAGATGCACGCGATGGGTGCGGTCAACGAGGTCGTCGACCACGCCGACCTGGAATCCGTTGGCCTGCAATGGGCTGAGGCCATCAACGACAAGTCGCCGCAGGCGATCCGGATGCTCAAGTACGCGTTCAACCTGACCGACGACGGCCTGGTGGGCCAGCAGCTATTCGCCGGTGAGGCAACGCGATTGGCGTACATGACCGATGAAGCCGTCGAGGGCCGCGACGCCTTCCTACAGAAGCGCGACCCGGACTGGACGCCGTTCCCTCGCTACTTCTAGCGATTGACTTCGACGGCGCGGCGGGCGTCGCGGTTGGTCTTGAGCACGCTGAGCACCGTCGTAATCGCGAGCGTCGCGACGATGAACAGCAGCGACGTGACGATTCCGATCTCCGGCAGTTGGAATGTGCCGAAATGGTCAAGGCGCGAATGGTGCAACGCCTCCATGACGAGCTTCACGCCGATGAAGCCGAGGATGACGGCCAGCCCCTTGTTGAGATACACGACCTTCTCGAGCAAACCCTCGATCAGAAAGTAGAGCTGCCGCAGGCCCATCAGCGCCAGCGCGTTCGCTGTGAAGATGATGTACGCGTCGCTGGTCAGGCCGAAGATCGCGGGGATCGAATCCAGGGCGAACACGACGTTGGCCATGCCGATGGCGGCGATGACGATCACCAGCGGGGTGAGCAGGCGGCGCTTGCCCTCGCGGGTGACGAGACGCCTGCCGTCGTAGTCCTCGCTGATGGGCAGGATCCGGTGCAGGAACCGCAGCGCAGCGTTGTGGTGGAAGTCCGGCTCCTCGTCGGAATCCTCCAGCGCCAGCTGGATCGCGGTGTAGATCAGGAAACCGCCGAGCAAGTAGAACACCCAGCTCGCCGCGGCGATCGCCGCCGCACCGGCGAATATGAAGACGGCGCGGAGCACCAGCGACAACACGATCCCGATGTAGAGGACCTTGTCCTGAGCCAGTGCAGGCACCGAGAACCGGGCCATGATGATCATGAACACGAACAGGTTGTCCACGCTCAGGCTGTATTCGGTGATGTACCCGGCGACGAACTCCTGGCCCGCCGACCCCGGCAGGAAGATGAACAGTCCCGCCGCGAACGCCGCAGCGAGGCCGACGTAGACGAGCACCCAGCGGACCGCGTCCTTGGTGGTGACGGTTCGTTGTCGCCGGGCGATCACCGTCAGGTCGAGCACGATGATCGCAAGCAACACCACGACGGTGATGACCCAAACCAGCGGCGAGACAACAGAAACCACAGTCGACCTCCGGACGGCACGAAGCAACGGTCCGGAGGTCTCTTCCGCCCACGGCCTTGGCCGGGGCCGGCACCGCCGGGTCGGCCAGGGGCCGTCCGTGATGACGACGGTGCCGCGGAGGAATACTCCCCTCCACGAACATGCAGAACTATAGTCCGCTGTACAGAACGTTGTCGAACCGGGTGCGGCTAGGGGCGGAAGCGGGTCTGGCCGTGCGGCGACTTCGCGAATGCCAGCACCTTCGCAGGCGGCACCAGGAACACGTAGGCGATGTGGCTGTCCCCGCTCTCGTCGGTGTGCCCGAAGCCGTCCTCATGAGGTGTGAAATCCCATACCCCGTGGTACTTCTCGCGGATCTCGTCGGCCAGCCGGGTCAACGTGTCGAGCCCGGTCACCCGCTGCGCGTCGCCTTCGACCACGACGTCGAGCCCGTCGTTCCACGTGTTGACGCCGGTGGTGACGGTGACCGCGGCGGAGTGCGCGAGATTCAGCGCCTTCTGCTCCTCAGGGCCCGTGCAGAACACGAACCGGTCGTCCACCCACGCCCCCACCAACGGCGTGGTGTGCGGACGGCCGTCCTTGCGGACGGTGGTCAGCCAGTACAGCTCGGCCCTGACCAGTGCGTCTGCGACCTGGCTCCAGGCGGCGGCCTGCTTGGCTTCACTGAATCGGACGTCGAGTTGGCCGGTGAGAGTCATACCGATACTGACCGCACCGCGGCCCGCAATTCATCGACGAACAGTCCACCTAAACTCGGCACCGATGTTTGTTCCGCGCCGTCACCGCTTCTTCGCCGCCGTCGTCGCGCTGATCGTGGTGTTGCTGGCCGCCTGTGACGCGAACCCACCTGATCGGCGCGCAGACGTCGCGTCGTTCACCGACCGGATTCGCGAAATGCCCGGGGTGGTCGCCGCGACCTACGACATCGCCGACAGCCGCGCTCAGGGCATGGTCTACTTCACCATCTACGTCGACGTCGCGGACAATCTGACGGGCGAGCAGCTCAGGACGATCACCGCCCGGTATCTGCGGCAACTTCGAACCGGAAAGTACGCCGGCTATCGAGCCGAATTGGACGTGCGTCACGGGTGGAACCTCTTCGCCGTCGAGAGCGGGCGGCTGCCCATCACGAACACCGACCAGATCGTGCAGCAGGCGGGCACCTGGGTCGCCCTGCGCAGCGAATTCCCAGGCGCCACAGTCCGATTCCGGGCCACCGTCGCGCATCCCGACGGCCAGATGCCGATTCAGGAGTTCGGTCATTCCAACGCCGCCACAATCACCCTTGCCGGCGGCGCCGACTACGCCGGTGTCGCCGCCACCGCGCGCACCCTCGGCGACCGCTTTCCCCACCTCGCAAGCATCGATTGGACCATCAGCGCCGGTAAGGACCATCCGGCGCAGATCGTGACCTCTCGGCGGCTACCCACCGCGGCCGAGCTCGACGTGTGGAACCGCCTCA
The DNA here is from genome assembly GCA_963698965.1 of uncultured Actinomycetota bacterium. Classification (GTDB taxonomy): domain Bacteria; phylum Actinomycetota; class Actinomycetes; order Mycobacteriales; family Mycobacteriaceae; genus Mycobacterium. Next base: position 59,660 of record CAVOSY010000023.1, read on the forward strand.
ACGCCGACCAATTCATCCCGCACATCGACCGGCTCAGAATCAATGGGCCCGCCACGCCTGCTGTCTGGATTTCGGAGGAGACCACCCAGTCCCGCGATGTCGCCGTGGCGCTTGAACTCGCGAAGCGGCACCTGCCGATCGCCGCCACACTTCCCGCACCCGTCCTCTACAGCGCCAGCGACCAGATCTCGGGCCATATCGGCGACCAGGGCTTCGCGAGGGGACCGGTGTCGGTCACGATCGGCGGGTGCACGAAGCGCGACCCGCTCGTCTATCGGCCGATTCCCGCAGAACAAGACCTGATCAACAGATATGAGACCTGCGCCCCCTGACCTGCCGCCAGAACCCGCCGAAAAGTAGACCTCCTAAACTCATGATCCGTGAGCAAAAGTCCGCTGCGCCGGCTGTCCGAGAGCTTGTTGCTGGCCAGCATGCGGCCCGCATTGACCGAACAGGCGCTGCGACGCCGCCGTAACCCCGTCGACCTCACCGGCAAGCGCATCCTGCTGACGGGTGCATCGTCGGGCATCGGCGAGGCCGCCGCCGAGAAGTTCGCCCGCCGCGGCGCACGGGTCGTCGTGGTCGCGCGACGACAGGAACTGCTGGACGCCCTGGTCGAGCGCATCACAGAGGCGGGAGGGGACGCCCAGGCCCACGCCACCGACCTCTCCGACCTCGACTCCCTCGACGAGCTGGTCGCCAAGGTCGAACAGGAACTCGGCGGGGTGGACATCCTGATCAACAACGCGGGCAAATCTATCCGCAGGCCGCTTGCGGAGTCGCTGGACCGCTGGCACGACGTCGAGCGGACGATGGCGCTGAACTACTACTCGCCGCTGCGGCTGATCCGCGGCATCGCCCCCGGAATGATCGAGCGCGGCGACGGGCACATCATCAATGTCTCCACGTGGGGCGTGCTGAGTGAGTCCTCACCGCTGTTCGCCGTCTACAACGCCTCCAAGGCAGCGCTGACGGCGGTCAGCCGAATCATCGAAACCGAGTGGGCGGACAAGGGCGTGCATTCAACGACGCTGTACTACCCGCTGGTGAAGACGCCGATGATCGAACCCACGCGAGCGTACGACGGCCTTCCCGGGCTGAGCGCGGACGAGGCCGCCGATTGGATGATCACCGCGGCCCGAACACGCCCGGTGCGTATCGCACCCCGCATGGCCGTCACCGCCTCCGTGCTCAACAGTGTCGCGCCCAATGCCGTCGACGCGATGATGAAGCGGCAGCGGGTCCAGCCGAAAGACTGACTCACCTCCCCCATGCCGCAACCCGACGTCGCCACGATCGCCGACCTGGTCCGTGTCCACGCGGCGAAGCGGCCCGATGCGATCGCTCTCGTCGTCGGCGAGCGCATCATCAGCTTCGCCGAACTCGACGCCCGCTCCAGCCAGGCCGCACAGGCGTTCCGCGCCGTAGGCGTCGGGTCCGGCGACCGGGTGGCGTTCGTCGAGAAGAACGGCGCCGAATTTTTCGAAGTGGTCTGTGGACTGGCCAAACTCGGAGCCGTCGGCGTACCCGTGAATTGGCGGCTGGCCGCGCCGGAGATGCTGCACATCATCGATGACGCAGAGGCGAAGGTGGTTGTGGTCGGCTCGGAGTTCTTCGGTCACGTGGAGTCGATCGAAGATCGCCTCGAGGTCCTCATTGTCGCCATCGGCGACCATGAACGCTGGCCTGATTTCGACGACTGGGTGACGGGATACCCCGCCGAAGATCCGGGCGTCACAACGGGATCCGACGATGTCGCGTTCTTGATGTACACATCGGGCACCACCGGTTCGCCCAAGGGCGTCATGCTGAGCAACAACAACTACTTCAGCAAGGCCACCGGCATCGCGGACAAGTGGCGGTTCGACGCCGACAGCGTGAGCCTCGCCGTGATGCCGATGTTCCACATGGCGGGCTCCGGCTGGGCACTGGTGGGCCTGTACGAAGGCTGCACCACCGTGGTGCTGCGCGACGTCGATTCACCGGCGATTCTCGATGCCGTTGCGCGACATCGCATTACCAACATGCTGCTGGTACCCGCGGTGATCCAGATGCTGCTCGCGACACCGGGCGTCGCAGGCACCGACTTCTCGAGCGTACGCGCGATCGTCTACGGCGCCTCGCCCATCACCGACGACGTTCTCGTGAAGGGCCTTCAGCGGTTCGGTTGCGAGTTCCTCCAGGTGTACGGGTTGACCGAAACCACCGGCTCCATAACGCAACTCGATGACCACGATCCGGTACACCGGCCCGAACTGCTGCGCTCGTGCGGTACGCCGTACCCGTGGGTGGACGTCCGAATCGTCGACAACGGAGGCGAGGATGTCCCGAACGGCACCGTCGGCGAACTGTGGACACGGTCGGCGCAGAACATGCTCGGCTACTGGCACAATCCCGCTTCGACGGCAGCGACCATAACGCAAGACGGCTGGCTGAAGACCGGTGACGCCGGCTATCTCGACGACGACGGCTACATCTACCTGCACGACCGGGTGAAGGACATGATCGTCTCGGGCGGCGAGAACGTGTCGCCAACCGAGGTCGAGAACGTCCTCATGACACATCCGGAGGTCGGCGACGTCGCCGTCATAGGCGTCCCCGACGAGAGATGGGGCGAGGCGGTCAAGGCGGTCGTCGTGCCCGCGATCGGCACCTCGCCGAGTGAAGCCGACCTGATCGCCTATGCCCGCGAGCGGCTCGGCGGGTTCAAGCTGCCCAAATCGGTCGACTTCGCCGAGGTGCTCCCCCGCACCCCGAGCGGCAAGCTGCTCAAGCGCACGCTGCGCGAACCCTACTGGGAGGGCGTCGGCCGCCGAATCGGCTGACGTGCCCAAATCGGCCGGCGATGAGGCCGGGGCATGTTGAGATGGGCCATGCCAACCGAAGACATCGCCGCCGTCGCCGACATCGTGCGAGTGCACGGCGCCGAGCGGGCTGATGTCGCCGCCCTCGTCATGGGTGAGCGCATCGTCACTTACGGCGAGCTGCACGCCCGGTCGAGTCAGGCCGCCAACGCCTTCCGGGCCGCAGGCGTCGGGTTCGGGGACAGGGTCGCGTTCGTCGAGAAGAACGGCGTCGAATTCTTCGAAGTCACATACGGATTGGCCAAGCTCGGGGCCGTCGTCGTCCCCGTGAACTGGCGGCTGGCGCCCCCCGAGATGCTGCAGATCATCGATGACGCCGGTGCTGCAGTTGTCGTCGTGGGGTCCGAGTTCCTCGGTCACATCGAAGCCATCGCGGACGAGCTCACGAGTGTCCACACGATCCTCGCGGTCGGGCACCACGACCGCTGGCAAGCTTTTGACGACTGGATCGCCGATCAACCCACCGACGATCCCGGCGTCGCCACCGGCCCCGACGACATCGCCCTCCAGCTCTACACCTCCGGCACCACCGGCCTGCCCAAGGGTGTGATGCTGAAGAACAGCAACTTCTTCTCCCTGGTGTCGTGCATCACCCCGCAGTGGCGGTTCACTGCCGACAGCGTGAGCATCGCCGTGATGCCGATGTTCCACATCGCGGGGTCGGGCTGGGCGATGGTCGGCTTGTACTGCGGCTGCACCAACATCGTGATGCGAGACGTCGATCCGGTGGCCATCCTCGATGCGGTACCACGACACCGCGTCACCAATATCCTCCTGGTGCCCGCGGTGATTCAGTTCGTGCTGATGACGCCCGGCGTCGAGAAGACCGACTTCTCCAGCCTCCGCACACTCGTCTACGGGGCGTCACCGATCAGTGATGACGTCCTCATCAAGGGCCTGGAGCGGTTCGGCTGCGAGTTCATCGGCGTGTACGGCCTCACCGAAACCACAGGCGCCATAACGCAACTCAAGGGCCCCGATCACGATCCCGTGAACCGGCCGGAACTGCTGCGGTCGTGCGGCAGGCCACACCCGTGGGTCGAGGTGCGCTTCGTCGACGCCAACGGCGAGGACGTATCGACCGGCAGCATCGGCGAGCTGTGGACCCGCTCGCCGCAGAACATGGCCGGCTACTGGAACAACCCCGTCGCGACGGCCGCGACCGTCACGCCCGACGCCTGGCTGAAGTCCGGGGATGCCGGGTACCTCGGCGAGGACGGCTACATCTACCTGTTCGACCGCGTGAAGGACATGATCGTCTCTGGCGGCGAGAACATCTACCCGGCCGAGGTCGAGAACGTGCTGATGGCCCACGAGGACGTCGGCGACGTCGCCGTCATCGGCATCCCGGACGCGACGTGGGGCGAGGCGGTCAAGGCAGTCGTCGTGGCCGCGGCAGGGGCCTCCCCCAGCGAGTCGGACCTGATCGCGTTCGCTCGCGAGCGGCTGGCCGGCTACAAGCTGCCCAAATCCATCGACTTCACCACCGCACTGCCACGCAACCCCAGCGGCAAACTCCTCAAACGACAGCTGCGCGAGCCGTATTGGGAGGGCGTCGAGCGTCGCATCCATTGATCCGCACCGTGTCGCGTCGGCGTGCTGCGAATGACGTGATAGACACGGATTCATGGAGATCCTGGCCAGCCGGATGCTCATTCGGCCGGTCGACTACCAGAGCTCGCTGCGGTTCTACCGCGACCAGCTCGACCTGGCGATCGCCCGCGACTACGGCGCTGGCACGGTGTTCTACGCGGGACAGTCGCTGATCGAACTCGCGGGTCACGGCGAGCCGAGCGCGGGCGGCACCATGTGGCTTCAGGTCCGTGACGTGTACGCCACCGAGGAGGAGCTCAAGGGCCGCGGTGTCGAGATCGCACGCCAGGCAACGCAAGAACCGTGGGGGCTGCACGAGATGCACGTCCTCGATCCGGACGGCGTGCTGCTGATCTTCGTCCAGGTGCCCGAGAACCACCCGTTACGGCGCGACACCAGACGCTGAGCGGCCCCCGGCTGAGAGCCGAGGGCCGTCCGTTGCGATGTGGTTCAGTGAGTACAGTCCGCGAGCGGCCACCCGACGGAGGCCAACCGCGCGGCGACCTGATGGATCTCCTCCGGATTCGGTTCCTTCTCGATCACCGACTGCACCGCCGTGCGGATCTCGTCTTCGGTCACCGCGTCGGAATTATTCGACCTCAGGATCGCTTGGGCCGTCTTGATGACCTGATCCTCGGTCAGCGACCGTTTCAGCAGCGCCAGCAGCGCGAAGTAGTCCTTCGGCGGAACACCTTGCGGATAGCCCTTGTGCAGCCACCCCAGCACGTTGTCCAGGACAGTCTGGTTCTCGGTCATGTGTTTTGTAGCTCCCTACTTGACGAAGGGGAACGGATCGAAACCGAAGTGATGAATGATCGTCGTCCTGGTGATCCAGGCGACCGCGGTGAGGATCACCCAGCCGACGAACACGAACAGCAGGATGCCGAGCCACTTCAGCGCCGGATTGGGCGCCTGCACGGTGCCGTCGGCGTGTTGGCCGCCCGCACCGTTCGAGTAGGCGACCATGCCTGCGGCGAACACCGCGGGCAGCCCGGCACCCAGAACCAGTCCCACGACGAGGACCTTGAGAATCGCTTCTACGTAACTCATCAACGTTTCCTTTGCTTGTCGTCGCTGGCCGGCTAGACCGACGCCGCGTCTGTCTTCGGTGCCTTGGCGGCCTCGCGGACGTCGGCAGGCACGACGGAGTTGGTGGAGGAGTCCCAATCGGCGTTGACGTTGTTGCTGTCGACCTTCTGCTGCTGGGCACGCCACCAGATGTAGAAGGACAGTGCGCACAGGATGACGAAGATCAGTCCGTCGCCGGCCAGGTCCGAACCGGTCACGGACTCGACTCCGTGCGAGAGCCAAAACGCCAACGCGCCCATGAGCGCGGCGGCGGGCAGGGTGATCAGCCAGGCCACGGCCATCCGGCCGGCGACCGCCCAACGCACCTCGGCACCCGGCTTGCCGACCCCGCTGCCCAGGATCGAACCGGTCGCCACATGGGTGGTCGACAGGGCCATGCCCGCTGCGCTGGAGCTCAGGATGATCGCGGCCGACGATGCCTCAGCGGCCAGGCCCTGCGGAGACTCGATCTCCACGAGACCCTTGCCGAGAGTGCGGATGACGCGCCAGCCACCGATGTAGGTGCCGAGGCCGATCGCGAGCGCGCAGCTGAAGATGATCCAGAACGGCAGGCCGTCCTTCTTCACGTCGCCGGTCAGGTGGCCGGTGGTGATCAGGGCGAGCGCGATGACACCCATGGTCTTCTGGGCGTCGTTGGTGCCGTGCGACAGCGCGACGAGCGACGCCGTCGCGATCTGGCCCCAGCGGAAGCCCTCCTCGCGGCGCTTAGCCATCACGTTGCGGGTGATCCGGTAGACCAGCCAGGTGCCACACGCCGCGACGAGGCAGGCGATCACCGGGGCGGCGACGGCAGGGATGATCACCTTCGAGGTGATGCCCGGCCAGTTCACACCGGCAGTGCCCAGCGCGGCGAGGCCGGCGCCGATCAGCCCGCCGAAGAGCGCGTGCGACGAGCTGGACGGGATGCCGAACAGCCAGGTGAGCAGGTTCCAGAGGATGCCGCCGATAAGGCCGGCGAAGATGATCGTCAAACCCACCGACGGCGTGATGCCCGACACCAGGTGACCGGTCTTACTGTCCTGCACCTTGAGGACCGACGTGGTGACGGTGACGGCGACCTCAACCGAGAGGAAGGCGCCGACGAGGTTCAGGACGCCGGCCAGCAGCACGGCGGTCTTCGGCTTGAGGGCACCCGTGGCGATCGACGTCGCCATGGCATTGCCGGTGTCGTGGAATCCGTTGGTGAAGTCGAATGCCAGTGCGGTCACTATCAGCAGCACCAGGATGATCATCTCTGCGCTCATGGGTGCTAATTCTGGTGCCACGATGGCAAATTTGACCAGCCTGCTAGCTACCCTAAGCGAGGCCTCTGACCTGTGACTTTGCCTCGTCCAGTGAGGTGTTCATCTACTGTTCACCTGCCGGTCCGGGGGCGTTGGCCTGCGCCGTCGACAGGCAAGCGCACTACCATCGATCCGTCGTGGGAGCCTAGACAGCCGGACCGTCCGTGGGGAGCTGACACTGTGACCAACTTTGTCGCCAAGATCGTCGCGTGGATTACCGCGGGCTATCCGGAAGGGGTGCCGGGCCCGGACCGAGTCCCACTGTTCGCACTCCTGCGGCCGCGGCTCACCGACGACGAGGTCAAAACCGTCGCGAAGGAACTGATGAGCCGCGGCGAGTTCGACGAGGTTGACATCGGCGTGCTGATCACCCGGCTCACCGATGAGCTGCCCGACCCGGATGACATCGAGCGGGTGCGAAACCGGCTGGCCGTCAAGGGCTGGCCGCTCGATGATCCGCGCGATTCCGAGGAAACCGAATAGCAGTCCTGCGCCCCGTCGCTGTCCCGTCAGGCGAGTCAGCTCTGTCGCTGCTACCGCTATTGGCGGATGTGCTGGCCGGAGCCGGGGCAGTTCTTCCGGTAGCTGCCGACGATGCACGCCAGACTTCGCTGCTGACAACGTCTTTGCGCGCGGGTGAGCCGATCGACGACGACGTTGCCGTTGTGGTCTCGACGTCGGGCACGACAGGCGCGCCGAAGGGCGCGATGCTCACCGCGGCGGCGTTGACCGCCAGCGCCGAAGCCACCCACCGCCGGCTGGGCGGCCGGGGACGATGGGTGCTTGCGCTGCCTGCCTATCACGTCGCCGGACTCCAGGTGCTGGTGCGCAGCGTCGTTGCAGGTACGACGCCCATCGCAGTGTCCGCCGGCTTCGACGGGGACGAATTCGCTTCCGCCGTCACATCATTGGGGTCGGGCCGAAGGTATGCGTCGCTAGTGGCGGCCCAACTGGACAAGGCGTTGCGAGACCCTGCGGGCACGTCGGCGCTGGCGTCGCTGGACGCGGTGCTGATCGGCGGAGGGCCGATGCCGCACGGAGTCGCCGAAAGAGCCTCGGCGGCAGGGGTTTCGGTGGTGCGGACGTACGGGATGAGTGAGACTGCGGGCGGCTGCGTGTACGACGGTGTGGCGCTGGAGGGGGTTCGGATCCGCATCGATGACGACGGGCGGGTGGTGCTCGGCGGGGCGACGCTGGCGAAGGGCTACCGCAATCCGGTGCAGCCGGATCCGTTCGCCGAGCCGGGCTGGTTTCGCACCGACGACATCGGTGCCGTCGACGATTCGGGTGTGTTGACGATTCTCGGGCGGGTCGACGATGCCATCAGCACCGGCGGGTTGACGGTGTTACCGCAATTGGTCGAGGCGGCGTTGGCGACCCATCCGGACGTTGCGGAATGCGCCGTGTTCGGAGTCACCGACGAGCGGCTGGGACAGCGGGTTGTCGCGGCTGTGGTGGCTTCAGGTTCCGCACTGCCGACGCTCACCGAGCTGCGGGCACACGTCGCGCAGACCCTTGACCCCACCGCCGCGCCGCGCGAGCTGCACATCGTCAATGAACTGCCGCGCCGCGGCATCGGCAAGGTCGACCGGCAGCGGCTGATCGAGTTGTTTACCCGCTAAGTCGACGCGACAGTCCTACGCTGAGAGCGTCACAGTCGCCTTGGGGGTTTGTCATGGCTGACGAATGTTGCGGATCCGACGCGCCGGAGTCACGGGACACCGACGACAGCGAGTTCACCGCCGCCATCGAAGCGCTCACCAAGTACGAGAAGCGGCTGCTCAAAGAAGTGGCCACCCCGGACGCGGCCCGAGAATTTCTGCAGGATCCACGGAAAGTCTTGCGCCGCCTGAAGATTCCGATTCCCGCCGTGGTGGATCACCGACTGCGGCTGCCCAACGCCAATCGGATCGAGGATGTCACGGCGCAACCGGTGACGCTGCCCAACGGGCAAACGATCACGCCTCAGGTGAATGTCCGGATCGTCGGACGGAAGCGCTGAGATGTCCGGGCAGCAAAGCGCCGGGTTCGACCTGGTGATGGAGTTCTCCGAAACACCGCTGCAGGACCTGCTCGGCGTCGCGTTCGACACCAGCGATTTCCTCTGCGGCCTAATTGATCTGCTCAACATCCCCTGCCAGGGGTTCAACGTCTCGGTCAGCCTCGACCGGCCAACCGATGTTGTGTTGTCTGCCTCTCAGACGGATGCCGTCGACATCCAGATCAGCGGCGCCCTCGGTGTGTCGTGGCGGATCCGACTCATCGTCGGCGTCGACGTCGACCGCAGCAGGCCTGGTCTCAACGTTGCCCGGCTGAATCTGCACGACCGCCTGTATCACCTGTCCGCAACCATCGGGGCGGTGCCGGCCAACACCACGGCACTCGGCAACCGCCTGCGCGACACCGTGCGCGCCATACCTCTCGTACCGATGGTCGTCAGTAGCGATCCGAATGCACCCACCGTCACGCCAATCAGGTTGGACGTGCGCGTGATCGACGCGACAGTCGGCGAGAATGCGTTCGCCGTCTGCCTCACCTTCGGTGGCGGCAGCCCGGGCGATCTGGCGAACCTGACGACGAGTGCGATCCCGGCAGGCAGCACAGCGACCCTGATGATGGGCTTCGGCTGGCTGCTCCGCCTGATGGAACCGGGTATCGAGGCCGGGATCGGCCTGGCACCTGGCGATTTCGTCGATGGTCACCTCACCCACTCGGTCGAGATCGACAGTGAACACGATGTCAACCTCACCCGCCTCGACTTCACCCTCGAGGACGGTTTCGTTCAGGTCCGCTCACGCGTCGAGAAGAACGGGTTCTGCTACACCGCAAGCGCCGATTTCGGCGGCGACTTCCGACTCGAAGTGCGCAACAGCCGGCTGCTTGTGGACGCCGACATCTCCGATCCCGACTTCGACATCGACGTGCCGTGGTACTGCTGGATCGGCGCCGGTTTCCTCGGCGCGCTGCTCGGTGGCCTCGTCGGGGCGATCCTGGTCCCTCTGCTGCTGTATCTCGTCACGTCGACGGTCGAAAACGTCGTCAACACCGTCGCCGACACGATCATCGCTGCGATCAATGCCGCAACGCCCTCGGTGGATGTGCCCGCGATCGGCTTCAACCTCATCTTCCAGAACGCGTTCATCGACGACATCGGCATCGGCTGCCGATTCGTCGTCCGCGACACAGCGCCAGTACGCGGCCGTGGAACTGTGCGGCTGCGCCCGGGGCAGGAATTCGACCTGGACGACGGCACCGTCGGTGCCACCATCGACGGTGCTGACTTGCGATGGACCGGACAGGGCACCGCGGCGAAGCTGGAAGCGCTGTGTGTGTCGCGCATCGCAGCTACGCCCTGGGTTCAGTTCGACGAGGTCCCGCGATACCGGCTGTACGGCTTGGACTATTCGCGACGCGTGGTTCCGATATCCGAACTGGGCTTCCTGCAAGTGATCGACCTGCCCTTCGTGGACGACATCGAGATGTTCCTGCCGAGCCTCGCGGTGTACGCGGTGCGCACCAACGAGCGGCGGTTGGCACTCGTACAGGTCATTGCCCTCGAGGACGACACAGTGACGCTGCGGTACAAGACATTCGGGTTCGCCGATCCGGTGGTGAAGATACTCGGGGCGTTCGCATGCCCGCCCCGCACACACGGCCCAGTCGTGCTCGACGGAAGCGTAAAGGTGGACAGTGTCGCGACGCGTCCGCCCATTCCGCTGAAGACCGAGTTGCCGGCGAAACTTGCTCCTCTGCTTGCTGTTTCGCGTACCAAGCGGCGCGAGGCGGCCCCGAGGCCGCTTCCCGAGGTCGCACGCTTGCAGGAGATGGCGTCGCTGGAAGGCGCGCTGGGGTCGAGTCAGGTGCAGCTGCGTTCCGGCGATGCGCGAGTCTCGTTGCCGGCGAGCGAGTTGCTGGAACTGGCCGATCTCCGTCCGGTCGCGATGTCCGATGCCATCACACGCAAGTCGGCGATCATCGGTGTGCAGCGGCAGCGCACCGCGGTGTTCACCGCAACCGTCGACCGGATCAACGGCGTTCGGTCGGTGACGTGGTGGATCAACCAGGTGTTGCTCGATCCTTCCCACGGCGACGCGCAGATCGACGGGGTGGGCTACAAATACAGCCAGAGTGGGCTCCAGCTGACGCTGACGACGGACTCGAAGTCGGCCTACGAATTCGAGCTGCGGGTGGCGGTGGAAAATCCGAACGCCGACCGGTTCGAGACAGCCATTTGTGTGCCTTTCGACCCTGTGTGCAAGCAGACGTTCCCCGTGGTGGGGCATTGGCAGGAGCTGATCGGAGTGGTGAAAGGCGTGCCGACAGAGGTCGTTCGATAGCCGATCTCCACCCGATCTCCACACCATCTCCAAGCTCCAAAGCCGCTGGCCAGACAGCATTTGCAGCAACAGCAGATCGCTGACAGGCAGAAAGGCTTGGACATGTTGAATTTCGTCATCACCCCGCTGGCGGCCGTGGCGCTGGGGGCCGCGGCTGCAGGAAAAGCAGCATACGCAGGTCTTCGTCGACGTGTCGTGCCCCTCGCACGACTGACACCCCGGCGGCCAACGGTGGCGGTTGCTAGCATCCGCTCGTGAGCCGTGCACTCGTTCTGGCCGCCTGCACAGTTGCTCTGTTCAGCGGGTCCGCCATCGCCTCGGCAGACCCGGCCGATCAGGGCGACGCCGTTTTCGCCATCGGCAAGTGCTTCGACCCGAGTCAACCTCCGCTGCAGCGGCCTGGCTCGTTCGCCTACAACTGCGACACCACCGGCATCATGGAGAACATGACGTGGACGTCGTGGGGCGCCGACGGGGCGCACGGAACCGGCACCGACAGCGCCGTTTCGTGCCAGCCCAACTGCGCACAAGGCACCCGGCTGTTCAACCCGATCGTCGTGCACGCGTGGAACGCGTCAGCGCCGACGAGTCCGGCGTGCCCGCAGAACGTTCGGTTCTACTCCGACTTGACGATCGCCTATCCCCACGGCGCTCCGCCCTGGATCAAGCCGGGCACGACGTGGTCTCCCGGAACCGATTTCGTGACGGTCGACGGCATGCCTGCGGTTCACTACTCCGGATTGACGCCGACGTGCGCGCCGCTGTGACCTAGCGGTTGACGGTCACCGGCCAGACGTTCCAGATGTCGTCGCAGTACTCCCTGATCGCGCGGTCCGACGAGAACTTGCCGCTGCGAGCCGTGTTCAGGATCGACATCCGCGTCCAGGTGGGGATGTCGCGCCAGGCCGCACTCACCCGCTCCTGGCACTCGACGTAGGACGCGTAGTCGGCGACGACGAGGAAGGGATCGTCGTAGCGCAGGTTGTCGACAAGCGGGCGGAACACCTCGGTATCACCGTGGGAGAACGCGCCGTCGGCGATCAGGTCGAGCACCGCAGCCAGATCATGGGTGTTTTCGATGTAGTCCGACGGCCGGTAGCCGCCGCGCTTGATCGCCTCGACCTCATCGACGGTCAGCCCGAACAGGAAGAAGTTCTCGGCGCCGGCCTCCTCGCGCATCTCGACATTGGCGCCGTCGAGGGTGCCGATGGTCAGCGCGCCGTTGAGCATGAACTTCATGTTGCCCGTACCCGACGCCTCCTTGCCCGCCGTCGAGATCTGCTCCGAAAGGTCGGCCGCCGGGTAGATCAGGTGTGCGTTCTGCACATTGAAGTTCGGGACGAACGCGACCTTGAGGAACCGATTGACGTCAGGGTCGTTGTTGACTGTCTCGCCAACGGCGTTGATCAGCTTGATGATTCGCTTGGCCATGAAATAGCCTGGCGCCGCCTTGCCGCCGAAAATGAAGGCCCGCGAAGGGATATCGAGATTCGGATTCTGCTTGAGGCGGTGGTAGAGCGTGATGATGTGCAACACGTTGAGGTGCTGGCGCTTGTATTCGTGGATGCGCTTGACCTGGATGTCGAACAGCCAGTCGGGATCGAGGTTGACGCCGGTCGTCGCCCGCACATAGTCGGCCAGCCTCGCCTTGTTGGCCCGCTTGACCTCACGCCATTGGCCACGGAACGCGGCATCGTCGGCGTACGCCTCGAGCCCGCGCAGCTTCTCCAGGTCGGCCAGCCAGCCGTCGCCGATCATGTCGTCGAGCAGCGAACGGAGGCCGGGGTTGGCCAGCGCCAGGAAGCGCCGCGGCGTGACACCGTTGGTCTTGTTGGAGAACCGCTCCGGCCACAGCTCGTAGAAGTCCTTGAGCACGCTTTCCTTGAGAAGCTCGGAGTGCAGCGCAGCGACGCCGTTGATCGCATGGCTCCCGACGGTGGCGAGGTGAGCCATGCGGACGTTCTTGCCGTTGTCCTCGCCGATCAGCGACATACGCCGCAGCCTCGCTTCGTCGCCAGGGAACTTGGCTCGCACCTCGTCGAGGAACCGCCGGTTGATCTCGTAGATGATCTCGAGGTGGCGGGGCAGCGACTCGGCGAACATCGCCAGCGGCCATGTTTCCAGCGCCTCGGGCAGCAACGTGTGGTTGGTGTAGCCGAAGGTCGCCACCGTGATGTCCCATGCCTCGTCCCAATCGAGCTCGCGTTCGTCGACAAGGAGCCGCATCAGCTCGGCGACGCCATCGAGGGATGGGTGTCGTTGAGCTGCAACGCAAACCGCTCGGAGAGGTCTTTAACGGACAGGTCGGCTAGATCATCCATGATGTGCAGGAGGTGCTGCAGTGAACAGGACACGAAGAAGTACTGCTGCAGCAGGCGGAGTCGCTTGCCCGCCTCGGGCTCGTCGTTCGGGTAGAGCACCTTGGTCACGGTTTCCGAGGTGACCTCGTCCTCGACCGCCTTGTAGTAGTCGCCGGTGTTGAACGCGTCCAACGCGAACGACTTGACGGCTCGGGCGCTCCACAGCGTCAGCACGTTGCATGTGTTCACGCCAAATCCCTGAATCGGTGTGTCATAGGCGACGCCCTTGAGCACCCGGCCGGGCACCCACCGGACGCGGTCGTTGCCTGCGTCGTCGAGGTAGTGCTCGCTGTACCCGCCCCACCTGACGAGGTAGTTGACGTCGGGCTTGGCGATCTCCCACGGGTTGCCGTTGTCCAGCCAGTTGTCGGTCTTCTCGACCTGCCAGCCGTCGTGGATCTCCTGGTCGAAGATGCCGAACTCGTAGCGGATGCCGTAGCCGATGGCCGGGCGCTCGAGGGTGGCCAGCGAGTCGAGATAGCACGCGGCCAGCCGGCCCAGGCCGCCGTTTCCGAGCCCCGGTTCCTCCTCGCAGCCCAGCACCTCGTCGAGGTCCTGGCCCAACGACGACAGCGCCTGACGGGCCGCGTCCTCGATGCCGAGGTTGATCAGGTTGCTGCCCAGCTGCGGACCCATCAGGAATTCGGCCGAGAGGTAGCAGGTCACCTTCCTGCCGAGGTCAAGCGATGTCTGTGTGGATGCCACCCGGTTGTCCTGCATGCGGTCGCGCACGGCCAGCGCAAGCGCCCGGTAGTAGTGCTCCGGTTTCAGCGCGGCCGCCGGCCGGCCGATCGAGTAGCGCAGATGGTCGACGACGCCGCGTCGCAAGGCGTCGGCGGACAGCCCGGTGCGGCTGTGCTCGTGGGTGGTGGCTGGGTTCTGGACGACGTCGGTCATCGGCGGAGTGTGACAGGCGTGGACGACCGCAAAATGAACACCAGGGGGATGATGTAGCAATGCGTCGCGAAGTGAACACCGCAGATGGGCTCCGTGAGATCGTCGGGCATCCGAACTCCTACGTGGCCAACAAGGTCGGCAACCGGCTGACAGCCGTCCAACAGGATTGGCTCGCGCATTCCCCGCTGGGTTTCGTCGCGACGACCGACGCACAAGGCCGTGTCGACGTGTCGCCGAAGGGCGACCCGCCCGGTTTCGTCCACGTCATCGACGACACGACCATCGCGATCCCCGAGCGGCCGGGCAACAAGCGGGTGGACGGATATCTGAACGTGCTGCAGCGGCCCTACGTCGGCACGCTGTTCCTCATTCCCGGACGCGGGGACACGTTGCGGATCAACGGAACCGCGCGAATCCTCGCCGACGCCGACTACTTCGACGCGATGACGGTCCAGGACAAGCGACCGATCCTCGCGCTGGAGATCGACGTCGAGGAGGTGTTCTTCCACTGCGCCAAGGCATTTCTGCGCTCGGAGACCTGGGACCCGTCGACGTGGAACCCAACCTCGGTGCCAAGCGTCGCGCAGATCGCGCAGGCACTCAAGAAGGACATGAGCCTCGCCGAGCTCGAGAAGTACTACGGCGAGGACAACATGCGAAAGGTGCTGTACTAACTGCGCAGGATTGGGTGCTCAGATCTGGTTGACGCCGCCATCGACGGGAATATCGGCGCCGGTGGTGAAGCTGCTCAGGTCCGACGCCAGGAACAGCACGGCGTTGGCGACCTCCTCGGGCTTGCCGTAGCGGGCCAACGGGACGATGCTGCGCTGGTAGTCCTCGAACTGTTGCTCTGCGGTTGGTCCTTCGAAGGTCATCCGGGCGAGCGTGTCGATGCCGGGAGTGTCGGTGGCGCCGGGGCTGACCACGTTGACGCGAATCTTGCGGTCCCGCAACTCACTTGCCCAGGTGCGGGCCAACGAGCGCAGCGCCGCCTTGATGGCGCCGTATACGCCGATGCCGTCGTTTCCCCTCGCGTTGGTAGTCGACGAGTTGAGGATGATCGAGCCGCCGTCGTTGAGTAACGGGAGCGCCTTCTGCACGGTGAACACGACGCCCTTGAAGTCGATGTCCAGCTGATAGTCCAGGTGCTCCTCGGTGATGTCGCCGATCCGTGCGACGTCGACGACCGCGGCGTTCGCGAACACCACGTCGACGCGTCGACCGCTGTCGGCGACCGCGGAGTACAGCCGGTCGAGATCTTCCTGCTTGCTCACGTCGCCTTGTACACCGGTGACGTTGTCGCCGATCTCCTCGACGGCAGCATCGAGTTCGGCCTGGCGCCGTCCGCTGATGAAGACGTACGCGCCTTCCTCGACGAACCGCTTGGCGGTGGCCAAGCCGATGCCGGTGGTGCCGCCCGTGATTACCGCTGTCTTGCCCTTGAGAAGTGTCATCGTGTGCCTTTCGATAGTTCTGGACCATTCGGTCAATAATTAACGACACGCGACCCGCGACTTCTATTCCGGCCTACTTCGAGCCGGTCGGGATCAGTGCAATCATCTGCTCGGCCGACGCCTTGAGCTGCGCGGGCTTCACCCCGCCCTTATGGAGCGCTTCCTGCCCCCTCATGAACGCCAGCACGGTCGTGGCCAGCGCCTGCGGATTCTGCTTCTTGTCGATCGTGCCGTCGCGCTGCGCCTCTCTGATGCAGTCGGCGAGTTCGGCGCCCCATGTCGCGTAAGCATTTTCGACGGCACGCTCCACGCTGTCGTCGGTGGCGCTGAGTTCGGCTGCGCTCTTGGCCATCATGCAGCCGCGGCGCGCCTTGTCGGCGGCGATGGCTTTGAGCTGCGCGCGGATGTGGCGCGTCAGCCGGTCGTAGGCGCTGTATCCGGGGTCGCGGAGTTGGGCGCGAACAGTATCGAGCGAGGCGTTGATGTAGTCGTCGAGCGCGCGCATGAACAGCCCGTGTTTGTCGCCGAACGCTCCGTACAGGCTGCCCTTGCCGAGGCCGGTGACGGATGTCAGGTCGTCGACGGACGTCGCGGCATACCCGCGCAACCAGAACTCGTCGCGGGCGGCGGCGACCACATCGCTTTCATCGAACTTGCGGGGACGGGGCACCCTTTCAGAGTACGCCGTTATGGAACGAGCGGTACGGATCGGCTCTTGACGAGCACCGCGCGGGTGTAGAGCAGGTGAAAACCTCGGCGTTGCACGTTCTGCTGCGATTTCGAACCGGGCTGGGTGGTGACGACGGCGATGTCGCAGCCGGCGCGGACAGCGTCGGCCAGCCGCGCCGACAACAGCGCGGTCTGCACGCCGTGACGACGATGCGCAGGCGCCGTCGCCGCACCGGTGAGCTGTGCCACGCCTTCCGATATTCGCATGCTCGCACCGCCGGCGACGACGCCGCCGCGGAACGCGAGATACGGTGTGGCGCCCGCCTGTTCCATGTCCCCGATCGCCTTCTCCACGACCTCGCGCGGAAAGTCCTCATGGGAAGGGACGCCTTCGATGTCGGGATGGGCGAAGCCCTCGACCACGATATCGAGCCACGCCGCGCGGTCGTCGCTCAGCCGCACCTCGACCCCTGACGGTGGCACCGGCTGCTGCAGGCCCTGCAGAGATCGGCCCAGCACGTTCTCGAACGACACCAGTTGGTAGCCCCGGTGGGTCAATGCCGCACCGATGGCGGGATCCGCGAGGTTGGAGAGCTCGACCTGCGCGGCGCACGCGCGTGCAACGAACGCCTGCTCGATCTCGTCGAGAGAATCGCCGCTGGGTACACCGCCGAAGCCGAGCCCCACGATCTTGTTCAGCGGCGAGCCGTCTTCCGCGTAGCACGCTGCACCGCAAGTGATCGGGATCACAAACGCCCCGGCGCCGACGCGCACGCGGGCGGCTTCGGTCGCAGCAGTGATCAGTTGTGTCTCGACTCGTTCGATGCGCTCGGCCAGGGCAACGCTCCCGAAAAGCGGCGCCGCGTCGGTAGTCATCGAATGGTCACGTTAGCGGTAATGGGCCGCGGACCCGAGGCCAATAGGCTGGCGGGCGTGCGGATCGGTCGCAGGGAGGCGGTGGCGGTCACCGTCGGCGCGCTCCTGGTGGTCGCGGCGTTCGTGGTGCCGCATCTGCACCTGGGCATCGTCACGCCGCTGATCCACTCGTCGGCCCAACGGTTTCACGACTTCGCCGACACGGCGCCGATCTTCGGATGGTGGAACGCCCATGTCGGCTGGGGCACCATCCCGGCGATCGTCATCGGCGTCGCCGCGGTGGTGTGGGGCCAGGCGGTCGCGCTCCGCCTGCCGTGGCGTGCGCTGCCGTGGGTCACCTGGGCCACCGCGTGCGCGTGGGCATTCTCGCTTGCCATGATCGACGGCTGGCAGCGCGGCTTCGCCGGCAGGCTCACCGCCCGCCATGAATACCTGCGGCAGGTGCCGACCATCACCGACATTCCCGAAGCGGTGCGCACATTCGCCAGCAGAATCCCTGATTTTCAACCGAATTCGTGGATCACGCATGTGTCGGGCCATCCGCCGGGCGCGCTGCTGACGTTCGTCTGGCTCGACCGCATCGGACTGGGCGGCGGCGCGTGGGCGGGGCTGCTTTGTCTGCTCGTCGGCGCCAGCGCCGCGGCCGCGATCGTGGTGGCCGCGCGCGCCCTGGCGGACGAGGACACGGCCCGGCTCGCGGCGCCGTTCGTCGCGGTGGCGCCGACGGCCATCTGGGTCGCGGTGTCGGCCGACGGTTACTTCGCGGGCGTCGCCGCGTGGGGCATCGCGCTTTTGGCGTTGGCCGCCCGGCGCACGGTGCGGTGGCCGGTGGTGGCCGGCGCGGGTGCGGGGCTCCTGCTCGGCTGGGGCATCTTCTTGAATTACGGACTGGCGCTGATGGCACTGCCTGCCGTCGCGGTGCTGCTCACGGCGGTGGACTTGCGGGCCGCCATGGGCGCTTTGGTCCCCGCGGTGATTGCGGCCCTGGCGGTCGTCGGCGCGTTCGCGATCGCGGGGTTCTGGTGGTTCGACGGGTACACGTTGGTCCAGCAGCGCTACTGGCAGGGCATCGCCAACGACCGGCCGTTTCAGTACTGGTCGTGGGGGAACTTGGCGTCGGTGGTGTGCGCGATCGGGTTGGGCAGCGTCGCCGGTATCGGCCGCGCATTCGACGTCGCGGCGATCAGGCGGCGCCCCGGCCTGCGTCTCGTGGTGCTCGGCGCGCTGCTGGCGATCCTGTGCGCGGATCTGTCCATGCTGAGCAAGGCGGAGACCGAACGCATCTGGTTGCCGTTCACGGTGTGGCTCACCGCGGCGGGGGCGTTGCTGCCGCCGCGGTCACAACGCTGGTGGCTGGCGCTCAACGTCGTCGGTGCTCTGCTGCTCAACCACTTCATCCTGACGAACTGGTAGCAGCCGCGCCGCCAGCAGGTATACCAGCACGCACATCCACACGACTGAAAGCGAAATCGACAGCCCCAGTGGGTAATTGCGGTCGAGCACGGTCATGTTGTCGGGCCGCATTCCGGGTTTGCCATAAACAGGTACCGCCAAGAACGCCAGCACGACGCTACAAAACACAGCCAGGGCGATGGGCGCCCACCATTTTCCCGGGATCAGCCGCCGACCCACGAAGCCCAGCGCCACGCACACCGGCGCGAACACCGCGTCGTGCAGCACGACGCCCACCAGTGCCCACACGAGGATCCGCATGGTGATCACCGGCGGGTTCTCCCACAGCAGCACCGCGCCATAGGCCCCTATTGCCACGCCCAGCACGATCAGCACGAATCTCACGGCGCCACCACCTCGACGCGCGCCAGCCATTTCGTCTGCAACACACCGGGTCTCGTGGGCGCGATCAGCCGGCAGGGATACCCGTGGTCGAGGTCCAGCGTCTGGCCGTTGAGTTTCAGTGCGATCAACGTCTGCGTGTCACGGGCATGCCTGGCAGGCAGGACGGTCCGCGAATACGGCCCCGGCGGTTCCAGCGAGATCATCCGCACGTCCGAGTCGCGTGAGCCGCCGACGGCTTCGACGAGATCGGCAAGCACTATCCCGGTCCACTCGGCGTCGACGCTCCACCCTTCGACACATGCGATCGGCAACCGGTGCGTGGCCTGCGGCATCGCCTGCAGGTCGGCGAGGCTGAATGCCCGCGTCGCCGATCCGTTCGTCACCGTCAGCCGGTAGTCGGGTGACCGCGCGCTGCGCAGCACGCCCGCCGCGATCGCCGACCGGTTGATCGGAACCCCTTGCGGCCCTTGCCCCGAACGCGGCGCGAGCACCGACACCTTGCGAAGCAGTGGAATCGTCTGCCCCGCTGTGATGACCGTGGCGAGCGCCACCGCAAGCCACGTTCCGCGTAACAGGGTGCGCCGCGTCGGCCCGACCAAGACAGGCGTGTCGTCGACGGGCTCCCCCAGCGCGCGACGGATGACCGGCAGCTTCACGCCAATGTGTACGAGCACCGCGCCCACCGCGACGTAGGCCATCGCGTAGTGGCTGGTGGTGAAGAAGAACTTGAACGCATACCACTGCGCGATGTTCAGCAGCCCGGTAGACAGCTGAAACAACATCGACCCGACGAGCACCAAGATCGACAACCGCTCGATCTGGCGGACCGGACCCCCGATGATCGGACGCTCGAACAGCTTGGGCCACACCGACCAGAGCTTGACGATGATCAGCGGAATGGCGGCGATGCCCGAGATGACGTGCAGGCCCTGGGTCACGCGGTAGAGCCAGACCGGCCGGGTGGGCCAGAAGAACCACGGCTGCGGGTGCTGGATGAAGTGGCTGATCAGCCCGGTGACGAAACAGATCGCCACCGCGACGCCCAACGCGAGGCCAACGCGCGCGGTGACGGCCGTGCCGCGCAACGTGTCGGTTTTCATATCGCCGCCAGGCTGACCACCACGCGGCGGCCGATCGGGTGGATCGCCGCGACCGCAAAGCCGGCGTCGTCGGCCAACCGCGCCGCGCAGTCGATGCCGACCGATGCCCACCGGAACCATGGGCCGATGGCGCTCGACGATTCAAGCCGGACCCATCCCGAGTGGATTCCGTCGATTGCCGAGTCGAATTCGGCCAGGCAGCGTCCGCCCTGTCGAAGCAATTCGCCAGCCCGCCGCAGGATTCGCGACGGGTCACCCCCGAGGCCGACGTTGCCGTCGGCCAGCAGCACGTTGTGCCACCGGCCGGTCCCGGGCAGCGGATCGAAAACGTCGCGGCGCAGAGCAGGGGCGCCGCTGCGGCGCGCCAGTGCGACGGCGGTGGCGGATTGATCGACCCCGAGCGCAGGCACACCACGCTGGACCAGGTGGGCCACCAAACGCCCAGGGCCGCAACCCAAGTCGATCGTCGGGCCGTCACAGAGCCCGACGACGGCACGGTCGAAGCGCGTGTCGGCGTTGCGGCCACCGAGCCAGCTGTGTACCGGCAGCCGGTCGACACTGCCGTCGTCGTGACGAAGCCAGCAGCGCTCACCGTCGAGGGCGCGGTCATAGAGGTTACCGAGCATGCGAAACATTCCGGGTGGCGCGGGCGAACCGGCTCGCGGGCGCACATTCCCGCCGGACCGCGTCGACGTCGTCGAGGGTGTCCACATCCGCCAGCGTGGGAACCAGACTCACATTGGCTCCAGTGTCGGTAAGCGCCGCCAGCGTTACAGCGCCGGTATCGGAACGCGACATTGGAATCGAACGCAGGCAGTCGGCCATCATGGCATCGGTGGCGCCGAGCACCCACCAGCCGCCGTCCCTTGCGAGACCGAGCACCGCGTCGGCGGCGAGAAGTTCCCGCGCACATTCCGCGATCAGTTCGGCGGTGACCTGCGGGGTATCCATTCCGATCTGCAGCACCGGTAGAGCGCCTGCGGCCGTGGCGGCGTCGACGTGCGCGTTGGCCAGCCGCGCGGCGAAGTCAGCGCCACGCTGCGGCACCACGGTGAAATCGGCCAGCCGAGCCCGGATTTCGTCGGCGCGATCAGCCGCGTCCAGTTCGCCGGTCAGCGCCACCACCCGCTCAGCGACCGGCGCCGCCGCCACCGCGTCCAAGGTGTCAAGGAGCGCGGCGGCGGCGATCTCGGCGGCGGCCTGATCGCCGACGCCGGCCGCAAGGCGCGTCTTCGCCTGGCCGGGGACCGGTGCCTTGGCGACCACCAGCACGACGACCGGGATCATGAGATCACCCGCCAGAAGTCCAGCGCCGCAATGAAACTCCCACGGACCGAGCCGCTGACCTTCGACTTGCCGCCGGTGCGCGGACCGTACGCGACGTCGCGTTCGACGACGCGCCACCCCGCTTGAGCCGCTCGCACGAGCAGTTCCAGCGGGTAGCCGGATCGGCGGTCGGTCACACCCAGTGTCAGTAGCGCCTCGCGGTGCGCCACCCGCATCGGCGCGATGTCGTGGACGGGCAGGCCATATCGAGTGCGCAACCGCCAGCACACCGCCGCGGTGCCCAGCCGCGCGTGCCACGGCCACCGCAGCCCGTCGACCGCGCGGCGGCGCCCGATGGCCATATCGGCGCCGCGGCCGAGCTCGTCGACCAACGCAGGCAGTTCGCGTGCGTCGAGCGACCCGTCCGCATCGATCACGGCCACTATCGGCGTCGCCGCGGCCATCACGCCGGCATGCACGGCCGACCCGTAGCCCGGTTGGGTTTCGGCGACCACTTCGGCGCCGTGCCGTCGGGCTACGTCCGCGGTGCCGTCGGTGCTGTTGTTGTCGACCACCAGGGCCCTATACCCATCGGGCATCGCCGCCAGCACCCCCGGCAGCGACGCCGCCTCGTTCAGGCAGGGCAGCACCACCGTCACGTTGGGCATATCTGTGGACGGTAGGCCGTCCACGACGCGCTCGGCAACGAATGAACAATGACGGAACGGTGACATAGGCGCTGGTAGCAGTGCCGCGAGACTAAGGTCGGAACCATGACGCGGGTGCTGATCGCCGACGACGACATCGTGGTGCGCGATGTCGTCCGCCGATATCTGGAACGCGATGGCCTCGACGTCTCGATCGCGCACGACGGCACGGAGGCGTTGCGACTGCTCGGTTCCGAGCGCATCGACGTCGCGGTGCTCGACGTGATGATGCCCGGCCCGGACGGCCTGACGCTGTGCCGCAGCCTACGGCAGCATGGCGGCTACGCGGTTCCGGTGATCCTGCTGACCGCGCTCGGTGAGGAGGACGACCGGATCGCCGGCCTCGAGGCGGGTGCCGACGACTACCTCACCAAGCCGTTCAGCCCGCGGGAGTTGGCTCTGCGGGTGCGCTCGGTGCTGCGGCGTGCGCCGTCGCCGGTGAGCGTGACGCCGCTGGACATCAGCGTCGGGGACATGACCGTCTCGACGGCCGCCCGGTCGGTGACCATCAAAGGCGAGCCGGTGAGCCTGACCAATCGCGAATTCGATCTACTGATGTTCTTTCTCACCCATACCGACGCCGTCTTCTCCCGGGAAGAACTGCTGAAACAGGTGTGGCGCTGGGATTTCGGCGATCTGTCGACGGTGACCGTGCACGTCAAGCGGCTGCGGTCCAAGCTCGGCGATCACCATCGGGTGCAGACGGTGTGGGGACGCGGATACCTGTGGACTGGCGGCGATGAGCGCTCGCGCGAAGAGCAATCCTGATGCCGGCGAATGACTTCTGGGAGATCGTCGGATGGGCGCTGGCCTGCTCGGTGCCGGTGGTGCTGGCCGGGGCGATCATCATCCGGTTGGCGCGGTCGTGGTCGCTGGCGGTGAGCATGGTGGCGCTGGTGCTGATCCCGACGATCGCGACATTCACGGGTGTGCTGGGCGCCAGCGGGTTCATGATCACCGAGACGTTCGAGCGGACGGCCGTCGTATTGGTGATCGTGTCGGTGGTGACGATCCCTGCCGCGGTGATGCTGGCGCGCTATCAGGCCCGAAGGACGGTGTGGGAGCAGGAGATCCGCGATTCGGAGCGGGCGGCTGAACAGTCGCGACGCCGGCTCGTCGCGTTCGTCAGCCACGACCTGCGCACGCCGCTGGCCGGGATTCGGGCGGTGTCCGAGGCGATCGCCGACGGCGTGGTGCCCGACTCCGAGGTCCGGGTACACGCGAAAACGATTGAGCAGGAATCGATCCGGCTCTCGGAGATGGTCGATGACCTGTTCGAGATGTCGAAGATCAACGCGGGCGCGGTCGAACCGGCGTTCGACAAGGTGGCGCTCGACGAGGTCGTCGACGATGTGCTGGCCGCACACCGCATCGCCGCCGAGCGCGCGGGAGTGTTCTTGAAGGCTGAGCTGCCGGACGAGCCGGTGCGGGTGCTCGGCAGTGACCGGGCGTTGGTGCGGGTGCTGTCGAATCTGGTTGCCAACGCGATCGCGCATACGCCGGAGGGAGGCAAGGTGTCGCTGGCGCTCGGGTCCGACGAGAACGGCGCGTGGGCCCGCGTCGACGACACCGGCGTGGGCATCAACGAGGCCGACCTGCCGCGGGTCTTCGATGTGGCTTATCGCGGCTCGAACGACCGAGTGCCACGGGCGGATTCGTCGCTGCCCAGTGGTTCAGGGCTGGGCCTGGCGATCGCCGCGGGATTGGTGCAGGCGCATAGGGGCACGCTGTCGGCGCACAACCTGACCACGGGTGCGCGATTCGAGGTTCGGTTACCGCTGGCGGAGTAGGTGCTTCGCGGGGCATGTATCCCAAAGTGCCCACGTACTCAGCGACAAACCCGCTGTCGCTCGTTACACGGGCAATTTGTGCATGTGTTTCAGGCGCTGCTCTTGTAGTTGAGTGTTCATTCTATTATCGTCGTTAACCTCAGGCCCGACAGGGAGGACCGACTATGGCCAGCAGGGCACTGCGAAAGTTCAAGTTCGAACGACGGGTGGGCCGCATCGTCGCGAATCCGCTCGTGGCGGCAATGGACCGCATCGGCATCCGCTCGTCGCACGTGGTGGAACTGGAGACGACGGGCGCCAAGACCGGCCGGCCACGCCGCGTGCCCCTCACCGGCCGCGCCGACAACGCAGGCGTCTGGGTGATCTCCCAGCACGGTCGCC
This sequence comes from uncultured Actinomycetota bacterium, assembly GCA_963698965.1. GTDB lineage: Bacteria > Actinomycetota > Actinomycetes > Mycobacteriales > Mycobacteriaceae > Mycobacterium. The sequence continues at coordinate 84,123 of CAVOSY010000023.1, forward strand.
GCGCCGGGTGGGCACACAACATCGCGGCCAATCCGAAGGTGCGCGTCCGCGTCGACAATCAATGGCGCAGCGGCACAGCAACTTTCGAACCCGACGACGATGTTCGCGCCCGGGCACGCAGCTTCGGTGGCGACGGCAAGCTCAGCCAATCCGCTACCGCGCTGACCATGCGCGCAATGGAAAGCGATCCGATGTCGGTACGGATCACCTTCGATTGAGGCTCAGTCCGGAAGCGAGTTGCTCAGCCGCTCCGTCGCGGCCAGATAGTCCTCGATGAACTCGCGCACCACCTCGCGGGCGGGCTTGACCTTGTTCATCAGTCCGACACCCTGACCGACGAAGTACGTGGCCAGCGCCTGCGCGCCCGGATGGCCCTGCGACGCCAGCACGTCGACGCGGCGGATGATCGGCTCGCTCAACATCGATTGCAGCGGCAACGGCAGCGGCTTCCGCCCACCCTCATTCGGCTGCCACGCGTCTGTCCACTCCGACTTCAGTTGCCGCGCAGGCTTTCCGGTACGCCCCGCCGAGCGTACGGTGTCGCGTGACGTCGCCGCCAAGAACTTCTGCACGGTGTGCGGCGCGGTCTCGGCCTCCTCCGTCGTCAGCCACACCGAGCCGGTCCATGCCCCGTCCGCGCCCATTGCCACGGCCGCGGCCATTTGCCTGCCGGTCACGATCCCGCCTGCGGCCAGCACCGGCACCGCGCCCTCGATCGCCTCGATGACTTCCGGGATGAGCACCATGGTCGTCACCTCGCCACAGTGGCCGCCGGCCTCGGTCCCCTGCGCGACGATCAGGTCGACGCCCGCCCGCACCTGTTTGACCGCGTGCTCCTTGGCGCCGACGAGCGCCGCGACGGGCACGCCCCGCTCTTTTCCGGCTTCGATCATGTAGTCCGGCGGCACCCCCAGCGCGTTGGCGATCAGCTTGATCGGATGGCTGAACGCCACCTCGAGCAGGTCCTGGCCGGTGTCACCGGAAAGGAACGACGGACCGGTCCGCGGCGACTCCCCGGGCTCGATGTCATGTGCGGCCAGCAGGTCGGCGATGAAACCGCGGTAGTCCTCCGGGATCCGGCTGGCGAGCTCACCCCGCGACAGGTTCTCCCCTTTGCCCTCGAACTTCGCAGGCACGATGAGGTCGACGCCGTAGGACTTCGCGCCGACGTGGTCGTCGATCCACGACAGCTCCTGGTCCAGCTGCTGCGGCGTGAATGCCGTCGCACCAAGCACGCCGAACCCGCCGGCGTTGGTGACGGCGGCCACCACGTCCCTGCAGTGACTGAAGGCGAAGAGCGGGAAATCGATACCGAATTGCTCACAGATGGCTGGCTTCACTCAACCAGTATCACTAAGTGAAATCTGTCGACGACAGGAACCCTTCGACCTCGGCGAGCATCCGCGGCCCGTCGAGCAGCGCCGGGTCGTTGTGCCCGGCGCCGGGCACCAGCACGAACCGCTTCGGCTCGGCGGCCGCGTCATACAGGCGCTTGCTCAGCGACAACGGCACGATGTCGTCGCGATCACCGGCGATCACCAACAGCGGCGCGGACACCGACGCGATCCGCTCGATCGATGGATACCGGTCGAGCAGCAGCCGCCGCACAGGCAGCCATGGATAGTGCACCGCGCCGACGTCGGGCAGCGACGTGAACGGCGACCGCAACACCAGCGCCGCCGGTGGCCGCTGGACCGCCAGGCCGACAGCCACTGCGGCGCCGAGGGATTCACCGAAGTACGCGACACGCTCGACGCCGGGCTGCGCAGCCAGCCAAGCCTCGGCGGCACGCGCGTCCGCCGCCAGACCGTCCTCGGTGGGGCGCCCAGAGTTACCGCCGTAGCCGCGGTAGTCGAACAACAACACCGAGTACCCCATCCGGTTCAGCGCGGCGGCGAGTGGAGCTCGCATCGAGCGGTCTCCCGCGTTGCCGTTGAAGACCAGCACGGCTGAGCGACCTCCGGGCAGATACCAAGCACCCAAACGGATTCCGTCCTCGGTCTCGAGCACGACATCGCGCGCGCCCGGCCACACCGAGGCCGCAGACGGCACCGGGCCGGGCGACGGGAAATAGATCAGCCGCCGCTGCTGCGACCACACCACCGCGAACAGGCCCGACGCCACGAGCGTGACGATAGCGACAGCGACCGCGGTGCGGCGCATTTCACTCCCGAAGCGGCGCGTAGGCGAACTCGCGCAACCCGTCGCGTGGATCGACGGCCGCACGGAAGCCAAGCACGTCTTCGGCCCGCGCCGGGTCGGCGACGATGTGTCGTACGTCGCCGCTGCGGTACTGGCCGGTGACGAGGGGCAGCACCTCGCCGCGTGTCTCACACAGCTCGGTGGCCATCTCGTGGATCGAGATCGGTCGCCCGGAGCAGACGTTGAACGCCGAGAAGCCGGCCAGATTCGCCTCCACTGCCGCGACGTTGGCCGCGGCGACGTCGTCGACGTGGACGAAGTCGCGCATCTGCCCACCGTCTTCGAAAACCCTTGGCACGTCGCCTGCTTCGAGTTCGGAGCGGAAGATGGCCGCGACCCCCGAGTAAGGCGTGTCGCGGGGCATACCGGGGCCATAGACGTTGTGATAGCGCAGCGCGACCACCGAGCCGCCCGTCGACTCGGCCCACGCCAGCGCGTAATGCTCCTGCGCGGTCTTGCTCGCTGCGTACAGACTGCGCGGCCGAAGCGGCGCATCCTCGTCGACCAGCCGCCACCGCACCGAGTGTCCGCAGATCGGGCAACGATGTTCGAAGATCCCGGCGTCGAGGTCGGATCGCGTGCGCGGCAGCGGGTCGACCAGCCCGTGGTCGTCGCATTCGTATCGGCCCTGGCCGTAGACCACCATCGAGGAGGCCAGCACAAGCCGCCGACAGCCCGCCGCGAACATCTCCGCGAGCAGCGCCGCGGTCCCGAAGTCGTTGTGGCTGGCGTAGGACGGCGCGTCGGCGGCATCAACGCCGGCACCAACGACCGCCGCCTGATGACAGACCACGTCGATACCCTCGAGCAGCGTCGCCAGCGCGGACGCGTCACGAACATCGACCCGCCGAATATCGGGCGGCAGTTCGGCATCCGGGCCGTGCGCAGCAGTGAGCATCGCGTCGAGTCCCACCACCTCGTGGCCGGCGCCGGCCAGTGCCGCGGCCACCCGCGTCCCGATGAATCCGGCCGCACCGGTCAGCAGCACCCTCACGGCAGCTCGAAGGGCAGTTCGACGCCGTCGTGTGGCAGGCAGTGGGTGCATGTCGAGACCCGAGCCACGTTTCCTATGGCCTCGTGCACCAGCTTCTTGAACGGCACCAGGTTGCGCTCGAACTCAGCGAACACGTCGACGGCCCTGACTCCCGTGCCCGCCTCGATACCCGCGTCCAGATCGGTCACCAAAGCGATAGCGGCATAACACATTTCGAGCTCACGCGCCAACACCGCCTCGGGATAGCCGGTCATGTTGACCAGCGTGAAGCCCTGACTCGCGAACCACCGGCTCTCGGCGCGGGTGGAGAACCTCGGCCCCTGAATCACCACCATGGTGCCGCCATCGACGACGCCGGGCAGTTCTGTCACCGCTGCCCGCAGCGTCGGGCAGTACGGGTCGGCGAACCCGACGTGGATGCCGCCCGAGTCGAAGTAGGTGTCGTCGCGGCCTGAGGTGCGGTCCACCAATTGATCGGGCACCACCATCGCGCCCGGTCCCAGCTCGGGTGTCAGGCTGCCGACCGCGCACGGCCCGAAGATGCGACGCACGCCCAGCGCCCGCAACGCCCACATGTTCGCGCGGTACGGCACGGTGTGCGGGGAGAACTCGTGCTCGACACCGTGCCGGGGCAGGAACGCCACCTCGTGCTCGCCAACGGTGCCGACGGTGATCGGCGCACTCGGCGCGCCGTACGGGGTGTCCAAATTGATGGTGCGGGCGTCGGAACCAAAGAACGTGTAGAAGCCGCTGCCGCCGATCACTCCGAGAATTTTTTCGCTCCTCACGTGCGCTGCAATCCGTCCATTGTGGGTCATGCCGCGAGCCGGTCGAATTGTCAGGTTCAGGTGCTTAACTCACCGGATGGGCGTTGCCCGCCAGTTCGGCCCTGACGGACCCACGGTGTTCCGGGTGGGAACAGCGGTGGTCGTGGGCGTCGTAGCGGCCGTCGTCATCGACGTCACCGCGGGTGTGAAGTACGCGCCTCCCGCGGGGTGGCTCGTGACGGCGATCATCTACCTGGCGTGGACATGGGCGCTGATCAGACACATGACCGCCGCACAGACGAGAGAGCACGCCTGCCGGCGGCACGAAGAAGACGCCACCCGCGGCTGGTCGCACGCGATCATGCTGCTCGCGAGCATCGCCAGTCTGGCGGGCGTCGGCTATCTGCTGCTGGCTGAGACGTCCAAAAGCGGTGATGTCATCGCGGCCGCCGTGGGCGCCCTCAGCGTCGTCGCCTCGTGGTTCTCGGTGCACACGGTGTTCATGCTGCGCTACGCGCGCCTGTTCTACTCCGGCGAAGAGGACGGCATCGACTTCAACCAGGGTCACGATCCGAAAAGCCAACCCACGTATCGCGATTTCGCATACCTGGCGTTCACCATCGGGATGACGTATCAGGTTTCGGACACCAACATCAAGGCCCGCAACATCCGTGCCACTGCGCTGGGTCACGCGATGCTGTCGTTCTTCCTCGGCGCGATCATCCTGGCGGTCACCATCAACCTCGTCGTGGGATTGGCCAACTACAACACGTGAGCCCCGTGGCACGATGACGCTCGTGGCCAGTTTCGCGCAGTGGGTCGAGGGCGCCCGGCCGCGGACGTTGCCGAACGCGGTCGCCCCGGTCATCGCAGGCACCGGCGGCGCCGCCTGGCTGGACGCGGCGTGTTGGTGGAAAGCGCTGTTGGCGCTGCTCGTCGCCGTCGGCATGATCATCGGCGTCAACTACGCCAACGACTACTCCGACGGCATCCGCGGCACCGACGACGTGCGGGCGGGTCCGTTGCGGCTGGTCGGCTCGAAGCTGGCCGCGCCGCGCGCGGTGCTGACCGCGGCGGTGGTCAGCCTGGGTATCGCGGCGGTGGCCGGGGTGGTGCTGGCGTTGTTCAGCGCGCCGTGGCTGATCGCGGTCGGCGCGGCGTGCATCGCCGGCGCCTGGCTGTACACCGGCGGCTCGAAACCATACGGCTATCTCGGGCTTGGCGAGGTCGCGGTGTTCGTGTTCTTCGGCCTGGTCGCGGTGCTGGGCACGCAGTACACCCAGGCGTTGCAGGTCGACTTCGTGGGGTTGGCGCTCGCGGTGGCAATGGGCTCGCTGTCGTCGGCGGTGCTGGTGGCCAACAATCTGCGCGACATTCCGACCGACAAGCAATCCGGCAAGATCACGCTCGCGGTGCGGCTCGGAGATGCCCGTACCCGGGTGCTGTATCAGGCGCTGCTGGTGGTCGCGTTCGCGCTGACGTTGGTGTTGATGCTCGCAACGCCCTGGTGCGCGGCGGGGCTGATCGCGGCGCCGCTCGCCGTGCGCGCATCTGGTCCGGTGCGAAAGGGACTCGGCGGCAAGGAACTCATCCCGGTGCTGCGCGACACCGGGCTCACGATGCTGGTGTGGGCCGTCGCCGTGGCGCTGGCGCTGGCCTTCGGCCGGTGATCGTGCGCCGAGTTCGACGTTTGGTGCGATCCACTCTTGCGCCCAAACGTGAGTTTGGGCGCTCAACGCCGCCGGCGAGGGCGTCAGCCGGTTGACGTGCCGGTCCAGTATTCGACGAAGCGGCCGTCGGCGAACCGCAGGATGTCGTTGCCGGTGAATCGCACATGCCCGTCTGCCGTCGCTCCGGTGCCGATCCAGCGGGCGGCCAACAGATCGCCGTCGACGAACGGCTCGACCTCGACCACGAACATCAAGTCGGAGAGCATCTTCTGCGTCTCGTCGACGATCGCCTGCAACTCGTCGGGACCATTCACCTCACGATTCGGCCAGTGCCCGACGAAATCGGCGGAGACCAGCTCGGCGGCGACGGGCTTGCCCGCCCACAGCTCGTTGATCCAGCGTTCGTACATCGCCTTTGCGGTGGTCATATGCACCGTCTACCCCACGGTGACGCAGACTATGCGGCCGTGCGGTGATCACGAATATCGCACCCAAGATGTGCACTTCGACGCGCATCATCGGGCCGCCGAACCAAAGGTGAGAAATGCGATTCCGGTGAAAGCCCCGGCGACCACCTGGCTTACCAGATATTCGCCGCCGAACAGCGCAGCAAAGTCCACCGTGCCCGCCACCACAGCGATGCCGACAGCCAGATGCCACACACTATTCGGCGCATCTCGACGCGGCTCGACGCAGCTATAAACCACATATGCCAGTACGAATGCGAACAGCAGTTCTGCCGTGAATGCCGCCACCAGAACACGCCCGCTCAACATCATTTCCATCACGGCCTCGGATTGGCCGGATCCGACGATGAGTCGAGTTGCGATCGCCGCGCACAGCCCGGCGGCGAGCTGAGCCAACCAGAACGCTGCCGCCTCACCGAACGGCATGCGGCCCCACAACGCCGCGGCCAGTGTGATCGCCGGGTTGAAATGCGCGCCGGTCCCGAGCCCTCCGGAGTAGATGAGTGCCATCAGGACCACGCCGATGCCCAGTGCCGCCATCGGGGTGCGGCTGCACAGACCCACGCCGACGGTCAACACGAGGCCGAACGTCCCGAGTGCCTCGATGGCGTACTTGTCGAGCGTGCGAGGTCTCGCGGCGAGTGCGCTCGGCGTCGGGACCTCATCCAGCCAGTGCGGGGCGACCGTCATGGAGTACTACTGTGGCGGGTGAGCGGGCCGAAGTCGTCAACGTTGACCGCCATCCGACGTTCCCACTAGCCCGAGAACGCCATACCCGCTAGCGGTAATTCTGCTGCCTCAACTGTGAGTTCCGTGCAAGATTGTTGAGTCTGCACCGTTGTCCCGGCGCCGGAAGGATTGAACATGTCTGCCGTGCAGGTCGTCGTCGCGGACGACGATGTGCTGTTGCGCGAGGGATTGGCCAGCCTGCTCGAACGATCGGGCTTTGAGGTGGTCGGACAGGCCGCCGATGCGGCGGAGCTACTTGCCCTGGTGCGTGACCGCAAGCCGCAGCTGGTCGTCGTCGACATTCGCATGCCGCCGACGCACACCACCGAGGGCCTCGATGCGGCACGTGTGATCCGCGCCGAACTGCCCGACACCGGCATCCTGGTGCTGTCCGCGCACGTCGAAGTGGAACACGCCACCGAATTGCTGGCCAGCGGGCACGCCATCGGTTACCTGCTCAAGACCCGCATCACCGACGTCGCGGACTTCGTCGACACCCTCGAACGCGTCTCCAAGGGGGCGTCGGTAGTCGACCCCGCGCTCGTTCAGGAACTGGTTTCCGCGCGCCGCCGCGACGACCCGTTGGCCGTACTCAGCGCGCGTGAACAAGAAGTGCTGATGCTGATGGCCGAGGGCCGTTCGAACGCAGGCATCGCTCGACGGCTCTGGGTCACCGAGGGCACGGTCGAAAAGCACGTCCGAAGCATCCTGACGAAGCTCAACCTGCCCGAAACCGGCGACGACCACCGTCGCGTCCGGGCCGTGATCACCTACCTCGAGGCCCGGTGACGTTCAGCAAGTTCGCGGATGGCGTCGGGTGACAACGAGAACTTCTGCAGAAATCCCACCGCCGGGCTCGCATTGATCATCTCTTCGAGGTCCGACTCGGCGTAGGTGGAGACCAGGATGACCGCCAAGGTGGTGCTCGTCGCGCTCACGCGGTCGAGTAGCTCCGCGAGTGCGAACCCGTCCTCGCCGCCGAGGTCGATGTCGACCAGCGCCACATCGGGATGCAAGTCCTCGTAATACCTAAGCGCCTCAGCGCTATTCGAGGCCTTACCGACTACGCTGATTCCCGCACGCTCGAGCATGGCGCTCGCGGCGTCGCGAAAATCCGCGCTGTCGTCAACGATCAGACAGCGCATATCGCAACCCACGGCAATACACATTGGTCAGCCTCGCAGATGTCGAGCAACATTACATTCCGGCTAGCCGGAACTCTTGCCGTCGAAACGCGCTCGAACGCGCACTTATCGCCGCCATCACAGAATCGCCTGGCACCGGCAATAATCGAGGGGCCATTCTGTGTTGAAGAGGCAAGATGAATCAGCAATCCATCACACCACCGCAGCGGGGAGCCGAACCCAGGCCTCCGTTGGATGTTCGACTGCTGGGGCTGGTCGTGCGGCCGACGGCACCTCCACTGTGGCTCGGCATCGTTGTCGCCGCTGCTTTCATCATCAGCGAGACCCTTCTTGTGCATCGACTGAAGGAGACCGCGCCAGAAAACGCGTTCGGCGTGCTGTTCCTGGTCGGCGTGCTGGTCGTCTCGGCCGCGTGGGGATTCCGGCTCGCGGTGGCCACGACACTGGCCAGCGCGGCGGTCTACGTCCAGTTCCATATGGACACCGGCGTCGGCTTCATACCGACGCACCCGCAGGATGCGCTGGCGATCCTCATCTTCCTGCCCGTCGCGCTGCTGGCCAACGTTCTCGCCGGGCAAGCCCGGTTGCGCGCTGCCGAATCGGAGCAACGCAGGCGCGACGCCGATCTGTCGGCCGACTTGGCCCGACTGATGCTGCGTGCGGGCGACCTGCGGCCCGCGTTGGACACCGCAGGCGAGCGGATGGCACAGGTGCTGGGGCTCTCGTTCGCGAGGCTCGTACCGGATACCGTCGCCGCGGGTGAGCACCAATCCGCGATTCCACTGCGTGACGGCGACACACCGCTGGCCACCCTGTTGGTCCCCGCGGACCTGCCCAAGCACATGCGGTATCGCCTGGATCGGCTGGTGCCGTCTCTCGAAGCCATGCTCGCCGCGGCCCGCGACCGCGAGGCGATCCACGCGGAACTGGAGGCCAGCAGAAAGGAACTCGAGCGGTTCTTCGACCTCACGTCCGACCTGTTCTTCATAGGCGACGAAACCCATGTCAGGCGCCTCAACCCGGCTGCGGAGCGGATATTCGGATACACCACCACCGAACTACTGGCCAAGCCGTACACCGAGTATCTCCACCCGGACGACCGCAACCGCACGCGCTCGCTGGTGGACGCACTCGCCCGTAGCGGTGGCACAGCGCAATTCGAGAACCGATGTGTGCGCGCCGACGGCGCCATGCGGTGGCTCGAGTGGAGCATCGTCGCGGAAAACGGCCAGCTGTACGGTGCCGCTCGCGACGTCACCGACCGGCGACGCGAGCAGGACCGGCTGCGCGAGGCGCAGCGGATGGTGGAAGCCAGCCACGCTGAAGTCAGCGCTCTTGCCGAACAACAGGCCGCATTGCGGCGCGTTGCGACGCTGGTCGCGCGTGGGGTGGACCCGGCACAGGTGTACCCGGCAGCCGTCTCTGAGCTGTCTCGTGGGCTCGGCGTCGACAACGTGGCACTCCTGCGTTACGAGTCCGGTGAGGCGCTGGTGTTACTGGCAGCTCGCGACGAGAGCGAGCGCACGAGAATGTCCATCGGAGAGCGGATTCCGCTCGATGGCGACAACGTGGCGGCGCTGATCGTGGCCAGCGGAGCGCCGGCGCGGATGGACGACTTCGACGGCGCCGAAGGCGAAACGGCCGAGCACATGCGCCGCCTCGGGTTGCGGTCTGCGGTGGGTGCGCCGATCATCATCGACGGCCGGATCTGGGGGGCGCTGGTGGTCGGTTCGTCGCGAGCCGTGCCGATGCCGCCCGAAACAGAAACTCGCATAGGCGATTTCGCAGACCTCGTGGCGACGGCCATCTCCAATGCGGAAACCCGTGCTGAGCTCACCGCGTCACGGGCGCGCATCGTCACCGCAGGCGACCAGGTTCGCCGTCGCTTCGAGCGCGACCTCCACGACGGTGCACAGCAGCGCATCGTGTCACTCGGTCTCGAGCTGCGGGCGGTCGAGGCATCGATACCCGCCGAGCACCAACAGTTGCGAGACCAGCTGTCGAACGTCGTCGATGGCCTGGTCGGTGTGTCGACGGAACTGCAGGAGATTTCGCGCGGCATTCACCCCGCGATCCTGTCGAAGGGCGGGCTTGGACCCGCGATCAAGACGCTCGCACGACGCTCGGCAATCCCCGTCGAGCTCGACCTCAACGTCGATCGCCGGTTGCCCGAATCGGTGGAGGTCGCCGCCTATTACGTTGTCGCAGAAGCGCTGACGAACGCCGCCAAGCACGCGCAGGCGTCCGAAGTCAAGGTGTCCGCCGACGCCGGCGACTGTGAGCTTCACCTGACCATCAGCGACGACGGGATCGGTGGCGCCGTCGCAGGAGCGGGCTCAGGCCTGATCGGTCTCAAGGACCGGGTGGAGGCGCTGGCGGGCCGGCTCGGCATCTCCAGCCCGATCGGGAGTGGGACGACCTTGGACGTTGTCATCCCACTCCAGTGCGAATAGCTTTGCCGCACTGCCAGCCTCAGTGGCGTCCACCGTGGTGGAAGATCAGCACGTTCCCGAAGAACGGGTACTGGGCCTGGTAATCGATCGGCGGCGGCGTGGCAATCACTTGCGCATTACCGTCCGACTCGCAGATGCTTGCAGTTCCAGTCGAGGTGCAGGTCGGCGCAGCTTCAGCGAGCGGTGCGGCCGCCATCGCGACTGCGCTCGCGCCGGCGAGCAACAGCGGTGGGATGACGCTCCGGATTCTCATGACGACAGCTACTCCTTTGTTGGCCTCCCCTTTGTGACAACTCCAGGATTGCGCGTGCGCCACGCGATGTCGTCAACGCTGACACCCATTGGTGGGCACCCGATAACTGGCAGCGGGCGATAGCAGTTATCCCCCAGTCGGTGTCAGTCGTCGAAGACTGCCGAGAACGGAACACGGGTGAAGCCTGGCGGAGTGGGCTCATCGGGACGCGCAACTCGCGGCTTGTTCCTGGTAGGCTTGTCGTTCGCCCGGAATTTCCAGTCGTCGTCGAAAACACCTGCGAGGTATTCCGCGATCTCGCTATCGAAGAAGATCAGGCTGGCGTCACGGTTGGCGGCAACGCCTTCGTTGGACCAGTTGTGGCTGCCCACCATGGCGACCTTGTCGTCGACGATGATCGTCTTGTTGTGGCAACCCTCCTGGAACCGAATGGTATCGCGCGGAAAGCCCTGCACCGTAAGCAAATCCAGCTTGTCTTCGGTCATCAGGTTCCGGAAGATGAACCGGACCTCCACGTCGGGATCCAGCACCTTTTCCTTGAGCGCTTCGACCAGGGCAAGCAGCTCGGGAAAGTCGTCGCCGTCGCCGCGGAGGTTGATGTACTGGTTCTGGAAGCGAAGACTCTTCTTGGCGGATTTGATGAGTTTCAGCACGTTCTCGGCGTAATTGTCCGGCGTCAGCAGCGGTTGCACCTTGACGACGCGATTGACACGTAGCGGCTTAAAGAACTGGCCGCCTTCGCCGAAGGCTGCTGGCAGTTCGACTGCCTCCGGGACGAAGAGGTCCGGTGCCGCGAATTCGACGGGTTCCCCCGCCTGCGCAGCGCACAGCTCGAAGTCACGTCGGATGTACTGCTCGAAAATCTCCGCCAGGGTTTTGCTTTCGAAGATGGCGTGATATTCGCGGTTGTACTCACCGGGAAAACCATCGGGTAGGGGCTGGCCGGGATCTGCGCCATCGCCGAACAGATGAACGTTCGGCTGGTTCGACGACTGCCAGTTGCCGCTGGACAACCAACCCGCCCTGCCGTCGCGGACCGCGACCTTGATGTGATACGCGTTCGCCCACAGCCCATCGGGTCTCGCGCCCGTCTTGAACGTCGCCCAGGTGTGCTCGAACCGGTTTGTCATCTCTTTGTCGAGCGGCTTGAGCACTTGGGTCTTGGTTTTCAGATCGTGTTCCTTGACGCCCTTCGTCGGTGGTTCGACAAAGGGGTGGAGCACCAGTTCGAAGGTGCGGTGTCCTGGCGTGACCGCCTCTTCGACGGCCTTGAAGACGTGCGGAGCGGTGAATTGGTACATCGCGACGGTCAGTCGCTTACGGGTTCTGCCGAGAAAGCTCTCGAGTTCGCTCCAACCCGCCTCGGGGCTGACGCAGACGGTCAGCACCATCTTCTCCTCGACGAGCGGTAGGTTGGGCCGAGCCGGGGGTTCATACGTGCCTCGCTTTGGCGGCGCGAACGCGATAACCACCTCATCACGAAGCATCGACTCGAGCGGGGACACAGTCGCGCCTCCCGGCGTTCCGAATGCCACTGGCGCCGCGTCGATCTGGGCCAGCTGCTCATCGACGGTGGCGTCGGTCACCACCACCGGCACCCCGAATTGTCCTTGGAGTTCCTGTGTGCTCACCGGCGCGGTGCCGGGGATGACCGCGACAACGGCACTCGGTACAGGGTCACCGTTCGCGGGGTATTGGTAGCCGGGCCGGACGGTGACGACGTCCGGCTGACCCGCAACGGCTTCGCGGATCAGCGGAAGCGCCTGCAATACCGGCTGGAACGATTCGCGTACAGCGTCCGAAACCGCGAAAGCATCAGATTGGGCCATGATGTTCCTTTCAGAGATCGTTGCTACGCACCCGCGCCGCGGGATCGCCGATGACGACATAGTTTTGGGCGTCGTTGCGCTCGAGCCAGTGCAGCACCAGCTCGCGATCGCTCAGCCGCCCACCCGCAGGAGCGGAAGGCGAGGTGGCGCTGGCGAGCGCGGTCGACAACACCGCGAACCGAGCGCCGAACGCCCCGCTGACGGCGTGTCCGATTGGCATCCCGGTCAGGACGTTGCCGATGGTGTTGCGAAAGGTGCCGATCTGGGCATCAGGAATCTTGGGTGTCTTGATCGAGCATCCCCAGGCCCGGTCGACATGACCGATGACCGCAAGGGCGCTGCCGTTGGGGTGTCCCAGCAAGCGTTGAGGTAGCGCCGCTACGAACGGTGACGGCGCTAGCGGGGGCGCCTCGCCGGTGTCGGACAAGTCCGTCAAGAATTGGTCGGCATCCGGAGTGCCTGCTCCGAAACACGCGAACGTAAAGGCGATCAGGCCGTTGACATTTGCGTCATCGCCGATATCCGCTGCGGTGAGAAAGTGTTGCGGTCGGGTGTCGCCGAAGCCGGACCAGTCTTGGCACAACAGCGCGCCTTGATCGGACTTCTGCCTCGGGTCGCCCGAATCCACCGCCATCCCATGCGAGGCCGTGAACAACATCGCAGGCGCCTTCGGTGCGTGCATCACGTCGAGCAGGGCCGCCCGCATCGCATCGTCCGCCAACAGCAACCGGCTGTCATAGCCAACGTCCACATGGATCGGCCGTTTGAGCGCGCCTCGCGCATCCGGGATGCCTTCGGCGAGCGGCGTTATCAGCAGCGACGCACTGAGTTGCGTGGCGGGATCGGCGGGGTGGCGGGTTCCCCAATAGACGATCTCCCGCGAGTTGGGAACAGGTCGGGCCTCCTCGTAGCCGACAATCGAGCGCGCGTACCTCTCGTATTCGTCCGCCGTGTCGAAGGCAAGGCGGCCTACCGCGTATTCGATGCCGACGAGGTACTGGAATTCGAACGGAATGAGATCTGGCGGACCCACCAGGAGCAGGTAGTAGGGAACGATCTCCGGATCGACGCTGCCTGCCGAGATTCCATGGCGGTCATACCAATCGCGCATTTGTTCGCCCCGCCGGTAATCGAGTTCAGCGAATCGATCTCCTGCCTGCGCTCGGCGCCGTGCCAGCAGCGGTTCGAGCGCCGAACGCACGTCATCCGCCGCATCCTCATGGAAAACAACGCCCCAGCCCGATTCGTCCAACTTGAGCGGATCAACGCCGAATCGAATTCCGAACATCGGGGGAAACAGCTCGTCCGTATGGTCAAGTGCCCGCGGCCGGGGTCGGTTCACCAAATGACGGGCGAGGTCTTCAATTGTGCGCGGGGTAAAGGCGTATTGGCCGGTTTCGATGTCGATACCGTTCACGACGACGAGATCGTCGTCCCCCGCAGGAATGGGTGCGTTCACTCGAAACGCCCTTCTTGGAAAGGTTTTCGTAACTCCCGCATACGGCAACCGCCCTCCCTGCGGCTCGATACAGAATGACACCAGCTTATCGCCGGCAGCCGCCGCGAGATGACCAAATGCGCTTTTTCAGAGTTGACGCCCTATTTGCTGGTGAGCGTGTCGATTAGTCGGTCGACGTCGTTCTCGGTGTTGTACAAGTGGAAACCCACGCGCACCGCCCCGGCCCGTGTCGAGGCGCGAATACCCGCGACCCGCAGCTTGTCGGCGGCTTCGGCGATCGGTACCGACACGATGGCCGAATTCTGCTGCGGCAGGCCGAGTTCAGCGCACACCCGGTTGGCCAACCCGACGGCGTGCGCCTCGACCGCAGCGGCATCGAGGGACGCCAGCCACGGCAGGGTCAGGCCGGCACCGAGCGCGCTGAACCAGGCGGGCGAGGCATCGAAGCGCCGCGCGTTATCGGCCAACCGCAGCGGCAGCCCGTAGATCGTCTGCCACGGGTCCTCACCCGCGTACCAGTTCGCGGCGTGTGGCGTCATGATTCGGCTCACCCTGTCGCTCAGGGACATCCACGCGGTGCCACGCGGTGCCAGCAGCCACTTGTAGACCGCGGCGGCCGTCACGTCGGCCCAGCCCACGTCGACCTGTTTCCAGCCGAGCGCCTGGGTGAGGTCGATGACGGTCAGTGTCTCGGTGCCCGCCAGGGTCTTGCGCAGGGTGTCGACGTCGAGGACGGCACCGTTGGCGGACTGCACCAGGCTCGCGGTCACGACGTCGAAGTCGGCCGCGGCGGACACCAACTCATCGGCGGTCAACTCGGTGATCGTCACACCCCTTCCGGAGTGCGCGGCGAACGGGAATGTGGTGCTGGTGAACTCGCCGGCCAGAGTGGCCACCCGGCTGCCGTCGGGAATCGCGGCCGCGACCAACCCGAGCGCCGCGGAAACGTTGCCGCCCATGGCCACGGAGTCGACAGGCATCCCGGTCAGAGCGGCGTATCCGGCGCGGCCGGCACGCACCGGTTCGTCGAACGACGACGCCTCCATGGTGCCTGCCTGCCATTGGCTGATGCAGTCTTGCAATGCATCGATCAGAAATCGCGGCGGCAGGCCATACGTCGGCGAATTGAGAAACCCCTCGGCACCCACGAATTCGGCGCCGAAGGCTTCGCGCATCAAGACGTCCGTCACGTCGCGGGCGGCTCGTCGCCGGCGGACGTCTCTTCACCGCGCAGTCTGGCCTGCAACTGCTCTCGATCCTTGCGGCGGCGTTCGTCGAAAACGGCGATGCTCGCCGTGGCGCGACGTCGCAGCGGGGCGAAGATCCAGATGCCCAGCGGAAGCGCGATGACCAACGCGAACAACAGCGCAACGACGAGCGGAAAATCGCGCACGCCGAGGATGTGTCCGGTACCGAAGATCAGCGCGGTCAAGACGACGACGAGCAGCAGACGGGCCAGGACATAGGCCAGCACGTCGACCATGAGGCTGGATCGGGGCGGTCTATCGGGCACGGCCCGAGCCTACCGACGGCGCGTATATTCAGATAAAGGAGGTTTTTGTGGCGTATTTGCTCCTGATACTCGTCTTGGCCGGTTTGATCTACGCCGGCTGGCGGCTGACGCGGATGTCCGCTGCCCGCCCGAAGACGCGCGTGATCGGCCCGGACGATGACCCGGATTTCCTGCGGCGGCTCGGCCACGACGACAACAATCCTCGCCAGTAGCGACGACGCCCTGAGCTAGCCGGACTGGGCGTCCGGCCGCTTTGCGCCCGAAAAACCATCGGCGACGACCGCCGCCAGTTCGACCAAGGCGTCCCGGGTCTCGGGCTTGAGCCGGTCGAGGCTGATCTCTGCGCCCTCCTCCAAGTGCGGGTCGAACGGCACCTGCTTGACAGCGCGGCACCGCCGCGAGAAGTGATCGACCACCTTCTTCATATCGACTTTGCCCGACCGCGGCCGCACCGCGTTGATGACGGCGATCGAGTTGCGCACCATGTCCTGGTGCCCGTGCGCGTCCAGCCAATCCAAGGTGGCCGACGCGCTGCGGGCACCGTCGACCGATCCGGAGCTGATAACGATGAGCACGTCGGCCTTCTCCAGGACCGCCGACATCGCCGAGTGCAACATGCCGGTCCCGCAGTCGGTCAGCACCAGGCTGTAGAACCGCTCGAGCACCTCCAGCGTGCGGGTGTAGTCGTCGGAGCTGAACGCCTCAGACACCGCAGGGTCGCTCTCGGACGCGAGCACCTCCAGCCGGCTGGGGCCCTGTGAGGTGTAGGCACGGACGTCGCTGTAGGCCTCGATGCCCTCGGCGTCGCGCAGGAGGTGCCGCACGGTGGCCGGGGTTTCCAGCGGCACCTTCTGGCTCAGCGTGCCGCGGTCGGGATTGGCATCGACGGCGACGACGCGGTCACCGCGGATCGACGCGAACGTCGCGCCCAGCGTGGCGGTGATCGTCGTCTTGCCGACCCCGCCCTTCAACGACAACAGCGCGATCCGATAGCAGCCGCGCAGCGGCTTCTTCACCTGGGTGACCAGGCTGTTGCGGCGATTGACCTTAGCGCTTTCGCCGACGTTGATCAGCTTGAACGAGGCGACGTACAGCCACTTGCGCCAGCCCCGCGACGGTGCCTGCTTCGGCTGGCCCAGCAGCGCAACGGTCGACAGATCGAGGTACGACGGCGGGTCGTCCTGCAGCGCCACCAGCGGGCGCGACTCGTCGCCCAGCGGCAACCCGTTCGGCGGGGTGGTGGCGATCCATTCCGCCGGCGGTTCCTCAGCAGGAACCGACTCCGCGGGATCGACGAACCGCTGCTGTGCGCGAAAACCCGCCTGGTGGTCAGACAACGCGCTAGTCCTCTCTCATTGGGGAATTCGTCGCTGCGACCGGTCAGCTCACCCCAGCGTACGAATGCAGCCCGACGGTCACCAGATTGATGAAGAACAGGTTGAAGACCATTGCTATGAAGCCGACGACGTTGATCCAGGCCGCCTTCTTGTCGCGCCAGCCCGCCGTCGAGCGGGCGTGCAGGTACGCCGCGTACACCACCCACGCGATGAACGACACCGTTTCCTTGGGATCCCAGCCCCAGTACCGGCCCCACGCCTCCTCGGCCCAGATCGCGCCGAAGATGACACCAAACCCGAATACGGGGAACGCGAAAATCGTTGTGCGGTAAGCGATGCGGTCCAGCGTCTGGGCGTCAGGCAGTCGCTGCACGATGCGGCGGGCAGCGCTTTCCGGCCCCGGCTGGCCCAGCGGCGACATCTTGAGCAGGAACAGGATGCTGGCCACACCCGCCACCAGGAACACGCCTGAGCCCAGGCTGACCACCGACACGTGGATCGGCAGCCAGTAGGACTGCAGGGCAGGCATGACGGGTGCGGCATTGGTGTAGAGCCAGCGACCCGACACGGTCAGCAGGATCAAGACTGGAACGAGCACGAACACCCACAGCGCGCGGTACTGCGGCTTGCGTAGCACGATCGCGCCTGCGACCAGACCCGAGAAGCACGTCAGGTTGATGAACTCGTACATGTTGCCCCACGGCACCCGCGCCGTGGCCAGGCCGCGCAGCACAATGCACACAAGCAGCAGCCCTATGCCGACATAGACCAGCGCCAGCCCGGCCTTGCCGACGCGCTCGTCCAGCGGGCGCTTCGGCGCGTCGGCGACGACGCCAGGGGTGACGCTGTCCGCGCCGACCGTGGCGCTCGTGCCGGACGCCGCCGCTGCTCTGCCCAATGTCGCCGCCGCTGCGGCTCCGACGAGTTCGCGGCTTTCCACCCTGCGGCCACGGCTGTACGCGAGCTCCACGGCGAGCAGCAGCAGCGCGGCAACCAGCACCACCACCGACGAGGTGAAGGCCCAGTCGGAGTAGCGGGCCACCCCGATGTCGACGTGCTCGGTGTTCATGCCTCGACTCCCGCTCGCTCCGGTCCTCGCTCGTCCCTCGCTGCGATCCTCACTCGCGATCGTCTTCGGGTGTTCATGCCTCGACTCCCGCTCGCTCCGGTCCTCGCTCGTCCCTCGCTGCGATCCTCACTCGCGATCGTCTTCGGGTGTTCATGCCTCGACTCCCGCTCGCTCCGGTCCTCGCTCGTCCCTCGCTGCGATCCTCACTCGCGATCGTCTTCGGGTGTTCATGCGCGATCCGCCTTCGCTTCTCGCTCGACATTCATGCGCGAACCTCCGCTTCTCGCTGGACGTTGACGTCCAACAGACGCTGCGTCAACCGCTCGAACTCGTCGCCCCACCCCGAGTTGTCGGTGCGCGCCAAGCCGCCCAGCTCGACGCTTACCGTACCTGGACCTGCGGGGGTCAGCCGAACCCAGACCCTGCGCCTGCGCACCACCAGCGACACCACCAGACCGGCCATCATCGTCAGCGCGAACACCAGCACCCAGATCTGGGCGGGGTCGTGGGAGACCTGCACGTTGATGAACGGCACCGCACCGTCGAACCGGACGATGGTGCCGTCGTCGAGCCGGGTCTGCTGGCCGGCGCGCAGGTTTACCCGCGCCTTCTTGGTGAGCCGCTTCTGCTCGATGAGCTTCGGGTCCAGTGAGAACAGCGACTGCGGGCGGCCGGTGTCCAGCCCGGTGTCACCCTTGTAGACGTCGACGGCCACGGCCGGGTTGTTCAGTGCAGGGAAGCTCGACGACAGCAGCGTGCCGTCAAGCTGTTCGGTCGGCGCGAACAGGCCCTGAATGGCGATCTGGTTCTTGCGGCGCTCGTCGGGGTCGGGATAGCTGCCGCCCGGCGGATCGAACCGCATCGCACCCGATGACAGGAAGGTGATCTGGTCTTCCGGCCGGAACTGCAGCGTCTGCGAGCGGGTCTGCCCATCGGGGAAGGTGACGGTGAACGTCGGAGCGTAACCGTGGCCCTGCAGGTACACCCGATCGCCGCCGACGCGCAGCGGCTCGTTGACCTTCAGGTGGTACTGCCGCCAGGTGTCGGTGTTCAGGTCGGAGCCTGCCTGGTAATCGATGTCGGCAGCGAACGACACTGCCTGACCCGTGGGCAGGTAGTGCGCCTGGAAGTCGTTGACCCGAAGGCAGATCGGGTACAGCGACGTGCCGTCGACGGTGTTCCCTGCCCGGAACGAGTCGAACGCAGCGGGCGAGGCGGAGCAGAACCCAGGGCCGCTGTCCGCGATGACGATGACGTTGCCCTCGTAGCCGAACAGCTTGCCGGCGGCCACCGCGACGAGGAGGCCGAGCAGCGAGAAATGGAAGACGATGTTGCCGAACTCGCGCAGATAGCCCTTCTCGGCTGAGATCTCGACGGCATCGTCTTCTTGCTTGCGGACGACGCGGCGCCAGCCCCGCAGGCGGCTGGACATGTCGGCCGCGACGGCGTCCGGATCGCCGGACACCTCGGCGGCATGGTGCTTGGGCAGTCGGCTGAGGTTGCGTGGCGCGGCGACAGGGGTGGCCCGCAGGCTGCGGGCATGCTCGATCAGTCGAGGGGTCAAACAGCCCACCAGCGAGATGAACAACAGCACATAGATGGCCGTGAACCAGAAGCTGGAGAACACCTCGAAGGCCTGCAACCGGTCCAGCCACGGTCCAATGGTGGGATGCTCGACGATGTACTGCTCGACCTTGAACTCGTTGAGGCTGCGCTGCGGCAGCAGGGCGCCGGGGATGGCGCCAAGCGCCAGCAGGAACAGCAGCACCAGCGCGGTGCCCATCGACGTCAGGGTCCGCCAGGTGTTGCGCGTCAGCGCGAGCGGGGAAATGTTCGTCATATCGGCAAAGTCACATCGCTGACAAACGCGTCGCGCACCCAGGACACGAAGTCGTTCCACAGCCCGGTCACCAGCGCGGCGCCGACGAGGATCAGCAGCACCCCACCGAAGATCTGAATGACGCGGGTGTGCCGCCGCAGCCAACCCAGGCCCTGTACCGCGCGCGCAGAGCCGAAGGCCAACAGCACGAACGGGATTCCCAGGCCCATGCAGTACGCGATGACCAACGCGACACCGCGGGCGACGCTCGCACCGTCGGTGGCCGACGCCACCGCGATCACCCCTGTCAGCGTCGGGCCGAGGCACGGTGTCCAGCCAAGGCCGAAGACCGCGCCGAGCAGTGGCGCGCCCCCCAGCGTGGAGAGCTGCCTCGGTGTGAACCGCGCCTCGCGCTGCAGCACCGGAATGAACCCGACGAACACCAGGCCCATCACGATCGTGAGCACGCCGCCGATGCGTTGCAGCAGAAGCTGGTTGGTGATCAGCATCGTGGTCATCCCCAACACGGCGACCGTGCCGAGCAGGAAGACGGCTGTGAATCCCGCGACGAACAACAGCGCCGCACCGGCGACCCTCAGCCGCGCGGTGCGGACCGCGACCACTCCCGGCTGGTCTTCCACTCCGACGACGGCCGCCAGATAGGACAGGTAGCCCGGCACCAGCGGCACCACGCATGGTGACGCGAAGGAGACCAGTCCGGCCAGCAGGCACACGCCGACCGCGAGCAGTACCGGTCCGGCCGCGGCGATCTCGGTGAACCCGGTCATGTCTTCGGCTCCGGTTCGGCCGCAAGCCTTTCCACGACCGGCTGCAGGTCCTCGGCGAGCAGCTCGCGAAGGAACACCGCGGCCACCCGGTGCTGGCGATCCAGCACGACGGTGGACGGGATGACGGTGGTCGGGTACTTGCCGCCAAAGGCAATCATGGTGCGCATCGGCGGGTCGTAGATCGACGGGAACGTCACCTTGCGGTCGACGATGAAATCTTTCGCAGCGTCACGGTTGTTATCGCGGACGTCGATGCCGAGGAACGCAACGCCTTGTCCGCGGGTGGCGTCGTACACCTTCTGCAGCTGGGTGATCTCGGTGCGGCATGGTCCGCACCACTGCCCCCACACATTGACCACCACGACCTTGCCGGTGAAGTCGTCTAGCGAGATCGTCTTGGCGGGATCCATCAGCTCCGGGCCGGCCAACTTGCCTGGGCGGCCACGGTTCTCGGGCGGATCGTAGAAAATGTCGGTCTTCCCGCCGGGAGCGACGAACTCGAAGGTGCCCCCCTGCGCGACGGCGTCGTCACCAGTGGAACAGCCAGCGAGCGCGACGATCGCCGCGCTTGCCAGGAGCACCAGCCGCTTCACTGCCCAGCCAACTCCGAGTATCCCCAGCCGACGTAGGATTCGCCATGGAAGTAGAACGAGGTCAGCGAGGCCAGGTTGCACATCCGTCGCGTCGGAAAGTGATGCAGCTGGTGGTCCGTCATCGCCCGGCGAAGCGTTTCCACCGGCAGTTGGTGACTGACGCACACCGCCTCATGACCCGCCGCCTTGATCCGGGCGCGGTGCAACGCTGCCGTCATTCGCGCCGCGATCTCCCCATACGGCTCACCCCACGATGGCGTGCGGGGGTTGCGCAGATACCACCAATTGCGGGGATCGCGCAGGGCACCGTCGCCAGGCGAGACGCGTTGGCCCTGAAAGATGTTGGTCGACTCGATCAGATCGTCGTCGGTGTCGATCGGCAGGCCGAGGCGGGTAGCGATCGGCTCAGCGGTCTCCTGCGCGCGCTCCAGCGGAGAGGCGACCACATAGACGATGTCGCGCAGCGCCAGCCAGTCGGCAACCGCCTGCGCCTGTGCCCGGCCCCGGTCCGACAGATGGTAATTGGGCAGTCTGCCGTAGAGGATCTTCTCCGGGTTGTACACCTCGCCGTGCCGCATCACGTGCACGATCGTCTTCTCAGTCATGCAGGTTTCTTCGCTTCCGCGGCCGCACGGGCGGCAACAGGCAGGGCATCGGCGATGCGCTCGAAGGCTTCGTCGTCCAGAACGGTTGAGACGAACCAGGTTTCGAATGCACTCGGCGGCGGGTAGACGCCGGCGTCGAGCAGCCCGTGGAAGAACGGCGGAAAGCGCCACGTCTCGCTGGCGCGCGCAGCCGCGAAGTCGTGGACTGGCGCGTCGGTGAAGAACACACTGAGCATGTTTCCTGCGCGCTGAACCTGATGTGCCACACCGGCTTCGGTCAACGCCTGCCCGAGCAGTGCCGACAGCCGGTCGGCGTTGGCGTCGAGCGCGGTGTACGCGGCGTCGTCAGCGGCCCGCAGTGTCGCGAGCCCGGCGGCCATGGCGACCGGGTTACCCGACAAGGTGCCTGCCTGATACACGGGGCCGAGCGGCGCGAGTCGCTCCATCACCTCGGCGCGGCCACCGAAGGCGGCGGCGGGTAGCCCACCGCTCATCACCTTGCCGAAGGTGAACAGGTCGGCATCGACGGGATCGACCCCGTACCAACCGGATCGGCTCACCCGGAAACCGGTCATCACCTCGTCGGAGATGAGCAACGCGCCGTGGTCGGCGGTGATACGACGCAGTGCGGCGTTGTAGCCCGGTAGCGGCGCAACGGTGCCCATGTTGCCGGCGCTGGCCTCGGTGATCACACAGGCGATCTCGTCGCCGAACTGTCCGAACACCTCTGCCACCGCGGCGACGTTGTTGTACGGCAATACGATCGTGTCGGCGGTGGCGGCGCCGGTCACGCCCGGCGACGACGGCAGGCCCAGCGTGGCCACACCCGACCCGGCGTCGGCCAGCAGCGCGTCGCTGTGGCCGTGGTAGCAGCCGGAGAACTTGATGATCTTGGCGCGGCCGGAGTAGCCGCGGGCCAATCGGATCGCGCTCATGGTGGCCTCGGTGCCGGAGTTGACCATGCGCAGCCGCTCCACGGGAGCGACACGGCCGATGATCTCGGTGGCCAGCTCGGTCTCCGACGGCGTCGGCGCGCCGAACGACAGGCCATCGGCAGCGACTCGCTGAACAGCCTCGACGACAGCCGGGTGGGCGTGGCCGAGGATCATCGGCCCCCACGAGCACACCAGGTCGACGTAGCGGTTGTCGTCGGCATCGGTCAGCCAGTAGCCCGTCGCGGAGGTGATGAACCGCGGGGTGCCTCCGACCGAGGAGAACGCCCTGACCGGCGAGTTCACCCCGCCGGGTATGGCGGCGCACGCGTCGGCGAACAGCTTCGCGGAGACGTCGGTGCGATTCATGACCACTAGTGTTCCAGGACGGTCGAACGGGCCAACTACAGGGTGTAGTGGCTCAGCCCTTGGGAGTGACGACGAACACCGGGTGGTCGGCCTCGCGAGGCAGCCTTCGGAAGTAGCCTTCGACGGCGCGGCCGGCTTTCTCGCGGTAGGCGGTGAGCACCGCTTGGCGGTCTTGTTCGGGGATCTCCCGCGCGACGTATGCCGTCGACCCGATCGTCGCGTTGGGGTCGGCGCGCAGGTTCTTCACCCACTCGGATTCGCCGCGCGTGGACACCAGGTATTTGGTGCCGCCGACGTCGACCGTGATCACCGGGACCTCTTGTCGCTGCTTGCTTCGGCGCCGGGTGACGGTCAGCTTCTCGGTGTTGCTCATCCCGGTGGCGATGGCGATCTTGTTGAACACGGCACGGGTGAACCACGGAGGCTTGAGGTAGGCCATGACCTACGAGTTTGATGGCCTTCATGCAACTACCGCAATGGCTGGCGCGGTTCAACCGGTACGTCACCAATCCGGTTCAGCGGATGTGGGCGGGTTGGGCGCCGACGATGGGCATCCTCGAGCATGTCGGCAGGAAGTCGGGCAAGCCCTACCGGACGCCGCTGAGCGTTTTCAGCACCGACGACGGCGTGGCGATCCTGCTCACCTACGGCCCCAACCGGGACTGGCTGAAGAACATCATGTCGGCGGGCGGCGCGCGAATGCGGCGATACGGCAAGACGATTGAGCTCACCGATCCCCGCATGGTGCCGAGGTCACAAGCGGCGCAGTCCGTGAAAGGCCGATGGCGGCCGCTCTTCGCGCGGCTGCCGTTCGACCAGGCGGTGCTGCTCAAGCGCGTCTAGTTCGAGCGCCGCGCTTCCCAACGCGTCGGAGCCAACAACCGCGAACAACTGATCTCGATGTTGCGCGGCTAGTTCCGCGAACTCACGCATGCGTGAATGGGACCGTCAGCGACGGTGGTGAACGGCACAGCGACCGGGAAAGCGTCATCCACCGAACGGATCTCGAGGGACCGAACGATGGTTGCCATCGCGAGCGTGGTTTCCAGCATCGCGAAGTGTTCGCCGATGCACGAGCGCGGTCCCGCGATGAACGGGATGAACTGCCAGCGGTCGCGGCCCCTGGAGGTCTCCGGGCTGAAGCGATCGGGATCGAAGACCAGCGGACGGTCCCATAGGGCAGGATCCCGATGAAGGGCGTAGATCCCCACCGCCATGATGGTGCCCGCCTCGACGCGGTAACCACCGACCGGGATGTCACGGACGGCCAACCGAGCGACACCCGCGGCGGGCGGCTGCAATCTGAGCGCCTCGCGCAAGACCTGGACGGTGTATCCGAGCCTGGGCACGTCGTCGGGTGTCAGTTCCCGATCGCCGAAGGCGGCAGCCTCCGCGGCGACGCGATCCTGCACGCCGCGATGGTGCCCCAGCGCCCACAGCGCGTACGTGAGAGCCGTCGCGGTCGTGTCGTGGCCCGCCAGCATGAAGATCAGTAGGTCGTTGCAGATGTCATCGTCGGAGAGCGCCTGGCCGGTTTCCGGGTCGGTGGCCGCGATCAAGGCGTGCACCAGTGGCGCATCCAGGGTGGGATCGGCACGGCATTTCTGCAGCATCTCGCTCGTCACCTTGCGCAACTCCGCTACCGCCAGACGTGCCCGGCGGCGGGCCGGAGTCGGTAGCCATCGCGGCGCCCGCACGGGCCGCAGCGCGCGATCGGCGGTGTAGGAGGACGCGACGTGCATGTGTTCTGCGATGATGTCCGCGCGCTCGTTCAGATCGACGCCGAGGACCGAGCGGCCGAGCGATTGCATGGTCAGCCGGCGGCATTCGACGTCGAGGTCGACGGCGCCGCCGTCGCGCCACCGAACGACGAACGATTCCGCGGCACGTGACATCTGGCCGCTGAAGTTGCGGACGCTGTGTTTCGTGAAGACCGGTTGCAGCGCGCGTTTGCGAGGTTGCCACGACAAAGTCGGCAGGACGAACAGGCTGTCCCCTGCCATGTTGCGCACTTCATCGTGGATGATGCACCGCTCCGACAACGCGTCGGTGCGACTCAACACGTCGCGGATGCCGTCAGGCGAGGTGACCGCCACGATCGGCCGAACCAGCCACTTCGGCCCGAATGTGATCCTCGATATGGGACCGCCTGCGTCGCGTATCGCCTCCTGCCCGGTATCGAGAGTCCGCACCAACTTCACCAACCGCCGAAGCGGTATTGGGTTCTTCGGCACCAGCGGCAGCGCGCCGACGTTGGTTGTGGTGGTGACCATGGCAATGAGAATCGCGCGACACGTGCCGGGCCGCAAGCGTTACGCGACGCCCAGTGCGCTTGCCTCGGGACGGACCTCGAGGATCTGTGCACACAAAACGAAAATCGGCGCCACGCGACCTCTCGGCCACATCCGGTGCAGGACGCAAACCTCCAGGTCAGACCACAGATCGAATGATTGACGCGAGCGAAAATTATCGTTAGTATTGCCCGTCATAACCGGGGTTTGGCATCGACGTCTATTCGCACGCAGGGCGGCGATTTAGCCCGTTTCGTTCGAATGAAGGCTGCATTTGTGAGAGCATCTATTGCCGAATTCCTGGACTCCAGCGAACGAATTCAAACCTCGGATCAGAAAAGCTTTAACGGTTTCAACGGGTTGCACGGCGGGTTGGCCATTGCGGCGCTGGTCCACCAGATGCGGACCCTGGTACCCGCCGACCGTCAGCTGGTGTCTGTCGGCGGCCGATTCATCCGGCCACTGACATGGCCCATCCTCGTCGATGCCGACGTCGTCAGGAACGGCGGGACGCTGACAATGGCGTGCGCGACCGCATCCTCGGAGTCCGGAACATGCGTCGAGGCCAACGCGACCTTCAGTGCAGGGGCGGCGCAACCAGCGCAGGTATTTGCGCCACCGATGCCCACGGGGATCGAGGACCGGGCAAGCGCGGCCGTCGTCGAGATTCCACCGGAATTCATCCCCATCTCGCAGCGAATGGAGATCAGGGCCGCCACGCCCGAGTTGCCGTACAGCGGTGCGGCGAAACCGGTTTTGTGCGGCTGGATCCGGCTCACGGACGAGGTGCCTGCCACGGAGGAGCGCATAACAATCCTGATCGATTCGCTTGCGCCGTCCTACACCGCGTTGATGACGGAACTGCGAGCCGTGCCAACGGTTGAGATGTGGATACAGCTGTCGGCCGATGCGCCGGCCACGGCATTCGATTGGGTGCTCGTCCTGGCGACCACCACATCTGCCGACGCACACGGTTTCGTGCGGGAAACCATCAACATGTGGACGGAGGGAGGGTCGCATCTGGCCAGCTGTACGCAGCTGAGAATCGTGCGGTGATAACTGTCCTTGGGGAGTTTTATGGACAACCGAAAATGGGGCAACATTCTCGAAGTCTTGGACGCGAGATCGTCGATTGACGAGCTCGCCTACATATTTCTTGCCGACGGGACTTCGAGCACCGAAATCTGCTGGACATTCGCCGACACCATAAGAACTTCCCGCGCTGTTGCGGCTTATCTGAGCGGTCGCGGCATCGGCATTGGCGACCGCGTGATATTGGCGGTGAATCCTCGCCTCGAATACATCGCCGCGTTTTACGGAATCATGCAACTCGGGGCCGTGCCTGTGCCATGTTTTCCGCCGTTACGAGCCAAAGACTTCGATCGATTTGTCGAGATCACCGCCGATTGCCAGCCCGCGGGAATCGTCATCGACGGGATGTACCGGAACCAAGTCGAGGCATTGCGGGGTCGCCTCGAATCCGCCGGTCTCACACCGATCGTCGTCTACGCCGACCAGGCGACCGTCGATGACTCCGCCGTGGCCATCGCCACAACTGCACGCGACGATCTCGCCCTCATTCAGTACACGTCGGGTTCGACGGGCGCGCCCAAAGGCGTATGCCTCACCCACGACAACCTGCTGAGCAACTGTGAGGCCCTGGGCCGCAGTATGGGCCCCGACCCGCACCGGGTTGGGTTCTCCTGGCTGCCGCCGTATCACGACATGGGGTTGATCGGGACGATCATCCTGTCGATGTACCACGGTTGGCCTCTCGTGCTGATGTCGCCCATGCACTTCGTGCAAGAGCCCCGGCGCTGGCTGCGGGCGATCAACGACTATCGGGTTTCGATCACTGTCGGGCCGAACTTCTCGCTCGACCTGTGCGCGGATGCGCTGGCCGACAACGATTTCGGCGACCTGGACCTGTCTACCGTCAGAGAGTTGTACTGCGGCGCCGAGCCGATCCATGCCGAGACGCTTGCACGGTTCCAGCAGGCCACCGCGCCGCTTGGGTTCGACGACACAGCGCTGATTCCGTGTTACGGGATGGCAGAGGCGACGCTGTTCGTCGCGGGGAAGCACCGCGGTTCCCGGTTCTGCACGACACCTGCCCGTGAACCTGGCGAACGTGGGCGCACGGTGGTTAGTTGCGGAGAAGTCGACGCCGAGCACACGGTGCGCATTGTCGACACCGCAACCCATACACGGCTCGATGACGGTGTTGTCGGCGAGATCTGGGTCTCGGGACGAAGCGTTGCCGCCGGCTATTACAACCAGCCGGAGTTGAGCCGGGACGTGTTCTACGCGAGGCTCCCCGAGGACGAGCGCGACTACCTGCGCACCGGCGATCTCGGTTTTCTCCTGTCCGGTGAACTGTTCGTCACAGGGCGAATCAAGGACCTGATCATCGTCGACGGCCGCAACATCTATCCGCATGACGTGGAAGCCACCGTCGTCCGCGCTGATCCGGCTGTCCGCACGGCCGCTGCGTTCTCGATTGACGGCGTCAGGCGTGAAACCCTCTGCGTCGCCGCAGAAGTCCGGTACCAAACGGTCAGCCAGAAACTCCACTCGAGGATTGTCGATGCCATTCGCGCCACCGTGACCGCGGAGTTCGGCGTACGACCCCACATTCAGCTCTGCCCCAAACGCACGATCCCGACCACGACGAGCGGCAAGGTGCGCAGGCAGCAAGCCCGCCAGATGTTCCTCGCGAATGGACTGCGTTGTCTGGCAATCGATTCAGCAGCGGCGCAGGAGTACACGGCATGAGTACCGGGGTGGTGCCCGAGCGCGATGTGCTGGCCTCACGGCTCGCTTACCTCACGGTGGGGTTGCCTACCGTTGGAACGGTCGCCGCCGTGCTGTACGCGGTATTCGACGGCCTCTGGCTCTCCGACGTGCTGTTGTTCGTCGGCATGTATCTGATCACCGCGCTGGGAGTGGAGGCGGGCCTGCATCGCTATTTCAGCCACCGCTCGTTCGACGCATCGGAGCCGGTGAAGCTGTTCCTTGGCGTCGCCGGTTCGATGGCCGCCCAGGGCCCAATCGTCTTCTGGGTAGCGAACCACCGCATACATCACGCGTACGCCGACACCGATCGCGATCCACACTCTCCTCGACCGCAGGGCGGCGGCTTGACTGGGCGACTGAAGGGCTTGTGGCACGGGCACGTTGGTTGGTTGTTCCGGGTGAACAAGACCGATTGGAGCAGGCACACGCGCGACTGGCTCTCGGACCGCCGGGTGATGAAGATCAATGCCCACTACTTCTGGCTGGTGCTGCTTGGCATCCTGCTACCAGGTGTGATCGGCGGTCTGGCAACCCAATCCGACCACGGCTTCGTCGGTGGCGTTCTCTGGGGCGGTCTGGCACGCATTTTCGCGCTCGATCATGCGACGTGGGCGGTGAACTCGTTGGGACACACGATCGGCAACCGCGAGTTCGCGCTCCGCGACGACAGTCGAAACATCGGTGCGCTGGCACCGCCAACCATGGGTGGGTCATGGCACAACAACCATCACGCGCGGCCCGCCTTGGCACAGACCCGTCGACACTGGTGGCAGCTCGATCTGGCCGGAGAGTTCATCCGGCTTCTCGACTGCCTAAGGCTCGTTCACAACGTCCGGAAGGTCAACTCCACGGTAGAGGTTGCAGAGGTGAGGCATGAAAGTCGAACATAGCCGTCCCACAACCACTTCCGCGGTCCAGGCTGAATCACTCGCCAGGGCGATCGTGCAGCTCAACCCGAAGAGCGCACGCGCGAAGCGCGTGGTTGCTCTTGTCACCATAGGGGTACCCGGGATCGGCTTCGCGGTTGCCCTGTACCTGGCGGTCACCGGCCGGGCCACGGTGCTCGACTACGCGCTCTTCGCCGTGTTCTACGCGATTCAGATGTTCGGCATCACGCTGGGGTTTCATCGCTATGCCGCGCACAAATCGTTCAAGACGTCGCGGTTCTTCGAGGGCGTGCTGTTGATCGCCGGTTCGATGGCGCTCGAGGGTCCACTTTCTTTCTGGGTGAGCACACACCGCAGACACCACCGTTACGCAGACGAACTCGGAGATCCGCATTCCCCCAACCTCAGCGGCACCGGTCCGCTGGCCAAGCTCAAGGGTCTCTGGTATGCCCACATCCCCTGGATGTTCAGTGACCAGGAGTCGCGGGTGAACGTGTTCGCTCCCGACGTGCTGCGAGATCGCCACTTGTTCAACTACAGCAGGACCTATCCGATCTGGGCGCTGCTCAGTCTGGCGCTGCCCGGACTTCTGGGCTTGGCGATCGGCGGCACCGTCGCATCAGGGTTGTCTGGCTTCGTTTTCGGCGGCCTGGCCCGGGTGTTCGTCGCCAACCAGGCGGCGTGGTGTGTCGGGTCGATCAGTCACATGTTCGGATCGCGTCCCTTTGTCAACCGTGACAACAGCGCGAACAACTGGCCGGTGGCGATCTTCACCTTCGGCGAGGGCCTGCAGAACAACCACCACGCATTCCCAGGTGCGTACCGGCACGGAATGCGTTGGTGGGAGCCGGATGCCAGCGCGTGGGTGCTGGCAGTCTTCGCCAAAGCAGGGATCGTGTGGGATCTGCACATGCCTAGCCGTCAGACGATCGAGGGCCGAATGCGGCGGAACCAAAGGGGTTGATTCATGTTCGGACGGACCAAGAAGCCTGCCATCGAGGGGCCACTGACACACGAGTCGTTGCGGGCATGGCTGGTAAGCGAGCTTGCGCGACGAGTGAAATGCCCTGAATCGCAGGTGGATACGGCCAAGTCGTTCGATGCGTACGGACTTGACTCGAGGACGGCAGTTCAGGTTTCCGGAGCGTTGGAGAAGATCGTCGAACGGCGGCTGTCACCCGCCATCCTGTTCGAGCACGAGACCATCGACGACCTCGCGGACCACCTCACCCGCGAGCTTCGCCTCCAGCACTGAGGCAACGGCGATGACGCAAGCCACGGCTCCCGTCGACCCTGATCCACGGTTTCTCGAATTCCTCGAGAAGAGCCAGGCGATCGCGGGCGAGAAGGTGGCGGCGGCGATTCCACGGGAATACATGCAGCCGTCGGTGGCACGTGGATTCGCGGGATTCGCCGTCAGCTTGGCACTGTACGTGGCAGCCATTGTCGGGATGGCCGTGCTTGATCGCTGGTATCTGGTCCCGCCCCTCGTAGTCGGCGCCGGCCTCGGCGGATGGGGACTGCATTGCATCGGTCACGACTGCGGTCACGGCTCGTTCTCCCGAAATCGTCGCTTGAACTTCGTCATGGGACACCTTTCGCTGCTACCACTGCTCTATCCCTTCCACGCGTGGCGGCATGTGCACAACTGGCACCACGCCCACACCAACAGCCTGGAGCTTGACACCGATTGGCGGCCGATCTCTGAAGCGGTCTACCGCCGAATGCCGCTGCGACATCGGATCATCTATGCCAGCATCCGCACCTGGGCGGTATGGGCCGGTTCGATCAACTATTGGGCGGAATCGGGTTTTCGGCCTTCGTATTTCCCGAAGAAGGAGATGCGCAGGGACGTGCGCCGGTCCGTCGCGTTCGTGGTGGTGGCCGGTGGTACGTATCTTGCGACGCTCACGTACTTCACGGGGTGGCAGGGCCTGCTGCTCTACTTCGTCGCACCATGGTTCGCCATCCACGCGTGGTTCAGCATCACAACCCTGATGCACCACAGCTCCGAGGACATCCCCTACCTGCCTGAGAAGTACTGGACCCGCAATGCCAGCAGGCTGTTGGTGACCACGGATTACGCCTATCCGCGATGGCTGTTGGTGCTCACTCACAACATCTCGCTACACACCGCACACCACGTCGCCACTGCCGTCCCGTTCTACAACCTGGGCAAGGCCCAGGCTGCGCTGAAGCGGCAGTACCCGGACCTGGTGCGAATTGAGAAGGCCAGCGTGCCCCGGCTGTGGAACATCCTGCGCAAATGCCGGTTCTACGATCCGATCTCGGGGCTGTACTCGACACGTCCCATGCAACGCGTCGATTCGGTAGAAGCAGGCCCTGCGTGACCTCCCTGCTGGCCACGTGGCTCGCACGTACGCATCGGATCATGCCGCGAGCCGCGGGATACGTGCACACCGGGATGTTCATCAACACCCGCGAATCCGGGAGCTACCCGGATGACCTGTGCCCGCTGGGCGCGCGTCGGGTAGAGCTGGCGGACGTGCCAAGGGTCGCGTCCGCCTACGCCTGGGGGGACGGCGAGCCGACCGTACTCGCGCTGCACGGCTGGGGGAGCGACAGCACTGCGATGTCGTCCGTGGTGCAGGCGGCGGTCGCCTGCGGCGAGCCGACGATGTGCTTCGACGCTCCCGGCCACGGTGTCTCGCCGGGCTCGCAGGCGACCATCACCGAATACGCACGGGCCACTCGGGAAGTACTGCAACGGTTTCCGAGCATTCACACGATCGTCGCCCATTCGCTCGCCTCGCTCGCTGCAATCGAGGCGGTCGCGCGATGTGGTGCACCGGGACCACGAAGCGTGCTGCTGATCGCGCCTGCATGCTCGCTGTCGCTCGTCCTCGACCGGTGGGCTGCGCAGCGAAACCTGCCCGACGGCGTCGCAACCCTGATCGACCGCGAATTGGAGCGGCGCGACGGAGTTCCGGTGTCGCACTGGGATATCCGGACGCTGGGCATTCCGGGCTCGGTTCAGTTGCGCATCGTGCACGATCCCGCGGACGACGTAGTGCCGTTCAGTGATGCCGTTCTGATCGCCTCCGCCACCACCGCAGAGCTGCGCGAAGCTCAGCCCGGCACCGGCCATTACGGCATCATCGGCGGTGATGCCATGCGGGCGGCTCTTACCGCATGTCTTCAGGCCTCGGTCGACCACGAAAGGTAACGCGATGCAGGTCATCGAGTCGTCCATCTCTGCCGTGCTGCGCGAGCGGGCCAATCTCGCGCCAAACGCCGTCGCGTTCACTTTCATCAACTACGACCAGGATTCGGCAGGCGTCGCCGATGCACTGACATGGTCGGAGGTCTATCGACGCGCGTTGGGCGTCGCGCAGGAGCTCCAGCGCTGCGGGCCTGCGGGTAGCCGGGCAGTGGTGCTTACGCCACAGGGGCTGGATTACGTGGTCGCGTTCCTGGGCGCGTTGCAGGCCGGATTCATCGCGATCCCGCTGTCGCTACTCGACGTGTTCACGAACGAGGAACACGTTCGTTCGGTGCTGCGCGACTCATCACCGTCGGCCATTCTGACGACGTCGGCCATCGTGGGTAGTGCCGCCGCGTTCGCAGAGCCGCAGGACGGTCGATCAGCCCCTTCGGTCGTCGAGGTCGACCTGCTCGATGCGGTCTCGTCGGCGACCCTGCCCGCCACGGATCATTCCGCAACGGCGTATCTGCAATACACGTCCGGATCGACCCGCCAGCCAACGGGTGTCAGGGTTTCGCACCGCAACCTGCAGGCCAACTTCGAGCAGGTGATGGCAAACTATTTCGACGACAACGGCAACGTCGCGCCGCCAGACACCACAGTGGTGTCGTGGGTCCCGCTCTCTCACAATATGGGCTTGTTCATCGGGGTATGCGCGCCAATTCTGTCCGGACTTCACACCGTGCTCATGAGCCCGGTGGCATTCCTGCAACGGCCGGCCCGGTGGGTGCAACTGCTCGCGAGCCACTCCAAATCGTTCTCGCCCGCACCGAATTTCGCCCTCGACCTGGCTGCCCAGATGACGTCGGACGAGGACATGGCAGGGCTGGATCTCGGGGATGCCCGGGCCATCATCGCAGGCGGCGAACGGATACAGCCGGCTTCGGTACGAGGCTTCAACAAGCGGTTCGCTCGATTCAACCTTCGCGACACGGTGATTCGTCCGTCGTACGGCCTGGCGGAAGCGACAGTCTACGTCTCGACACGCGAAACGGGGCATGCCGCACGGGCGGTCAGCTTCGACCCGACCGAGTTGGCAGCGGGGCGCGCGCAGCGGAGCCGAACCGGCAGCGGGACAACGTTGTTCAGCTATGGAGTGCCTCGGGAACCGGTGATACGGATCGTCGACCCCGATACCCGCACAGAATGCGCTGCGGGAGCCGTCGGCGAGATCTGGGTGCACGGGGACAATGTCGCGGAGGGCTACTGGCAGAAGCCCGAAGAGACCGAGCAGACGTTCGGCGCACGACTTGTTGCCGCATCGGCAGGCACACCCGAAGGGCCGTGGCTGCGGACCGGGGACTTGGGCGCCATCTCTGACGGCGAGCTGTTCATCATGGGCCGTATCAAGGACGTGGTGATCATCTATGGACGCAACCACTATCCGGACGATATCGAGGCGACGATCCAGCAGATAACGGGGGGCCGCGTCGCGGCGATATCGGTACAGGACCATCGCGCCGAAAAGCTGGTCGCCATCATCGAATTCGAGGTGCCGGACCCTTCGCCCGAGGACGCGTTGGATGCCGTCAAGCGCGAAGTCACCTCCGCGCTGTCGGAGGAACACGGTTTGGGGACGGCCGATATCGTGCTGGTCTCCCCGGGGTCGATCCCTTGCACCTCCAGCGGCAAGGTGCGTCGATCGGCTTGCGCCGAGCGCTACCGCCGAAACGAGTTCACCCGGCTCAGCTAGGCCGACCAGCTCAGCACCGCACCCTCGCCCGTCAGCATCACCGTGCCTGGCATCACCCGCAGCCGATACGGGCTCAAGCGCAGGGCGGCGAATTGTTCGGACGTCGGGCCATCGGCCCACATCGGAATGATGGACGGGTCGTAGCCGACCGGTGCGGGACCCGTCGCGAACTTGTCCCAGACCGCGGCCCGGGTCTCGTCGTCGTGGTACCACTCCACCAGACATTCCGCGGAGCAGGTGTCGTGGGTCGTGGTCCAGTAGCTGACCGCCATCTGGGGGTGAACAGCGAGATGCGCCTTCTTGACCGGGCTGGGCACCGTCGCGATCCAGCCAAGTAGGTCGATGCCGTCCCACTCCCAGATCGGATGCAGGATGCGGGTGCGTGGCCGGCCGTTTTCGTCGACGGTGGCGGCGGAGGCCCAGACGATCGAGTGAGCCATATCGATGAACGGCGGCGCGATTTCCTCAAGCGGTGTCACGCTTCTCAACCCTAGGCACTGCGGCGAGCGCCCGGGCTTGAAGCGTCACTCCTCCTGCTGCTTGCGGAATTCCTCCGTCTTGCGGAACTCGACCTTGCCCTCTTCGCCCGTCGTCTCGATCTTGCCCTTGTCCTTCTCGTCGACCCAGTCGGTGACGGCGGTTCCTGAGACGGTCCCGCCGCTGCCGGGCAGTGTCGACGTCGGCCTGTCCTCGTCGTAGGCCTTGGCCATCTCCTTGGCCGTCTCCTTGTGCTCCTCGGTGACTTCGGGCTTTTCGGTGCGTTCTTGCTGTTGTTCGGTACCCATGGGTTAGGGCTGCCCGATGGTCCGGATGACGAAACGCAGGGCAGCTAATGAGCGGGCACGGCCCGCAGCGCGACCGGCACGCTGGGCAGGAAGTGCTGCGTGGCGAACGCGCGGATGTCGTCGGCGGTCTCGAGCGGCTGCGCGCTGGGCAGCAGCAGCACCATCGCCGCGTACCGCAGGATGGTGTCGGCCAACTCGGTGACGGCCCGCTCGCCGATCCGTTCGGCGAAGCCGGTCGGGAAGATCACTCGCAGCGCTTCGGCCATCCGCTCGATGGCGGCGGAGTAATGCTGCCCGGCCAGTTCGAGCACCAAGCCGGGGTCGTCGGTGATCATCCGGTCGAGCACCCGGTGGCGACGAAATTTCAGTATCGACAGCGTGAACGCCTCGACATAGTAATTCGATTGCGGACCAGCCTGTTTCAGCTCGGTGGCGATATCGGCGAACAGCCGCACATTCTCGCGCTCGATGACCGCGGCGACCAGGTCGTCCTTGTTCGAGAACCGCCGATAGATGGTGGTGCGGCTGACCCGGGCCCGGCGTGCGACGTCGTCGAGGGCAACCCGCCGAAAGCCGTGGCGTTCGAACTCGACGACGGCGGCGTCGAGGATGGCTGCCAGGGTGGGATCAGCCCCTGGCATAGCCCTTGAGGGCATAACCGTTGTAGCGCAGCCACATTGGCAGATGATCCCACACCCAGTTCACCGGCCGCGAGCGCCAGCACGCTGCGAGGCGCCGGTAGCGACGCTCCTGGCGCTCGCTCCACGCAAGGCCGAGAAGCGCACGTGCCCGCGGCGGCAGGCCGCCTGTCGTCAGGAACGCAGCCACCGGATCGAACACGAGCGCGATGACGCGCCACAGCGCAGGCGAGACGCCCTTCGGACACGGAAAACCCTTCGTCACATAGCCGACGCCGTACTTGGCGGTCGGGTGCGCGACGACGATCTCGTTCATCATCCGGTCCCAGTACCGTTCGAACTCGGCGTAATTCGCGGGCATCGGCCGGTCACTGACCCCGTAGCGGCGGTACCACGTCTTGGATTCGAGGTAGATCTGGTCCTTCTCGCCCGGCGTGAGCCGCTTGACGAACGTGTCGGCGAAGTAGAGCACCTGCTCGACGAACGTGGCGTGCGCCCAGAAGTACGTGTCGGGGTCGAGCGCGTGGTAGCGGCCGCCGTCCGGCATGTCGCCCTTGACGTGATGATGGAAGTCGCGGACCTGCAATCCGGCTCCGGAACCAGAGGGGTCGTCGTCGGAGCCGTAGACGGTGTTGAAGATCGGCGGGATGGTGCGTTTGAGCCTCTCCGCGGTATCGGCGAAGAACGTGGAGTGGTCGAACACGCCCTGACCGAGTTCCGCGAGCATGTTCTGCAGCACCGCCGGGCGCGGGCCGATGAGATACATCCGGTTGTCGCCGAAGTAGCGCCAGACCAGCGACTGTGGGCCCAGCGGCAGGGCGTCGGCCGTCCGTTGCGAGGTCTGCGCCTGGGGGCACTCCCCCCGCAAGCTGGGGGCCCACCCGCCCGCAGGGTAGGCGGACTCCGTCATGTGGAACAGTGTTACAGATTTCGAACTTTGTACCAACAGCGTGTGAGCGGCCTCACGATGCGCCCAAACGGACAATGGGTGCAGAAGTGCGAGTGGATCTCGCCAATTGGTCGATTTCGGCGGGACTAGCCGCGTCGCAGACGGGTGATCCCGACGACCGCCAGCACTCCGGCGACGGTGGCCAGCAGCAAGGACAGCACCAGCAGCGGGGCGCTGTAGACCACCGACGTGGTCTGAGGTTCACCCTCCAGCACCGGCGCCACCGCCACCGTCGAACTGGCGGCCAACCAGCTCACCACGCAACCGACCGCCGCGAGGACGGCCACCAGCAGTTCGATCCGGGCCCTCATGATGCGGGACCCGGGGGTATGCGCTCTTCCACCAGGTGGGCCAGGGCGACCCGCAGTTGCTGGTGCTTACGCGCCCACGCCTGCGCAGTGCGATCGTTGGCCAGCCTCAAACCGATGCCAGTGCGCCCGCGCGGGACACCGGTGAGTTCGCCGAGCGCGCGCGCCGACATCCACTTCGGCTCCTCTTCGCCTTTTGGCTGTGGATAGATCCGTACGATGTCGTCGACGCGCAGGCGTTCGGTGCCCTGACGCAGATGATCGGGCGTCAGCTCGACCGACGTGTGGATGCGCGCGGCCTTGACCTGAATCGCGAGGAACCCGCTCACCAGCACGAGGAAGATGCCTGGGACCAGCAGCTGGATGCCGTAGCCGGCTGACAGTTGAATCAGCGCCATGGCGACACCCGCGGCAGGACCCGCCGACAGCCACCACCAGCTGGCGCCCGGCTCGTGGAACAACACCTCGGGCGGCGGGCCGCTCTCGATCACCGAGGCTCCTGTTCGGACGACGATGCCGCAGGTCGGGTGATCAGCACGGTCCCCGCGATCAAAGGGAGCACCGCAAGCATCGTCAGCACATGCACCGCGCCTCCCAGCACCGCCACGATCGCCACCAACACGACGATCACCAGCGACAGCGCGATCGCGGCGCGCCGATAGCGGGTGTCTTCGCTGCGGCTGCGCCCGGCCAGCAACGCCATCCCGGCACCGGCGAGGGCGGTGATAACGCCCCCTCCGCGGTAAACCGCGGGAAGCGCGGTCACGGTCGCGGCGATCAGGCCGCCGACGATCAGCATGATGGAGGCGACCACCCAGCACCAGAATGCGGCGGTGACGGCACGCGGTCGCGACTGTGGGGCTGTCATGTTCCGGCCAGCCTAACGGTTAGCGCGTGAAGAAAGCGTGGGCGTCCCTGCGATGCAGCAGGAACACACCACCCACGATCAGCACCGACCCGACGATTGCGGTGACGGCGTAGATGACGGCCGCCGCGGTGGGACGGTCCACGCTGAAAAGACTTGTGCCGGTGTACACCACCGACGCGATTCCGCCGCCCGTCAACAGCGTGCGAGCCCACCGATAGCCGTGCCGCATCAGGATCAGAAACGTCACCACGACCGCCGACATCACGACCACGAACACCACGGAGATCGCGTACACGATCTTGGGCGGATGATTCGCGCCGGTCAGTACGAGGTCGACGATGTATCCGATCACCATCAGCGGCAACGCCGCCACCCACAGCCAGAATCCGGTGTCGACGTCCGCGGGCCTGCCAGGCTCGGCCGTCGGCTGCCGCTGCGTCATATGTCGTGGGCCTTCCGGCTGCGCTGTCACGCCAGCCAGCCGCCGACGTCAGCCGCCCAGTACGTCAACACGATGTCGGCACCCGCGCGCCGAATGCCGGTCAACGTCTCCAGCGCGACGGTCCGCAGATCGATCCAGCCGTTGGCGGCCGCGGCGCTGATCATCGCGTACTCCCCGGAGACCTGATACGCGGCAACCGGCACCGGCGAGATGTCCGCGGCGGCACGTACCACGTCGAGGTAGCTCATCGCCGGCTTGACCATGATGATGTCGGCGCCCTCGTCGATGTCCAGCGCGATCTCATGCATGGCCTCGCGGGCGTTGCCCGCGTTCTGCTGATAGGTGCGACGGTCACCGCGCAGGCTGGAGGCCACGGCCTCACGGAACGGGCCGTAGAACCCCGACGCGAACTTGGCGGCGTAGGCGAGGATCACCGTGTCGGTGTGGCCGGCGGCGTCCAGGCCGTCGCGGATCGCCGCGACCTGGCCGTCCATCATCCCGCTCGGGCCCACCACCTGGGCGCCCGATTCCGCTTGCGCCACAGCCAATTCCACGTAGCGGACGTTGGTGGCGTCATTATCGACCCGGCCTGAAGAGTCCAGCACGCCGCAGTGACCGTGATCGGTGAACTCGTCCAGGCAGGTGTCGGCCATCAGCACGGTGTCCTCGCCGAGGTCCTTGGCCAGATCACGCAATGCGACGTTGAGAATGCCGTCCTCGGCAACGCCCGCCGAACCCGTCGCATCCTTGTCCTCGTCACGCGGGACCCCGAACAGCATCAGCCCGCCGACACCCGCGGCCACCGCGTCGGCGGCCGCACGGCGTAGCGAGTCACGGGTGTGCTGCACGACTCCAGGCATCGAGGATATGGGCAGCGATTCCGCTATCCCGTCGGCGACGAACATCGGCAGTACCAGATGCCTTGGCTCGACGGAGGTCTCCGCCACGAGCCGACGCAGCGCCGGCGTCGACCGGAGCCTGCGCGGACGGTGGCGTGGGAACACTGGGCCCTTCCGGGTTAGCGCCGGCGGCTCTTCTTGCGCGGCGGCGGTAGCGCACCCTCGGCACGCAGCCGGGCGGCATGCTCGGCAAGCGCCTCGACCAGCGGGCCCACCGCGGCGACTTCCGGCTGCACGTCCACGCGCAGGCCGAATTCCGCTGCGGTTTCAGCGGTTTTCGGGCCGATGCACGCGACGATGGTCCGTGCGTGCGGCTTGCCCGCAATGCCGACCAGGTTGCGCACCGTCGAGCTGGAGGTGAAGCAGACCGCGTCGAAGCCACCGGTCTTGATCATCTCGCGAGTCGACGCGGGCGGCGGCGCGGCACGCACCGTGCGATAGGCGGTGACATCCTCGATCTCCCAGCCGCGTTCACGCAGTCCCTCGGCCAATGTCTCGGTGGCGATGTCGGCCCGCGGCAGCAGCACCCGGTTCACCGGGTCGAAAATGTCGTCGTAGGGCGGGAATTCGTCGAGCAGGCCCAGCGAGGACTGCTCGCCGGACGGCACCAGCTCGGGGTTGATCCCGAAGGCCCGCACCCGGTCGGCCGTGGCCTGCCCGACGCAGGCGATCTTCACTCCCGAGAACGCGCGGGCGTCCAGACCGAACTCGTTGAACTTCTCCCACACCGCGCGCACCGCGTTGGTGGAGGTGAACACCACCCACTGGAACCGGCCGTCGACCAGACCCTTGACCGCACGCTCCATCTGCGCGGGGCTGCGCGGCGGTTCGACGGCGATGGTCGGCACCTCGATCGGCAATGCGCCGTGGCTGACCAGCTTTTCGCTCATCTCGCCCGCCTGGTCCTTGGTGCGGGGCACCAGCACGGTCCAGCCGTACAGCGCGCGGCTCTCCCACCAGTTGAGCTTTGCGCGATTGGTGACGGTCTTGCCGATGGTCACCACCAGCGGTCCCGCCAAGGGTCCGGCCGGCAGGCCGGAAGAATCCGTGCCCGCAAGCGTGTTCTTGTCGAGCAGACCGGCCAGTGTGGTTTCCACCGAACGCTGTTGGCATGTCGTGCCATTCGCGGTGACAACGGTGGGCGTGGTTTCGGCCAGTCCGTATTCGATCAGCGTGCGCGCCGCCTCAGGCAGGCGAGACGCGGTGGCGTGCAGGATCAGCGGGCCGGGCGCTGCGGCCAACGCCGCCCAGTCCACATCACCGCGCACATCGGCGACGGTGTGCGAAGACCCCAGCGGCAGCCCCGCGTACGTCGGCACCGCTGTGGTGTCGGGCAGACCCGGCACGATCTCGAAATTCAGGTGGGTCTTGGCCAGCGCGTTCACCTCGGTGATCACCGCGTCCACAGACAGCGGATCGCCCGCGACCAGCCGGACCACGTCGACGCCCGTGCGGGCCTCGGCGGCCAGCGTCTTGGCAACCTCCGCGGGATCACCCAGCGCGGGCCGGATGTCGGGGCCGCCGGGAATCCTCGTCGCCGCACTGGCGGCGACTGGGGGCACCTCCCGCTCGCGGGGGACCGACGCCCGCGGCACGTCCTTGTCAGCGTCGGCGTCCGTGTCGGCCGCCTTGGCCGCCTCGGCCGGTTCAGGTCCCGACGGCGGCGGCAGTTCACAGCCCGCCAGGGCGAGCACCGCTTCTGGCACGTCGGGATCGGTGAACACCAGCGCGGCGTTGGCAAGTACCGTCCGCGCCCGCGTCGTCAGCAGGCCGAGGTCGCCCGGCCCGGAGCCGACGAAGGTGATGCGGCCGGGCTTTGTCTTACGCCCTCGCCCGGAATGCCCAGTCATCTCTCTCTCCCAGCATCGCCCAACAGATCGCGCGCGCCCAGCTCGAACAGCTCCTCGGCCACCGAGAGCCCCAGCTCCCGTGCCCGATCGGGTGTCCCGATTCCGGACGCGCGGATCACGTCGGATCCGTCCAGCGTCGCCACACAGCCGCGCAGCGACAACTCTTCGAAGACACGGCCGTCCTCATCGATGGAGTCGACCACCTCGGCGATCGCCCCCACCGGCGCGGAACAGCCCGCCTCCAGTTCGGCGAGCAGGACTCGTTCAGCGGTGACCGCGGCGCGTGTGTCGGCGTCGTCCAACTCCGCCAGCAGCGCGACGAGCTCGGTGTCGTCTGCGCGGCACTCGACCGCGAGCGCACCTTGAGCCGGCGCTGGCAACATCTGCACCGGCTCGAGAGTCTCGGTGACATCCGCCAGTCGTCCGATGCGGGCCAGTCCCGCCCGTGCGACCACGATGCCGTCGAGATCACCGTTGCTTACCCTGTTCAACCTGGTATCAAGGTTGCCTCGTAGGGGGCGGATTTCCAAACCGAGACCCAATGCTCTAAGCTGCGCGGCCCGTCGCGGACTTGACGTGCCGATCACCGACCCTGCGGGCAACTCTCCCAGCACCAGCCCGTCGCGCGCCACCAAGGCATCCCTGGCGTCCTCGCGCGGGGGTATCGCCGCGATGTTGAACCGCGGGTCGGGTGCGGTCGGCAAATCCTTGTAGGAATGCACGGCCATGTCGACACGGCGCTCGTGGATGGCCTCGCGCAGGGCGGCGGTGAACACGCCAACGCCGATATCGGCAATCGGCCCGGTCGACCGGTCGCCTTCGGTGGAGATGATGACCAGCTCGGCGGCGTGCCCGTTGGCCGCGAGGGCGTCTTTGATGACACCGGCCTGCGTCATCGCCAACAGGCTGCCCCGGGTGCCTATCCGGATTACTTCGTGACTTCCAGTCAAGCGCTACTCGGTCTTGTCGAGATCTTTTGTCGCACGCGGCAATTCGCCTGCGGCAACGGCATCGACGGCCTGCTGGTCGAGCTCGAAGAGCTCGCGCAGAGCCTCGGCATAGCTGTCGCCGCCTGGCGCGCTGGCCAACTGTT
This sequence comes from uncultured Actinomycetota bacterium, assembly GCA_963698965.1. Taxonomy (GTDB): domain Bacteria; phylum Actinomycetota; class Actinomycetes; order Mycobacteriales; family Mycobacteriaceae; genus Mycobacterium. The sequence continues at coordinate 125,841 of CAVOSY010000023.1, forward strand.
TGACCCGCACCGTCGGCGCGTGCAGCAGCTTGTCGACGACGCGGCGGACGGTCTTGGCGACCTCCTCGCGGTGCGCGGCATCGAGCTCGGGCAGCCGGTTGTCCAGCCGCAGCAACTCGGCCTCGACCACATCGGCGGCACGCTGCCGTAGCGCGGTCACGGTCGGCGTGACCTCGGCCATCCGTTGTCCGGCCAGGTAGCTGGCAACCTCTGCGGCGACGATGCTGCGAGCGGCCTCGGCGTCGGACGCTGCGGCGCGAGCCGACGGTTCCCGCTGAATGCGGTCCATGTCGACCACGAAAACACCGGGCAGACCGGCCACCGCGGGATCGACGTTCCGCGGCATGCCGAGGTCGCAGATCACCAGCTGCTTCGGCTCGTGACCGTGGGCCAGGCCGCGGTGTACATCGGCGAGCGAAACCACTGGCCTAACCGCGCCGGTGCAGCTCACGACCACGTCGGCGTCCGTGAGCACAGGAGTCAGGTGGTCGAACGGGAAAGCATCGGCGGTCACCCCCAGCTCGCGGATCTTCTGAGCGAGCTTCTTTGCGCGGGGCAAGGTCCTGTTCACGACGTGGACGCGCTCGACCCCCGCGCGTACCAGATGCTTGGCCGACAGCGCGCCCATAGAGCCCGCCCCGACGACGACCGCGCTGCGGCCGGCCAGGCCGCCGAGCTTGGTGTCGGCCATGCCGAGCGCCACCGACACGACCGAGGCGCCCGCCGAGTCGATGCCGGTCTCGGAGTGCACCCGCTTGCCCACCGACAGCGCGCGCTGCGACAGCTCGTGCATGGTGCGGCCGACGGTGTGGTTGGACTCGGCGGCGGCATACGCCCGGCGGACCTGGCCGAGCACCTGCTGCTCGCCGATGACCGCGGAGTCCAGCCCGCTGGTCACCGCGAAGAGATGCTCGACGGCCGCTTCGGCGTACCGCACGTAGGCGTACTTCGTCAGGTCGCCCAGCGACATACCCGAGTGTTCGGACAGCACCGAGCCGATCACCGACAGGCCGCCGTGGAACGCCTCGACGACGGCGTAGACCTCGACGCGGTTGCAGGTGGACAACACCATCGCTTCGGTGACCAAAGAAGACTGCAGCACCTGGTCGACGATCTTGGCTTGATCGGCCTCGTCGGTGCTCAATTGCTCCAGCACCGACACCGGCGCGCTGCGGTGCGAAACCCCGAAAAGCAACACGCTCACGGCTTCATCACCACGTCATCCAAGGTAATCGTTGACCAGCTGGGCTACCAAATTTGCTCACCTCTTTATCGCTTCGCAAGATCCGCGCGCAACCGGGGCTCATCGACCTCCCAATAACTGTGCTCGGCACCATCCAACAGCACCACCGGCAGCCGATCACCGAACTCCGCACGCAGCGCGGAATTCCCGCCCGCGGCGAGGGCGTCGACGTCGGTGATCTTGAGCTCGAAGCCCAATTCGTCAGCCAATTGCCGCAGCCGCGTCGCCGCGCCCGAACAGATCGTGCAGCCCTCACGTGTGAGCAATTCCACCTGCCGCTTCACCCCGCAAGTATCGCCACCCCGGTGACTTACTGTTAATGCCGTGTCCGAAACCGGGGGAGCCGAGGTCGAGGCTGCGGAACAGGCGCTGGCTGGCGAGGCCAGCGCCGAGGCCGCCGTCACCGAACTCCAGATCGAAGCCACCTCCCCGCCTGCCCCGCCGCCCGATCTGACCGCCGCGGCGTTCTTCGACGTCGACAACACGCTGGTGCACGGGTCGTCGCTGGTGCATTTCGCCCGCGGCCTGGCCGCCCGCAAGTACTTCACCTACGGCGATTTGGGCCGTTTCATCTACGCGCAGGCGAAGTTTCAGCTGATCGGCCGGGAGAACAGCGACGACGTGGCCGCCGGTAAGCGAAAGGCGCTGGCGTTCATCGAAGGCCGCTCGACAGCCGAGCTGGAGGCGCTCGGCGAGGACATCTACGACGAGATCATCGCCGACAAGATCTGGCCGGGCACCCGTGCCTTGGCCCAGATGCACCTCGACGCAGGCCAGCAGGTGTGGCTGGTCACCGCGACGCCGTACGAGCTGGCCGCGACGATCGCCAAGCGACTGGGGCTGACCGGTGCGCTGGGCACCATCGCCGAATCCATCGACGGGGTGTTCACCGGCCGACTGGTCGGCGACATCCTGCACGGCACGGGCAAGGCGCACGCGGTACGGTCGCTGGCCATCCGCGAAGGGCTGAACCTGCGTCGCTGCACCGCGTACTCCGACAGCTTCAACGACGTGCCGATGCTGTCGTTGGTCGGCACCGCGGTGGCGATAAATCCCGACGCCGACCTGCGCGACTTGGCCCGCGAGCGGGGTTGGGAGATCCGCGATTTCCGCACCGCACGCAAGGCCGCGAGGATCGGTGTGCCGTCGGCGCTGGCACTGGGCGCGGTCGGCGGGGCGTTGGCGGCGATCGTGTCGCGTCGCCAGGATGGCGGCTGAGCAGCGTCCGCGCCGCCACCAAGTGAGCTGAATCGGCGCTGATAGGCTCGCGCGCTAACACCTAGAACGGAAGACCGAGCCAGCATGGGCATCGCTGAAAACATCATCGGAACGCACTACCGGTACCCCGACCACTTCGAGGTCGACCGAGAGAAGATCCGTGAGTTCGCGAAGGCCGTCAAGGACGACCACCCGGCCCATTACAGCGAGGACGCCGCCAAGGAATGCGGCTATGACGCGCTGATCGCGTCGCTGACCTTCCTCGCGGTCGCAGGCCGCAAGGTGCAGCTGGAGATCTTCAACCAGTTCGACGTGCCGATCAACATGGAGCGCGTGCTGCACCGCGACCAGAAGATCGTCTTCCATCGCCCGATCCTCGCCGGCGACAAGCTGTACTTCGATTCCTATCTGGATTCGGTGACCGAGTCGCACGGCGCAGTGGTCACCGAGATCCGCGGCGAGGTGACAGACGCCGCCGGCAAGCCGGTGTTGACGAGCGTTGTGACGGTGATGGGCGAGGCCGCATCAGACAGCGAGGCCGACGAGGTGAGCGCACAGATCGCCGCCGCCCGCGATGCCGCGATCGCGAAAATGATTGCTGGGCAAAGCTCTAAGGGGAGCTAAACCTCAGCCGAGGAACATGTTGCGGCGGTTCGCCAACAACTGGTACAGCGTCTGCTGGATGGTCTCGCGGACCTGGTCGGTCAGCTCGAACGTGATCATCGGATCCTCGGCGGCCGACTCGTCGTAGTCAGTGGTCGGGATCGGCTCGCCGAACTGGATGTGCCACTTGGACGGCAGCGGAACCATACCGACCGGCCCCGCCAGCGGGAAGAACGGCGTGACCGGGAAGTACGGCAGCCCGAACAGTCGGGCCAGCAACTTGACGTCGGCGATCATCGGGTAGATCTCCTCCGAGCCGACAATCGAGCACGGCACGATCGGCGCCTTGGTCCGCAGCGCCGCCCCCACGAAGCCGCCGCGGCCGAACCGCTGCAACTTGTAGCGATCCTTGAAGTGCTTGCCCAGGCCCTTGTAGCCCTCGGGGAATACGGCGGTCAGCTCGCCCGCGGCCAGCAGACGGTGCGCGTCGGCCGTGCACGCCATCGTGTGACCTGCCTTGCGCGCCGCATGACCGATCATCGGCATGTCGAACACCATGTCGGCGGCGAGCAGTCGAAGGTCTCGATGTGTCGGGTGCTTGTCGTGCACCGCCACCGCGGTCATCAGCCCGTCGAACGGCAACACGCCCGCGTGGTTGGCCACCACCAGCGCCGCGCCGTCGCGCGGCAGATTTTCAATCCCGCTGACCTCAACTCGGAACCACGAGTTGAAGAACACGCGCAGCAAAGGCAAAAAGATAGCGTTATTGAGGTGCGGGTCAAACCCGAACTCGTCGACGGTGTAGTCGCCCATCATCCGCTTGCGGATGAATTCGGCCACCGCCGCGATCCGCTTGGCGAGTTCGGTCGGCGTCTCCTCGACGGTCGTGGTGCCCGCGACCGCGTTGCGACGCTGATCGATCTCGCGGACGACGGCGGCGATCTGCTCGGCAGAAGCACGCCCGCCGGTATCCGTCAGCACGGAAGGATGTCGGCGCGAGCTTTCCGCGCGCGCCGCGGCGGCGCGCCGTTGGGCCGAGGAACGGCCCGAATTAGAGTGCAGCGGAATAACTTTGGCTTTGGACTCGCCCGCCACGTTGTTACCTTCTCCCCACCCGACTTGAAATGTTGTTTCTAGCGTCCCCAGCGTTGCGCCGCAGCCACGGCGCCACTCTCCATTGAGCGTACCCATCGCGGGTCGATGATCGGAGTTAATCCGCGACCTCTGACGTAGTCGTCAAATGCTTCCGCGGTTGTCCACTTAGGGCTGTAGCCAAGGTCATTGCGCATTCGCATCGTGTCCATCACCCGGCCGTAGCTCAAGTAGTCAAGCTGCTCGCGATCGAGTTCAGTGTAGCGAGTTGCGCGCCTCAGCGAATCCACAGCCCACAACGCAGAACGCGGCACCGGCAGTGGAACCCTGCCCGAGCGCCGGATGGCCTGACTCATCATGATGATGCCGGGGGCTCCGATGTTGAATGTGCCCGACCGGCCCGCCATCGTCGCGCGCTCCAGGGCGCCAAGCGCGTCCTGTTCGTGCAACAGCTGCAGCCGCGCGTCGTGACCGACGACAGTCGGCACGACGGGCCCGGCCAGATACCGCGACAGTGCGGTGTCCATCGCGGGGCCGATCATGTTGGCCAACCGCAGGATGCTGACCGCGATGTCGCCCCTGCGCCTGCCCAGCCCGCGGGCATAACCCTCGATGTCGATGCTGTCTCGGGCGAAGCCTTCCCCCGGTGGCCGACGCCGGCTGCTGCTCTCGGTGAACAGCACCGGGTCGCGCGCGCTCGAGCCGTACACCTCGGATGTCGACTTGAGCACGACGCGCCGCACCGACGGCGCCTTCTGGCAGGCCGCGAACAACTGGATCGCGCCCATCACGTTGAGCTCCTTGAGCGCCGCGCGTCCACCCGAGCGCGGCGCGTAGGAGGCCGCCGCGGCATGCACCACAGTGTCGACGTCGCCGTTGCGGATGACCTTGGCGATGAACGGGTTACGGATGTCGGCACGGACGAACTCCGCGCGGCCCATCCGGCGCAGCAGATCCTTGCTCGGCGCGATCGCGTCCACGGCGATGACGTGGTTGATCAGCGGGTTCTGCGCCAGCCGGGCGGTCAGATACCCGCCGAGGAACCGGCACGCCCCCGTGACCAGGACGACCTTCGGATAGTGGACAGTGTCGCGCGAGTCAGACCCGTTCGATTGCCCCCCAGAGTCCATTCGGACAGACTAGCGGCCCAGCCTGAAAGCTACTTGCCGAGTTTTCTGCGCTGCACCCGAGTGCGACGAAGCAGCTTGCGGTGCTTCTTCTTCGACATGCGCTTACGCCGCTTCTTGATGACTGAACCCATGAACTCCGCTACCTAGAACTGTCTAGCCTGTGGGGGCTTTTCGAGCCTCTTGACCCGCACACTTTACCTGTGCAGCCTAGCTAAACGGAAAACGGCTCCGACGCCGACACTGACATCCGCGAGGTGACGCCCTGACGTGACGGTCGCGCGAAGTGTGAGCTAGCCCGCGTCGAAGTACGAGCTCTCCAACATGTCATGGACAGCCTTGGCATGCACCCGAAACGAGCGTCCAACGCGGACAGCCGGCAACTCGCCGTTGTGCACCAAGCGATACACCGTCATCTTGCTGACGCGCATGAGGCTCGCGACCTCCGCGACGGTGAGAAATTGAGCTCGTGGCGGCTGGCCGTCGGTCTGGCCGGCGTCACGCGCCGCCTTCCCACTAGCCGAGTCCCGCGCCGATGGCCCGTTCATAGACGTCATCGCAACCCAATCCATCAGGCAAGGGCAGTTCCAGCGGCTTCCCCACCGCTGGCACCAACCCGTGCTTACCACTGGGAGAATAGCGTGGCGGATGGGGTTACTGCGACGGGTGTGGGCTAATCGGTGGGAAATTGATTAACTACTCAGATGTAATTCCGAGCTGTTCAGAGCGCTTTTTTGCGGCTTCGACGGCGTTACCGACCGCCGCCCGCAAACCACCGCGTTCGAGTTCCCGCAGCCCAGCAGCGGTAGTGCCGCCCGGCGAGGTAACCGTGGCGCGCAATTGGGCCGCGGTGGTGTCCATCGCGGTGCCCATCGCCGCGTCGCCCGCAGGCTGCGCCTCGTCCAGGCGCTCCAGCAACATCGCAGCCGAGCCTGCCATCGTTTGCACGACCAGATCGGTCGCCACCGAACGTGTCAGCCCGGCGGCGACGCCCGCGTCGACGAGCGCCTCGACCATCAGGAAGAAGTACGCCGGGCCGGAGCCCGACACCGCGGTGACCGCGTCGAGTTGCGACTCGGGCACCGTCAGCACGCCACCGACCGCATCGAAGATCGCGGACACCTCCTTGAGGTGATCGGCGGTCGCGAAGCGGCCGCGCGCCAGCGCACTGACGCCCCCACCAACGACGACCGGCGCGTTGGGCATCACCCGGATGACCGGCGAACCGGCAGGCAATTTGTTCTCGTAGAACTCCGTGGTCATGCCCGCGACGACCGACACGAAAACCTGTTCGGCTGTATTGCTTTCGGCCTTCGCCGCCGCGTCGGCGATCTCGCCGACGACACTGGAGACGTCGCCGGGCTTGACGGCGACGATCACATAGGCGGCGGTGTCGACCGCGTCGGCAACCGTGGTCACCAACACCGAATACGTGTCGGACAGATACTTCGCACGATCGGGGTGCTTCTCGGCAACCACGAGGTCCTTGACCTGCCGTCCGGCGCGCAGCAGCCCGGACAGCAGTGCCTCGCCAATACTTCCACCGCCGACGATCGCGATTCTGGCCATGCGCGCAAGCATCGCATGCTGCCTATCGACGCTTTGATTCGACGCCTCCGGCGTCACGACCCCGGCGGCACCATCGCCAGCTGACGGCTCTGCACGATGATGCGGCCCTCGCAGTCGACGACGATGTGGTCCTCGTCGAACCAGTCCTGCCCGATCTGCACCGTCGTGCACAAGACCCGCAGCCAGCCGTCAGCGGGCAGCGCGCGCAGATACGCGGTGAGCTGAACCGTCGGCGCCCATCCCATTCGGTTCACGCCGAACGTCACCGGCGCGGACACGTCGCCGCACAACAGCGCGAAAAGCACGTCCGGCGCAACGCCTTTCGGGCGCACCCAGTATTCGATGACGGGTGGACCGCCGTCGGTGCGCGGCGCGAATGTCGTCAGCGACGGCCGGATGTCGCAACCGTGCGCCAGATGCACGATGTCTTCCATCGGATGCCCCGGACCGATCGGTTCGAGTCCCGGCGGCGGCTCCGGCTGCATCAGGGGGATCACCGGATTGACCGACTGGGGGTGCCCCCAGCTTGCGAGGGGGACAGCGGCGGCACATGGTGCTCGGGGTCGCCGAGCGTCACCGCCGCGCGGACCGCAGTTCGATCACCTTGGTTCAGCTCCACGTCGACGAGGCTGACCCGCCGCCCCCGCTTACGCACGGTGGCCACCACCCTCATCGGGCCGGGGTCAGGCGCCCACAGGAAATTGCCTGCCACTGCGATCGGCTGGACTGCCTCTTCGCCATGTTCCTTCAGCGCCGCGTTTTGCACACAGCGCCAGCATCGCGCCGCCGTGCACTTTCGCGCCGATGGTCCAATGCTCGTTCAGCTCACCTTCATATACGCCGTCCCCTGCCGGGGTGAGCGCCATGGCGTCGGTGAACACCGTTGATCCCGGCATGCGTATTCCTTCGTAGCGTCAGCGCAGCAGGTGCTTGCGGGCGAACTGCAGTGATTCCGACAGCAACGCTTCGCGTTCGGTGGCGGTCCGCGCGCCCGATGTGGTCACCTCCAGGATCACATGCCCTGAAAAGTCGCCGACCGCCAGCATCTCGCAGATCTCCACGGTGGGCTGGGAGCCGCGGCCCGGCACCAGGTGCTCGTCGGCGGAGGCGCCGCTGCCGTCGCACAGGTGCAGGTGCACAAGCCCATCCCCCATCCGGCGGGCCATGTCGAGCGCGTCGGTGCCTGCTGTCGCGGTGTGCGACAAATCGAGCGTGTAGTGGGCGTGATCGCCGTCGAGCGGGTCATAGGACGGTGCGAACGCCGAAATGCCGGGCCCTGGCTTGCCGCCCCGCTTACGCATCCGCTCGATCGAGGTCTGGCCGGCACCGAAGAACCGGTCGGCGCGGAACGGAAACATGTTCTCCACCGCCACCATCACATCGCTGGACGCCTCGAGCTCGGCGACCTGAGCAGAGAACCCCTCGGCGTAGCGGCGTTGCCACCGGAACGGCGGATGCACGACGACGGTCTGCGCGCCGAGCTGCTCGGCCGCGCGCACGCTGCGCTCCAACTTGGGGATCGGGTTGGCGCCCCACACTCGCTGCGAGATCAGCAGGCACGGCGCGTGCACCGACAGCACCGGCATGTCATAGCGCTTGGCCATCTCCTCGATCGCGTCGACGTCTTGACTGACCGTCTCAGCCCACACCATCAGCTCGACGCCGTCATAGCCGAGTCGCGCCGCGTACTCGAAGGCGGCCTCGGTCCTCAGCGGATATACCGAGGCAGTCGACAGACCAACCTTGATGGCGGGGCGCACAGTGTCTATCGGCGTCCGGTCGTCGCCTTAGCCCGACTGCAGCAAAGCCAACGGTCCGAGCGTGACCAGAGCCCCAACCGCCACCGCGATCAGCGTGCTGCCGATGTCCTCCGTCTTGCGCACCACGCGCACACCCACAACGAGGCCGAGGATGACCAGCACCGACAGCACGAGAGCGACGATGTTGTTCCACTTCCACAGCTGGTCGAACGCGATGAACAGGCCTGCGCCGAACGCGACCGCGACGATGCATTGGCCGACGATCAAGGCGCCGCGAAGGAACGACGACATGCCGGACGACGCCGTGGCGGTGTCCTCGTCCTCGTCTTCCAGGTCGATGTCCTCCGGGCGAGGGGATGCGCCGCGCCGGGCCAGGTCGTCGGCGACGGTCTGGCCGCCGAACAGGGTGCCCGCCGAGGACTGCAGGTACGACGGCAGCTCGTCCTTATCCTTCTCGTCGAATGCAGCCTGGGTGTCCTCGTCCTCGATCTCCGGCTCGTCGGCCAGGTCGATGGGCGAGTCAAAGACGTCGTCGTCCTCGTCGACAGGATCGGGACTCATCTGCTCGGCGCCCCGACCGACTGGCGCGAAGCTGCGCTGGCCAGGCGTATAGCGCGGGCGGCGCGGCGGCGGCGCGAAGAAGTCGACCGGGTCGTCGTCGACGTCGCGGTCCTGGATATGGGCGGCGTAGTCGGCGACCGCGTCGGCATAATCGTCGTCGCCGTCTTCGTACTCGTCCTCGGCGGTTTCGTCCTCGTCGACCGTTTCGGTCTCGACTTCGTCGTCATGGTCTACAACGCCGTTGGTCGACGGCGCGGCCGGCTCCTCGTCGACCACCGCCGGGATGGTCCGGGTGGTCTCGGTCTCGTGGACGTCGTGGACGTCGTGGCCGGAAACGATCGGGATTTCGCCGGTCAGCTCGGCGACTGTGACGGAGTCGCTATTGCCACGGCGCCTCCGGCGCCTGCCGCCGACGGGCGGGGCACCGATCGTGCCGTTCTTCGCCAGCAACTCCGCGACCGAGATCGGTCGCGTGCTGCTGTGGCTTTCTTCTGGTCCTGTCATCGTGTGTTGCCTTTGGGCCTAGCTACTTCTCGTCCAGCCTCCCGCACGGACGTCTCCACCAAGGCCGTTCCGTCGGCTTCGCTGTCGAGTTTCCGCAGAATCAGCCCTTCTCGCAATGCCCAGGGGCAGATATCCACACTATCGATATTGAGAGCCTTCATACTCGCCTCAGCAACCAAAGCTCCGGCCACGATCTGTGGCGCCCGCTCGGCACTCACCCCTTCCAACTCCGCACGGTCGGCCGCGGTCATCCTAGAGATGAAAGCTATGAGCTGCCTAAGGCCGGCGGCGGTCAGGGTCCGGGTCACCCGTGGACCCGCACCGGAGGGGGCGGCGCCGGTGAGGCGGGCGAGCGAGCGGAATGTCTTCGACGTCGCCACCGTCAGGTCGGGACTTCCGGCCTCGGACATCGTGGCGCCGGCCTCCGACAACTCGGTGGCAAGCCAGTCGCGCAGCATCGCCACCCGGCGGCGGCCGGGCGGATCGTCCGGCAGCCATTCGCGCGTCAGTCGGCCGGCGCCCAGCGGCAGCGACAGCGCTACCTCGGGCTCCTCGTCGACCCCGCTGGACAGTTCCAGCGAGCCGCCGCCGATGTCGATGTTGATGATGCGCCCGGCGCTCCAGCCGTACCAGCGGCGGACGGCCAGGAACGTCAACCGGGACTCGTCGACCCCGCTTAGCACCTGCAGCGCCACGCCGGTGTCAGCGCGCACTCTCGCGAGCACGTCCTCGGAGTTCTTGGCGTCGCGCACGGCGGAGGTGGCGAACGCCATCAGTTCGGCGCAGCCGGAGCTGGCGGCGATCTTGGCGAACTCGTCGATTGTGCTGATGAGCTTGTCGGCACCCTTGCGGGTCAGCTTGCCCGAGCCGTCGATCGCCTCGGCGAGTCGCAGCGACGCCTTGGTGGAACTCATCGGTGTCGGATGCCCGCCGCGGCGCGCGTCCACCACCAATAGGTGGACGGTATTGCTGCCCACGTCGAGCACGCCTAATCGCACGTCCCCAACTTAATGGGTCTACCGTTGAGTTTTGTGAGCGCATCGCATCCAGGTGAAGTGGATTTGGACTTCGCCCGTGAATGGGTGGAGTTCTACGACCCCGATAACTCTGAGCACATGATCTCCGCCGATCTCACCTGGCTGCTGTCGCGGTGGACGTGCGTGTTCGGCACACCCGCGTGCAAGGGAACGGTCGAGGGTCGCCCCGACGACGGGTGCTGCTCGCACGGCGCGTTCTTGTCCGACAAGGACGACCGCGCCCGGCTGGACGACGCCGTCAAGCAGCTGACCGACGAGGATTGGCAGTTCCGCGAGAAGGGGCTCGGCAGGAAGGGCTACCTGGAGTGGGACGAGTACGACGACAAACCCAATCTCCGTACGCGAAAGTACAAGGGCGCCTGCATCTTTCTGAACAGGCCCGGTTTCGCCGGCGGGATCGGCTGCGCACTGCACAGCAAGGCGCTCAAGCTGGGTGTCGAGCCGTTGACCATGAAGCCGGACGTCTGCTGGCAGCTGCCGATCCGTCGCACCCAGGAGTGGGTGGAGCGGCCGGACGGCTCGGAGATCCTCAAGACCTGGATCACCGAGTACGACCGACGCGGCTGGGGTGAGGGCGGCGCAGACCTGTACTGGTACTGCACCGGCGACCCCAACGCGCACGTCGGCGCCAAGCAAGTGTGGGAGTCGTACGCCCCCGAACTGACCGAACTGCTCGGTGAGAAGGCGTACGCCGAGCTGGCCGCAATATGCAAGCGGCGCAGCGGTTTAGGGCTGATCGCCGTGCACCCCGCGACGCGCCTGGCCGAATGAGCCTCTTCCTCTTTCGGCTGATTCCGCCGCGCGCCGACTTCGCGCAGACGATGACAGCCGAAGAACAGCAGGCGATGTCGCAACACATGTCGTACTGGCAACAGCTGCTGCACGACGGCAAGGTCGTGGTCTACGGTCCCGTCGCCGACCCCGAAGGCGTATGGGGAATGGGCGTGTTGCGGGCCACCGATCGGGCCGAGGTGTTGGCGATCGGTGAACGCGACCCCTCAGTGGTGGCCGGAGTCAACAACTTCGAGGTGTTCGAGATCATGGATGGGCGGACAGGCTAGGCGCATGTCGTCGCGGAGACGCCAGAGCCAGACCACCGTGCCGACCAGGATCACGAGGAGCACGAAAACATAAGCGCCGGGCAGGATGTCGGTCCAGATGCCGCCGGGCCGCAGCGACAGAATGCCCGCCTGCGGGGTATCGCCAGCAGTCGCCACGATCCAACCCCCGATTAGGGCGCACAGCAGCCACATTGCCGCGGCGGCGGTCCTGCTGCCTGCGACGTACGCCCGGTATCCGAGATGAACGACCAACGGCGCGAACCACACCCAGTGGTGGCTCCAGCTGAACGGTGACGCGGCGGCCGATGCCAATCCGACAACGGCAACCGCCAACACTGCCTGACCTCGTCGATACGCCGTTGCGGCGATCACGACGGCAGCGGCGGCGACAACCACCCCGGCGATGGTGGCTGCCGTGGCCGAACCGTGCAAGCGCAACACCAATCCGGCCACACTCGTGTTGGCGAGCGGGTCGTGTGAAATCCGGTTGACGTCGTCGAATCGGCCGTGCAGCCAATAGCTTGTGGAATCACTTGGAGCGACGGCGAATCCGAGCCCAACCGTGCCAGCGAACGTTGCCGTGGCCACCACGGCGGCGCGGATCCGTCTAGTCGCCACGAGGTAGACGATGAACAGCGCGGGCGTGAGTTTGAGACCCGCGGCCAGTCCGATCCTGATCCCCGACCACTTGCTCTGCCCGGTGGCCAATAGATCACCTACTACGAGGACGAGCAGGACGACGTTGATCTGACCGAGCTCGGCCGTGAGACGCATCGGTTCCAGCCACGCGATCACCCCGATCAGCAGCGCAGCCAGGCTGACCAGAGCACCTCCGGTCCGCATGCCCATCGACTTCAGCATCCGCACCACCGCGTACGTCAACGCGGCCACGGTGCCGAGTAGCCACAGCAAGCGCACGTCGGCATCGTTGAGCAGGGCCAATGGCACGGCGCAGATCGCGGCGAACGGCGGATAGATGAACAACAACTCGCCGGGTTTGCCTGTCAGGCCGATGGAGTAGAGGTCGAGTCCCTCCATCAGGCGTTCCCCGGCGAAGCGGTACACCATCAGGTCGACTTGCATCCGCAGCGTCGGCCACTGCGCGTACACCGCGAGGTACATGACCAGGGCCGTTACCGCGACGACGGGGCCGCCGCGACGCACCCATGGGCTGATGCTGTTGGTGTGTTCCATATCTTTTGTGGTCTGCGTTATCACTCGTCATTCACCGTGGGCTCGTTGACACAAGGGGCCCACGGTAGACGAATTAGTTGTAAACGACTCTCAGGGAGTTGGTCTGGCGAGTAACTACCTCGCCGAGTGTGGGGTTATGTCACGCTCTCGCGGCGGAATGCGTGACGGTAACCCACATTCGGCCGGGGTTACCCCTCGAGCTTGTAGCCCAAACCGGCGCCAGGTAGTGGTGTAACCACCTTCCCTACCCCTTTCCGGTGCGCGAATGCGCGGTTTATCGGAAGGAACGGACAGTGTTGATTGTCACGAGGAAGACGATGCTCGCCGCGGCCGTGGCGACAGGTGTAGCGGCGACCGGCGTCAGCTATTTCAGTGAGGCGGTCTCGCCTGCAGCCCAGGCCACCTCGATGGCGCCCATGGTCGCGTCGACACCGTCGCCTCGTGCGTTCGCGACGCCCAACCGCCTCCTCGAAGCGGCGACCGGCCACCCGGCCCTATCGACGGGTGCTGCGGCCCAGGCGAATTCCGCCGCAGTCGCGCGACCTGCCGGCCCGTCAGCCGTACCTGAGGCGCAGTCCCGTCCCGCGGTTCCACAGCGCGTGGCGCCAGTACGGGTCAGCGGAAACGATGACCCGTCAAGGATCTTCCGCCATCCGACGTCGGCCGTCGTCGGCGACCGACCGGCTACGTTCGTCACAGCTGCCGGGCCTGCCGTCAATCCGATCGGCATCCTCGGTGCCGCGTTCGCGGTGTTCGTCAGCAACGGCGACGAACCGGGCGAGAACGGCGGCCTGTTGATCGGCAACGGCGCCGACGGCGGCCCTGGTCAGGACGGCGGCCGCGGCGGCCTGCTGATGGGCAACGGCGGCAACGGCGGCGACGGTTTCGACGGCAAGGGTGGGAATGGCGGCGACGCCGGCCTCTTGGGCAACGGTGGCGCGGGTGGCGCGGGCGCAAGTCTCGGCACCGGCAACGGCACCCCTGCCCAGGGCGCCAACGGCGGGAACGGTGGCGCCGGTGGCCTTCTCATGGGTCACGGCGGGGCGGGAGGACGCGGCGGTGACGGGATCGGTGCCGCGGGCGGCAACGCAACCGGTGGCAATGGCGGAACCGGTGGTGCGGGTGGCGGACTCATGGGCGCGGGTGGTGCCGGCGGCGACGGCGGATCGGGCCTCACCAGTAATGGCGACTCCACCGGTGGCAAAGGTGGGGACGGTGGAGACGCTCGCGGAGTCGGTCAGGGCGGCCACGGCGGTTCGGGTGGCACTGGCAGCTCATCCACCAAAGGCACATCGAGCGGTGGCCTCGGCGGCAACGGCGGAGACGGTGGACTCTTCGGCGGCGATGGTGGTATGGGCGGCAGCGGAAACGCAGGCTCGACACAAGACGGCACCGCGCTCGGCGGCCCAGGCGGCGTCGGCGGCAACGGCCGTGCGCCAGGTGCGCGTGGCGGTGACGGCGGCACGGGTGGCAACGCGTCGACCAAGAAGGGCGACGCCCTCGGCGGCATCGGTGGTGACGGCGGCAAGGGTGGTCTCGGCGCGCCCGGCGGAAACGGGGGCGTCGGCGGACAGGGCACCGGCACCACCGGAAGCCTGCACGGCGGTACCGGCAAGCCCGGCCGGCACGGTTGAGCGGCAACCGAGTCGTGGCTCATGTTTTCGCGGTGGCCTGGCGGGCGCGGTGTGGCCACTGGTGACCCTTGGCCTGGTGCGATGCGGTGCAATCGGCGCAGTATCGAAGATGATGTCCGACCGTGAAGCCGCCGCCCTCCCGTCATCGGGCGCTGAACCCTGCGTCGACCGGCAGAGCTGTGTTCTCGCAAGCCGCCCAGGCTAGACGGGCTCCTCGAGAACGGTCCTCAGGTTTTCGCGAGCAGAGACAGCTACCCCTCGAGCTTGTAACCCAAACCGCGCACCGTGACCAGATGCACAGGGTTCGCGGGGTCGGCCTCGATCTTGGACCGCAGCCGCTTGACGTGGACATCGAGCGTCTTGGTATCACCGACATAGTCTGCGCCCCAGACCCGGTCGATCAGCTGCCCGCGGGTGAGCACTCGACCACTGTTGCGCATCAGGTACTCAAGAAGGTCAAACTCCTTGAGGGGCAACGTGATCGCCTCGCCGTTGACAGAAACGACATGGCGCTCCACGTCCATCCGGACCGGGCCGGCCTCCAGGATGCCGTCGCCGACGCCCGAGTCGTCGTTGTCGTTGCCGCGACGAAGCACCGCCCTGATGCGCGCGATCAGCTCGCGCGCCGAGTACGGCTTGGTGACGTAATCGTCGGCCCCAAGCTCCAGCCCGACGACTTTGTCGATTTCGCTGTCCCGTGCCGTCACCATGATGACGGGAACGCTTGAGCGAGAACGCAATTGCTTGCAAACGTCGGTGCCGCTCATCCCGGGCAACATCAGGTCCAGCAGGACGATGTCGGCACCGGCGCGTTCGAATTCGGCCAGGGCCGACGGCCCGTCGGCCACCACAGTGGCCTCAAAGCCCTCCTTGCGCAGGAGAAAGGCCAGGGGATCGGCCAAGGACTCCTCGTCCTCCACGATCAACACACTGGTCATTTGTCTGGCTAGTCCTCTCGCTCGTCCGAATCATCTTCGTGTTCGGGGTAGGCCGGAATCGACAGGGTGAATGTCGATCCCGTTCCCGGCTGACTCCACAGCCGGATGGATCCGTTGTGATTGGCGGCAACGTGTTTGACGATCGCCAGGCCGAGACCGGTGCCGCCGGTCGCGCGGGAGCGCGCCTTGTCGACGCGGAAGAACCGCTCGAACACCCGCTCCTGGTCCTCGCGCGCGATGCCGATGCCGCGGTCGGTGACCGCGATCTCGACGTTCGGCCCGCGCCGGCGCCGGCTGACCGACACCGAAGAACCGTTGGGCGAGTAGGCGATTGCGTTCGACACGAGGTTGGCAATCGCGGTCACCAGCAACGACCCGTCACCCATGACGCGGTAGCCGGTCGGGGCGTCGGTGGTGATGGCGATATCTGCGTTGTCGGCGGCCACCTTGTAGCGCGAAAGCGCCTCGGACACAACGGTGTCGACATCGACGGCATCCAGATCGGGCAGCCGTTCGCCGCCCTGCAGCCGCGACAGGTCGATCAGCTCACCGACCATGTTGGCCAGCCGGTTCGATTCCGCGACCATTTTCTCGGCGAAGCGGCGCACGTTGTCGGGGTCGTCAGCGGAGGCCAGCAGGGCCTCGGCGAGCACCCCCATCGCGCCGACCGGAGTCTTGAGTTCGTGGCTGACGTTCGCAACGAAATCCCTGCGAGTCGCTTCCATGCGCGCGTGCTCGGATTGATCGTCGACGTACACCACGGCGAACCGGCGATCTTCCTCGGTCAGCAGTCGTACCTGGCCGCGGACCGACAGCCCGGACCGGCCGGGGTTGGCGCGTTTGCGCGGCGAAAGGTCGACCTCCCCTGCCTCACCGGTCGCCAGCGTGCGCTCCGCGGCCAGCCAGGCCCGGTCATCGAGCAACCGGTCACGGACCAGTCCGAGTTCGCGGGCCCGGTCATTCGTGTAGACGACGTCACGGTACGTGTCGACCACGACAATCCCCACCGGCGAGCCCGAGACGATGTGGTCGAGCATTTGCGAGACGGTGATGCCGGACTGCTCGGTCGCGCGCCGTCGCCTGCGTTCCAAGATGCGCGGGGTGAGCGCCGCCCCCAACCCGCCACCGATCACCAGTGCGAGCAGCGCCACGATCCCCACGAGAAGGAGCGCCGATATCACACTCACGCGAAAATCGTACGCATCCGGTGAACGTCATCCCAGCAGCGTGCGGCCAAATCGGGACATGTCACACGGCCAATCGCAGGTGTTCGGTAGCCGTTTACCCAGTGTTTGCCGTATGGCACTGCGCATCCCCCTTTTCGGCGCTCGGCGCCGGGTGCCTACTTGGCGCCCTGGGCGGCCACCGCCGCCGCTCCCGCTGCGGCCGCTTCGGGGTCCAGATACTCGCCGCCGATGACCTTCGGCTTGAGATCGCCGTCCAGGTCGTAGCGGAGCGGGATCCCGGTCGGGATGTTGAGCGCGACGACGTCCTCGTCAGACATGCCGTCGAGGTACTTCACCAGCGCGCGCAGCGAGTTGCCGTGCGCGGCGATCAGCACCGTCTTGCCTGCCTGCAGGTCGGGCACGATCGTGCCCTCGTAGTACGGCACGAATCGCTCGACGACGTCCTTCAGGCATTCGGTCAGCGGGCCGCCGTCGATGTCGGCGTAGCGCGGATCGCTGTCCTGGCTGTACTTGCTGCCGCGTTCGATCGGCGGCGGCGGGGTGTCGTAGCTGCGCCGCCAGGCCATGAACTGCTCGTCACCGTACTTTTCCTTGGTCTCTGCCTTGTTCAGGCCCTGCAGCGCACCGTAGTGCCGCTCGTTGAGCCGCCAGTTACGGTGCACCGGAATCCAATGCCGGTCGGCCTTGTCCAGCGTGAGGTTGGCGGTGTTGATCGCGCGCCGCAGCAGCGACGTGTACAGCACGTCCGGCTGGCGGTCCAACTCCTTGATCAGCTCGCCCGCGCGGATCGCTTCAGCCTTGCCCTTCTCGGTGAGGTCGACATCGACCCATCCGGTGAACAGGTTCTTCTCGTTCCAGTCGCTCTCGCCGTGGCGCAGAAGAATCAGCGTCGAGTCAGTCATGGTGGGATCCTCTCACGCGGCCGATCACTCGTCTTGGTCGTCGATCAGGTGCGCGAAGGCCTGCAGGTTCTTCAGCGACTCGCCGCGCGCCACCCGCCACTCCCACTCCTTCTGGATCGACGACCGGAAACCCAACTCCAGCAACGTGTTGAAGTCCGAATCGACGGCCTCGAGCACCTGACCGAGGACGCGATCCATCTCGTCGGGGGTAACCGAAGCCAGCGCCATCCGGCCCACGAGATAGATGTCGCCGACGTTGTCGAGGGTGTAGGCCACGCCGTAGAGCCTGCGGTTGCGCTTGAGCAGAAACCGGTAAACGCCCTCGTGGTTTTCGTCGGGCTTGCGGCACACGAACGCCTCGACGCGCACGGAGTGTTCGCCAATCGACAGGATGGTGTTGGTCTTCAGCCGACGTTCGCCGGGCAGCTCGACGATGATGCCCGGCAGTCCACCGTGCGCCCCCTCATGGCGGGTGCACACGAGGCCGTGTTCCTTGCAGGTGTCCTCGATGACCTGCTCGACGTGGGAGGTCAAGCGCGCACGCCCCGCCTCATCGAGAAGCGACGGCCGTTGCGTCGCGCCGTCGCATCGGGCAGCCGGTGCCGGGCGCGGTAATCGGCGATCGCGCGACGATAGCTGGCCAGCAGCGCGTCGACAGTGTGCGTCCACGAGAACGTCGCCGCATGCTCGACGGCCGCGCGGCTCATGGTCTCGGGGCCACGCTGCATCAGCGCGCTGATCGCCTGCGCCCAGTCGTCGACGTCATGGCCGTTCACCAGCGTGCCGGTGACCCCGTCGCGCACCGCGACCGGCAGCCCGCCGACGGCGGCGGCCACCACGGGGGTGCCGCAGGCCTGCGCCTCGATGGCGACCAGCCCGAAGGACTCCGAATAGCTCGGTACTCCGACGAGGTCGGCGGCCCGGTACACGTCGACGAGTTGATCGCGGGGCTGCGGCGGCAGGAACGTCACCCGGTCGGCGATACCCAGTTCGTCGGCGAGCCGAACCAGCCCGTCTGGCGCGGCCAACCCGCTACCCGACGGTCCACCGATCACCACGACACGGACGCCTGGCAGTTTGGCCGCCGCGCGCAGCAACACGTCGGGCGCCTTGAGCGGCTGGATGCGGCCGACGAATGCGAGAACCTGCTCGTCGGCGTCGAGTCCGAGTGCAGCGCGAGCGGCCCGCTTGTCCCCCGGCGTGAACATCTCCAGGTCGACGCCGGGGTGCACCACATCGATGCGGGCCGGGTCGGCGTGGTGCAGCGAAACCAGTTGCTGCGCTTCATGTTCGGTGTTGACGATCAACCGGTCAGCCTCGTCGACGACCTGCTGTTCGCCGACGGCACGCAGCGGTGGTTCCGGGGAGTCGCCGTCGGCCAGCGCGGCATTCTTCACCGCGGCGAGCGTGTGCGCGGTGTGCACCAGTGGCACCGCCCATCGGTCGCGGGCCAGCCAACCGACCTGTCCGGACAGCCAGTAGTGCGAATGCACGATGTCGTAGTAGCCGGGCTCATGGGTAGCTTCTGCGCGCAGCACTCCCGCCGTGAACGCGCACAGCTGGGTGGGCAGGTCGTACTTGTCGAGCCCCTCGAACGGCCCCGCCACGACGTTGCGCACCAACACGCCGGGCGCCACCTTCACGACCGGCTGATCGGCCGACGACGTCGCGCGGGTGAAGATCTCCACCTCGACGCCGCGGCGGGCCATCTGCAGAGCGCTCTGCAGCACGTAGACGTTCATCCCGCCGGCGTCGCCGGTGCCCGGCTGCGCGAGCGGGGACGTGTGCACCGAGAGCACAGCGACGCGGCGCGGCAGATCTGTTGCTAGGCGCACACAGACATGTCTACACCGCCAGCTATGCGATCAATTCGCCGAGACTGCAACCACGCAGGGAAAGTTCGAGTAAGGCCCTGCTGGAATGCAATTTCGGCGAGATCAAGCAGAATGCCGGCTCTGGGCGCGCCGCATCGCCCCGATCGGATCGGCGTAGAGCCCGCCGAGCGACACCACCCCGGCACCGGCTTCCTGCACCCGGTTACCGAACGCCGTGACCCGGATATCGCGGGCCGGAAGCACCGAACGCTCGGTGTACGCGGCCTCGACGAGGGTCATGCCCTCGGGGTATTCGGTGAACGCCTGGCCGCCGACCACCAGATCGTCGGGGTTGAGCATGTCGCGCAGCAGCGCGACCGCCTCACCGAGCACCCGCGCGCGTTCGGCGAGCAGGGCGCGGGCCTGCTGGTTGCCCTGCCTTGCCGCCCGCAGCACGGCCGTCACCGTCGACGCCGGACCATCGGCAGGGATGATGCGCGCCTTGCGGGCCGCGATCAGCACGGCCTCGTCGCTGACTGTGGACTCCAGCTGGCCGCTGCCGCCGAGCAGCTCCGAATGGGCTGGCAGCGCGGCGATGGTGCCGGGGCCGCTGGCTGGTGAATGCACCCGCCCGCCGATCGACAGCGCATATCCGACCGTCTCGCGCGCGTACACGTACAGGCTGGTCGACGATGGAGTCGGTTGGCGGCGCACGCCGAGCAGCAGTTCGGCGCCCGCCATCGCGTCGACGTGCGAGGCCACCGACACCGGCAGGCCCAACGTCTCGGCCAGCACGGGGCCGACCGGCGCGTCGGACCAGCCGAGCCGCGAGTGGTCGAGGTGTCCGGTGGTGCTGTCGACGACACCACCGGCGGCCACACCGACCCACAGCGGGCGGCGGCGGTGCCAGCGGCTCAGATAGCGCCGGGCGCTGCCGGCCAGCGAGGTGAGCGCCGAGGCCTGCGCGCCGCGCGGGGTCGGCGTCTCCACCGCGTCCAGCGTGCGGCCGAACAGGTCGGTGGCCACGATGCTGGTGGTCCTGGCGCCGATGTGGATGCCGAGCGTCAGGAACGGCTCGTGGTTGACCTCAACCGGCACCCGGGGCCTGCCGATGGCGCCGGAGACCGCGAGGTCGGCGCGCTCGCGCAGGATCCCGGCGTCGAGCAGAGCGGTCACCTGGCGGTTGACCGTCGCGATGCTGAGCTGGGTGACCTGGGCGATGATGTCGCGGGCGATCGGACCGCGCAGGCGCGCAGCGCCGAACACCGATGCCGCCGCGGCGTCGGCGACCTTCAGCGACGGGGCGACGACGCGGTGCCGCGCCTGCGGGTAGCTTGCGGGAGCGAGTGCGCGCTTAGTGCGGTTGACGCTCCGGACGCCGGTGGTCGAGGTCGCCGGCTGACCCAGGGTGGTGGAGGAAGTGCGCACGGATCTGTCCTTTGTTGAAGTCGGCTGGTGGGTCCGGGCCACACCTGGCGACTCAGCGGGACAGGAAAACGTCCGGTATCAGTCAGGCGCGGCGAAGTGCGCAACAACAACAGTGCCGCGTGGCGACTGCAGTCTGACTAATCCGGTGCACACGCTGAACTTAGCACGCCAACTAAAGTTGGGCAGATGACGACACCAACAGCCACTGGACGTGTCGCTGTGGTCACCGGCGCCAGCGCCGGCATCGGCGAAGCGACTGCGAGAACGCTTGCGGCACAAGGCTTTCATGTCGTTTGCGTAGCTCGCCGGGAGGGCCCGATCAAGGCGCTCGCGGACGAAATCGGCGGCACCGCGATTGTGGCGGACGTCACAAGCGACGAGGACGTGACTGCGCTGGCCGGCGCCCTGGACAGGGTCGACGTGCTGGTCAACAACGCCGGAGGCGCACGCGGGCTGCAACCGGTGGCCGACGCCGACCTCGACCACTGGCGCTGGATGTGGGAGTCCAACGTGCTGGGCACGCTTCGCGTCACCCGCGCGCTCTTGCCCAAGCTGATCGACTCCGGCGACGGCCTCATCGTCACGGTCACATCGATCGCGGCGATCGAGACCTACGACAACGGCTCCGGCTACACCTCCGCCAAGCACGCGCAGGGTGCGCTGCACCGCACGCTGCGCGGCGAGCTGTTGGGAAAACCGGTGCGGCTCACCGAGATTGCGCCCGGAATGGTCAAGACCGACTTCTCACTGCGCCGGTTCGATGGCGACGAGGAACGTGCAGCCAAGGTCTACGAAGGCGTCACTCCCCTGGTGGCCGAAGACGTCGCCGAGGTGATCGGATTCGTCGCGTCCCGGCCGTCGCACGTCGACCTGGACATGATCGTGA
The DNA here is from genome assembly GCA_963698965.1 of uncultured Actinomycetota bacterium. Taxonomy (GTDB): domain Bacteria; phylum Actinomycetota; class Actinomycetes; order Mycobacteriales; family Mycobacteriaceae; genus Mycobacterium. Next base: position 147,599 of record CAVOSY010000023.1, read on the forward strand.
TCCGGCCGCGCGACCAGGCCAGCGCGTCCCGCTTCAACCGGAGGTTGACCGACTAGCCCCTAACCGCCAGGTCGCCCGTTCACGGGCTGGGGCGCATCCGTCGGCGTGACCGGTGCGGTACTGGGGATCCCACTCGGCGGCGCCTGCGGCGAGAGCGCCGACATCGCCACCCACTCGTCCCACGGCACGGCCCAGTCCCAGAGGTCGCCGTCGGCGTAGGACAGGTCGATCGAGGTCCCGGTGACCTCGACAGGGTCGCCGTAGATCGCGCTGCTGAAGTACTGCTGGGCATCGCCGGTGGACAGGTTGATGCACCCGTTGGTGACGTTGCTGTTGCCCTGCGCGCCAGAACTCGCCGGGTTGGCGTGGATGAACTCGCCGTTGTTGGAGATCCGCACCGCGTACCGCTCGTGGGCGTTGGTGTACCCACCGGCGGGGTTGGACATGTAGAAGTCCTCGTACTTCTCGGTGACGACGTGGATGCCGCTGCGGGTGATGTTGCGCGGCAGGTCAGCCTCGCCGTAGCTGCAGGCGAAATCCATGATCACGTTGCCATCCCCGTCGAGCACCTGGATGCGGTGCGACGTCGCGTCGGCCTTGACCACCTGGCGGCGGCCGATCTCGACGTTCAGCGAGACGTCCTGAGCGCCGTACGCGCTGTCTCCGAACTTCACCCCGTACAGCTTCGCGTCGACCGCGATCTTGGTGCCCGCCGGGTAGTACTCCTTCGAGCGGTAATGCACCCGGGACCCGCCGACCTCGTCGGGCAGCCACGCCCAGCTGCCCTCCACTGGCGGCACGGTGGTGACGTTGAGTGCCTTCTCGACGGTGGGCCGATCCTCGTCGCCGATCGCTGAGTCGAACTGAATGATGACCGGCGCGGCGACGCCGACGACCTGACCGTCGGCGAGCTGGAACTGGCCGTTGACCTGAGTGGTCGGGTCGATCGTGGTGAAGTTGCCCTCGACCGGGACGGACTTGCCGTCGTGGCCGACCACCGACCCGGTCCAGGTGTACGAAACGCCGTAGCCGAGCGGTTCGGTGGTGGTGAAGCTGGTGCGGTCACGGTTGAGCGCGCCTGCGACGACCTTGCCGTCGGCGTTGGCGAGCGCGACGCGCTGGAACCAACCGTCCTTGACCTCGGCGCGCACAGGGGCGACGGGCGCCACGTTCTTGGCCGCGTTGGCGGGCTGATAGCTAATGGACGGGGCCGGCGGCGCGGCCGGTGCCTCCGCTGTCCCCTTGCTGAACTTGCCACCGCAGGCTGCGAGCGCGCCCGGCGCAACGACTCCGACCGCAAGGGCGGTCAGAATATGCCGCCGATTCACCTTCGACGGCACGGGGACGGCATCAGGGCCTGGGCTCACGTGGACCCAGGGTACCTAGAAAGCGGCTCCAATCAGAATCGGCTCGGGTGTGAGTTCGATCCCGAATGTCGTTCTCACACCGTCCCGCACCGTCCTGGCCAGCGCAATCACGTCCGCGGTGGTGGCGTTGCCGCGGTTGGTGAGCGCGAGCGCATGTTTGGTCGACAGCCGTGCAGGCGCCCCGTCGCCGGGGTAGCCCTTGCCGAAACCGGCGCGCTCCACCAGCCACCCGGCCGCGAGCTTCACCCCGTCCGGGGCGGGGTAGCTGGGCACGGGCCGGTCGACGCTTTCCTTCAGCCGCTCGTATTCGGCGGGCGAGACGACCGGATTGGTGAAGAACGACCCGACACTCCAGGTGTCGTGGTCGGCCTCGTCGAGCACCATGCCCTTGCCTGCCCGCAGCGACAGCACGGCCTCCCGCACCCGCGCAGGGTCGGCGCGCGATCCGGGTTCAGCGTCCAGCGCGGCGGCCAGTTCGCCGTAGCGCAGCGGCGCGCTGCGCCCTTCGGCGTCCAACGCGAATTCCACCTCGAGCACGACCGCGGCCTGTGAATGCCTGAGAATGCTTGTGCGATAACCGAACTGGAGGACATCCGGCGACACCCAGCGGTCCTCGCCGGTGCGGCGGTCGAGCAGTCGGACGCGGCGGATGGTGTCGGCGACGTCGGCGCCGTATGCACCGACGTTCTGCACCGGCGTCGCGCCCGCCGATCCCGGGATGCCCGACAAACACTCCAGCCCGCCGAGCCCGTAGGCCAGCGACGTGACCACCACGTCGTCCCACACCGCACCGGCTTCGGCGCGCACGATGTTGCCCTCGACGGAGATCTCGGTGTTCGCGAGCAACACGACGGTCAGGTCGGCGAGGTCGTCGGCCAGCACCACGTTCGATCCGCCCGCCAGCACGAGGACTCGCCCGCAAGCGGGAGATGATCCCGCGTCGGTGGCCCGTAACGCCCCGACGACCTGTTCAGTGCTCGTGCATGTGATCAACCGGCGCGCAACGGGCCCGATGCGCAGCGTGGTCAGCGGCGCCAGGGGCACGTCGTCGGCGACGGCAGCACCCCCCAGTTCCAGACCGGTCACGGGCGGTAACGGTAGCCTGGCCAGCTATGCCGCGTTCATTCGACATGGCCGCCGAATACGAGGGCAGCGTCGAACAGGTCCACCGGGCCTTCAGCGATGAACAGTACTGGCTGGCGCGCCTGGCCGATTCCGGCGCCGACGACTACTCGCTGGATTCGATGACAGTGAACGGAGAAGGCATCGACGTCGTCACGACGCAGACGCTGCGGGCCGACCGGCTGCCCGGCGTGGTGACCCAGTTCCACAGCGGCGACCTGAGCTTCGTTCGCGAGGAGATGTGGACTGTGGTCACCGACGGGCAGGCCAGCGCGACCGTCAAGGGCTCGATCACCGGGGCGCCCGCGACGCTGGGCGGCACCGCCGTGCTGGCCCCGGGAAAATCCGGCAACGACTCGCGGCTGGAGTTCAAGGCCACCGTCCAGGTCGACATCCCGCTCGTCGGCGGCAAGATCGAGAACTTCATCGGCAGCCAGCTCGTCGAGTTGCTGATTGCAGAACAGCGCTTCACCACCGCATGGATCACCGAAAACGCCTGAGTCGTAAGTAGGATTGCGGTCCATGACACGACGCATGGAGTACGTGGTCGCGTACGATGCGCCGGCTGAGAAGGTCTACCAGGATTTCACCAGCCGCGAGTACTGGCAAAGCCTGATGGACGTCTACCAAGACGTGACGCCGCGGTCGGAGGTCATCTCTTTCAGATCCGGCGAGGACGGCACCGACATCGAGTTCGTCCACCATATCCCGCGGTCCTACCTACCACCGATCGGCCGCGCGGTGATGCCGGTCGACTTGATGATCACGCGCAAGCAGCACTACGACCCCTTCGACCAGGTCAAGAATGAGGCCACGGGCACGTACTCGGCCTCGATACCGCACGGCCCCGGCCATTTCCGTGGCGAGTACTTCCTCACCGAGACCGACACCGGTAGCCAACTGCGACTGGCCAGCGAGTGCAAGGTCCACATCCCGCTCGTCGGCGGAGCGCTCGAAGACCTGATCATGCACCACATCACGGACATCTTCGACACGGAGGAAGCGTTCACCGCCGATTGGATCTCAAAGCATCACTAGCCCGATCGGGCAGTGCCCCCGAGGGCGGTCAGGCAGAACTGCCACAGCCGCTCCTTCACGAGGTCGAGTTCGCCTTCAGGGTGCGCGACGAAGGCGTAGTAGTGGTAGACCGAGCGGACGAGTTCGGTCACGAACCACGAATCCCATTGCGGGTCAGGCGGATTGAGCAATCCAGCCTCGACGGCCGCGGTCACCTCGCCACGCACCAGGTCGACGAACGGCCGCTCGGCCTCGGCGAGTTCCTTTGGGAACTGACGATGCAGCCAGTCGGGTTCTACTTTTACTTGCGCCTTCGGTCTGATAGTGATTCCACTACGGTGCGGCGTGGATCGGGGCGGAAAACGTTCACGGACATAAACTCAGGCCATGGGCGCCCCTATCGGCCAGCTCACCCGGGGCACCACGGGCCACAACCGGCTGCGCCGCAGCGACCGCTGGTTGGTGCACTCGCGGCGGGTGCGCATCGCGCTGCAGGCAGCCATAGACCCGCTGGTCGTCGACCTCGGTTACGGCGCGCTGCCGGTGACGACGCTCGAGCTCGCCGCCCGGTTGCGGGCGGTCCGCGCCGACGTCCGCGTCGTCGGCCTTGAGATCCACCCTGATCGAGTGGCGCCTTCGCGCGACGGCGTGGAATTCGGGCTCGGCGGCTTCGAATTGGCCGGGCGGACACCGGTTTTGGTGCGCGCCTTCAACGTGCTGCGCCAGTATCCGGTCGAGGCGGTGCGCGACGCGTGGGCGCTGATGCAGGCGGGGCTGGCGCCGGGCGGGCTGATCGTCGACGGCACGTGCGACGAGTTGGGCCGCCGGTGCTGCTGGGTCGTGCTCGACGCAGACGGGCCGATCAGCCTGACCCTGGCCTGCGATCCGTTCGCGATCGAGCGCCCGTCGGATCTGGCCGAACGGCTGCCGAAGGTGCTGATCCACCACAACGTCGCAGGCCAACCCATCCACACGCTGCTGACGTCGGCGGACCGCGCGTGGGCCAGCGTCGCGGGCCACGGTGTGTTCGGGCCGCGGGTGCGCTGGCGAGCGATGCTCGAGCTATTGCGCGCCGAGGGGTTGCCGGTCGAGCCCCCGCGCAGACGGATGCGCGACGGTGTTCTGTCGGTGCCGTGGTCGGTGGTCGCGCCACTAGGCTGACCGCATGCGGATTGCCCTCGCCCAGATCAAGAGCGACACAGAACCGACCGCCAACCTCGGCCTGGTCGAGGACTACACCCGCCGCGCCGCCGACGCCGGCGCCCGGCTGGTGCTGTTCCCCGAGGCGACGATGTGCCGATTCGGGGTGCCGCTCGCGCCGATCGCCGAACCGCTGGACGGGTCGTGGGCGTCGGCCGTACGCGCGGTCGCCGAGCGCGCGGGCGTCGTCGTCGTGGCGGGCATGTTCGTCCCCGCCGACGATGGCAGGGTGACCAACACGCTGATCGCTACGGGCCCCGGCGTGGACACCCACTACGACAAGATCTATCTCTACGACGCGTTCGGATTCGCGGAGTCGAAGACCGTCGCGCCGGGGCATGAACCCGTGACGATCACGGTCGACGGGATCGTGGTCGGGCTGACGCTGTGCTACGACATCCGCTTCCCCGAGCTTTACGTCGAGCTGGCCCAGCGCGGAGCGCAACTCATCACCGTGCACGCATCGTGGGGCACTGGCCCTGGCAAGCTCGAGCAGTGGACGCTGCTGGCCCGCGCCCGCGCGATCGATACGACGGGGATCGTCGCCGCCGTCGGCCAGGCCTACCCGGGCGACGAAATCGCCGCCGTCGGACCCACCGGCGTCGGCGGCAGCGTGGTCGCGACTGCGCTGGGTGAGGTCCAGGCGTCGGCAGGCGCAGAGCCGCAGTTGCTGATCACCGATATCGACCTCGATGCGGCGCAGAAGGCGCGCGAGACGATCGCGGTGTTGCATAACCGCTCAGGGGTCACGTACGCCGGTAAGGCAGAATCGCTCAGGTGACCGATCCCTGGGCTCGCCCGGCCAACCAGGTCCCACCAGTCCCGCCGCCGTCACAGTTCCCTCAGGGCCCCCCGCCGCCACAGTTCCAACAGGGCCCGCCGCCGGGCCAGGCTGGGTTCCCTCCGCACGGCGCGCAGGCCGGACCTCCGAACAAGGACTCGTCGCTGCTGGTGAAGATCAAGAACCTGTTCCGCGATCCGCTGTCGATCGTCCTGGCCGTCGTCATCGTCATCGCGCTGGTGGCGGCGGGCCTGCTGGCGGGCGAGCTGTACGCCCGCAGCCGCGCGGACGAGATCGTCGCCAAGGCGGCCGGGTGCGTGGTGGAGGACAAAGCCAGCGTGTCGTTCGGCGCACTTCCGCCGTTCCTGATGCAGCACATCTCCGGCCACTACACGAATATCCATATCGAGACCGCAGGCAACCAGATCCGCCAGGCCAAGGGCATGAAGGTCAACGTGGTGATCAAGGACGTCCGGCTCGAGGACACCGCGAACTCCAGCGGTTCGATCGGCTCGCTGGTAGCGAACATCACCTGGTCGTCACAGGGCATCAAGGACACCATCTCGGACTCGATACCGATCATCGGCTCGTTCGTCACCGGCGTGAAGACCAACCCGAGCGACGGCACGATCGAATTGCAGGGCGCGCTGGGCACCATCAAGGCCAAGCCCGCCATCGCCGACAACGGAATCTCGCTACAGGTGATGGAATTGACCGGACTCGGCTTCACCCTGCCCCGCGAAACCGTGCAGCCTGCGCTGGACGCGTTCACGTCGACGCTGACCAAGAACTACCCGCTCGGCATTCATGCCGACTCCGTGGAGGTTACCGATAGCGGTGTCGTGAGCCAGTTTTCGACGCAGAACGCGTCGATGCCGAAGGGTAGCGAGGACCCCTGCTTCGCGGGTCTGTGACACCGGCGCTCTCCGAGGGCGAATAGATATCTGCCCGGCCCGCCCTAGTCAAGCCCGTCGAGCACCGCACGGGTGCCGGACAGCCCGAGCCGGGTGGCGCCGGCGTCGAGCATCGCGACGGCGGCTTCGGCGGTGCGGATGCCGCCGCTGGCCTTGACGCCCAACCGGTCGCCGACCGTGCCCGCCATCAGTTCGACGGCGCGCACCGAGGCTCCCCCGCTGGGGTGAAATCCGGTGGAGGTCTTCACGAAATCGGCGCCGGCATCCTCGGCTGCCCGGCATACGTCGACCAGCCTCTGCTCACCGGCCGAGGCGAGCAGGACGGCGGACTCCACGATCACCTTCAAGATCACGTGGGAGGGGATGGCATCGAAAACCGCTGCGATATCGGACTTCACCGCGTCCAACTCGCCCTCCAGCGCCGACCCGACGTCGATCACCATGTCGATCTCGTCGGCGCCCGCCGCCGCGGCAAGTCGAGCCTCCTCGGCCTTGATTACCGAAAGATGTTTGCCTGACGGGAATCCCACCACCGACGCGATGGCGAACTCGCCCGTTCGGAACGACTTGGCAGTCGCAACCATGGTCGGCGATACGCACACCGCGAACACGTCGAGTTCTTCGGCTTCTTGCAGCAGCGAGACGACGTCGGCCTCGGTCGCCTCGGGCTTGAGCAAGGTGTGGTCGACGCGCGCGGCGACGGTCTCGCGGCTGTAGCGCCGCACTAGAACGGTTCTTCGGTGCCGCCGGGATTGCAGCCCGCCGCGACCATCTGCTCGTCCGAAACCTCGTTTCGCCATGGTTCGAGGTTCCAGCTGACCTTGCCGGGTTCGGCGAGTTCGGCGAAATGCCAGTGGCACAGGAACTGGGCCTTCATGCCGGGCATGTCGGCGTCGGGCGAGAACGTCAGCACCTCGGTCCACGCCTCGTCGGCTTGCGAGTCGGTGCCGGGCTCGACGGACGCGACGCGCGCGGCATGTGTCGGGTACACGCGCAGGCTGGACAGGTCGCCCCATTTCGACCACTGGACGTGGTCTACATACGGCGGGCCGGGCACCGGGTCGGCCGATGCGACCGGAGCGAGGGCGATCGACATCGTTGCAGCGGCCGCGGCCACGGCGGCGAAGACAAGGCGCACGCGACTAGCGGGACTTGCCCTGGATCTCGAGGATCTTGGGCCGGACGTCGACGAGATAGACGCCCGCAGCGACCGCAGCGATCGCGACACCGGTGATGCCGAGCACGAGGGCCAGCAGCACGCCGACGCCCAGAATCACCAACCAGACCGGCTTGGTCAGCTTGTCGGCGGCGGTGTAGGCGTCGGGCCGCTGCAGCGCGGCGTGAACGAACGCATAGACCGCCGTCACCACGACCGCGATCTGCAAAACAGCGAGGACGTAACCCACTAGGCCTTGAAGCTCCACATAGCTAGCCTAAGCGGGTTACGTCCCCTGGTCGACTCTGAGTCGCCCCCACGGGGCGACCTGAGCCCGGATTACTTCTGGGTGACCTTCTTGGCGGCGGCCTTCTTGGCCGGAGCGGCCTTCTTGGCCGGGGCCGCCTTCTTGGCCGGAGCCGCCGCCTTCTTGGCCGGAGCGGCCTTCTTAGCAGCCTTCTTCGGCAGCTCGACGCCGACCAGCTTGGCGGCACGCTCGCCGACCGCGCGGGTCTGCGTTGCCACGTTGCCAAGGGCCTCCTGGGTCAGCTCGACGGCCTGGTCGCTGTAGCGCTCGACTCGCCCGCGGCCCTCTTCCAGGGCGGGGGTGTTGCGGATCCGCTCGAGGGCGGCCTCGCCACGCTCGACGAGATTGTTGTAGGTGGTCTGCGCGGCGTCCGCGTAGGTCTCGGCGAACTTGCGCAGCTCGTCGGAGTTCAGCCGCTCGCGCAGGTCGCCGAACTGGGTCGGCAGGTCCTCCTGCAGCTTGGTCAGGCGGGCACGGCTCTCCTCGACGCGCGCCTCGGCGTCCGAGCGAGCCTCGCCGGCGCGCTCGCGCAGGGTCGCGACGATCTCGTTGACCCGCTCGAGGGCCAGATCGGCGGCACCCACAGCGGCGAGAAGCGGGGCCCGAAGGTCGTCTACGGTCGGCTGCTTCTTAGCAGACTTGTTCTTTGCCATGTTGGTGTTTCCTTCCCAGAGATTTTGGTTGTTGTCGAAGTTCTCAAGAGCGGTTGGTCTGGTCTTATTCAGTCGTCGGCTCCTCGTCTGTTTCGCTAACTCGGGCTTCGTTCTGTTGGCAAAACGACGTGTAGATGTCGAGCAGCACCTGCTTCTGCCGCTCGGTGATCGCCGTGTCAGTGATGATGGCGTCGCGGACCTCACTCGTCTCGCTGGGCTCGAGGATCCCGGCCCGTACGTAGAGCACTTCCGCAGACACCCGGAGCGCCTTGGCGATCTGTTGCAGCACGTCGGCGGAGGGTTTCCGCAATCCCCGCTCGATCTGGCTGAGGTAGGGATTGCTGACGCCGGCCTTCTCGGCCAATTGCCGCACGGATACCTGCGCTGCCTCGCGTTGCGACCGAATGAAGCTGCCGATGTCCTGCGCGGCGGTCTGCGCAGCATTGGAGACGACGACAGCAAGATTTTCATCCTGCGGCATTGACGTGGCCCCCTCGGTTGCGTCGGGTATCCACTGGATTGACTCCAGTGCGACGCAATTAACCGTACGTCGGGGTGCTAACTTTTGCAAGCACTAGTTAGCGCAGGTCAGAACAGCAGCTGGGCTATCGAATAGATGATCAGGCCGGCCAGCGAACCCACCACGGTGCCATTGATCCGGATGAACTGCAGGTCACGGCCCACGTGCAGCTCGATGCGCCTGCTGGCCTCGTCGGCGTCCCAGCGCTCGATGGTTTCTGTGATGATCGCTGTGATCTCCACCCCATATTCGGAAACCAGGTGCTGAGCTGCGCGGACGATCCAGTTGTCGACCTTGTCGCGCAGGTCGGCGTCGTCTCGGAGGGACTCGCCGATATGCACCACGGAGTCGGCGATGCGTGTTCTCAGCGCCGACGAGGGATCGTCGACCGACTCCAGAATGATCCGCTTGGCCGCACTCCACGCGGTCTCGGCGGCCCTGGCGACCTCGTCGCGCGCCATGATCTGTTCCTTGACGTTCTCGGCACGCTGAATCGTCGCGTCGTCGTGCTGTAGGTCGTCGGCGAATTCGAACAGGAAGCGGGTGGCCGACCGCCTCAGTTCGTGGTCCGGGTTGCGGCGCACCTTGTCGGTGAAATCCATCAGCTCGCGGTGGATGCGGTCGCCGACGAGGTGGTCCACCCAGCGCGGCGACCAGGTCGGCGAGTCACGTTCGACCACTCGCTCGATGATGTCGCCTGCGTTCAACGACCACTGGAAGGCCCGGTCGGCCAGCAGCTGGATCAGCGCTTCCTGGCGGCCCTCGGCCAGCAGCGTGGCCAGCACCCGCCCGATCGGCGGGCCCCACTTCGGTTCTGCGATGCGCTTGACGATCATCCGGTCCAGCACGTGTTGTACGTCCTCGTCGCGCAGCATCTCGACCAACACCCGCAGCACGTTCGACGTCTCTGCCGCGACCCGCTCGGCGTGCGTCGGCTCTGAGAGCCACTTGCCGAGCCGGCCTGCGACCTCCGCGTCGCGCAGCTTGGTCTCCACGACCTCAGGCGACATGAAGTTCTCCCGCACGAAGGTGCCGAGGCCCTCGCCGAGTTGGTCTTTCTTGCGCTTGATGATCGCGGTGTGCGGAATCGGGATGCCCAGCGGATGTTTGAACAGCGCGGTGACAGCGAACCAGTCCGCCAGCGCGCCGACCATGCCCGCCTCGGCCGCGGCCCTGACATAGCCGACCCACGCGGCGGCCCCGTTGGACTGGGCCCACGTGCAGAGCAGGAAGATCACGGTGGCGCCGACCAGGAAACTCAGCGCGACCAGCTTCATCCGCCGCAACCCACGGCGACGCTCCGCGTCGGCGGCCGTGTCGGCGCCCGCTAACGACTCGGCGAAACTGGGCCGAGCCGCCGTCGGTACGGCCCGCCTGCCGACGTCCGGTCTGTGTGCCACTCCTACATCATCCGCTACAACGGCGTCGGGCCCGTCCTACCAGCCTTAGGAACAAGATCGGCCGTACTATCGATGGGAACTAGGGAACGGATCTTGGCGATAGTGGCACAGCAGACCCCTCCGGCGGCAATCAAGACAGATGGACGCAAGCGGCGCTGGCACCAACACAAGGTGGATCGCCGCAATGAGCTGGTAGACGGCACCCTCGAGGCGATCCGGCGACGCGGCAGCAACGTCAGCATGGACGAGATCGCCTCCGAGATCGGGGTGTCGAAGACGGTTCTGTACCGGTACTTCGTCGACAAGAACGATCTGACGACCGCGGTGATGATGCGGTTCGCACAGACCACGCTCATCCCGAACATGGCCGCGGCGCTGTCGTCGAACCTGGACGGCTTCGACCTGACCCGCGAGATCATCCGCGTCTACGTCGAGACGGTGGCCGCCGAGCCGGAGCCATACCAGTTCGTGATGGCGAACAACTCGGCGAGCAAAAGCCGCGCGATCGCGACTTCCGAGCAGATCATCGCCCGTATGCTCGCGGTCATGCTGCGCCGCCGCATGGTTGAGGTCGGAATGGACACCGGCGGTATCGAACCGTGGGCCTACCACACCGTCGGCGGGGTTCAGCTGGCCACGCACTCGTGGATGAACGACCGGCGGATGAGCGCCGACGACCTGATCGACTACCTGACCATGCTGTCGTGGAACGCGCTGTGCGGCATCGTCGAAGTGGGTGGATCGCTGGAGAAATTCCGTGAAGCCCCGCACCCGTCGCCGATCCTGCCGCCGCGGTTGCTCCGCCGATGACCCTCGATCCAGACCTGCCGCGGTTGTGGACGCATGAACCGCATGTTCATTTGCAGTTCCGGGCTGGGCAGAAGGTCGACGACATCGACACGGACGCGACCCCGGGGTTTCGCGGGTCCAAGTCCGACGCTCCTGCTCTGCAGGACGAGCGCAACATCCGCTTCGCCGAACTACAGGAGATGCTCTACGCCAACAGCAGATCCGGCGACACGCGTTCGGTTCTGCTGATACTGCAGGGCATGGACACCGCGGGCAAGGGCGGCATCGTCAAACACGTTGTCGGAGCCGGGAATCCACAGGGCATCCGATACACGAGCTTCGGCAAGCCGACCGAGGACGAGTTGGCGCATCACTATCTCTGGCGCATTCGCAATGCGCTGCCACCGGCCGGCCACATCGGCGTGTTCGACCGTTCGCACTACGAGGACGTGCTCATCGTCCGGGTGCACAACCTCGTCCCGCCCGATGTGTGGGGTGCGCGCTACGACGAGATCAATGCGTTCGAGCGTGAACTCGTTGACGGCGGAACCACTCTCGTCAAGGTCGCGATGTTCGTTTCGCTCAGAGAGCAGAAGAAGCGGTTGTCCGGACGCCTCGACCGGCCGGACAAGTACTGGAAGTACAACCCGGCCGACATCGATGAGCGCAAACTGTGGCCGAAGTACTCCCAGGCCTATCAGGCGGTGCTGGACCGCACCTCGACGGATTACGCCCCGTGGTACATCGTGCCGTGCGACAGGAAGTGGTACAGCCGACTTGCGGTCACCGAACTGCTCATCGAGGCGCTGAAGGGTCTCAACATGTCTTGGCCGCCACCGGATTTCGACGTCAAGGCCGAGAAGAAGCGGCTCGCCGACTGCTAGCGCTCCGCGATTGCCCGACGCCTGGCAAGTGATCGACACAGCCGGCCCGATACGATACGTGCCATGTTTGTCGATTGCGCGGCCACGGAGGCGGTGACCGAGATCACCGCCGGCCTGATGACCGGCTTTCCCCCATCGCCCGAACTACAGGTCGACGTCTCGAACTGGCAGCAACCACAGAACGTGCGTTGGGCCTTCCGGCACATGCGCGAAATCATGCCGACGCAACTGATTTCGGCCGGCACCGGCCGACCAAGACCGCTGTCCACGACGCGAACCGAGTTCGGCAATCCCGTCGTCGTGCGTGTTGACGGAAGCTCGTCGACAGTCGAGGAGATCTTCGCCGATACATTGACCGATGCCTTGATCGTGGTGCGCGGAGGCGAAGTGGTTGACGAACGTTACTTCGCGGGAATGACCGAGACCACCAGACATCTGGTCATGTCCGTGTCCAAGTCCGTTGTCGGCTGTGTCGCCGGGGTATTGGTGGCACAGGGCCGCCTGGACCCCCAGGCGGCCGTGACCGACTACGTTCCCGAGGTAGCCGACTCGGGATACCGTTGCGCACGCGTGCGTGATGTCCTTGACATGCGCACGGGCGTGGCGTTCCGGGAAACATATACCGCCCTTGACTCCGAGGTTCGGATCATGGAGCGATCGGTGGGCTGGGCGCCGGCGCTGGCTAACGACCCCCGGGGCGCATACGCCTACCTGGCAACCATCCGCCCCGAGGGACCGCACGGCGGTGCATTCACCTACCGCTCGGCCGACACGGACATGCTGGGATGGGTGTGTGAACGTGCCGCCGGTGAGCGGATGGCCGATCTGATCTCGACTCTGATCTGGCAGCCGATGGGGGCCGAATTCGACGCCGAGATCACCTGCGACCCGGTAGGCACTGCGATCCACGACGGGGGCATCTCGGCGACGCTTCGTGACCTCGCCCGGTTCGCCCAGATGATTCTCGACGACGGGCTCGTCGAGGGTAGACAAGCAATACCCGCGGCATGGCTGGCCGACACCTTCGAGCCGGCACCGGGTGTGCGGGAGGCGTTCGCCCAGACCGAAAATGAGGCGATGCTGCCGGGCGGCTGGTACCGCAACCAGTTCTGGTTCTTTCGTAACGAAGCGGGTCCAATCCTCCTGTGCCTGGGGATTCATGGGCAGCTGGTGTTCGTCGACCGAGCCTCCCACACCGTGATCGTCAAGCTGTCATCGTGGCCGGATGCACAGAGCCCAGAACATCTGGCAAACACCTTGCGGGCGTGCGGCGCCATCTCTGCCAGGTTGGCGGACTGAGCCGCTAACAGAACGAAACCCACCACGCCGCACTTTGGGCGCACGGATTTCGACCAAAATCGCGTCAAGTTGCGTTCCTCGGCGCATGCTCAGTCTTACCCCGCTGCATATGGGTGTGCCGGACGGCTGCGTCGCATTCGGAGCAACCGACGACATCTCGTTTGCCAGGGAGCCGCCATGATCCAGACGTTCCATCCGCTCGACCCGTCGACTGCAGACGAGTTACAACAGGCGGCGTATGGCGCAACCACGGCGTGCCCGGCCCCGACCGGTACGCGATCATGACCTGCCTCCCTCGCGGTTCCGAAACGAGTTGGCCTTCAGTGGGATTCGTGAACAAGACGTCCTCGGGATGGGACGGTCGGAATGGACACACTAGTGGCTTACCGAATGCTGCCACCCATGATGCTCATAGGAGTAGGTGATCCCATGTCGGAAAAGATGGTCATCCACAACATCATTGGCGGAGAAATCCAGCCCGCGTCCGATGGCCAGATGATGGATATCGTCAATCCGTCGACCGGCGAGGTGTACGCATCAGCGCCAAATTCTTCGGCAAAAGATGTCGACGACGCGTGCCAAGCGGCGGCAAAGGCGTTTGAGAAGTGGCGGTGGTCCACCCCGAGTGAACGTCAGCGCGCGCTGCTCAAGCTCGCCGACGTGGTCGAGGAGAACGCCGAGCAACTCGTCCAGATCGAGAGCGAGAACACCGGCAAGCCGATCTCGCTCACCCTGTCGGAGGAAATCCCGCCGATGGTCGACCAGATACGGTTCTTCGCTGGTGCCGCGCGAGTTCTCGAAGGGCGGGCGCAGGGCGAGTACATGCGCGGGTTCACCTCGTCGATTCGTCGCGAGCCGGTCGGCCCGGTTGGGCAGGTGGCGCCGTGGAACTACCCGATGATGATGGCAGTGTGGAAGTTCGCGCCGGCGTTGGCCGCGGGCTGCACCGTGGTGCTCAAGCCGTCGGACACCACGCCCGCGTCTGCGTACTGGATGGTGGAGAAGATGCAGGAAATCTTCCCGCCCGGCGTCTGCAACTTGGTCTGCGGCGACCGCGACACCGGCGCCGACCTCGTCGCGCACCCAGTGCCGCAAATGGTGTCCATCACGGGGTCCACCCGAGCCGGTATGGCCGTCGCGACCAGCGCCGCAAAGGACGTAAAGCGCACCCACCTGGAACTGGGTGGCAAGGCGCCGGTGATCATCTTCGATGACGCCGACATCGAGGCGGCGGTCGAAGGGTTGACGGCTGCAGGCTATTTCAACGCTGGACAGGACTGCACCGCGGCGACCCGCATGATGATCCGGGACGGTATCTACGACGAATTCCTGTCGGCGATGACTGAATCGGTCAGCAACACCAAGACCGGATATGACCCCGCCGACGAGGACATCCTCTTCGGGCCCATCAACAACGCCAACCAGATCAAGCATGTGTCGGGTTTGGTGTCGCGCGCACCCGAGCATGCCCGAATCCTGGCCGGCGGCAAGGCAAAGGAAGGCTCTGGGTTCTTCTACGAGCCGACGCTGATCGCCGATCTGAAACAGGACGATGAACTGATCCAGACCGAAATCTTCGGCCCCGTCGTCACCGCGCAACGGTTCAGCGACGAGGAAGAGGCGGTCGCATTAGCCAACGGCACTGAATACGGGCTTGCGTCATCGGTGTGGACCAAGAACGTCGACACCGCGGCCCGGTTGGCGGCACGACTGGACTTCGGCTGCGTGTGGATCAACACCCATATTCCGCTGGTGGCCGAGATGCCGCACGGCGGCTTCAAGCACTCCGGTTACGGCAAGGACCTGTCCATGTACGGGCTGGAGGACTACACCCGGATCAAGCACGTCATGCACTACCACGGCTTCGAAGGTTGAGCTTGGCACAGCGCTCAGTGCATGTGCGCCGCAGCCTCGGGGGCGAGGTGCTCGGCCGTGCCGGTATGGCAGGTCCCGCCCTCCGCCTTCGGCGAAGGGGCGACGTCGATTGACGGGTTCTGGTCGAAGAACCCGAATGGCTTCAGCCAGAACGAAATCGTGTCGACCGGCATGATCGGCCAGTCCTCGGCACGAGTGATGTGGTGGATGCCGAAGACATACCAGAGCACGACATCGGTGTTCTCCAGCGGTGCATCGTCCTTGATCCACTCCGTCAGACCGGTGTCGACGCTCGACTGAGTCGGATACTTGCCGCACGGCCAGCGCTCGTCGTCGTCATGCCGCGTCACCCATAACGTATGGCCGATCACCGGCGCCCGAAGATATTGCGGCGTAGCAGGATCCATCAAGGCCGGGAACGCGGCGCCGGGAACCAGTTTGTAGGCGACGGGGGTGCCGTGCCGGTTCAGCTTGTCCGGGTTGATCACCTTCCAGCCGCGCTGCGTGTTCCAGTTGAAATCTCGCGCGCCGCTCGCCTCGGAGGTAACCGGAGTGGACGCGGTGACGAGGGCGAGGCCGTAAGGGTTTTCGTCGGACACCGGGGGTGCGACCGAGTCGACCTCGACGACGGTGTTCGCCGAACCGTCCACGTCGAGGTCGAGGCGGGCGACCAGGAAATGCTGATGGAACGGGGCGTAGGTGCGATTGTCGACGACGGTGCCATAGGGCGGCGCAGCCTCGCCCTCGGCATAGGGGGTGGTGACCATGATGCCGGACGCGCGAACCTCGCATTCGATGTTGCCGTCCTGGTAGAAGCGCCAGTAGACGAGGTACTCGTAGTTCGCGACGGTGACGTGGCAGGAAATCACCATGCGACGCTGGCGGCGCACCTCGGCACCAGTTACCAGATCGACGTGCTTCCATAACACGGCGTTGTCCTCTTCGTGCAGACAGATCGCGTTCTTGATCTCGTACGGTGCTCCTGCGGAGTCGTGCAGCACCGCGTCGACGTAGCGGATCTCGCCGAGGCAGTCGCAGCCGAGTTCCAGCGAGGTGGTCATGAAGCCCAGCCCCCACTCGCCGATGTCGTAGGCCGTCCTGCGGTAGTGCTCGAACGTGGGGTCACGGTAGGGCACCACCATCTCGGCGAATGACATGCGGTAGGCGATGTCACGCCGTACCCCGCGATCGTCATAGGCCACCTGATAGATGACCGGGCCCTCGCGGTAGTTGAAGCCGAGGCGCATCGACCAGTTCTGCCAGCGCAACTCGGTGCCATCCAACGTGAAGGACGTGCCCTCCGGCTGGGTGATGTGCAGCGGTTTCAGATCGGTGCGCGCCTCACCCTTCCACGGCCCGGGCACGTACTCGCCGTCCACTGCAGGCATTCCGACGTCGTACTCGTCCTCGATCTCGAGGAGCTCGAGGGTGTTCATGTCCACGACGACCTTCAAGCCCGAAATCGGGTGGGCGTACGGGTTCCCTTCGGGGGTCGCCCGGACCCATAGATCGCACCAGCCCAATCGGCGATCGCGGTACTTCTCGGGCATCAGCGCCTTGCCGTAGGTCCAGACATCCACGATGACGAGGCTCATGTCGGTGATGCCGCGCTCGCGCAGTTTGGCGATGACGTCCGGGTGCCGGCAAAGCCGGTCGTTGACGTCGTGGAACTCGTCGACGGTGAAGTTCGGCGTGGCGTCGGGAACGTGCTTTATCGATAGGACGGCATCGCCGGTGAGGTCGACGGTCGCTTCATACGTCTTGTTGTCCAACCGGTTCCACACCACCGCGAACGAATGCCGCGGTACCGGTTCTCCGAGGCGCCAAGCCAACACCTCTTGCTTGGCCGGTTCCAACAGCTCGATCGACGCGAAGCGGAAGGTGTCGGTGACGTGCCCGTCACGGCGCAGGATTTCAGCGGTTCGTGTGAACTCGTCCGCACTCAGTGGTTCCAACGGGTGCGACGCCATTGCCAACCGCCCTTCCAGACCCGCGACCCCGACGGCCGACGTGGGTGACCCGCTTAAGGGCGAGCCGGCGAGCCCGGGGCTCTCGCCGAGCGTGGACGACCGTCACTAACAGTGGGACGATACCCCGGCCGAGCAGTCCTGAACGGCGCAAACAACAATCTCGCGCCGAGAAAGCGAGCAGTTCACGGGCTTTGATCGCCAACCCCATCACGGCACGGGTGTCGGCCCACTGAAGATCGCAGGCGGTGAGTTCACCGATTCTCCGCAGCCGATGGTGTGCCGATGGACATTGAGTTTGGTCGCCGCGGTTTCCACTTCGCCGTTACAGCTGAGGAAGGGCTTCAAGCGTGTCGAGCAGCGTCGGGTCGGATCTCGGTTGCCGAGCAGTGCCGGGAGAACAGCGAGGTGATCGAATTCGCTGAATCGACTGTCGGCGTGGGCCAGGGCGGCGACCCTGGCCTGATTGAGACCGAAGTCCAAGTCGCCCAGGGATGTCGGTGAACTCTGCCCGCCGCCCAGTTGTCTCTCCAGCTGGGCGCCAAGCCTCCGGTGGATGTCACGAGGCTTTCCGGCACGCTCGGCCGGCACGACGAGCACGATCTCGTCGTCGATCCGGGAGCGCACCGCGAGGTAGCCGCGCGCCGTTTGGGCCGCGCGCACGGTCTGGATCGTCAAGTAGCCCGCACCATCGGCAATCACGCGACTGGCGTCCCGGCGACCGCTGTGGGACCGCATGTTTCGCGCCGCCTCGGCAGTGATGGCGATCTACCGCCAGTCACTCCGCGCTCGAACCGGCCCGAAGCGACCGCAACTTGGCGGCCACCTCGATGGCGTCGCCCTCCCCAACGTCGTCGGAGTAACGGTCCGGGCGGGCGATCAGCAAGTACAGCAGACCGGTGATCAGGACGATGACCAGCCCGATCGCGACGACCCACCTGTCCAGGAAGGAACCCGTGTCGCCGGGTTTGAGCAGCAACACCATTGCGAAGATCCCGTAGCACAGCGCGAGCACATTGACGGCGAAGCCGTACCGACCCAGGTTCCAGTTGCCCGCCGGTCGCCAGCCCTTCAGCCGCTGCCTCAGCGCCGCGAGGACTATCGCCTGGAACGCAACGTAGATGCCGAGCACCGCGAACGCGGTGATGCGTGGCAATTGATCCGGCGCCGCGTACACGTACAGGCAGATGAGGATGGGCACGACGCAGGCGACCAACAGCGAGTTGGTGGGCACCGAGTGGCGCTCCGACATGCGCGACAGCCAGCCGCTCATCGGTAGCATCCGATCGCGCGCGGACGCGTAGATGAGCCGGCTCCCAGCGGCCTGCAGTGACAGCACACACGAGATGAATGCCGTGATCGCAATGCAGAGGAAAATTTTCGACCCGGCCGTGCCGAGGGTGCTCTCCAGGATCGCCGGAATCGGGTCCGCATCCTCCCCGTTCACGATCGCCTGCAGGTCGGGGGCGGCCAACACGTAGCCGATGTAGGACATCAATCCGGAAACGCCGCCGATGATGATCGTCAGCATCATCGCCGTGGGGATCCGCCGTGTCGGATCGTCGACTTCCTCGGCCACATCGCCGCACGCCTCGAAGCCGTAGAACAGGAACAGGCCGCTGAGCGCCGCGCCGAGGAAGGTGATGATGTACGCCTTGTCGCCGCCGGCGCCCATCGAGTCGAAGAAGACCGAGAACGAGTTCACCCGCTTGAACGTGAGTAGATACAGCCCCAGCGCCACCACCCCGATCAGCTCGGCGGCCAACCCGATCTTTGCAACCCGGGCGAGCATGTGCGTGCCGCTGAAGTTGACGGCCAATGCCAGCAGCAGCAGCGCGACCGCGGTTCCCAACTGGATGACCGGGGTGTGTTCGATACCGAAGAGCGACGAAACGAAACCGCCGCCGAACTCGGCAACGGCGGTCACGGTGACGATGACCGCCCAGATGTACACCCAGCTGACGATCCATGCGTACTTGCGATTCCACAGCCGCCTGGCCCACGGATAGATGCCACCCGCGATGGGGTATTGGGACACCACTTCACCGAACACGAGGGCGACCAGGAACTGGCCGCAGCCCACGATCACGATCCACCACATTGCCGGCGGACCGCCGATAGAGAGGCTGTACGCAAACAGCGAATACACGCCGACAAGTGGCGACAGGTAGGTGAAGCCGAGCGCCATGTTGGACCACAGGCTCATCGACCGGTGAAAGTCTTGCCCGGAGTAGCCAAGTGCTTCCAGGTGGGTGTCGTCCGAGGCCGCGTTTCGTCGGGGTTCAACTGCACCGGTCATGGCGAGCCTCCTTGGTCCGTCGCCTTTCGCAGCTGACATCTTGTCACCGCGAAGGAACCAATGGATCGACTTTTGATCACGGGTCGCACAAGATTTGAAACTTCGTGTTCATCGGTATTCGCGGTTTTCATATTCCGCCGTGGCCGCCCGTTGCCCGGGTTTACGCTCGGACCAGCCACTTTGGTGCACCGACACCGCTCGAAGGAGGCGATATGACGATCGAAAAAGAGCAGTCGGACTATGCCAGCAAACCCCCCACTGATGGCCAGCAACAGTTCGTCGAGCGCTGGCGCGAAAATGGGTACAACTGCTATTCCTCGGGCCATAAGTTTTGCCGTGAAGTATGCCCGGTAATGCAGGTGACCCGAAACGAAAACCACACACCGACCGCGTTCATGGCCAATATCATCGCGATGGACCGCGGCCTGCTCGACATCGAGGACGTCGCCGACGACTACGTGCACTGCGTGCAGTGCGGCGGTTGCGAAATTCGTTGTCCCAATACGCTGTTCGTTGGTGACTTCTATCAGGCTCGCACCGAGACGGTGAAGGTGGTGCGCGCCGCCCGCGCCTTGATGGTCGACAAGGGGCTCGACCGCGATGGATGGAAGCTCTGGAATCGGCTGACCCGTGACCTCACCAACGAGCCGGTGCTCGGAACCACCGACGAGGGTCAGCCGCAGGGCCAGGCCTACGTGCGTAATTGGGCCGAGGGACTGAACATCCCGATCGGCGGCGAGACGATCATGTTCGTCGACTGCGAGGCGGCGTTCTACCGGACCTCCAACACTCGAGCCACCGCGCAGGTGCTGCAGAAGGCAGGCGTGGAGTTCGGGCTGATGAACGAACAATGGTGCTGTGGCGGTCCGGCCGCGGAGATGGGTTATGTGGAACAGTCCCGCGCTTTCGCCGAACACAATGTAAACGATTGGCGCGCATCGGGAACCAAGCGCATCATCGCGATCGAGCCGCACGACTACATCCACTTCACCGAGGACTATCCGGCCTACTTCGGCGCGGACTTCGATTTCGAGGTGGTGCAAATCGTCGAGCTCGTCGCGGACCTCATCAAAGAGGGCAAGCTCGTCCTGGACAAGCCGATCAACAAGACCGTCACGTATCACGATCCATGTCGGCTGAACAAGCGCAAGAACATTCACGAGGCACCGCGCTTCATCCTCAATTCGATTCCGGGTCTGACATTGAAGGACGTCGACCACGTCACCCAGTGGTCGTACTGCTCGGGTGGCGGCGGCGGCCTGCCGATCGAGAAACCGGAGATCACGGCGGAGATCAGCCGAACCCGGCTGGCGCGGGCCCAGGAGCTGGGCGTGGATATGCTCGTCAGCGCCTGCGTGTGGTCGGAACGGCCACTTGCCACCGCCGGCCATGACGTCGGCATCGAAGTGGCCGACATCATCGAGCTCGTCGCCGAATCGGCCGGCATCGACATCGGCGGCCGGCGCGGCGCGTCGGAGCTGGAGGCGACGCGATGACCACCGCCACCGTTCGGACGTTGGACGACGCCGTCGTCGCCGACCTCGAAGCCATCATGAACGAGCCCGGCTCGGTGCTCACGAACATCTCAAGCCGGACCAATCGTGCTCGGGTGCCCGCACCGTTCCCGGTGCACCGGTGGAGTGAATACGTTCCTGCCGCAGTGGTTTTGCCGCGAACGGCGCAACAGGTGTCGGAGATCGTGAAGCTGGCCAACCGCGCGCGTATACCGGTCGTGCCGCGAGCGGGGGGCACCGGTCTGAACGACGGTGCGGTTCCGTTGCGGGGCGGGATCATCGTCGACGTCAAGCGGATGAACGAGATCAAGGAGGTCGACCTGGCCGACCGCTGCGTTACCGTCGGACCCGGCATCAGTATGATGAAGCTGAACGAGGAACTGAGCAAATACGGTGTGTTTCACCCGGATACGCCCGCGTCCTACCCGTGCTCACTGGTGGGCGGGCGGATCGCCTGCAGTGGATTCTCGTTGCTGGGCACACGCTTTGGGCACACCCGCGATCTGGTGATGTCGTTCGAGATCGTGCTGCCGACCGGCGAGATCATCCGCGTCGGTGACGGTGGCGGCAAGAAGATCCGCAAGTCTTCGACGGGCTATCACCTCAAGCATTTGTTCATGGGCCATCAGGGCACCCTGGGCATCGTCACCGAGGCGACCCTGGAGATCGTCCCCAAGCCGGAGGCCGAGTTCGCGGCGTTCTTCGCGTTCGATGACTACCTGAAGGCACACCGCACGGTGCACCACATCGTCACCTCGGGCATCGCCACCCTGGCCGGCACGGTGTTGTTCGACGAGAAGAAGATCGAGTACCTGCGGCGCGACGACGAGGCCTTCATCCCGATGCCGCCGTGGGTGAATTCCATTGTGGCGACGGCACTCTACGGCACCAAGCCGGAGGTGACCGCGGCATCGAAGATCCTGATGGAGAAGGGCCGGGCCGAAGGCGGCCGCTACACCGGTGACCACATGGCCGTCGGCGACTGGGCGTCCCGGCACGACCGCTACGCCAACCCGCTACACGGGCGGATTCCGGGCGGCCAGGTGGTGCCGATGTCCTGGCATTGTGAGGATGCGTCGCTCAACTGGACAGTGCTGCCGAAGGTGCGCGAGGAGTGGACCGCGATCGCGCAGCGCTACATCGACGAGTGGGGCATCTTCGACAACTGGGGCATCTACTGCTACACCAGCGCCTCGTACAAACCGTGGGGCGACTATCTCGCCGAGATCGACATCGGCATCTGGGAGGAGAAATTCAACGACGACAACTGGGCGGCGTGGGTGCGATTCAAGTCCGAACTAGCCCAGGTGACGCTGAAATACGGTGGTTCATTGAGCAATTGCCACGGCACAACCCGTGCCGGTGACGCCGAGCACGTGCCGGAGGAGATGGGCGGCGGCTGGGATGTCATGAAGAAGGTCAAGCGCATGCTCGATCCGAACAACATCATGAATCCCGGCAAGCAGATGCTCGACGAGGCATATCAGGATTAAGAGGGACTAAGACGATGCGAAAGTTCATCTACAAGCAGCAGTACACCCGCCCGGAAGCCCAACGCATCTCAGACGGTGTGATCATGCGGCTGCATGACGTGTACGAGGTCGACCCAGCGTTGATGGAGAAGCATTTCAAACAGCAGAACATGCCGCTGTGGGACACCGAGCGGATTGTGGAATGCCGTAACGATCACCTGGCCTGGATGCATGAGCACTTCTCCTACGAAACCCTGGTCGCCGGTGAGGACAGCGAACTCGCCAAGGGTCCCGGTGAGCCGGCTCCCCGCCCCGAGGTCAGCTATCCGGCGACGTCGGCGAAGCATCCGTCGCCGATCCTGCCGTGGTGAGGATCGCCGTTCCTACTTGACGTAGGCGAGTGGGGTTAAGGCGGGGGGATTCGGCAGCGGCTCCGATCGGTAATGATTGCGAATGCCGTCGATGTAGTGCCGACAGCGGGGTGTGAGGCCCTCCACCGTCTGCATCCGCCCCTTGGTGACCAATATGCCCAAATCGGCGCCACGAAATCGAAAATCTCCTGGGCCATAGACCCGCAGGAAGAACGCCTCGTCCTCGCCGGTGATTTCGTGCCAGTCGTTGCTCACCCGCGCGAACGTAAGCTCGCCGTCGTCGCTCAGGTGCCAGGTGCCCGTCCGGGGTGCGGCCAGGAGCCGCTCGACCGAATCTACGGTGGTCTCCTTCATGATCAACTGCGCCCAAACGTCAACGGCGGCAAGCTCACGCCAGCGGTCGTTGATCTCTTCGACGTTTACCGTGTATTCCACGTCCATGAATTCCAGGAGATGGAACAAGAACAACGGCACGTCTGCGTATGCACCCGCGGTCACATTCGTCATGGACGAGGCACCGGAAATGCGCGGATTGATTTCGCCGAGGTATACCTCGTCGGTGTCGAGGTCGATCAAGACGTCGACCTCGAGGAAGCCGCGGTAGCCCTCTTGTGCTAGTCGATCGCCCATCTTACGCACGTGGTCGATCGCAGTGGCGCGGTGATTTTCCGAAAGCGCCTCGGGGAACAAGTCGTTTCCGCACCAACCACCTTTGTATGGCGTCAATTCGGGATAGCCCGTCAGATCGGTCATGAAGGGTCCGACGATCGTGCCATGCCGGGTGATGCACGCCTCCACCGCGGCGGCCTTGTTGTTGATCCGCTTCATCACCTTCAGCTCTTGTCCCATCATGTGCTCGGCGTTGTCGTCCCAGTCCGCCTCTGACTTGATGAAGAAGGTGGTCTTGCCTGAATCACCGTAGGGTGTCTGCACCACGAGGTCGCCGCCCAGCCTCGCCGACTCAGCCAGCGCCTGCAGCTCGGCATAGGTGTCAGCCTTGCCGAGCACATTCGGCACCGAGGGGGCGCCGGCCTCATTGCCTAGTTGGGTGGTGACGATCTTTGAATCAAGCCGCCGCCGTAGGGAATCGGGCGGCAGAATCAGCTTGTAGCCCTGTTCGCGGCAGATCTCCTCGGTTTCTTCGTCGAAGAAAACCATCGCCACCATCGGTGTGCCACCACGGCGTTTCAGGTAAGCGCCCACCTCCGCATCGCGGAGCAGGTAGTTGTTGATGTGCTCGCTTGACTCGAACTCGACGTACGGCTTGTTCTTCGGCGAGAAGACCCGTGGATGTGCGCCGTCCCATGAGTCGTAATAGGCGATGTACTGGAAATTGCGCACCCAGCGGTCGATGCCGAGCAAATTGAACGCTGTCGGGCCAACGAAGTAGATCGGCTGCACATTCGTGCGGAAAAACGTCCGTATCTCGGCGATTCCGTTGAGCGAGCCACTACCGAAGAGCCGCGACAGGGTTCGTTTCGCGGCGCGTTTGGGAGCCGCGGACGACTTGCGCTGACGGGTCGTGCGGGCCCTTTGTTCGGCCATTATCGCCTCCTGCGGCTTCACCCTTGCCCGGCGTCGTCGCGGCGCACGTCGAGCGTGAGTCGAGCGTAGGCCGAAGCCCGCCGACCTTCAGTCATATGGCGCGAAACCCAGTCGAATACCTCATTTACCCGACCGATCGGACTTGCCGTGGCGGCTCGCGCCCGCAATGACTCCCGGTTGCCTCGGGTTATCCCCGGCGGACGGCCGGCCCGCGAGCGCCCCTGCGATCGCATCAAACGCGCGGAGGGTGTTTTGTGAGTAACCGGGATTTTGCGGGGTCGGCCAACTCGACAGTTTCACGCACACGGTGCGTGTCCGGCGGGTGACATGGACCAGTTGTCCATAGATGCCTAGGCACAGCAGTACGTCGCCGTACGGGCCCGGGCGGAACCAGAACTGGTTGCGATACCACCCCCCGGGCATCGACACCTCGGCAGGTGAGGCAACGAAGACGGACCGCGCATCGGCGTCGACCGCCCACGCCTCGCGCAGCCACCGCGATCCGATCACAGTTCGCTTGCCGTCGCCCTCGTCCGGTACGGAGCCGCCGTCAAGCAGCATCTGACCGAACCTCGCCAGGTCCCTCGCCGTCGCGCACATGCCCCCGTCGTGCACCGCGGTGCCGAGCCCGTCACAAAGGATCTGCGCATCAAACTCGGCGCCGAGCGGCTGCCAGATCAGCGTCGATATCAACTCCGCCATCGGCTTGCCTGCCGCTCGTTCACACACCCAGCCCAACACGTCGGTTTCGGCGGAACGGTACAGAAAGCGTTCGCCATGCGGTGCTTCCGCGGGCAGTCCGACGAGGTACTGATACACCCCACGTGGCGACGCCTCGCCGGGCAGCGGCGCCTGGCTGACCCACCGCGCCAGCACCGTCACCTCGGCGTCCGGGTCAAGGTAATCCTCGCGGAATCGCACGCCGCTGCGCATGTCGAGTACATGCTGCACTGTGGCACCGGCATAGCCGCTGGGTGCCAGCTCAGGAACGTACTCGGTGACCAGCTGTCCGGTATCCAGCAGGTTGTGGTCGACCAGCGCGCCCGCGACGCATCCGACCACCGACTTCGATATCGACATGACCGCATGAGTTCGGTCGGGGGCTCCGTCAGCGGCATACCACTCGGCCACCAGGGCGCCGTCCTGCATCACGACGTAGGCATCCGTGTAGGTGTCGGCCATCACTTGCCCCACCGTCACGACTGATCCGTCCACGCTCGTCAGCGTCACGTCGGTCACACCGGCAGGTGCGTTGGCCGGGACAAGTTCTCGGGACGGCCCAGTTCGGCGGGGAATTGGCAGCGTCGGCAGAATCTCCTTGACGTGCCAATACGCCCAGCGATTAAACGGCGGCGACTGCCAGTTCTGAGCGTTCACCCGAAGCGCTGCGGCCGACTCGCCACCGCCAACCGTCGACATAAGACCTGATCGTAGGCACCGGCTGCCGGCGGCGCAGCGACGGCATCAAGACCCACATGCGCCCTCGCGGCACCCGTTGCGATTCCCGCCGTCCTTTCGGCAGGCCAGGCGCCAAAAGCATTGGCGCCCAATGGACTGTGCGGTTACGCCAGCGACGAGGTCCCCGACACCGGGACCGCACCACCGAATCAGTACTTGTAGAAGCCCTGGCCCGACTTCTTGCCCAGCTGACCGGCCTCTACCATGCGGAGCAGCAGTGGCGGTGGCGCGTAGTGCGGATCCTTGTACTCGTCGTACATCGAGTCGGCGATCAGCTTCATCGTGTCGAGCCCGATGAGGTCGGACAACCGCAGCGGACCCATCGGATGCGAGAGCCCGGCGACAACCGCCTTGTCGATGTCGTCGACGGTCGCAACACCGGCTTCCGCCATCCGGATCGCGGACAACAGGTACGGCACCAACAGCGCATTGACGATGAATCCGGAGCGGTCGCCGCAGCGCACCACCTGCTTGCGCAGCACCTCGCCCGCGAACTGCTCGACCGTCGCCGCCGCCTCTTCGGAGGTGACCAAGGTGGTGATCAGTTCGACAAGCGGCAGCACCGGCACGGGGTTGAAGAAGTGCAGGCCGAGTACTCGGCTCGGATTCTTCGTTGCCGCAGCGATTTTCATGATCGGGATGCTCGACGTATTCGACGCGAGCACGGCGTCGGGATCGGTGATGCACTCGTCGAGTTCGGCGAAGATCTCGGCCTTGACGGCCTCGTCCTCGACGACCGCCTCGATCACCAGCTGGCGATCGGACAGGTCGGCGAGGCTGGTGGTGAACTTCAGCTTCGCCAAGGCGTCGTCGCGCTCACGTTCGGTGATCTTGCCCGCACTGACGCCGCGCTCCAGCGACTTGGTGATTCGGTTTTGGCCCGCGGTGGTCAGCTCTTCGGTCGGCTCGTAGACCACCACGTCGGCGCCGGCCCGCGCCGACACCTCGGCGATGCCCGAGCCCATCTGCCCAGCGCCGACCACACCAACTCGTTCAATGCTCATTAGCTACTCCCTCACACAGCATCAGGCCCGCCCAACATGGCGGGCGGGGCCTGATGGCACAACTTACCGCTCAGCAGGTCAGTGGCGTTTGCTCGTCAGTGGAACTGTCCCTCTTCGGTCGAGCCCGCGAGCGCGGTGGTCGAACTGGTCGGGTCCACCGTGGTGGCGATCCGGTCGAAGTAGCCTGCGCCGACCTCGCGCTGGTGCTTCGTCGCGGTGTAACCCCGCTCCTCGGCGTCGAACTCGCGCTCCTGCAGCTCGACGTAAGCGGTCATCTGGTTGCGGGCGTAGCCGTAGGCCAGATCGAACATCGAGTAGTTCAGGGCGTGGAAGCCGGCCAGCGTGATGAACTGGAACTTGAAGCCCATCGCGCCGAGCTCCTTCTGGAACTTCGCGATCGTCGCGTCGTCCAGGTGCTTGCGCCAGTTGAACGACGGCGAGCAGTTGTAGGCCAGCATCTGGTCCGGGAACTCGCTCTTGACGCCCTCGGCGAACTTCGCCGCCAGCTCCAGGTCCGGGGTGCCGGTTTCCATCCAGATCAGATCGGAGTACGGCGCGTAGGCCTTGGCGCGGGCGATGCACGGCTCCAGGCCGTTCTTCACCCGGTAGAAGCCCTCGGCGGTGCGCTCACCGGTGATGAACGGCCGATCACGCTCGTCGACGTCGGAGGTGATGAGCGTGGCGGCCTCGGCATCGGTACGGGCGATCACGAGGGTCGACACGTCGGCGACGTCCGCCGCGAGGCGGGCCGAGGTCAGCGTGCGGATGTGCTGCTGGGTCGGGATCAGGACCTTGCCACCGAGGTGACCGCACTTCTTCTCCGACGCCAGCTGGTCCTCCCAGTGCGAGCCCGCGACACCGGCCGCGATCATGGCCTTCTGCAGCTCGTAGACGTTGAGCGCGCCGCCGAAGCCGGCCTCACCGTCGGCGACGATCGGGGCCAGCCAGTTCTCGACGGACGTGTCGCCCTCAACCTTGGCAATCTGGTCGGCGCGCAGCAGCGCGTTGTTGATGCGGCGCACCACCTGCGGCACCGAGTTGGCCGGGTAGAGGCTCTGGTCCGGGTAGGTGTGGCCGGACAGATTCGCGTCACCGGCTACCTGCCAGCCGGACAGGTAGATGGCCTTCAGGCCGGCGCGGACCTGCTGGACCGCCATGTTGCCGGTCAGTGCGCCGAGCGAGTTGACGAACTCCATGTCGTGCAGTTGGTTCCACAGCACCTCGGCGCCGCGGCGGGCCAAGGTGGCCTCCTCGACTACCGAACCCTGCAGAGCCACCACGTCGGCGGGAGTGTAGGTGCGGGTGATGCCCTTCCACCGCGGATTGGTGTCCCAGTCCTTCTGGATCTCTTCGGGGGACTTCGGCTGGCCAACGGTCGACATTGGTGCTCCTTCTCTTGCAAGTCGCTGGAGTCGCCGCAGCCTCTCGGCTTGTTAACGCTCCAGTACCTTCACTGTTGTGCTAACTCGAGAATGCACCAACCCATAACCGCAGGTCCACCCGTTTCAATTGCCAATTTTCGCCAACATCAGCCGTTAACTTGTTAAGTCTGCAAAGGGGCTATCAACTGTACCGGTTCAGTAGCTACTCGCCAGTAACGCACTTTTGGCTGGTCAGTACGCCCGTACTGTTAAAGCTGGAACGTCAGAGGGCGAAGATCGCGGCGATGGCTTTCGTCTCCTCGCCAACGGTGTATGTGAGCGTTCTAACAGTGCGATCCGCCAACTCAGCGCCGAATTTCTCGGTCGACCCCGCCGGGTGCACGTGCGAAATGATCTCCAGCTTGTCGCCCAGCGCCACTGCGGCATCGTGTTCGATGGTCACCCGGATCGGCCTGTGTAGCAGTTCCGGCGTGCTGAAGAGGTAGTCCTCGATCACGCTCCAGTACACGGAGTTGTTCATGTGGTCGAAGATGTCGATGTCACTGACGCGCACCGGGTACTCGCGGATCTCCGCCGCATCCTCGCGACTGCCGGCCTTCAAGTAGGGCTTCCACCGCAGCCGGTCGACATCCGTCGTGCGCTGCAGGCCTTCGATGAAGTCGTCGGCGATCCGTGCCGGCCCCTGGGTTTCGCGGTTGATGTTGATCCAGAACGCCTCGGATTCCATCAATCCGCGGCCGCGCTTTCCGTCTATACGCACGCGCATCTCGCACCACCGGTTCGACGTGCCGGAGCACCACCGTCGCATCCGCAGCATGTCCTGGAACTCGATGGGCTTGATGAGGTCGATCATCGTGCGCCGGACAATCCACAGCGGATGGGTTTGCTCAAACCCCATCTCGCGCAGCTGGTCCGAGCCGATGTCCTGGATGTGACGGGTGGCGGCGTCGAATTTCAGCCGGCCTTCGCGGTCGACATCGGCCACCCGCAGCGGCCACTGCCTGTCGAACACGTCCGGGTGCGGATCGGGCACAGGCATCATCACCTTCGCCAAACCGGTGCTACCTGCGGTTCCCGCCATTTCTGGTTCTCCCCTGTCGCTCCAACCGGCCCCGATCCTGCCACAGTCCCCGATCTGCCAACAATGCGAAGGAGACCTTCGCAGAGTTGTTAGGCTGTCTGACATGGCCAAAACGTTTGTCGGCTCCCGGGTGCGACAACTGCGCAGTGAACGTGGCTTCAGCCAGGCTGCGCTGGCCCAGATGCTGGAGATCTCGCCGAGCTACCTCAATCAGATCGAGCATGACGTTCGACCGCTCACGGTGGCCGTGCTGCTGCGAATCACGGATGTGTTCGGCGTCGACGCCACGTTCTTCGCATCCCAGGACGACACCCGCCTGGTCGCCGAGCTGCGCGAGGTCGCGATGGACCGCGACCTCGACATCGACGTGGACCTGGCCGAGATCGCCGACATGGTCGGCTCACATCCTGCCCTGGCCCGCGCGATGGTGAACCTGCACCGCCGCTACCAGCTGACCACCACACAACTGGCCGCCGCGACCGAGGACCGCTACTCCGACGGCAGCGGCAGCGGCTCGATCACGATGCCGCACGAGGAGGTCCGTGACTACTTTTACCAGCGGCAGAACTATCTGCACGAACTCGACACCGCCGCCGAGGATCTCACCGTTCGAATGCGGATGCACCGCGCAGAGTTGGCCCGCGAGCTGTCCGACCGGCTCACCATGGTGCACGGCGTGCACATCATCCGCCGCATTGATCTCGGCGACACGGTGCTGCACCGCTACGAACCCGCGACCAAGACCCTTGAGATCAGCGGGCACCTGTCGTCGGGGCAGACGGTGTTCAAGATGGCGGCCGAGCTGGCCTACCTCGAGTTCGGCGAACTGATCGACAAACTGGTGGACGAGGGCAAGTTCACCAGCGAGGAGTCGACGACCCTGGCCCGTCTCGGGCTGGCCAACTATTTCGCCGCCGCGACGGTGCTTCCCTACCGGCAATTCCACGACATCGCGGAGAACTTCCGCTATGACATCGAACGGCTCTCGGCGTTCTACTCAGTGAGCTACGAGACCATCTGCCATCGGTTGTCCACGCTCCAACGGCCGTCGATGCGCGGCGTGCCGTTCTCGTTCATCCGCGTCGACCGAGCGGGCAACATGTCGAAGCGCCAGTCCGCCACCGGTTTTCATTTTTCGTCGTCCGGCGGCACGTGCCCGCTGTGGAATGTCTACGAGACGTTCGCGAACCCGGGCAAGATCCTCGTGCAGATCGCGCAGATGCCCGACGGCCGCAACTACATGTGGGTGGCGCGCACGGTTGAGCGCCGGGCGTCGCGCTATGGTCAGCCGGGTAAGACGTTCGCGATCGGCCTGGGCTGCGAACTCCGGCACGCGCATCGGCTGGTTTATTCGGAGGGACTGGACTTGTCGGGTGACAACGCGACACCGATCGGCGCCGGCTGCCGGGTCTGCGAGCGCGACAACTGCCCGCAGCGGGCATTCCCCGCGCTCGGCCGGGCATTGGACATTGACGAGCACCGCAGCACGGTGTCGCCCTATCTGGTGAAGCAGTCATGAGCGCACCTGCCCGCATTCCGCCGGGCGGCTTCCGCGAGCTGGGGCCGATCAACTGGGCGATCGCCAAGATCGGTGCCCGCGGCATCCGTGCCCCGAAGTTCCACCTGTTCAACGTGCTTGGCCAGCACAGGTTGCTGTTCCTGGCGTGGCTGCCGTTCTCGGCTTATCTGCTGTACGCGGGCAAGCTCCCCCGCACGGACGCCGAACTCGTGATCCTCCGGGTGGGCCATCTGCGCGACTGTGAGTACGAGCTACAGCAGCATCGGCGGCTCGCGAGGAGCCGCGGCCTCGACGCCGAGCTCCAGGCCAAGATCTTCGAAGGACCGGACGCCGAAGGGCTCACCGACCGGCAACGTGTGCTGATCACCGCGACCGACGAGTTCGTCATCACCCGCTCGATGTCGCCGGAGACCTGGTCGGCGCTGTCGGGCATGCTCAGCCGCGCCGAGCTCATCGAATTCTGCACTCTGGCAGGGCAATACGATGCGCTGGCGGCCACCATGGCGACGCTGAGGATTCCGCTGGACTTTCCCGACTAGTCCAGGGAACAATCCGCGTCCTTACTGCGTTTGGCACTTTGCCAGTCTTGATTAGGAAGGGCATGCCGGATGGCCACTGACTACGACGCTCCACGCGTCACCGAGTCCGACGCCGACGAGTCGCTGGACGAGCTGACCAGCCGCCGCAGCAACGACGCGACGACGGCGGTTATCGATGTCGACGACGGCGATACAGCCGATTCGTTCGACCTACCCGATGCGGAGATCAGCGGTGAGGAACTCAGCGTCCGCATCATCCCGAAGCAGGCGGATGAGTTCGTCTGTTCCAGCTGCTTCCTTGTGCAGCACCACAGCCGGTTGGCGCTGCGCAAGGACGGTCAGCTGATCTGCACTGAGTGCGTCTGAGGTTGTAGACCACGCGCGGGCTGCGCGGATGCCCTACGGTATGGGCGTCGAAGGAGCCTGCAAGATGGATCTCAGGCTCGAAATTGTGGTGCTGCCAGTCGCTGACGTCGACCGCGCCAAGGCTTTTTGAATCACTCGGCTTCCGGTTGGATGCCGATGTTCCCGGAGACGACGGCT
The DNA here is from genome assembly GCA_963698965.1 of uncultured Actinomycetota bacterium. Classification (GTDB taxonomy): domain Bacteria; phylum Actinomycetota; class Actinomycetes; order Mycobacteriales; family Mycobacteriaceae; genus Mycobacterium. The sequence goes on from CAVOSY010000023.1 coordinate 179,577, forward strand.
TCCGGGTGGTGCAGCTGACGCCTCCCGGCTCACCGGCGTCGATCATCTTCGGCAACGGCGTCACCGCGAGCACACCCGGTTCTACGCAGGGCATCTATCTCGTGGTGGACGACATCGGCCCGCGAATACCTCGCGGCTCGCGGCTGGGACGGCACATCGGCTCCCTGGACCGGATCGGAACCGGACAAGCTACGCGTCGTTTGCGTCCTTCAGCGACCCCGACGGCAACGGCTGGGTGCTGCAAGAAATCACCGAGCGCCTGCCTGGCCGCTAGCGGACAGACCCGTCCGGCAACAGAAGCGGCACAGGAGCCTGGACGTCGCCGAACGGCCCGGGCTCCGCGGGGGGAGGCACCTCGGCAGGCAGCGGCACAGCGACGTCGTTCACCGGAGCGACCGCAGGCTGGTCGGGCGGCGGTGCGACGTCGGGAGCCTGACATGCGAGAACAGGCTGCGGAGTCATCGATAGCAGGAACGGATCACAGTTGTCGTCGGCCTGGGCATTGGCCGCCATACCCAACGCACACCCGGCCAGGACTGCACCGGCAAAAGAGATTACGGCGTACTTCGACGCTGTCACGTAGCTTCCTCCAAGGTCGTCTGCGGTGCAGCAGACGATAACGCAGCGGGCTCTCGACCGCCAGCGGGCACACACCGTCCACAGCTCGTGCGCGGCTGACAGCTGTTGCGCTGCCTCCGGCGAATTGGCCGCGCAGCAAGCGTGCTCCGATCTGAGCCCGACCGCTGGGTTTGCCAACCAGTCGAGAACCGTTGTCTTCGATGCGGATTCGAACGGTTCACGCGTCGCGAAGACGGCGTCGATCACATTGGCGAGGTGCCTCGCGGCGGGCACCCCATCACCGCTCAGCAGCGAGTCGAGATAGCCCGTGATTTGGTTGGCCGCACCAGTCCAGAAGGTCGAGCGTCGACGGGCAATCGGAGAAGTAACCAAGCGGCAGCGGGTAGGTGGTCAGCATTTCGGACCAGATAGCGTCGGCGAGCTCCCGGACCGACGCCTCTTCCAGGCGAAAGTCGAGCACCGGACTCGGGGTTTGCAGCATCAACTCCATCAACCGCGGGAAGAAATAGCGCAACGCGTCGGCGCCGAGGGACATGACGTGAACGGCGACGAGCTGCGGCAAGGAAAGCGACCGCAGTGGTGTGTCGCGGATGTCGCCGGCTGACCACTCGGGGCCGCACTGTTCACACACCCATAGGTTGGACACCGCCGACCACGACCAGGAAAACCCCGTTCGCGAACAGAAGCCACCGTCGCGCTGCGGTCATCGTCTGACTATAGGTAGGTAACCCCCAGCACAGTCAGCGATAACAACGCTGGAGAAACGGGCAGCGCCCACAGGAACGCCGCCCATATGTCGGACTTCTGCTTGTACGACCGCCAGCCGAAATAGGCCGCGGCGGCGCCGGCGACAAACGAGAGCGCAGCGACGACCAGCACCCAGCTGTTGACCGATCGTGTCGCGATCGCGATCGAAATCCCGGCCAGCCACAGGATGTGGCCGACCACCAACCCGCCGATGCAGGCGACCCAGATCGCTCTCAAAAGTTGATCATGTGGCCGATGAGCCCGTGGAAGCATTCCTGCAGCGCCTCGGACATCGTCGGGTGCGTGTGGACGTTTCGGGCCAGCTCGTTGGCGGTCAGGTCCCACTTCTGCGCGAGGGTCAGCTCAGGCAGCAGCTCGGACACGTCGTGCCCGATGAGGTGTCCACCGATCAGTTCGCCGTACTTGCCGTCGGCGATCAGCTTCACAAATCCGCTCGGATCGCCGACGCCGTGCGCCTTGGCGTTGGCGGTGAACGGGAACTTGGCGACCTTCACGTCGTAGCCCTCGGCGCGGGCCTGTTCCTCGGTGAGTCCGAAGCTCGCCACCTGAGGCTGGCAGAACGTCGCACGCGGCAGCATCCGATAGTCACCGAGCGGCAAAGTCTCTGCGCCGCCGATGGTTTCGGCAGCGACGACGCCCTGCGCCTCGGCCACGTGAGCGAGCTGGAGCAGGCCGGTGACATCGCCGATGGCGTAGATGTGCGGCACGTTGGTGCGCATGTAGTCATCGATGCCGATGGCCTTGCGATCGGTGAGTTGCACGCCGGCCTTGTCCAGGCCGTAGCCCTCGACGTTCGGCGCGAAACCGATGGCCTGCAGCACCTTCTCGGCCTTGATCTCGTCGTTCTTGCCGTCCTTGCTGACGGTGACGACGACCTCGCCACCGTCATCTGAGATCGAGTCGACCTTGGTTCCCGTCAGCACCTTGACGCCCAGCTTCTTGAACTGCTTCTCGATCTCCTTGGAGACCTCGGCGTCCTCGTTGGGCAATGCACGGGGCAGGAACTCGACGATGGTGACGTCGACGCCGTAGTTCTTGAGCACGTAGCCGAACTCCATACCGATCGCGCCCGCGCCGGCGATGACGATTGACTTCGGCAGCTCGCGCGACAGGATCAACTCTTCATACGTGACCACGTTGTCCGACAGCGAGGTTCCCGGCACCAGTCGGGTGCTGCTGCCGGTGGCGATGATGATGTTGTCGAAGGTGACCGTCTCGGTGCCGCCTTCGTTCAATGCGACCGACAGCGTGTGCGGGTCGGTGAACGTGCCGTAGCCGTGGATCTCGGTGATCTTGTTCTTCTTCATCAGGAAGTGCACGCCGGCTACGCGGCCCTCGGCGACCTTGCGGCTGCGGTCGAACGCGACCCCGTAGTCGAACGTCGCCTCGCCGCTGATGCCGAATTGCTTGGCTTCCTTCGTGAAGATGTGCGCCAGCTCCGCGTTGCGCAGCAGTGCCTTGGACGGGATGCAGCCGACATTGAGGCATACCCCGCCCCAATACTTGGGTTCGACGACTGCGGTGCTCAGCCCTAGCTGGGCGGCGCGAATGGCCGCGACGTATCCGCCGGGGCCGGCTCCGAGAACGACGACGTCATAGTGGGTCACCCGCCCAACCTTAGTAGGGGATCAGCCCCACCAAACAGCGGCTTACCCGGTCGCAGAAATAGAGGCCATGCAGCACCGCCGCGGCAATGGTCGCGGCGAGCGGCGCGGACATCAGCCCGATCGCCAGCGCCGACACCAGCGGCTTGTTGCTCACCATCGCGGCCACCAGGCTGCCGACAGTGCAGACGATCAGAAAGACCAGCACCACGAACACCGACGGCGTCTTGCTGAGTGAGTGGAACCACCAGTGATAGAGACCCAGTCCGCAAGCCGCCCCGAGGATCCACACCCCGGCCACGACAAGGGCGAAGCGCCAACGCTTCAGGTACTGGTAAGAGCCCGGCACGGTCTCGGGCTGGACTAGCGAGGGAAGGGGGCCCGTCGGCGGTTCCGGCGCCGTTTCCAACGCTGCCGGCACTTCGAAGGGTTCGCGTTCCGCAGCCAACAGCTGCACCGAATCGGGCTGCGCGGCAAACTCCCCTGTGAAGATCGGCACGTGGGGCTGCGTCGGGTCGCCGCATAACGTGCCGCTATCAGTTGTCTCAGGCACCGTTGACCACCTGGATCGTGACGAGCACTCCGAACCACCCCGGCGCTATCGCGAGGACGAACGCACCGAGGGCAGTCACCCAGCGCTTGCCGGAGAACAGGATCAGCAGCATGCCGATCACGCTCGGGATACCGACGACGAGCGCGATGACGACGTCAGGCCGGATCGTGGCCTTGAACAGCAGCATCGATGCGATACCCGCGATCTGTCCGACCGCGATACCAACAAGCATCGCACTGGCCAGCAGCCACGCACGCGGGAGCGGTATCACGCATCCGACGATAACGCCGACGCTTGGGTCCATCCCGTCGCGGCACACCCCCCACCCGTGAAGATGCTGAGCCGAGACCAAACCCTGACCTAAAGCGTGTCGAACAATCGTGTTGATTGGCTCGGCACCGCCCTTCTCGGGCGTCGTCGGTTCAGGCCGCGGGTGCGGTGTGAACGTCAGTTCCCGCGTTATCCGGGCTGGTTACACCAACACGCGAAGGGTGTCCCCCTGCCCTCCGGGCGGGAGGTGCCCCCAGGTCAGCGCGTCCCGTCGGCGGGCATCCGAACCATCTGAACGGCGGGCGGCCCTGCCCGCCCGAACGCTGGCGCGAATACCTCGACGCCATCCTGTACGTACTGCGCACCGAAGGATTCCTAATCCTCAATCAAATCGCCCTACTACCCCGCCGACTCGACCGCAGCCAGTTATTCGACACCCTTTAGGCTCGCGGACGTGAGCGATTCCACGCCCAGTGTCGGGTCGCCGATCGAACTGGCACAGGCGCTCGAGGCCACCGGCTACCTCGCCGACGAAGGCGTCGCGACGGCCGCGTATCTCGCGCTGCGGATGGGACGTCCGCTGTTCTGCGAGGGCGAGCCCGGCACCGGAAAGACCTCACTCGCCGCCGCGCTGGCGGAGGCACTGCACCTGCCGCTGATCCGGCTGCAGTGCCACGAGGGCATCGACGCGGCGCAGGCACTCTATGACTGGGATTTCCCGCGGCAGCTACTGCACTTGCGGACACTGGAGGCAGCCAGCGCCGGACACCTCGAGGCCGAATCCGCCGAACGCTCCCTCTACACCGAGCGGTTCCTGCTGGCGCGACCGCTGCTGCGGGCGCTCACCGAAGCGCCGTGCGTGCTTCTCGTCGACGAAATCGACAGGGCCGACGACGAATTCGAAGCGTTCCTGCTCGAGGTGCTGGACGAAAATGCGGTCACCATCCCCGAACTCGGCGAGGTGCGGGCGACAACGCCGCCGTTGGTGGTGCTCACGTCCAACCGCACCCGCGACGTGCACGACGCCCTGAAGAGGCGCTGCCTCTACCACTGGCTCGAGCATCCCGACCTGGAGCGTGAAGTCGCGATTCTTCGCCGCCGGATTCCCGGGATCGCAGAGGCGCTCGCAGACCAGGTGGCACGCGCTGTGCACACGTTGCGTGGCATGGAACTGGTCAAACCGCCCGGCGTCGCCGAATCGCTGGATTGGGCGCGGGCGCTGGGTGAACTCGACCGCGATGTCCTCGACGCACAGACCGCGGCGGCCACGCTCGGCGCGGTCGTCAAGTATCACGAGGACCTGGAGCGTGTCGCCAGGGCGGGGCTGGACCGACTGCTGGCCGGGTGAGACGCGAATGTCTGTCACCACGGACCCGCTCGTCGGCGTCGCGGGTTTCGCACGCGCCCTCGCGGCCGCGGGACTGCCAGTGGCTTCGGACGCCGTCGACACGTACACACGGGCACTGCGCCAGGTGGACGTCGCCGACCCGCGGCAGGTGTATTGGGCAGGCCGCGCGACACTATGCCGAGGCCCCGACGACATCCCGCGCTACGACCTGGTGTTCGAGAACTGGTTCGGCGGAACCGTGCCCACGCGCGCGCCGCATCGCACGCAGCTGCCACGTCGCTCCCAAATCGCCACCCTGGATGCCGCCGGTGCCACCGACACCGGCGGTGACGCGCCTCGACTGCGGGTCGCGGCGGACACCACCGAGATCCTGCGCCACCGGGATATCGCCGAACTGACCGCCGCCGAGCGGGCGCACCTCGCGGAGCTGATCGCCGAGTTACGGCCTCATCCCGCGACTCGCCCCGCCTTGCGGATGCGGCCGTCACGCCGGGGCCGCATCGATCCGCGCCGCACGGTGCGGCACATGCTCGCCGCGGGTGGCGAACCGGTGCGACCCAGACACCACCACAGGGCCACTCGGCCGCGCCGGACAGTGCTGCTGCTCGATGTGTCCGGCTCGATGAGCCCGTATGCGGATGCGCTGCTGCGCTTCGCCCACGTCGTTGCGCGCGCAAACCCCGCGACCGAGGTGTTCTCGCTCGGCACCCGCATGACCCGGCTGACGCGGGCGCTGCGCATCCGCGATCCCGAACTGGCTCTGGCCACCGCGGGCCGGGCGGTGCCCGACTGGGCCGGCGGAACCAGGCTCGGCGAGACGATGGCTGCGTTCCTCGACCGCTGGGGCCGGCGCGGCCTCGCCCGTCGCGCGGTCGTGGTGATCTTTTCCGACGGCTGGGAGCGCGGCGACCCGACGCTGCTCGCGGGACAGATGGCTGCGCTGCAACGGCTCGCCCATGCGGTGCTGTGGGTGAACCCGCACGCTGGCGCGGACGACTACCGGCCGGTGCAGTCCGGGATCGCGGCCGTGCTGCCGTTCATCGACCGGTTGCTGGCAGGCCACAGCCTCGCGACGCTGCAGCAGTTGCTCGACGAAATCCGCAGCGTCTGACTACGACTGGCGCGGAACCGGTTTCGCCGTTTCGGACGTTCACGGCGGCCAGCCAGAGCAGAGTGGGCCTATGCGCATCACTGTCACCGTCGACGGAACCACGTACACCGACGACGTGGAGCCGCGGCTTCTCCTCGTGCACTACCTTCGTGATCGGCTCGGCAAGGTCGGAACCGTGGTCGGCTGCGACACCAGCAACTGCGGCGCGTGCACCGTTCACCTGAACGGGTACAGCGTCAAGTCCTGCTCGGTGCTCGCCGTACAGGCCGACGGCGGCGACGTCGTGACCGTCGAAGGCCTGTCTCGAGCCGACGGGACGCTGCACCCTGTCCAGGAAGCGTTCCGCGACAACCACGCGCTGCAATGCGGCTTCTGCACACCCGGCATGATCATGCAGACCATCGACCTGCTCGCCGAGGATCCCGAGCCCGACGAGGCGGCGGTCCGGCTGGGCCTGGAAGGTAACCTCTGCCGCTGCACGGGATACCAGAACATCGTCAGGGCGGTGCAGGATGCGGCGCAGCGACTGCGCGCCACCGCGGCAGCCGACACCCCGAAAACTGTTGCAGCGAAGGCTGATACGGCGGGAGGCGTGCGATGACCGCGGCGGCTGAACCCGAAATCGGCAAGGCGCGGGTTCGCAAGGAAGACCAGCATCTGATCACCGGCCGCACCCGGTGGACCGACAACATCGTATTGCCGGGCATGCAGCACATGGCGATCCTGCGCAGTCCCGTCGCGCACGCCCGCATCACCGGCATCGACACGACCGCCGCGCGCGGCATGCCCGGCGTCGTCGCGGTTTTCACCGGCGCAGACCTCGCCGCCGAACAAGGCAGCCTGCCCAACGCATGGCCGATCACCGAGGACATGAAGGCGCCACCCGCGCCGTCGCTCGCGGTGGACACGGTGAACTTCGCCGGCGAAGCCGTGGCCGTCGTGGTGGCCCGCGGCGCCTACGAAGCGCAGGACGCGCTCGAAGGAATAGACGTCGACTACGACGACCTTCCTGTCGTGCTCGATCTCGCCGCCGCGGCAGCGGACGGCGCGGAGTTGGTGCATCCCGATCTCGGCACCAACGTCAGCGCGGTTTGGACGTTCGACTCCGCACAGGCCGGCACGGGGGGCGACGTCGAAGACGCCATCCGCGACGCCGAAGTGCTCCTGCAGCGCACCTACCGCCAGCAGCGGCTGATTCCGGCGTTCATGGAACCGCGCTCGGTGGTGGTCGATCCGACCAGCCCGCAACTCACGGTGTGGTCGGCCACGCAGGTCCCGCACATCCTTCGGCTGATGCTGGCGATGACGCTGGAGATCCCGGAACACAAGGTGCGTGTGATCGCCCCGGATGTCGGGGGCGGATTCGGCGGCAAGCTGCAAGTGACGCCGGAGGAGGTGATCACCCTTCTCGTCGCGAGACGGCTCGGCAAGCCCGTCAAGTACACCGAGTCCCGCAGCGAGTCGATGCTCGCGGCACACCATGGCCGCGACCAGATCCAGAAGCTGACGCTCGCCGCCCGCCGGGACGGTGCCGTCACCGGTCTGAAGGTCGAGCTCCTCGCCGATATGGGCGCCTACCTACGGCTGGTCACCTCCGGCATACCGATCCTGGGCGCGTTCATGTTCAACGGGATCTACAAGTTCCCGTCGTATCACTTCACGTGCACCAACGTCTTCACGAACAAGGTGCCCACCGACGCCTACCGCGGCGCCGGGCGTCCGGAGGCCACCTTCGCCATCGAGCGGATGATGGACGAACTCGCCGCCGAGCTATCGCGCGACCCGCTCGAGCTGCGCGCCCAGAACTGGATCACCCATGAGGAGTTCCCCTTCGACACCGTCGCGGGGTTGACCTACGACTCCGGCAACTACGAAGCCGCCACCGCGCAGGCGCGGGAGTTGTTCGACTACGACGGGTTGCGGCGCGAACAGGCCGAGCGCCGTGAGCGGAATGATCCCGTACAGCTCGGCATCGGCATCTCGACGTTCACCGAGATGTGCGGCCTGGCCCCGTCGCGCACGCTCGGCGCGCTGTCATACGGCGCGGGCGGCTGGGAGCATGCGGCGATTCGCATGTTGCCGACCGGCACAGTGGAGGTGGTCACCGGGTCGTCGCCGCACGGTCAGGGCCACGAGACGGCGTGGAGCCAGATCGTCGCCGACCAACTCGGAGTCCCGTTCGAGGACGTCGAAATCCTGCACGGCGACACCCAATCCTCGGCGCGCGGCCTGGACACCTATGGGTCGCGGTCCCTGGCGGTCGGAGCGATCGCGGTGGTCAAGGCGGCGGAGAAGGTGATCGCCAAGGCCAAGCCGCTCGCGGCCCACATCATGGAATGCGCCGAGGACGATCTGGAATTCATCTCCGGACGGTTCCGCGTGGCGGGTACCGAGAAGGCCGTCACGCTCCCCGAAATCGCCCTCGCGGTGTTCGCCGCACACGACCTGCCCGACGGCGTGGAACCGAACCTGGATTCCGAGGCCACCTACGACCCGGAGAACTTCTCGTTCCCACACGGCACGCATCTGTGCGCCACGGAAGTGGATACCGAGACCGGTCAGGTGCGGATTCGCTCCTATGTCTGCGTCGACGACATCGGGCACGTGGTCAACCCGCTGATCGTCGACGGACAGGTGCACGGCGGACTCGCACAGGGCATCGCGCAGGCCTTGTACGAGGAAGCCGTGCACGACGAGTCGGGCACACTGCTGTCCGGCTCGTTCGCCGACTACCTGCTGCCGTCGGCGGTCGATCTGCCGTCGTTCACCACCGGACGAACCGAAACCCCCGCCACCACAAACCCGCTCGGCGTCAAGGGCGTCGGCGAAGCGGGCACGATCGCGTCCACCCCGGCGGTCGTCAACGCCGTGATCGATGCGGTGCGCCATCTCGGGGTCAGCGACATCGAAATGCCTTGTTCCCCAATGCGGGTCTGGCAGGCCATCCGAACCGCCACCGAGGGAGGCGCCCGATGATCCCGTCGAATTTCGATTACGTCGCGCCGACCACCGTCGACGACGCAGTGGCGGCGCTCTCGCAGGCCGGCGAGGACGCCAAGGTCATCGCGGGCGGGCAGAGCCTGATGCCGGTGCTGCGGCTGCGGCTCGCCGCCCCGACCGTACTCGTTGACCTCGGCAAGATCGACGAGCTCCGCGGTGTGCGCGACGACGGCGACAGCATTCTGATCGGCGCGATGACCACCTACTACAACCTGCTGGGTAACCCGCTCGTGAGCAGGCACGCACTGCTGCTCGCGGACGCCACCCGTACCGTTGCGGACCCGCAGATCCGGCATCGTGGGACGCTGGGCGGGGCGGTTTCTCACGCGGATCCCGCGGGCGACCTGTGTGCGCCGGTGCTCGCGTTGGACGCCACGATGACGGCCGCCGGCCCGTCCGGCCGCCGCAGCATCCCGGCGTCGGAATTCTTCGTGGACTACTTCACCACGGCACTGCGACCGGACGAAATCCTCACCGAGATAAGGATTCCCAAGCACACCGATTGGGCGGCGCACTACGAGAAGCTCAACAGGGTGGCGCAGGCCTGGTCGATCGTGGCGGTGGCCGCGACCGTGGCGCTCGACGGCGGGGTGATCCGGCAGGCCAGCGTCGCGCTGACGAACATGGCGTCGGTGCCGGTGCGGGCGCGTGGCGTCGAGCAGGCGTTGATCGGTCAGGAGGCGAGCCCGGAGTTGATCCGGGCGGCGGCCGAGCACGCTGCCGAGGGCACCAGACCCAACAGCGACGGCAATGCCGACGCCGACTACCGCAGCCACCTCGTGAAGGTGCTGACGAGGCGGGCGGTCGCGACGGCGGTCGGCGTCTAGAGATTCGCGCGAGCGGCGCCGACGAACGGCGCGGTCGAGGACGGCAGCAGCGCAGCCATCTCGCCGGGGTACTGGACCTCGATGTCCACCGAAGCGGCGATGCGGTACGGCTGGGCAGCGAGCAGGCCGACGTATTGCTTTCGCATGCGCGACAATTCGGCTCGCACGGTCACCACGCGCGATTGGTCGCCGTACAGGTCGCCAGCCAGTTCCGGAGCGGACCGACCACCGGGGAAGACCGCAAGCGCGAGGAGAATCTCGGCGTGCCTCAGCGAGAGGTCGCGCCGCCAGCGGCCGAACTCACCGTCCATCTGCAGCGAGGGAGCGTCCGGGTTACGCAGGTCCAGAGTCGCCCTGGCAACCCGGCCGCCGGCGTCCGGAAACTCGGGGGTCAGCCGCACCAGCCAGCCGCCGGGTAGCGGGTCGACGTCGCACGCACCCAGCGTCGGGAACCACAGCCGACCCGGGGTGATCTGGGGCGGCAGCGGAATCCGGTTGTGCGGCGGCAGCGAATCCACCGCGGCCACCCAACCCTGTGGGTCGACCGCAAGCGCCGGGCTGGCGATCCTCGCCAGGATCGGCGCCGCCACCGTCCGGAGCCGGTTCAAGGTGCGGTCGTGCTCCTCACGCAGATGTGCTTCGGCGAGCCGAGCCACCGCGTCGACCAGCGCCACGGTAGTGGGATGCACCGTCGCCGCCGGGCCTGACACGTCCACCACGCCGATGACGTGACCCGTCCTCGGGTCCTTGATCGGGGCACCGGCGCAAGTCCAGGAGTGGTGGCTACGCGCGTAGTGCTCGGCGGAGAACACCTGCACGGCGCCGTTCGACATCAGGGCGGTGCCGATGGCGTTGGTGCCCACCGCGTTCTCGCCCCAGTGCGCGCCTTCCACGAAGCCGAGACGGTCGGCCTTGCCGAGGACCGACCGCGACCCGGAACGCCACAACACCCGGCCCTGCGCATCGGCGACCACCAGGATGTTGTCGCCCTCGGCGACCAGCGACTCCAGGCCGCGGGAGATCTCGTCGAGCACGGCCATCAGGCCGGAGGACAGCCGCAACATGTCGAGTGTGGCGTCCTCGACCTCCGGAGCGGGCAGCGCGTCCGGGTCGATGCCCCGCGCCATCAGCCGATGCCAGGAGTCCTCGATGACCTTGCGCGGCCGCGCAGGGGCACGGTCGCCTGCCATCGTGGCGTCATACACCTCGGACATCAGCCGGGCATAGCGACGTGGGTCCTCGCCCACAGCGACGGCGGGCTCTGGAACGGGCGACCGAGGCATCACAGGCGATTGTGCTCCTGATCACACAGCGTGACCACCGGGGCTCACGCAGTCGGGTCCACGAGGACCTTCATCTTGGTGCCGCCGTGAAGCGCCTCGAAGCCTTCCTCGATGACATCGTCGATGGCGATGGACGTCACCCATCCGGTGGTGTCGTAGGCATCACGCGCCATCAGCGCGATGACCGCCTCGAAGTCGTCGGCGGTGTAGCACAGTGACCCTTGGATCCGGGATTCGTTCATCACCAGATTGAGCAGCGGCGTGGTCAGCGGCTTCTCATAGATCGCGACACTGACCATCGGCCGCCGCGCACCGACACATGCGAGCGCGGTCTCGACGGCCGGTGTCACGCCTGCGGCGTCGTAGACTGCGTCCGCCCCGCGCCGGTCGGTGTGGTCGGCGATGAACGAGGGCACGTCGACGCCCGCCGGGTCCAGGGTCGTCGCGCCCAGCGCTTCGATCGCGGCGCGCCGCGTCGCCGACGGTTCGACCACGAAGACGTCGTCAACTCCCTTGCCGCGCAAGGCAAACCACAATCCGATGCCGATCGGGCCTGCGCCGAAGACCATCGCGGTATCACCGGCCTTGGCATCGCCCAGGGTGGCCGCGTGGTAGGCCACCGACATCGGTTCCACCAGCGCCCCTAGTTGAAGCGACACGTTGTCGGGCAGCTTGTGCAGCATCGATGTTGGGACAACGGTGTATTCGGCCATGCCGCCGTCGGACATCAGGCCGTGGAAGCCGATCTGCTGGCAGATGTTGTACGTGCCGGCGCGGCAAGGGGCACAGTGCCCGCACTTGTAGATCGGTTCGACGGCGACCCGGTCGCCTGCTTTCCAACCAGTGACGCCCTCACCGACATCGGTGACGACGCCGGAGAACTCGTGCCCGATCACAAGGGGCATCTGCTGGTGTGTCAGCGGGTGCGGTTCGGTCGGGACGAAAATGGGCCCGGCGTAGTACTCGTGAAGGTCGGTGCCGCAGATTCCGTTGAAGCCGACCTTGAGCTTGACGGTGCCCGGCCCCGGTGTGGGTTCCGGTACATCGGCGATCTCTACCTTGTTCGGCCCGTAATACACAGCTGCTTTCATGCGGCCAGTTGTATGTGACCGCCGCCACACGCCGAAAGAGTTGCAAGCCGTTGCAACGCTCCCGTGTCATGCAACGCGGTGCAACTCTTGCCTGGACTGCCCTATCGGGTGTGTCCTGGCTCACATGACGCAGACCTTGGAACCCACCGACACCGTGACCCCGCAGCAACGGGTCGACGCCTGGCTCGCCGACTTCGAGGCCGCCTTGGCGGTTCGCGATATCGACAGGGCGGTGCAGAAGTTCGCCACCGACAGCTTTTGGCGCGACCTCGTCGCGTTCACCTGGAACATCAAGACCATCGAGGGCCGCGATGAGATTGCCGACATGCTGCACGCGCGGTTGGCCAGCACAGACCCGTCGGGATTCACAACCCGCGAGACTCCCACCCAGGACGGCGATGTGACGTCGGCGTTCATCGAGTTCGAGACGGCCGGCGGACGGGGCGTCGGGCATCTGCGCCTGAAGGGCGATCAGGCCTGGACGTTGCTGACCGCACTGCAGGAGCTCAAGGGGCACGAGGAGCGAAAGGGTACGACGCGCGTGCTGGGCGCCGTGCACGGAAACGACCCCGATCCGCGGTCCTGGGCCGAGAAGCGCGCCGAAGAGGACGCGTCGCTGGGACACAACGTGCAGCCTTACGTGATCGTGGTCGGCGGCGGGCAGGGCGGCATCGCGCTCGGCGCCCGGCTGCGCCAACTCGGCGTGCCCGCGATCGTGCTCGACAAGCATGAGCGGCCGGGAGATCAGTGGCGCAAGCGCTACAAGTCGCTGTGCCTGCACGACCCGGTGTGGTACGACCATCTGCCCTACCTGCCGTTCCCGCAGAACTGGCCCGTGTTCTCGCCCAAGGACAAGATCGGTGACTGGCTGGAGTTCTACACCCGCGTGATGGAAGTCCCGTACTGGTCGAAGACCACCTGCCTGTCGGCGTCGTTCGACGCCGCAGCGGGCCGCTGGACCGTCGAGGTGGACCGTGACGGCGAACGCCTCACGCTGCACCCGGCGCACCTTGTGCTCGCGACCGGGATGTCGGGCAAGCCAAACGTGCCGACGCTGCCCGGCCAGGACGCGTTCCGAGGAGATCAACACCACTCCAGCGCGCACCCGGGTCCGGACCGCTACGTCGGCAAGAGAGCTGTTGTCGTCGGGTCGAACAACTCAGCGCATGACATCTGCAAGGCGCTCTACGAGAACGGCGTCGACGTCACCATGGTGCAGCGGTCGTCGACGCACATCGTCAAGTCGGACACTCTGATGGACATCGGCCTCGGCGACCTGTACTCCGAACGCGCAGTGGCCGCCGGGATGACAACGGAGAAGGCCGATTTGACGTTCGCGTCGCTGCCGTACCGGATCATGCACGATTTCCAGATCCCGCTCTACAACGCGATGCGCGAACGGGACAAGGAGTTCTACGACCGGCTGACCGCCGCCGGATTCGAGCTCGACTGGGGCGACGACGATTCCGGACTGTTCATGAAGTATCTGCGCCGCGGATCGGGCTACTACATCGACGTCGGCGCCTGCGATCTGGTCGCCGACGGCAGGATCAAACTGGCCCACGGCCAGGTCGACCGGCTGACCGAGGATTCGGTCGTCCTCGCCGACGGAACGGAACTGCCCGCGGACCTGGTGGTCTACGCGACGGGGTACGGCTCGATGAACGGCTGGGCCGCCGACCTGATCGGGCAGGAAGTCGCCGACAAGGTCGGCAAGGTGTGGGGCCTGGGCAGCGACACCACCAACGACCCCGGTCCATGGGAGGGCGAGCAGCGCAACATGTGGAAGCCGACCCAACAGCCCAACCTGTGGTTCCACGGCGGCAACCTGCACCAGTCGCGGCACTATTCGCTGTACCTGGCGCTGCAGCTCAAGGCCCGCCACGAGGGGATCGCGACGCCGGTGTACGGCCTGCAGGAGGTGCACCACCTGAGCTGATCGGTGGGCCGCAACAATGGGTCCGTGGACGACGACCCGTATCTGTGGCTCGAGGACATCACCGGCGACGACCCGCTGGACTGGGTGCGCAGGCACAACGAGCCGACTCTTGACGAGTTCGGCGGCGACCGGTTCGAGCAGATGCGCGCCGAGGCGCTCGAGGTGCTCGACACCGATGCCCGCATCCCGTATGTGCGCCGTCGCGGCGAGTACCTGTACAACTTCTGGCGCGATGCCGAGAATCCGCGCGGGCTGTGGCGACGCACCACGCTGGCCAGCTACCGCACCGACGAGCCGGACTGGGACGTCATCATCGACGTCGATGAACTGGCGCGCGAGGACGACGAGAACTGGGTGTGGGCGGGTGCCGAAGTCATCGAACCCGACTACACGCTGGCCCTGATCGAGCTGTCGCGCGGCGGTGCCGACGCGACCGTCATCCGCGAATTCGATATGCAGAAGCGCGAATTCGTCATCGACGGCTTCCAGCTACCGGAAGCCAAGTCGGCCGTTTCGTGGGAGGACCACGACACGGTGCTGGTGGGTACCGACTTCGGGCCGGGATCCCTGACCGAGTCCGGCTACCCGCGCATCCTCAAGCGATGGCGGCGCGGACAGCCGCTGGAGGATGCGCGGACGCTCTTCTCAGGCGACCCGTCTGACGTCAGCGCGGGCGGGGGCTACGACCGTACGCCTGGCTTCGAACGGCTCCTGATCACTCGGTCGCTCGATTTCTTCAACTGGGAACGCTACGAGCTGCGCGGCTACGAGTTGATCCGGATCGACGTGCCGACCGACGCCGGCATCGCGCTGCACCGCGAGTGGCTGTTGATCCGGCCCCGCACCGACTGGGCCGTCGGGACGACGATCTACCCGCCGGGCTCCCTGCTGGCCGCAAAGTACGAGGAATTCCTCGCAGGCACAGCCGAATTGAGCGTGGTATTCGAGCCCGACGAGCACACCAGCCTGGAGAGCTACACGTGGACGCGGGACCACCTCATCCTCGTTACCCTCGTCGACGTCGCAAGCCGAGTGGAGGTGGTCACCCCCGGTTCGTGGGAGCGTGCGCCGATCGCAGGCATTCCGCCCAACACCAACACGATGTTGGTCGACGTCGATGAGTACGGCAACGAGATGTTCCTGGACTCCAGCGGTTTCGACTCCCCGTCGCGGCTGCTGTGGGGCCACGCAGGCGATGATGTGACGGAGATAAAGAGCGCGCCGGCGTTCTTCGACGCGTCCGACATCGAGGTCACGCAGCACTTCGTCGCGTCGGCCGACGGCACGATGATCCCGTACTTCGTGGTGGGCCATCGCAGTTCGACCGGACCGGGTAAGACCCTGTTGAGCGGCTACGGCGGGTTCGAGAACTCGAGCGTGCCGGGCTACGGCGGCGTGCTTGGCCGGCTGTGGCTTTCGCGTGGCGGGACGTATGTGCTGGCGAACATCCGGGGCGGCGGCGAATACGGACCGCGCTGGCACACGCAGGCGATGCGTGAGGGCAGGCATCTGGTCGACGAGGACTTCGCCGCTGTGGCAAGGGATCTGGTGGACCGCGGCATCACGACCGTCGAACAGCTCGGTGCGCAAGGTGGCAGCAACGGCGGTCTGCTAATGGGCATCATGCTGACGAAGTACCCCGAGTTGTTCGGCGCGCTGGTGTGCAGCGTGCCTTTGCTGGACATGCGACGGTTCCACCTGCTGCTGGCAGGCGCGTCGTGGGTCGCCGAGTACGGCGACCCGGACAACCCCGACGATTGGGAGTTCATCTCCAAATACTCGCCGTATCAGAATATTTCGACAGACCGCCGCTACCCGCCGGTGTTGATCACCACGTCCACCCGTGACGACAGGGTGCATCCCGGGCATGCCCGCAAGATGACCGCGGCGCTGGAGGCGGCGGGCCACCCGGTGCAGTACTACGAGAACATCGAGGGCGGCCATGCGGGCGCGGCCGACAACGCGCAGACCGCGTTCAGGGCTGCATTGATTTACGAGTTCCTGCACCGGACGCTCGACAAGTAGCAGAGTGCCGTAACCCCGCGGCCTATCTCTGCGCGATGTTCACACCCAGCACCCCGCGCCCGGTGATCATCGGAAGGTCAAGGAACGTCCGGATTCCCGGCGCCGCCGCGCACACCGGAGCGATGGCGTGGACGGCGTGCATGGCGGTGCCCAGGCAGCCCTGATCGGTCTCGTCCTCGCCGTGGGTGGCGATCTTCGAGTCGAGCACCATCGACGGCCGCCCTTCCACGGTCACCTTCCAGCCGCGCCCCGTCGGCCAGTTCGGGGCTTGTTCGTCACCGAGGCGGGTGATGTGCTCGACGGTCAGCGCGCGACGGCCGGCCACGATGGCGGTGTAGCCGAAACGCTGTGCGGCGACGGTCCCCGCCTCGACCCGTCCGGCCTTGATGTCGAACGCTTCCGCGGCCACGGCGACCTCGCGGTGGTATACGAAGTCGTCGATGGTCGCGTCGAGTCCGTCGGCGAGAAGCATCAGCGGCGCGCGGAAGGTGACACCGGCGAGTGCGGCGTCGGCCATCGGCACTGGTTCGTCGGGCGCCTTGCCGAAACCCATGATGTCGAAGAGCATGTCGGCGCTGTCGTAGCTGGTGTAATCCATCAGCTCCTGGACCAACAGCGAGTCGATGCGCTGGAACAGGCCCGACATCGTCAGTGGCAAAACTTCTGCGGCCCAACCCGGTTCGATGCCGGTGGCGTGGAAGGACGTCTGTCCGGTCGCGCAGGCGGACTCGAGCCTGTCCACCACTTTGTCGCCGAGGCTGCGCGGATAGATGAGGCCGGTGACGGCCGTCGACACCACGTTCTTGCCGGAGCCCAGCAGGCGGCAGATGTCGTCGAGGGCGCCCATCGGGTTCATCTCGCCCTGCGGCATGTAGAGCACACAGTCGGCGTCGAGGGCGACGATCTCGTCGGGGTCCGTGGTCGCCGTGACGCCGACGGGACCGATGCCGCAGACGTCGCCGACGTCGCGGCCGGCCTTGGCGTCACTGTAGACGAGGGCGCCCACGAGTTCGAGATCGGGACGCTCGTGCACGGCGCGACGGCATGGCGGCCGACGGATCCGGTGGCCCACTGAATGACGCGCAACATGCTGAGGAGCTTACGGTAAGGGCGACGATTACACCGCCGTCTTCGGCCCCTCAGTCGCGGTTGGCGATGATCCGTGTCGCGGCCTCGACTGCCGCGGCGCGGCGATGCGCGATGACGGCAGGGTCGTCCGTGACGGCGTCGGGGTGTGGCAAGTGCGCCCAGGCCAAGCCGGTCGCGAAGAGCAGCACGATCAGATCGGCGGGCTGCCAGGCGGGGTCGACGTGGCCGGCTGCTTGCGCGGCTTCGATGGCGGCGATCCCGTGGGCGTGGATTGGTTGGCCGTCGGCATGTGGTTCATCGGGGGTGAACCCTTCCAGCTGCGCCCAGGTGATCATGCGCAGGTGCTCGGGCCGGTTGAGGGCGAGATCGTAGATTTCACCGACGAATTCGGGCACGGCGTCGGGGCGCAGCTTCACCGCGCGGGTTTCCGAACAGGAGTGGGTGGAGACGGTCAAACAGCACACCCAGGAATCACTGGAATAAGCCATCTCCGACCTTCTGCAAATCCGGTCCCGCGACCCGTATCGGGAACTGAACCCGCTGGCCTGGCGCGCCGCCACCCAACCCCCCGTCGAAGGGTGACAGCGCGCACCTGAGCCGGTCGGCACCGTGCCAAACTCAGCTATGCCGACGAAGTTCGAGACGCTGCTCTACAAGACCGACGGATCCGTCGCCACCATCACGCTGAACCGCCCCGAGCAGCTCAACACCATCGTTCCGCCGATGCCCGACGAGATCGAAGCGGCCATCGGACTAGCCGAACGCGACCCCGCCGTCAAGGTCATCGTGCTGCGCGGTGCCGGCCGCGCGTTCTCGGGCGGATACGACTTCGGCGGCGGCTTCCACCACTGGGACGACGCGATGAACACGGACGGACGCTGGGATCCCGGCAAGGACTTCGCGGCGATGACCGCCCAAGTGACCAGCCCGCACCAGAAATTCTTGGCGATCTGGCGCGCCTCCAAACCCGTCATCGCGCAGGTGCACGGCTGGTGCGTGGGCGGCGGCAGTGACTATGCGCTGTGTGCTGACATCGTCATCGCCAGCGACGACGCCGTCATCGGCACGCCGTACGCCCGCATGTGGGGTTCCTACCTCACCGGCATGTGGCTGTATCGGCTCAGCCTCGCGAAGGTGAAGTGGCATGCGCTGACCGGTGAGCCGCTCACCGGAAAAGAAGCCGCCGCAGTAGAACTCATCAACGAGTCCATCCCGTTCGAACGGCTCGAGGCGCGCGTCAAGGAGGTCGCCGGCAAGCTCGCGAACATCCCGCTCTCCCAATTGCAGGCCCAAAAACTCATCGTCAATCAGGCGTACGAGAACATGGGGCTCTCGTCCACGCAGATGCTCGGCGGCATCCTCGACGGGCTGATGCGCAACACCCCCGACGCGCTGCAATTCATCGACACCGCGGCCAACCAGGGCGTGCGGGCGGCGATCGAGCGCCGCGACGGACCGTGGGGCGACTACAGCCAGGCGCCGCCGGAGCGCAGGCCCGACCCGTCGCACATCATCGAGCCCTGAGGTCCAGCAGCGCGTCGAGGTCTGCGATCGCGCGCAGGGTGTCGTTGAGGTGCGTGCACGTGGTGGTCCCGACGAACTCACCGCGGATCCGACCGCGCATATCCGACAGCGTCATGCCCTCCACCCGCGCCGCGCTTCCGATCGCACCCGGGCATTCTTGCCACGGCAGCACCTGCACGGTCGCCGTCACCCACTCGATGGTTCGCGTCGAAGTGTCCACCGAGCCGAGGACTGTGTACTCGTGCACGATCGTCTCGACGCCGTCGCCGTCAACGTGAGTGTCACGGAAGTGGGCGCCGAACTCAGCAGAACCGGCATCGACCGGTCCCAGGTCGAGCCGTCGGAACCGACGCATGCCATGGGCGCGCAGCGGTTCGAAGGCGTGCATCCCGGCGTCGACGAGCGGGGGCGCGACCGGGCCGTGCACCGACGGAATGGTGCCGTTACGCCTGGCGTACGGGACGAGCGACGCGTCGGATGCGAAGCCCGCGCAGATGCCTGCCATGTTGTCGGCGGTACCGGGTGGCAGCTTCTCCTCGATACCCAGGGTGATTGCCACATGCTGCAGCGCATAGCCGGAAACCAGCGCCGCGCCGACCCAGTCGTCGAGCAGCAGGTGCAGCAGACTCGCTCGCTCGGCCTCGTCGGGCAGCAGCTTGTTCACCGTCGCGCGGAATCCGGGGCCGACCCGGCTGCCCAATAACTGCACAAGACGCGTGTCGTGCGGGTGGGACGCGATGTCGTCGACGACGCGATCGGTGAGATGCGCGCGCACACAGACCTCGCCGAGCACGTCCGCCATGTCCGGATCGCGGGCCACCACGTCGCGCGCCCGTAGATCGACTTCGGACTCCCCGGTGCCGGCCGGGTGGGTGTCGATCGTGCTGGTACGCCGGACTGCGCCCGCGACAAGCGGTGGCCATGCATGGACGGGCCGCTGTGGGCCGACGATGTCCGTGACGAATGGCATGGCAAGACGGTACTAAAGCGTGTCGAACAACTCCGTTGAGTGTCTGGCACCGCCCTTCTCGGGCGTCGTTTATTCAGGCCGCCGGGGCGGTGTGAATGTCGGTTCCCGCGTCATCCGGGCTGGTTTCACCGGCACACGTGGGGTGCTGGTCAGCGCCGTCCCGTCGGCGGGCGTTGGTGGCCCGGCCTCCTGCTTGGGGGTCCGGGGATCGGTGAGGGTCGTGATGGGCCTGGCCCCAGCGGGCTAGATTGGTGGCCGCGTTGCGATCGCGGTCGGCAGAATGCCCACAGCCACAGGTGAATACGCGCTCGGCCAGGTTCAGATCGCCGCGAACAGTCCCGCATTCTGGGCAGCGCTTGCTCGACGGGAACCAGCGGTCGGCCACTAAGACGTCGCCGCCACGCCAGGCCTGCTTGTAGCGTAGGAGGCGGGCGAACTCGGCCCAGCCGGCATCTGAGATCGCTTGGGCTAGCCGGTGGTTGCGCAGCATCCCGGTCACGTTGAGGTCTTCGATCACGAGCCGGTCGTGGGTCTTGACCAGCGCGTTGGAAACCTGGTGCAGGAAATGCCGACGCACGTTGGTGTTGCGGTGATGGTGCCGCCCCAGTTTGGTGGCGGCCTGGCGGCGGTGAGCTGATCCTTTCTGCTTGCGCGACAACGATTTCGACAAGCGCCGCTGGCGAGCCATCCCCGCGCGCAGTGCTTTGGGGGCGTCGCCGATACGGGCGACCTCCTCGCCGTCACTGGTGGCGGCGACCAGGAACGCCGACAAGCCGCGATCCACACCCACCCAGCCGCCGTGATCCGCCTCGGCGCGCAGCGGGTGCTGGTGGGCTGGGTGCACATCGGCGGCCTCGACGTTCAGCGAAACCCACCAGTGCCCGCCGTGATGAGTGACGGTGGCGAACAGGATTTTCGCCCGCTCGTTGGCGAGCATGCGCCGCAACCGGCGAGTGTCGTCGTGCACGGCGATCGGGCCGATGCCGGGCAGGATGACCGAGCGTGGGCGAGCGTTGTCGCCGACCCGGATCGCCGCCGGACGGCCCCTGGGGTGTTTGTTACGCAGTCGAAACGACGGGGCAGCGCCGGTCTTCTTCTTGAAGCAGGGAAACCCGATCCGTCTGCCCTTGCGCTTACCTGAGCGAGAGTCGGACCACGCTTTCAGCCCTTTACCTAGGTCGACGGCGGCTTCCTCGAATACCTGCTGGCACACCTGGCTACGCCACGCCAGCCCGGTCACCACAGGCTCGGCCACGCCATCGGTGTCGACCATGAACACGCGGCCGGCGTCCTCGGTCTTCTTCCACGCGTTGAAGGCGTTAATCAGATCGAACGCGGTCCACGGCACATCGATGTCCTGGTCGGTGCGGCGCCCAGTCAGCGCGGTTTGCACCAGGCCCAAGCACTGGTTGAACGCGAACCGTGAGGCACCCGCGTGCCGGGCCAGCACCTCGTGCTGCTTGACCGTCGGGTCCAGACAGAACTTGAACGTGGTGTGCCGGCTCATCTCAGCGGTGAGCATCCCACGACCCACCGACAACCAACCCTCGCCAGCGGCTGCCAAGGCCGGAATCACTGTCGACATCGTGTCCGGCCCTAAGGCTGGCAGCGGGTTCCTCGTTCAACCGCGACGGTGGGTGGTCGAACGCACCAACGGATGGATCAACCACTGCCGTCGGCTCGACCGCCACTACGAAATCACCCTCGACGCCCACGAAGGCTTCCTGATGCTCAGCCAAATCGCCCTACTACTCCGACGACTCGACCTCAGCCAGTTGTTCGACACGCTTTAGGCCGGGGATGCCGCGCGCGGCAGGGCGAAAGCGAGGCCGAACGCTACGACGCTCAGCGCGGCGCTGACGCCCATGGCCATCGTCGCGCTGTGTGCGAAAGCCACGGCCACCGCGTCGGGGCCGGGCACCACGTGCAGCGTGCCAAACAGCACAGTCCCGATGACAGCGATGCCGACCGCGCTGCCGATGCGCTGCATCGTGCCGATCACCCCACTGGCCGCGCCCGCATCCCGACGCTCCACCGTCGCGACGATGAAGTCGGAATTCGGCGCGATGAACAGGCCGCTGCCGATCCCGGCGATCAGTAACGGCGCAAGCAACTCCCAGCCGCTGTAAGCGGTCGGCGCAGTGTGCGCCAACATGAGCCAGACGGCGGTGATACCGGCGGCTACCAGACCAAGGCCGCAGATCAACACGCTGCGGCCGAACCGCGCGGCCAGCACGTCACTTCGTGCAGCACCAATGATGCTGCCGACGGCGAATGGCATTGCGACAAGCCCGGATTGCAATGCGCTATGACCCAGGCCCGCCTGCCACAGCAAGGCGATCGTGAAGAAGATGCTGGTGAAGGCCGCGAAATAGACCAACGCGAGCAATACCCCGCCCGTGAACGACGAATGGGCGAAAAGCCGTGGCGGGACAAGCGGATTGCCTTCGAGCTTCTCCAGGCGACGTTCCCACAGCGCGAAGAGCGCGATGAGCACGGCTCCTCCGACCATCGACACATATGTCCACGACGGCCAGCCTTCTTGCTGGCCTTCGATCAACGGCGTGAGCAGCGCCACCAGGCCCGCCGTGAGCAACGCCAGTCCGAGCCAATCGGCTGCGCTATCCGTACTCTCGGCACCACTGGGGAGAAAGACCGCTGCCGCGCCAACCGCAACGATTCCGATCGGGATGTTGACGCCGAAGACCAGCCGCCATCCGGTTTCGGCGCCGAAAGCCTGGATGATCAGTCCGCCGACCAACGGGCCAAGGGCGGTCGAAAAGCCAATGGTCGCACCAAGAATCGCGAACGCGCGGCCACGCTCTCGGTCTGCGAACATCAACTGGATCAAGGCTGTGATCGTCGTGAAGAACATACCGCCGGCCAGCCCCTGCACCGCTCGGGCGGCGATCAACTGACCGTCATCCTGGGCCAGGCCGCACGCCAGGCTGGCGATGGTGAAGAGCGACAAGCCCGCGATGAACACCCACTTGTGCCCCAGCCGATCCCCCACACGTCCGGCGGGAATCAGCGCCAGCCCGAATGCAAGTGCGTAACCCGAGACGATCCAGGACAGCGTGGCGTTCGATGCCCCGATGCTGCTCCGGATGGTTGGGATGGCGACGTTGACGATGGTGGTGTCGAGCAGGGCCATGAACGCACCGATCAACAAGACGGCCAGCGCCAGCCATTTGTTACGGGATCCGACAACCTGTTTCGACGTCACAACCGGAGTCTTCACGGTGTCCTCCTGGCGCGATGGTCGGCAACGATTTCTGGTAGCGCAGCAAGAAGCTCTTCATGCCAAGCGATTTCGGCACGTAGCCGGTCGGCCCGATGCTTCATCACGATCCGTTCGCTGACGCTCAGATAGCGGTCGATAGCGTTGGCATGGGCTTCCCATTGTTCGAGCGTGGCCGACAACGATGCGATCCGAGCAGTGATGATCGCCGGCAGATCCTCAAGGTGAGCGTCGTCGAGCCGGGTCATCGCGATGTCGAACGGATCAGGCTTGATGACGATGTCGCGCAATGCGCGCAATCGCAGCACGCCGAGCGCTTCGCGTCCCGCATCGGTGATCGCCCACACCTGTCGCTGCGGGTACGCACCCGAACGTTCGACGCGGACCTCCTCGATCAGTTCCTCAGCGGCCAACCGCTTGATCGCTCCGTACAGGCTGCCGACCGTGATGTCGGTCCACAGCGCCACGTGCTCCTCTTCGGCCAGAAGCCGAAGCTGATGGCCGTGCATCGGGCCACGCTCCTCCAGGGCAGCGAGGAGAAAGACCCGGATTGACGACACGCGACTACTCTCGCACGAGTAGTCGTACGAAAGCAACCCTGGTGATGTCGTCCCTGCCTAGTCGCGTCGGCGCAGCCCACCGAGCATCGACACGAGCACGCCGAACGCCACCAGCACTCCGCCCGCGGCCAGCGTCAGGTTCAGCCACTGATGCAGGCTGCCCTCGGCGTGGTTGACCATCGCGTCGGCGACCTGCCGAATGTCACCCGACGTCCGATCCAGTGCTTGGTTGACGAAGCGCCGCGCAACTTCCAGGCCCGCCCAGCCTGCGGCGCCCACCAGCAGAGCCGAAACACCCAGCGCTGCAAGCGCTTTACCCCGGGCTCGTGCCGCAGCCAACGTCAGCAGCGCGAGCACTCCCGTCAACACCGCCGCTCCGATGCTGACCCACGGACCCCACGTCGACAACTGCCGCAACTGTCCCGGTTGCATACCCGCCGTGTCGGACACCGTAATCGGCACCGTCAGCGTGTCCGGCACATCGAGATTCAGATTGCCCAACGTCGCGCGCAGCGACGGATCGGACAGCATCGGGGCGATGTCGATCAGCCAGCGATCGTCGGTGCCTTCCTGGCGGCGGATCTCGTCGGTGAACATCCAGGTGTGGACGATACGGTTCGCCTGCGCGAACTGCCCTGGGAAACCGGCGTTTTGGGTGTAGGCCGTCGTCACCTCACGCACCACATCGGAGTTGAGGTGGAAGCCGTTGTTCGAAGCCAAGGACACCATCTGAGTGGTGAGTTCGGAGGCCATCGCCTGTTGCAGCCGCGGATCCTTGGCCGCCGATTGCGCGAACGCGGCGTAGCCGTTGGCGTCGACGATGTTCCTCTGCGCCCACATAGCAGGAAGGGCCACCGCCAGCGCGACCGTCGTGACGAGCCACAGGAACATGGTCGCCACAAACCGCACGCGTCCTCCTTCCTGGCAGGACGCGCAGACCTCAGTCGTTCAGGGCGCGTCCCACGATGAGGGGGTCCGGCCTGCCGACCACCTCATGGTCCTTGTTGTCGTAGTCGAACTTACTCAACACGTGGCGCATCGCGTTGACCCGCGCGCGCTTCTTGTCGTTGCTCTTGACCACCGTCCACGGCGCGGTCTCGGTGTCTGTCCACGCGAACATGTCTTCTTTGGCCGCGGTGTAGTCATCCCACTTGTCCAGCGACGCCAGGTCTGTCGGCGACAGCTTCCACTGCCGCACGGGGTCGACCTGACGGATGGTGAACCGGGTGCGCTGCTCGGACGACGACACCGAGAACCACAGCTTCGTCAGGCTGATGCCGTCGTTGACCAGCATCTGCTCGAACAGCGGGACCTGCCGGATGAACTCGGCGTGCTGCTTGGGGCTGCAGAAACCCATCACCCGCTCGACACCTGCGCGGTTGTACCAGGACCGGTCGAAAAGGACGATCTCGCCGTGGGCCGGCAGGTGATGGACGTAGCGCTGGAAGTACCACTGGGTGCGCTCGCGTTCGGTCGGCTTTTCCAGCGCGACGACGCGCGCCCCTCGCGGGTTGAGGTGTTCCATGAACCGCTTGATGGTGCCGCCCTTGCCCGCGGCATCGCGGCCCTCGAACACGATGACATGCCGGTGGCCGTTGGCCTGGCTCCACTTCTGCAGCTTCAGCAGTTCGATCTGCAGCAGCCGCTTCTGCTCCTCGTACTCGTTGCGCTTCATGCGCTCGTCGTACGGGTAGTTCTCCCGCCAGGTGTCGACCTCGGTGCCTTCTGGTTGCCGAACCAGCACCGGGTCGTCGTCGTCATCGTCGCGAACTGTGTAGCCCTGGGCTCCATCGAGCATCGTCACCGGCAAAAACTATCGACGCGCGGGTACGCCTGGGTAACGCGCAGATGAACGGGCGGTGCTTAATTCGCGGCCCCGCTGCGGTGCTTACTTAGCAGCGCGACGAGGCGTAATGAGCGCCAACTTCGTCATCAGCTTGTTCATCCGCTTCAGCGCCTTGGGCGAGTTGTGGTAGTAGTTGCCGCCTGCGCCGACGTTGGTGCGCGGCGCGACCACCGCCTCCTGACGGCAGTACTTGCGCAGGCCCTCGGCCCCGCCGAAACGCGCGCCCATCCCAGACGTCTTCCAGCCACCCATGGGCGCCGTCGTACACATCAGATTGGAGATCACGTCGTTGACGTTTACCGCACCGCAATCCAATTGCACTGCAACGCCTTTCGCGCGCTCGATATCGTTCGAGAACACCGAGGCGGACAACCCGTACGGGCTGTCGTTGGCCAGCCGGATCGCCTCGGCGACACTGGACACCTTCATGATCGGCAGCGTCGGCCCGAACGTCTCCTCGGTCATGCAGGCCATGGAATGATCCACGTCCACCAGTACCGTCGGCGGGTAGAAGCTGCCGACACTCCTCGGCCGCACGCCACCGGTGAGCACCCTTGCGCCCTTGGCCTTCGCGTCGGCGACGTGGCGCTCGGTCACGGCAACCTGGTTGTCGTCGATCAGCGAGCCGAAGTCATTCCCGTTGCCCGCGCCCATCTTCAGGTTGTTGACGTCGCGTACTACCGCCGCGACGAACTGGTCGTACACCGGCTCGAGCACGTACACCCGCTCCACGGACACACACGTCTGCCCGGCGTTGAACATCGCGCCCCACACCGCGGCGTGCGCCGCCAGGTCGATGTCGGCATCCTCCAGCACGATCATCGGATCCTTGCCGCCGAGTTCGAGGCTGACCGGGGTGAGCCTGCGCGCGGCGCGCTCCATCACCTTCGCGCCCGTCGCACTGGACCCGGTGAACTGGATGAAATCGGAGTTGTCGATGACCGCTTCGGACACCTCACGTGCCCCCTGCGCCAGCGCGAGCACATCGGGCGCGCCGGAGTCCTGCCACCCCCGCAACAGCAGCTCGGCCGTCAACGGCGTGCGTTCGGATGGCTTGAGCAGCACCGCGCAGCCGGCGGCAAGCGCACCGATGGCGTCCATCAGCGCGTTGGCGACCGGGTAATTCCACGGCGCGATGATGCCGACCACCGGACGCGGCCGGTAGTGCACCTCGACCTTCTTGATCGCCAGGAACGGCAGCGACGCCGGACGGGGCTCAGGCGCCAGCGCCTTCTCCATCGTCTTGATGTAGTAAGAGGCGATCATGATCAGAAGCGGCACCTCTTGCGCGGCGTCGGTGGCCGACTTGCCAGTCTCATTGATCAGCAGCGTCTCGATCTCATCGCGGTGCTCGCCAAGCCACACCGCGTAGCGAGCCATCACCTTGGCGCGGCCCTTCGCGCCGCGCGCCTCCCAGTGCTTCTGCGCCTCGCGCAGACCCGCCGCGATGCGCGGCACATCGGCGGGATCGGTCCAACGCACTTTGCCAGCAACCACACCGGTCGCAGGATTGCGGATGGTGCCGGTGTCGGACACATCAACTTGAGGAGTCGCTGTCATGGCCTCATGGTAACCACGGACTGTGACGCAGATCGCACCGGGGTTGACACGTGTCAAGTCCGGTGGGGTGCGTGTCCTGATGTGAGGGCTGCGACGCACACGATCGCGGTGCCCAGCAGCAGGCCGCCGACCGTATCGGTGAAGTAATGAAAGACACGCCTACGCCCAAGATGGCGAGCAGGCAATTACACGACCGCGACGAGCACCGCCCCAGAGCGCGGCGCCCGCCACCAACACGACCATCCCCATCACCACGACGAACGTCGCCGTATGGCCACTCGGGTAGGCATAGGCCAGTCCCCGTTCACGGCCGAACACGGGCTTCAGCAGCCTGGCGAGCCCCATCGCGAGGAGCGGACACACGGCCGCCGCCACCGCCAATCGGTACTGCCGTCGGTACAGCGTTACGGCGAGCGTGGCCAGCACCACCGACGGGAGGAGCCACGGGTTCGCTAAAAACATCAGATAGCGCACATGGCGTCCGTGTTGGTGAAACCAGTCGTCCAACGGGGTGGACCGTGTCTCACCGCCAAACCCAATATCACCATCGCGACTACCGCGATGGGTGGCCAGACGCGGATCAGGTGATGCCCCGCACGTACGCCGCCTGGCCCAGGTGCTGAGCGCAGTCGTCGACGATGCTTACCAGTCGCGCGCTCGCGGTTACCGGCGGATGCCAGCGGGTGTCGACGATGCGGCTGAGCTCGTCGGGCGTCACGGACGCGATGTACTCCAGCGTCACCTTGTGCACGCC
Organism: uncultured Actinomycetota bacterium; assembly: GCA_963698965.1. GTDB lineage: Bacteria > Actinomycetota > Actinomycetes > Mycobacteriales > Mycobacteriaceae > Mycobacterium. The sequence goes on from CAVOSY010000023.1 coordinate 207,519, forward strand.
GTGGTAGTAGCCGGCCAATACGTCGGCCGACGCGTGCACCTTGCCAACGTCCTCAGGACCGTGGCCGAATCCCGTGTCGTTGCGCGGGAGGTCCAGATCGAACCGGTCGACCCAGCCGTCGCGCGTCCACACCTCCTCGATGTTCGCGATGTCGCAGAGCTGTGCGTCCTGCACACGCGCGCTGTGCCAGATCAACCAGGCGATGCTGTTGGCGGTGCCGGTCGGGCGAAAGAACGCGACCTCGTCGGTGAGCTCGTCGGTCAGTTCTTCGACGTGCTCGATGAGCCGGGTGAACGAGTCACGCAGCAGTTCGCGAACCGCTGCCGCATCTGAGTCAGCCATGCCTTGACGCTACCTGTGGGGCGACGACATTCCTTGACAGTTATATGAATGAGTGGTGATATGAAAGGGTGGACGCATTCGCGGTGATCGCCGACCCGACCCGCCGTCGCATCCTTGACACCCTGCGCGACGGCGCCGCCGACGTCGGCACTCTCGTTGCACGGCTCGGCATTTCGCAGCCGCTGGTGTCCAAGCATCTCGGAGTGCTTCGGGACGCCGGGTCCGTCGACGTTGCCGTCGACGGCAAGCGACGGGTGTATCGGTTGGCTGAGGATCCGCTCCCCGCGGTGCTGGCGTGGGTGACGCCCTACCACCGCAGGTGGTCATCCAGCCTGGACCGCCTTACCCAACTCGTCACCGCGGCGGGCCGCGACGAAGATGAAGAGGAGCAGTCATGACGCACCCACTGGAGGGGAAACTGGAAAACCGCGACGGCGCTTGGATATTGACGCTCGTGCGCGATTTCGGTCAACCGGCCGAGAAGCTCTGGCCGTGGCTGGTCGATCCCGTCCGACTGCGCCAGTGGTCACCGATCGTCCCCGACCGAGCGCTGGACGGCGTCGGACCGCGCCAGGTGCGGGAGAACCCGGACGACGAGCCGGTCACCGGCGACGTGATCAGCGTGGACCCGCCGCATGAGCTGGTGCACCGGTGGGGCGACGACCTCGTGCGCTGGCGCCTGTCACCGACCGATACCGGCTGCCGGCTGACGCTGGAACAGACCATGCGTGAGCAGGACCATGCCGCGATGAACGCCGCGGGCTGGCATCTGTGCCTCGACGTGTTGGACGACGCCGCGAACGGCGTGGACCGTCGGCGGGTGGTCGGCCGGGACGCCGTCGCGCACGGGTGGGAAGCGTTGCGCGACAAGTACTCCGAGGCGCTCGGCGTCTAGGCCTCGGGCGCAGCGCCGTGGAATACCGCTTCGACGTTGTTGCCGTCGGGATCGCGGACGAACGCGCCGAAGTAGCCGGGGTGGTACTCCGGCCAGAGCCGCGGCGCGTGCAGTGATTTGGCGCCCTGCTCGAGCGCCGCGTCGTAGAAGGCTTTGACTGCGTCGGTGTCGTTGGCTTGGAACGCGACGTGGTTCTCGCGGTTCGGCCCCGCCGCGTCACCGGCACTCATATCGGCGATCCAGAAATCGGGCTTGCCGTCCTTGCCGTACCCGATGGCGACCTGGAAGTCCATCTGCCGGCTGTAGCCCAGCACGCCGAGGACCTTGTCGTAGAACGCCTTCGATTTGTCCCAGTCCGCACAGTTGATTCCAAGGTGGTCAATCACGGGCTCATCCTGGCATGGAGCCCCGCCACGGTCGTAGATTCATTAGATGAGCTACGACCTGATCATCCGCAACGGCACCATCGTCGACGGCCTCGGTGGTGAGCCTTTCGTTGGCGATGTCGCGGTCAGCAACGGGGTCATCGCGGCCGTCGACGCTGTGGGCGGGGACGCTGCCCGCGAGATCGACGCGACCGGACTCCTCGTCACACCCGGTTTTGTCGATCTCCATACCCATTACGACGGGCAGGCCATCTGGTCCGACCGCATGACGCCGTCGTCGGCGCACGGCGTGACGACCGCGGTGATGGGCAACTGCGGCGTTGGCTTCGCGCCCTGTCGCGCCGAGGACCACGACGTCCTTGTCGACGTGATGGCCGGCGTGGAGGACATCCCCGGCGTGGTGATGGTCGACGGCCTGCCATGGGATTGGGAGACGTTCCCCGAGTACCTCGATGCGGTGGAGTCTCGAAAGCGCGACATCGACGTCGCCGCTTATCTGCCGCACTCGCCGCTGCGGGTGTATGTGATGGGACGACGAGGCGCCGAGCGCGAGCCCGCGACGACCGAGGATCTGGACCGGATGCGCGCGCTCGCCAAGGAGGCGATCGAGATTGGCGCGATCGGGTTCGCCTCGTCGCGGTTCTCGTTTCACAAGACTGGAAGCGGCGACCTGATCCCCACCTACGGCGCCGCGCAGGACGAGATCAGCGCGATCACCCAGGGCGTGGCCGACGGCGGCGGCGGGCTCATTCAGTTCGTGCCCGATATCCCCGCAGGCGGCTACGAGTCCGTGCTGCTGCAGGTTTTCGAGGCCGCAGCGGACGCCGAGCTCCCGGTCACGTTCAGCCTCGCGACGGGCAACTCGGGCGACCCGATCTGGCCGGATGCGATCACGCTGATCGAGAAGTACAACGCGGCGGGAGGCGACATCACCGCCCAGATGTTCCCGCGCCCAATCGGTTTGGTGATCGGCCTCGAACTGACCGGCAACCCGTTCGTGTTCTACCCGAGCTACCGCGAAATCGCCGACCTGCCGTTGGCCGAACGGGTCGCCGAGATGCACAAGCCCGAAGTGCGGGCGCGGATCCTCGCCGACAAGCCCGCCGGCGACGGCCATCCGCTGCTCTATCTGGCCCAGGCCTGGAACTGGATCTTCCCGCTGACCGACAACCCGGACTACGAGCCGGCCGCGTCCACATCCATCGCTGCGCGGGCGAAGGCGCGCGGCGTGACTCCGATGGAGGAGGCCTACGACCGCTTGCTCGACGAAGACGGCCACGCGATGCTGCTCGTCGCGATGGGCAACTATCAGGACAACTCGCTCGACACCGTCGGCGAGTTGCTGCGCCGCGATGACGTCGTGCTCGGCCTGGGCGACGGTGGTGCGCACTACGGAATGATCTGCGACGCAAGCTATCCGACGTTCCTGCTGGCCCACTGGGCACGCGACCGCGCGTCGGGCCGGATGCGCGTCGCCGACGTGATCCGCGAATTGACATCCGTGCCCGCGAGGGTCGCCGGGTTCGCCGACCGCGGCCGAATCGCGGTGGGCTACAAGGCGGATCTCAACGTGATCGACCATGCCGCAGTGCGGTTGCACAAGCCGGTGATCACCCACGACCTGCCTGCGGGCGGTCGTCGACTGGACCAGGCTGCGGACGGCTATGTCGCGACGATCGTGTCTGGCGAGATCATCGCCGAGAACGGCGTGCCCACCGACGCGCGTCCCGGCAAGCTGGTCCGCGGCCGTCAACCGGCGCCGGTGGCCTAGGCCCATGAGCGTCAAAGTCGATCTCGACCGGCTGGCCGACGAGCTGGCCGACTACGCGTACGCCTATCTGATCACGGTCGGCGACGACTACCACGCACACACCGTTGCGGTCGAACCTGTGCTCGCCGATGGTGTGATCGACGTCAGCTCAATCGGCAACAGCACGCGCAAGAACCTCGCGAGCCATGACGGCGTCACACTTGTCTGGCCCCCGCGCGAACCCGGCGGCTACTCGCTGATCGTCGACGGGCGCGGCGAGCCGACTGACACCGACGCGCTGAAGATCGTGCCGAGCCGCGCCGTGTTGCATCGCAAGGCAGCGCCGGGAACGGTGACGAAACCCGGCTGCAAGGACGATTGCATGCCGCTCGAAACCGGCTGAGTTCCCCGCTGCGTCGTTACGCTCAGGGCGAAGACGTGTTTGTTGTCTTTATGATTGATTTTCTTGTCTGTTCGCTTCATGCTTACATCCATGACCGACACCACAATCGACACCCAGTACGCGACGGGCCGATCACGGCACGACATCGAGCGTGCGCTCGTCACCGCAGGTTTGGAACTCGCAAACCTTCAGCCGGCGGACCTCGCGCCGCTCGAGGATTTCCACACCATGGGGCGCATCGCCACCAGCCAGCTCGCGGAGTTGCTGGGAATCACCAGCCACGACCATGTGCTGGACGCCGGCAGCGGTATCGGCGGTACCTCCCGCTTCCTCGCCAACCGGTGCGGGTGCCGGGTGACCGCCGTCGATTTCACCGACGAGTACTGCGAAACGGCTCGTTGGCTCGACCGGCTCGTCGGGCTGGACGATCGGATCTCCGTGCAGCAGGCCGACGTCACCGAACTGCCGTTCGCCGACGCCACTTTTGACGTGGTATTCAGCCAGCATGTTCAGATGAACGTGGCCGATAAGACCCGCCTCTATGGCGAAGCACGCCGCGTCCTTGTCGGCGATGGCCGACTTGCATTGTGGGACATCACGTCTGGCGATCGTGGCAAACTCGGCTATCCGCTGCCGTGGGCCGACGACCCCGACCAAAGCCACCTCGCCACTCCCGAGCAGTTGCGCACCGTCATCGAGACCGCCGGCTTCGCGATCGAGCACTGGAACGATCTCACCGACGAGGCGGCCGCGTTGATGCAGGCGCTTCTGACACTGCCCGCCAATCCGCTCGGTCTACACGCGTTCGTGGCAGACTTCGAGGAGAAGGTCACGAACCTCACCTCCGCCCTCGCCGACGGGCGGCTGCGGGCGATCCAAGGCGTCGCCAGGGCGTAGTTCGGTGAGTTTCGTTCGCGAGTGTGGGCTTGTGTCACGGTCTACACCGGTATGCGTGCGGGTAACCCACGTTCGGCACTCGTCGTCACGACAAAGGCCCGGCCCCGCAAGGGGACCGGGCCTCGTCGTTGGCGACTTTAGAAGTCCATGCCGCCCATGCCACCGGTCGGGTCGGCCGGTGCGGCCGCCTTCTCCGGCTTGTCGGCGACGACGGCCTCGGTGGTCAGGAACAGCGCCGCGATGGACGCCGCGTTCTGCAGCGCCGAACGCGTCACCTTGACCGGGTCGGCCACGCCTGCCTTGAGCAGATCCTCGTACTCATTGGTCTGGGCGTTCAGGCCGTGGCCGGCCGGAAGGTTGCGGACCTTCTCGGCGACGACGCCCGGCTCCAGGCCCGAGTTGAAGGCGATCTGCTTCAGCGGGGCCTCCAGCGCGACCTTGACGATGTTCGCGCCCGTGGCCTCGTCACCGGACAGCTTCAGCTCGTCCAACGCCGGAGCCGACTGCAGCAGCGCCACGCCACCACCGGCGACGATGCCCTCCTCGACGGCCGCCTTGGCGTTGCGGACCGCGTCCTCGATGCGGTGCTTGCGCTCCTTGAGCTCCACCTCGGTGGCAGCGCCCGCCTTGATCACCGCAACACCGCCTGCCAGCTTGGCCAGGCGCTCCTGCAGCTTCTCGCGGTCGTAGTCGGAGTCGCTGTTCTCGATCTCCTGGCGGATCTGAGCCACCCGCCCGGCGATGGCCTCGGGATCACCGGCGCCCTCGACGATCGTGGTCTCGTCCTTGGTGATGACGACCTTGCGGGCGCTGCCCAGCAGCGAGACGTCGGCGGTCTCCAGCGATAGCCCGACCTCTTCGCTGATGACCTGGCCACCGGCGAGGATGGCCATGTCCTGCAGCATCGCCTTGCGGCGGTCACCGAAGCCCGGTGCCTTGACGGCGACGGACTTGAAGGTGCCGCGGATCTTGTTGACGACCAGGGTGGACAGCGCCTCGCCCTCGACGTCCTCGGCGATGATCAGCAGTGGCTTGCCGGACTGGATGATCTTCTCCAGCAGCGGCAGCAGATCCTTGACGGTCGAGATCTTCGAGCTGACCAGCAGGATGTACGGATCCTCCAGGACGGCTTCCTGACGCTCGGCGTCGGTGACGAAGTAGCCCGAGATGTAGCCCTTGTCGAAACGCATGCCCTCGGTGAGCTCCAGCTGCAGGCCGAAGGTGTTGGACTCCTCGACGGTAATGACGCCCTCGTTGCCCACCTTGTCCATGGCCTCGGCGATCAACTCGCCGATCTGGGTGTCACCGGCCGAGATGGCGGCGGTGGCAGCGATCTGCTCCTTGGTCTCGACCTCCTTGGCCGACTTCAGCAGCGTCTCGGTGATCTTCTCGACGGCCTTCTCGATGCCGCGCTTCAGGGCGAGCGGGTTGGCGCCCGCCGCGACGTTGCGCAGACCCTCGCGAACGAGCGCCTGAGCCAGCACGGTGGCGGTGGTGGTGCCGTCGCCCGCGACGTCGTCGGTCTTCTTGGCGACTTCCTTGACCAGCTCGGCGCCGATCTTCTCGTACGGGTCCTCCAGCTCGATCTCCTTGGCGATGGAAACCCCATCGTTGGTGATCGTGGGAGCGCCCCACTTCTTCTCAAGGACGACGTTGCGGCCCTTGGGACCCAACGTCACCTTTACCGCGTCGGCGAGGGCGTTGAGGCCCCGCTCGAGGCCGCGACGGGCCTCTTCGTCATACGCAATTGTCTTGGCCATTGCGAAGTGATTCCTCCGATAAGGGATCGCACGTTCTGTGGTCGGGCCCAGTGCCCGCGACGGACGGCTGGGATGTGCTCCGCGTGTGCGGCCCCTGCCTCACCGTCCCGACCTAGCACTCACCGGTCGCGAGTGCCAACTGCATTCTTAGCACTCGACCAGGGCGAGTGCAAGGTCGTTCGCCCTCGCCGAAACTGCCCGGCACAGCCGATTCCCAGCGGAGCGGGCGACCCTGATGCAGTGACGGTTCCTGGCCTGGGTCTGCTGTCGTTGTCTGGGTTCGAGAACCCGATGTGGCTGGTGCTGCTGGTGGCGCCCGCCGCGCTGTTGGCGGTGTACCTGGTTGCCAACGAACGTCGACGTCAGCGCATGCGCCGGTTCGCCGATCCCGCCGCGGCCGATTCCGTCGCGCCTGCCCGGCGGTCGCGCTGGCGGCACCTGCCAGTGACGTTCATGCTCCTGGCACTGGTCCCGTTGACCATCGCGCTCGCCCAGCCGAGCCACGACGTACGGGTGCCGCGCAATCGGGCGGTGATCATGCTGATCATCGACGAATCCCAGTCGATGAAGGCGACCGATGTCCCGCCGAACCGGCTGATCGCCGCCCAGCACGCCGCGCAACAGTTCGCCCGCCAGGTGACCGCAGGCGTGAATCTGGGTCTGATCGCATTCGCAGGAAGCGCCAATGTGCTCGTCGCCCCCAGCCCCGATCACTCGCTCACCGTCGCTGCCCTCGACAAGCTGGCGCCTGCCGACAGCACCGCCACCGGCCAGGCGATCTTCGCCGCGCTGCAATCCATTCAGACGGTCAACGCGGTGCTGAAGGGTCCGGAGGACAAGCCGCCGCCGGCCCGGATCGTCCTGCTTTCCGACGGCAAAGAGAACAAGCCCGACGAACCGAACAACCCGCAAGGCGCCTACACCGCGGCGCGCGCCGCAAGAGACGACGGCGTTCCGATCACCACGATCGCGTTCGGCACCCCGGCCGGGCACGTGGCGATGAAGAACGAAACGGTGCCGGTGCCCGTCGACGACGGGATGATGAAATCCATCGCGCAGTTGTCCGGGGGCCAAACGTCGACCGCCGAGAACATCGACGAGCTCACCAAGGACTTCGGCGCGGTCGAGGACCAGATGGGCTATCAGGTCGAGAGCGGGCCCGCGAGCGCAGGATGGCTGCGGATCGCCGTCGCGCTCAGCGCCATCGGCGCGTTGCTCGCTCTCTTGATCAATCGCAGACTGCCGGTTTGAGAACTCAGTCCGGCAACCGCCGGTTGAGCAGGGCCGCGGCGAGCAATGCGGCGATCAGGGCGAACGCCCCGAGCCGAATCCATCCCGCGCTGGCGTCGGCGGGCACCGATTGGTAGCCGATGATGCTCTGCAGCGTGGCGTACACGCTGTTGAGCTGATCCAGACTGCCCGCGTGAAACGTCTGCCCACCCGAGATTTCGCTGATCTTCTGCAACGTTGAGTCATCGACCGGTACGGGAAGGTCTTCATCGTCGACCTTGACGGTTCCGTCCGGGGTGCCGAACGAGATCGTGGATATCGCGACACCCTGTTCCTTGGCGGCGTGAGCTGCCGTGAACGCGCCCCGCGGCGCATCCGGCTCCCCCGGCACGGTTTCCTTGCCGTCGGATTCCAGGACGATGCGGGCAGGCGGTGGGCCGTCCCCACCGCCGAGCACCCCGGTCGTCGCAGCGATCGCCTGCAATGCGGTGAAGATGCCCTCACCGGTAGCGGTGCGTTCTGCGGGCTGCAGCGTGTCGATCGCAGCCTTGACGCTATCTCGGTCGGTGGTCGGCGACATCAAAAGCGTTGCGGTTCCGGCGAACTCGACCAGCCCAAGATTGATTCCGGGAGTCAGTTCATCCGCGAACCGCTTCCCCGCTTCCTTCGCGGCCGCCAATCGGTTCGGTGGCACGTCGGTGGCCGCCATCGACTCCGAGACATCGATGACCAGCATGACCACGGCGCGGTTGCGCGGCACCCGCACGTCGTGAGTCGGACCCGCCATCGCGGTGGTCAGCAGTGCGAGGGACGCCACCAACAGCGCAGCGGGAAGGTGACGCCACCGGCGCCGAGTCGGCCTGCTGACCGCCTGCAGCAGTTCGAGATTGGCGAACCGCAGCACTCGCCGCCTGCGTGCACGCTGCGCGAGGACGTAGGCCGCCAGCATCGCGACGACGACTACCAGGAACACGAAGAACCAGGCATTGGCGAACCCGGACACGGCCAGCGTGCCCAGCAGCGGCACGGTCATGCTCGACGCATCCGCTCACGCAATTGCGGATCGTTCTCCCACCACAGGCCCGAAACCGGTTGTGCTTCATCGTGATCCGCGCGGTCGAGTTCGGCGTCGACGGCCGCAGCACGGCTGCTCTCATCGGCCGAGAAGAACCGCATCAGCACGACGATGAACGCGACGCCGAGGACGTCGCCGAGCAGCCAGAGCACTCCGGCGCCGATCGATTGGTCGACCCGCAGGCTCGGTCCCCAGTGCCGGTCGATGTGCGTGTAGTAGTCGACGGCGATCAACGGCCCGAGCCACAACACAATGCCCAGCAGGCCGTCGCTGATCGATTCCACGATGCTGATGACGAGTGAAATCAGTTGTGAGTAGCGCCGGGGCACCGGATCGGCCTGCAACCGTGCGTAGAAATAAGCGAAACCGATCAGCAGCAACAGCACGTTGGTCGCCGCCGCCACGGCCTGGTGCCGCAGGGCGGCGCTGTACCAGGGTGTGAGATACAGCAGCCAGGGCGTGGCAAGCATCGCCGCCGACGTCGTCGCGGGGTGTGCGGCCAATCGCGCCACACGGCTGGCCAACTACCCGGTCCAGCCCGCTGTGTCCGAGCGCTTGGCTCAGCACGGTGACGGGCCGACCCATCGCGAGAAAGAACGGCGCCGCGTACAGCAGGAGCAGCACCTGCAGCGCCCTGACCCAGAACAACACCGTTGCGTAGACGCCGACCATGCTCATCGTCGCCACCGCAGTCAGCACGACGCCGATGACGAACCACCACACATATCGCCGTGCCGTCGCGTCAGCGCGCCGCCAGGCCCAGCCATAGGCGACGCCTGCCGCGACGATCACCGCGGCAGCACCGGTGTCCCAGTGCCAACTCACCGGGTTCATAGCACGCCACTATGCGTCGGCGACCTGTCAGCGCCCTGTGGGCAACCGCGGATCTACGAGGTCCGCAAGCCGTCGAGGACGACCTCGAGGAGTCGCTCGGCCGCGTCCGGCCGATACGCCTGCATCGCCTGGCTTCCGACCACGATCGCCTTGACGTCCGGCACATCGACATCGGGCCGTACCGTGCCCGTTTTCTGGGCAGCGCGCAACAACTCGCCGAGCACCCCGAGGAATTCGCCTTCTGCCTCGGGCATCGCGGTCGCGACATCGATGCCCAACCCCGCGAGCGCGTCGGTCAACCCACGATCGGTCGCCCCCCATTCGAGCACCATCGAGCGCAGGAACGTGAAGAGCGCCTGCCCCGGGTCGTCGCCGGCCACCAGTGCGCGCCCGTCGCTCACGATGCGCTGAATCCGGTCCTGTACCACGGCCCGGAACAGGTCTTCCTTGGTCGGGAAATGGCGGTAGACGGTGCCAGCACCGACACCGGCCCGTCGGGCGATCTCGTCGATCGGCACGCCCAGCCCGTCGGCGGCGAAGGTCTCATAGGCGACCTCGAGCACCCGAGCGCGATTACGCGCCGCGTCGGCGCGCAGCGGCCGGGCGGGTTGAGCCATCTCACACTCCTCGGGAATAGATAAACGGGGCGTGCGTTCCGTATATTCGTAATCAAGCGGAGCGCCCGCCCCGTTTAACCGATTGTAGGAGATTCTCATGGGCAAGTGGACCACTGCCGACATTCCCGACCAGACCGGTCGCACCGCCGTCATCACCGGCGCCAACACCGGCCTCGGCTACGAGACCGCGTCGGCACTCGCCGCGAAGGGCGCGCATGTCGTGCTCGCCGTCCGCAATCTCGAGAAGGGCAAGGCCGCGGCCGACCTGATCACCAGGGCCACCCCTGGCGCCAGCGTGGCGATCCAAGAGCTCGACCTGACCTCGCTCGACTCCATCCGGACCGCCGCCGACCAGCTTCGCTCGGGTCACGATTCGATCGATCTGCTGATCAACAACGCAGGCGTGATGATGACGCCGAAGTCGACCACCAAGGATGGCTTCGAATTGCAGTTCGGCACCAATCATCTGGGCCACTTCGCGCTGACGAACCAGCTGCTCGACCGCGTGCTGGCCGCGCCGGGTTCGCGAATCGTGACCGTCAGCAGCGTCGGTCATCGTTTCGCCCGCGCAATTCGCTTCGACGATCTGCAGTGGGAGCGCGACTACGGCCGGATTCGGGCATATGGACAGTCCAAGCTGGCCAACCTGATGTTCACGTATGAGCTCCAGCGGCGCCTGCGCGGCACCGACACCATCGCCGTCGCCGCACATCCCGGCGGCTCCAATACCGAGCTGGCGCGCAATCTGCCGGTCGCGGTGAGGGCACTAGCGACCGTGTTGGCACCGCTGATGCAGGGTCCGGACATGGGTGCGTTGCCGACGCTGCGCGCGGCGACCGATCCGGGCGTGCTCGGCGGGCAGTATTTCGGGCCCGACGGATTCGGCGAGCAGCGGGGCTACCCGAAGGTCGTCGCGTCCAGCGCGGCCTCCCACGACATCGAGGCTCAGCGCCGGCTGTGGGCGGTGTCGGAGGAGCTCACTTCGGTGGTCACTCCCGTCGGCTGAATGTGGCAGGCTGGCAAGCGATGTCACTAATCGTGCCGCCGTATCCGCCAGCCCGTTACATCAAAGATCAACCGGAGGTCAGTGCCTGGTTGAGGCGAGCGCCCGAAAACGGAGGGGCCCCTCCCGATTACGACTCGTTCGGCCTCACCAAGTACCACTACGTCGCCAACCAGCAAGCCACCGGCGGCGATTACGGCCTGTACCGCGTCGACATCGCCCCCAAGGGCGGCGGACCGGGCCCGCACTTCCACCGGGCGATGTCCGAGGCGTTCTTTGTGTTGTCGGGAACCGTCAAGCTGTATGACGGCACCGATTGGATCGACGGACATCCGAACGACTTCCTCTACGTCCCACCCGGCGGCATCCACGGCTTCCGAAACGAAGCCGACGAGCCGACGTCGATCTTGATGCTGTTTGCTCCCGGCGCTCCTCGCGAGCACTACTTCGAGGGCATGGCCCAGCTGGGCGACATGACCGACGAGGAACGTCGCGAGTGGTTCATCGCCAACGACAACTTCTTCATGGACTGACACGCCATAGCCGACACGCCGAAACGTGCGCGCACGTAATCCCTTGAGCTAGGCTGCAGTCCGATCAGTGAGGAGTCTTGGGTGCGGGCAGATGCTGCGCCCGACACCCAGGCTTTGCGAGGCTGGCAGCGTCGGGCATTGGTGCGCTATCTGGGCGCCAAACCACGCGATTTCCTCGCCGTAGCCACGCCCGGCGCAGGCAAGACGGCGTTTGCCCTGCGCATCGCCGGAGAGCTGCTGGCCGACGGCACCGTCGAGCGCCTCACCGTCGTCGTGCCGACCGAGCATCTGAAGACGCAGTGGGCACTGGCCGCGGCAAGGGTCGGGATCGCGCTGGATCCGAAGTTCTCCAACTCGTCGGCGCAGACGTCGTCGGAGTACCACGGCGTCGTCGTCACCTACGCGCAGGTGGCCAGCCACCCGACCCGGCACCGGGTGCGCACCGAGAACTTCCGCACTCTCGTCGTTTTCGACGAGATCCACCACGGCGGCGACGCGAAGAGTTGGGGCGACGCCATCCGAGAGGCCTATAGCGACGCGACCCGCAGGCTGGCGTTGACCGGGACGCCGTTCCGCAGCGACGACAGTGCGATCCCGTTCGTCACCTACGAACCGGACGGCGACGGTCTGATGCGCTCGTCGGCCGACCACACCTACGGCTACGCCGAGGCGCTCGCCGACGGCGTTGTCCGGCCGGTCGTCTTCCTGGCCTATTCGGGCGAGGCGCGATGGCGTGACAGCGCGGGCGAGGAACACGCGGCACGCCTCGGCGAGCCGTTGACCGCCGAGCAGACCGCCCGCGCGTGGCGCACCGCGCTGAACCCGGCAGGCGAGTGGATCCCGGCCGTGCTGCAAGCCGCCAACACCCGGCTCAGTCAGCTGCGTGAGGGCGGAATGCCCGATGCGGGTGCGATGGTCATCGCCTCCGACCAGACCGCCGCCCGCGCTTATGCGGCGGCGCTGACCAAGCTGACCGGTCAAACGCCGACGGTCGTGCTGTCCGACGACCCCGGATCCTCAGCGCGCATCGCGGAGTACTCCGGGGGAACGAGCCCATGGCTGGTGGCGGTGCGGATGGTGTCCGAGGGCGTCGACGTGCCGAGGCTTGCCGTCGGGGTGTACGCGACAAGCGCGTCGACGCCGCTGTTCTTCGCACAGGCGATCGGGCGATTCGTGCGGTCCCGCCGACCCGGCGAAACGGCGAGCATCTTCTTGCCGTCAGTGCCCAACCTGCTGCTGCTGGCCAGTGAGATGGAAGCTCAGCGCAACCACGTGCTGGGCAAGCCGCACAGGGAGTCGCAGGAAGACGACGAGTACGTCGAGCGTCGCAAGTCCGAGCCAAGTGAATTGGACAACGGCTTCGAATCATTGGGCGCCGACGCTGAGCTGGACCAAGTGATCTTCGACGGCTCGTCGTTCGGCACCGCGACGCCGGCAGGCAGCGAAGAGGAGGCCGACTACCTCGGCATCCCCGGCCTGCTCGATGCGGAGCAGATGCGAGACCTGTTGCGGCGCAGGCAAGAAGAGCAGTTGACGAAGCGCACGGCCACGGGTGAGGTGCCGCGTCCATCGACGCATGGGCAGCTGCGTGAGCTGCGGCGTGAACTGAACACGCTGGTGTCGATCGCCCACCACCGCACCGGCAAGCCGCACGGCTGGATCCACAACGAGCTGCGCCGGATCTGCGGCGGGCCGCCGATCGCGGCGGCGACGACCGATCAGCTCAAGGCCCGCATCGAGGCGGTGCGCACGCTGCAGGCGTGATTTCGGCGCGCTTACAGGACGCTGAGCGGCCGTTTGCGCGCCGAAATCGCTACGCGGCGCGCACCTCGGCCAGTTCCGCCAGATGCTTCAGCGAGTTCTCCAGGTGCTGGGCGTCGAACGGCGGGAAGCCGATGTGCTCGCGCAAAGATGGCGGCACTCTCGACCAGTCGTAGGTCAGCGCGACCTCCGTTTGGGCGGCGCCGACCGGCTTGAGGTCGTAGCGCCAAAACCATCCTCCGAATTCGAGATTGGCATTGTCCGAGCCTTGACCGGGCTGCCAGGCCACAGCATGCGGCGGCTCGAATACCTCGACCCGGTTGGCCATCTCGTAGTTCTTGTCCGGGTGGTTGTCGTGGTACATCGCCATCCGGAAGATCTGACCGGTCTGGATCAGCGGTTTGCCGTCGAGCGACTCGCGCACCCAGCCGGTGCCGTCGATTGCCTCATGCGTCGACGGGTCGGCCAGCACGTCAAACACGTCCTGAACGGGCGCCTGAATCGTGATGGTGGCAGTCATGCGTTCTTCAGTCATGCGAGTACAGACCACCGCTGGCAAGATAAGTCATCGCAAGAGCCAGTAGTCGCGCATACGTTTGGCCCATGTCCGCCGATGCCCCGACCATCCTCGCAACGAGCGGAGGCTTCCGCGAGGGTCGACGTACCCGCTGGGAGTTCAGCGCCCTCACCGAGTACGCGATCGACTTGGCCGGCGTGACCGGACGGGCGCCGCGGGTCTGCTTTGTGGCCACTGCGCTTGGCGACAACCCGACCGTGCTGCACTGGCTGACCGAGGCCGCGCAGGTGCGCGGGCTCAGCGCGTCACATCTGACGCTGTTCCCGATGCCGAACGTCGATGACATCAGCGCTCAACTGCTCGACCACGACGTGGTGTGGGTGTTCGGTGGCAGCGTGGCAGGCCTGCTGGCGATGTGGCGGCTGCACGGTGTTGACGTGGCAATGCGTGCCGCATGGCAAGCAGGCGTCGTGTTGACAGGCATCTCCGCCGGGTCGATCTGCTGGCACGTCGGCGGCACCACGGACTCATTCGGACCCGACCTTCGTCCGGTGACTGACGGGCTCGCCCTGGTTCCGTACTCGAACGGCGTGCACTACGACTCCGAGGAACAACGGCGTCCCTTGCTTCAGCGGCTGATCGCCGACGGCACGCTGCCGCCCGGTTTTGCCACAGATGACGGTGCCGGTGTCCTCTATCGCGGCACCGAATTCGTCGAGGCGGTCTGCGAACGTGATCGCGCCGGAGCATATTTCGTCTCCGCGACCGAGAACCGCACAGCCGAGGAAGTACGCCTCGAGACGCGCCGACTTTAGTCGAGCTCGCTCCTCACTTGCCCGCGTGTCCACAGCACTTGATGATTGGCCTCATGGATGTGAGTTTGCACTACTGGAACTTCTCGACGCCGTCGGATCCTGCACAGACGGCCGGGACACTCGGTGAGGCTGCGGCGATCGCGGACCGGGCGGGGTTCGCCGAATTCACCGTGATGGACCACTACTTCCAGATGGACGCGATGGGCAAAGCCGAGGAGCCGATGCTCGAGGCGTACACCACACTCGGCTACGTCGCCGCACGGACCCAGCGGTTGCGGCTGGGGGTACTTGTGACGGGGGTCATGTATCGACACCCAGGCTTGCTGGCCAAGGTGGTCACCACGCTGGATGTGCTCTCCGCCGGCCGCGCCCAGCTAGGCATCGGCGCCTCGTGGTACGAGCGGGAGCAGGTCGGGCTCGGTGTACCCGTCGTGCCGGTGAGCGAACGCTTCGAACGCCTGGAAGAAACCCTGCAGATCTGCTTGCAAATGTGGAGCGACGACAACGGCCCATATGACGGGACCCACTACCAACTCGCCGAAACATTATGTGTACCAGCGCCACTGAGCCGACCTCGGCCACCGATCCTCATCGGAGGCGGCGGCGAGCGCAAGACACTGCTACTGGTGGCGCGGTATGCGGACGCCTGCAACCTGTTCGCAACCACTACCGAGGATGTCGCTCACAAGCTGGAAGTATTGCGAAAGCACTGCGACGCCGAGGGACGCGACTACGACGCCATCCGCAAGACCGCCACGTATATGGGCCCGGTCCTCGATGACCCCGACAATTTCCTAGCCGATTCCGAACGGTACGCGAAACTTGGTATCTCGCAATGGGATCTGATGCCGGACCGGCACCCTGTCGAATACACCGAACGCCTGGCGGAGCTGGTACCGAGGCTGGCCGCCTTGTAGAGCGGCCTACAGCCCCAGCAACTCGGGCAGGTGTGCCACCGAATCGATGACGTGATTGGGCTGCATCGCGAATTCGTCTGCGGCCCACCGGTCAAGCGTGTCCTGGCGGAACTTTCCTGTGCGCACAAGCACCCCGATCATCCCGACGACCTGCGCGGCCAGCACATCGTTGTTGAGGTCGTCGCCGATCATGTACATCTCGTCGGGATCGACACCGAGGCGGCTCGCAGCGGCGAGAAAACCTTCTGGCGCCGGCTTGCCGACGGCAGTCGCCTTGCGGCCAGAGGTCTCCTCCATCCCGATCAGGTACATGCCGGTGTCCACGCGCAACCCGTCGGTCGTGGTCCACGCGGTGCTCCGATGCATGGCGACCACCGGCACCCCCTGCGCCATCCAGTCGTAGACCCATGACAGCGTCAGGTGGCTGTACTCCGGCCCGGCGCCGCCGAGCAGCACCACATCGGGTTTCTCCGGCGCCTTCGGCCCGGTGAAATCGCTCGAGTACGCGATGTCGATGCCGGGCATGTCCTCGCCGATCTGGCCGCTGTTGACCAGAAAGCACCGCGCGTCCGGATAGCGGTTGCGGACGTACTCCGCGGTGAGCACCGCAGCGGTGATGACCTCGTCTGCTCGTACCTGCATGCCTGCTTGGGTGAGCAACTCGGCGATCTGCACACGGGTGCGCGTCGTGGTGTTCGTCAGATACGAGCACGCAATCTGGTTGCACGCCATCACCTGCAAAGTCTCGGCGGCACCCTCGATCGGCTTCCACGACGTCACCAGGACGCCGTCGATGTCGAACAGCACACCGCCGATAGCCATGGCCCGACAGTAAACGGCAAACGATTCAGCGCAACTCGGGGGCTAGCCGAACTGCGCAAAATAGGGACGCTCGGGCTTGCCCTTCTCGACGAGGATGAAGACCACACCCCACGGATCGGCGAACCATGTGGTCCGTACGCCCGCGATATCGGCGATACCGTCGACCAGGAAGCGGACTCCCTTGTCCTCCAGAGCTTTCCGGGTCCGCTGCAGGTCGTCGCAGATGAGCCCAACGTGCGACAGCCCGCGGTCTGCAAGGCCTTCGCGTTGTGAGTCACCACCGTCGGCCCGCAGATACTCGATGACCTCGAGCACCCGGTCGCCGTCCGCGCCGAACCCCACGATCGCGGCCTTCATCGCCGGATCCGTCAACAACTCGCCCATGTCGGCGCGGATCGCGTCGCCGTCCATCACATACGGCGGCGAAAGCACAGTGAATCCCAGCACGTCGCGGTAGTAAGCCACCGCGGCCTCGCAGTCGGATACACATACGCCACTGTGTGCCAGGCCGGTGATCATGCCCTCGATTGTGGCGCACGACGTCGTCTGCATGGGCGGGGTGCGGCTAGCCTCGGGTATGCCCGCCGATCGCACCACCGACGCGGCATCGGCCCGCGAGCTGTCGGCCGATCTCTACCGGGTCGTCGCCGTGGTCGTAGTCGTGATAGGCCACTGGCTCGTGTCGACGGTGACCTTCCGCGACGGCCAGTTCGGCAACGACTATCCACCGGACGTGTTGCCGTGGACACGGTGGCTCACCTTGCTGTTTCAAGTCGTGCCGGTGTTCTTCCTGGTCGGCGGATACGCCAGCGCGGTGTCCTACACGCGATGGCTCGGAGCCGGCGGCAGACACTGGTCCGACTGGCTCCGTAGTCGGCTGGCCGCGATCCTGGGACCGACCACCGCCTACGTCGGGCTGGCGCTGGCCGCCGTCGCCGTGCTGGAACGGGTCGGCGTCGAAAGGTCGGCGCTGCGGTTCGGCGGCTGGGCGATCGCGATGCACCTGTGGTTTGTGCCGGTGTACCTCGTCGTGCTGACGCTGACACCCGTCGCGATGGCGGCACACCGGCGATGGGGATTGCTGGTGCCTGCCGTGCTGGCGATCGCCGTCGCGCTCGTCGACATCGCGGCGCGCGCCGGGCATCTGCCGGTCATCACTACGGCCAACTACCTGCTGTGTTGGGGAGCGATCTATCAGGCCGGGATCTGCTGGCGCGGCGGGGCGTTGGCGGGCCGCCGTCCGTTGCTGATCGCCGCCGGGGGCGCCCTCGTGCTGGCGACGCTCCTGGCGCTGCGCTGCTACCCGATCAGCATGGTCGGGTCGCCCGGCGCGACAGAGCAGAACAACTTTCCCCCCACCGCGGCATTGGTTTCATTCGCCGCGGTCCAAGGTGGGCTTCTGGTTGCGGCGGCACCTGCGGTGACGCGACGACTGCGGCGATCGCGGTGGCGACGGCAGGTGGCCGCGGCGAACCGACACGTGATGGCGATCTATCTGTGGCAGATGGTTCCTGTCGTGGTCGTCGCGCTTGTCGGGTACCCCACCGGCTTGTTGCCCCAGCCCGAGGCCGGCACGGGAGCATGGTGGCTGTTTCGGCTGGTCTGGCTGCTCATTCTGACTGTCGTGGCGACGGTGCAGATGACGCTGCTCTGGTTGGCACGGTCGGTGTTCGATCGGGCGCTGCCCACGTTCGCCACCACCCTGCCGGTGTGGAGCACGGCAGGGCTGCTGATCGCCGGCGTCGCGACGGCGACGTTCGTGCTGGCCCACGTGGCCGTCGAAGGGTTCGCTCCCGACGGGCACTTCCCCGCCGCCTACGCGCTCCTCTACGTCGCAGCAGTCGGATTGGTGAGTCTGGCGCCCAGCCGTCGTCGCACCAAAGAACTTATGGCTAGCCGACATTCAGCACAAACCGGCGGCTGACCGACCCACGGCCGATGCCCGGGTCGCCGATCCGGAATCGACCCAGTGTCGGGCACACCGTGGCGGGCGATCGCCCGCTACGGCGTCCGACCCGGCCCGGGTGGATTGGCACTCGTGCACGACCTTCTGAACACCCGAGCCGTCGGGGAGAAAGAAGTCGACTCGCTGGGTGACGGCCGACGCGCAACTCAATGGATGAGAACAGTCGTTGGCGCCTGGGCGCGGACGACTCGACAACCGAGGGTTTAGCTCGACCGTTACGCGGCAAATCCATATCGCAGCGCAGCACCAGCGAATAGGACAGCCGCATGCACACCGTCCTCTACTTCAGTCCCGATGGCGTGATCTATGAAGCCCGCGCGTACACCAGGGCCGATATCGCGGCACTCGTCTACGACTTCGCACTTGAAAGCCTGACCAGCGCCGATCGGCAATTCGACTTCTGGTTCACCCCGTCAACGCGGCCGTGTCATCGCCCCGTCAACCGCTGCGCCACCGAAATGCTTTTGGCGACAACGGGATTCACTGCTGACACCGTACCACTTCTTCGAGGTGCGGTCGTCGTCACCACCCACGACTCCGACGGCGGCCTCGACGGGCTCAGCTGGCAGCAGCTGGACCTGTTGGCCGAGCGCAACCACAGCCTGACCCGGCGCGACGGGCGAGTGCTCGGCCGCCGGATCTCCCGCGACGTTCGGTCCAGCCTGGCCCGCGCCGCCCGGTCACGTTCGCGCCCACTCATTGTCGGCGACCCACGGTGAGGCCGCCGCCGCGATCGACCATGCCAACTCCGCGGGAACGTCGACCACCTGGTACCGCTTGACTCCGGCCGCCGTCGCTGCGATCAGCGTCGCCACCCCGGCACGGCGCTGCAGCAGCGTCTGCCGCACCGTCCAGCCGATGATTCCCGCCGCAGCGATGCAGTCCCGCCGCCGGTCCAGGCTGCCTGCCCGCGCCACCAGCCACTCCGCGTCTACCCGATGCCCCAGCGCCCGCGACCGGTCGAGCGCGAGCAGTGCGCAGCACACCGTCAGCACGGCCCACGCCGGCCACAGCCACACCGGCGTCCGCGAGTACAGCACGGCCATCGCCACCAGCAGCACCCCAGGCAGCGCCAAAGCCCGCGTCCAGCGCCTGCGCGTCGCCGCTTGGCCGTGCACCTGCAGCGCGCCGGTGACCACGTCAGGCCGGACGATCAAGTCGGACAGCACGGCCTCCGCCGTCGCCCGCGGGCATGGCGGCAGCAGCAGCGACGCTTCCCCTGCGCCGACCACGCCCGTCATCACCGCGTCCACCCGCGCTCCCCCGAACAGCCGCACCAACAGCGGTTCCCGCAGCGTTCCGCCGCGCAACCGGCGCATGTCGAAGGTGTGCTCGCGCACCCGCAGCAGACCATGCTCGAGGTGCAGCAGGTCCGCATCGCGACGCAGCACCAGATTGCCGAACGTCACCAACGACCGCAGTACCGACAACACCACTGACACGACCAACACCGCGACCGCCACCACGACCACGCTCGCGGCGACCCCGAAACGCTCCGCCGCGTCCAGTCCGGACCGAGCGAGCCGCGAATTCTGTAGTGCCGCACCGGCGCCGGCCTGATAGACCACCCCGACGGCGGCTGCGATCATCGCCAGCCCGGTGAAGCTCAGCGGGCTGTAGCGCAGCCACGACGGCTGCCACCGTGCCAGCTCACGGTCCGGCGCTGCCGGCGCCTCCTCGGCCGGGGCCAACGAGTCCGCCAGCAGAATCGCCCTCAGCCGGGGCACCTGGTCGGCCTCGACCGCGTCGAGCGCGAATGCAGCGTCGGGCCTGGCCTCCCGGCCGGTGCTGACGCGCAGCACCGTCAACCCGAGCAGCCTGTGTAGCAGCCGCGCGTCGGTGGATACAGACCGAATCCTGTTGCGCGGCACCGAAAGAACCTTGCGTTGAAGCACACCCGTGCGCAGCTGCACCTCTTCGGTGTCGATCCGATAGGTGGTGGTGAACCAGCGCGCCACGCCGTAGCCGACGATGAGCGCCAGCCCGAACAGCGTCCACATGGGGTTACCTGTCGCCGACCCGAGCACCACCGACCCGATAAGCAGCGGTATCTGGCGCAGCACCTCGTGCACCGGATGCACCAGCAGCATGCGCGGGCTGAGCCGTTGCCACACCTGCCCGGCATCAGCGGTCACGTCGCGTCCTCGGCTCCGAGAGACGCTATATCGGTGAGCCGGGCAACGACCCGGTCGGCGACATCGGAGTCCAGCGCGACTATCCGCACCGCGCCCGCCGACGAGGCCGTCGTCACCGTCACGTTCGCCAGTCCGAACAACTGGTCCAGCGGGCCACGCTCGGTGTCGACCGTCTGAACCCTGGAGATCGGCGCGATCCGGCGCTCCTGCACAAGCCAACCCGTTCGGGTGTACACCGCTTTGGGGTCAATGTCCCAGCGGTGCACGCGGTATCGCCACAGGGGGACGATCACGACGAACACCACGATGCCGAGGACGGTGGCCGCGGCGGCGAGGCCGTGCAGCCACAGCGGCCGCCGATCGATCGCGAACCAGACCACCTGGCCGACCGCCAGGATGAGCCACGGGATCGCGGCGCCGATCGCCCACACCAGCGGCGCCTTCCGGCTGGGCGGATTGGCCGGCTCGACCAGATTCATGGTATTTCGAGATGCAGACACTGGTTGACGCCGAACAGCCGCAGCATTCGCATCGTCCGTCGCGGGATCAGGGCCGCCACATCGGCCGTAGCGACGATGGTCGGCCGGTCGACATCGACTCGCTCGCCCTGCATGAGCACCGTCGCGGCGCCGGTGGTCAGCACGTTGCGCGTCCAGTCGGCACGATCCCCGTACGGCAGCGCGATCAGCAGGCCGGTCGCTGTTTCGATGATGTCGATCGGCGTTTCGTAGGTCCGGCCGGACCTCCGCCCGACGTGCTGAATGACGGCGGTCGCGGTCTGTGAGGTACCCGCGGTGCGCATCACTCGCGGGTTCGTCACCGACCGGTTCATCCGCCGGACGAAGTCCACCACCGGCCCGACCTGCCATCGCAGCCCGATCAGCAGCAGTCCGAGGAACACCACAACGGCACCGATCAGCGTGCCGACGACCTTCGCGACAATTCGCTCACCCACAGAACGAAACTAACCGGCGACGCAAGACGCGAGCCGCTGAGTATGTTGAGCCCCATGAGTGCCAAATGGACCGCGGCCGACGTGCCCGATCAATCCGGCAGGGTCGCCATCGTCACCGGCGCGAATACCGGCATCGGTTACGGAGCGGCCGCCGTGCTCGCCGACAAGGGCGCGCATACGGTGCTGGCGGTGCGCAACCTCGACAAGGGCAACGATGCCGCCAACCGAATCAGAGCGGCGAGCCCGAACGCCGTCGTGGCGGTACAACAGCTGGACCTGACATCCTTGGAGAACGTCCGCAAGGCGGCCGACGAACTACGCGCCACGTTCCCGCGCATCGACCTGTTGATCAACAACGCAGGGGTCATGTACACCGACAAGGCCGCCACCAAGGACGGGTTCGAGCTGCAATTCGGCACAAACCACCTCGGCCACTTCGCGCTGACCGGTCAGCTCCTCGACAACATGCTGCCGGTGGACGGCTCTCGGGTCGTGACGGTCAGCAGTGTTGGCCACCGCATCCGCGCGAAGATCCATTTCGACGATCTGAATCTGGACCGCAATTACAACCGGGTCGTCGCGTACGGCCAGTCCAAGCTGGCCAACCTCTTGTTCACCTACGAGCTTGCGCGGCGGCTGAAAGTCAAGGGTGCCCCGACGATCGCGCTGGCCGCGCACCCAGGTGCGGCCGACACCGAATTACTGCGCAACATGCCGGGGGGCATCAAGCAGGTCAGCCAGTTCGTCTGGTCGAACTTCATCGCCCAGGGGCCGGAGATGGGTGCAGAACCGACCCTGCGCGCAGCCACCGATCGGAGCGCGCTGAACGCGCAATACTACGGACCAGGCGGCTTTGCCGAACAAAAGGGTCACCCGAAAGTCGTTGAGTCGAGCGCACAGTCGCACGATCAAGAGCTTCAGCGCCGGTTGTGGACGGTGTCCGAAGAGCTCACCGGCGTGACGTACCCCGTCTGATGCGTACCGTCGAGGAACACCAGCGCGTCGTCGCCGGCCTGATCACCAGCAAGCCGCCGGTCACGCTGCCGCTCGCCGAGACACTCGGCCTGGCGCTCGCCGAAGACGTGGTGGCGCCGCTGTCGCTCCCCGGGTTCGACAACTCGGCGATGGATGGGTACGCGGTGATGGCCGACGACGTCGCCGCGGCGACACCCGAGCAACCGGTGCTACTGCCGGTGGCCGAGGACATCCCCGCAGGCCGCACCGACCTGCTCACGCTGAAACCCGGTACGGCACACCGCATCATGACGGGTGCGCCACTGCCCGCGGGCGCAACCGCGGTGGTTCCCGTCGAGGCCACCGACGGCGCCACCGACACGGTGTCCATCCGCGCGAGCGCCGCAGCAGGCCAGCACGTCCGCCGCGCAGGCGAGGACGTCACAGCGGGCACCACGGTGCTGCGGGCCGGTCAGCTGCTCACCCCGGCGTCGCTTGGCCTGGCCGCCGCGCTGGGCCTGGGCGAGCTGAAAGTGGTTCCGCGGCAACGGGTCCTGGTGATGTCGACCGGTTCGGAGCTGGTGGCCCCTCGCACGCCCCTGCAGCCCGGCCAGATCTACGAGTCGAACGCGGTGATGCTGGCCGCGGCCGTCCGCGACGCAGGCGGCGAAGTGGTCGCCGCACCGATGACCGGCGACGACGTCGCGACGTTTCGCGACGCGCTGACCCGCCATGCAGGCGATGCCGACCTGATCATCACCAGCGGCGGGGTCAGTGCCGGGGCGTATGAGGTGGTCAAGGATTCGCTCGGAGCTCCAGCGCCGACGACTGGGGGTAACTCCCGCTTGCGGGGGACGGACCGCGGCGGCGAGGTCGAGTTCGTCAAGGTGGCCATGCAGCCGGGCATGCCGCAGGGCGCGGGCTCCGTGAACGGCACGCCGATCATCACGCTGCCCGGCAATCCGGTCAGTGCACTGGTGTCGTTCGAGGTGTTCATCCGCGCGCCGCTGCGCTCGGCGATGGGGTTGCCGAATCCCGAGCGGCCACGGCGAACGGCCGTGCTTGCCGAGGATCTGACCTCGCCGCGCGGCAAGCGTCAGTTCCGCCGCGGCGTCCTCGACCGCGACGCGGGCACCGTGACCAGCTACGGCCCCCCGGCCTCACACCATCTGCGCTGGCTGGCCTCGGCCGATTGCCTGCTGGAGATCGACGAGGACGTCGCGGAGGTCGCCGCGGGTTCGGCCGTGCGGGTGTGGGACTTGGCATAGGCCTATGGGCCGGAAGGCCCGCCCGTAGAATCGCTGCACGATGGCCAGACGCCCCGACCTCAAAACAGGCCCCGCGCGACTCGTGGCGCTGGTGCGTTCCGCGGTACCGCCGATGCACCCCGAGGGCCTTCCGTTCGTCGGGGTCAGCCTCGCTGTCGCCGCGGCGGGCCACCGCAGCAAATGGCTGCGGCGCGTGGGGCTGGCTTCGGCCGCCGCCAACGCCGCATTCTTCCGACACCCGCCGCGCATGCCGCCCACCCGCCCCGGCCTCGTCGTCGCTCCGGCAGATGGTCTGATCTGTCTCATCGAGGAGGCAGTTCCCCCTGCTGAACTCGGCTTGCCGGCAACGCCATTGCCGCGCATCAGCATCTTCCTGTCGGTGTTGGACGCGCACGTACAGCGCGCCCCGATCGGTGGCGAGGTGGTCGCTGTCGAGCACCGACCCGGGGTGTTCGGCTCGGCAGATCTGGCGGCCGCGAGCGAGGACAACGAGCGCAACAGCGTCGTGATCCGCACCCCCGAAGGCGTCGAGGTGGTCGCCGTGCAGATCGCCGGGCTGGTGGCGCGGCGGATCGTCTGCAAAGTCAAGGTCGGCGACAAGCTCACCATCGGCGACACCTACGGACTCATCCGCTTCGGCTCGCGACTGGACACCTACCTGCCTGCGGGCTCCAACATCCTGGTCAGCACCGGACAGCGGTCGCTGGCGGGCGAGACCGTACTGGCCGAACTGCCGTGAAACCGCGCATCAAGGCGCCGGTCGTGAGCCTGCGAATCCTGCCGAGCGCCATGACCGTGGCAGCCATCTGCCTCGGACTGACGTCGGTGAAGATGGCGCTGGACAACCGCCCGACGGAGGCGATGGCGTTTCTGGCGGTCGCCGCGATCCTCGACGCACTCGACGGCCGCATCGCGCGGATTCTCAAGGCGACCTCCCGGATGGGCGAGGAGATCGACTCACTTGCCGACGCGGTGAATTTCGGTGTGGCACCGGCGTTCATCGTCTACGGCACGCTGCTCTCGCAGTCGCGAGTGGGCTGGATCGTGGTGCTGCTGTACGCCGTCTGCATCGTGTTGCGGCTGGCCAGGTTCAACGCGATGCTCGACGTCGACAAGCCCGCTTATGAGAAGGAATACTTCGTCGGCATGCCGGCCCCGGCCGGCGCGATCGGCGCGATCGGGCCGCTGGCCGCCAAGATGCAGTTCGGCAACGGCTGGTGGACGTCGGAAACGGCGGTCGTCATCTGGATGATCGGCGTCTCGCTGCTGGTTGTCAGCACCCTCCCGATGCGCAAGATCCACACCTTCTCGGTGTCGCCCAACATGGTCGCACCGCTGCTGGCTGCGCTCGCGATCCTCGTTGCGGCGTCAATCCTTTACGGCTACATCACGATCCTGGTGATCATCGCGGCCTATGTCATCCACATCCCGTTCGCGATCCGCACCAGACGTTTCCTGGCGGAGCATCCAGAGATATGGGACGACAAACCACGACAGCAGCGCGCGGCGCGCCGGGCGATCCGACGAGCGGCAGGGCCGCAACGCCGCCGGTCGATGTCGCGACTCGGCCTGCGCAAGCCGGGCCGCTGAGATGACGCAGACCGAGGCAGTGAAGGAACCGCCGATGAGCCACCTCAGGCTGACCGCGCGATTGAACACGTCGGCGCTTGACGCGCGGCGTGGCGTGGTCCGGCTGCATCCGGAAGCGATTGCCGCCCTTGGCATTCGCGAGTGGGACGCGGTGTCGCTGACGGGTTCGCGCGCCACCGCCGCGGTGGCAGGGGTGGCACCTGCGGGCACACCGGCCGGCACCGCGCTGCTTGACGACGTGACGCTGTCCAACGCGGGGCTGCGCGAAGACACCACCGTGCTCATCTCGGCGGTGACCGTCTTCGGCGCCAGGTCCGTGACGCTGAGCGGCTCGAACCTGGCCACGCAATCGATCTCGTCGGCGACGCTGCGCCAGGCCTTGCTCGGCAAGGTGATGACGGTCGGCGACACGGTGTCGCTGCTGCCACGCGACCTGGGCCCCGACATCCCGACGTCGGGGGCCACCGCGGCGCTGGCGTCGTCGGTCGGCATCACCTGGACCTCCGAACTGTTGACGGTAACCGGCGTCGACCCTGCGGGGCCGGTGAGCGTGCAGCCGAATTCGGTGGTGAGTTGGGGCGACGGCGCCACGCCGACAGGACCGACGACGGCGGGCCAGCACACGGTGTCGACGCCGAAGCAGTCGGCATCGGTCAACATCGACGACCTCAAGGGTTCCCACACTCAGGCCGGCCGGCTCACCGAATGGCTCAAGCTCGCACTGGACCAGCCCGAGTTACTCGAAACGCTCGGGGCCACAGCCAATCTTGGCGTGGTGGTGTCCGGCCCGGCGGGCGTCGGCAAGGCCACTCTGGTGCGGGCCGTATGCGCCGACCGCAGGCTCGTCGAACTCGACGGCCCCGAGGTAGGCGCACTGCGTGCCGAAGACCGGCTCAAGAGCGTCTCGTCGGCCGTCGCCACGGTGCGCGACGGCGGCGGCGTGCTGCTCATCACCGATATCGACGCGCTGTTGCCGTCGACCCCCGACCCCGTCGCGACGCTGATCCTGACCGAACTGCGCAACGCGGTTGCCACCAAGGGGGTCGCCTTCATCGCCACCACTGCGGTGCCCGACGGTGTCGACCCGCGACTGCGGGCGCCGGACTTGTGCGATCGCGAGCTCGGTCTGAGCCTGCCCGACGGAACCGTCCGTAAGCAACTGCTCGAGGTGCTGCTGCGGGACGTGCCGTCCGAGGACCTCAACCTCGACGAAATCGCCGAGCGTACACCGGGTTTCGTCGTCGCCGACCTGTCCGCTCTGGTGCGGGAGGCCGCGTTGCGGGCGGCGGCGCGAGCCAGCGCGGACGGCAAGCCGCCGGTGTTGACGCAGGACGACCTGATCGGCGCGACGACTGTGATCCGTCCGTTGTCGCGCTCGGCCACCGAAGAGGTGTCGGTCGGTTCGGTGACCCTCGACGACGTCGGCGATATGGCCGAGACCAAACAGGCGCTCACCGAGGCGGTGCTGTGGCCACTGCAGCATCCCGACACCTTCCAGCGCCTCGGCGTCGCCCCGCCGCATGGCGTCCTTCTGTATGGTCCGCCCGGCTGCGGCAAGACGTTCGTGGTGCGCGCGCTAGCGAGTTCAGGGCGGCTGTCGGTGCATGCGGTCAAGGGCGCCGAACTGATGGACAAATGGGTCGGCTCGTCGGAGAAGGCGGTGCGCGAACTGTTCCAGCGCGCACGCGATTCCGCGCCGTCGCTGGTGTTTCTCGACGAGATCGATGCGCTGGCGCCACGGCGCGGGCAGAGTTTCGACTCCGGCGTCACCGACCGGGTAGTCGCGGCGCTGTTGACCGAACTCGACGGCATCGAGCCGCTGCGCGACGTGGTGGTGGTTGGCGCGACCAACCGGCCCGATCTGATCGACCCCGCACTGCTGCGACCGGGACGACTCGAGAAGCTGGTGTTCGTCGAACCGCCCGATACCGAGGCCCGGCGCGAAATCCTGCGCACCGCAGGCAAATCCATCCCGCTCAGCGATGACGTCGACCTGGACGCGCTGGCCGGGGAGCTGGAGGGCTACAGCGCGGCCGACTGCGTGGCGCTGCTTCGGGAGGCCGCATTGACCGCGATGCGGCGCTCGATCGATGCGGCCGACGTCACCGCCGCCGACGTCGCGAAGGCTCGCGAAACCGTGCGCCCGTCGCTGGATCCTGTTCAGGTCGAGTCGCTGCGGGCGTTTTCCGCCGCGCGCTGACGGGAGGTGCGCTGTCTGCATACACCTCGTGACGCGAAACTGCAGTTGCTGTGCGGCTGACTCGCACCTTCTCGCAAGAAGTGCAGTCTCGCGCAATATCAGCCGCGCTCCGCCAATTCGGCAAGCCGCTCCATCGACAACTGCAGTTTGTCTGCCGTGGTGGCACGCGCGCGTGGCAGCCGCATCTCGTCGGTCAGCCGCGACCAGTCGTACGTGTGAGTGACCAGCGTGCGTGAGTCGTCCAGTGGTTCGAGCTCCCACCGCCACAGGTGACCGGGCGGCTCCTTGCCCGGTTCAGAGGGCCGCCATGCGATCAGTCGCCCCTCTTCGAACTCCACGACGTGGTTTTCCCGGATGCTGCCCATCGTGATCGTCATCGTGAACACGTCGCCGACCGCCCGCACACGTTGATCGGTCGGCGCCTCCGCCAGGTTGTCGTTGCCATCCCATCGTGGCTGCAGCGACGGATCGGCGATGAGTTCGAAGATCTTGTCCGCTGGCGCCGCGATCTCGCAGCTCGCGCTGACGACCATGGAAGTCACACTCCGATTCAACATCATCTTGACAGTGACAAGTTGAAGGGGCATAGTCAGAACTTGTCAATGCCAAGATCGAGCATCCGGAGGGCTTCATGACCGCACCAGCCGTCACGTCCGTTCGAGCCGGCGATCGCGACCGCGAACAGACCGCCGGCCAGCTGGGCCAGGCGCTGTCGCAGGGTTACCTCGCGATCGACGAATACGAGAACCGGCTGCAGGCCACGTTCGCCGCGCACACCACTACTGAGCTGCGCCAACTCGTCGCCGACCTACCGCTTGCCCAGCTTCGTCGCAACGATCCGCAGCGCAAGGCCGCGCGGCAGCGCGCCGCCCGCCTCGGTGTGCGCATCCACCTGGGCGCCTACCTTGCGATGGTCGTCATCGTGCTCACGGTGTGGCTGGTAGTCGGCCTCACAGCGGGTGCTTGGTACTTCTGGCCGATCTGGCCGATCCTCGGCGCGGGCATCGGCGTCGTCGGTCACGCACTACCGATTCGCTTCGCCGTCCTCGCTCCGTGCCGGCGTCACGGCTCGATCAATCCCGCCCGGATCGCGTAGCGCGTCAACGCGAGGCGGTCACGCAGGCCGAGTTTGGCCAGCGTGTTCGTCCGGTGCCGGTCGACGGTCTTGGCGCTGATCCCCAACGTCGCCGCGATCTCCCGCGTTGAGTACCCCTCGGCGATCAGCTTGAGCACCTCTTCCTCGCGTGGCGTGAGGATCGTGTCGGGCAGATCGTCGCCCTGCCGGGCCCGGTGCAGGTAGTCGCGGATCAACGCCGTCACCGCGCCTGCGTAGAGGAACGGCTCACCCCGCAACGTCGCCCGACACGCCTCGAGGAGGTCGCGGTCGGCCACCGATTTGAGCACATATCCGGACGCGCCGGCCTTCAGCGCTTCGAAGAAGTACTGCTCGTTGTCGTACATCGACAGGATCAGGATCCGAAGGTGCGGATGCCTGCGGTTGATCTCCCGTGCGGCCTGCAGACCAGTCATCCGCGGCATGGCGATGTCGAGGATGGCCAGGTCCGCGGGCGTGTGCTCGAGGACGGCCAGCGCTTCGTGCCCGTCGGCGGCCTCGGCCACGACCCGCAGATCGGGCTCGGCGTCGAGGATCATCCGCAGCCCGCTGCGTACAAGCGCATGGTCATCGGCCAGCACGATCCTGGCGGGCTGTGCGAGCATCACGTGCGTCTTCCGTCGATCGGGATGGTGACCAGCACCTCCGTGCCCTCACCGACCGGCGACGCGATGGTCAGCGCGGCACTCACCAACAGCGCACGTTCTCGCATGCCGTTGATCCCGGCGCCTTCGGTGTCGACGCCGCCGCGGCCGTCGTCGGCGATGCGCAGCAACAGCTGATCCGTCGTGCTGTGCAGATCGAGCCAGACCTTTGATGCCTCTGCGTGTCGAGCGATGTTGGTCAGACTCTCCTGGGCGATGCGATAGCAAACCAACTCGACGTCCGGCTGGAGGCGATTCGCTTGCGGCGCAATGTTTTTGACGACGACGATTCCGGTCGCCTGCGAGAACTCACTGCACAGTGCGTTGAGCGCGCTGTGCAATCCGAGGTCTTCCAGCGCATCCGGACGCAGCCGGCGCGCGATGCTGCGCACTTCATCGAGCCCGGCGCGCACCGCCTCCTGTGTGTCGGCGAGCTCGCCACGGATCTCCGCTGGGGCGCGGTCGACGGCGCGTTTCAGGAACAACAAGGCGACGGTCAGCGTCTGACCGATCTCATCGTGCAACTCGCGCGCAATCCGCTGGCGCTCGTTCTCCTGCGCCGCCAGCGCGGACGCGTTAGCCGTCGACCGTTCGGACTTCAGCATGGGAGCCAGACTCGATCGCAGCAGCAGCGCGTTCGCGGTCAGCATGACCGCCAATCCGATGACCAGAACCGGAATCTCGGTGAGCTTGATGCGTGCTGAGACCGTCGCGGGTGACAGCGCGAGGATCAGAGTGCCGAGCGTAAAGATCAGGCCATTGATCAACACGACCCGACGGACCAGCGCGGCCGCGGGAGAACCCGCCCGTTTCATATCCCCAGCGTGGTCTGCCGTATAGAGGTTTGTCCATACAGGCTGCATCCCGCGGAAATGGGTGTCAGACCTGATGGTCATGCGGCGATCCGCTCAAGACACTGGCGTCACCATGCATATCTCTCGGATCACGGTGCCCGGCAGCAATCGCCATTCGCTCACCAACGACGAAGGTGGCCGAGATCCCGATGAATTGATCGGAGAACGACGACGATGACAATCACAGCCGGTGTCCAACGGAACGAAGCCATGCAAGCACACGAGATCGCCGTGACCCCGCCGACGGTTCGAATGGACGACCCTGTGTCCAAGGCCGTTCAACTCATGGTCGTCAACCGGCTGCCGGGTCTCGTGGTTGTCGACGATGCGGATCGCCCGATCGCTGTACTACCAGGAACTCAGGTGCTGCGCCTGACCATCCCCGAGTCTTACCGGGACGATCCCGCGCTGGTGCGCACCGTCGACGAGATCCACGCCGACCTGTTCTGGCACGGACCCGGCAAGCTCACTGTCGGTGACTGCCTGCCCAAACCCGCCGCCAAGCCCGCCACGGTGGCGCCCGAGGCCACGCTGCTCGAGGTGGCCACCGTGATGGCGAACAAGCGCAGCCCGTTGATCGCCGTGGTCGATCGCAGCGGACGCCTCACCGGCGCGGTCACCCTCGAGCGGTTGCTCACCAGCCTGGCGGTGGCCGGCCCCAACGACTGAATCACCGGCGCCGTGCTGGCCCCGGTACTCGCGCTCGCGATATTCGTCGGCGCGTTCTGGTTCATCGCCACGGAACGGGCCTCCAAGGTCAAGACGGTCCTTGTTGCAGCGGGCCTGATGACCATCCTCGGGTTGATCCCCGGCGCGAAAGTCTTCTATTCGGAGCACGAGGGCATCGACTGGAACGTCATCTTCCTGCTGCTCGGGATGATGATCATCGTCGGCGTGATCAAGCAGACCGGCCTTTTCGACTTCCTCGCGATCTGGGCCGCCAAGCGTTCGCGGGGAAAACCGTTCCGGCTCATGGTGATGCTGATGGTCATCACGGCCATCGCGTCGCCGATCCTCGACAACGTCACGATCATCATGCTGGTCGCACCGGTGACGCTGGTCATCTGCGACCGCCTGCACATCGCGGCGCAACCGTTTCTCATCGCCGAGGTGCTGGCGTCGAACATCGGCGGTGCCGCCACCCTGATCGGCGATCCGCCCAACATCATCATCGGCAGCCGAGCGGGGCTGACGTTCAACGACTTTCTGGTCAACATGGCCCCGGCTGTGGCGGTGATCTTCGCGTTGTTCGTGTTGTTCACCAAGGTGCTATTCGGAAAGGACCTGCGTTCCAATCACATCCATGTCGACGAGGTGATGGCGCTTCAGGAGCGCCGCGCCATCAAGGACCCACGACTGCTGGTGCGATCGCTTGCAGTTCTCGCCATCGTGATCATCGGGTTCGGTCTGCACTCGGTGCTGCACGTGGCCCCGTCGATCGTCGCGTTGCTCGGTGCCGGCGGGATGTTGCTGGCGACCAATATCGATGTCGCCGAAGTACTTCCGGAAGTCGAGTGGTCGACATTGGTGTTCTTCATGGGGCTGTTCGCGATGGTCGCCGGTCTGGTGCACACCGGTGTCATCGGGTGGTTGGGCGACGCGGCGGTGGCGACATTCGGCGACGATTTCTTCCTCGCCGCCACCGGGCTGCTGTTCGGATCGGCGGTGCTCGGCGCATTCGTCGACAACATCCCCTACACCGCCACGATGACGCCGGTGGTCGAGGGAATGGCGGCGCAGGCACCCGACGCCGAAACCGGCAGGGCGTTGTGGTGGGCATTCGCGTTGGGGGCGTGCTTCTCCGGCAACGGCACCGCGATCGCGGCCAGCGCCAACGTCGTCGCCGTCGGCATTGCGCAACGCGCCGGCCACCCGATCAGCTTCTGGCGCTTCACCCGCTACGGCATCATCGTGACTCTGCTCAGCACCGCCCTGGCGTGGGTGTATGTATGGCTTCGCTACTTCTGAGCGGCGGGGCTCCAGCGGTCGACGGCCGCCGCCAATTCGACAGCGTCTGGTAGCCGCTCGCTTGCCCAGGCGACATAGCTGTCAGGCCGGACGAGCACAGCGTCGGGCAGCTCCGGATGGGCATCGATGGCATGCACGATGTCCGGTCGGTCCACGGCTATCGGCGCGGCGGTGACCAGCACGAACCTGCCTTCGCGCAGCAGCTCGTAGACGCGCTTACCCTCACACACGATGTCGGGCATCCGGCGGCCGACCATCCAGTCGTCGCCGCGCTGATGTGGGTAGGCGATCCCGATGCCGCTGAGCCGTTCGCCGAGCAGGCGCCTGCCGCGGGGGACCCGGGTCACGGTTCCGATGAACGCGCTGCGGAGCAGGCGCCGCGCTCTGGAGTGGCCCAGCACCAACTGGTTGAAGACGTCGGTCAGCCGCAGCACGTCGGCGCCGACGGGATGGCGCTCGGCCTCATAGCTGTCGAGCAGTCGCGGCGGCGCAGATCCGCGCACGGCGGCAGCCAGCTTCCAGCCCAGGTTCATCGCGTCGCCGATGCCGGTGTTCATGCCCTGCCCGCCGAGCGGTGAATGCACATGGGCGGCATCGCCGGCCAGGAACGCGCGGCCTATCCGGTAGTGCCTTGCCTGCCGCCGCTCGCTGAGAAACCGTGAACTCCAGCGCATCTCGGTCATGCCGAAGTCATGGCCCGCGATCCGATTGAACGAGTCGCGGATCTCCTCCAGCGTCACGGGTTCGCGAAGCGGCGCCTGTTCGCGCAGTCGGTCCCACGCGATCGCCCGGAACCAGCCGTCGCCGAACGGGATCAGCAGAACCACGCCCTTCTCGTTGGGGATCCCTGTCAACGTCTCGCCAGGCGCCCGGGTCAGCCGCACGTCGGCCAACAGGATGTGTGTCTCGTACTGCTTGCCGACGAAGTCGATACCGAGCCGACTGCGTACCGTGCTGTGTGCGCCGTCGCAGCCGACCACATATTGAGCGCGCACACTGTCGCCGCCCGCGCACTCGATCGTCACGCCATCGCCGTCCTGCGTCAGGCCGACCACCTCGGCCCCGCGGACGATCTCGACCCCGAGTTCGTCGGCGCGGGCCTGCAGCACCCGTTCCGTTCCGCTTTGCGGGACGATGAGCA
The DNA here is from genome assembly GCA_963698965.1 of uncultured Actinomycetota bacterium. GTDB lineage: Bacteria > Actinomycetota > Actinomycetes > Mycobacteriales > Mycobacteriaceae > Mycobacterium. The sequence continues at coordinate 240,865 of CAVOSY010000023.1, forward strand.
CCATCCCGAACCGGGTGGGCAGCTCCCCCAGGTTCAGCGTTGAGCCACCGGGCGGTGCAACCTCACGGACCGGCACGCCTCTTGGCAGCAACTCCTCGGCCAAACCGCGCGCATCGAGCAGCTCCAGAGTCCTGGCATGTACCGCGAATGCTCTGGTGATGTTGGGTGTGTCGGTTCGCTCTTCGAGCAGCCGGGCGTTGGCGCCGCCGAGCGCCAGCTCGCACGCGAGCATCAAGCCGGTCGGTCCGGCGCCGACCACCACCACGTCGGGAGTGTCCACCAAGCGGGATGCTAGCTGCTCAGTCCGGCTCGCCGTACTCGTCGAACCAATACGCCAGCTTGCCGCGGCGGCTGACCGCGCGAAGCCGGCGTTCGGCGGTTTCCCGGGTCTTGGTGGTGGTGACGATGAGCAACTCGTCACCGGTCTGGATGTGGGTGTAGGGCTGCGGCACGAATGAATGCCCATCTCTGATGATCAATGTGATCACGCTGGGATCCGGCAGGCGTAGTTCGAGAACGGTGACGTTGTGCAAACGCGACTGCGGCAGGACCGTCATCGTGAGAAGTTCGGCGCCGAGCACGTCGAGAGGCGCCGACTCGACCTGGATTTCGCGGGTGGTGTCGCGGCGGACCAACCCCAGCCGTTCCGCGACCACAAGCAGGCTGGGGCCCTGCACCAACGTGAACACCACGACAAGGATGAAGACGATGCTGAGCAGCCGATTGCTGCCGGGAACCCCGGCGACGATCGGATAGGTGGCGAGCACGATCGGAACGGCGCCGCGCAGACCCGCCCACGACAAGAAGACCTGATCCCGCCACGGCACGCGAAAGCCGATCAGCGATACGACGACCGAGATCGGTCGTCCGAGGAGCAGTAGTACCAAGCCGACGACAACCGCCGGAATCACTTGATCGCGAAGTTCGCTCGGCGACACCAATAAACCGAGCAGCACGAAGAGGCCGATCTGGGCCAGCCAACCCGCGCCTTCGGCGAACGACCGGATTGCCGAGCGGTGCGGAAGTCCAGAGTTCGCGAGCACCAGCGCCGCGAGGTACGCGGCGAGGAAACCGCTGGCATGAGCGGAGCCTGCGGCGGCGAAGGCGACCATCCCCAAACCGAACGTCGCAATCGGGTACAGACCCGAAGCCGGCAGCGCTATCCGCCGCAACGCGACTGCTCCGAGGAAGCCACAGCCGAGACCTATCGCAGCCCCAATTGTCAACTCGTAGAACAGCGTTGCGACGATGACGCCCGGCTCCAGCTTGAACGGCGTCGCGGCGAACAACAACACGAGGATGACGGCAGGAGCGTCGTTGAATCCCGACTCCGCCTCCAACAGGCCCGCCAGTCGTCTCGGCAGCGGCACCACCCGAAGGACCGAAAACACTGCAGCCGCATCGGTACTGGAGACGATCGCGCCCAGCAACAGGGCCAACTGCCAGTCGACACCGAGGACCAGATGGGTCCCTAACGCGGTCACCGCAGTGCTGACGACAACCCCGACTATCGCGAGAATGGTCGCTGGGGCAAGCACGTTGCGGATATCCCCGAACCGGGTGGTCAGGCCGCCCTCGACGAGGATTGCACCCAGCGCCGCCGTGCCAAGGTCCTGCGCGAGTTGGGCGTTGTCGAACTGGATACCCAACACGCTTTCCCCGAGAATGACCCCTACCGCAAGGAACAACAGCAGGCTGGGGAAGCCGACCCGGCTCGCCACCCGAGTGGCGATGATGCTGGCCAGCAGCACCAACCCACCGGCGAGCAACGCCAGGTAAAGCTGGTGCAGGGTGATGTCAACCTCCTCAGACTTCCCAGCCGCCAGTGAGTCTGGACTTGTGTACGTGTCAGTTAATCAGTACGAACGTCTATGAGTGTGATGACTCAGACGGGAGCAAACGGATCATGCGGATCGCGATCGGCGGAGCGGGCGCTGTCGGTCGGTCGGTCGCGCAGGAACTGGTCGACAACGGGCACAAGGTTCTCCTGATCGAGCAGCAGTGGGCGCGATACGAACCGTCGACGGTCCCGGGAGCCGAGTGGCTGCTCGCCGACGCGTGCGAGCTGACGTCGCTTGAAGAGGCCGAGTTGCAGATCTGCGATGTCGTCATCGCGGCGACCGGTGACGACAAATCGAACCTCACGTTCTCGCTGCTGGCCAAGACCGAGTTCGGGGTCGGCAGGGTGGTTGCGCGCGTCAACAATTCCCGCAACGAATGGCTGTTCACGGATGCGTGGGGAATCGACGTCGCGGTATCCACCCCGATTGCGATGGTCGCCGCGGTGGAGGGGGCCATCGATGTCGGCCATGTGGTGCGCCTGATGGGGCTGCGGCAAGGCAGTGCCAACGTCGCGCAGCTCACGCTGCCCGCCGACAACCCGCTGGTCGGCACGCGGGTCCGCGACCTGGCCGCCCCCGCGAACAGCGCCTTGGTCACGGTGCTGCGCGGAAACCGGGTCATTCTGCCCGAGCCGGACGACATCCTGGAAGAGGGCGACGAGATGTTGTTCGTCGCGGACAACGACGTCGAAGCCAGAATCCGGGCCATCGTGCATGGCCCGTAGACTGGGGCCAATCCAAAGTCAGTCAAGCTGACACCCCGACAGAAATCGGAGTGCCATGCTCGCCGTCCTCCTCGCCCATGCGGTGGCGACCGCTCTAGCACCGCTGCTCGTCTACCGGTGGGGCCGGATGGCGTTCTATCCCCTCGCGTTGGTGCCGCTGGGCTCGCTGGTCTGGGTGGGGCTGCACTGGCCTGGTCGGGGACCGGCGCCGACGGTCAACATCGAGTGGCTGCCCGAGCTGTCGATGAACATCACCCTTCGCTTCGACGCACTCGCGGCGATCATGAGCGTGCTGGTGCTCGGGATCGGCGCGCTGGTCCTCTTCTACTGCACTGACTATTTCCATCACCACGACGGCCACACCGAAAAGCGGTTGCCCAGTTTCGCCGCCGAACTGGTCGCGTTCTCCGGCGCGATGTTCGGACTGGTCTGCAGCGACAACATGCTGGTGCTCTACGTGTTCTGGGAACTCACCACGGTGTTGTCGTTCCTATTGGTGGGCCACTACGCCGAACGGGCCACCAGCAGGCGAGCGGCGACGCAGGCACTGCTGGTCACGACCTTCGGCGGGCTCGCGATGCTGGTCGGCATCGTCGTGCTCGGCAATGCGTCCGGCACCTATCTGTTGTCCGAGCTGATCGCCGCGCCGCCGACGGGCGTGGCGGCCTCGGTCGGGATAGTCCTGGTGCTGGTCGGGGCGCTGTCGAAATCGGCGATCGTGCCGATGCATTTCTGGCTGCCGGGCGCGATGGCCGCTCCGACACCGGTCAGCGCGTACCTACACGCCGCGGCGATGGTGAAGGCAGGCGTCTATCTCATCGCGCGGATGAGCCCCGGCTTCGCCGACTCGCCGCCATGGCGGCCGACCGTCGTGATCCTCGGCGTGCTGACTATGCTGCTGGCCGGCTGGCGCGCGGTGCGCGAGTACGACCTCAAGTTGATACTCGCGTTCGGCACGGTCAGCCAGCTCGGGTTGATCACGGTGATGGTCGGCGCGGGTGGCGGGGACCTGATGCTGGCCGGGCTGGCCATGCTGTGTGCACACGCGATGTTCAAGGCCTCGCTGTTCATGGTGGTCGGCGTCATCGACCACGCCACCGGTACCCGCGACATCCGCAGGCTGGCCTGGCTTGGTCAACGCAGCCGACCGCTGCTGATCATCGCCGTCGGTGCGACCGCGAGCATGGCCGCATTGCCTCCGTTCCTCGGCTTCGTCGCAAAGGAGGCCGACTTCGAAACCGTCGCGCACGCACCATCACTCGGCGCCGCGGCACCCTATGTGCTCGCGGGCATCGCGTTCGGGTCGGTGTTCACCACCATCTACAGCCTTCGGTTCCTCCTCGGAGCGTTCGGCCGCAAGGGACGAGCCGAGCCGAGCAAGCGGGTTGCCGAAATGCACCGCCCACACATCACGTTCCTCATCTCGCCGGCGATCCTGGCCGCCGCGGGCCTGGTGTTCGGTGTGTGGCCGCAAGGCCTGGACGACATCCTCGATACTTACGCCGACACCGTACCGGGCAGCGAGAGGTACGACCTGGCACTGTGGCACGGATTCGGCACGCCGTTGTTGTTGTCGGCACTGGTGCTGGCGGTCGGGACGGCCGCGTACTTCGGCCGGGCCCGGCTGCGACGGCTGCGCACCGTCCGCGCGCCGCTCGGCAACGCCGATCGGATCTACGACGCGGTGCTGCGGGATGCGGATCTGTTCTCGGCGCGGCTCACCGGGTTCATCCAGCGGGGTTCGATCCCGGCCACGCAGTCGGTGATCCTGTCCACCCTGGTGCTGGTTCCCGTTATCGTCCTCGCCCTAGGCGCCCGTGACCGGCCCGAGTTCGCATTGTGGGACTCACCGCTGCAGGTGGTGGTCGGACTGCTCATGCTGGCGGCGGCACTGGGCGCGACGGTGATGCGCAACCGCCTGGCCTCGGTGCTGCTCATCGGTGTCACCGGCTACGGCTGTGGCGCAATTTTCGCGTTCCACGGCGCACCGGACCTGGCACTCACCCAATTCCTGGTCGAGACACTGACTTTGGTGATCTTCGTACTGGTGTTGCGCACGCTGCCCGCCGAAGCCGGCAGGGAGAACATCAAGCGCCACCGGCTGCCGCGCGCCGCACTCGCACTCGCGGTCGGCGCAACGGTCACGACGTTGGCGGTTTATGCGATGGCGGCGCGCACGGGTACTCCGATCGCCGCATTGCTGCCCGACGCGGCGTATTTCCGCGGGCACGGCGCCAACACCGTCAACGTGCTGCTGGTCGACATCCGGGCCTGGGACACCTTGGGCGAGGTCTCGGTGCTGCTGGTGGCGGCCACCGGGGTTGCGTCGCTGGTGTTCCGGCACAGGCGTTTTGGCGCTGCGCCGCGCGTTTCCGATGCGGGCCAGCCCGACATCGGCAGGTTGCCCGACATCGCAATCAGCCCCGCGGCCGGCGATGTCACCTGGCTTCGCGGCAGCGAACTGCGCGACCCTCGGCACCGATCACTGGTGCTTGAGGTCGCAACGCGAATGATCTTCCCGCTCATCATGGTTTTGTCGGCGTACTTCTTCTTCGCGGGGCACAACACCCCCGGCGGGGGATTCGCCGGCGGGCTCACCGCCGGGCTGGCGCTGGTGCTTCGGTACTTGGCAGGCGGCCGGTACGAACTCGGCGAGACGCTGCCGTTGGACGCGGGCAAGATCCTCGGCGTGGGCCTCGGCCTGTCGGCCGGTACGGCGGCGGCGTCGCTTCTGGTGGGCGCGCCGGTGTTGTCGTCGGCGCTGATCCAGATCGATGTGCCCGTGCTCGGCACGGTGAAATTCGTGACCGCGTTGTTCTTCGACCTCGGCGTGTACATGATCGTCGTCGGCCTCGTGCTCGACGTGTTGCGCAGCCTCGGCGCGCGGGTCGATGTGGATCTGAGCCAACAGCAGACGGCGGTGGCGTCGCGATGACCGCATACCTCGTTCCCCTGATCCTCATCGGCGGGCTCACAAGTGTCGGCGTCTACCTGCTGCTGGAACGCAACTTGACACGAATGTTGCTGGGGCTGTTGCTGATCGGCAATGCGATCAATCTGTTGATCCTGACTGTCGGCGGCCCGTCGGGCAACCCACCGATCAAGGGCCGGACGAGCGACGGCGCCACCACTACCGCAGATCCGTTGGCGCAAGGCATGATCCTGACGGCGATCGTGATCAGCATGGGTATCGCCGCGTTCGTACTGGCGCTGACGTACCGCTCGTATCGGTTGAACACCGCCGAGGAAGTCAGCGACGACCCCGAGGACGCCCGCGTCTCGCAGCTTGCCGGAACGGATGGCGCTCCACTTGAGGACGATCGTCCGGGACCCGACCTGGCGAAGGACACGGACGCGCCGGACGAACTCGATGCGCTACCGGGACTGGAGGGCTCGCGATGATCGCGTCGGTGTTGACGCCGCTGCCGGTGCTGATCCCGATGGTCGGTGCGGCGATGACGCTGTTCGCGGGTCGCAGACCCCGCCTGCAACGGGCCATCACCCTTGCCGCGTTGTGCGCGGTGGTCGTGGTGTGCGCCGAACTGCTCTACCTCACCGACCGCGACGGCACACTGGTGTTGCATGTCGGCGGTTGGGGGCCGGCGGAGTCCGGCATCGGCCCCCTCGGCATCGCATTGGTGGTGGATCGCCTCTCGGCACTGATGCTCGTGGTGTCGTCGATCGTGCTGCTGGCGGTGGTGTTCTACGCGATCGGGCAGGGTGTCCGTGACGGCGACGAACGCCAACCGGTGTCGATCTTCCTGCCCACCTATCTGGTGCTGTCGGCAGGGGTGTGCATCGCGTTCTTGGCGGGCGACCTGTTCAACCTGTTCGTCGGGTTCGAAGTGCTGTTGTCGGCGAGCTTCGTACTGCTGACCATCGGCGCCAGTAAGGATCGCGTCCGCGCGGGCATCGCCTACGTGATGGTTTCGATGGTGTCGTCGCTGGCATTCTTGTTCGGCATCGCGCTGGTCTACGCCGCGACGGGGACACTGAACATGGCCGAGCTCGCGGTGCGGCTCGACAACGTGACGGCGGGCACCCGCACCGCGCTGTTCGCGGTGCTGCTGGTCGCGTTCGGCATCAAGGCAGCGGTGTTCCCGCTTTCGACCTGGCTACCCGACTCGTACCCCACCGCACCAGCGCCGGTCACCGCGGTCTTCGCCGGCCTGCTGACGAAAGTCGGCGTGTACGCGATCATCCGGGCGCACTCACTGCTGTTCCCCAGCGGTGGCCTGGATCCGCTGCTTCTGGTGGCGGCACTGCTGACCATGGTGGTAGGCATCCTCGGCGCGATCGCACAGAGCGACATCAAGCGTCTGCTGTCGTTCACGCTCGTCAGCCACATCGGCTACATGGTGTTCGGCATCGCGCTGTCGAGTCAGCTCGGCATGTCGGGTGCGATCTACTACGTGGCACACCACATCGTGGTGCAGACAACACTGTTCCTGGTGGTCGGGCTGATCGAACGGCAGGCGGGAGCGTCGACGTTGCAGCGGCTCGGTGGGCTGGCCGCTGTCAGCCCGCTCCTGGCGTTCTTGTTCGTGGTGCCCGCGCTCAATCTCGGTGGGATTCCCCCATTTTCCGGTTTCATCGGCAAGGTGGCGCTGCTGGAGGCGGGTGCGCAGGACGGCTCTGTGCTGGCGTGGCTGCTCGTCGGCGGCAGCGTGCTCACCAGCCTGCTGACGTTGTACGTGGTGACCCGGGTGTGGACCAAGGCGTTCTGGCGATCGCGTGAGGATGCCCCGGAAGGACACCTCGCCGCGGCCGCGCCTTCGGTGCTGCTCGACGAGCCAGAGGACATCCAGTTCGTCGACCGCGACCACGTAGGCAGGATGCCGGTCGGGATGCTGTTGCCTACGGGCGCGCTCATCGCGGTCGGCCTGACGTTGACGGTGCTGGCCGGGCCGATCTTCTCCTACAGCAGCCGTGCCGCCGACCAGGTGCTCGACCGCGGCCAATACATATCGGCGGTGCTGGGAAAATGAGGCGGGTGGCGCTGCGGGCCTGGGTGCTGCTCTGGCTGACACTGGTGTGGATCTTGTTGTGGGGCACGGTTTCTGCGGCCAACATCATCTCCGGCCTGGTCATCGCGCTCGTCATCACGTTGCTTCTGCCGCTGCCTGTGGTACCGATCGAGGGCAGGGTGCATCCGATCTCGCTGATACGGCTCATCGGCCTCGTGGCGTGGTACCTGGTGCTGTCGTCCGCACAGTTGGCGTGGCTCGCGGTCAAGCCCGGGCCGCCGCCGCTCAGCGCGGTGCTGCGGGCGCACATGGCGATCAAGTCGGATCTGGTCCTGGCGCTCGCGGTCAACATCATCAACCTGACGCCGGGCACCATCGTGCTGGAGATCGACCAGGTCCGCCGGATGATCTACGTGCATGTCATCGACGTCGGCTCCGACCGCGCCGTGACCCGGTTCTACCGCCAGATCGCGCAGATCGAGCGGCTGTTGGTGGCGTCGTTCGAGCGCGAAGAACATTGGCGGCCAGCGGCGAGCAAGGAGAGCGCATGACAGCCGTATGGGTCATCGCGGCGGTCATGCTCACCGCCGCCGCCGTCCTCACCATGTACCGGCTGCTCGCCGGGCCGAGCACACTGGATCGTCTGGTCGCGCTCGACGCCCTCGTCGCGGTGACGATGTGTGCGGTCGGCACCTGGGCGGCCTACAGCCTGGACACCACGGTGACGTACGGCCTGACCGCGCTCGCGTTGATCAGCTTCGTCGGCTCCGTCAGCGTCGCGCGATTCAGGGTGCCCGACACCGACAAGCCCCGCCCCACGCGGAGATCGCGATGAGAACGCTCGACATCCTCGCCGCCGTCCTGGTGCTCGGCGGCTCGACGCTGGCGCTGACCGCCGCGATCGGTGTGGTGCGATTTCCCGACACCCTCACACGAATGCACGCGGCGACCAAGCCTCAGGTGTTGGGCCTGTTGCTGGTGCTGATCGGTGCGGCAATCCGGCTTCGTGGCAACGCCGACGTCGGCATGGTCATCCTCACGGGGTTGTTCACCTTGATCACCGCTCCGGTGATCGCCAACCGCGTCGGACAACTGGCCTACCGGGAGCAGAACATTCGCGACGACCTGTTGACCAAGGACGAAATGCATGAGTTCGCGGAGAACGGGGAATCCGGCGGCAATGGCCAGAACTGACGACGACAGCTGGGACATCACCGAGGGTGTCGGTCAGACCGCACTCGGTGTGGCGATGGCACGCGCCGAAGAGACGACGAGTGAACGCCCATTGTTCAGCGACCCCTACGCTCGGCTGTTTCTCGACGCCGCCACGGAGCGAGGGTGGCGGAAACCTCCGCCGTACATGGTCGAGCGGTTCCGGAGCATCGGAGGCTACGCCGCTTCGCGCACCAAGTGGTTTGACGAGTTCTTCATCGCGGCAGGCGCAAACGGTATCGAGCAGGCGGTCATCCTCGCGGCCGGGCTGGACGCGAGGGCGTGGCGGTTGCCCTGGGTGCACGGCAGCACGGTCTACGAGATCGACCAGCCGAAAGTGCTGGCATTCAAGGCCGAGACACTCCGCGCCCACGATTTGGCACCGGCCACACGGTACGTCGCGGTGCCCGTTGATCTGAGGCTGGACTGGCCGAAAGCGTTGGTGGAAGCGGGATTCGACCCCGCTGAGCCGACGGCGTGGGCGGCCGAGGGGCTGCTCCCCTATCTGCCGTCAGACGCACAGGATGTGCTCTTCGAGCGGATCGCCGAACTCAGCGCCAGGGGCAGCCGTATCGGGGTCGAGTCGTTCAATACCAGTTTCTTCGACCGCGATTATCTGGCCAGCAGGCGTGAACAGATGCGCCGCCTGCGCGAAGAGGCAGGCGAAGATCCCGACGAGAAGGTCCCCGACACCCAGGACCTCTGGTATATCGAGGACCGCACCGATGTCGCCGACTGGCTGACCGAACACAGCTGGGAGGTGTCGGCGGTCGAGTCGACCGATCTCATGACGCGATACGGCCGCCGGACTCCGGGACAGGACGACGCCACCGCCCCTCGCACGGAATTCATCGAGGGGCGTCTGACCTGCTAGCCGACGCAGAGCTCGGGACTACTCCCAGATGAGCACGTTGGGTATCGATTCGTCGATCTCCCGAAGGCACGTATAGCCGACGCCCGCCAGACCGCGGAACAGCCCCACGTTGAATTTCCTGGTGCCGACGTTCCACCGGTAATCCCCTGTCGCAGCCTCGGTTCGGAGCACTGCGAGCAGCCGTCGCGAGGCGTGCTCGACGAGTTCAGCGCGGTTGAGAACGCGTCCCGCCTCACGGCACAGTTCAATGCTTCCGAGGGTGCCGCAGCAGAGGGTGTCGACGTGCCCCGGCCATCCCCTTGTCGCACCGATCAGTGCGTCGTCGATATCGGCGAGAACCGTATCGGGTTCGGCGGCAGCGCGTTCCGTCATGGCCAATCGCGCGAGTCCGATCCCCACCGCGCCGTGACACCACTGGGATCGCCAGTGCGGTTCGGTCACGCGCAAGTCCCGCCAGTCGCCACGCTCCGCATCGAAGTTGGCCCGTTCAAACTCGATGCACTCCCGCGCCGCATCGGCGAAGTCATCACGTCCGCTCACCGTCGCCGCGGATGCCAGTGCATAGGCACAGCCCGCGGCGCCGTGCGACATGCCCACTAAACCGACACGATCCGCGCCGGCGAGATGTTCGGCGCACACCAGGGCACGCTTGAGCACGTCGTCCGCCCCGGTGTCGGCGTAGAGGGCCAACAGGCTCAGGATCGCGCCTGCACTCCCGCCGACGACGTCGAGTCTCTTGTCCGAAGCGATGAGGTCGTCCGTGAGCAACATGGCGGCGCGATGGGCGTCGGCAAGCAAGTCGTCGTCGCTCATCAGTCGGGACATCGCCGTCAGGGCGTACACGACCGAGCCCAAACCCGTGGCACCGCCGACGCCGAGCACCCGTGCGACATGTGATGCGTTGCGGCTCTTCAGTTCCGAGCGCAGGTGAGCGACGGCCGCGAGCGCGTTGTCAGCCGAGGATTCGCATCCTGTCTTTGCATGCGCAGCGAAAAACAATGCAATGCCTGCGTTCCCGCTGTACAAGTCATGTCCAAGAACCGCCAGCTGGGAAACGTCAGATGCGGCAACGGATCCGAGGCCGATCCACGCGGCAGCACTGTCGCGGCGAATCGCGGCTTCGGCGATCTCTTCGGCGATCTTGGACGCTTCGGCGATGAACGCGTCCTTCGTCGGGGTTGCAGCCTGATCGATCGGCACCAGCTGCTTCGGCTGGTCGTCGATTGACGCCGCGGCCTGCCGGATCACCTCGACCTGCCAGGCGATCTGTCGGTCATCGAGCCGCAGCATTCGTTCGCGTGCCCGCTGCAGGCCTGGTTTGGCCGATGTGGGAACCACTGTTCCTGCGGTGTCGGTGATCCCGGTTCCCTCGCTCTGCATGACGAAGAACGGGACATTCAGCTCGAGCAGTGCGGAGCGTTCCGCCCGCTGCAAGGGCCACCGCGGGTCGGCGTCGCGGTCCCAGTCGGCAAGCCGGGCCAGAAAATCGGCCTGCACGGACCACCGAACGCCGTCGTCCATCATGCGATCGTCTTTGAGGCGGTGGAGCAGCATGGAGTAGAACTGCGTCGGCCGTAGGACTTTGCGGACCGGCACTGCTGCAAAGCCGTCGAGCAGGTGCCCCGTCGACATCAGGAAGCGCGCGTAGTCCTCGAAGCCCGAGACGAAGTCGTCGAGATGTTCGGCGAGGCTCGCATAGCGGCCACCGAGGTGTGCCAGATTCGTTGTCGGCCTGTCGGCTTCGTCCTTGATCGACGGCCTCATGCCATCGGAGTTGATGTCGGTCCAGGTGAGTCTTCTTTGCGTCGCCCAGTCGGAAGCGACACCGCCGACGGCGAAGACGGTGTCACCAGCGGACCTCCCGTAGGCGGGAAGGAGGCCGACAGCCATCACCGAATCGGAGATGATCTCCCGCGCGGCGTCATAAGCCTTCGCGTCGACGTTGTCCGAGTGGCTCTCCTCGGCGGCCTGAAGCGTGGTTTCCAGGTCGACAGGGACGGGTTGGTCGCCGACGGCGATGACGTTCTCCTGATGCATATCGGCGACGACGAAGCAATGCATGAGCGCGAGCCAGGCCCCCGCGCGGCGGAAGAAACTTGCGAATTCGTGGCTACCCCGGCATTCGGTGTGCCCGACGAACTCGGTCCACCCGTAGCCGTCACGGGCAAGGACGTGCGCAACGCGTAGATCGATGGGAGCGCGAGCATTCAGGCGCTCGACGAGCCGCTGCCAGGCGGCATCGATCCGCAGATCCTTGGGCTTGTACAACGCGCGGAGGCCATCGTCGAATTCGACCACAAGCACGGACCTGCCGCCGCGGTGCGGATCGGAAAGTCCGCCTTGGATCCTCGCGACGGCGCCGGCGTGCGGCACGTTCAGAAGGTCTCGGCGAATCGCGTCGATGTCTGTCTGGAGGCGCGTGACGAACTCGTGCGTCGTATCCAGCCACTGCCGTGTCAACGACGCCAGTAACCGCAGCAGGACGGGCTTGTCGTCGAGCAGCCGCAGGAATCCACCGGGCGCCATCTCGGCGATGAAGTTGCCGTAATTTCGTGCCTCCGCGAAGCGTTCATACAGCACGGGCGCACACAACGCGCTGACGTCGCCGAGCAGCTTCTGCCGCACACAGTTTCGGGCCGACGGCAGCAGGAGGTCCGAGATGGATTCGTCGAGCGAGGCCCACAGACGGGCCTCGGCGGTGCGGATCAACGGTAAGAACAAGTGCCCGAACGGGCAATCTCCTGCGTACGGTGCTGAGCGGTCGGCAACGTCGATGAACGCGGCACGGACCCATGCCTCGTCGTTGAAACCGGGCGACGCGGAAAGTGCTCGACGGGCGCTCCCGAACCGGGCGAGAACATGGTCGACCGAATATCCGTCCCGCGCCAGCCGGCGACGAAAAAGTGCCCAGTCGCCGGACGATGCCGACTTGCACCACGCAGCGAGACGGTTCGCGGCCCGATCGGCATCACCCGGGTGCCCGGGAAGCGTCTCGAACTCGTCGGACAGCAGTTCGTCGAATGTGGGTGCGCCAGTGGTTATTGGCAACACCGGTTGTAGGCCGACGTCTGATATGTATAGGACAGCGCGGTCTCCTCGGCGGCGATCTCGAGTTCTTCGTCGGAGAAGGCGTTTCGCAGGATGTCCATATCCGTCGGGCTAGCCATGGTTGCGATCATGATTGGGTCCTCCCTCCATGCATTTTCTGGCTTTCGAACGGCAGGGGGGCAAATATGTAGCAATTTGTTACGTAACGTTTTGGCTGATCAATCGGCGCTCGCCTCGAATTCACTCAGACAGGTCAAACTCGACCATCGCGGAGACCGTCTCGACCGCGTCCCGAAGCACCGCGACCCGCTCGGCGGCCGTGGGCACCGACAGCACCGCATACCGGTCGGCCTGTCCCATCGGGACCCGGGAAGCCAATGTATACATCCACATCGCCGGGTCGCCCGACCCATCTGCGCCCGCGACGATGTCTCGCGGGTCCACTTCGGCGCCACGGGCCCGCGCGATCCGCTCGAACAACGCGACCATCCGGTCCTCGATATCACGGATCGCCTGGACGTCGACGGCCCCGCCAGGCTCGTCGGGCCAGACGTCGACGGTCGCCCGCGGATAGGGATCGTCGGGATGCCACTCGAGCACCCGGATCCGCTCGGTCATCACCGATCGCAGCCGGTAGCGCCCGTCGCCGAAATCGGCGCATTCGGTGATGTGGGCCATCGCGCCGACCTCGCTGCGGGTGTCTCCGCCACCGACCTCGCGGCCCGCCGAGATCAGCACCACGCCGAACGCCGGGTCGTCTGCGGCGAGGCAATCGGACACCAGCGCGGTGTAGCGGGGTTCGAAGATCCGCAGCGGCAGCTCCTCGCCAGGCAGCATCGCCACCTCGAGCGGGAACATCGGTGTGACCAGCACGGCTAGATGTCCAGCTCGGCAACCAGCGCGTCGACCACGGCACGCAAATCACCGTCGTTCTCCTCGGCGACCCTGCGCTGGCGTTGGTACGACGCGCCCGACCGGTAGATGCCGGAAACCAGAGCGAGTTCGTCGGCGCAATTCAGCGAATTGGCCACGGGCTCAAGCTTGTTCAGCAGCTCGTCGAGATCATCGGTCACCAGGCGCTCGTTGCTGTCGGCGTCCAGAATGATGACGGCATCCAGGCCGTAGCGGGCCGCTCGCCACTTGTTCTCCTGCACATGCCACGGCGGCATGGTCGGCAGCCGCTCACCCGCGTCGAGGCGGCGGTCAAGGTCGACGATCAAGCAATGGGTCAGCGCCACAAGCGCACTCAGTTCGCGAATGTTCGAAACACCATCGAAGATCCGCACCTCGACCGTGCCCTTGTGGGGCGAAGGCCTGATGTCCCAACGGATTTCGTTCATGTGATCGATGATGCCGGTCTTCTTCTGGTCGTAGACAAAGCCTTCCCACTCCGCCCAGGTCTGGAAGTGGAACGGCAGCCCAGCCGTCGGCAGCTGCTGGAACATCATCGCGCGGTTGGAGGCGTAGCCGGTGTCCTCGCCGTCCCAGAACGGGGAGGATGCCGACAGCGCCAGCAGATGCGGATAGTGGTTGAGCAACGACGTGTTGATCGCCATCACCTTGTGCGCCGACGAGATCCCCACGTGCACGTGCACACCCCAGATCAACATCTGACGGCCCCACCACTGGGTCCGCTTGATCAGCTCGGCATAACGCGGCGCGTCGGTCAGGCTCCCAGGAGACCATTGCGCGAACGGATGGGTACCGGCGCAGAACAGTTCCATCCCCCGGTCGCGGACGATCTTGCGCGCGGTGACCAGTGTCGACCGCAGATCCTCCATCGCCTGCGGCACGGAATCGCAGATACCGGTGACGATCTCGACGGTGTTGCGCAGCAGTTCCTTGTGGACGTGGGGGTTGTTCTCGCCGAGCTCTTCGATCACGCCCGCGGCCTCGTTGCTCACGTCGCGCGAATCCGCATCGACGAGCGCGAACTCCCACTCGACGCCAAGCGTCGGCCGGGGTGAACCGGCGAAGTCTATGTGGCTGCTAGCCGGTGCCGATAACACCGCACGCCACGCGCTTTCCGGCGTCGCCGGTGGCCATGGTCTCGGCGTCCGGCGGCGGCGCGCCGTTCACCTGCTGGTAGCGCTCCGGCGGGATGTTGGCGAAGTTGTCCGCCTTCTCGTGGATGATGATCGCTGTCTTGGGGCCGGCGAGCAGATCCTCGGCCGTGAACGCGTCGGTCGTCGTCACCAGCTTCGCGGTGCCGTCCTGGCGGACCTGCAGGGAGGCGAGGTCGCCGCTGGCGGGATGCGCGGTGTGGCCGGCCTTCTGGAAATGCGCACCCGCGGAAAGGAAGTCACCGGGCGCGCCGCCGCTGGGGGCGACGGAGTTGGGTTCGCACTTTCCGACCGAGTGGATGTGCAGACCGTGGAAGCCCGGCGTCAGCTTGCCCGGTGTGGTGGTCTCGACCGTGACGGTGGCAAAGCCACCTGTGAATTCGATGTCGGCGGTCGCCACCGCGGTGCCATCGGCCATTTTCAGCTGGGCAGTGAGCTTCTCGCCGCTTGCGGCCGCCTGACCCGAACCGTGTCCACCCTCGCCACCACCGGGAGAGGGTGACGGCGCCGGCGAGCCGGTCCAGACCGATGGAGTGGTGCCCGGTGTGGTTGCGATGGGTTCGTTCGGGCTGCACGCGCTCAAGGCGACGACGGGAACGGCGAAGAAGGCAGCAGCAGCGACGGTCTTCAGCATGCGAAAGAGCCTAGCCGGTGACCGCGACCACCACGCCCGGCGGCTGCTCGGTCAGCTCGGGGACCCGCGGCTGGACGGGCGCCTGGAGCAGTTTGCCCACCTCGTCGGCGGCCTCGCGCTCGCCCGGTGCGTCACTGAAGAACACGGTGGTGGCCGAGATATCCGACAGGCTCAGGTTGCCGGTCTCGGTGACGTTCCAGCCGGCTTCCCGCAGCCGGTTGGCGGTGTTCTCAGCAGCGCCCTCGGTCGACGAGATGTTGTAGACCCGTACATCGGCCTTCGCCGGCTCAGGGGAAGGGGACGGCGTCGCTGGGCTCGTGGTGATGGTGGTGGTGGCGATCGACGACTGGTCGTTGTCAGAGTCGCCCGAGCCCATCGCCTGGAACCCGACCAGCAGGAACACCACGCCCAGGAACAGCAACACCATCACCATCGCGCGCAGAGGCAGCCCGGAGGAATTTCGCTGGTTCATTACCGCTCACTGTATCGAGGGGGCCTGCGCGGCCGAAAAGCGTCAGGTGACGTCGAAGCCCAGCCGGCGTGCCGCCCGAGCCTTCTGCCGACTGGCCCGCAGCCGCCGCAGCCGCTTGACCAGCATCGGGTCGGCTGCCAGCGCCTCGGGGCGGTCCACTAGCGCGTTGAGCACCTGGTAGTAGCGGGTGGCCGACATCGAGAAGAGCTCCTTGATGGCCTCTTCCTTCGACCCGGCGTACTTCCACCACTGGCGCTCGAAAGCCAAGATGTCGTGTTCGCGTCGAGTCAGCCCATCGGTGAGTTCAGAGTCGTCCCCGGATTGCTCAGTCCGCGCAATTGCGCCGTCCATGTTGCCCCTGGACCCTTCCCCGCACTCGAAATGACGTCCTTGCTGGTACGGCGAACATTCAATCACGGGTTTGGAAGCTAAGCCGTTACCCAGACCCGCGAGTCGGGTGAGAAGGATTGCCGACTTAAGCTTCCCCCGTGGCCGTCAGACCCATCGTCATCGTGGGAGATCCCGTCTTACACATTGCGACCGAGCCGGTGCCCGTCGCCGATGACGGTTCGCTGCCGCCGGATCTCGCGGACTTGATCAAGGATCTGTACGACACAATGGACGCAGCCAACGGAGTAGGACTTGCCGCGAATCAGATCGGCGTCTCCAAGCGGGTGTTCGTCTACGACTGTGCCGACGAGAGGGGCAGGACGACGCGGCGGCGGGGAGTTGTTGTCAATCCCGTACTCGAGACGTCTGAAGTGCCCGAAACCATGCCGGACCCGGAGGACGACGACGAAGGCTGCCTATCGGTCCCCGGCGAATCGTTCCCGACGGGCCGGGCCACTTGGGCGCGCGTTACCGGCTTGGACGCCGACGGCAACCCGATCACGATCGAGGGCAACGATCTCTTCGCGCGGATGCTGCAACACGAGACCGGCCATCTGGACGGGTTCCTGTATCTGGACAGGCTGGTCGGCAGGCACGCGCGCAGCGCGAAACGGGCGGTGAAATCGCACGGCTGGGGTGTGCCGGGACTGACGTGGATGCCCGGCAAGGATCCCGATCCGTTCGGTCACTAGGTCGTGCCCGACATCGGCGATCGTGTCGTGGTTCGGTACCGGCTGCCGGCCGGATCGGTACCGCCGCTGACGGACGTGATCGGCCACCTGCTCGCTGTCAGCCCGAAGCTGGCGGTGCGTACCAAACGCGGTGATGTGGTAGAGATCGCCGCCGACGACGTCTTGACGATGAAGTCCCTCACCGCGGCGCCCATGCGCACCGCTGACATCCGCAACCTCGAGCACGCGGCGGCGCTGGCATGGCCTGGCGTAGAGCAGAACTGGCTCGGTGGCTGGCTGCTGCGCTTCGGCCGCGGCAGCACGCGGCGAGCGAATTCGGCTGTTCCGCTCAATGTTTCGACAGGTGGCGACCTACGCGCAGTAGTCGACTGGTATGCGGCCCGCGGGACGGCGCCGCTGGCGGCCGCGCCCGACCGGCTGCTGCGCATCCCACCCGGTGTGTCGACTGACGCCGAAACCCTTGTCATGACAGGCGATCTGCCGTCGGGTGATCCCGTTCGCGGGGTGGCGGTGGCGTCCCAACCGGACGACGAATGGTTGCGCCTCTACCGGCGCGAGGTGCCGGTTGACGTGTTGACGGCGGTCATCGACGGCGAGGTGACGTTCGCCGAACTTGGCGGCGCAGCGGTGGGGAGGGCCGCTGTCACCATGGCGCCCGACGGCATGCGATGGGTGGGGTTGTCGGCGGTGCATGTCGTCGAGGGGGCCCGGCGTCGCGGCCTGGCACGCGAACTGTGTTCTGCCTTGTTGGCGTGGGGTGGCGAACGCGGTGCCACGCGCGCCTATGTGCAGGTGCTCGCCGACAACACTGCAGCAAGAAAGCTGTATGAGTCGATGGGCTTCACCGTTCACCACCGCTCGCGGTATGTCGACGCCCGTAGCCTATAGGTCATGCGTCTGGCCACGTGGAACGTGAACTCGATCCGCGCCCGCGTTGACCGGGTCACCGACTGGCTCGAGCGCGCCGACGTCGACGTGCTGGCGATGCAGGAGACCAAGTGCTCCGACGACCAGTTCCCCGTGATGCCGTTCCTGGCGGCTGGATACGAGGTTGAGCACTGCGGGTTCAATCAGTGGAACGGCGTGGCGATCGCGTCGCGCGTCGGCCTCGAGGACGTCCAGGTGGGCTTCGATGGCCAGCCGACTTGGAGTGATAAGCCCGACGTGGAGGCCGCGGCGGAAGCACGGGCACTCGGCGCGACGTGTGGCCGCGTGCGGGTGTGGAGCCTTTACGTACCCAACGGCCGGTTCGTCGGCTCACCGCACTACGACTACAAGCTGGAATGGCTTACCGCGCTTCGCAACACGGCACACGGCTGGCTGACGCAAGACCCGTCCGCACAGATCGCGCTCGTCGGCGACTGGAACATCGCGCCCACCGACGAGGACGTCTGGAGCCCAGAGTTCTATAGGGACAGCACACACGTCACACCACCGGAGCGTGCGGCGTTCAATGCGATCGTCGACTCTCAATTCGCCGATGTGGTGCGGCCTTTCACGCCGGGGCCCGCCGTATACACCTATTGGGACTACACGCAGCTGCGCTTCCCGAAGAACCGCGGCATGCGCATCGACTTCATCCTCGGCTCGCCGGCGCTCGCCGATCGCGTCACGCACGGCGAGATCGTCCGCGAGGAGCGTAAAGGCAAGGCGCCGAGCGACCACGCGCCGGTCCTGGTGGAACTGGCCTAATACCGTGTTCTTCGAAACATCCAGATGTACAAGCGGTTCGGTGATGTTGTCGACGAGAATGGGGCCGTTCTGGGCAAGGTGCGAGTCGCATGGATCCATGCTGTTGGGCTCGACCTGCAGTACCACCTTGATGTTGTCGCGAGTTGATTCGGGCGATGCGTTTCCGCCCGACGACCCACCGCCGCACCCCGCGACGAGGAGAGCCACGACGCTACCCAGCGCCCCGAGAGTCCTGATGCGCGCCCGGCCTGCGCGCCACGCCGCGTTGCTCATGATGCCGACTTCACCGAAGACTTCGTCAATGTCGGTGTCTGCGTGATGGGTTCGGTGTAGGGCGCAACCCGTGTCGGCATCAGCAGATCCTTTGCGCGTACCGATCCCACCACCACGATCGAGTACCACTCCGGCCTCTCGATCACCGGAAGCGTCAACCGGGCGGCCTCGTCGTCGGACAGCCTGAACAGCCATTCCCACTCGGGCCTGATCTTGCCGTCCTTGTGCAGCTTGCGAATCGGTTCGATCAACCGCGATACCGGCTCCTTGCCCTGGTGGAACATGAACTTCTCCAGACCCTGCTTGGTAAATCCGGCCTCGGCGATCGGAATCGCGTGAGGCGGAGGCATGAACAGCAGCCTGCCAAGCGAGCTGAACTCCGCGCCGCCTCCGAGGCTGGTGAAATATCCACCGCTGTTGTTGCCGCCGCTGAATGACGCGATGGCAGCGGCCAACTGTTGCGCGTCGACATGTCCCTGGATGCTGATGTCCCACTCGCCGCTGGTGAAGAACACGGTCACGGCGTCATCGGAGACTCCGAAGCCCTTCGACACGTGGTAAGGCTCCCAAGGACTTTCGTCCTCGTTTTCCGAAACGACGACGATGTGCTTGCGGGTCGTTCCGATGGTGTCGAGGTCCATCACACCGGGGGTCCAGGACCCGATGTTCTTGAGGCAGCAGACGATCGCACGGCTGATCCTGATGTTGACCGCGTTCTGCTTGCCTGGACCAAGGCACGCCCGCTTCCCGTTGATGCCGAGCGACTGTCCGAGCGGGCCGTTGACCAACACCAGTGGCGCGTGGGCGCTCGTCGACATCAAGGCTCCGCGCGGAACCGGACGGATGTTCGCGATTGCCCGCAGTGCGGCCATGATGACCGGCATCTCCTCTGGACGGCAACCGGCCATGGCGGCATTCACCGCCACTTTCTCCACCGTCGCCTCGCCGTTACCCGGTGGCAGCAGGCACACGACGTCGTCCTTATCGCCGTCGACCCCACCGATCAACTCCTCCACGGCCTTCCGCGTCGGCGGCCACAGCGGATAACCATCGCCCCAATCGCGATCAAGGAAGTCCTGATTGAAGTCGATCAGCGCGTTGACGTCGTCGGTGCTCGTGTACGTCCATGAGCCGTTGCGCTTGCCGTCCGAACTGACCCGATTGACCGTCGCGCCTGAGACCAGCTTTGAAATCACCTCGTCGACAACCGGATCCGTCTGGGCGATCGCCTGCGCCTCGTCGAGGTTGTTGTACACCTTGGGCACCACGACGTAGAACGGGTCGGGCATGGCGAACGCTCGGGCACTTGCCTCGACGTCGTGCTCAAAGCCACTCGACGCGATGATCACCGTCGGCTTGCCCTTGCGCTCCAACTGGACGCAGTCGTGGGTGATCCACGATGTGCAAGAACCGCAGTCCGCGGTGCAGCCGATGGCCGCATCGCAGTTCTTCACCAGGTCCTCGAGCAGCTTCGGCGAGTTGGGCATGGAACCGCTGTAGAACTTGAACGTCACGTTCGGCACCCGCTCCGAGATGAGTTCGGCTGTGCGCTTCAGCGCCACGTCGCCGAGCGCCTTGCCGTTCCAGAGCAGACCCACCGTCTTGCCCTCCAGCGTGTCCAGCCGCGGCGCGGTGTCCTCGGGTTTGCCACCGTGCCGCTCCGGGGTGGGATCGAGTACTTCGAGACGATGAGACGCTTCCATCAAGTGTCGCCTTCCGATCGAAGAGAAGTCGCGCGTGATTTGCATCTAAGGGGCTATCGAACGTGATACAGACCACTGTCAATCTTCTGACATGTAGATGTTATCTCTTGCTATGCGGAAGTCAATGCCAAATGTCATACAAGTTTTCAGTGCGTACATGCTGCCTACAGCAAACTCCTAACATCGATAAACACTGATATAGCAAACAAGTTGACAGCTCTGCGAGCGTCCAGTCGACCCACAGGAACACCTTGGTTCCGCTCAGCGTCCCGGACCGCCTGTTCCACTGTTCCCACGGTGAAATGATCACTGTGCGGACATGCCGCCGCTGGCGAGTCGTGGCTCGGGTAGGTGTTCTATAGTGGAGCTAAGATATTTGCTGCAGCGCTCTGATGGCGGACTCCACCTACGAATTCAGGTAGGCGGCGAGCGATCGTGCCGCCGATCGCAGCGATTCGCGTGCGTCGACGAGAACCTGGTCGCCCATCCTGGCTGTCGGACCGGAGATGGACATGGCCAGGTGGATAGGGGCGCCCAGCACGGGCACGGCGACACAGCGCACGCCGACTTCTTGTTCACCTTCATCGGTGCTGTAGCCGCGGACCCTGACCATCTCGAGCTGCGCTATGAGCTCCGCCGGATCGGTGATGGTGAATTGCGTCTTCTCCGGCATCCCGGCCCGTTCGACGATTTCACGCACCTCGTCGTTGCCGAGTTGTGCGAGCATTGCTTTTCCGACTGCCGTGCAGTGAAGGGGCACCCGTCGGCCGACCTCGGTGAACATCCTCATCTGATGCTTCGACGGCACTTGCGCGACATAAATCGCCTGATCACCGTCGAGCATCGCCAGATTGGCGGATTCGCCGACGTCGGCAACCAGCTTCATGAGGTGCGGCCGAGACCAGGATTCGAGCATCTGCGTGGCGCCCTCGCCGAGACGCGTCAGCCTCGGTGCAACAGCGTATTGGCGCGAGGGTTCCTGGCGCAGATAACCAAGGTCCACCAGCGTCCGAACCAAGCGGTGGATCGTCGGCAGGGGCATGCCAGTGACTTCCGCGAGCCGCGAAAGGCCCATGACGCCACCGTTTTCGACGACCGTCTCCAGCAGAACGAAGGCGCGGCCGATCGATTGCACACCGCCCGCACGCGACGCGCTTGGGCTGGGCATCAAATCCACGGCCTCACGTGAAACACCGATCCATTTTCCGCATGAAGGAAAGTGCCTTTTGCGATCCGATAGTAGGGCACACCTTAGCGTGCGCCCCGCCATGGATCGGCGGACAATGCGGCTATCAGGCCTCCCCTGATTGCGCGACTCCTCACCGGCGACTACCTCGCCGGCTTCGTCGTCACGCCTCGTTATCGGCGTTCGGCTCCGTCGCGTACCGGCCCGGGTTGAACATCGACGCGATCAACCCGATCACCATCATCACCGCGGCCGCCATGAACACCACAACCAGACCCGAATGGAACGGCTCGGTGATCAGATGGGGGAAGAAGGTCTTGCCCGTCAGCACGTCGGCGTTCACTCCCGGCTGCTGCAGCGCACCCGACGGCGCGAGCAGCTCGGCGATCGGGTTGTAGCCAAGGAACGCCGCGAACAGGCTGCCCACCGGCGGCAGGTTCGCCACGTCATGGGCGACCGATGCCGGCACGCCCTGCTCCTGCAGTCCCGCGCTCATCGCGGACGGCAGCGTGTTGGCAAGGCCAATGATCATCAGCGAGAAGAAAATACCGATCGACAGCGACGAGCCGGCGTTGAAGAACGTCGCCCGTACGCCCGACGCCGCGCCGCGCTGGGCAGCAGGCACGCTCGACATGATCGCCGCGGTGTTCGGCGCGGTGAAGATGCCGCCACCGAGGCCGTTGAGAAACACCAAAACGGCGAACACCCAATAGTTGAAGTCGACCGGAATCATCACCAGCGCAACGAACGACACCGCCATCAGCGCCATCCCGCTGACGGTAAAAGGCCGGGCGCCGAAGCGATCCGACAGCGTGCCGGCCAGCGGGCCTGCCACCAGGAAGCCGACCGTCATCGGCAGCATGTAGATGCCCGCCCACAACGGCGTCGACTCAAAGCTGTAGCCGTGCAACGGAAGCCAGATGCCCTGCAGCCAGATGATGAGCATGAACTGCAGGCCGCCCCGGCCGACCGATGACATCAGTCCGGCCAGATTGCCCATGCCGAACGACGTCGAACGGAACAGCCGGATGTCCACCATCGGGTGGGAGACGCGCAGTTCGATGAAGCAGAACGCCACAAGCAGCACCAGACCGAAGCCGATCGACCCAAACACCAAGGGGTTTCCCCATCCGGTGGTCGAGTTGCCATAAGGCTGAATGCCATAGGTGATGCCGGTCAGCAGTACGGTCAGGCCCACCCCGAAGGTCAAGCTGCCCGCCCAGTCCAGCTTCCCTGGCGTACGGACGCCGAGTTCCTTCAGTGACCGCAGGCTCCAGATGGTGCCCAGGATGCCGACCGGCACGCCAACCCAGAAGATCGCGCGCCAGTCCCACTCCGACAGCACACCGCCGATCAGCAGGCCGAGGAACGATCCCGCGACGGCGGCCACCATGTTCACGCCCAACGCCATTCCGCGCTGGTTCGCCGGGAACGCGTCGGTCAGGATCGCCGACGACGCCGCCATCAGCATCGCGCCACCGACCCCCTGGACGACGCGCCAGCCGATCAGCCACATTGCGCCACCGCCGAGGTGGAACGGGTCGAAAGACAGCGCGATCGCTGCGATCGTGAAGACGATGAAGCCGAGGTTGTAGATGCGGACCCGGCCGTACATGTCGCCGAGGCGACCGAACAGCACGACGAGCACCGCCGTCACCACCAGGTATCCCATCAGCATCCACAGCAGGTAGCTGACGTTGCCGGGAGCCAGTGGGTTCAGCCCGATCCCGCGGAAGATGGCCGGAAGTGAGATCAACACGATCGACGCGTTGATGGTGGCCAGCAGCGTGCCCAGGGTGGTGTTCGACAGCGCTATCCACTTGTAGAAGGGGTGATCATGGTCCATCCGCCGCCGACGGTGGGCCGTCTCGGCAAGCGCGGCGTCCTCATTCGCCACAACCGGAGGTTTCGTCATCTCGATCTCAGTCGTCATCAGGTCTTCTTCGCTTTACGTATCCGCACGTCAACCGCGCACCACCCTGTGCGCGCAAAACACATACATTAGCTATACAAACCAGTGGTGAGCAATTCCCTATTCCCCTGGTGGGCAGACGCCGAGGGACTGCGCTAGCCTGCATACTGTCCACACACGGGAGCGCACACCCAGTGCGCTGAGAGGACAGCTGGGGCTGTCGACCGTACGAACCTGACCGGGTAATGCCGGCGTAGGGAGATGAAATGGTTGATCTTGTTGTCGATCCTTCTGTGACCACCGGCCCGATCGAGGGCAGCCGTAAGTACTACCGGGACCTCGAAGGGGTGCGGGGCGCGCGGGTGCCGTTCCGCCGGGTGCACCTGTCCAACGGTGAGCACTTCGACCTCTACGACACGTCCGGCCCGTACACCGATCCGCATGCGGCGATCGATCTGCATGCCGGCCTGGCTGGGCGGCCCGGTGTCGTTCGCGACAGGGGCACGCAGTTGCAGCGGGCGCGGGCCGGCGAGATCACCGCGGAGATGGCGTTCGTCGCCGCGCGTGAAGCCGTGCCCGCCGAACTGGTGCGTAACGAAGTGGCCCACGGCCGCGCGGTGATCCCGGCCAACCACAACCACCCGGAGAGCGAGCCGATGATCATCGGCAAGGCGTTCGCGGTGAAAGTCAATGCCAACATTGGCAATTCGGCGGTGACGAGCTCCATCGCCGAGGAGGTCGACAAGATGGTATGGGCGACCCGGTGGGGCGCCGACACCATCATGGACCTTTCGACCGGTCGCAACATCCATGAGACGCGCGAGTGGCTGCTGCGCAATTCACCGGTGCCGGTCGGCACCGTGCCCATCTACCAAGCGTTGGAGAAGATCAACGGTGAACCCACCCGGCTGAGCTGGGAGGTCTACCGCGACACCGTGATTGAGCAGTGCGAGCAGGGCGTGGACTACATGACCGTGCACGCGGGCGTGCTGCTGCGCTACATTCCGCTCACGGTCAAGCGTGTCACCGGCATCGTCAGCAGGGGCGGCTCGATCATGGCGGCCTGGATGCTTGCACACCACACCGAGTCGTTCCTCTACACGAACTTCGCGGAGCTGTGCGAGATCCTCGCCCGCTACGACGTCACGTTCTCGTTGGGCGACGGGCTGCGCCCTGGATCGATCGCCGACGCCAACGACGAAGCGCAGTTCGCCGAGCTGCGCACACTGGGCGAGCTCACCAAGATCGCCAAAGCCCATGGCGTGCAAGTGATGATCGAGGGACCGGGACACATCCCGATGCACAAGATCGTCGAGAACGTGCGGCTCGAAGAGCAGCTGTGCGAGGCAGCGCCGTTCTACACACTCGGGCCGCTGGCCACCGACATCGCCCCCGCCTACGACCACATCACCAGTGCGATCGGCGCGGCGATCATCGCCCAAGCCGGTACGGCGATGCTGTGCTACGTCACGCCCAAGGAACACCTGGGCCTGCCGGACCGCAAGGACGTCAAGGACGGTGTGATCGCCTACAAGATCGCCGCCCACGCCGCCGATCTGGCCAAGGGCCACCCCCGCGCACAGGAGCGCGACGACGCACTGTCGAAGGCGCGGTTCGAGTTTCGCTGGCACGATCAGTTCGCGCTGTCACTTGATCCCGACACGGCGCGCGAATTCCACGACGAGACGCTGCCCGCCGAACCCGCCAAGACGGCGCACTTCTGCTCGATGTGCGGGCCGAAGTTCTGCTCGATGCGCATCACGCAGGACATTCGCGACGCGATGGCCGAGAAGTCCAAGGAATTCGCCGACCACGGGAACCAGATCTACCTACCCTTGGCGTAGTGATGAGCGCTTGCGCGAAGAACAGAGGGCCATGTCTTTTCTCCCATTAAGCCCACCGGGCGAAACGCCACTACGGGTGATGACCATCGCCGGATCGGACTCCGGCGGTGGTGCGGGCATCCAAGCCGACCTCCGTACCTTTGCGCTGCTCGGCTTGCACGGCCTCGTCGCCGTCACGGCGGTGACGGTGCAGAACTCGGTCGGCGTCAAGGGTTTTCACGAGATTCCCCTCGACGTGATCGCGGGGCAGATCGAGGCGGTGGCCTCGGACATCGGTGTGCAGGCCGCCAAGACCGGCATGTTGGCGTCGTCGGCGATCATCGAAACCATCGCCGACACCTGGCGGGCACAGGGCCTGGCAGGCACGGTGCCGCTGGTGGTCGATCCGGTGTGCGCGTCAATGCACGGCGACCCCCTGCTGCATCCCAGCGCACTAAATTCCCTTAGGAACCAGCTCTTTCCGCTCGCGACATTGGTGACGCCCAATCTCGACGAGGTCCGCCTGCTGGTAGATATAGAGGTCATCGATTCATCCAGTCAACGTGAGGCGGCCCAGGCCCTACACGCACTCGGCCCCAAGTGGGCGCTGGTCAAGGGCGGACACCTGCGCACGTCGTCGCACAGCGCGGACCTGCTGTTCGACGGCACTGATTTCCACGAGTTCGACGCCACCCGCATCGACACCGGCAACGACCACGGTGCAGGCGATACGCTGGCCGCCGCCGTCGCCGGCGCGCTCGCTCATGGATACACCGTGCCCGACGCGGTCGCGTTCGGGAAACGCTGGGTCACCGAATGTCTCCGCGCCGCCTACCCGTTGGGGCACGGTCACGGCCCGGTGTCGGCGTTGTTCAGACTGGAGTCATGAACCTCGATCAGATCGCGGGCGTCGCACACGAACCGAAAGGCAAGGCCAAGGGCGCGATCGTGCTGACGCACGGTGCGGGCGGCAGCCGCGAATCGCCGCTGTTGATCAAGATCTGCGACGAGTGGGCCGGCCGCGGCTGGCTCGCCGTCCGGTACAACCTGCCGTACCGGCGGCGTCGTCCCAAGGGCCCACCGTCCGGGTCCGCCGCGAGCGACCAGGCCGGCGTCGTCGAGGCCATCGAGCTGGCCCGCACGCTGACCAAAGGCCCGGTCATCGCGGGCGGCCATTCGTATGGTGGCCGGATGACGTCGATGGTGGTCGCCGACGGGGCCGCCACCGTCGATGTGCTGACCCTCTTCTCCTATCCGCTGCACCCGCCAGGTAAACCCGAGCGGGCGCGCACCGACCACCTGCCCCGGATCACGGCGCCGACGGTGTTCACCCATGGCACGGCGGATCCATTCGGCACGATCGAGGAACTGCGCCCCGCCGCCGCGCTGATCGCCGCCCCTACCGAGATCGTCGAGGTCACCGGCGCCCGCCACGATCTGGGCTCCAAGAAGCTCGATGTACCCGTGTTGGCTGTCGACGCGGCGCTACGGTTGCTGCCGTGACTCCGTCGCCGCCCGATCCAAAGCTGGCGGGCGGCACCAACGGTTGGGCCATCGCCGCGTTCGTCGTCGGCATCCTCGGCGGCACCATCCTCAGCGTGATCTTCGCGATCGTGGCTTTGGTCCAGATCAAGGGGCGCCACCAACGTGGGCTCGGCCTGGCCATCGCCGCACTCGTCATCTCGACCGCGTGGATCGCGGCGATCACCGCGGTCATCGCCTACGGGATCTCCACCCAGGGAAAGTCGGTGCAGGCCGTCGACCTCAACACGGGCGACTGCGTCAAGGATGCGTACGAGGGTGGGCTCCCCACGTGGGTGAAGCGGGTGCGCTGCGACCGGCCGCACTACGGCGAGGTGTTCGCGGTCCTGACGCAGCCGGAGGGTGCGCCCTATCCCGGTGATCAACCTGCGATGGTCCCCGGTGACGACTGCGGACCCAAGTTCTTCGACTACGCCCCGAACTCACCGGAAGGACCGGTGTTTCGGGTTGCGTTGGCATACCCGTCGGCACAAGCCTGGGCAACCGGCGACCGTTCGGTCGTTTGCGTCGCGATGTCGACGCACGCGCGATGGTCATCGCTGCGTGACTGACGTTACTGTCGGCAGGTGACCACACCGCCGGGCGACCAGCCGTCGTACGGCCAACCACCGTACGGCCAACCACCATACGGCCAGCCGCCCCAGGGCTACTATCCCCCGCCACCGCCCCCTCCGATGCCGTATCAGGCGCCCCCGCCCGGCTACTACCCGCCGCCGCCCGCGCCGAAGACCAACTGGTGGGCGGTCGTCTCGCTGATCACCGGCGTAATCGGGATGGTCCTGCTCAGCGTCATCTTCGGCATCGTCGGACTGAACCGAGCCAAGTACGGCCAGGGCGGTCGCGGCCTGGCGATCGCCGGGTTGGTGCTCTCCGGGCTGTGGGTGCTGGGCGCCGCTGCCGTGGTTGTGGTCTTGCTGATCGTCGGCAAGGGAACGGTGTCTGCGACGGACGTCAAAGTCGGTGACTGTCTCAAGGAGATTCCGGGCAACTCCAAAGTGTTCACCGTCGACACCATCGGGTGCGACGAAACACATGCAGGCGAAGTGTTCGCGGTGTTGATGATGCCGGAGGGCGACTTCCCGGGGCAGTCGGCGATCGACACGTACCAGAACAAGTGCGAGCCGGCACTGGCCTCCTATGCGCCGCGCGCGATCACCGACGACTCGGTCCAGCTGTACGTGCTGTACCCGACCGAGGAGACATGGAAGCGGGGCGACCGCGCCGTGACATGCGTCGCCACCCTGGATCCGCCGCGGACGGGGTCCCTCAAGGGCTGAGCCGATCATTAAAGGTTTCCGGTACCTGAGGTACCGTCTGCATCATGACTTCGGAGCTTTACGACGCGGTCATCGTGGGAGCCGGTTTCGGCGGAATAGGCGCTGCCATCCAGCTCAAGCGGATGGGCTACCACAACTTCGTGATCCTGGATCGTGAGGACGACCTCGGCGGGACGTGGCACGTCAACCGTTACCCCGGCCTGGCCGTCGACGTGCCGACCACGACGTACTCCTACTTCTTCGAGCCGAACCCCAACTGGTCACGCCTGTTCTCCACCGGCACGGAGATCAAGCAGTATGCCGATGACGTCGCGGACAAGTTCGACGTGCGCAGGCACATGCGGTTCAACACCGTCGTCGAGGGCGCCCGCTGGGACGACGATGCAAGCGTCTGGCGGGTCACGGTGGCCGACGGCGACGTGCTGTCTGCACGCTTTCTGATCACCGCGACCGGCTTTCTGTCCCAGCCCAAGGTGCCTGATATTCCTGGCGTGACGGACTTCGCGGGCAAGGTCATCCACACCACCGCCTGGGACGACGAGTATCCGCTCGAGGGCCGCAGGGTCGCCGTCATCGGCACCGGCGCCACCGCGGTCCAGCTCATTCCCGAACTGGCCAAGAGGGTCGCCGACCTGACCGTCTACCAGCGCACGCCGATCTGGGTGGTGCCCAAGCTCGACGTCCGCTTCGGCGAACGCGCCAAGCGCCTGTTCGCCCGAATCCCCTTGACGCAGCGCGCCATTCGGTGGGTCACCGATTCGATCTACGAGTTCATGATCAACACCGCGATCATCCACCACCGCTACTTCCGCCGGCTCAACATCGCCGCGTCCGACCTGTCGAAGATGCACCGATTCGCATCGATCCGCGATAAGGAACTGCGCCGCAGGCTCACACCGGATTACGACTTCGGCTGCAAGCGGCCGACATTCTCCAACGGCTATTACCGCGCATTCACGAAGCCGAACGTGCACCTGCAGACCGACGGCATCGCGCGCATCGAGGCCGACGGCATCGTCAACGCCGACGGCTCCAAGACGGTCATCGACACTCTGGTGCTGGCCACCGGCTTCGACCTGTGGGAGGCCAACTTCCCCGCGATCGAGGTCATCGGACGCGAGGGCCGCAACCTCGGAAAGTGGTGGCGCGAAACCAGATTCCAGGCCTACCAGGGTATGACGATGCCGTGCTTCCCGAACTACCTCAGCCTGGCCAGCCCATTCGCCTTCCTCGGGTTGAACTTCTTCAACACGATGGAATACCAGATGCGGCACATGGATCGGTTGTTCGGCGAACTCAAGCGCCGCGGTGCCACCACCTTCGAGGTGACCGAAGAAGCCAACACGAAGTACCGCGATCGAATGACCGAACTGCTGGGCGATTCGTTGTGGACGATCGGCAATTGTGCGACGGCGCGGTCCTACTACTTCAATCCCCAGGGCGAACCAACGCTGCTGCGGCCGATGTCGGCACACCGGGCGATCAAAGAGGCGTCGGGATACCCGTTGAGCGACTACCAGATTGCGTGATTAGCCTGTGTACGCAAGGAGCAGAAACCTGAGAGGATCATCTGTGCCCGTCAACAGGTCTTGGAAGCATTCGACTGCCGCCAGTCTGGCCGGGCTGGCGCTCGCCGCCGTCGGGCTGTCGCACTTCACCAGCCCACAACTGTTCGACGGGATCACCAAGGTGGCGTTTCCGCGCAACACACGCCAGCGCGTCTACATCCACGGTGGCGTCGAGACGGCGCTCGGGCTAGGACTGAGTTCGGCGAAGACGCGTCCGCTGGCGATCGTCGGAACGATCGGTTACGTGGCTTACTTGGCAGGCAACGCGGCGCGCAACCGGTAGCGACCGAGCAGCGTCAGGTCGACCAGCCGTTGGACGACAGTGCGGGTCGGTGCCGAATTCTCGTAGTGCATCAACCGGCCCAGGTCGATCACCAGTGACATCGCGGCGTGCACGGCGAAGCGCGCCTGTCCCGGCGTCCAGTCCGGCCGCAGGGACACCACCAGGTCCACCCACGATTCGACGTTGGCGCGCTGGAGGTTGCGCAGGATCTTCTGGTCGCCCACTGTCATGTTGAGCCGCTCGGTGTAATACACGTAATCCAGCTCGGGCTGGTCGAACGACCTCTTCACGTAAGCGTCGATCACGGCGGTCAACGCTTCCTCACGATCGGGCACTGCGCTGACGATGGCCGAGAGCTCTGCCGACAGCCGGTCGGCTGCCCGGCGGAACGCCGCCGCGAGGATGTCGCTCTTACCCGAGAAGTACCGGTAGATGCCAGAGGCCGGCATCCCGACGGCCACCGCGATGTCCTCCATGCTGGTATCGCGGTAGCCCTTGAGGTTGAACAGCCGCATCGATTCATTCAGCAGCGCTTCGTATTTCGGCGTATCGCCCGCTGCGGCAGCGGGCGGCTGGGACTCTGCGACACCGTCGGTGACATCGGGCAGGTCGGCGGCCAGCACCGCGTCGGCGAGGTCGGCAAGTAGGGCCCGTACCTGAATGGCCGGTAGCTTCGCGCGGTGATCGACGATGCTGCCGATCACGGACAGCACCGACGTTGTCAGGGTCCACCGCTGCCGCGAGGTCAGCTCGGGCCGAATTACCATGAGCGGCTGCTGCATCCGGTGGTGGACCATGCGCATCTGCGCGATCAGCGTGGCCTGGTCGTCGCCCCGCAGGTAGCGGCCTTCCCAGCGGTAGAGCCCGCCCGACTCGCGGTTGGCCATCGCGGTGTCGACGAGCGCCGAGACGATCCGACGCATGGCCAGCTCGGGATCGCCGGCTGGCTCGTCGACGAATGTGGTGCAGTCGACCAATTGCTGGCCCAGGTTGAGCACGGCGTCACGAAAGAGTTCGTACTTGCTCGAGTAGTGGCGATACAGCGCGGCGGCGGAGATTCCCACCCGCTTCGCGATGGTCTCCATGCTGACGCCGTAGTAGCCGAGCGCGCTGAACGCCTCGGCCGACGCGCGGGCGATCTGTGCCTTGCGATCCTTCGGCCGGCGCCGGACACCCACGGCGCTGGTGGGCCTGGTGCGCGCCATGGCAAACACCATAACGGACGGGGTCCATACATAGCGGCCCACTTCAGTTGGAAGATCACGAGAAAGTGCTCGTGTACGCGAGAACCGCCATTAACATACCGGAGGTGCTCGACGCGCTGCGACGGCTGTTGGGGTTCCAGGTGACGATAGGTGAACTGATCGTCGCAGCGGTGGTTGTCGGCACTCCATATCTGATCGTCGGTGCCGTCTGGTCGAGCACGCACACCGAGCATCTGCAGCATATGAGGGGCGCAGATCTTGTGGTGTCCTACCTGGGTTCGATTGTGTCCTGGCCGGTGCTGCTCTTCGCCGACGTCTGCATGACATGAACGGGGGACACCTTGCATCACTATCACCATCGTGCGTTCTACATCGGGGTCGTGTGTGTCGGCCTCATCGCCGTCGGACTGCTGGCACTGAATTTTCCGGTCTTCCTCGACGCGTTTGACCAATACGGGTTCCAGATCAAATGTGGGACGGGATACGCCACCGATCTGAGCCAGGCGGCGGCGGCCGGCCAGCACACCTACGTCGACCAATGCGAGACTGCGCTTCTCGTGCGCCGGATGTGGACCATTCCGCTGGTGGTGATCGGGGCGATTGTGCTCATCGTTACCGTTGCAGTGGCGGCCACCGTTTGGGGTCGTGAATCGGCATTCGGGAAAGACCCCGTCTCCTGACGTAGCATCACGTGCCGTGAGCACGCCGGACGGGCCTGCGCTGCAGCGGCGGCTCGGCACGTTCGACGCGGTGATCATCGGGCTCGGCTCGATGGTGGGCGCGGGCATCTTCGTAGCGCTGGCCCCGGCGGCGGCAGCCGCGGGCTCGGGACTGCTCGTCGGGCTGGCCGTCGCCGCGGTGGTCGCCTATTGCAACGCAACGTCGTCGGCCCGGCTTGCCGCGCTGTATCCGCAATCCGGCGGCACCTACGTCTACGGGCGCGAACGTCTCGGTGAGTTCTGGGGCTACACCGCAGGCTGGAGCTTTGTCGTCGGCAAGACGGCGTCTTGCGCGGCGATGGCGCTGACGGTCGGCTATTACGTGTGGCCGGACTTTGCGCACGCGGTGGCGGTTGCCGCGGTCGTCGCGCTGACGGCGGTGAACTACGCCGGTATCCAGAAGTCCGCGATGCTGACTCGCGTCATCGTCGCGCTCGTGCTGGCGGTGCTCGCGGCGGTCGTGGGCGTCGTCCTCGGCTTCGGTGATGTGGACGGTTCGCGGCTGGCGTTCGGCGACGAAGCAGGCGTCCGTGGCGTGCTGCAGGCCGCAGGGTTGCTGTTCTTCGCGTTCGCGGGCTACGCCCGTATCGCGACGCTGGGCGAAGAGGTGCGTGACCCTGCACGCACCATTCCGCGTGCCATCCCGATCGCGCTCGGGATCACGCTGGTGGTGTACGCGGTGGTCGCGATCGCCGTGCTGAGCGAATTGGGCAGCGCCGCACTTGCTTCGGCGAGCGCCCCAGTTGCCGACGCGGTACGCGCCGCGGGCTTCCCTGCGATGGAGCCGGTGGTGCGGGTCGGGGCTGCGGTCGCGGCGCTCGGGTCACTGCTGGCGTTGATGCTTGGCGTTTCTCGCACGACATTGGCGATGGCGCGCGACGGGCATCTGCCGCACGCGCTGGCCGCTGTGCATCCGCGATTCAAGAGCCCGCACCGAGCCGAGGTGGCAGTTGGAGTTGTGGTCGCCGCGGTCGCCGCGGTCGTGGACGTGCGTGGCGCGATCGGCTTTTCGTCGTTCGCGGTGCTGCTGTACTACGCGATTGCCAACGCCTCGGCATGGACGTTGGGGCGCAGGGTGATTCCCGCCATCGGCCTCGCGGGATGTCTACTGCTGGCGTTCCTGCTGCCAGTCTCGTCGGTTTTGGTGGGTGCTGCCGTCGTGGCGATCGGCGCCGCCGCGTACTGGATTCGCCGCCGGACCGCATAAAACAGGTACTCGGCTACTCGCTACACGGGCTGTCATTCGGAAAAGACTGGGTGTATCGGCCGGCATGGAGAGTCGGCCGCCGCTGAGGAGCACTGATGAGTACCGCCTACACCTTCGACGCGACCATTGCCGGGGCGCCGTTCCGACGGTTGTCTTCGGTCAAGCCGGGAACAGCAGAAGGCTCGCAACGCTACATAAGGGCATTAGCGAGGATCTTCGTAACGACCGCAGCCGCGGTCACCGTGTTTGCAGCGCTCTTCTTAATTCGTACCGATAACCCGACGACGAATGATCGCGCGTGCACCCTCTCCGCCAGCTTGCACAATGCACTGGTGCGCCCAGTTGTTTCACCTTTGGCTGATGAGCGGGATTGGCTCACCCATGGCCTGCCGGAACCTCAGGGGGCCGACAGACGCGGCCGTGACCGCGGGCGGCGGCTGTGGTCTGACCTAGCCACTCCGACGTAAAACGAGTAGCCCAATACTCGAACCTGGGTCTGGGTCGGGGATCACCATAAATGAATGCCTCGAGTGCGCCGAAGCTCGCGGCGCTGCGGTTGTCAGGCTCAATCGGGGGCGAGCAATGAGCGATAACGAAGATTTCTGGGAGGATCTCCTCTCTCACATTCGACATAAGGCTTTGGTACCGGTCGTCGGGCCAGAACTCAGCGTTGTCAGCGTCGGCGACACTGAACAGACATTGACGACGCTCATCGGTCAACGCTTGGCCGAGCGGTTTCAACTCAAAGTGTCGCCTGGGAACTTGACCATGGATGAAGCGGTCGCGGCGGTCCTGCAGAAGCGCGGCCGAGATGAGCTCGAACGGCTGTATCGGATCATTTACGACACCATCACAGAACTGGATCCGGCGCCTTGCGAGGCACTCCGTGACCTCGCCGCGATCGACGACCTGCGCCTCTTTGTGAGTACGACGCCTGACCGACTTCTGGCGCAGGCGCTGAGTGAGGTCCGCTTCAACAATGCGTCCGGGCCGCGTGAGCTGTCCTTCTCCCCGAATCAGTGCACAAGTGAACAATCACGAAACCTGCAACCGGCGGAGGGATCCGAAACTGTCGTTCTCAATCTGTTTGGTCAGGCCGCCTCGACGCCGCAATACGCGATCCACGAGGAGGACCAGCTGGAGTGGCTACACGCATTGTTGAGCGAAGGTGCCAGCCTTCCCGACTGGCTGTCCAATTTGTTGAAGCGACACCCAATGCTCTTCATCGGTTGCGAGATACCCGACTGGCTGGGGCGGTTCATGCTGCGAATGTCCAGTAACCTCCGGCTTTCGCTAGAACGCGAGCAGCAGTTCTTCTTCGTTGGTGAACTGCCGTCATACGAACCGTCGTTGTCGAAGTTCTTCGCAACATACTGCCGCAAGACACTCGTCCAGCATCTGGACATGAAACCAGCCAAGTTTGTAGGTGAGTTGCGTGAGCGCTGGGAGCAACAGACTAAGTTGCGCCCTGCGCCTGGCACCATAGGTTCGTCCGCGGGGCTCGGCCTTGAAAGCGGTTCCGCTCCGGACGCTGAGACCATCTTCATCAGCTACATGCGTGAAGACGCCGACGCTGCCAGGCGGCTCTACGCCGCCATCACCAAACTTGGCGGAGACGTGTGGATGGACGAGCCTCGGATAAGGCCCGGCGATGCGTGGGAACCGGAGGTCCTAAGAAGTATCCGTCGAACTGTTCGCCTCTTCATTCCGGTCATCTCTGCGAACACCGAGGCCGCAAGAGAGGGCTACGTCTTCAGAGAGTGGAACGAGGCGGTGAATCGATTGCGCGGCATTATGGGCCAGCGCTTCGTTGTGCCGGTGGTCGTGGATGCCGGCTATGACGGTGACGCGAGTCGATACCAAAACATTCCAGAAGAATTCGGCGGCTTGCATTTTGGGCGCGCGCCGGCGGGTGCGCCGGACGAGGGCTTGATCGACATGCTGACTGGCGAAATTCGTGCCATGCGGCGCACCGACGCGGCCTGATCGATGGAGCGACAGCCATGCAGCTCGACAAAGACAACCCGTGGCCGGGATTAGCGTCGTTCGAAGAGGACGCGCACGCGTTCTTCTTCGGGCGCGAGCGTGAAATAAAACTGCTGCAAGACCACGTCCTTGACAGCCCAGTCACGGTCTTGTACGGGTGCTCAGGCCTTGGCAAGACATCGCTGCTACAAGCGGGACTGTTTCCGGCGCTGCGTGAGCAACACTTTCTTCCGATCTACGTTCGGTTTGAGCTGAAGCCGGGCGCGGCACCACTCACACTTCAGCTCCATCATGCGGTCCGCAACTCGATCCAGGCCGACGTGCCCGATCCGATGCTGCCTTCGGATACCGAATCACTCTGGGAGTACCTGCACCGCAACGACTTCGAGTTGTGGAGCGCGCGAAACTATCTGCTCACACCGCTGATTGTGCTTGACCAGTTCGAGGAGCTCTTCACTATCGGCGAGCGGGTCCCCGAGCTTGTCCGGGCGTTCCGAGACGACCTTGGTGACTTGGCCGAGAACAGAATTCCGGCAGAGCTAGCCGCACGAATCGAAGACGACGCGACCGTCGCTACACGATTTCAATTGCGATCGCGCAAGTACAAGCTGTTGATCAGCTTGCGCGAAGACTATCTTCCTGATCTAGAAGGATGGCGCAATCTCGTTCCGGCGTTGGGACGTTCCCGCGTGCGGCTGCTTCACTTGCAGGCTAGCGATGCACTCGCGGCGGTGCACAAACCAGCGGAACACCTCATCTCAATCGAGCTGGCTCGCCAGCTAGTCGACTTTGTCGCCGGCCAGGATCTCCGGCGCCGCCGCGATACCGCAATAGCCGAGGACGATCGTTCTGTCGATGACAGGGATTCGGATGTGGAACCCGCGCTGCTCAGCTTGTTTTGCCGTGAGCTCAACGAGGAGCGGAAGCGGCGCGGACAGTCACAATTCGACAGGCAACTGATTGAAGATGCCAAACGCGACATCCTGTCGAATTACTACTCAACGTGCGTGCGCAATCTGGACCCGCGCGTTGCGCGCTTCATCGAAACCAAATTGATCACGGAGAAGGGGTATCGCAACAGCTACATCCGCGAGGAAGCCGTGCCTGCACACCTCAGCGAGGAAGAGCTCGACCGGCTGATCGACTCGCGACTGGTACGGATCGAAGATCGGTACGGCGCACCACAGATCGAACTGACTCACGATGTGCTGACCGACGCGGTACGCGAACACCGCGACCGACGCCGCGCAGAAGAGAAGGCAGCAAAAGAGAAGGCAGCGCTGGCGAAAGCCGCGAAACAAGCACATGAACGCGAGCAAGCCGCCCAGGCCCAGGCCGCGGACCAGGAACGCGCCAAGCTCGAGGCCCAGAGGCAGGCGCACGTCCTGCGCAAGCGCACGCGGATCCTGTACACGCTGCTGGCTTTGGTCGTAGTTGTCGCGGTGGCGGCGGTTTTCGCGCTCGGCTGGGGGCTCAAGAAACAACGGGATGCACATGACCGGTTGCAAGAGGCGACGGCAGTGAGGCTGTATGGAGACTCCCAGCTCATGCTTGCCGAATTGTCTCCCCTCGGCAGCAAGGACGTCGCCCTGATTCAACGGTTGCTCGCCGCACACGCGATCCCGTCGAAATACCAAGACAGGACGTACGAGCTGTTCACGGCGCTAACTCAGGAGCGTGACTTGCTCAAGATCATCGACCTTCCGGCAAGGGTATTCAGTGTGGCGTTCAGCCCGGACGGCACGCGCATCGCCTCCGGGAGCGTCGACAAGACCGTCCGGCTATGGGACACCCGCACCGGGCAACCCATCGGCCAACCACTACACCACGATGACACGGTGACCAGCGTGGCGTTCAGCCCCGACGGCACCCGCCTCGCCTCCGGCAGCTGGGACAAGACCGTCCGGCTATGGGACACCCGCACCGGGCAACCCATCGGCCAACCACTACACCACGATGACACGGTGACCAGTGTGGCGTTCAGCGCCGACGGCACCCGCCTCGCGTCCGGCAGCTGGGACAAGACAATCCGGCTATGGGACACCCGCACCGGGCAACCCATCGGGGAACCACTGCGGGGCGACGGTGCGGTGTTAAGCGTGGCGTTCAGCCCCGATGGCACCCGCCTCGCCTCTGGCAACTGGAACATCTGGAACAACAATGCCCAGTTATGGAACACCGACAGCAGGCAACCCATCGGCCAACCAATGCACCACGACGACGCGGTCAATAGCGTCGCGTTCAGCCCCGACGGCACCCGCCTCGCCACCGGCAGCGACGACAAAACCGTCAAGCTATGGGATGCCCGCACTGGACAACCCTTTGGGCCGCCACTGCGTCACGATGACAGCGTGCTGAGCGTGGCATTCAGCCCCGATGGCACCCGCATCGCCGCCGCCAGCTTCGACAAGACCATCCGGCTGTGGGACGCGCTCACTCTTCGGGAGGTCGGCGTGTTGCGCGGACACGAATCAGCGGTGACGGAAGTGGCGTTCAGCCGCGATAGCCAGCGTCTAGTGTCGGCGGGCGGCGGCGACGGTACGGTCAGACTGTGGGATACACGCAGTTGGCAGCCCATGCTCGGACACGACGGGACGGCCTGGGCCGCGTTCTCTGACGACGGCCGCCGCATCGGCTCGGGGGGCTCGGATAAGACAGTGCGGTGGTGGGATACCGCCACAAGGCAGCCAATCGGGGCTCCGCTGCGCGTCGACGACAACGATGTCACCGACCTGTTCCCGGTCGGGGAAGACCGCCTCCTGTCCTTCGGATCGATCGACACCGTCAAGCTGTGGGACCGCAACGGAAAACCCATTGGTGAGCCACTCCGTCTCCCACCAGACACCGAACCGGTCGTCACTGACGACACAACCAACCCCCGAGTCGCGGCTCAGGTAGAAACGGGCGTCGTACGACTGTGGAACTCCGACCTGCAACCGGTCGGCGAAACGACTCGCCAGGATCAGTGGATTTCAGCCATCGAGTTCAGCAAGGATGGCCGCGTTGTGGCGACCGGCAGCGCCGATGGCACGGTACGGCTCTGGGATTCAGCTACCGGAGGGCCGATTGGCGAACCAATGAAGGGACCCGAGTTGGTGACCAGCATCGCATTCAGTTATGACAAACGCTTTATTGCAGTCGGGTGTTCGTGCTCCTCGCTGCGTCTGTGGGACACCGGGACGTCGAAGCCTGTCGGCGAGCCCATATCTTTGGGCTCCCCTGTGAGTTACGCGGCCTTCAGCCATGATGGCCACACGCTGGCATCGGGCACTATGGATGGCAAGATCCAGCTGTGGGATGTCGGCGACCAATCCGCTATAGGCGTCCCCCTCACCGGGCATACAAAGGCGATCACCAGCCTAAACTTCAGCCCAGACGGGACGAAGCTACTCTCGGCGAGTGACGATCACACGCTTCGGCTGTGGCCCGCGCCACCGCGTTCCCCAGACGCCGCGCGGGATACGTTGTGCGCCAAACTCACCCACAACATGAGCCGTGAGCAGTGGAAGAGCTGGGTCTCGGGTGAGGTCGACTACATCGAAGCCTGCCCCGGCCTGCCAGAGGCCGACTACGCTGGATAATCCGGGAGTACCGCTACATCAGATAGCGTGGACCGACTGCGCATTCGGCAGTCCAGTCAGAGGTTCGGAACACACAAGTTCCGATTCGGCGCCAACCGATCCTGATCGGCGGTGGCGGCGAGACGAAGACGCTGCGCCTTGTCGCCCAGTATGTGGACGTGTGCGACAGCGCCTCGTCGAGCGCGGAGGAACTCGAACACAAGATCGATGTGCTGCACCGACGAATGACCACCGCTGCATCCTCGCCGCGAATTTGCACAATTCACTCGTGCTCCCAGATGTTCCACCGTTAGCTGTTGAGCGGGATTCGCACACCCATGGCCTACCGGTCCTAAGGGGGCCGACGGGCACGGCCGGGACCGCGCGCGGCGGCTGTGATCTGCCCTCTCCGCAAATACATCGGCGGGCAGATCGAACATCGAGCAAACGGTTGCGCCACCCCGGCAATACAGCGACATGCAAAGCAACCGCCCGTCGACGCATGCCGCTAAAAAGCCCGCGGCCGAGCGGTGCGGTGTATACAGGACCCGCTCGATCGACTGCGGCATAAAACACGTAGTTCATTACTCTAACTTCGGATCGCGTCAGGGAGCACCATAAGTGCGTGCCGCGAGTGTGCCAAAGCCATTCCAGTCGCCGCGCTGTGCAAGCGCTGGTGCATTGCCACGTGCGCGACGCTGATGGTTGTCCCGCCCAATCAGGAGCGAACCCATGAGCGAAACCGATGACGAGGTTTTCTGGGAAGATCTCCTAACTCACATCCGGCAGCGGGAGTTGGTGCCGGTTGTCGGGCCCGACTTGAACATGGTCGAAGTCGACGACACCGAGAAGACCTTTACGTCGCTGATTGGCCAACGCTTGGCCGAGCGCTATGACCTGACTGTGTCGCCCGAGACGTTGACGATTGGCGAAGCAGTCGCAGAATGCCTGCGCAAGCATGGTCAGGATGAAGTCGACCGGCTGTATCGCGTCATCAACAACATCATCGCGGAGTTGGATCCCGCACCCAGCGATGCGCTCCGTAACCTCGCCGCAGTCGATGACTTGCGGCTGTTTGTCAGTACGACGCCCGATCGGCTGCTCGCGAAGGCGATCAACGAGGTGCGTTTCCAGGGTCGGCCAGCGACGCGTGAGCTTGCGTTTTCCCCAAATCAATCCACCGTCGAACAGCAACGAAATGCAGAACCGGGTGAGAATTCCGACACCGTCGTCCTCAACCTGTTTGGCCAAGCCGCCCCGACTCCCCAATACGCAATCCACGACGAGGACCAACTGGAATGGCTGCACGCATTGCTGAGCGACTGGGCGACTCTGCCCGAATGGCTGGTCAGCCCGCTGAAGCATCATCCGATGCTGTTCGTCGGTTGCGATATACCCGACTGGCTCGGGCGGTTTCTACTGCGTATGTCGAGTACCAATCGACTGTCGCTGGAACGTGATCAGCAGTTTTTCATCGTTGGAAGCTCGATCTCGCGCGACCCGACGCTGTCGAAGTTCTTCTCGACCTATTGCCGCAAAACGCTCGTCCAACAGCTGGACATGGAACCGGCTGCATTCACCACGGAACTGTGTAAACGCTGGATGGAACAGGCCGGACCCAGGTCAGACGCTCCGGTCGGCGTCGTGGGCGCCGCCGCCGGGGCCGGCTTGGTGAATCCTTCTGATGCGGAGGCTCCGACGATCTTCATCAGCTACATGCGTGAGGACGCCGACGCCGCCCGGCGGCTGTGTGACGCGATCACCAACCATGGCGGAGACGTGTGGTTTGACGAGCGACGGATACAGCCGGGCACTGAGTGGGA
The DNA here is from genome assembly GCA_963698965.1 of uncultured Actinomycetota bacterium. Lineage (GTDB taxonomy): Bacteria > Actinomycetota > Actinomycetes > Mycobacteriales > Mycobacteriaceae > Mycobacterium. The sequence goes on from CAVOSY010000023.1 coordinate 281,542, forward strand.
GCCGGAAGTTCTCAGCTGCATTCGTCGAACCATTCGACTCTTCGTTCCGGTCATCTCTTCGAATACAGAGGCTGCGGAAGAAGGCTACGTGTTCAGGGAATGGCGGGAGGCGGTGAATCGAGCCCAATCGATCATGGGGCGGAGCTTCATCGTGCCCGTGGTGATCGACGAAGACTATGCCGGTGACGCGAGCCGGTACCGAAGAATTCCAGATGAGTTCAGCCGCTTGCAGTTTGGTCGCGCCCCAGGAGGCAATCCGGATGACGGATTGATCGCGATGCTGACCGAAGAAATCCGGGCCATGCGGCGGCGCGTCAACGCGGCCTGACCGACGCGGAGCGAAACAGCCATGCAGCTGGACAAGGACAACCCGTGGCCGGGATTGGAATCGTTCGAAGAAGATTCGCAAGCCTTCTTCTTCGGCCGCGACCATGAGATCAAGCTATTGCGCGACCACGTGCTCGACAGCCCGGTCACGGTCCTCTACGGTCGCTCGGGCCTCGGCAAGACGTCACTGTTACGCGCGGGATTGTTTCCCTTGCTGCGCAAGCCTTTGCAAGGTAAGCGCCACTTTCTTCCGATCGCGGTCCGCTTCGAGCTGAAGCCCGGTGCGGCGCCGCTTATTCAGCAGCTCCACCACGCGGTCCGCGACGTGATACAAGCGAATGCGGACAACCCCATGCTGCCGTCTGACGAGGAGTCGTTGTGGGAGTACCTGCATCGCGCCGACTTTGAGTTGTGGTGCTCACAGAACCATCTCCTCACGCCAGTGATTGTCCTCGACCAGTTCGAAGAGCTATTCACCCTGGGCGAACGGGTTCCGGATCTGGTGAACGACTTACGAAACGCGCTCGGCGACCTGGCCGAGAACCGAATTCCCGCCGATCTGGCCACACGTATCGGCGAAAATGAAGATTTGGCAAGGCGATTCGACTTGCGATCGCGCAACTACAAGTTGTTGATCAGCCTGCGCGAAGATTTCCTTCCGGATCTCGAAGGATGGTGTCGGCTCATTCCCACCCTGGGACGCTCGCGGGTGCGACTTCTTCGCCTGCGCACCAGCGAGGCGGTCGACGCGGTGCACGAACCCGCTGCGGAGATGATGACGCGCGAGTTGGCGCAACAAATAGTAGGCATCGTCGCCGGCGAGAACCTCCATCCCCGCCACAATCCCACATCGGCGGACGCGGTCGTTCCCGACGACCACGATGAGGCGACGGAAGTGGAACCCGCGTTGCTCAGCTTGTTCTGTCGTGAGCTCAATGAGGAACGCAAGAGGCGCGGACTCACGCAATTCGACGACGGACTGGTCGAAGACGCCAAACGCGACACGCTGTCGAACTACTACGCGTCATGCATCCGCGATCTGCGCCCCGAAGTTGCGCGATTCATCGAGACCGAGCTGATCACCGAGAAGGGGTTCCGCGATAGCTATATCTGCGAGGACGCGGTCCCCGCGCATATCACCGAAGAGGAACTCGACCGTTTGATCAGCTCTCGGCTGGTCCGGCTCGAGGACCGCTACGGCGCACCACGCATCGAACTGACTCACGATGTACTCACCGGCGCGGTGCGCGAACACCGTGACCGACGCCGAGCAGAAGAAGAGAAGGCGGAACTCGCCGAAGCCGCGGAGCAGGCACGCGAACGCGAGCACGAGGCCCAGCATCAGGCGGAGGTCCTGCTCAAGCGCACGCGGATCCTCTACGGGCTGTTGGCCTTAGTGGTGATCGTCGCGTTGGTGGCCGCGCTCGCGTTCGCCAAAGCGTTCAATGCCCAGCATGCGGCGGTCCGAGCCCAGAATGCCGCGGACGCCCGGTTGCAGGAGGCCCGGGAAGCGAACGTGGAACGGTTGTACGCCAATTCGCTACCCATGCTCACCGGGTTGTCTTCCCTCGGAAGTGACGAGGTAACCGGGATGCAGATGCTGCTGGCCGCGCACGCTATCCCTTCGGAGCACAAAGACAGGAACTATGAGCTACTCACGGCGGTGAGCCAGGAGCGTGACCTGCTCAAAGTCATCGACCTGCCGGCAGTGGTGACGAGTGTGGCGTTCAGTCCCGACGGCAATCGCATCGCCTCCGGCAGCGCCGACAACACCGTCCGGTTGTGGAGCACCGACGGGAAACCCATCGGGCAACCGCTACGTCACGACGACTGGGTGACCAGCGTTGCATTCAGCCCCGATGGCAACCGAATCGCCACCGCGAGTGCGGACAACACCGTCCGGTTATGGGACACCGACGGAAAACCCATCGGGCAACCGCTACGCCACGACGACACGGTATTGACCGTGGCGTTCAGCCCCGATGGCACACGAGTCGCGTCCGGCGGCGTCGACAAGACGGTCCGCTTGTGGGATGCCGCCACCGGGCAGCCGATCGGACCACCGCTGCGCCACGACGACTCGGTGATCAGCGTTGCATTCAGTCCCGATGGGAGCCGGATCGCCACCGGCTCCGGCAAGACCGTCCGGTTCTGGAACGTCGCCACCGGGCAACCGGTCGGAGGACCGATGGAGCACGACGACTTGGTGAACGCGGTGGCCTTCAGCCGCAACGGCACACTAGCCAGCGCGAGCGCGGACAAGACCGTCCGGTTGTGGGACATGAACGGCCAACCCATCGGGGAACCGCTACGCCACGACGACTCGGTTTTGAGCGTCGCGTTCAGCCCCGACGGCACCCGAATCGCGGCCGGCGACTACGACAAGACAATCCGCTTGTGGGATGCCGGCACGAGGCAGTTGGTCGGCGTCCTTGCCGGACACGAGGCTCCGGTGACGGCAGTTGAATTCAGCCCGGACAGCCTGCATCTCGTCTCGTCTGGCGGCAACGACGGGACCGTCCGGCTATGGGATGCCAGCAGTTGGCAACCCATGCTCGGCCATACCGACACGGTGTGGGCCGGGTTCTTCGACAACGGGCGTCGCATAGGCTCTGGCAGCTGGCAAAAGGACAAGACAGTGCGGTGGTGGGATGCGGCCACCGAGCGGCCCATCGGGCAACCGCTGCGAGTGGACAATGACGATGTAAAGGGTCTGTTCCCCGCCGACGGGAACCGCTTGCTGTCGTTTGGCACAGTCGACACTGCGCAGCTGTGGGACCGCGCAGGCAAACCCATCGGCGAACCGCTGCGTCTCCCGCCCGATCCGAACCGGTACATCGTCACCGACGACACAGCGAGCCGGATGGCGGTCGAGCTCAAACCCGGCGTGGTGCAGGTATATGACACTCTCACCATGCAGCCGGTTGGGGACCCGATCCTCCGGCCGGAGGAGCCTGTCGCGGCTATCGCGTTCAGCCGCGACGGCCGGATAGTGGCCACCGGCGGCAACGACGGGACTGTCCGCCTGTGGGACTCCAACACCGGCGCGCCGATTGGACAGCCGATGAGCGGAAACGGGGCTGTCCGGAGCATCGCTTTCAGCAAGGACGGCCGCCTCCTCGCAGTTGGCTGTTCGTGCTCGTCCCTGCAGCTATGGGACACCAGCACCTACGAGTCTGTCGGCGAACCGATGGCTCTGGACTCCATCGCGAACGTTGCGGCATTCAGCCCGGATGGCAACACGGTCGCATCGGGTAGTGACGATGGCTCCATTCAGCTCTGGGACGTGGGGAATCAATCCAAATTGGGCTCCGTGCTAAGGGGTCACCCGTTGATGATCACCAGCCTGGAGTTCAGCCCGGACGGAACGAAGCTGCTGTCGGCGAGCGACGATCACACTCTAAGACTATGGCCGGTACCGGCACGCTCAGCGGACGCCGCCCGAGACACGCTGTGCGCCAAACTTACCCACAACATGACTGCCGAACAGTGGAAGAACATGGTCTCGCCTGAGATCGACTACATCAAGGTTTGCCCCGGCCTGCCCGAGGCCGAGTACAGCGGATAGCAGTCACAAGATGTAGGCAGTCCTAACTGTTCAGATGCAACTACACAGTCTAGACTGTTCATCTATGGATCAGATCAGTGAATCTGCCGTGGTCGGCGCGAGAGAACTCCGTGTGATGTTCAGCAGGTTGCGCCGCAAGCTCACAGAATTGGCCACGGAGGACGACCTGACACCGTCACAGACAGCGGTGCTGATCCGCATCGCCAAGAACGGCCCAGCCTCGACCAGCGAGCTTGCGGGCGCAGAACGGGTGCGTCCGCAATCGATGGCGACGACATTGGCCGGACTGGACCGACACGGCCTGATCACCAGAAAGCCCGACCCCGACGACGGACGCCGTCAGCTCATCACGTTGACGCCGCAGGGCCGCAAGCGCGCGGAAAGCGGCCGCAAGGTCCGGGAGGAATGGCTGATAAGGGCCATGCAGGACAACTACACGGAGCGTGAGCGGCTAGTGATCAACGAGGCGCTGTCGTTGCTCGAACGTATTACTGATTGAAAGGCGGTAATCGACAATGGAATTAGGACTGCACTTCATCGACTTCCTGCCGGGCGCGCCTGACCGACTTGCCCCTACGTTGGCGGCGGTGGCCACGTCAGCGGAAGAAGCCGGCGCAACGATGTTCACGCTCGCCGACCACTTCTTCCAAATGGAGCAACTGGGTCGAGCCGAAGACCCATTCCTGGAGGGCTACACGTCGCTGGGTTTCCTGGCTGCCAAGACTCAGTCGATCAACCTGACGCTCTTGGTCACTGGCGTCACCTATCGCTATCCCGGTGTGCTGGCGAAGACCGTCACCACCCTCGACGTACTGTCGGGTGGCAGATCGATGTTCGGGGTCGGCGCCGCCTGGTACGAGCGCGAGCACGTCGCCCTCGGCATCCCATACCCCGCCGTGCGCGAACGGTTCGAGATGCTCGAGGAGACACTGCAGATCTGCCAGCAGATGTGGAGCGACGACGACGGGCCGTACGCCGGCAAGCACTATCGGTTGGCCGAAACCATATGCCAGCCACAACCGATTCGGCGGCCGCCGATCCTGATCGGCGGTGACGGCGAGAAGAAGACGCTGCGCCTTGTCGCCCAGTACGCGGACGTGTGGAACAGCACCGCTTCGAGCGCCGAGGAACTCGCACACAAGATCTCCGTACTGAAACGCCACTGCGACACCGTCGGACGCGATCCGGCGGACATCCGGTTGACCGCCGGTCTGTTCGTCGATCCGTTCGCCGACCTCGACGGGTACTTGCGGAAAGCTGAGAGCTATGCCGGCCTTGGTGTCGACTTGATCAATGTCGGCCCGCTGCCGGGCAACCCGGACCCCATCGGCTTCGTGAAGCGTCTCGGTGACGAGGTCATCCCGAGGCTAGCCGGTATGCCTCGACCGCAGTGGGCAACGTAGGGAAGATGTAATCCTCGCCGATCTTGTCGACCAGCCCTGCGGCCTCAAGCGCATCGCGCAAGTCCTGCTTCACCCTGGCCATCGCGAAAACAATTCCACGCCTTGCTAATTCAGTGCGCAACTGATCGACGGCGTCCAGCGCCGTGAGGTCGACCTCGACATTCGCCTCCGCGTTGAGCACGAACCAGTCGACACGTCCCGGATAGTCGTCGACGGCAGCGATCGCACGTTCTCGGAAGTTCTCGGCGTTCGCGAAGAACAGTGGGGCGTCGTACCGGTAAACCAACAACCCGGGCACCAGGTCAGCCTGCGGATAGTCGTCCACGTCGTGCATGCCCGCGACGCCGGGGACGAACCCGAGCACGCCGTCATGCGCCCGTGCCATACGGCGCAACAACTCGAGTATCGAAAGGCCGATCGCGACGAGCACACCGTAGAGGACGCCGAACACCAACACGGCCACGGTGGTTGCCAGGGCGAGAACCACCTCGCTGTGGCGAAACCTCGCCAGCCGCTTGAACTCCGGTACATCGATCAGGCGAAGCGCGGCGTAGATGACCAGCGCTCCCAGCGCCGCGCTGGGAAATGTCGCCAGCACACCGCGCCCGAACAGCATCACCACGACCACGAACGCCAACGTGACGATCGAATAGAGCTGAGAGCGGCCACCGACTGCATCACCCAGCGCGGTACGGCTTCCGCTGGAGCTCACAGGGAAGCCCTGCATCAGCCCGGTGCCGACATTGCAGACGCCCAGCGCGCGCAGTTCCGCGTTCGCGTCGATGTCCTGACCGTGACGTACCGCGAAGGTGCGTGCTGTCAACACGTTGTCGTTGAACGCCACGATCGCGATGCCGACGGCCGGAATCAACAGGGCCACCAAGTCGGTGGCCGGTATCGCGGCGATCCTGGGAGTAGGTAAACCACCGGGAATGTCGCCAACGATCTTGATCCCGGTGTGGTCCAGGGAGAAAACGCTGACGACGACAGCGGCCACGAGGATCGCGATCAGCGGGCCAGGCAACCGCGGTGCGAGCCATGCCAAGACCAGCAGCACGACGAGTACGGCCGTCGCCAAAACCACTGTCGGCCAGTGCAGTTCGTCCAGCCCGCCGACGAATGACCGGATCTGATCTAGAAATTCGTCGCCCTCGACAGAGACACCCGTGACCTTGCCCAACTGACTGCCGATCATGATGACCGCGACTCCGGCCATGTATCCGATCAGCACCGGGTGCGAGAGCAGGTCGGCGAGGAATCCCAGCCGGGCCAGGCCCGCTACGAAGCACAGCGCCCCCACGATAAGCGCGGCCGTAGCCGCCAGCGCCGCGTATCGGCCGGGGTCGCCTGCGGCCAGCGGTCCGAGCGCGGTCGCGGTCATCAGCGCCGTCGTCGACTCCGGGCCGACGGACAACTGTCGCGAGGAGCCCAGCACCGCGTAAACGGCGAGCGGGACAAGCGCCGCCCACAGGCCGACGACGGGTGGCAGTCCCGCGACCGTCGCGTAGGCCATGACTTGCGGAACCAGGTAGGCGGCGACGGTGAGACCGGCCACCACGTCACCGCGCAACCAGTCACGCTGATAGCCGCGGAACTGTGTGAGTCCCGGGGCCCAGGTCTGCCCGATCACGTCGACCTGATTCTCAGGCCGCTCCGTCCACCAAAACCGTTGCAGCGCCGGCCATATGGTCACGCACCGAGGCTGCGGCCTTGTCGGCGTTGCCGGACTCGATCGCGTCGACGATATCGTAATGCCGCTTGGCGTCCATGTTCTTCAAGGCCCGGTCCACCCCGGCGAACATGATCGACATCCGAATGCTGCCCTCCAGCGATGACCACTGGTGCAGCAGCGTCTCATTGCCGGTCAGAAGGCACATGGTGCGATGGAACTTCAGGTCTGCCTCGATGCGGTCCTCGAGGTTCGACGCCGCCCACCGCTCCATATCGGCCACCGCGTCGCGGAGGGCCGCCACCGCCTCCGCTCTGTCTTGGCGCGCAGCCAATGTGCTTGCGGCCAACGACTCCAGCGCGGCGCGGACGTCGAAGATGTTCTTGATCTCCTTGGCGTCGAGATGGCGAACCGATAGCCGCCCGCGCGCGCCCGCCGAGATCAGGCCTTCCTGCTGCAGTTGCCGCATGGCCTCGCGCAGGGTGCCGCGGCTGATCTGCAGCGCTTCGGACAGATCCGTCTCCACCAGGTGGGTGCCCTGTGTCAGTTGCCCTGTCGTGATCGCGCGCCGCAGCGCCGTTAGGGCTTGCTCCCGCAGGCTGGTTTTCTCCAACCGAAGCAAAGACGGTGGTTCCATCGACATCGGGCGCTCCTTGACTGTCAACATTTGGCTGTCGACAGTCATGTTACAAGCGTTCGAGCACCGAAGCGACGATGCGCGCCGTCGACAGCCCGTAGCGGTCATGCAGCGTCGGCAGAGCCCCAGCGGCGAGGAACTCGTCGGGCAGGGCGATCGGCGTGACCTGCCGGCGCACGCCTCGCCGCAGCGCCTCGGATGCCACAGTTTCGAACAGCCCTCCGACAACGGTGTGGTTTTCCAGCGTCACCGCCAGCCGGTCCGAATCGATTTCAGCCAGCACAGTGTCGGCGTCGAACGGCTTGAGCGTCGGGGTGTGGACCACCGCCACATCGACGTTGTGCGCGGACAGTTCCTCGGCGGCCAACAGGGCGCGCATCGTCATCAATCCACTCGACACGAACACCACATCGGTGCCGTCCCGCACGACTTTGGCCTTGCCGAGCTCGAAGGTGTAGTCGTACTCGTCTAGCACGGTGGGTACCTGGCCGCGCAAGAGGCGCAGATAGGTCGGGCCGTCGTGTGCGGCCAACTGCGGTACGGCCTGCGTGATGTCGACCGAGTCGCACGGATCGACAATCGTCAGCCCGGGCACGCCGCGGAAGATCGCGACGTCCTCGGTGGCTTGATGCGAAGGCCCGTATCCGGTGGTCAGTCCCGGCAGTCCCCCGACGATGTTGACATTCAGACCTGGCTCGGCGATGTCGAGGCAGATGAAGTCGTACGCGCGGCGCGCGGCGAACACCGAATAGGTCGACGCGAACGGCACCAACCCCGTTTCGGCCATGCCCGCGGCGGCGCCGAACAGCAGCTGTTCTGCCATGCCCATCTGGAAGTACCGCTCCGGGAACGCCTTTGCGAAGATGTGCATGTCGGTGTACTTGCCCAGATCGGCCGTCAACCCGACGATCCGATCGTCCTTCTCAGCCGCCTCGACAAGGGCGTGGCCGAATGGGGCCGGGGTGGTGCGCACCCCGGGATCGGCGAACGACGCGATCATCGCCGAGGTACGCAGTGGCGCACTGGTTGTCATTTGTCACTCCCTAGGTAGTCCGCGGTCAGCTGCTCGCGGCACTGTTGCCATTCGTCGGCCTCGATCCGCATGAAGTGCGCCTTCTCGCGGTTCTCCAATAAGGACACCCCGCGCCCGACTTTGGTGTCGCACAGGATGACTGCCGGCGTTCCGTTGATGTCCGCCTTCTCGTTGACCGCATCGAAGGCCGCCAACAGCTCGTCGACGTCATTACCGTCGACCCGCTGCACAAACCAACCGCATGCCGCCCACTTGTCGGCGACCGGCTCGGTCCGCAATACACCGGCGGTGGGACCGTCGGCCTGCAGCGCGTTGATGTCCACCATCGCGGTCAGATGGCCGAGCCGGTGATGACTCGCGCCCATCGCGGCTTCCCACGTCGAGCCCTCGTCCAGTTCCCCGTCCGACAGGAAGTTGATCACCTTCGACGTAGATCCCTGATGGCGCAACCCGATCGCCATGCCGACCGCCACGGTCAGGCCGTGGCCCAGCGAGCCCCCAGAGATCTCCATGCCGGGTGTGTAGGAGGCCATGCCCGACATCGGAAGTCGCGAGCCGTCGCAACCATAGGTGTCGAGCTCCTCTACGGCGATGATGCCCGCCTCGGCGAGCGCCGCGTACAGCCCGATGGCGTAGTGACCGGTGGACAGTAGGAACCTGTCCCGGTCCGCCCACTCAGGCTCGGCGGGACGGTATCGCAGTTGGTCGGCGTAAACGCTGGCCAGCATGTCGGCTGCGCCGAGTGCCTGCCCGATATATCCCTGGCCCTGCGCTTCGCCCATGTTGAGCGCGTGGTGCCGCGCGCGGTAGGCGGCCGTAGCCACCTTCAGGCGGCGGCCGGTTTCGATGGTGAGTGTCATGACAGTCCCTGTGCAGCGAGTCGACGGTCGAACGGGTTGGGCTGCGCGGCGGCGGCCTCATCGGCCAGCTGGCGCTCGCGTGGCCCCCAGGTCTCGCGGGTGACCAGTGCCGCCACCAGACCGATCGCGGCGTAGGTGCTGAACAGCAGGGCCGGCCCGATCCACCCGAAGGAGACGAACAGCAGCGTGGTGATAAAGGGGGTGAAGCCCGACACCATCGCCGAGATCTGGTAGGCCAGTGACGCTCCCGACGCGCGGGTGTTGGCCGTGAACAGCTCGGGGAACCACGCGCCCTGGGCACCGGCCAGCGAGTTCTGAACCAGCCCGTATGCCAACACGAAGGTCGCGATGATCAACAGGAAGATTCCGGTGTTCACCAGCAGGAACATCAACACACCGAAGGGAACGGCGAACGCGCAGGTCCACAGGTAGACGGTGCGCCGACCGATCTTGTCGGTGAGCCGGGCCCAGGCCATGGTGGCGACGATGCCGATCGCCGACGCGATGCACAGCGCGGTCAGCGTTTCGGATTTGGTGGCCAGCTCGGCGTTCTTCAGATACGAGATCATGTAGGTGATCGACACCGCGTAGCCGGCGGTCTCGGCGATGCGCAGGCCGATGCCGCGCAGGATGTTGCGCCAATCGGTCCTTGATCACCTGCACGATCGGGGACTTGACGATGTCGCCGTGCTCCTTGACGTCCTCGAACACCGGTGACTCGGGCACCTTGGCGCGGATGATCAGCCCGACGATCACCAGGATGATGCTGGCCAGGAACGGCAACCGCCAGGCCCAGTCGCCGGGCAGGTGCACGCTGACCAAAAACACCAGGTTGGCCAGCAGCAGACCCACCGGGAAGCCGGCCTGCACCATGCCGGTATACTGGCCCTTTTGTCGCCACGGGGCGTGCTCGTAGCTCATCAGGATCGCCCCGCCCCACTCGGCGCCGAAGGCGATGCCCTGGATGATGCGCACCGTCACCAACAGGATCGGGGCCAAGATGCCCACGGCGGCGTAGGTGGGCAGCAGGCCGATGACAAAGGTGGCCAGACCCATCACGATCAGTGAGGCCACCAGCACCGGCTTGCGGCCGAGCTTGTCACCCAGGTGCCCGCCGATGATCCCGCCCAGCGGGCGGGCGGCGAACCCGACCCCGAGGGTGGCGAACGAGGCCAGGGTGCCGGCCAGCGGGCTGGCACCCGGGAAGAAAGCATGCCCGAAGTACAGGGCGGCGGCGGTGCCGAACCCGATGAAGTCGTAGGTCTCGATGACCGCGCCGACGCCGGAGCCGATGGCAACCTTTCTGGCGTCCTTGGTGCCGTGTACCGGCCCGCGCATGGATAGAGCGGCATCGCTCATGAGCTGATCCTTTCAAAAGCCCTAGTCCGGGACTAGTCCGATGTCACTGTCAACGGTCAACAGTGCGCTAGGTCACCCAGTGTGACGCCGCGCACACGCAATGTCAACAGTCAACAGAAACTTTCTGACAGCAGTTGACTGTTAACAGTCGACTAGGTTAATGTGGTCGTCGTCACAACGGACGATGCAAGGACCTCGAATGATTCACAGCCGCCTCGGCTGCTCGACGATCAGCTTTCGACACCTTTCCCTCGAACCCGCACTCCGCTGGATCGCGGCACTCGGGTTCGCCGAAGTCGATCTCGGCGCCTTGCCCGGAGTCTGCGACCACGTTCCCTACGTGCTCGACCGCGATGCCGTCGACGCCGTTGCCGACACCGTGCGCGCCTCCGGCATCCGTGTTCGTTCGATCAACGGTGACATCGGCGACCTCAACCGCCCGCTGGACACCGACGGCCGCGCTGCCCGCGACAGTCACCTCGAGATGCTCCTTGCGCTTACGGCGGCGACCGGTGCGCACGCGCTGGTGCTGCCCTGCGGCGCGATTGATCACCAGCCGCTCGAATCGCTCGACGACGACCTCGACTTGGTGGCGCAGGAATTGACGCGCGCCGCCCAACAGGCTGCGGGCCACGGCGTTGAGATCTGGACCGAGTCCCTTCACTTCCACCGGCTCTGTTGGAATCTCGAACGCGCACAACAACTCACCGACCGGCTCGCAGGCACCCCGGTACAGCTGGTGATGGACTTCAGCCACATCGTCGCTTCCGGCGGCGATCCCGGCGACTTCGTCGATCGCTTCGCCGGCCGCATCGCGCACGTGCACATCCGAGACGCCGTGCCGGGCAACATCAACCTGTCCGTCGGCCGCGGCGGCGTCGACTTCGTTGGCGGGCTCAAGACGCTCGCGGACGCGGGCTATACGGGTCATTTCGCACTGGAGCTAGAGACCCGCGACATCACCGACTCCCAACGGCTTGCCGCCACCGCCAAAGCGGCTCATCTGATTTCCGACCTCATCTGAAGGAGAAACACCATGTCCGAAACCAAACGCACCGCCGTCGTCACCGGCGCCACCTCCGACCGCGGCATCGGCAAGGCCGTCGCGCAGCGGTATGCACGGGAAGGCTGGGCGGTCGTGATCCTCGACCTCGACGGCGAGAAGTCGGCGAAAGTGGCCGCGGAGATCGGCAACCAATTCGCCGTTCCCGCATTCGGTTACGCGATCGATGTCACATCGGAGGAGTCGGTGGCCGCAGCGCAGAGCGCCGTTGCCGCAGAGGTGAATTCGGGCGCCCTGCCTCCGGTCGGCGCGCTTGCAAACATCGCAGGCATCACCTCCCCCGTCCCGTTCCTCGAGACGACGCTGGACCTCTGGAACAAGGTCATGGCCGTCAACGCCACCGGCACCTACCTGGTCACCAAGGCGTTTCTGCCGGACATGATCGACAACGGCTGGGGTCGCATCGTCAACATGTCATCGGTCTCCGCGCAGCGCGGCGGAGGCGTGTTCGGCAAGGTGCCTTACTCGTCGGCCAAGGCTGCGATCCTCGGATTCACCAAGGCCCTGGCCCGTGAAATCGCCGACACGGGTGTCACGGTCAACGCCGTCACCCCCGGCGCCGTCGACACCAACATCCGCGTCGGTTCGACCGACGAGCAAGAGGCCAAGCTGGCGCGCGACATCCCTATCGGCCGCACCGCGACCCCCGAGGAGATCGCTGCTGTCATCACGTTCCTGTCCAGCGACGACGCCAGTTACCTGACCGGCACCACCGTCGACATCAACGGCGGCAGCCACATCCACTGACGGGACGAGACGATGACACGATTGTTCAATGACCCGGCCACCTTCACCGAGGACATGCTCGACGGTTTCCTCGACGCGAACGCCCGCTACGTGGTCGGCGTCGAGGGCGGAGTCGTGCGGGCGACAACGACACCGCCGGGCAAGGTCGCGGTCGTCGTCGGCGGCGGATCCGGCCACTACCCGGCGTTCTGCGGTGTGGTCGGTCAGGGCTTCGCCGACGGTGCCGTAGTCGGCAACATCTTCACATCGCCGTCTGCACGCGAAGCAGCCTCGGTCGCGCGCGCCGCGCACGGCGACGCGGGGGTGCTGTTGCTCACCGGCAACTACGCGGGCGACGTGATGAACTTCGGGCTGGCGACCGAACGACTCCGATCCGAGGACATCGACGCCCGGTTCCTGGTCGTGACCGATGACATCGCCAGTGCCCCGGCCGACGACATCACCAAGCGCCGCGGCATCGCCGGGGATTTCATCGTATTTCGTTGTGCCAGTGCCGCTGCCGAAGAGGGTGCCACACTCGATGATGTCGAGCGGGTGGCCCGTAAGACCAACGACGCCACCCGAACGCTCGGTGTTGCGTTCGACGGCTGCACACTGCCCGGCGCCGACCGGCCCCTCTTCACGGTGGAAGCAGGCACCATGGGCTTGGGACTGGGCATCCACGGCGAGCCCGGCGTCTCCAGCCATGACATGCCAACGGCCGCCGAACTGGCCACACTGCTTGTCGACGGGGTTCTCACTGAAACGCCCACTGGGGCAACCGATCACGTCGCGGTCGTGCTCAATGGACTGGGCCGGACCAAGTACGAGGAACTGTTCGTGGTCTGGAAGACGGTGGCGACACAACTCGCAGCGGCCGGACTGACGGTGGTGCAGCCCGAGGTCGGTGAGCTCGTCACCAGCCTCGACATGGCCGGGTGCTCGCTGACAGTGACGTGGCTCGACGAGGAACTGGAGCGACTGTGGTGCTCTCCTGCCGATACGCCGGCCTATCGAAAAGGGCAAATCGCAGGAACCGCAGCCACATTGCGCGAACGCAGTCACACACCCACACGCAACTCCGTTACGACGCCCACATTCATGGAGGCCGACGAATCGTCCCGCGTAGGTGGTCAGCACGTCGCACACGCGCTGAGGGCGATCGCCTCGCGAATGTTTGAGGCGGAAAACGAACTCGGCCGGATCGACGCGGTAGCCGGCGACGGCGACCACGGCCGCGGCATGGTCCGCGGGACCGAGGCGGCCAGCGCTGCCGCCGACTCCGCGGCCCACCGTGGCGGCGGGATCGGTTCGGTATTGGCGACAGCCGGAGAAGCCTGGGCGGCGAAAGCCGGCGGTACGTCGGGCGTGTTGTGGGGCGCGGCGCTGTCCGCGGCCGGCCGCAGGCTCGGCGATCACGGCACGCCGAGCGACACGGATGTGGCGGGCGCGTTGCGCGCCGGACACGATGCCCTCGTCGAACTCGGCGGAGCGCGCCGGGGCGACAAGACGATGCTCGATGCGCTCGGACCGTTCGTGGAAGCGGTCGAGTCCGCCGTGGGGCGCGGAATCGACTGGCGCAGCGCGTGGCTCGAGTCCGTCGACATCGCAGGCAAGGCCGCGGCAGGCACCGCTGACCTGCGGCCGCGGGTGGGCAGGGCACGCCCCCTTGCAGAGCGCAGCGTCGGTACGCCCGACGCGGGCGCCATCTCGATGGCGATGTGCATCGGCACCGTCGCCGACCTTGTTCAACCCGAAGGAGCAACGCGATGAGCCTGCGGATCGTCGTCGGCAGCGACGACGCGGGACTGCAGTACAAGCAGATCCTGCACCGCGACCTGGAGGCCGACCCTCGAGTGACATCGGTGGTGGACGTCGGGGTCGGACCCGACGAGCACACCGCGTATCCGCACGTCGCCGTCATGGCGGCGCGACTGGTCGCCGACGGAGCCGCGGATCGCGCACTGCTGGTGTGTGGCACCGGACTTGGCGTGGCGATCAGCGCCAACAAGGTGCCCGGGATCCGGGCGGTCACCGCGCACGACAGCTTCTCCGTCGAACGGGCGATCCTGTCCAACGACGCCCAGGTGTTGTGCTTCGGCCAGCGGGTCATCGGTATCGAACTGGCCCGGCGCCTGGTCAGGGAGTGGCTCGGATACCGGTTCGACCCGGCGTCCGCGTCGGCGGCGAAGGTCGCGGCCATCTGCGAGTACGAAACCGCCTGAACCGGCGTCACGGAGCAAGATATGCACCGTGACTCTCCTGACGTGGAACAAGGTCGACGCACGGCCCGACGACGACTTCGTTGTCGCCCCCCACGAGCGACTCAGCTGGGCCCGCACCATCGGCATCGGCGCCCAGCACGTGGTGGCGATGTTCGGCGCCACCTTCCTGGTGCCTGTGCTGACGGGCTTTCCGCCTGCCACCACCCTGCTGTTCTCCGGGGTCGGCACCGTGTTGTTCCTGCTGATCACCGGGAATCGATTGCCGAGCTATCTGGGTTCGAGCTTCTCGGTGATCGCGCCGGTGACGGCGGCCGTCGCGTCGCATGGCACCGGCAGCGCGCTGGGCGGTCTGGTCGCGGTCGGAGTCGTGCTGATCATCATCGGCGCGGTCGTACACGTGGTCGGCACCCACTGGATCGACGTGACGCTGCCGCCGGTGGTGACGGGTGCGATCGTCGCGCTGATCGGGTTCAATCTGGCGCCCGCCGCGAAGACGAACTTCGAGAAGGGCCCACTCGTCGGACTCTTCACGCTGGTGCTGTTGGTCGCCACACTCGCCTTCTTTCGGGGCATCATCGGACGGCTGGCCATCTTCCTGGCTGTCGTCGCCGGATATGTGCTGGCGCTGATCCTCGGCGAGGTCGACACGTCGGCCATCAAGGCGGCGCCGTGGGTGGGGCTGCCGGAGTTCCAGACACCGACGTTCACGGTGGCGGTCCTGCCGATGTTCCTGCCCGCGGTCATCGCGCTGGTCGCCGAGAACATCGGGCATGTCAAGTCGGTGGGCCAGATGACCGATACGGAGGTTGATCCGGTGATGGGCCGCGCGATCGCCGCCGACGGGATAGCGACGACGTTGGCCGGCTTCGGCGGCGGCTCGGCGACGACGACCTATGCAGAGAACATCGGCGTGATGGCCGCCACCCGGGTGTACTCGACGGCCGCGTATTGGGTTGCCGCCGCAGTGGCGATCGTGTTGTCCTTGTGCCCCAAGGTCGGCGCGGTGATCTCGGCCATTCCGCCCGGGGTGCTGGGCGGCGCGACGGTTGTGCTGTACGGGTTGGTCGGCATCCTCGGCGTGCGCATCTGGCTCACCAACGACGTCGACTTCTCCAAGCCGCTGAACCAGATGACCGCGGCGATCCCGTTGATCATCGGTATCGCCGACTTCACTTGGCAGGCAGGCGATTTGACGTTCACAGGCATCGCGCTCGGCTCGATCGCGGCGCTACTGGTGTACCACGGCATGCGGCTGCTCTCGCGTGAAACAGCACGCACCAGTCCGTCCTAGGCTGGGGGCATGAGCACACACAGTCGAGAAACTGGATTCGTGCCGCCATACGGTGGCCCCTTGCCGCAGAGTAGACGCAGAATTCTCGGGGCCGGTGTGGTGCTTGCCGTCTTGCTTGCCGTCGCGGCGCTGATCGTCGCAATCCTGGCGCTGACGCAGGAACCTCCACCCGCAGCGTCAGCCGCTGCTGCATCTCCCAGTCCGCAAGGTCCGACCACCGACGCCGATCGCAAATTGTGCCAGGCCATCGCACCGCTGATGAAAGAGAACGACGATCGCAGCAACGCATTTCTGGGGACAGGCGAGCCGGGCTCACCCGAACAAGATGCGGCACTGCCGAAATTCGTCACCGATACGCAGGACTGGGCGCGCCGTACGCAACAGGTGCTAGACGCGAACGCGACTCCGCCGCGACTGCTTACCCGGACCTCGCAGCGCTATATCGACGATATGCAGCTATTCGTGGCCAGTGTGCGTCCAGGCGGGGGAACGAAATACGACGAGGCGGCGTGGACGGACAGCATCGTCGCCTACGGCGGCCCCCTCGCGATCTGCCAGGCGCTTGGAGTCCAGTGGTGATCGGACCGCCCCTATTGGCCCGGTAACGGGATCCAGACTCCGAATTCCCAGAATCCCCACTGCTGGAAGTAGGGATCCCACACCGGGATCACGGTGAACCCCCAGTAGACGAAGGGTGCCGGAGCCGGCCCCCACGGCGGCGGTATCCACCCGGCCCAGGCCGGTGGCGGTGGTGGTCCCCAACCCCATGGCGCGGGCCCGATTCCCCACGGCGGTAGACCGCCGTGCCACGGTGGCGGGCCTAGACGAAGGCGCAGTCCTCGCCAGTCGGCGCTGAAATCGATGACGTGACCGACACGGAACTCGACGCGTACGTTGGCAGGCGCCACCCGCCAGTAGAAACCCGCGCGGAGATCACCAGGCACTCGCCCCGGCCAGGGCCAGTGGAAGTTGAGATCGACGTGTCCGCGGGGACGGGCCAGCCAAGGCACGCCGACGTTGAAATCCCCGCGCAAACGCGCCGGGGGACCGCCAGGCCAGCGGAAGTTGATATGAGCATCTGGATTCAGTCGGCCCGGGCCGTGCACATTCAGCCCGAAATCGGGGCGAAGATCCCTCGGAACCCTAAGCGCGCCAGGCACATCGATGCGTGCCCCCGCGGGAGGTCCGCCCAAGGTGAATGCGTGTCGAACGTCGCCTGGCCCACGCAGCGCCGGCCCGTTGAACCCTGGCCCGCCGCCAAAGTCAGGCCCTTTCGGTCCCTTGGGTCCACCGCCAAAGTCCGGCCCCTTGGGTCCCGGGCCACCGCCAATGCCTGGCAAATCCGGCCCCTTCGGACCCGGCCCACCGCCAAAGTCGCGGCCCCTTCGGACCCGGCCCACCACCAAAGTCGGGCAAATCCGGCCCCTTCGGCCCACCACCGAAGTCGGGCCCCTTCGGCCCACCACCGACGCCAGGCAAATCCGGCCCCTTTGGCCCCTTCGCCCCACCACCGAAGTCCGGCACCCTCGGCCCTTTAGGCCCACCCCCACCGCCGTCGGGCAGCTTCGGCGGCTTCGGCGGCCCCTGACACGGCATGAAGGGCGGGCACGGCGAGGCGCTCGCGACACCTGCGCCCCACCCGGCAGTCTCTTGAGTAAGAGGTAAACCCGCTGACGCAACAAGAACGGCGGCAACAGCGGCCACAGCAACGAGCGACTTCGTCGACATCATCAACCTGTATATCGGTGCTATCTCCGGACAATCACCCGACCAAGTTCGATGATACTCGGCGGTCAGAGGTCGAGCAGCGTCCCCGGTCCGCTGGGCATCATCTGACGAGATGACAGCGGCCATCCCGTTGATCATCGGTGTTGCCGATTTCACTTGGCCGGCAGGCGATCTGACGTTCACCGGCATTGCGCTCGGTTCGATTGCCACGCTGCTGGTGTGCAACGGCATGCGGTTGCTCGGCTTGCGGGCATCGCGCCGGGGCGAGCAACACGGCGGTTGATGTCGCGCCCGTCGCCTACAGTTCGAACCGATGCGTCGCACCTGGACCTGGACATTCGACCTGCCGCCGGATCGGCTCTGGCCGCTGCTGGCGGATACCAACCGGTTCAACGAAGCGATGGGTCTGCCGCCGTACACGCTCGAGCAGACGCCGCAGCCAAATGGCACGATCCTTCGCCGCGGGCGGGGCAAGGCCGCCGGCTTCACGCTCGAATGGGAGGAGAAGCCGTATGAGTGGATCGCGGGCCGGCACTTCCGCCAATCGCGGGTGTTCACGAAAGGACCATTTCGCCGCTTCGGCCCGGTGTTCGATCTCGAGTCCGACGGCAAGGGCGGTTCGCGGGTAACCTACGCACTCGACTGGGAGCCGTTGAGTGTGGTCGGCCGTGTGTTGGGCGCACGACTCGCCGAGCAGGCGGGCGAGGCGGTCGGCAAGCGCACGCTGGAGGCCGTCGCGTTCGCCCGAGGCGAGCGCAACAGCCCGTTCGACTTGCCGCCCCCCGAACTGCCGAGTGGCGCACGCGAGCGGGCCATGTCGTTTGCCCGCGAGATCGACCGCAGCCCGTATGGCAACGGCCTCGGCGCACGCCTCGCCGAGATCGTGCTTTCAGGCATGGCAACAGATCTCACGCATATGCGGCCCAAGGCGCTCGCCGACGAGCTTGGTGTTGGGCCGCGGACGTCGATCGAGGCCTGTCTCGCCGGCGTGAAGGCGGGCCTGCTGACCATGAAGTGGGGCCTGCTGTGCCCCAACTGCCGCGGCGCCAAGCTGAGCGTCGCCGCTCTCGCCGAATTGCCGCGCGGCGCTCACTGTCCCTCGTGCAACATCGACTACGAACGTGACTTCGAGCAGAACGTCGAGCTTTGGTTTGCCCCGGCATCAACAGTGCGGCCGCTGCGCGACGGCGGCTTCTGCCTTTCTGGCCCGATGGGGACGCCGCATGTCGCGGTGCAGGTGTTGCTGCAGCCAGGGGAACGACGGGACGTCGCCGTCGAGCTGCCGCCGGGTGCATACCGTCTGCGCACACTTCATCCCGGCACGTTCGTCGACGTCGAATACGACTCGGGGATGTTCCCGGGCCTGCACATCACCGCATCGGGCGTGGAAGCGCTGAACTCCCCGGATCAGCAAGAGGAGGGGGCGAGCGTCGCGTTCGTGAACGACGCGGACTTCGAGCTCGCGGCCCTGATCGAGGACCGCACCTGGGTGCGCGATGCCTTGACCGCACCTGAAGTGATCTCGCTGCAGGCCTTTCGTGACCTGTTCGCCGAAGCGACCCTGCGGCCCGGCGACGATGCGGGCGTCAGCCAGGTCGCGCTGCTCTTCACCGACCTACAGGGCTCGACGGCGCTCTACGAGCGGGTGGGCGACGCCGCTGCATACAACATCGTGCGAGAGCATTTCGCGCTGCTGGCTGCGATAGTGCGTGACCACGACGGCGCGGTGGTCAAGACCATTGGCGACGCCGTGATGGCCTCGTTCAACGATCCTGCGCAGGCAGTGCGCGCCACGCTCGCCATGCAGGCTCGGATACGAGAGTCCGGCGAAAAAGTCCGTGACCTCGTCCTCAAAGTGGGCGTCCATGCCGGCCCCAGCGTGGTGGTGACCTTGAACGACCGCCTCGACTATTTCGGCTCGACCGTCAACATGGCGGCCCGGCTACAGGGCCAGAGCAGCGGCGGCGACATCGT
Source organism: uncultured Actinomycetota bacterium (assembly GCA_963698965.1). Lineage (GTDB taxonomy): Bacteria > Actinomycetota > Actinomycetes > Mycobacteriales > Mycobacteriaceae > Mycobacterium. Next base: position 301,405 of record CAVOSY010000023.1, read on the forward strand.
GCTGTCACACGCCGTCGCCGACGACCCCGCGGTGCGGGACATCCTCGCATCCACGCCGAAGCGACGAGAGGCAGTCGCACTCAAGGGCTTTGCCGAGCCCGTCGAATTCGTGCGACTGCTCGACGTCACGCAGGATCAAGCAACGCCGCAGGACCGCGCGTCATCAGCTGACGCCCGACAATGATGCGCTGGATCTCGCTGGCGCCCTCCCAGATCCGCTCCACCCGCAACTCGCGGAACAGTCGCTCAGCGACGTTCTCGCGCATGTAGCCGCGGCCGCCGAAGATCTGCACCGCGCGGTCGGCCACCCTGCCTGCCATCTCCGAGCAGTACAGCTTCGCCATCGAGGCCTGGCCGTGCAGCGTCTTGCGGTCGTATCCAGCGTCTATCGAGCGGGCCACCTCGTAGAGCATCGTCCTGGCGGCGAACAGTTCGGTGGCACTGTCAGCCAGCATGCCCGCCACCAGTTGATGCTCACCCAAGGGCTTGCCGTCCACTATCCGGTTCTGCGCGAACGCCGTGGCCTCGTCGACCAAGCGTTGAGCGGCGCCAACGCATCTCGCTGCCACCATCATTCGCTCGAACCGGAACCAGTCCTGGGTGAACGTCATCGGTCCGCCCTCGATCCCGACAAGGTTGGCCGCGGGCACCCGCACGTCGTTGAACGCCACGATCGGATGCTCGTCGGCGATGTTGTGCGAATACTGCGGCGTGCGAACCACTTCCACGCCCGGCCACGGCAGGTCGACGACGAGCAGCACGTGATCGCCGCCGCCGACGACCGCCTCGACGAAGACGTAATCGGCGAGGTTGAACGACGTGACGTGCCACTTGACGCCGTTGATGACGTACTCGTCACCATCGCGCTGTGCCGTGGCCTTCAGCGCGGACACGTCGGAGCCTGCGAACTCCTCGGTGATCGCATACGCCTCATGCTTCTCACCGCGCACCGACGGCAGCAGCCACCGCTCGCGCTGGTAGTCGGTCGCCACCTCCACCCACCACTGCGGCGGCGTCGCCATCACCCAACCCAGCCCATTGGTCACCCGCCCGCACTGTTCCTGCACCAGCACCTGCTGCAGCGCGGTACAGCCGGGGCCTCCGACAGACGCCGGCATATTGGTCGCGTACAGGCCCAATTCGATTGCGCGGGCTTGATGCTCGGCCGTCAGCTCCTTGGGCAGGATGCCACCTGCAAGCTCGGCCTCCACCTCGTGTGGCATCAGCGTCTCGACGAACGCGCGCGCCGTGTCCCGGATCCGCTGATCCCGCTCGGTCAGGCCGTACATCCATACCTCCACCCTCTTGACTGAGCGTTCAGTCTATGCCAGCGTTCCGTAGTATGACCAGCTTCCGCAGCGCCGATGTAGTGGTGGTGGGCGGTGGAACGGTCGGCGCATGGACGGCCGTGCTGCTCGCCGAAAGTGGCGTACCGAATGTCGTGCTGATCGAGGCGAGAACGCTCGGGGACGGCGCCAGCAGTCGTGCCGCAGGCATGGTGCGCGCCCAGGGCGGCACCGAACCCGCCATCCGGCTCGGCCTTCGCACGCAGGAGTTCTACGCCGCCAGCGGTGACCGCTTCCCGCTGGATTGCGGCTTTGTGGCACAGGGTTATCTGATGCCGTGCTTCTCCGATGCGGAGGTACAGCAGGCACACGACCGGATCGCGCTGCAGCAGAGCCTGGGCCTCGAGGTGCAGTGGCTGTCCGGCTCGGAGATCGACGACCGCACCACCGGTCTGGCGCGCGGGGTGACCCTCGGCGCGTCCTATGCACCGGGTGACGGCTACATCGACGCCCCGCGCAATGTGCTTGCCTACACCGCCGCGCTGATCGCGCACCGCGTCGACGTCCGGGAACGCTGCAAGTTCACCGGACTGCGCACCGCGGGCGGGCGGGTGGTGGGCGTCGACACCTCCGACGGTCCGATCGACACCGAGCACGTCGTGCTGACCGGCGGCCCCAAGCTCGCGAAGGTGGGCGCCGCGGCGGGGGCGAGAATTCCGGCCGGCGGTTCGCGCCACCAGGTCGTGGTGACCGGACCGGTCTCGGCGTTCGACGTGCACGAAGTGCCGATGGTCTTCGACATCACCTCCGGAATCTATTGGCGGCCAGGCGAAGCCGGCGGCCTGCTGTGGGGGATGAGCAACCCGGATGAGCCGCCGGGGGTGGCCGCCGATTTCGACGAGATCTACTACCAGAAGGCTCGCGACCGGATCGAGGAACTACTGCCAGGCGTGAAAGGCCTTGGCCTGAGGCGGACGTGGGCCGCGACCATCGACTACACCCCGGACCACCTGCCGATCCTCGGCCCACTGCTCACCGACGACGGTCCTGTCGAGGGCACCGTGGTGGCCAGCCCCGCGGGCCACGGCATGATGTGGGGCCCGGCGGTGGCCGAAGTGGCCGCCGACCTGACCACCAAGGGCACGTGCGACTGGCTCGATCTCACCGATCTCGGCCTCGACCGCTTCGACGCCGAGGGCAACAGTCGCGTTGCACCCGAACCCATTTCGCTGCCGTTCCCGGAGAAGGCCATACTGTGAACCTTGTGAAGACCGAATTGCTTGCTGCGGCCACCGATGCAGAACTCGAGGACTGGGGTCCATTGGCCGAGGCGACCGGTGATCCGATGGCGACGCATGGACTGGAGATGTGGGCCGACGGCGACAAGTCTGCAGGCATCTGGCAGTGCACACCAGGACCCTCGTATTGGGTCCAAGAGGAGAACGAGGTCATCTACGTGCTGGCGGGCCGGATGACGGTGACACCTGATGGCGGTGAGCCTACCGAGGTGAAGGCCGGGGACATCGCGGTGTTCCCGGTCGGATGGAAAGGCACCTGGGACATCCATGAGACGGTCCGAAAGGTCTACTCCATCTTCTGATTTCGCCCGTCAGCGGCGCCTTCCGATCCGGCGCTCAGCGCCTGCGGGCGAAGTACTTCTTGTAGGCCTCGGCTGAGGCGCGCAGCTCGGGGTCGGTCTCGAACTTCGGCTCGAACTTCGCCCACGCCGCCTCGCGCTTGGCGGGGATGTACTCCGACGGCCAGTACGGATGCACCTGCGGCTGGTAATCCCGGAGAACCCGGCGGGCGACGGTGGCCTTGTGCACCTCGTCTGCGCCGTCGGCGAGGCCCATCGTCGGCGCCGCGGCATACATCGCCTGTAGCGGGGTGAGGTCCGTCGTGCCCAAGGATCCGAGGATGTGCAGGGCGTTGAAAGAGACGTCGCGCAGCACCTTGGCCATCGTGAACTTGACCGTCGCGATGTCGGTCCTGGCTTCCTTCGTGCTCGAATTGTCGATCTTCCAAGCGGTTTCGAGCACCAGCAGCCGCAACATGCGGATAGCCGCGTAGGAGTCGGCGATCCTCTCCTGGACCATCTGGTGCTCGGCGATGATCTTGCCGTGCGACTCACGTGACAACGCACGCTCGCACATCATGTCGAAGGCGAGCTTGCACTGGGCGATGGTGCGCATGGCGTGGTGGATGCGCCCGCCGCCGAGGCGACGCTGCGCGAGGGTCTTGGCGCCGTCCTCGGGGCCGAGCAGGTGGTCGAGCGGTACCCGGACATCGCGGTAGATGATGTGGTTGTGGTTGCGCGGCTCGGGCTGGATCTCCACGCCCGGGGTGTTGCGGGGCACGACGAACATGCCGTTCGTACACATCACGAAGAGGATGTCGGCGACGCGGCCCGCCGAGGTGAACCACTTCTCGCCGTTGATCACCCATTCCCCGCCGTCGCGTTCTGCGTGGGTCTTGAACAGGTTGGGGTCGGAGCCGCCCTGGGGCTCGGTCATCGAGTACGCCGAGAACATGTCCTGGTTGAGCAGCGGCTCCAGCCACCGCTTCTTCTGCTGCTCGGTGCCGAAGGCGGCGAGCATCTCGATGTTCCCGGTGTCGGGGGCGGCGGCGCCGAACATCTGCGGCGCCCCCGGGTAGCGGCCGATGACTTCGTTCAGCAGCGCCAGCTTCAGCTGGCCGAAGCCCGGACCGCCCAGCTCCTCGTCGAGGAAGATCGCCCACAGCCCCTGGTCCTTGATCTGCTGTTGCAGGCCGCGGACATAGGCCTTGACGTGGGGATCCGGCGAGCGGACCGCGTACGGGAACACGTACTCGAGCGGCTCGACCTCCTCCTTGCAGAACGCCTCGACCCAGTCGAGCTTGCTCTGGAAGTCCGGATCGGTCGAGAAGTCCCACGCCATCTCTAGGATTCTGCCCGACGCGCCTGAGCCAGTGCGTCGACCGCGACGACGCCGCGCGGCGAGGCGATGACGGGATTGGCCTCGACGGCATCCAGCACGCCTCCGAGATCGATCGCCATCTCGGAGAAAGCCACGATCACACCCGCCAGCGCGTCGACGTCGACGGCCGGCGCACCGCGCCAGCCGGCCAGCACGGGGCGAATTCTGAGGCGGTCGAGCAGGGCCAGCGCCCCCGCGTGCGACACCGGCGGGCACGCGACCACCCGGTCGGCGACCAACTCCACCATGGTGCCGCCTGCGGCGACAACCACCAGCGGACCGAAGGCGTCGTCCCTCACGAATCCGACCGACACCTCGACGCCCTCCGCGGCCATCGGCTGCACAGTGACCTCAGGACCGAGTGACTGCGCCATCGCCATGTACGCCAGGCTCAGCGCGGCGTCGTCGGCCAGATCGAGTGCGACGCCCCCGACGTCGCTCTTGTGCAGGGCACCAAGCGTTTTCAGCGCGACCGGATAGCCGAGCTCGACGGCCGCGGCCAGAGCTCCACCGATCGAATCGGCGGTCCGCGTCTGCACGACCGGAATCCCGTAGGCCGCCAGCAGTCCGAACCCGTCGGCCCCCTTCGGGATTCGCCGTTCGAGGCGTCCCCGCTCATCCTGCCGGTCGACCGGCAACGGCCAACGCGTCAGGTGTCCGAGCGCAGCCAAACCGCTGCGGAAACCTTCCAGCACCGGGATTCCGTTGTCGCGCAGCCGTTGCGCCGTGGGTGCGTCGATGGCAGACGGCACCGACGCGAGCACGGCCAGCGGGGCGTCGGTACCGCTCGCGACGTCCAGCACCGAGTCGGCGTACGCGGTGTCGCCGTCGTACTCGGTGACCAGATCGACTGCGAGCGCCGTGACACCGACGCCTGGGTCGGCAACCATCGCACGCAGACAGGAGCCGAACAGGTTGCGAGTATCGGCGCCGGTACCCCAGACGTCCAGCGGGTTGGTCGGTGCCAGACCGTCGTCGAGCATTCCGCCGAGTGCGCTGAGCGTGTCAGCCGCCAGATCGGCGAACGGCACCTCCAGTTCGTGCGCGAGATCGGCCACCAGCGCGCGTTCGGCCCCCGAGTCGTGCACTGTCGCAACACCACCGCCGCGCGACCGCCGTCCCGCAGAGAACAGTTCGAGCGTATCGATGAACTCCGCCAGATCGCTCACATGCACCGCTCCGGTGGCGGCGCAGAAGGCCTGCCACGCCGCGTGTTCGCCTGCCAGCGCACCCGAGTGCGCAGCGACCATCGCGCGTCCGCGCGGCGACCCGCCGACGGTGAGCATGACCACCGGCACGTCCTGTTCGGCGGCGCGCAGCAGAGACCGGCGCAGTCGCGGGACCGAGCGAGGCGTCTCCATCAGCAGCGCGATGATCCGTGTTTCGGGGTCGGCCAGCGCATAGTCGACATAGTCGGCGGTGTCCGTCACGACCTCCTGTCCGGAGGACACCGCGAGGCGGAATCCGAAGCCACGACGCGCCCGCAGCAACGTCGAGAACGCCGAGCCGGAATGGGTGATGAGTGCAATCCCGCCTTGCGGCAGCGGATCTGGTTCGAGATAGCCGAGGGCCCGCACACCGAGCGCGTTGTTGACGAATCCCATGCAGCCCGCCCCGCACAGCGCCATGCCTGCCTCGGTCGCTGTCGCCGCGATCTTCTCGCGTAGGCCATGCGCGGACCCGAACAGCACCGCCGACCGTGCACCGGTCGCAGCCGCGAGTTCCAACTGCTCCAACACCGCGGAGTCGGCCACCCCGAGCAGCACCACGTCGACAGCCTGGTCGAGATCGGTGAGCGTCGGCAAGCAGGGTAACGCGCCGACGTGGTCGTAGCGCGGATTGACCAAATGCACACGGGCCGAGCCCCGTTGGGCCTCGAGGACCATTCGCGCGCCGAAGCTGTCGGGGCGGGCACTCGCGCCCACCACAGCCATCGACCTGGCGCCGAGCATGGTCGCAACCGCCCGGCGTCGTGCGTCCATCAAGCGCGCCGGAACCGCTTCAGGCCTCGCTTCTGGTCGGCGAGCGCCGCGCGGGCCGCCTGCCAGCCCGGGATACCGCACACACCGCCGCCGGCGTGCGTACCCGAGCTACCGTTGTACAGCCCCGATATCGGGGTGCGGTAGTCGGCGTAGCCGGGGGCGGGCCGCATGTGGAACAGCTGCTCCAGCGACAGTTCGCCGTGGAAGATGTTGCCGCCGATCAACCCGTACTCCTGTTCCATCTCATACGGGCCGACGATGTCGCGATGCGTGATGGACGACTTGAAGCCGGGTGCGACCTGGTCGTAGAGGTCGATGAGCCGGTCGGCGTAGGCGTCCAGCTCCTCGGTGTGCGGTGCCTCGCACCAGTCCGCGGGCACCCACTGGGTGAACAACGACATGATGTGTGTGCCATCGGGATTCAGCGTCTTGTCCAACGTGGTCGGGATGACGCCGTCGGAGAACGGCAGCAGGGCGGGCCGACCGGCGCGGGCGTCCTGGAAGGCCGCCTCGATGAACTCCATCGTCGGCGCCATTTCCACCGAACCGGTGTGGTGCTCGGCCAGACCGCTGCTCGGGTCGGCGGTGAAGTTCGGCAGCTCAGCCAACGCCAGGTTGATCTTCACGACACCGCTGCGGGTCTTCCAGTGCTCGATATCGGAGACGAAGTCATCGGGCAGCTCGGTACGTGGAATGTGGTCGAGGAAGGCGATTTTCGGGTGAAGCGTGGTGACCACCAACGGCGCGTGGATCTCATCGCCATTCTCGAGGACCGCACCGTGCACACGGCCGCCGCGGACGATGAGCCGCGCGACGCGGGCGTTGGTGCGGATCTCGGCGCCGAAGCTGCGGGCCGACTTCGCGATCGCTGCGGAGACACCACCCATGCCGCCTTCGGGGTATCCCCAGCTGCCGAGCTGGCCGTCGCCGACATCGCCGATGGAGTGATGCGCCATCACGTAGGCGGTGCCCGGTTCGTACGGGCCTGCCCATGTACCGATCACGCCGTTGACCGCGAGCGCGCCCTTGATCTGGGGTGATTCGAACCAGTCGTCCAGCAGGTCGGCGATGCTCATCGTGAGCAACCGCGTTACGTCGGCGGTGGTCCGCACGGTGATTCCGCGCTGGCTCCAGGCCAGCTTCGCCAGGTCGAGAAGGTCGCCTGGCCGGTGGGAGCCGATGTTCGGCGGCACCTGGGTCAGCAGCGGACCCATCACGTCCGCGATGCCCTCCAGCCAGGCGTTCCACTTGGGCCACGCGTCGGCGTCCTTCTTGGACCACTTGGCCAGCTGTTCATGCGTGCGAGCCGGGTCGTCCTCGTAGATCGTCAGCGAGCCGCCCTCGGGGAAGGCCTGGTAGTACGGGCCCATCGGGTGGACCTTGTAGCCGTGCCGGGCCAGATCGAGCTCACGCACGATGGTCGGCGGCATCAGGCTCATCACATAAGACAACCGCGTGACACGCAGGTGCGGTGCGTCCTCCCATGGCGATTCGGTGGTGGCGGCGCCCCCGAGCGAGCCACGTCCCTCGAGCACCAGTGTTCTGGCTCCCGACCGGGCGAGGTACGCGGCGGAAACCAAACCGTTGTGGCCGCCGCCGATGACGAGAGCGTCGTAGGTGTTCGACATGAGAGCCCCACTTCCGTCCTGACTGACTGTTCAATCTAATCAAGTGTTAGGCTACAGACAAGTGCGAGTGCTGCACTGGGAGGGAATAGACAACGCCATGGCCGATCCCGCGCCCGCGACCGAGCAGAACGAAGCCCGGCGCATCGAAATGCTCCGTGCCGCAGCGGAGCTGATCTGTGAGCGGGGTTTCGGCGATACCCGCATCGCGGATGTCGCCAGGCGCGCAGGCGTCAGCTCGGCCCTCGTCATCTATTACTTCGGCACCCGGGACCGCCTTCTGGTCGACGCGCTGCGTTACTCGGAGGAATCGTTCTACGAAGGGGCTGAGAAGATGCTGGCCGAGGTCCCGTCGTTGCGCGAGCGGCTCTCGCTGCTGATCCTGTGGACGTGTGTGCCCGAAGGCTCAGACGAGATACCCGGCGCATGGGGCGAGATACCCGGCGCATGGGGCTTGTGGTTCGACCTGTGGGCGCAGGCGTTCCGGCACGACGAGATCAAGGCAGGCCGGGCGGAACTCGACTCGCGCTGGCGCAAGATGATCGTCCACGCGCTCGATTCATCCCAATTGAGCGCGAAAGAGAAGCGGATGTTCGCACTGGAGTTCTCCGCGCTGCTCGACGGGCTGTCGATCCAGGTCGCCCTCGAAGATCCCGAGGTCGACTCCGACCTGGCCTACGACATAGCGATGCACTTCGCCGAGCGGGAACTGAACCTGCCGCCCGAGAAGAACCGGCTGAACGGCAAGGTCAGGGCCGTTAAGAAGAGCTGAGCGCGCCGAGCTCTTCGGCCACGGGATCGGCGATCGGCACCGCCGAGCTGCGCTGCAGCACCCGCACCGCGTCGTGGGTGCATACGCAGCTGACCCTTGCGCCGGGTTCATGGGCCACCGAGCCTGGCCCTGCGTGGTTGGCGACCTCGACGATCAGCGCGGTGGGCGCGCCGACGTCGACGTGTACCTGCGTGCAGTTGCCGAGATAGACCACCTGCGACACGACGCCGCCAATGACGTTGCGGCCAGGTCCGATTGGCTCACCCGGGTCCTGCAGGGTGATGCGCTCCGGCCGGATGACGATCGCGGCCGCACCGGATATCGCCGTGGCGTCGACCGCGGCGCCGAGCCGGGTGTCCAGCGCCGAGCACACCGCCGATCCGCCACCAGCCTCGAGCACGTCGGCGTCGAATATGTTGGCGGCGCCGAGGAATCCGGCAACGAATGTGGTGGCAGGCGCGGAGTAGATCTCCTGCGGCGGTCCGATCTGTTCGACGCGGCCCTCGGCGAGCACCGCGATCTGGTCGCTCATGGTGAGCGCTTCCTCTTGATCGTGGGTCACGTACACGAACGTGATGCCGACCTCACGCTGCACCGCGCGCAGTTCCAGCTGCAGCTGTTTGCGCAGCTTCGCGTCGAGTGCGCCAAGCGGCTCATCGAGCAAGAGCACGCGTGGGCGCAATACCAGGGCACGCGCCAATGCGACCCTCTGCTGCTGTCCGCCCGAGAGCTGCGCGGGACGCCGGTTGGAAAAGTCCGTCATACGAACCAGTTCCAGCGCTTCGCCGACGCGGCGCTTGGACTCGTCGCGCGAGGCCTTCTGGTACTTCAGCCCGAATGCGACGTTGTCCCATACCGTCATGAACGGGAACAGCGCGTAGGTCTGGAAGACGGTGTTGACCGGACGCTTGTGCGGGGGATCCCCCGCGACGTCGCGGCCGTCGAGTTCGATGCGGCCGGAGTCCGGCTTTTCGAAGCCGGCGATCATGCGCAGCGTCGTCGTCTTACCGCAACCCGACGGCCCGAGCAGCGAGTAGAACTGCCCGGCCGGGATGTCAAGGTCGATGCCCGTGACGGCGGGGACTCCGGCGAAGGACTTGACCAGACTCTCCAGCCTGATCGCCCCGCCCTTCATGGAAACCGGCCAATCATCGCGGGACCGCCTCTGCGAACCGGGCAAAGTTCGCGGCGAACCGGTCGACATCGTCCATGTCGTGCTGAACCGACAACAGCCATTGCTCCACCTTCCCCCATGGCGGGAGAAATACACCGCCATTGTGCTGCATCAGCCAGTGCAAGTGGCCGAGTCGGGCGTCGATCTCGAGGAAGTCGCGAAACTCGCGGACCCGGTCGCGACGGAACGTCACGCAGCCCTTGGCGCCGACGGTCACCACGTGCCATCCGAAACCGTGTTTGGCGATCACGGCTTCCAGTGAGGTGCGGAGCCGGGCGGCGAGTGCCTCGAGGTGCGTATAGGCCTGCGGGGTGAGCACGTCGGTGAGGGTGGCGCGGGTGGCAGCCATTGCCAGCGGGTTGCCGTTGAACGTGCCGACTTGCTCGTAGCGGCCGTCGGCGATCGCCGACATCACGGTCTCAGTTCCGCCTATCGCCGCAACCGCGATGCCGCCGCCCAGCGCCTTGGCCAGGCACACCATGTCGGGGACGACGCCCGATAAGGCGGTGACGCCGCCAGGCCCTGTGGTGAAGCCGGTCTTGACCTCGTCGAAGATCAACAGCGAGCCTTCGCCGTGCAGCAGGTCGCGGATGACCTCGAGATATCCCTCGTCCGGAGGGATGATGCCCGCGTTCATCATCACCGGCTCGACGATCATGGCCGCCACTTGCCCGCGGTGCTCCGCAAGCGCACGTGCCACGGCGCTGACATCGTTGAACGGCACCACGATCACCAGATCCCTTATCGCCGAGGCGATTCCGGAGTTTCCGGGTACCGGTGTTGGACGATCGCGGGGACCGATCTCGTCGGCCTCGGGCAGCACCGACACCTGCACCGAGTCGTGGTGGCCGTGATAGCAGCCCTCCACCTTGATGATCAGATCGCGTCCGGTCAAGGCGCGGGCAAGGTGGACCGCGTCCATGGTGGCCTCGGTGCCCGAGTTGGCGAAGCGCCACAGCGGAAGGTCGAAGCGACGGGACAACTCACCTGCTATCCAGATGGCGTCCTCGGTCGGCTGCGCGAAGTGCGTGCCGCGACGCACCCGGTCGCTGACCGCTTCGACGATCGCCGGATGCGCATGCCCAGCAATGGAAGCGCCGTAGCCGCCGTGCATATCGACGTACTCGTTGCCGTCAACGTCGTAGACCTTCGAGCCGCTGCCGTGGCTCATCCAGACGGCCTGTGGCTCGGCGATCTGCCAGTTGGACGTCGCGCCGCCTGCGAGGTGTTCGCGGGCCTGCGCAATGAGTTCAGTGCTGCGTGGCTGACGGCGCAGGAACACCTGCTCCTCGGCCGCGATCAGCTGGTTAACGATGTCGGTTTCCTGGCTTTCCACCACCGACGAAGACACGGTCAAACCTCCGCTCCCGAACGGTTGACTGAGCATTCAGTCTATGCGAGAGTCCTACCAGCAACAAGGCGTGAAAGCAACGGGGAGGCCCCAGATGCCAGAGCCCACTTCTCGACGACAGTTCCTGGCGCGCGCCGCAATTCTCGCCGCGACCGCCCCGACCCTCGGCAGTTTCATCGCGGCCTGTTCCAAGTCGGGACAGTCGTCGTCATCGGCGCCGACCCTGACGATCGCCGCGCCGGACCACCCCGTGAAGTGGGACATCCCCGCGGACAACAAACCGATCGCCGACGGTCTGGCGCCTGAGAAGGGCGCGACGCTGCAGGTGTACAACTACGCCGACTACCTCAGCCCGGATGCCGTCAAGTCGTTCGAAGAGAAATACAACACCAAAGTCCAGATCTCGACGTTCAACGACACCGACGAGGCGCTCACCAAGATCCGCGGAGGCAACGTCGATTACGACCTCTACTTCCCGAGCTACGACCAGATCAGCAAGTTGGTGACCGGCGGCCTGGCGCGGCCGATCAACCACAGCTATATCCCGAACATCAAGAACGTGTGGCCGACCTTCACCAACCCCTGGTACGACCAGGAATGGCGTTTCTCGGCGCCGAACTTCATCTACACCACCGGCATCGGATGGCGGACCGACCAGATACCCGCCGACATCGGTGCCTTGCCCAATCCCTATGACTCGCTATGGGATCCGACGTACAAGGGTAAGACCGCCATCATCGACGACTGGCACACCGCAATGGCGATGGTGCTGTTGCGCGCGGGCAAGAACGACGTCAACACCACATCGGCCGAGGACCTCAAGCTCGTCGGTGATCAGCTCAACGCCTTGGTGGCGGCGACCTCACCCAAGGTGACGATCACGATGTATTCCGATATGCCTGCCGGCCAGATCGGGCTCTGCCAGATGTGGTCGGGCGACATCATCAACAGCGCGCTGAGCTACATGCCCGAGGGTGTCAGCCCCGACATCCTGCGGTACTGGTTCCCCGCAGACGGGAAAGGCTTGGTGGACAACGACTTGCTGATCATGCTCCGCAGCGGCAAGAACCCGGTGCTGGCACACCTGTTCATCAACCATCTGTTGGATCCCGAAGTGGCCCAGCAGAACTTCGCGCAGACCGGCTACCAGCCGCCGCAAAACAACATCAACCCCGACTCACTCGTTTCGAGCGGGTTCATTCCTGAAAACCTGAAGTCCGCTGTCGTCAAGCCCGAATACTTCGACACGGGCTACCGGCTGCTGGAACTCGATCCGGCCAACGACGCCGCGTGGCACAACGTCTGGCGCGCATTCAAGGCCGGAGGCGGGGCCTGACGTAAAGTGGCGGTCCCGGTAGTCACCGCGCCATCGCGGGCGGCGCCGCCGCCGCCTCGCGAACGCCGCAGCAGGCTCTGGACAGCGCTAGCCGCTCCCGGAATCATCTGGCTCGCAGCGTTTTTCATCTTTCCGCTATATGTCGTGCTGTGCATCGTCTTCGGTGAGGTCGACCCGATCTTCCGGACACCCGTGCCGGTGTGGAACCCATTGGAATGGGATCCCACTCAGTTCACCTACGTGCTGACCCACATCGTGGGCCCGAACGGAGTATTCGGGCCCGCGATCCTTCGCACGCTCATCTTCGTGCTGGTCGCCAGTTGCCTGTGCCTACTGATCGCGTTCCCGGTCTCCTACTACGTGGCGCGACTCTCGGGCAAGCGCAAGGGCCTACTGCTGGCCCTGTTGATCGCGCCGTTCTGGATCAGCTACATGATGCGGATGTTCGCGTGGGTGAACCTGCTGCAGGACGACGGCCTGTTCAACAAGGTGCTGCGCCTCGGCGGCCTGTTCGATCCCCAGGTGAATTGGCTGACCGGCCAGCCCGTGGTGGTGATCCTCGGACTGGTGTACGGCTACGTGCCGTACATGATCCTGCCGCTGTTCGCCGGCCTCGACCGGCTGTCGCAGCCGATGCTCGAGGCGTCGCGTGACCTTGGCGCCGACCGGATTTCGTCGTTCTGGCGGGTCACCTTGCCGCTGTGTCGCCCGACGATCGTCGCCGCTGTGCTGCTGACCTGCTTGCCGATGCTCGGCGACTACTTCACCAGCGACATGCTCTCGGCATCGCCGAAGACCGCGATGGTCGGCAACCTGATCAACGACAGTGTCCAGTCGCCTGGACAAACGGGGCAGGCCGGCGCATTCGTGATGTTGGTGTTCCTGGTAGCTCTGCTGCCGATGCTCTACTACATCCGAGTGACCTCCCGACGCGACGAGGTGTCGGTATGAGTGTGCTGCGGACGAGAGGAGCACGAATATCTCCCGTGACGTGGTGGAACGACCCGTGGCGGCCGCCGCGGTTCCTCGTCGCCATCACCGCCGGGTACTTGGCGTGGTCGCTGCTGCCGGTGATCATCGCGGTGGCGTATTCATTCAACGACGGCCGCTCCAGGACGACGTGGCAAGGATTCTCGTTCCGCTGGTATTGGGGCGACAACTCGCTGTCGGTCTGGCACAACGCCGCGCTGCACACCGCATTGCTGCAGACCATCAAGCTGGGTGTGATCGCAACATTGATCACCGTTCCCCTCGGTGCGCTGTTCGCGATCGGCATCGACCGTTGGCGGGGCAGGCTCCCGGCGGGTGCCAACTTCCTGATGCTGCTGTCGTTCGTACTGCCGGAAGTTCTGCTCGCCGTTTCCCTGCTGTTCGTCATCACTACGGTGGCGGTCCCGGTCGAGCTAGGAACCACCGCGCAGGTCATCGGTCTGGTCACCTTCCAGGTGTCCTACCCCGCCGTGCTGGTGCGGGCCCGGCTCGCCACCATCGGCCCGCAATACGAGGAAGCCGCAATGGATCTCGGGGCGTCACCGCTTGGCGCGCTCCGGCGTATCATCCTGCCGATGCTGCTGCCGGCGATTTTCGCCAGCACCGTGCTGGTGTTCGCCGACGTGATCGACGATTTCGTGCTGGTGCGCTATCTGTCCGGTAACGCCGCCACCGAGCCGGTCTCGGTGAAGATCTACAACACGGCACGCGCCGCACCGACGCCTGCGCTCAATGCGCTGGCGACCCTGTTGCTGCTGGCTGCACTGACAGCCGTGGTGGTCGGCTTCCTCGTATACCGCTACATGACCCGGTCCGACACCACCACCACGGACACGGGTATCGGCGGCCCGTTCGCCGGAGGGGTGTAATCACGTGATCACAACGTCATTGGTGGTCGCCGCATGCCTGCAGCCGACGGTGCTCACCGCGAGCTGATCGACCCGGCCACCGGCACCGGCCACGACGTCGCCACCGAGTCGGGCGCAGCCGACGTCGACGACGCCGTCGCCGCCGCGCGTGAGGCGTTCCGGTCGTGGCGCACCACCACCCCCGCCGAGCGTTCCGCACTTCTGTTGCGGGCGGCCGACATTCTCGAGGCGCACATCGGCGAGCTTGCCGACCTCGAGGTCGCCGACACCGGCAAGCCGCCGGACGCCACGCGCGATGAGGAGATCCCCGCCAGCATCGATGTCGTAAGTTCTACGCGGGTGTCTGTCGGGTGCCGGAAGGCCGCAGCACCGGTGAGTACATCGAGGGCGTGACGTCGGGGATCCGCCGCGAGCCGGTCGGGGTGTGCGGGCAGATCACACCGTGGAACTACCCGTTCATGATGGCGGTGTGGAAGTGGGCGCCCGCGGTCGCGGCCGGCAACACCGTGGTGCTCAAACCGTCGGAGCTGACCCCGTCGTCCACGTCGCGCATGGCCGAACTGCTGACCGACGTGTTGCCTTCCGGCGTCGTCAACGTCGTCTGCGGTGGCCCGAACGTCGGGTCGGCACTGGCCGCGCATCCCCACGTCGCGATGGTGTCCGTGACGGGCTCACCGCGGACGGGCCACGCCGTCGCACGGGCGGCGGCGGATCGGTTCGCCCGGGTTCATCTCGAACTCGGCGGCAACGCGCCCGTAGTGATCTGCGCGGACGCCGATCTCGGCACGACCGTCGAGCAGGTGGCGTTCGCCGCGTTCTACAACGCCGGCCAGGACTGCACAGCGGCCAGCCGCGTGATCGCGCACGAGGCGGTGTACGACGACGTGGTGCAGCGGCTCGCCGAGGCCGCCCGCGGCACGACCGTCGGCCCGCTGATCTCGGCCGCGCACCGCGCGCGGGTGGTGGACCTGCTGGCGGGCGCGCCGGCGTACGCGAAGATCGTCGCCGGGGGCGACATGCCGGCCCGCGACGGCTTCTACCTGGAGCCGACGGTCGTGGCCGGGCTGCGTCAGGACGACGAGTTGGTCCAGTCGGAGATCTTCGGTCCGGTAATCACCGTGCAGTCCTACCGCGACGACGACGAGGCGATCGCGATGGCCAACGGCGTCGAGCAGGGCCTGACCGCGAGCGTGTGGACCGATTCGCACTCGCGCGCAATGCGATTCTTGCGCGACCTCGATTTCGGTGCGGTGTCGGTGAACACCCACGCGCCGATGGGCTCGGAGTTGCCGCACGGCGGTTTCGGCTCGTCGGGCTATGGCAAAGACCTCGGGTCATACGGCCTCGACGACTACACGCGGATCAAGCACGTAGCACACGCGCTGTAGGCTCCGCAGACCAGCGCACATATGTGTTTGGTATGCGTTTTGGCTATCTCACAGCTGGCCTGCCTAGCGTGGGCTGAGTGGTCGACCTCAATCGAAGAACATTCGTCGGTGCGTCGATAGCGGTCGGCGGTGTCGTGGCGACGGCCCCGTTGATCGCCGGCTGCGGCGAAGACCAGCAAGCAAACACTTCGACATCCTCGGTGGTGCGGCTACGCATCAACGGCGAAGCCCGCGAGATCGCGGTGGACAACCGCACGTCGCTGCTGGACATGCTGCGGGAACGCGCGGGCCTGTCAGGCACCAAGAAGGGCTGCGACCAGGGCGCCTGCGGGGCATGCACGATCCTGGTGAACGGGCAGCGCATGGTCTCGTGCCTGACGCTCGCGGTGATGCACGACGGCGCGGAGATCACCACCATCGAGGGTCTGGAGAGCAACGGCCGGCTTCATCCGCTGCAACAGGCGTTCGTCGACGAAGACGCCTTCCAGTGCGGCTACTGCACAGCAGGGCAGATCATGTCGGGTGTCGGCTGTATCAAGGAGGGCCACACCGGATCCCCGGCCGAGATCCGCGAGTGGATGAGCGGCAACATCTGCCGGTGCGGCGCCTATACCAACATCGTCACCGCGGTCTCGAACGCGGCACGCAGCATCTAGCCCGCCATGTTTCCGTTCCGGTTCACCAAGGCCTCGGACGAGTCATCCGCGTTGGCGGCGGCTGCGTCCGGAGCCCGTTACGTCGCCGGCGGTACGACGCTGATCGACCTGATGCGCGAGACCGTCGAGCGGCCCGCGGCAGTCGTCGACATCAACGCACTGCCCTATCGCGACATCGACCTCAAGCCCGCGAGACTTCGCATCGGCTCACTGGTGCGAATGTCGGAGTTGGCCGCCCATCCCGGTGTGCGCGGACAGTTCCCGGTCATTGCACAGGCGCTGGAGTTGTCGGCGTCGGCACAGATCCGCAACATGGCCTCGATCGGTGGCAACCTGATGCAGCGCCCACGCTGCCTCTACTTCCGCGACGTATCGGCCGCCTGCAACCGGCGCACGCCGGGCTCCGGTTGCGCCGCCATCGGGGGCCGCAACCGCACCCACGCGATCCTTGGGACGAGCGACGCGTGCGTCGCCACCCATCCGTCCGATTTGGCGGTGGCGCTGACCGCGCTGGACGCCGCGGTGATCACGCGCGAGGGCGGCGGCGAGCGTCGTATTCCGATCGCGGACTTCTTCCGCAGGCCGGGCACTACGCCCGATCAGGAACACAACATGGGCGCAGGCGCGCTGATCACTGCCATCGAGGTGCCGGTCGTGCCGGAGGCCCGACGGTCGGGCTACCTGAAGGTGCGCGACCGTGAGTCATACGAGTTCGCGCTGGCGTCTGCGGCGGTGGCGCTGGACATCGCCGCGGGCAGCGTCCGCGCGGCCCGCGTCGCTGTCGGCGGCGTCGGGACGGTGCCGTGGCGGTTGCCCGCGGTCGAACAAGCTCTTGTCGGCCGGACCGCGGGTCCCGACCTGTGGCGCGATGCCGCGTCACATGCCGCGGACGGCGCTAAACCGTTGTCGGAGAACGGGTTCAAGGTGGAACTGGTCAAGCGCACGGTCGAGCGTCAGCTGGCAACGGTAGCGGGGCTGCCATGACCCGGCCACTGCCCGCGGCCGTTGTTTCGGGTCAGCCGGTGACCCGGGTGGACGGCAGGCTCAAGGTCACCGGCAAGGCGCTGTACGCGGCCGACAATCCCGCGCCGGACCTCGTGTACGCGGCTTTGGTGTGCAGCACGATCGCGCGCGGCAGCGTGGACCGCATCGACCCGGCGGCCGCAGTGCGCGAGCGCGAAGTGCTGCGCGTCCTCACCGACTTCGGCGGGATCAAGCTGCCGTACGACATCCGACAGGTGTCCTGCTTCGGCCAGCCCGTGGCGGTCGTGGTGGCCACGACGCTCGAGGCGGCCATGCACGGGGCTTCCCTCGTGGACGTGAAGTACCGCGAAACCGCACAGCTGACGAATATCGATGCGCCACAAGCAGAACAGAAGCCGGGTACCAGGACGAAAGACTACGCCCGCGGTGATGCCGACGACGCGCTGCGGAGCGCTGCGGTGGTCACGGATCTGCGCTACTCGATCATGCGCAACAACCACAATCCCATGGAGATCCCGGCGACCGTCGCCAGTTGGGACGGCGATCGGCTTACAGTGTGGGACAAGACGCAAACCATCAGCGGTGCGCAGACGGCCTATGCCGCCGCGTTCGGGGTGCCCGATGATCAAGTGCGGGTGATCTCACCGTTTGTCGGCGGCGCCTTCGGCAGTGCGGGCACTACGTGGCCGCATCAACTGCTGGCCGCCTTCGCGGCCAGGCAGATTCGGCGTCCGGTGAAATTGGTGCTGACCAGGAAGCAGTACTACAGCGGCATCGGATACCGGCCGACCAGTCGTCAGCGCATGGCGATCGGTGCAGATCGGTCCGGACGCATCAATGCCATCGTGCACGAGGCACACACCGAGACATCGCGGTACAACGCGTACGAGGACAACCTCATGACGGGGCCCAGATTCCTCTATGGCTCACCGAACATGCGGTCGACGTATCGCATTGTGCCGCTTGATATCAACCCGCCGACGTTCATGCGTGGCCCCGGTGCGACGACGGGTGCCTTCGCGCTGGAGTCGGCGATGGACGACCTTGCGTTCCGGCTGGGGACGGACCCGATCGAGTTGCGGCAGCGCAACGAACCAGACCGCGATCTCACCGACAATCTGCCGTTCTCCACGCGCCGGCTCACCGACTGCTTACGGCAAGGCAGCGACGTGTTCGGCTGGTCACGCCGCAACCCGACGCCGCGCGCTACGCGCGACGGCAACCAACTGATCGGAATCGGGATGGCCGCGGCGGTCTATCACACCTCCCGTAGTGAGTGTGCGGCGCTGGCCCGGATCAACGCCGATGGCACCGCCGACATTCAGTGCGGCACGAGCGACATGGGTCCCGGCACCTACACGTCGATGACGCAGGTGGCCGCGGACGCGCTCGGACTGCCGCTGCCCAGGGTGCGATTCGCGCTCGGCGACAGCAGATTTCCCGTTGCGCCGTCGCACTCGGGTTCGAGGACGATGGCGAGCGTCGGGTCGGCGGTGTTCACAACGGCCAACATGCTGCGCGACCGGTTCGTGCGCACCGCGGTCGTCGATCCCGGCTCGCCACTGAACGGGCTGCGGCCAGAGGAGGTCTCGGTCACCGACGGACGGATGGTCCACACCGGTGAGCTGGGCCGCGGCGAGAGCTATCAGGATCTGCTGCGTCGCCGTGGCTGGGGAAGCCTTGACACGCAACAGACCTGGACACCCGATGACGCGGACGCGCGCTTTTCGATGTCCGCCTACGGCGCCGTGTTCGCCGAGGTCGCCGTCGACGAAACCCTCGGCACCGTGCGGATCAGGCGCATCTACGGCTGCTATGACGCCGGCAGGGTGATCAACCCGAAGCTTGCGCACAGCCAGGCGATCGGCGGAATGGTGGGCGGCATCGGGATGGCACTGCTCGAGGGCACCCAACTTGATTACCGCGATGGACGCATCGTCAACGCGAACATGTCGGACTACCTGGTTCCGGTCAACGCGGACGTACCCGCTCTGGACGCCGTCTATCTGCCCGCCGAGGACACGATCGCCGACCCTCTTGGTGTGAAGGGTCTCGGCGAGCTGGTCATCGTCGGGGTGCCTGCGGCGATCGCCAATGCGGTGTTCAACGCGACAGGACGACGCGTCACAGATCTCCCGATCACGCTGGAGAAACTGCTCTAGTTTCTCCGCCGAGCAGACACAAAAGCACCCGACACGCCGCGGAAATGGGGACCTTTGCGTCTGCTCGCGCGGAGAAGTCTGGACCTGCAACCCGCGCCCGGCTAGGCTGACTGTATGTTCAAACAGGGTGATCCGGCCCCGGTACCCGCCGAGGCCCTTGCCGCGGCGCTGGCGCCATTCGGCCAGTCACGCATGCTCCCCCGCGAGTCCTACGTCGACCCCGCGGTGTTCGATTGGGAACAGCACAACATCTTTTCCGGATGGACGTGCGTCGGCCATGCGTCGGACCTCGCGGCGGTGGGGGCGCAGAAAGCGGTGGGCACCGGCCCGAACGCGATCCTTCTGGTCCGCGGCGAGGATGACGCGGTGCGCGCGTTCGCGAACACCTGCAGACACCGCGGACACGAACTGCTGGCATGCAATGCGACCACCAAGGGCCGCGCCATCGTCTGCCCGTACCACTCCTGGTCCTATCGCCTGGACGGCCGGCTGCGCAACGCGCCCGGGTTCCGCGACATGGAGGGCTTCGAACCCGACCAGTTCGGCCTCGCCGAACTGCGGCTGGTCAACTGGCACGGCTGGCTGTTCGTCGACCCCAGCGGCCAAGACGCCGATTTCGCCACGCACGTCGCGGGTTGGGACGAGGTCGTCGGCTCCTATCGACCAGAAGATCTGACGGTCGTCGCCCGGCACTCCTATGAGCTGGCCACCAACTGGAAGGTCATCGCCGAGAACTATCAGGAGTGCTACCACTGCTCCACCATTCATCCGGAGCTGTCCCGTATCAGCCCGCCGACCAGTGGCGAGAACCTCGAGCTGCCGGGATCATGGATGGGCGGCTGGATGTCGATCGTCGAGGGCGCCGAGACCATGTCGCTGACCGGCAAGAGCGGCGGCGTCGCGATCCAGGGTCTGTCCGAGCAGGAGCTGCGCACCGTCATGTATCTGGTCGGCTATCCCAACCTGTTGGTGAGCCTGCACCCGGACTACGTGATGACGCACTTGATGACGCCGCTCGCCGTCGATCGCACCCACGTCGAGTGCGCATGGGCGTTCCCGAAAGACGTTGCCGCCAAACCGGATTTCGATCCGTCGTACGCGGTCGACTTTTGGGATCTGACCAACAGGCAGGACTGGGCGGCGTGCGAGTCGGTGCAGCGTGGCCTCTCCTCACCGCACGCGCGACCAGGCCCGCTCGCACCCGACGAGGACGGCGTGTACCAGTTCGTCACGCGGGTGGCTAGGGCATACTCCGGTGCCGCTGGTCCCGCGGCGGAACGCCGTTGACGCCGTCGACCGACTGCGCATAGCTGCCGATCGCGGACGCGAGAGCCTGACCCATCACTGACAGCGCCTCGCGGTCGAGGCCATCGATGTTGTCGCGGGCCGTGTTGTAGTTCGGATCGAACGCGACACCCGCCTTTCCGCCCCAAAGCCGCGCCTGCACTTCGGTTTTTCGTTGCGACCACCCCGTGGTCAGCCCGCCGATAGGGACGCCCGCGGCCAGGAACGGCGCATAATCGGCGGTTCTGCTCAACGGCATGTCGGCGGGCCGCACACCCCCCAGGTTGAGATAGCCCGCCAGCATCCGCTCGACGCCTGCCGAACCGGAAGGCACGGCCTGCACCGGGATTTCGGGGTTGAGCTGACCGGATTGGTCACCGTCATACGTGAAGTAGCCGGCGTTCGGCGAGCCGACGGCATCGCAGCCGAGGAACAGCGCGATGTCGTCGAGTTGGTCACGGTCCAGTCCGCGTACGTATTTCGTCGCACCCTCTGCCTCCGATCCCCAGAACACGAACCGCACAGCATTGGTGATCTCGGGTTGCGCGCCCAGCGCCGACGCGGTTTCCAGTAACGCCGCCACCGCCGACCCGTTGTCGTTGATGCCGGGGCTGCGCGGCGCGCTGTCGAGGTTCGCGCCCGCCAACACGACATTCTTCGAGTCGCCGGTCTTGGTCTGCGCCACCACGTTTCGTCTTTTCACCGTCACCGGTTTGCTGTCCAGCACCAGCCGCACCGGCGCGTTGGTTCGACGCAGCGCCGTGTCGGCGTCCCTGTCGATCACACCGACCGGAACGGTGAGCTGCTGGTAGTAGCCCGACGTGAACAAGCCCGCAGGGCTGCCGCCGGCGCCCGGCACACTGACGACAAGCATCCCGACGGCGCCCTTTGCGATCGCGGTGTTCTGCTTGGCCACCACCGAGCATCCGGTGTCGTCGACGACGGCGATCGCCCCTTTCACTGGGACCGTGCCGTAGTCGGCGGCGGTGCAACCCGGCGCCTTCTGCGGGCGCAGGGTGATCGCGTTGAGTCCGGTCGGCGGGGTCGGGACGAGCAGCGACGCCTGGTCGACGGGGTAGCCGCGGCCGGAGACGGTGAGCGTCGGATTGCCGCCTTCGGTGCGCTCGAGCCGTTCGAATTCCGGGGTCTGGACGTCGAAACCCTTGTCCTTCAACACCTTCACGACGTAGTCCACGCTCGCGTCGTAGCCAGGCGTACCTTCGGCCCGGTTGCCCCCGTTGGCGTCGGCGATCTCCTGCAGCTTGCGCAGGTGCGTGTACATGCCATCGGCGGTGACCTTGCCCCCCATGTCGCGGGGTAGGTCTGGCCCGGGTGCGGGTGCGGTGGCTGAACACGCCGCCAACGCCGTCACCGCTAGCGCGATGACCGCGGGGATGGCCCTCATGATTCGAGGACGTGCCGCGTACGGTCCTCCCGGAGCGGCACGCCATTGCGGCCGCCCTGATCCTGCGCGTACAGACCCACCGAGTAAGCCACCCCACCTCCGTTGATCCCGAGCTCTGTCGAATTGATCTTGTCCAGTGTGTCGGTTGGCTTGTGGTAGTTCGGATCGAACGGCTCGTTCGCCTGCCCGCCCCAGCGTTCAGCCTCCGCGGCCGTCTTGTTTTCCTCCGCGCCCGAGAAGAGGCCGCCCGCAGGCACACCCGACTTGGTGAAGGGGTCATAGTCCGACCGGCCGTCAAATGACGTGTCATCGGGCGGCTTTCCTGCGCCCTTCAGGTAGGCGACGAGCGTGCGTTCGATGCCCGCCGACCCCTCCGGCACCCGCGGCGCACCGTCGTTGTCGTTCGGCCGGGTGGACTGGTCACCGTCGTACGTGAAGTAACCGGGGTTCGGTGAGCCGAGCATGTCGAAATTGAGGTAGAGCGCAATGTCTTTGAGCGCATCCTCATTCAGCGACTGGACGTAGTTGTTGGAGCCGAGCAGACCGGACTCCTCCGCACCGAAGAAGCCGAACCTAACTGCGTTGTTGACCTGTGGCGAAGGCCCCATCTGCACCGCGGTTTCCAGTATGGCCGCCACACCGGACCCGTTGTCGTTGATGCCAGGACCCTCGGGCACGCTGTCGAGATGCGCGCCGACCATCACCACGTTCGCGGTGGAGCCGGTCTTGGTTTGGGCGATGACGTTGCGCGTGCGCTCGTCGCGCACACCGGCGTTGAGCTTGATCGTGGTGGGGCCCGGCGCGGCCCGAAGTCGCGCGCCGGTGGCCTTCGTGACGCTGATGACCGGGATCTTCACATCGGTCTTCGCACCGAGGGTGGCACCCATTTCGTCGCCGTCCTCGTTGTTGGCGACGATCAGCGCGACCGCGCCGCGCTCAGCGGCGACGGTCTGCTTGGCGCCGAACGGGCATTTGCCTCGGTCCACCAGCACGACGGCACCGGCGACGGGCAGGCCGTCGTAGTCGGATGCAGTGCAGCCCGGGGTGTCCTCGACACGGGCGGGTACCAGCGGGCCCGACACCCCTTCGGGCGGGGTGCCCTTGGTGTATTCGAGCGGCTTCGCGGGAACGTTGTCACCTGCGACCGTCAGCGACGGGTCGTCCGCGAACGGCAGACGCACTTCGAAATCGGGCGTTTGCACGTCGAAACCCTTGTCCCGCAACGTGTTGGCCACGTAATCGACGCTGGCGTCGTAGCCTGGTGTGCCGAGGGCGCGGTTGCCGCCGTGGGCGTCGGCGATCTCTTGCAACTTCTTCAGGTGCGCCATCATCGCATCGGCGGTCACCCGCTTCTGCAGCGACGTGGCGAAGTCCGTGGCGGGCATCGCAGGTGCGGTCTGCGTGGTGGTGGAAGGCTGTGCTTGCTGTGAGCGCATCTGGCGGCCGCAGCCGCCGAGCGCCACGACGGCCACAACCACCGTCAGCACCGCCAGGGATCTCCGCACCATCGCGACCACGTTAGCCCGGCGACCTGAGCTTTCGATTAGAGGCACCAGTTTCGGCGCAAGGCGACTAGGCGTCGCGCCGGTTCAGCACGACGATCGCGGCGACGTAGACGACCGCAACGACGGCGATGAAATAAAGCAGGGAGCCCGTCTCACCCCACGGCATCGCATAGGTGGGAAAGAGCCACTGCACGTTGAGGAACCGCAGCACGTTCGCGAACGGCAGAAACGGCCCGACTTCCGAGCCGATACTGGGCAGATTCCCCAGTATCGGCTCGACTAGCAGCGGCCACAGCAGCAGCACCGCGACCGCACCGGCCGAATGCCGCAGCAGCGCAGCGACGCCCACCCCGAGCACGGCGGTGAGCGCCGCGTACAGCGTGATCGCGCCGATGAGACGCCAGGTGTCCGGGTCGATGAAGGACAGTTGCGAGCCCGCCAGCGGAGGGGTCATCACGTGCGCGATCACCACCGCGACGATCGTCATAACGGCCGCGTACACAGCGGAAAACAGTGCCGCGATGGTGGCTTTCGCCACCAGCACCAAGGTGCGATCGGGAGTGGCCATGAACGTCGTGCGGATCATGCCGCTGCGGTATTCGCCCGTCACCGTCATCGCTGCGAGCACCATCAGCACCGGCACACCGAACACCACCACGCCGATCGCCGCCTTCTCCGGCAGCAGCGGCGCGGCACCGTATGCCGTCGACCCCTGCAGCGCGGCCAGACCGACGCTGAGCACCGCCACCGCGGCGGCCGTCCACAACACCGACCGAGTGGTCGAGAGCTTGATTCGCTCGGCCTCCAGTACCGCGGCCGCGCTCACTGGCTGACCGCACGGTACTCGGTGACCTCGTCGGTGAGTTTCATGTAGGCCTCCTCCAACGAGGCCCGCTGTGCGCTCAGCTCGTGCAGGGTGATCGCGTTGCGGGCGGCGAGATCGCCGATGACCTCGATCGCCGCGCCACGCACCAGCAGCGCCGAGCCGTGGGCGGCCTCGGTCGTCAGCCCGGCGTCGGTCAGCACCCGGCGCAGCGAGTCGAGCTGCGGGCTGCGCACCCGCACCGTGTCGGCGCCGGAGCGCCCGACGAACTCCGCCACCGTCGTCGACGCGATCAGCTTGCCCTTGCCGATGACGACGAGCCGGTCAGCGGTGTTGGCCATCTCGGCGAGCAAGTGGCTGGACACGAAGACCGTACGGCCCTGGCTTGCCAGCGTGCGCATCAGCGTGCGCACCCAGCGAATGCCTTCCGGGTCGAGGCCGTTGACCGGCTCGTCGAACAGCAGCACCGGCGGATCACCGAGCAGCGCGGCGGCGATGCCGAGCCGCTGGCTCATGCCCAGCGACAGCGTG
Source organism: uncultured Actinomycetota bacterium (assembly GCA_963698965.1). Lineage (GTDB taxonomy): Bacteria > Actinomycetota > Actinomycetes > Mycobacteriales > Mycobacteriaceae > Mycobacterium. The sequence continues at coordinate 326,485 of CAVOSY010000023.1, forward strand.
CCCGCGTTCCTGCCCGCAACGGCCGTCAGGCCGACCATGTCGAGCGCCTCGTCCACTCGGTTGGCCGGGATCCGGTTGGTGGCGGCGATCCAGCGCAGGTGATTGCGCGCCGAGCGGTTGGGGTGCGCCTGACTGGCGTCGAGCAGCGCGCCGACCGTGTGCAGCGGGTCCTTGAGCTCGCGGTAGGCGCGGCCGTCGATCGTGGCCGTGCCCGATGTCGGGTGGTCGAGACCGAGGATCAGCCGCATGGTCGTCGTCTTGCCTGCGCCGTTGGGCCCGAGGAAGCCGGTGACCATGCCTGGCTCGACCGAGCAGGTCAGGTCGTCGACGGCGACGGTTCGGCCGAACACTTTCGTCAGGCCTGCCAACTCGATCATCGAGGCCATGATTTCAGGTTGTGTGCGCGACGACGAGGTCGGCGACCGCCCGCATGCCGTCGGCGTTGGGGTGCAGCGGCGCCGGCCTGCCGGGTAGCGGCAAACCGAACTTCGTCGTCCATGGCTTCGCCGACCAGGCGTGGTGGTCGCGGCTGGCCTCCGCCGCGCGAACCCAGCCACAGCCGGTGTCGGCGGCGGCATCTCCGGTGAGCCGCTCGAGCGTGTCGGCCACGCGGCGGCCCAGTGCGACGTCGATATCGGACAACGGAGGTGCGGGCGTGCCCGCGGACGGCAGCAGTGTCAGGTAGTCGACGAACAGCACCTTGGCCCGCGGCGACCGCCTACGCAGAGTGCGGCCGACTTCCTTCAACGACTCGGCTACCTCCACCAACGCCCGATCGCGCGCCGTCGGGTCGAGCATCTCGCGTACCACTCCGCCCAACAGAGGCAGGCGGCGAACGATGTGCGGCAGCCCCGCCGCCATCAGCAGAGGCACGTAGCCGGCGTCGTTGCCTCCGATGGTGACGGTCACCAGATCCTCCGAGCCGTCAAGCGCGCCGGCCTGTGGCGGCGCACCGTGCTGGGGATCGGTGAGGACGTTCGCGGTGGTGGCGCCCGAGTACGTCACGTCGACCAGATCGAGGCCCAGCTGTTCGGCGACCAGGTGCGGGTAGTTGCGCGCCGAGCGGCCGGCCCGGAACGGCGCACCGTCGGCGGACGGCCGGATACCGGGGCCTGCCGCCACGGAGCTGCCCAGTGCGACATACCGGCTCATAGCGCCGGGCTGGAGGCCTGCGCCCAGAACCTCTTGGGGATGCGGCCGGCCTGCCGGGCCAGATACCCGGCCGTCACGGCGGCGGCCATGGCCGCGGCCATCGTCGGTGGGTCGGCGGCGCGGGTGACGGCGGTGGCCAAAAGCACCGCGTCGCAACCGAGTTCCATCGCCATCGTCGCATCGCTGGCCGTGCCGATGCCTGCGTCGAGAATCACCGGTACACCCGCCCGCTCGACGATCATCTCGATGTTGTGCGGGTTGGCGATGCCAAGCCCGGTGCCGATCGGCGACCCCAGCGGCATCACCGCCGCGCAGCCGGTGTCCTCGAGTCGGCGGGCCAGCACCGGATCGTCGTTGGTGTACGGCAGCACGATGAAGCCGTCGTCGACCAATTGCTCTGCCGCCCTGACCAATTCGACTGCGTCTGGCAGCAGGGTGCGTTCGTCGGCGATCACCTCCAGCTTCACCCAGTCGGTGCCAAGAGCCTCCCTGGCGAGCTGCGCGGTCAACACCGCCTCGGCGGCGCCGCGGCAGCCTGCCGTGTTCGGCAGCGGGCTGATGCCGAGCCGGTTCAGCAGGTCAAGGACGCCGGTGCCGCTTTCCGCATCGACGCGGCGCATCGCGACGGTCGTGAGCTCGGTGCCCGACGCGATGAGCGCCTCCTCGAGCACGCTCAGATTCGCCGCGCCACCTGTACCCATGATCAGTCGAGAGCCGAACTCGCGACCGGCGATCGTCAGTTTGCATATCGATGAGCCGCTTGCGCGAAGAGCCTCCAACTCAGCCACCTTGCACCGCCGTCACCACTTCCACCCGCGCGCCGTCGGTCAGCGCGGTTTCCCATTCCGATCGGGGCAACACGGACCAGTCGACGGCGACCGCGATGCCCTTCTCCGGAAAGCCGAGGCTTTCCACCAACGCCGCGACGGTCGTCTGCTCATCGACCTCCACGGCTTCGTCGTTGACTGTCACTTTCATCGGCCTGCTCCCACGGTGACGTTCAGTTCGGCCGCGATCCGCTCCGCGGTCCACGGCGCCAGCAAAAATCCATTGCGGCCGTGCCCCGCAGCGACCAGCGTGCGATCATCGAGCCGCTCCACGAACGGCAGCCCGTCGGGCGTCATCGGACGCAAGCCAGCGGCGCATTCGGCGAGTTCGTACTCCCCCAGCGCCGGAATCACTGCACATGCGTCATCCAACAGCTCACGCACTCCCGTCACGGCGGGTGCGGTGTCGCGGCCATGCTCGTACTGGGTTGCGCCGACCACTACGCCGTCGGCGCGGGGCACCAGATACACCTGGCGGCCGTGCACACGGGCGCGGATCACCCGCCGCGGCACCGGCATACAGCCGCGCCGCCAGCGCAGCCGCAACACCTCGCCCTTCACCGGCCGGATCGGCAGTCCGGGCCACAACGTGGGCGCGTCGATGCCGTTGGCGATGACCACGGTGTCGCCCTGGGCCTCGGACAGTGCGTCGACAGGAGGTGCCCACTGCACACCGAGTCGCTCGCAGTGCGCCGCCAGCGCCTCGACGACCGCCCGATTGTCGACGGCGAGCTCGGTCTCGGCAACGAATCCATGCCGAATGCCCTGCGCCAGAAGCGGTTCGATGTCCCGCGCGGCCGACGTCGGTGTGACGGGATGACCCTGGCGCGCCAGCCACTCCCCGACGGTCTTCAGGTCGGCGGCGTCGGCGCGGTCCACGGCGACCACCAGGGATTCGCGTGCGGTGACGACGTCGGCGGGCAGGCCGTCGAGAAAGCCGTCGTGCCAGAGCGCCAGCGACGCGAGCCCCAGCTGCAGCAGGCGCTCCTCGCCGGGCCAGCCCTCGCTGTGCGGGGCGAGCATGCCGCCGGCCACCCACGACGCGCCGCGTTCGGCCGTGCGGTGGACGCGCACAGCCCAGCCGTCCATGGCGGCGCGACGTGCGACGGACAGGCCGATGACGCCGCCGCCGACGACAGCAAGTGATCGCGCCGGCGAGCCCGCAAATGTTTCCTGAGCCACAATCCCCTCCCTTCGCCGGCATGACCCGGATCAGGTGTGACGGTAAGGGCAGGCGTGCCCACTCTCAGTCCTCGGTCCGGGGACTCCCGTGTTTCGGGTATCAACAGTACTCGAACATGCCTGCCCTCACGTCGGGGACAGGGTCGGCTGGTGCTGCTCCGCCGCTATCTGCCGACGCCGCCGAGGGCGGGCAGCGCGAAGCAGCATCCGCGGATGAAGAAGCGTCGTGGGCGGGTCGAGCAGACCGACCACTCGCGTTAACTGTTCGGCGACTGTGAGGTCGGTCTCGGCAGCGGTTTGCAGCCGATCGACGTACCTGTTGGACAACCGCACACTCAACGGCCGGTGCCCCTCCACCTCGGGAAGGCTCAGGTCACCACCGACCGCGAATTGCCAGGCGACTCCGATCGGTTTCGCGGCGGCCCGGAAGTAGCGGCTGGCCAGGTCGGTCGTCCCTTGACGCAAACACTCGCTCAATGCCTTCGCCTGTAGGGCGGCTACTGTCATGCCCTGGCCATAGATCGGGTTGAAGCTGCATATCGCGTCGCCGAGAACCACAAGACCGTCGGGGAACCGGCGCATCTTGTCGTACCTGCGCCACCGGCTCTCGGGATAGCGGAACCGGCACGCGTCCACCAACGGCTCGCCCATACTGATCGCCGCCAGCACGTGCGCGGGTGCCAGCCCGTCGACGAAGGGCAGCATCTCGGCCAGTTCGGACGGTGGTTCGACCCCGGCCATCCCCAACGCGGTGAACATCCACGTGTCGTTCTCGTATCCGAAGAGCGCCATGCCGGTGGGTCTACCGGGCTTGGGGCCGATGATGACCATCTTTTCCTTGAGGGTGCCCGGTGGCAGCCGCAGTAGCTGGCTCGAATAGCACAGACGCACGTGCACGCTGTCTTCGGCCGGCCTGCCATAGCCCAACGCCTCCAGGAACACCGGCGTTCGCGAACCCCTACCCGTGGCGTCGGTGACCAGGTCGGCGGCCAACACCTGCTCACCATGACCGTTGTGGGCGCGGATCAGCGCGCCTGCAACGCGATTGCCCCCGCCAGTCGACATCAGATCGACTACGTCATACCCCTCGAGCAACGTGACGTTTCCGATCGCGCGCAACCGCTGTCGGACAAGGCCTTCCAATAACGGCCTGCTCGGGATGAGAACCGGTGGGACACTCTCGAGCGCTCCGTTCCGGACCGACTCGTGACCTCCGATGCAGAAGTACACCTCGGATAGGTCGTGGTAATCGAGGGTGGGCGCCCCGCCGCCGGAGAGCTCCTCGGTGAAGCCCGGGAACAGTTCCGCCAGCATTGCCGACCCTCGTCGCTCCGGTGTCTAGGCGGCAGCCAGGGTGAAGGACGTGCCCACCGCGTTGGGTATGAATGCCTCGGGCAGGGCCGCGGCGAGGCGATGTTGGGCTCTCCAACCCGTGCAGTGCGCGGGCACCAACAAATCGGGTGCGATGGCGGCGAAGGCGGCAACGGTCGGCTCGATGACGGGCTCGAACGCCGGTCCGGTGAGATGGAAGCCGCCGAGCAGCGCATGCAGGTGCTCGACACCCGTGAGCCGCAACGCATGTCGGGCGATGTTCACCGCACCGGCATGCCCACATCCGGTCACCACGACAAGCCCCCGGCCTCGGACATGGACCACCAGCGACTGCTCGTCGAGAACCAACGGATCCGGTTCCCACCGCCCGTCGCGCCAGGCTTCATGGTTGGGAAGACCCCGCTCGAATTCCGTGGTGCGGTCAACCTCGCCGGTGATCAGAACAGAACCATCGAGGAGCAACGACGGCTGCCGCCGTTCGATTACCTCGAAGCCCTCGGCCTGCAATGCTGAACGACTCAGCGTCGGCAGCTCCCACGGACCCTGGTCGGGCACTACGAAGCGACGTCGACTGAACACCAGCGGATGTACCGTGAGCGGCAACCCGATTCGACCCCGCAACCGTGCCAGTCCGGGAAAGCCGCCACCATGATCGCTGTGGCCGTGGCTGAGCACCACGGCCTCGATTGCCGATGCGTCGAGACCGAGCCGCTCGAAATTCATCGCCATCCCGTTCGGCGAGATCCCGGTATCGAACAACAACGTGTGCGAGACCGTCCCCCGCCGAACCGTCACCAATGCCGAGAAGCCATGCTCGGCGACCAACCCGGGGCTGGTTTCCCCCTCGTCGAACTGCTGAGCCGCGACCCTGGGGATCCGCGCGAGCGGGGCGCGCCGCGCAGGACCCACGTCACCCATCAGCGCGTCGTAGCTGTTGTCCATGAGCATCGTGATGATGACCTCATCGACCGGTTCGAGGGAGATGGGATCCACCGCACTTCCGTGCGCGGGTCGCGGAAGCGACCTGGCGACCTCGGCGTCTGTGCTGCTGCTTTCACACATCACGCAATACTGCGCTTCGTCGTCCACCGGGCGCCATAAGGCCACCCCGACGTTATCCGCTCCCGCTGGCCCTAACCTGCAGCGACACCACGGTGATGTCCGGGGGCGCGCCGATTCGCATCGGCGGTCCCCAGAACCCCGCGCCGCGTGTGACGTACAGCTGCGTGTCGTCCACCGTCGACAGTCCAGCGAGGGACGGTTGCGCGAGCCGGACGACGTAGTGAAAGGGCCACATCTGGCCACCATGCGTGTGGCCGGACAGCTGCAGGTCGACCCCGCGGGAAGCGGCCTCCGTCACCATGACCGGTTGGTGCGCGAGCAGGATCGTCGGGCTGGACGGATTCAACCCGGACAGGGCGCGATCGAAATCCGGTGGATCCGAGTGTGATTCGCCCGAGACGTCGTTCACCCCCGCGAGCTGGACCGTGGCGGCGCCACGCCGAATCGCGGTGTTCTCGTTGCGCAGCGGCTGCACACCGAGGCGCTCCAGTTCACGCAGCCACGAGAGCGTGTCCTCGACGAAATACTCGTGGTTGCCGGTGACGAAGAAGGTGCCCTCGCGGGAATGCAAGTCCCGCAACGGCTCCACTGCCGATCCGAGCTCCCCGACAGTGCCATCCACGAGATCGCCGACGATCGCCACCAGGTCCGGTGCGGTCGCGTTGATCATCGCGACGATCCGCTCAGTGTGGGCGCGACCGGCCAGCGGGCCGAGGTGGATGTCCGACACCAGGGCGATCCGAAACCCGTGGAATGCCGGATCGAGTTTGCGCAGCCGTATCGGCACGTACAGCAGATCGGGCGGGCCGAGTGCAGTGGCAGTACCGATGCCAGCCAAGCCGACCGATGCCGCGCCCGCAGCCACGGCGCTGGCGCGGGCGAGGAACACCCGCCTGTTCAGCACCGGCAGGGACGCGGATTCGGCCTTTGTCTCAGGTGGCTTGCGGTTGACCCAGCCCCGCAGCGCGAGCCGGACGGGTTCGAGTATGAGCAGTGAGAGAAACAGATACGCCGCCAGACCGAGCCACAAATAGCCCGGCCACGCATACCATCCCGAATCGGTTAGGCCGACGACGCGGGGCAGGATCAGCGCTGCGAGCAACACCGCCGCGAGCGCGACGAGCAACGCCGTGAGAATCCATCTCGTGCGTCCCGGCCGGGTCGTGTCTTTGACCAGCCGCTTCCACAGATAGATATGGACCAGCCCGAGGATCGCGCCGAGAACAGCGATGAACATGCACGCCCTTCCGATTCGTCCCGGTGGGCCGGGCGTTGCGCGCGGCCGCTGGCAGAAGTCGCATAGCGTAGCCGGGTGCACACACCCGGTGAACGGCTGGCCACGGCGTCGCTGTATCTCTGCACCGACGCCCGCCGCGAGCGAGGTGACCTGGCCGAATTCGTCGATGCGGCGTTGGCGGGCGGGGTTGACATCATCCAGCTGCGGGACAAGGGCTCGCCAGGAGAACACCGGTTCGGTCCGCTGGAGGCACGCCACGAGCTGGAGGCACTCGAGGTGCTCGCCGATGCGGCACGCCGCCACAGCGCGCTGTTCGCGGTCAACGACCGCGCCGACATCGCGCTTGCGGCGGGGGCCGATGTGCTGCACCTCGGCCAGGACGACCTGCCGCTGCCGATCGCGCGCGGCATCATCGGCCCGCGCCCGGTGATCGGCCGGTCCACGCACGACCGGGCACAGGCGAGCGCTGCGGCCGCCGAGCAGGTCGACTACTTCTGCGTCGGCCCGTGCTGGCCGACCCCGACCAAACCCGGCCGGCCGTCGCCCGGTCTCGACCTGGTCCGGGTCACCACCGAATTGGCAACGGACAAACCGTGGTTCGCGATCGGAGGCATCGACGAGCAGCGGCTGCCGGAGGTGCTTGCGGCGGGCGCTCGGCGAATCGTCGTCGTGCGCGCGATCACCGGCGCCGATGACCCGCGGGCCGCGGCGCAACGGCTCAAAGCTCGGCTTGCAGCAGCGGAATAGTCGCCGCCACCTCGCGCAGCCGCTCCCAGCTGGCGGCGAATCCGGGATGCAAAGGCAGCTCTGCCACGTCATCTACCGCGACCCAGCGCAGCTCCGAGCTCTCCCGGTTGGGCACCGTTTCGAGCAGTTCGGCGGCGTCGGCGATCACGGTCGTGTACGTCCAGTGGGCGCCCGTCGCCCCCGAAATCTCAGCGGTGACGACCGTGGTCCGCACGGTCAACAGGTCCGCCAGAAGCCCGGCCTCCTCGTGGGCTTCACGGACGGCGGCCTGCTCTGCGGTCTCGTGGCTGTCGCGGGCGCCGCCGGGCAGACCCCAGGTGCCGCCTTGGTGACTCCACGGCGCGCGGTGTTGCAACAGCACCGCGGGCGAGCCGTTTGGGCCCGGCGCTCGCAGCAGTAGACCGGCCGCACCGTGCTTGCCCCAATAGGCGCCGCCGTTATCCGACAACACCCAGCCGTCCCCGTCGCCACGCACGCGTTCAGGATAGGTAACACGGCCGAAAGACGTGCCCCTCGAATGCCCACACGTCGATGCTGACACTCTTAGAATTCTTTTATAGAGTGGTGAGACGGTCGGGACGATAGCCGGAGAGCAGCGAAAAGATGAGGTCCGCGCGCACGTGACTGTGGAGTTGGCGCACCCGTCGACCGAGCCGCTGGCATCACGGTCGCCGACCACACCCGCGCACCCGCGCTGGTGGTTTCTCTGGACCACCCCGGGTCGGATCCTGACCATTGGCGTCGTCCTGTCGGCGCTCGTGATCGCCAGCGCGTTTGCCACGTCGACGACGATCAACGACCGCCAAGAAGCCCTGACCACCGTTCTCAACCACACCGAGCCGCTGTCGTTCGCGGCAGGCCAGCTCTACACCACCCTGTCGGTGGCCGACGCCGCGGCGGCGACCGCGTTCATCGCGGGCTCAGAGCCGCGCGATGTCCGCCAGCGCTACGAACAGGCCATCACCGACGCGTCGGTGGCGGTGACGCGCGCATCCAGCGGGCTGACCGACGAGCCGATGGTGCAACTCCTCGGCCGGGTCAACGCCCAACTCTCGGTGTACACCGGGCTCGTCGAAACCGCCCGGACGAACAACCGCGCGGGCAACCCGGTCGGCTCGTCGTATCTGTCCGAGGCGTCGTCGTTAATGCAGACGCAGATGCTGCCCGACGCGCAGCGACTCTACGAACAGACGTCGGCGCGGGTCGACGCCGAAACGACCGCGTCGACAAGGATTCCCGGCCCGGTAATCCTCGTGGTGCTCGCGACGCTGTCGTTCGGCGCGTTCGCAAACCGCTGGCTTGCGCGCCGCACGCGCCGCCGCGTGAATATCGGCTTTGTCGCGGGCGGCCTTGCCGTGCTGATTATGTTGATATGGGTGGGCACCGCCCTCGTTATCTCGACTTCGGACAGCCGCAGCGCGAAAGACACTGCGGCCGAGTCCCTCAAGACGGTCACGAACCTCGCGATCACCGCGCAGCAGGCGCGTGCCGACGAGACGCTGTCGTTGATCCGGCGCGGTGACGAGGACGTCCGCAAGCAGTCCTATTACCAACGCATCGACACGATGCAGCAGCAGCTGTCCGACTACCTGTCCCGCGACGACGCGATCGACAAGACCGACCTGGCCGATGCCGAACAGCTTCTGAAGCGGTGGCGCGCGGCCGACGACAGGATCAATGCGTACATCGCTGTCGGCAATTACCAGGCCGCCACTCAGGTGGCGCTGGGCACCGGTGAGGACGATTCGACTCCCGCGTTCGACAAGCTCGACACGGCGCTGACCAAAGGCATCGAGGAGAGCCGAAGCCAGTTGCGCAACGACATCCTGAACGCTCGCAGGGTGTTGTCTGGTGCGACGGTCGGCGCCGCGGTGCTGTCTGTCGTCGCCGCGCTGGCGGTCGCGCTGGGGTTGTGGCCACGACTCAGCGAGTACCGATGAAGCCCGACGAACGTGCCTTACCGCTCGAAGAATTGGCGACATCTCGAGCGGTAAGGAACGTTCGGGCCCGACGGTTGTGGACCCTGCTCGCCGCCGCTGCGGTGCTGAGCGGTTGCGCACAGGGGGCGGCGGTGATGCCGACACCGGGCGTCACACTCGCGCCGCCCACCCCCGCGGGCATGTCAGAACTGCCACCGGAGCCGGCGCGCGCGCCCGACGACGAGGCGGACTGCAACCGCACGGCGAGCCTGCGCCCGTTCGACAACAAGGCCGAAGCCGACGCCGCTGTCGCCACCATCCGCAACCGCGGCAGGCTGATCGTCGGTCTGGACATCGGCAGCAACCTGTTTTCCTTCCGCGACCCGATCACCGGGGAGATCACCGGTTTCGACGTCGACATCGCAGGAGAGATCGCGCGCGACATCTTCGGCAGCCCGTCACAGGTGGAATACCGCATCTTGTCGTCGGCCGACCGCATCGCCGCGCTGCAGAACAATCAGGTCGACGTGGTCGTCAAGACCATGACCATCACCTGCGAGCGCAAGAAGCAGGTCGGCTTCTCGACGGTGTACCTGAACGCCAACCAACGGATCCTGGCCTCGCGGGACTCGTCGATCTCGCAGCCGTCCGACCTGTCTGGCGGGCGGGTGTGCGTGGCGAGGGGCACGACGTCCCTCGATCGGATTCAGCAGATCACCCCGCCGCCGATCATCGTCGGTGTGGTGACGTGGGCCGACTGCCTGGTGGCGTTGCAGCAGCGGCAGGTCGACGCGGTCAGCACGGATGATTCGATCCTGGCCGGCCTGGTGTCACAGGATCCGTACCTTCACATCGTCGGACCCAGCCTCAGTGACCAGCCTTACGGGATCGGCGTGAACCTTCAGAACACCGGGCTCGTGCGGTTCGTCAACGGGACGCTGGAGCGGATCCGCCGCGACGGCACCTGGTACGCGTTGTACCGCAAGTGGTTAACGGTGCTCGGCCCGGCTCCGGCGCCCCCGGTCGCGAGGTATACGGACTGATGGCCGAGGCTAAGGACTACGACGAGGGCCCCGGCACCCAGCCGGCGAGCTTCGACGATCTCGGCATGGACTCGATGTCGACGATGCGCCCGATGGCGACCCAGGCGATCTTCCGTCCGCACCTCGACGAGGACGCCGATAGCACCTCGGTCGGTACGGAAGACACCGAACCGCATGATCATTCGACCACTATGACGCGAGCGCTGTCGCCGATTCGGCGCCTCGGTGGTGGCCTGGTGGAGATCCCCAGGGTGCCCGCCAAGGATCCGCTCGAAGCGCTCATGACCAACCCCGTGGTGGCCGAGTCGAAGCGGTTCTGCTGGAACTGCGGCCGCCCGGTCGCCCGGTCGTCGGCCGACGGCCGCGCTTTGTCCGAGGGATGGTGCCCGCACTGCGGTAGCGCGTATTCGTTTCTGCCGCAGCTGAGTCCGGGCGCCATCGTTGCCGAACAGTACGAGATCAAGGGTTGCATCGCGCACGGCGGACTAGGCTGGGTGTACCTCGCCTTCGACAAGAACGTCAACGATCGCCCCGTCGTGCTCAAGGGTTTGGTGCATGCCGGTGACGCCGAGGCGCAGGCCATCGCGATGGCCGAGCGACAGTTCCTCTCCGAGGTGACGCATCCCGGAATCGTCAAGATCTACAACTTCGTCGAGCACGACGACAAGCACGGCAACCCGGTCGGCTACATCGTGATGGAGTACGTCGGCGGGACGTCGCTGAAGCAGGCCAAGGGTGACAAACTGCCGGTCGCCGAAGCGATCGGCTTCACGCTTGAAATCCTGCCGGCCCTCGGCTATCTGCACTCGATCGGACTGGTCTACAACGACCTCAAGCCGGAGAACATCATGGTCACCGAAGATCAGCTCAAGCTGATCGACCTCGGGGCGGTGTCGACCATCAATTCGTTCGGATATCTTTACGGCACACCGGGCTATCAGGCGCCGGAGATCGTCCGCACCGGCCCGACGGTGCAGACCGACATCTACACCGTCGGCCGCACGCTGGCGGCGCTGGCGATGAATCTGCGCACCCGCAAGGGCCGCTACGTCGACGGCCTGCCCGAGGACGATCCGGTGCTGACGGAATACGACTCGTTCGGCCGGTTGCTTCGGCGCGCCATCGATCCTGATCCGAGGCGCCGGTTCGGCAGCGCCGAAGAGATGTCGAGCCAGCTGCTCGGTGTGCTGCGCGAAGTGGTCGCGCAGGACACCGGAGTGCCGCGGCCGGGCTTGTCGACGGTGTTCTCACCTTCGCGGTCGACGTTCGGGGTGGATCTGCTGGTGGCCCATACCGACGTGTATCTCGACGGACAGGTGCATTCGGAGAAACTGACCGCGCAGGAGATCGTCAAGGCGCTCCAGGTGCCGTTGGTGGATCCCGCGGACGTCGGGGCGACAGTGCTGTCGGCGACGTTGTTGAGTCAGCCTGTGCAGACGCTGGATTCGCTACGGGCGGCCCGGCACGGCACGCTTGACTCCGAGGGCATCGACCTGGCCGAGTCGGTCGAGTTGCCACTGATGGAGGTGCGCGCGCTGCTGGATCTCGGCGATGTCGCGAAGGCCACCCGCAAGCTCGACGACCTCGCGGGCCGGGTCGGCTGGCGGTGGCGGCTGGTGTGGTTCCGCGCTGTCGCTGAGATGCTGTCCGCCGATTACGACTCGGCCACAAAACATTTCAGTGAGGTGTTGGACACGCTGCCAGGCGAGCTGGCGCCCAAGCTGGCGCTGGCCGCTACCGCTGAACTGGCGGGCAACGCCGATGAGAGCAAGTTCTACAGCACGGTGTGGAGCACGGACAACGGCGTGATCTCTGCGGGCTTCGGCCTGGCCCGCGCCCAGTCGGCAGCGGGCAACCGAAACGACGCGGTTCGGACACTCGACGAAGTACCCGCCACCTCAAGGCATTTCACGACAGCGCGGCTGACGAGCGCCGTGACGCTGCTGTCGGGCAGGTCGATGAGCGAGATCACCGAGCAGCAGATCCGCGACGCCGCCCGCAGGGTAGAGGCGCTGCCCGACACCGAGCCGCGGGTGTTGCAGATCCGTGCGTTGGTGCTGGGCACCGCGATGGACTGGCTGGCCGACAACACCGCAAGCACGAACCACATCCTCGGATTCCCGTTCACCGAGCACGGGCTGCAGCTCGGGGTGGAGGCGTCGCTGCGCAGCCTGGCCCGCGTCGCCCCGACGCAGGCGCACCGCTATGCCCTGGTCGACCTGGCCAACAGCGTGCGGCCGACGAGCACGTTCTAAGACATTACTCATAGTCAACCTAGGGATTTCGGAGTAGCGTGCACATCAGGTTGAGTTAACAGCCAACTGGTGACGTCATTTGCGCGGGTTGCACTCCCGAGCACGACGGCTTTAAGACATAGGGCCCGATCCCTGACGGCACCCCAGTACGAATCATGTTTTCGGCTGAGGGAGGCCCCCATGCCTGCAATACGTACCTGCCGTGTACTTCGCCCCGACCCGCGTTCGCTCGACCGGCGCGAGGAACACCACCGAGCGATCTTCTCCGCCTGCCATCTGTCGGACACGACGGTTCTCGTTACTGTCAGGGGCGAGGTCGACGCAACGAACAGCCGCGCGCTCGCCGGCTACGTCGAACGCCAGGTCGCCGGAACGTCGCGCCTGGTGCTGGACCTGACGGTCATCGACTTCTTCGGCACTGCCGGCTTTGCGGCCCTGCACAACGTCAACGTGATCTGCGCTCGGTACGGCGTCTCGTGGGAGCTGGTCGTCGGATCACCATTGCGTCGATTCCTGAAGATCTGCGATCCCGACAACCTGCTGCCGCACAACGGCTCAGCCGTCGACCACCGCGACGCAGCCCCGCGCGATCGCGAGCTCCTCGTTCGTGGGGACTACTAGCACGGTCGTCGGGGAGTTGTCCGCCGAGATCCGCCGGGCCGCCCTTGCTGGGCTGGCGTTGCGATGCTCGTCGAGCTCGATACCCAGCGCCGCCATGCCCGAGAGCGCGTCACGCCGTACGGCTGCGTCGTTCTCCCCCACCCCCGCGGTGAAGGTGATCACGTCCGCGGTTCCGAGCAGTGCCAGATACGCACCGATGTACTTGCGCAGCCGGTGGATATACACGTCATAGGCCAATTGCGCTGTCTCATCGCCTGATTCGATGCGCTGGTGCAGCACCCGGAAGTCGATCTCCCCGGCGAGGCCGCAGACGCCTGCGCGTCGGTTGAGCATCGACTCGATGTCCTCGACACTCATGCCCGCTGTGCGCCACAGGTAGGTGATGATGCCGGGATCGATGTCGCCCGAGCGGGTGCCCATCACCAGGCCCTCCATCGGCGTCAGCCCCATCGAGGTGTCCACTGGTCGTCCGCCGACGATCGCCGACGCAGACGCCCCGTTGCCGAGGTGCAGCACGATCTGACTCAACCTCGCAAGCGGCACGTCGAGAAACGCCGCCGCCTGCTCGCTGACGTACTGGTGCGAGGTGCCGTGAAAGCCGTAGCGACGGATGTGCCACCGCTCGGCGATGTCTCGATCGATGGCGTACGTCGCCGCCGCCGGAGGCAGGTCGTGAAAGAACGCGGTGTCGAACACCGCGATGTGCGGCAGATCAGGTAGCGCCTTGCGGGCTACCTGGATGCCCAGCACCGCGGGCGGATTGTGCAGCGGCGCAAGCGGAGCCAGTTCTTCGAGCTTGCCGATCAACGCATCATCGACGAGCGTCGGCCGGTACAGATCCGGCCCGCCGTGCACGACCCGGTGCCCGACCGCGATCAGGCCAACCGTGTCCAGATGGGTGCCCGCTTCCTCGAACAAATCGAACGCCGTGCGCAGCGCCGCCTCGTGGTCTGCGACCCGGGCATCGCGCGTCGCTTCCTTGTCCCCGACCGTCAGGCTCGCCGTCGACGCGTCCTCGCCGATCCGCTCGACGATGCCGTCGGCCAGCGAGGCGCCCGAATCAGGGTCGATCAGTTGGAATTTCACCGACGAGGAGCCCGAGTTGAGCACCAGGACGCTCCGAGACTGAATCACTGCCGTTGTCCCTGCGCCTGAATCGCCGTGATCGCAACGGTGTTGACGATGTCCTCGACAAGCGCGCCCCGCGACAGGTCGTTGACCGGTTTGTTCAGGCCCTGCAGGACGGGGCCGATCGCGATCGCGCCCGCGCTCCGCTGCACCGCCTTGTAGGTGTTGTTGCCGGTGTTGAGGTCCGGGAAGATCAGCACCGTCGCGCGGCCTGCGACCTTGGAATCGGGCATCTTGGCCTTCGCGACCGTCGGATCAACCGCGGCGTCGTACTGGATCGGGCCCTCGACGAGCAGATCGGGTTCGCGCTTGCGAACCAATTCGGTTGCGGTCCTGACCTTGTCGACATCGGCGCCGGTGCCGCTGGTGCCCGTCGAGTAGGACAGCATGGCCACTCGTGGGTCGATGCCGAATTGGGCGGCGGTGCGCGCCGACGAAATCGCGATGTCCGCCAGTTGTTCGGACGTCGGGTCCGGCACGATCGCACAGTCACCGTAGGCGAGCACCCGGTCGGACAGGCACATCAAGAAGATGCTGGAGACCGTAGATACATCGGGCAGCGTCTTGATGATCTCGAATGCGGGCCGCACCGTATGCGCGGTGGTGTGCGTGGCGCCCGACACCATGCCGTCGACCATGTCGTTGTGCACCAGCATGGTGCCGAAATACGAGACGTCGTGAATGATTTCGCGGGCCTGCTCGACGGTGATGCCCTTGTGCTTGCGCAGTTCGGCGTACTGCTCGGCGAACTTGTCGCACAGCTCGCTGGTGCGCGGGTTGAGCACCGCCGCTGCCGACAGGTCGACGCCGAGTTCGGCCGCGCGGGCACGGACCTGCGGCTCTTCGCCGAGGATGGTCAGGTCGGCGACCCCGCGCTGCAACAGCCGCCCCGCCGCCTTGAGGATGCGGTCGTCCTCGCCCTCCGGTAGCACGATCCGCTTGCGGTCCGATCTCGCGCGGTCCAGCAGCTGGTAGGTGAACATCTGTGGTGTGACGACGGACGGAATCGTTATCGCCAGGCGCGCAAGCAGATCCGCGATATCGACGTGGTCGTCCATCAATGCGATCGCGGTGTCGATCTTGCGCTGCGAGCTCGCGGTGACCCGGCCCCGCGCCGACGCGACCCGGCTCGCCGTTTCAAAGGTGCCGAACCGCGTCGTGATGATCGGCACCCGCAGCCCCAGGCCGGACACCAGCGATCCGATTGAGGGGTGCAGCTCGAGGCCGCCGTTGAGGATGACGCAGGACAACGACGGAAAGCCTTCGGCCGCATGGGCGCTCAGCACTGCGAGCACCACATCGGAGCGGTCACCCGGGGTGACGACGGCAACGCCCTCCGTCAGCCGCTCCACCACGTGCTCGGCTGTCATGCCTGCCACCAGGACGTCCATCGCCTCGCGGGCCAGTAGCGCCGGGTCGCCGCGCAGAAGTGTGCCTTCGACCGCTTTTCCAAGCTCGGCCACCGACGGCGCGACCAGGAGCGGCTCCTCGGGCAGCACGTAGGTCTGGGGTTCGAAGCGTTTCAGCGCGTCTGCGACCGCTCCGAGCTGGGACGGGTCACAACGGTTGGCCACCACCGCCGCGGTGTGGGCGTGCTGGGCGGCGATCTCGTCCAGGCATACGCCGACGACCTGCGCGACCTGGTCCGGAGTGCGGTCCTTCGCCTTCACCGCCAGCACGACAGGGGCACCCAGGTTGGCCGCGATCCGGGCGTTCATGGACAGCTCGCTCGGCGTTGCGACGTCGGTGTAATCGCTGCCGACGATCAGCACCGCATCACACTGGTCGGCCACATGGTGGTACCGATCCACGATGTCAGCCAGCGCCGCGTCTGGATCTTCGTGCAACTGTTGATAGCCGACGCCGACACACTCGTCGTAGGGCAGGCCCGCGGTGGTGTGAGGCAGCAGCAGTTCCAGGATGTAGTCGCGGTCCTCACCGAGCCTGGTAATGGGACGGAAGACGCCGACCTTGGCGACCGTGGCCGCCAGCCTGTGCAGGATGCCGAGCGCGATGGTCGACTTGCCGGTATCGCCCTCTGGCGAGGCGATGTAGATCGCGGTGGGCACGCGGCAAACCTATCAGCCGAGTCGGTCTCGTTCAGGCCGGAAGGCTAGAGCCATCGCCTGCGACGGAAGTTGCGGTACAGGACGAGGCAGACGCACACCACCGCCGCCATGACCACCGGGTAGCCCCACCGCCAGTGCTCCAGCGGCATGTCGTCGAAGTTCATGCCGTAGATGCCTGCGACCAGGGTCGGCACGGCGGCCAGCGCGACCCACGCGGAGATCTTGCGCGTGTCGCTGTTCTGCTGAAGCGCGATCTTGCCGAGCGCCGCGTCGATCAACGTCGACACCATCACGTCGTAGCTGACGATGCGCTCCGCTGTCTGCAGGTGACGTTCGAGAACCGCCCGCATGTACCGGCGGACCTCGACCGAGACGAGATCGCCGTGGTCGGTGTCGACGCTCCCCATGGCCGCGGTCGACGGGCTGACCGCGTGGCACACCTCGGCAATCTCACGTTTGAGCAGGTAGACCGGTTCGACATCGGTCGGCTCAGTGGGCGAGAAGACGTGTGTCGGTTTTCAGCAGCCCCGACACTCTCTGGTAGCCGTCGACGACGTGCCCTGCGATTGCGTACATCACGGCGTACGGTCCCAGTTTCAGGATCGTCGGCGACTGATGCATCTGTTCGCGCACCTCAGCGAGGCCGCGGTGCTTGCCGTGTCGCACGGTGATCACGAAACCCGGCCCGACCGCGATCATCACCTCTCCGGCCTTGACGAAATGCCGCACGTCGCGCAGGCCATCGTGGTCTGCGTAGTCCACGGTCTTGAGAACCAGCACCAGTGTGTCGTCGTAGCGTTCCAGTCTCGGGCGGTAATGGGTCTGGATCGCCCCGCGAACCAGTAGCGGATGAAGTCCGAAAACGTCTGCGACGGATCGCATTTGATGCTCGTCCGGCTCATGCAACCCGATCCAGACGAATGCCGCTCCGTTCTCGCTCGCCAGCTCGGATACCTTGGCGTGGGCGGCGGCATGCGTATACCTGCCTGGTAGCCGGCCACCATCGAGGTACACCCCGCAATCCACAGTGGCCTGGGTGACCGGGATGTGAATGCGGCTGGGATCCAGCACACCTCAGTGTGGCGCCGCCCCAGACGCTACTGCCATCGGAAGGGCTTCGGGGAGAGAAGAGTTCACGGAGGGTTCACATCTGGAGAAGCTCATCCGAGTCGGCGCAGCCGGGGCTCCAAATCCTTCTGAAAGAGTTCGAGGAAGCGACGCTGATCGTGGCCAGGCGCGTGGAACACCAGGTGGTTCAGGCCCCAGTCGACGTAGTCCTTGACCTTCGCGACGGCCTCGTCGGGATCCGACGCGACGATCCAGCGTTTGGCGACCTGCTCGATGGGCAGCGCGTCGGCGGCCTTCTCCATCTCGATCGGATCGTCGATCGAGTGCTTCTGTTCGGCGGTCAGCGACAGCGGTGCCCAGAACCGGGTGTTCTCCAGCGCCAGTGTGGGATCGGGATCGTAGGAGATCTTGATCTCGATCATCCGGTCGATGTCGTCGGGATTGCGGCCTGCCGCCTCGGCGCCCTCGATCATCGCGGGGATGAGCTTGTCCTTGTACAGCTCCTCGCCCTTGCCGCTGGTGCAGATGAACCCGTCGCCCGCGCGGCCTGCGTACTTGGCCACCTGCGGCCCGCCTGCGGCGATGTAGATGGGGATGCCGCCCTCGGGAACGTCGTAGATGGAGGCACCCTTGGTGCGGTAGTACTCGCCGTCGAAGTCCACCCGGTCACCGAGCCACAGCTCACGCATGAGCTTGACCGACTCGCGCAGCCGCGCGTAGCGCTCCTTGAACTCCGGCCATTCGCCCTCGTAGCCGGTGGCGATCTCGTTGAGCGCCTCGCCGGTGCCCACCCCCAGGAAGATGCGGTCCGGATACAGGCAGCCCATGGTGGCGAAGGCCTGCGCGATGACGGCCGGGTTGTAGCGGAATGTCGGTGTCAGCACCGAGGTGCCCAGGATCAGGCGCGTGGTGCGCTCGCCGACGGCGGCCATCCAGGCCAGTGACCACGGCGCATGGCCGCCTTCGTGGCGCCACGGTTGGAAGTGATCGCTGACCGTCGCGCTGTCCATGCCGTGCTCTTCAGCCGCAACGGCCAGCTCGACCAATTCACGCGGGGCGAACTGCTCCGCCGACGCCTTGTATCCGAGTTTGAGTTCAGCCACGTGTTCGTTTCTACTCCCCTGCCTAGACTCGCGGCATGGCAGCAGTCTTGACGGCCATCACAGACAACGTGCATTTCGCGTACACCGACCTCGTGAACTGGACTCTGGTCACCGACGGCACGGGGGTGATGCTGATCGACACCGGCTTCCCCGGTCACCGCGACGATGTGCTCGGCTCGTTGCGGCAGCTCGGGTTCGGCGTCGACAACCTGCGCGCGATCCTGTTGACCCACGCCCACGTCGACCATTTCGGGTCGGCCATCTGGTTCGCGAAAACGCATGGCACACCGGTGTATTGCCACGCCGCAGAGGTCGGGCACGCCAAGCGGGAGTACCTCGAGCAGGCCGGGCCCGCCGACATCCTCCCGCATATTTGGCAGCCACGATTCTTGAAGTGGACGGTCGCGATATCTCGCAAAGGTGGGATGGTGCGCGACGGAATTCCGTCCACGCAGGCGCTTACCGAGGACGTCGCGGCGGGGCTGCCGGGTAAGCCCATGGCGATCCCCACACCCGGCCACACTGGAGGGCATTGCTCGTTCGTGGTCGACGGCATCCTCGTCAGCGGCGACGCCCTGGTGACGGGACATCCGCTGCTGACGCGCAACGGTCCGCAACTACTGCCGTCGCTGTTCAACCACGACCAGGACGGGTGCGTGCGCAGCGTTGCCGCGCTGGCGATGCTCGACACCGAGGTGTTGCTGCCCGGCCATGGGCCCGTGTGGCGGGGATCGATCGGCGAGGCGGCGAACCGGGCCACGCCCTAGGGGTTGTGAAAACACGTCTTGGCTGGTGATAACCCACCTATCATCATCGGAGTAAATATTCCGGGACCGGCGGGGGACTCGGATGACCGCAGCGGCCATAGTTTGCACGTCTTGTGGCGCCGAAGCCCATCGGGCGGACGCCCGGTATTGCGACGCCTGCGGCTCTCCGCTGACAGGCCCCGGCCGCCACGCGGAGTTCAAGCAGGTGACTGTGCTGTTCGCGGACGTGGTGGGTTCGATGGACATCGCCGCGGCAGTCGGCGCCGAGCGGCTGCGAGAGATCATGGCGAGTCTTGTCGGTCGCGGTGCTGCGGTGGTGCAGCGGTACAGCGGCACGATGGACAAGTTCACCGGTGACGGTTTGATGGCTGTCTTTGGCGCGCCAGTGGCGTTGGAGGATCACGCGATTCGCGCATGTCTGGCGGCGCTTGACCTTCAGCGTGAAATACAACGCCTGGCTGACGAGGTGCAACGCCGCGACGGTATCGACCTACAGATGCGGGTGGGCCTGAATTCGGGTCAGGTCGTTGCCGGTGAAATGGGTTCGGGCGTGCCCGGTTTCACCGCGATCGGAGAGCAGGTTGGATTGGCGCAGCGGATGGAGTCGGTAGCGCCGCCCGGCGGGGTGATGCTGTCCGCGTCCACCGCTCGTTTAGTGGAGAACACCGCGGTCCTCGCCGATCTCGAGCAGGTGCGGATCAAGGGCCACGACGAACCAGTTTCCGCGCGTCGGCTGCTGGCGGTCGTGCCCGGGCACGAGGTCGCTGCGGGCACGGAATCGACTCTGGTTGGTCGGCGCTGGGAGATGGCCGTCCTCGAGGCCATGGTGGAGCAGGTGATCGGCGGTCGCGGAGGCGTGGTGGGTGTCGCAGGACCACCGGGCATCGGCAAGTCCCGGGCGGCCCGTGAAGCGGCGGCACTGGCGACGGATCGCCGCATCGAGGTGGTGTGGGCCTACTGCGAGTCGCACGCCAGAGACATCCCATTCCATGTGGTGACAAATCTGCTGCGGACGGTCATGGGCGTTACAGACCTCGACGGCGCGGCCGCACGGGCACGGGTCCGGGAACGAGTTCCCGATGCCGACCCGCAGGATCTGGTGCTGCTCGATGATCTTCTCGGCACCGCCGATCCTGATGTGTCGCTTCCCATCATCGACCCCGACGCCCGGCGGCGGCGATTGACCGCCTTGATCAACGCCGCCTCGCTCGCCCGCACAACACCGGCCCTCTTCATCATCGAGGACGCGCACTGGATCGATGCGGTCAGCGAGTCGATGCTGGCCGACTTCCTCAGCGTCGTCCCGCAAACGCCGTCGATGGCGTTGATCACCTATCGCCCCGAGTATGAAGGTGCGCTGACGCGGGCGCACGGTGCGCAGACGATAGCGCTTGCCCCACTGGGTGATTCAGAGACTGCGGCCATCCTCGGTGAGCTGCTCGGCCCGGATCCCTCGGTCGGCGAGCTTGGCGTGAGTATTGTCTCGCGGGTCGGCGGTAATCCGTTCTTCGCGGAGGAAATCGTGCGGGATCTCGCCGAGCGCGGCGTGCTGCGCGGGAAGCGGGGCGCTTACGCATGCCAGACGGATGTGACCGAGGTCAGCGTGCCTGCCACCTTGCAGGCGACGATCGGCGCTCGTATCGACCGTCTGGATCGTCGAGCCAAACGTGTGTTGAGCGCAGCGGCGGTGATCGGCTCGCGCTTCGACACCGAACTGCTGACCAGTCTGGGTGTCGAGCCGGTCGTCGAGGAGCTGGTCAGAGCCGAGCTGATCGATCAGGTGAAATTCACCGCGCAGGCGGAGTATGCGTTCCACCATCCGCTGATCCGCGCGGTGGCTTACGAGTCGCAGTTGAAATCGGATCGCGCCGAATGGCACCGGCGGCTGGCCGCCGCGATCCAAGAGCGGCACCCGCGCTCGGTGGATGACAACGCGGCGCTGATCGCCGAGCATTTCGAGGCCGCCGGCGATCTACACGCCGCGTATGGCTGGCAGATGCGCGCCAGCGGGTGGTCGACCAACCGCGACATCGCGGCGGCCCGGATGAGTTGGGAGCGGGCCCGCCGGCTCGCCGACGCACTACCCGAGGACGACGTAAACCGCGCCGCGATGCGCATCACGCCCCGCACCATGCTCTGTGTCAGCAATTGGCGAGCGGCGGAGTCAGACAGCTCCGACCGCTTCGAGGAACTCCGGGAGTTGTGCACGGCCGCGGGGGACAAGGCTTCCCTGGCAATCGGCATGACGGGTCTGGCAACCGAGCTCCTGTGGTCTGGGCGCGCGCAGGAGGCGTCGCGACTGGCGTCCGAACAGATGTCGCTGCTCGAGTCGATCGGTGATCCGACCCTGACGATTGGGGCTGCGTACGTGGCGATAGTGATCAAGGGCGCAACCTGTGAGATCAACGACGTCCTTCGGTGGTCACAGACAGTGATCGACCTTGCCGATGGGGACCCCACCAAGGGCGCCAACTTCGCGATGGGGTCACCGCTGGCGGCGGCGCTGGAATTTCGCGGCTTCGCGCGATACTGGTCGGGCCGTCCGGGGTGGCGTCAGGATCTTGACGAAGCCGTTTCGATGGCACGAGGCAGTGATCCGGTAACCCACGCGTTGATCGCTGCAGGCACGTATGGATTCGCAGTCGAGAACGGAATGCTGCGCGCCGACGATTTCCCTGCGCAAGAGATCGAGCAGACGCTGCAGACCGCCGAGAGATCAAGCGGCGACACCGCCCTTGGCACTGTCAAATTGTTACTCGGTGACATACTGACGCATCGGCCCGCCGTTGCCGACCGTCAGCGCGGGCTGGAATTGCTTACACAGGTACGCGACACGTGGGTGCACGCGCGGACTCGGTTGTATCTAGTACCGTCCGCCAACATGTTCATCGCCCGAGAACACGCTCGGCGCGGCGAGCGCGACGCTGCGATACCGGTGATGCGGTCTGCAGCCGACGAGCTGTTCCAGACCGGGCAGCTGCTGACGGCCTTTGCGGCCACCGCCGTTCTGGTGGAGACGCTGCTGGAGCGTGGCGTCGAGGGCGACGTCGCAGAAGCGCAGCGCGCGATCGAGCGCTTAGCGAACACTCCGAATTACGCGGGTTCGGCGGTGTGTGACATCTGGTTACTGCGGCTGCGTGCGCTGCTGGCTCGCGCCTGTAGCGACGACGACGCATACCAGGCTTTGGTGAGTCGCTATCTCTCGACAGCCAGATCGCTTGGCTTCGAGGGACATATCGCGATGGCCGAAGCGATGTAGCGAGGCGCGACATATTTGAGCGCCCCATTCAGACCTCTGAGCCGATGCCTAACTGCCGATAGATATCGGGTTTGGCCGCGCGGGCCTCGGGCAACCAGAACACACCCGCCCAGCCGTGGAGTTCACCGTTGCGAAGGATGAACGTGAAGTCGGATCCCGGCGTCGCCAATGCCTTGTCTTGGAGGACAAGCACGTCTGGGGAGAGTAGGTCGAGGTTGCCGGAGTAGATCGCGGTGGGCGGAAGCCCGGCCAGTGATCCGTAAAGGGGGCTGACCAGAGGATCGTCGAGCGCGAGGTCACCGGCCCATTGCTGGCCCCTTCGCAGGGTTGTGTCGGTCAGGATCGGGTCGTCGACGAACGGGATCGCCGGATTACTGAACGTGAGATCGAGCGCCGGTGATAGGAGCACCATGTGCGATGGGACCGGGTCACCGCGTCGCACCAACTCTTGCACCGCGGTGAGGGCGATACCACCTCCTGCCGAGCCGCCTGCGACGCTGACATTCTCGGCTCCCTGCTGATCGATCTCGTAGGAGATCAGGTCCGCGATGACAGGGACAACGGTGCCTGCGGTGCCCTGTGGCGCCAACGGGTAGATCGGCATGATCACGGTGGCGCCGGTGTCTCGGGCCCAGCTTGCGTAACCGATCCACTCGAAGACGCTGGGCTCCACAACATAAGCACCCCCGTGGATACCGACCACGTACTTTCCCGATGGGTTCGGCGGTTCAAGAGTCCACACGGGCATGCCCTCGAACTCGCTGCGCCGCACGTTCAGCCCAAGCGTGGTGAACCACGGCGGATTAGCGCTCGAGATCAGGGGTCCTACATCGGTGACGAAGTCGAGCCGCAGGACATCCATCACCACGCGGACGGCCCGGAACACCCCCGTCGTGAGGCGGGAAATCATTGAAGGTTCACCCGTGAACGTGGCGGGCGTCGCCAGTTCGTTAGTGACCTGAACCGACATCGGATTGAGCGTCGGCGAGTCGTGTAGGAACGTTCGCTGGGACTCACGGCCTGCTGCGGCCAGCAGTGTCGACAGCGGCGAAAGGTCGACCGGTGTCGTTGGCTTGCCATCGAGACGCGGCTGCCGCTGCGCCGGTCCGTGCGCAGCGAAACGAATCGTCTTCTTGGTATCACCGTGGGTGGACTCGGTCGGCAAGAGTGACGTCGACGCCGAGATGTCGATGTTCGTTGTCGGAGCGGTGGCGTGAATCCGCTTTGGGGAGTCGGGTAGCGGCGGCCGGATCTTGCTCGGCCGTCTCTCGGAGTGCCGCTGAACTTCGTGCCACGACACCTCTTCGCGCAGAACGAGTCTCAGCGGAGGTCCGTCGTTTCGGCGTCTCGGTCCGCTCGGCCGCCTCGCCGGCGTCGCCAGCCGCTCTGGCTTGGGTCGGCGAGGCCTCAGGAGACGACGATCTTGATTTGGCCGCGGAAGAATCCGAGGAGGACGACGGTGCCGACTCGGAGGTGTCGACCCATGCCACACCGCAACCCAAACCGGTCAGGACCGCAGCCCCGACCCCGAAGGCCACCGCAAGCCCGCCGACGCGACCCACGTGGGTTGCCTGCGCGCCCATTCGCACTCTGTCTCCCCCGAGGCGGCCTACCGCGGCACATCGGTTCGATCGGCACCGTGTCGAAACTTGTTCTCGCTGGCCAGATTGAGGGCGATGGAAGGCGCGGTCCATCGTCGTCATCACGCACCTCTTCCGTAGCACGCTGGTTGACGAATTCGATCGTCGCGCCGCCCCCGTGGGCGGGCTAGCGTAGTTGACTACCCCAGTCGGTTCGTGACGACGCTCAAGAGCCGGCCGGGCGCCCTGCCGGACCCGCCTTGACCAGGGCTGCCAGCTCCTCTCTCGATTTCGCGCCCACCCGAACGCATGCGCGGTAGAGGTGCCCCTCAACGCTACGTACCGATATCACCAGCCGGTCGGCGATCTCCCGGTTGGACAGTCCGGCGATCACCATTTCGACGATCTCGTGCTGGCGCGTGGTCAACGCATGTCCTGCCGGTGTCCGCAGTGCAGGCGTACAGAGACCGCCGCATTCATCGGACAACTGCTGCGCCATTGCCGCAGCGTAGGTTCCCCGCATCGGCAGCTGGCACTCGGAGAATGCAGCGGCCGCCTGGGCGGCAGCATCCGCGGCCGTTGCCCGATCACCGAGCCTCCGGTACTCGCCTGCCGCTTTGAGCAACACCTCACCGTCACCGTCCCGCAACGACTCGGTGTGCCGTGCAACGGCATTCGCCAGCGGGAACGACAATTCCTCAGCCAGGGCGCGGGCTCGGTCCGCCCCGGAAGCGTCGCCCCACTGGGCCGCCACTTGAATGCAGGCCAGCTCGTGCGTCGGTTGGGTGCGTTGATGCGCCAGCGCCGCGGCGTCCTGGACGACTTTGACAGCCTCGACCAAACGTCCGTCGGCGACGAGTGACCATCCGGTCGCAACCGACAACGCGGTGTCCATGAACAGATAGCCGCGCGGCACACGTGACCGAGCCTCGGCGATGGCGTCGATCGCGGCCTGCGGCTGCCCGAGTTTGGCGTGCGCCTCGGCCAATGCGAAGCAACTGGCGGGTCGC
The DNA here is from genome assembly GCA_963698965.1 of uncultured Actinomycetota bacterium. Lineage (GTDB taxonomy): Bacteria > Actinomycetota > Actinomycetes > Mycobacteriales > Mycobacteriaceae > Mycobacterium. The sequence continues at coordinate 351,846 of CAVOSY010000023.1, forward strand.
AAACCTGTTACCACGCCGTGCTTTTCGACCCCGGCGAGCGCTTCACGCAACAACTTCACGGCACCGGGGATATCGCCGCGTATCAGATCGGCGTAACCCAACAGAAATGCCAGATTCGCATACGCGAGGCCAGGGACGTCACGCGCCGACTCGGCCAGTTCATCGACAAAACGCACACATTCGTCGATCCGCCCAGTCAGACGACATGCGCGGGCATATACACCGCCGAACCAATAACGCATGTGTGAAGCCTGAAATGAGATACATGCACGGTCGAGCGCTTCTTGTGCGACGGTCGTGAGATCGTCGACGTCGCCGAGTGCCCCCATCGACATCGTCAACGCAAGCGATGCCATCATCGCATGGAAGTCGGGCAGCATTCCGGAATCCAGTGCAGACCTGGCATTTTCGGCGGCATCCGTACACCTCGTCGATACCGCGTCAACGCAGGCTTGGACGGCGATGCGCTCCATCCGTACGACCGGGGATTCGTGATCGCGGTCGACACGGCGGAGGATCGCCGACGCATCGCGCGGCCTGCCAAGCATCCAGACCAGGTTGGCCGCCCGTATGGTCGCCGAGTGGTGAACGTCGTCCCCATTGTCCTCACATACCCCGCGCAGGACGTCTTCCGCCTGTTGACCCCGACCGAGCAGAACAAGGTTCATGGCCCGCAACTCGATGGCCTCCCGAGCACCGGCATCGGCTGCGGCAGTTGAGAGTCGATCGGCGAGGTCGAGATCGAGCAGCGTCATCGCATGCTGCGCGGAGTCGAGGTACAGCTTCGGGTCGGCGGGAAGGTCCGATTCGAGGGTGAGCAGCGCCCTGCGGACCGTTGCCTGAATGTCGCTGTCGGCGTCCTGGCCCAATCTCTGCGCCAACCGGCCACGCATGCGCGACAGGTACATCTCACCAGCGGTGGCGCGGCGGAGTTCGCCGAACAGTGGATGCGCGAGCCGAGCCAGTAGTTCGCCGCTGGTGCGCTCGACGATCAGAAGGCGCGTCTGCTCGGCGACTTCCAGGTCGCCGCTTGGCACCAGGTCGCGCAGCACACCGACCGCCAACGGCTCACACAGGGACAAGAAGTCGACGACCTGAACCAACTCGGGGGCGAGATGACGCAGTTGCCGCCCAACGATGTCGCCCATACTGGGCGAGACCGCGACATCGTCGTCCCACATCCACACCCCCGCCACCTGTGCCATCCGGCCCGCCGTGATCTGGTCGGCCAACAGCTGCCGCAGGAACAGAGCGTTCCCGTCAGTGAGTTTCCAAAAGCGCCGCGCACTAAGGGCATCCACGGGCCCGCCGACCGTTGCCTCGATCAGACTGCAAGTGGACGCCGCGGACAGTGGCTCGAGATCGATCCGTTTGAGCAGGCCGTCCTTCCACAGCGCTCTCACGGCATCTGGTTCTTCGACGTCGGTGCGGACCGTGACCACCAGACGCGCACCGCGCGACTGGGCCAGCTGGAGCACGACATGTGCGGACAGTCCGTCGAGTAGGTGTGCGTCGTCAACGCCGATCACGATGTGTTTCTGATCCTGTTGCCTGACAAAGGAGTTGATGACACGCCGCACGTCGGACAGCGGATCGGACATCGCGTCGCCGAGTACGCCGGCAAACGCACCCAACGGCACGTCGCGTACTGATTCAGTGCCGACGACCCACTTCGTCCGCTTACCGGATGCCACGGCCCGGTTGAGGGCCTCACGAGCCAGTCGCGTCTTACCGACGCCCGGGGCGCCTGCGATCACCACACCGGAGAAGTCACCCGATCTGCTCAAAACGCGCTGGATCTTCTCCAGTTCGCTGTTCCGCCCCAGCAGCCGCACACCCTCGACCGGTTGCGCATCGACAGGCTTCACGTCGTCGCGTCGGCCCATGCCAAATGTCCCTCGAAGCCAAGGTGCGCGGCCATCGCACGGTGGCGCGCCCGATAGCCGTAATAGGCGCCTGCCTCACCGCGGGCCAGGGACAGCAGCGGCGCATGCGCCAGCGTGATGCGCGCATGCGCACCAGCGTGATGTCGCGCACCGCCACCGATTCCACCCGCTGCGCAAGCCCGACCTGTTCACCAACGGCTGTGTAACCCAACGACTCCGAGCCGATCCGACCCGCAATCACGCGACCTGAGTTAAGGCCCACACGCAGCCGTAGGGACAACCTGTCGCGGCGTTGTACTTCTGAGGTAAGAGAATTGATCTCTGCTTGGATCTTCATTGCAGCCAGACATGCGCGAAAGGCGTGGTCCTCCAACGCGGTCGGTGCTCCGAACAACGCCATGACGCCGTCGCCGGTGAACTTGTCGACCGTCCCGCCGTAGTGGTGCACGATGGCTGTGCAGCGGTCAACCAGATCGGTCATGATCTCGCGCAGGCGTTCCGTATCCACGGCCGCAGCAATGTGCATTGAATGCACGACGTCGGCGAACAGGACCGTCACCTGCTTGTACTCGGCGGCATCGGCCGATGTGTCTCGCCGCGATCCGCACACGCCGCAGAATCGGGCGCCTTCGTGCAGCCTCGCACCGCACGTCTCGCATACCGCCGACACTGCTGTCACCGGAACCACCAACCCCCTGCGGTCCGGGTTGACCAACCAACGCGTCAAGCGTATGGCGTCGTGTCCGCCAAAGGGCGATTTCGGACGCCGTGGCAGTTAGGTAAGCGATTCGTAGCCGAGCAGGAAGATCGCGGTCAGACACAGTCCACAACCGATGACGATGGTGGGCATCAGGATCATGCTGTCGAGTTCGTCGTCGTCGAGCACGTCACCCTCAAACCGTCCGAACAACACCCGCGCCACCCCGGTCCTGCGGAATGTGTGCACCAGCCTGCGCACGGCTTTGGTGTCGCGCCTACGGCCGATGAACGTCCGCGACGCGAATCCCACGACAAACGTCAGCGCGGCGGCGACCAGAATCAGCCAGCCCACCGTCGTCTGCGAAATCGACACAGCCCACCACCCCGGCGTCCCTGCCACCTCGGGCAAGCCTATAGGCCGAGGTGATCGCGCAGAGTATGCCCGCTGTATGCGGTCCGGAAACTGCCGCGCTCCTGCAGCAGTGGCACCACCCGGTCGACGAAATCGTCAAGTCCGTGTGGAGTCAGGTGGGGCACCAGGATGAAGCCGTCGCACGCGTCGGATTGCACGTGCAGATCGATCTCCTCGGCCACCTGGGCCGGTGTGCCGACAAACTGTTGACGGCTTGTGACGGCGATCACCAGTTCCCGGATGCTCAGGTTCTCGGCCTCGGCACGTTGGCGCCATGCGGCGGCGACCGCCTTCGGGTCACCGTGTCGCACGCGGCCCTGCGTGATGGTGGGATCGTCGGCGGGTTCGACGTCGGGTAGCGGTCCGTCGGGGTCGTAGTCCGACAGGTCCCGCTGCCAGACCTGCTCGAGCATCGCGATCGCGGTCTGCGGGCCGACTTGCTGACGGCGGATATGGCGGACCTTGTCGGCCGCCTCCGCCGGTGTGTCGCCCAACACGAACGTCGCCGCCGGAAACACCTTGAGCCGATTTGGATCTCGGCCGTACGACGCTGCCTGTTGTTTGACGTCCGCGTAGTAGGACTGGCCTGCCTCCAAGGTCGAATGCAGGGTGAACGCCGCGTCGGCGTATTTGGCCAGGAACGCCCGACCGTCGGCGGAGTCCCCCGCCTGCAAAAGGATGGGATGGCCCTGCGGCGCACGCGGCAGGGTACTCACCCCGCGAACGTCGAACTGCGGACCGCGATGTTCGACCACACGAACGCGGGTGGGGTCGACGTAGACGCCGTTGTCCCGATCGGCGAGCACGGCGTCGGGTGCCCAACTGTCCCAGAACTCGCGAGCCACGGTGACGAACTCCTCGGCCCGCTTGTAGCGGTCGGAGTGATCCAGGAATCCGCCGCGGCGGAAGTTCTCCCCGGTGAACGCGTCCGACGAGGTGACAATGTTCCATCCCGCGCGGCCGTCCGACAGGTGGTCGAGCGTGGCGAATTGCCTTGCCACTTCGAAAGGTTCGTTGAAGGTGGTGTTGATCGTGCCTGTCAGGCCGAGGCGATCGGTGACCGCGGCCAGTGCCGCCAGGACCGTGAACGTGTCGGGCCTGCCCACGACGTCGAGGTCGTGAATGCGACCGCGGTGCTCACGCAGCCGCAGCCCCTCGGCGAGGAAGAAGAAGTCGAACAGCCCGCGCTCGGCGGTCTGCGCCAGGTGCACGAACGAGTCGAACTCGATCTGGCTGCCCGACTCAGGATCCGACCACACGGTCGTGTTGTTGACGCCGGGGAAATGGGCGGCCAGATGGATCTGCTTGCGGTCCTTCCCTTGCCTGACGGCGATGGTGCTCCTCTCGTCCGCGCCTTCCCGCTGCGCTGTCATTGCCCCCACCTCTTGGCCAGCAGCTCGTGGCTGCGCAGCCGGTCCGAATGGCAGTGCGTGACGGACGTGACGACCAGCTCGTCGGCCTTGGTCACGCGCTGCAGGGTCTCCAGCTTCGCCGCGACTTCATCGGCGTCACCGACGAATTGTGTTGCAGTACGGTCCTTTACCGCCGCGAGCTGCTCGTCCGTCAACGGATCGACGGTGTCGGGGTTCGGGTACGGGATGGCGCCGTCGCCTGCGCGGATCGAGTACACCCAGTGGCCGTAACTGGACGCGAGATGACGCGCGGTATCGGTGTCGTCGGCCACCACCACGTCGGCAGACACCACCACGTATGGATGCGCAAGCGCGGCCGACGGTCGAAACGCGGTGCGATAAGCGTCGATCGCGTCGAGCGCGGTCGCCGGGGTGATGTGATAGCTCGCGACGAAAGGCAGGCCGTTGGCCGCGGCCACCTGTGCGCTTTGTCCCTTGCTGCTGCCGAACACCCACGGCGTCAGCCCGGCCCCTTCACCCGGCACTGCGTGCGCGTCGACGTCGCCGATGCGGTAACTGCCGTCGAGCATGGCCAGGATGTCGGTGACCTGCTCGCCGAAGTCGGGTGACACGGCCTCGGGCTGTTGCAGGACCGACATCTTCGCGCGCAGTCGTGGGTTTCGCATCAGCACGCTCATGTCGAACGGCGGCGGGACGATGACGCCGTCGACGTCGCGCCATTCCGTCGGCGGCTTGGGCTTCTTGGGCTTGGCCTCGCCGTCCTTGATGGCTTCCCTGCGACGCTGACCGGACCGGCCCACGCCGAGGTCGATGCGGCCTGGATGAAACGCCTCGAGCATGCCGAAGCTCTCCACCACCGCGACCGCCGTGGTCTGACCGAGTTGGACCGCGGCGGCCCCGACTCGGATGCGCTCGGTAGCCGCGGCGATCTGCCCGATCAACACCGCAGGCTGCGAACTGGTCACCGCGACGAAGTGGTGCTCGGCGACCCAGTAGCGCTTGTAGCCCCACTGCTCGGCGTGCTGAGCGAGGTCGACGGTGTTGCGGAGCGCGGTGGCCGCATCGCAGCCTTCGCTGATCGGCGCGAGGTCGAGGATCGACAGCGGGACATTCATCAGCGGACCCTCGCATATCGGTTTTCGGCGATCGGTAACCCGAGCCGTTCGCGCAGCGTCTCGCCATCGGTGTAGGCGGTGCGGAAGCGGCCGGCCTGCTGCAGCAGCGGTACCACTTCGTCGACGATCACGGGTAGGTCCGTGGCGTTGACCGCTGGTCGCAGCCGCACACCGTCGATACCGGACTGCTGCCAACGCAACAGCAGGTCAACGAGTTCGGTTGGGGTGCCGTCGAATACCAACGCGTCCGAGCGCGGATCGGCCGTGCCGTCGAAGGTCACGTAGACGTCGGCGTACACCTTGAGGCCTGCCACCTCCGGCAGAATCGTCCGTAGCGAGTCGTCGTCCTGCGGGGTGATGAAGACCAGATCTGTACTGCGCGAAGCGAACTCGTAGATCGGCAATGCGTGCGCCAGGGCCGCGACGACCGGCTGACCCTGCGGCGAACGCGGGGTGATCGAGGGTCCCTTGACCGAGAAGTACTTGCCGGCGAAGTCGATGTAGTGCAGCTTGTCGCGGTCGACGAAGCGTCCGGTCGCGACGTCGCGGATGATGGCGTCGTCCTCCCAGCTGTCCCAGAGCCGGCGCACCACTTCAACGGCGTCGGATGCCTCGTCGAACAGATCTGCGCCGATGACGTCGCGGCGGCCGAACAACTCCGCCTCGTGTGCGGTGCCGCTGACCCGCACCTGCCAGCCGGCCCGGCCGTGTGAGACGAAGTCAAGGGTGGCAATGGCTTTCGAGATGTGGAACGGCTCGGTGTGGGTGACGGTGGCGACGGGGATGAGGCCGATGTGGCTCGTCACAGGCGCCACCCTGGACGCAACCAGCACTGCGTCAGGTCGGCCTGCGAGCCAACGCGCCTCGATCTCGGGCCGACGCCGCCGCTGCGCGGTCAGCGCGTCGTCGAAAGTCACGAAATCGAGTAGCCCACGTTCGGCGGTGGTGGCGAGGTTGGACCAGTACCGCCCACTCGTCACAGGCTGGAGGTCGGCCGAGTACCGCCATGCCTCGGGGTGCCAGCCGTACCCGTCGAGGGCGATTGCGAGGTGCAGGTGCTCGGTCATGGGAGCGCCTTCCGAAACGCGACCGGATAGACCTCGCCCTCGGCGGGCAGCGGCTCATCCAGCCGGGTGTATCCCGTCGAGAGGTAGAGCGCTTCGGCCTCGGGCTGGCGATCGCCCGTCGTCAGATAGACGTTGCGGTAGCCACGGGCGGCGATATCGGCCTCGAGCTCGGCGAGCAGTGCCTTCGCATGGCCTCGGCGCCGATAGCGGCTGTCGGTCCAGATGCGCTTGAGCTCGGCGGTGAAGTCGTCGAAGCGGCGGAACGCGCCGCCGGTGACGGGCAGTCCGTCGAGAAGCCCGATGAGCAGGCCGCCGCTGGGCGGGGCGAACTCGTCGGCCGGATAGCCGCGCAGCCAGTTCGACACGGCTTCCTGGGTGGCGCCGTACCGGGTGGCGTACTCGACCGCCAGTTCAGCGAGAAGCGGCTCGGCCAGCCGATCATCCTGGTCGACCGCCACGAAACGAAGCCGATTCACAGCAGCGCCAATGCCTTGAGACATCACTTAAATGTCTAACGTTCGCCGTCGAGCCGCATTCCAAAGCGACCATTTCGCTCACGGTGATCGGAAATACCAGCAGTACGCGACAGCGAAGGCTGGTCGCCGACCACATCCGACGTCAGCTTGACGGGTCTGTCAATTGGCGTGTTAGGTTCACAGGCTCAGCCACTAGGCTTCGATTTGGTAATGCCTGCCGGGCGTTGGAAGAGGTGGGGCGGATTTCTCACCGTCCTGGCCGGATTCGACGCATCGTTCTTCGGTTTCAGCGATCGCGAAGCGGCCGCGATCGACCCGCAACACCGTTTGCTCCTCGAGACGTCGTGGGAGGCCATCGAACATGCCGGCATAGCTCCGACCTCGCTGGCCGGCACGTCAACAGGCGTGTTCGTCGGGTTGTCGCATGAGGACTACACGGTCGTCAGCCGTGATGCGCGCGCCCTGCACGACGCCTACGATCTCGCCCTGGCCGGCGGTTGTGTCGTGATGATGGTTCCCGAGCTCACGACGTCGGCGTCGGCGCTTGGCATGCTGTCCCCGCGCGGACGTTGGCGCCCGTTCGACCAGGGGCGGACGGGTTCGTCCGCGCCGAGGGATGCTAGTCGGGGTAGTCGAACGGTACGCCGAGCGTGCTGAGCGTCATCGCCAAGGCATCGTATTGGCCGACCAGCGTGACGAATTCGATCAGCTGGCGGCGGTCCAGATAGCCGGCCAGCAACCGCCAACCGGCATCCGACATCGCTCGGGTGGCGATGAGTTCGTCGACGCAGGTCAACAGCGCTTGCTCACGCGCCGTCAGCCCATCGGCGGCCTGCGGCCAGGCGAAGATCTTTTCCTGGGTGCCGGCGTCGATGCCGCGCCGGAGGGCTAGCCGGCGGTGCTGCTGCAACTCGTACTCACAGCTCCGCAGGTGTCCCACCCGCAGGATGACCGCCTCGGTGTCGCGGCGGGGCAGCCGTCCCCGGTGCAACAGCAGGCCGGCGAACGGCGCCCAGGACCAGAACAAACGCTTGTGTTGCGCCAGCACCGTGAACAGATGGATCTCCGTCACGCCCCAGACTCGGGCGGACAGCTTGCAGAACAGCCACCCGAACAAGCCGAGTTCCCGTCGGCCGCCCGGCGGGATGCGCGGCGATGTCATCGCGGGCAGCGGATCAATCTCGTTCGCCGGTAGTGGTTCCCACGACGCCATGGTCCGCCTTCTTCAGTGATAGATCGTGCCGATGTCGACTGCAACGCAATTACACACCACACTTCGATCCTGCTGCCGCGAGCGCATCGCAAGCCATCGCGACCGTTGCCGAGGCTGCGCCGCGTTTGCCCGACCGCGTCAAGGAGACGCCGACGTCGTCCCGCTCGACGCGCAAACCCGCCCACCGCGCCTGGTTCGACATTGATCGGCCCGGCCCAGCATGCGGTCCGGCTCCCGGGAGGCGTCTTTTATGCGGGCGTCAGCTAGGCTGGCGGCAACCTGCGCGAGACTTCTTCGCGCGACCCAGGGCGGCCGCCGTCCAGGCCCGCCGCATTGCTGGACCGGCTTGGTGATTGGCCCCGCTGGGATCTATCTGAATGTGAAGGACCTCCCTGTGGCCGAACCCGTCGTCACGCCCGTTGCAGTCATCGGGATGGCCTGCCGCCTCCCCGGCGGCATCGAGTCACCCGAACAGCTGTGGCAAGCGGTGCTGAGCGGTCAGGATCTGATCACCGAGATTCCGTCGGACCGCTGGGACGGCGACGAGCACTACGACGCCGAACGCGGTGTGCCCGGCCGGTCGGTGTCCCGCTGCGGCGGCTTTCTCGACGATGTGGCGGGCTTCGACGCCGCGTTTTTCGGCATCGGTGAGCGGGAGGCCACCGCGATCGACCCGCAGCACCGGTTGTTGCTGGAAACCGCGTGGGAAGCCGTCGAGCACGCAGGCATTGTGCCCACGTCGCTGGTGGGCACGGCGACCGGCGTCTTCGTGGGGTTGTCGCATGACGACTACACGGTGCTGACCCGCGACGCGGGCGCGCTCGACCAGGCCTACAGCTTCACGGGCACACCGTTCAGCATGGCCTCGGGGCGCATCTCCTACACGCTGGGCGTGCGAGGCCCTTCGATGACCGTCGACACGGCGTGTTCAACCGGGCTGCTCACCGTCCACCTGGCGTGCCGCAGCCTCAACGAAGGCGAAAGCGAGCTGGCGCTGGCCGGGGCCGCGATGGTGATGCTGACCCCGTCGGTGACCGCGTCCGCCTCAGCGCAGGGCATGTTGTCGCCGAACGGGCGATGCCGCCCCTTCGATGTCGGGGCCGACGGGTTCGTGCGCTCCGAGGGTTGCGGCGTGGTGCTGCTGAAGCGGCTGGCCGACGCGGAGCGTGACGGTGACCGCATCCTTGCCGTCATCCGCGGGACGGCTGCCAACCAGGACGGCCGCTCGGAGACCATCACGACTCCTTCGCGGGACTCGCAGGTCGCGGTCTACCGGGCCGCACTCGCCGCGGCGGGGGTGGCAGCCGAATCAGTGGGTGCCGTCGAGGCACACGGCACCGGCACGCCAGTCGGCGACCCGCTGGAGTTCACCAGCCTGGCCCAGGTTTACGGCACCACCGGAGCGTGTGCGGTCGGCTCGGTCAAGAGCAACGTCGGCCACGCCGAGTCGGCGGCAGGCGCCGTAGGGCTGATCAAGGCGATCATGTCGCTGCGAGCCGGAAAAGTACCGGCGACGCTGCACTTCACCGCGCTGCCCGAGGAGCTGGCACAGGTCGAAACCGGGCTGTTCGTTCCGCAGCAGGCGCTCGACTGGCCGATGGCGAGCGATCCGCCGCGGATGGCGGTCTCGTCGTTCGGCATGTCCGGCACCAACGTCCACGCAGTGCTCGAGCGGGCCGCCGCGTCATCCGAGGGCGCGGAGGGCCCGACAGGACCACTGTTGTTCCCGCTCTCAGCCACCTCGGCCGTTGCGCTGCGCGACACCGCCCGCCGGGTGGCGGACTGGGTGAACAGCAGTGGCGGCGAGCTGGCGCCCGCGGATCTGGCCTACACCCTGGCGTGCCGGCGCGGGCACCGCCCTGTCCGCACCGCGGTGATCGCCGACAACGCGTCCGACCTGCTCACCGGCCTGCGCGAGATCGTCGACAGCGACGCCCAGTATCCGGCGGCGGTCGGGCATGACGAGCGCGGGCCGGTGTGGGTGTTCTCCGGGCAGGGCTCACAGTGGGCGGCGATGGGCGTCGGGCTGCTGGAGACCGAACCGGTGTTCGCCGACGCGATCGCCGAGATCGAGCCGCTGATCAAGCAGGAGTCCGGGTTCTCCATCACCGAGGCGATGACCGCACCCGAGACCGTTGTCGGCATCGAGCGGGTGCAGCCGGTGATCTTCGCGATGCAGGTCGCGTTGGCGTCGACCGCGCGTTCCTACGGCGTACAGCCGGGCGCCGTCATCGGGCATTCGCTCGGCGAGGCCGCGGCGGCCGTGGTCGCCGGCGTGCTGTCGCTCGAAGACGGCGTGCGGGTGATCTGCCGCCGGTCGTGGCTGTGCGCCCGGTTGGCAGGCGGCGGCGCGATGGGTTCGGTCGAACTACCGGTCGCCCAGGTGCAGGCGGAGTTGGCTGCGGCCGGCATCACCGATGTCGTGGTGTCGGTGGTCGCCTCACCCCAGTCCACCGTCGTCGGCGGAGCCCCACAGACGGTCCGCGACCTGATCGCCGGCTGGGAGAGCCGCGAGATCATGGCCCGCGAGGTCGCCGTCGACGTGGCCTCCCATTCCCCGCACGTCGATCCGATCCTGGTGGAACTCGCCGAGGTGCTGGCCGACCTCGCGCCCAGGACGCCGACCGTGCCGTTCTACTCGGCCACGCTCGACGACCCGCGGGCGCTGCCCTCGTGCGATGCGCAGTACTGGGTGGACAACCTGCGCAGTCCGGTCCAGTTCGCCGGGGCGGTTCAGGCGGCGCTCGACGACGGTTTCCGGGTGTTCGGTGAACTGTCCCCGCACCCGCTGCTGATGCGCGGCGTAGAGCAGACCGCGAAGGCCGGCGACGTTGCGGTGCAGGCGATTGCCGGCGATGCGGCGGCAACTGGAGCAGCCGCACGGGCTGCGCGACTTCGTCGCCGACCTGTACTGCGCGGGCGCCGCAGTGGACTTCTCGGTCCTGTACCCGCAGGGGCGGCTGCTCGACGCTCCGCTGCCGACGTGGACCCATGACCACCAACTGCTGATCGGCTCCGGTGACCGCGACGCCGCGCAGCAGGGTGCGACCACCGTCGCCGTCCATCCGCTACTCGGTGAGCACGTCCGGCTGCCGGAGGAGCCCGAGCGGCACGCCTGGCAGGGCGATGTGGGCACGGCGAAACTGCCATGGCTGGCCGACCACAAGGTCAACAACGTCGCCGCCTACCCGGGCGCCGCCTACTGCGAGATGGCTCTCGCCGCCACCGACACCCTGTTCGGCGCGACCGACTCGGGTGGTGTCGTCACCGACATCCAGTTCGAGCAGCTGATGCTGCTCGACGACCGCACCGAGGTCACCGCCGTGGCGACGGTCGAGGGTACGGGCGTGGCCGAGTTCGCCGTAGAGACCGACCAGGATGGCGAGCGGATCCGTCAGGCGGTCGCGACCCTGCGGACGGCCGATGACCAGTGTCGGCCTGCCTCCCATGACATCGCCGGCCTGCTCAGCGCACACCCGAACCGGATCTCCGGCGAGGAGATCCGCCAGTGGTTCGCCACCCGCAGGATCCAGTTCGGGCCCGCGTTCTCCGCGCTGACCGCCGTGCACTCCGCCGATGGTGACGGATCGACGCTGTTCGCCGAGGTCGGTCTGGCCGGCGACATCCGCTCGCAACAGTCCGCATACGGGATTCATCCGGCGCTGCTGGACGCCTGTTTCCAGTCGGTGGCCGCGGGACTTCGAGCCGCACGGCGGCACCGACGGAGGGCTGATGTTGCCGCTCAGTGTGACCCGGCTGCGCCGGTTCGGGCCGGGGCGCGATGCGCGGTACTGCCTGGCACGGATTGTGTCGTCCGACGGCACCGCAGTCGAGGCCGATCTGGACATCGTGGACGCACAGGGCCAGGTCGTAGTGCAGGTCGCGGGTCTGCGTATGGGCAGCCGCAGCTCGAAGAGCAGCGACCGCGAGCGGATTCTGTCCGAACGCCTGCTCACGGTCGAATGGGATGAGACGGCGCCCCGAAAGCGGCCGACGGCGCCGATGCCGGTGCATGGCTGCTCGTCGCCCCCGACGACCGCGATGAGTTCGCGACACGGCTCGCGGAGGCGATGACGACCCGCGGCGCCGATTGCCGGATCGCAACAGGTGACGTGTCGGTCGACGAGCTCACCCGCGCCGGGCTCCGGGGCGTCGTCCTGGTCACTGCGCCCGCCGACGACGAACCGGGCGAGCAATGCCTTTCGCGCGGACGGGAAGTCGTTGAAAGCCTCGTCGCACGTTGCGAGGGAATTGCCGGACGCCGAGGGCGGCGAGCCCCCTCGGCTGTATGTGCTGACCCGCGGCGCACAGGTGCTCACCGCGGGCGACCGGGTCAACCTCGATCAGGGCGGGGTGCGGGGCCTGCTGCGGGTCATCGGTGCCGAACACCCACCGCTTCGGCCGACCCAGATCGACATCGACGCGCATACGGCGCCGGACGGGGTGGCTGAGGAATTGCTCAGCGGATCCCCCGAGGATGAGACCGCCTGGCGGAACGGATCGTGGTTTACCGCAAGGCTGCAGCAGAGTCCGCTGCGGCCGGATGAGCGCCGCACCACCACGGTCGACACCGAACACGACGGTATGCGGTTCGACATCCGCACCCCGGGTGACTTGGCGAGTCTCGAATTCGTCACCGCCGATCGGCAACCGCCCCAAGCCGGGCAGATCGAAGTGGCGGTCGACGCGTCGAGCATCAACTTCGCCGACGTGCTGCTGGCCTTCGGCCGCTATTTCACCGCGGACGGCCAGCGCCTGGGCCTCGGCGTGGACTTCGCGGGCGTGGTGACCGCGGTCGGCCCCGGGGTGACCGAGCACAAGGTGGGCGACCGGGTCGGCGCCATCGCCGACACCGTCGCCTGGGGCACGTTCGTCACCTGCGACGCGCGTCTGGCGGCCACCCTGCCGGACGGCATGACCTCCGAGGTGGCCGCCGCGGTGTCCACCGCCTACGCGACCGCGTGGTGCGGGTTGCACGATATGGCCCGTATCCAAGCCGGCGATCGCGTGCTGATCCATTCGGCGACCGGCGGTGTCGGACAGGCGGCGATGGCCATCGCGCGCCACGCCGGAGCCGAGATCTTCGCCACCGCGGGCGGCGATGACAGGCGCGAACTGCTGCGGAAGATGGGCATCAAGCACGTATATGATTCGCGGACAACGGATTTCGCCGAAGCGATTCGCCGAGACACCGATGGATACGGCGTGGACGTGGTGCTCAACTCGCTGACCGGCGCGGCACAGCGGGCGGGGCTGGAACTGCTGGCCTTCGGCGGCCGGTTCGTGGAGATCGGCAAACGGGACGTGTACGAGCACACCCGCCTCGACCTCTATCCCTTCCGGCGCAACCTGGTCTTCTACTACGCCGACCTCATGCTGATGAGCCATAGCGCACCCGATCAGATCGGCGCACTGCTGCGGACGGTCTACGACCTGGTCGGCGACGGCGTCCTGCCTGCGCCCGAATACTCCGTGCGGCCGCTGGCCGAGGCGGGCACCGCGATGCGCGAGATGAGCGCCGCCGAGCACACCGGGAAGCTGGTCCTGCGCATCCCTCGCGGGCGCCAAACGGACGTGGCCGTGCCACCGACCCGGGCCAAGGTCTTCCGCAAGGACGGCTCGTACATCGTCACGGGCGGGGTGGGCGGTCTCGGGTTGTTCCTGGCGGCGACGATGGCTTCGGCAGGGTGCGGCAGGATCGTCCTCACCTCGCGGTCACAGCCGAACCCTCAGGCGCAGAAGACGATTGAACGGCTCCGGTCCAACGGCGCCGACATCGTCGTCGAGTGCGGCAATATCGCCGATGCCAGGACCGCGGGGCGGCTGGTGTCCGCGGCCACCGCCACCGGACTGCCGCTGCGCGGTGTGCTGCACGCCGCCGCGGTCGTCGACGACGCGACCATCGGCAACATCACCGACGAGCTGATCGACCGGGACTGGTCGCCAAAAGTGTTCGGCGCCTGGTATCTGCATCAGGCGACCGCCGGGCAACCCCTGGATTGGTTCTGCAGCTTCTCGTCGGCGGCCGCGCTGCTGGGTTCACCCGGGCAGGGCGCGTACGCGGCGGCGAACAGCTGGCTGGACGCGTTCACCGCATGGCGGCGCAGCCATGGTCTGCCCGGCACCGCAATCGCCTGGGGCGCATGGGATCAGATCGGCCGCGGCGCGGGGCTTGCGCAACGCGGTGACACGACGATGATCAGTCCGACCGACGGCGCCCACGCGTTCCGCGCGTTGCTGCGCTACGACCGCGGATACGCAGGCTATCTGCCGTTGACGGGGGCGCCTTGGCTCACGTCGCTGGCAGCGCGCAGCCCCTTCGCCGAGAAGTTCCGTGCGGCCGAGTTCGACGCGGACGCCAGTGCCGCCGCCGTCCTCGCCGAGCTTCGCACGCTGTCGCCGGAGGAGTGGCCCAACCGCTTGCGCCGACTCGTCAGCGATCAGGTGAGCCTCATCCTGCGCCGCCCGATCGACCCCGATCGTCCGTTCGCCGAGCATGGGCTGGACTCGCTGGGCAACCTGGAATTGCGTACCCACATCGAAACTCAGACCGGTGTCCGGGTCACGCCCAAGATCATCGTCACGTACAACACGGTGCGTACGCTGGCGGGGCATCTGGCCGAGACACTGTCGCCGGAACTGGTGTCGTAGCCGTCTCACATCTCAACCGGCGATGATTCGTCCCGACAGCGCGATCAGCAGCCGCCTGGGCAGCACCCGGTAGAGCGTGCGCGCGACGAGCGCGTTGGCAGCACCGTCGACCAGACTGGGTTTGCGGCCGGGCAGTGCACGCAGCGTGGCGTCGACGACCTGTTTCGGCGTACGGGTG